>NZ_JBUEGE010000001.1:0-1372679 GCF_054963755.1 Streptomyces sp. EDA2-14
CACACCAACCTGCCATTGCCCCTGCCCCTGCCCCAGCACTCAGAGGCGGCCTGCGGATTTCAGGGCCAGGTAGGCATCCGCAAGGGCCGGGGCCAGTGTGTCCGGGGTGGCGTCCACGACGGTGACGCCGTGGCGGGTGAGTTGTTCCGCTGTGCGTTGGCGTTCGGCCTTGGCCTGGGCCGCTGACGCGGCGTCGTAGATCGCCTCTGTCGTGCCACGAGCCGATGCCATCGATTCGATTTTCGGGTCGGCCACCGCGGCCACGACCACCGTGTGGCGTTTCGTGAGGCGCGAGAGCACGGGGAGGAGGCCCTCTTCGATGGGGGCTGCGTCCAGGGACGTAAGAAGGACGATGAGGGAGCGGCGGTGGGCCGTGTGCAGTGCTGCTGCCGTGAGGCCTCGGGCGTCTGTTTCGATCAGTTCTGGTTCCAGGGGTGCCATGGCGTTGACCAGGGCCGGGAGGACTTCGCCTGCGGTTCGGCCCTGGACCAGGGCGCGGGTTCGGCGGTCGTAGGCCAGCAGGTCCACGCGGTCGCCGGCGCGGGACGCCAGGGCTCCCAGGAGGAGTGCGGCGTCCATGGAGGCGTCGAGGCGCGGGGCGTCGCCGACGCGGCCTGCGGAGGTGCGGCCGGTGTCGAGGACCAGGAGGATGTGGCGGTCGCGTTCCGGGCGCCAGGTGCGCACGGCCACCGAGGAGTGGCGGGCTGTCGCACGCCAGTCGATGGAGCGGGTGTCGTCTCCGGGAACGTACTCGCGGAGGCTGTCGAATTCTGTGCCTTCACCCCTGGTCAACACGCTGGTGCGGCCGTCGAGTTCGCGGAGGCGGGCCAGCTTGGAGGGGAGGTGCTTGCGGCTGTGGAAGGGCGGCAGGACGCGGACCGTCCAGGGGGCCCGGTGGGTGCCCTGGCGGGTGAAGAGGCCGAGGGGGCCGTAGGAGCGGATGGTGACGCGGTCGGCCGTGCGGTCGCCTCTGCGGGTGGGCTGGAGGCGCGTTGTCACACGGCGGCGTTCGCCTGCGGGGACGTTCACGCGGTGGCGGGACGACTCGTGTTCCGTGCCGGAACGCCAGCTGCTCGGGGGCCAGGCGTCGCGGAGTTTTGCGCGCAGGAGGCGGCGCGAGGGGTTGGTGACCGTGAGGGTGACGTCGGCCGGGTCGCCGAGGCGTACGGAGGTGTCGCCCGTGCGTGTGAGGCGCAGGCGGCGTACGGGGGCGGCCAGGGCGAAGTCGCAGGCGCAGGCCAGGGCCAAGGGGGTGTTGACGGCCAGGATGCCCGTCCAGCTGGGCTCCCAGATGCCGACGGGGAGGGAGCCCAGGGCGGCGAGCAGGGCCGTGCGTCCGGTCAGAGCCATTGTCGTGTCGTCCTCCGTTGTGTGCCGGTCAGCGGGGGACGGGGACGTGGGTCAGGATCGCGTTGATGACGGAATCCGGGGTGACGCCTTCCATCTCGGCCTCCGGGCGCAGTTGGATGCGGTGGCGGAGGGTGGGCAGTGCGAGGGCTTTGACGTCGTCGGGGGTGACGTAGTCGCGGCCGGTCAGCCAGGCCCAGGCGCGGGCCGTGGAGAGGAGGGCCGTGGCTCCTCGCGGGGAGACGCCGAGGGTGAGTGACGGGGATTCGCGGGTCGCCCGGCAGATGTCGACCACGTAGGCGGTGATCTCGGGGGAGACCGTGGTCTTGGCGACCGCCGCGCGGGCCGTTTCGAGGTCGGCCGCCGTGGCCACGGGGCGGATGCCCGCCGCTTGCAGGTCGCGGGGGTTGAAGCCGGAGGCGTGCCGGGTCAGGACGTCGATCTCGTCCTGGCGGGTGGGCAGCGGGACGTTCAACTTGATCAGGAAGCGGTCCAGTTGGGCCTCGGGGAGGGGGTACGTGCCCTCGTACTCGACCGGGTTCTGGGTCGCGACCACCATGAACGGTTCCGGGAGCGGGCGCGGCGTGCCGTCGACCGTCACCTGGCGCTCCTCCATCGCTTCGAGGAGGGAGGACTGGGTCTTGGGCGGCGTGCGGTTGATCTCGTCCGCGAGCACGAGGTTGGTGAAGACCGGGCCCGGTTGGAAGGAGAAGCGTGCGGTGTTGGTGTCGTAGACCAGCGAGCCCGTCACGTCGCTGGGCATCAGGTCGGGGGTGAACTGCACGCGCTTCGTGTCGAGTTCGAGGGACGAGGCGAGGGCCCGCACGAGGAGGGTCTTGGCGACGCCGGGCACTCCTTCGAGGAGGACGTGGCCGCGGCAGAGGAGGGCCACGACCAGGCCCGTGACGGTGGGGTCCTGGCCGACCACGGCCTTGGCGATCTCCGTGCGCAGGGCCTCCAAAGACGCCCTTGAGTTGCGGGGATCGGTCGTGGGCCCGGCGTTGTCAGTGGTCGGGTCCATCATGAGTTCCGTACCTCTCTTTCGAGGGCGTCGAGGTGGTCGGCGAGTGCGATGAGGCTTGCGTCGGTCGCGGGTGGCGGGCCGAAGAGGAGGGTGTGCGGGGCCCGGTCTGGCGTGGGGAGTTGGCGTGCCAGGGCTGGGAGGAAGGTCTCGGGCGAGTGTGCCTGGGACACGGGGACGCCGATGAGGGGGGCCAGGCGGGTGCGGGTGGAGATACGCAGGGCTGTGGCGGCGCGGTCGCGGGCGTTCGCCTTGCGGTAGAGGCGGGCGCGGCCTTCGACGGTTTCGGAGGCGCGGATCGCGACGGGCAGGCGCTCCTGGACCAGGGGGCCGAGTCGGCGTGCGCGCCACAGCGCGGCCAGTGCTGCCGCGATGAAGAGCTGAAGGGCGCCCCAGAGCCAGCCGCTGGGGATCAGGTCGACGAAGCTGCGCTTGTTCTGTGCGTCGCCGGCCGCGGCCTCGTCGGAGAGGGAGGGGAGGTACCAGACGACATGAGGGCGGGAACCGAGGAGTTGGAGGGCGAGCGAGGCGTTGCCCTGCTTGTCGAGGCTGTCGTTGAGAAGGATGTCGGGGGCGCCGAGGACGACCGTGTCGCCGCCGCCGGTGGGGGCCGGAAGGCGCAGCAGCGTGGGGGAGTCGTCGCTCGGGTAGCAGGAGTCGGCGCCGGTGACGGTCGAGCTGTAGCGGTGGCCGCCGGTGTCCGCGGGGCCGGCGCGGCGGGCCGCGGGCAGCGCGCAGTCGGGCGCGAGGGACTTGCCTGCGGCGGGCTCGGGGGCCACGGAGACGCCGGGTGCCAGCCGGTCGACGGCGGTGGCACCGGGGGCGACGAGGACGGTGCGGCCGCCGGAGTCGGTGGTGGCGGCCTGGAGCTGGGACTGCTGGTGGTCCGTGAGCTGGTCGGGGGCGGCGACCAGGAGGGTGGTGTCGCGGCCTGCCGCGGCGCGGGCCTCGGCGGTCGTGGTGACCACGCGCGTGTCGACGCCGCGTGCGGCCAGGAGTTCGGCGACGGCGCGGCTGCCGCGCTGGTCGGCGGAGCGCGGATCGAGGGCGCCGTGCTGCTCGCCGGAGCGGATCACCGCGATGACCACGGCCGCGACCAGGAGGAGGACCAGGGCAAGGGCGATGCCGCGGGTACGGGTCCAGATCTGTCGGGCCGTGGGCGTGATGGAGGTGGCGCCGTCGGGAGCCGGTGGCGGTGGGGGCGCGGTGAGCGTCGCCGTGGCGGTGGCCTCCTGGTGCGTGCCTGGACCGGATTCCGCTTGGCGTGTCGGGTGGTGGCCCGGGTGGGCGGCGGTGGCCCGCCCGTCGGGCGTGAGGTCGCCTTGTTCGCGGGGCGGGTTCGGGGTGCGGGGGTCGGTCGGGTCGGTCACCGGGGCGCTCCCGCGGCGGAGGTGAGGGCGGGGGCGGTGCGTTCCGCTTCGGTGTCCAGGGCGGACAGCCGCTCGTACGTTTCCGGGGTCGCGGTGCGGCCGCCGTACGCGATGTCGTCGAAGTCGCGGGCGGCCGCGCGCAGGCGGTCCGCGAGTGCGGGCAGCGGGCGGGCGGCTTCGGCTGCGGCCTCGTCGGCGGTGCGGCCGGGGCGCGGGTCGAGGAGGGCGCGTTCCTCCAGGGAGCGGACCAGGGCGCGCATCCGTTCCTGGACGGCCTGGTTCCAGTGGTCCTGGGCGGCGTGCGCCTCGGCGGCCGCGCGGTGCTCGGCTGCGCTGCGCGGACGGTCGTCGAAGAGCGGGGCGGCGGAGGTGGGGGAGCGGCGCGGCGTGCCGAGGCGCCACCACAGGGCGGCCACCAAGGCGACGACGCCCAGCAGGATCACGAGCAGGCCGACGGTGCCGCCTGGGGTGGCGTCGGCCGCCGCGGAGAAGAGCTCGTCGATCCAGTCCCAGAACTTGTTCAGGGCGCGCATGAACCAGTTCGGGTCGTCCTGGTGGTACGCGGGCTTGGACAGCTCGTGCTTCGCCGCCTCCCGCGCGGGGTCGCGCGGGATCGTCACCGGCGGCTCGTCGCCGCCGGCGAGTACCGACCGGATCGTCGTGTGGAGCACTCCCCCGGGTGCGCTCACCCCATCAGCTCCCCGGTGTGGCGCCGGAGGCGGACCCGTAGTCGTGCAGGCCCGCGGCGCGGGCGAGCTCGAGGTCGAGGGCCTCGCGGCGGATGCGGCGGTCGATGTAGAGGAGCACGGTGACGCCGGCCGTGATCGGGAAGGTGATGGTGGAGCCGACGACCGAGCCGATGCCGGTGACGATGAGGAAGGCCCAGCCGAGGTTGCCGCCGCTGTCCAGGAGACCGGCGAAGCCGTCTCCGCTGACGGCTCCGGCGATGACGGTGAACGGGACGAGGATGATCTGCGAGACGATCCCGGCGATCAGGGACGCCAGGATCGTGATGCCGAACACCCGCCACCAGGAGCCGCGGACGAGCTTGACGGAGCGGCCCATGGCCTTGCCGACGGTCTGCTTCTCCAGCATCAGCGCGGGCGAGGCCAGCGACAGGCGGATCATCAGCCAGATCGTCACGGCGAAGCCGGCGAGACCGCCGACGACCCCGAGCGCGACGCCGCCTCCGGTGGAGCCGAGTACGCCGACGAGGACACCGGGCGCGACGCTCACGAGCATGATCGCGGCGGCGATCAGCGGGAGCAGCAGCGTCAGGCCGAGCAGCCTCAGGATCTGGGGCCGGGCATCGCGCCAGGCCTCTCCTATGGTCACGGGCTGGCCGAGCACGGCGCGGCTGGTGACGGTCGTCAGGAGGGCCGTCGCGACGATCGTGCCGAGCAGCGTGACGATGCCGACGACCGCGGAGCCGATGAAGAGCCCGCCCAGGGCGTCGAGGATCTCGCGCGGGGTGGCGTCCGGGTTGTCGAGGGCCGCGCTGGTCGCCGCGTCATTGAGGACGAAGCCCTGCAGGAGGACCGACAGGAGCTGGGTGATCACGGCGACCGTCAGCGAGATGCCGAGGACGGTGCGCCAGTAGGTGCGCATGGTCGACACCGCGCCGTCGAGGATCTCGCCGACGCCGAGCGGGCGCAGCGGGATGACGCCGGGCTTGGCCGCCGGGGGCTTGCCCTGCCAGCCGCCGCCCCAGCCGGGGTAGCCGCCTGCGGGGCCGCCCGGTCCCTGGCCGTAGCCGCCGCCACCCTGGCCGCCCCAGCCTTGACCGCCCCAGTTCTGGCCGCCCCAGCCCTGGCCCTGGCCCTGGCCGGGAGCCGGCGGGGGCGGAGGAGGGGTCTGGGCGGAGCCGGAGGGGGCGGACCACTGGGCGGGGGGCGGCTGCTCCTTGGACCACTTCGGGCCCTGGCCGGCGGCGTCCTGCGGCGGTGTGTCCTGAGGGCCGGCGCCCTGTGCGTCGCCGCTCTGGCCGGGGTTGTCCTCGCGGTTGCCGTCCGGGCCGTCGGAGGGGGCAGATCCGGGCGATGCCCAGCCCGGAGTGTCGTTCATCGTCGCTCCTTCAAAGTGCCCGTCCGCGGTCGCGGCAGCAGGTTGGCTGCCATCGTGCCATGGGGTGGGCACCTGATGACCGGGCCCCGTAAGGGCTGTACGCCTTCAATTGTCGGGGCGGTCCGGGGCAGACTGGGCGGATGGCTGATCAGTACGCGCAATCCGGCGAGGACATACGGCCCATCGACGACAAACAGTCCGAGGTCGTCGACATCCCGGCGATCCGTTGGGAGGAGCCGGCGGAGGGGCCCGTTCTGGTGCTGCTCGACCAGACGCGGCTGCCCGCGGAAGAGGTCGAGCTCGTGTGCACGGACCCGCAGGCCCTGGTGCAGGCGATCCGTTCGCTGTCCGTGCGAGGGGCGCCGCTGCTCGGGATCGCGGGGGCGTACGGGCTGGCGCTCGCGGCCGCCCGCGGCTTCGACGTCGAGGAGGCGGCGAACGCGCTGGCGGACGCGCGGCCCACCGCGGTCAATCTGGCGTACGGGGTGCGCAGGGCGCAGGAGGCGTACCGGTCCGCGCTCGCGGGCGGGACCGGGGACGAGGCGCGGGAGCGGGCTGCCGCCGCGGCGCTCGACGCCGCGCGGGCGCTTCACGCGGAGGACGCCCGGGCCAGCGCCATGATGGCCGAGCGGGGGCTGCGGCTCCTGGACGAGCTGGTGCCCGGTGGCAATCACCGCATCCTGACGCACTGCAACACCGGGGCGCTGGTCTCCGGCGGTGAGGGCACGGCCTTCGCGGTCGCGCTCGCCGCGCACCGGGCGGGGCGGCTGCGCCGGCTGTGGGTGGACGAGACGCGTCCGCTGCTGCAGGGCGCCCGGCTGACCGCCTACGAGGCGGCGCGCGCCGGGATGACGTACACGCTGCTCACGGACAACGCGGCGGGGTCGCTGTTCGCCGCGGGTGAGGTGGACGCCGTGCTCATCGGCGCCGACCGGATCGCGGCGGACGGTTCGGTGGCGAACAAGGTGGGGAGCTATCCGCTCGCGGTGCTGGCGCGTTATCACCATGTGCCGTTCATCGTGGTCGCGCCGGTGACGACGATCGACCCGGAGACCGCGGACGGGGCTTCCATCGAGGTGGAGCAGCGGGCCGGGCATGAGGTGACGGAGGTCACGGCGCCGCGGGTGCCGCTGGCCGGAGTGGAGGCAGGTGGCGGGATTCCGGTGGCACCGCTGGGGACGCAGGCGTACAACCCCGCGTTCGACGTGACGCCGCCGGATTTGGTGACGGCGATCGTCACGGAGAGGGGCATTGTGTCGCCTGTGACACGTGAGGGCTTGGGTGAGCTGTGTGACAGCTCACTCCAGGTATCGATGAGCTAATGGGATGATGTGGTCCATGAAGGGACGAGTCCTTGTCGTCGACGACGACACCGCACTGGCCGAGATGCTCGGCATTGTGCTGCGTGGTGAAGGTTTTGAGCCGTCGTTCGTAGCTGACGGCGACAAGGCGCTGGCCGCTTTCCGTGAGACCAAGCCCGATCTGGTGCTGCTCGATCTGATGCTGCCGGGCCGGGACGGTATCGAGGTGTGCCGCCTGATCAGGGCGGAGTCCGGGGTGCCGATCGTGATGCTCACGGCGAAGAGCGACACCGTCGATGTGGTGGTGGGCCTCGAATCGGGGGCCGACGACTACATCGTGAAGCCGTTCAAGCCGAAGGAGCTGGTCGCCCGGATCCGGGCGCGGCTGCGGAGGTCGGAGGAGCCGGCGCCGGAGCAGCTCGCCATCGGTGACCTGGTCATCGATGTGGCCGGGCATTCGGTGAAGCGGGACGGCCAGCCGATCGCGCTGACGCCGCTGGAGTTCGACCTGCTGGTCGCGCTCGCGCGCAAGCCGTGGCAGGTGTTCACGCGTGAGGTGCTCCTCGAGCAGGTCTGGGGCTACCGGCACGCGGCGGACACGCGCCTGGTCAATGTGCATGTGCAGCGGCTGCGTTCCAAGGTCGAGAAGGACCCGGAGCGGCCGGAGATCGTGGTGACCGTCCGAGGCGTCGGTTACAAGGCAGGACCGAGCTGACGTGTCCCGAAACAGTGCCGCTTCGGCGCCCGGGGCCCAGGGGTCCCGCCCGGAGCGGCCTGTGGGACCCGCGGCGGGGCCGACCGCCGCTCGTGGTTCACGGCTGCGCCGGGCCCTCGACGGAGGTCTGCTGCTCCAGGGCGGGATGAAGGGCAGCCCCGTGCTGCGCCTGTTCGCGCGCTGGGTGCGGCGCCCGCTGCTGCCCGCGATGCGGCTGTGGCGGCGGAACATCCAGCTGAAGGTCGTCGTCACGACGCTGCTGATGTCGCTCGGTGTCGTGCTGCTGCTCGGCATCGTCGTCATCGGTTCGGTGCGCAACGGGCTGCTCGATGCCAAGGTGAAGGCCTCGCAGAGTCAGGCCGAGGGCGGATTCCGCGCGGCCAAGGACAAGGCGGACTCCGCTGCGGCCGGGGTGCGGGACGGCGCGTCCGGCGACAGCCGCACCACGCTGAACCCGAACAACTGGATGAGCGAGCTCGTCACGCAGCTCGCCAGTGGCGGCAAGGGCGCGTTCGACGTCGTGACCCTCAGCTCGAACGATGCCGACAGCGGCAACGGGCGGGCGCCGCGCGGCTCGGGCCTGGTGGATCCGAACCGCAGCGTGCCCGACGATCTGCGGGTGCAGGTCGACCGGATCGCCGGTGCCTCGCAGCAGTACACGAAGATCGTCTACGACGGCGGCAAGGATGCCCAGCCGGGCCTCGTCGTCGGCAAGCGGCTCAACGATCCGCAGGGGCACGCCTACCAGCTGTATTACCTCTTCCCGCTGACGCAGGAAGAGAAGTCCCTCGGCCTGGTCAAGGGCACGCTCGCCACGGCGGGCCTGTTCGTCGTGGTGCTGCTCGGGGCCATCGCCTGGCTCGTCGTACGGCAGGTCGTCACGCCCGTGCGGATGGCGGCCGGGGTCGCCGAGCGGCTCTCCGCGGGGCGCCTCCAGGAACGTATGAAGGTCACCGGCGAGGACGACATCGCGCGCCTCGGCGAGGCCTTCAACAAGATGGCGCAGAACCTCTATCTGAAGATTCAGCAGCTCGAGGACCTGTCGCGGATGCAGCGGCGCTTCGTCTCGGACGTGAGCCATGAGCTGCGTACGCCGCTGACGACGGTGCGGATGGCCGCCGATGTCATCCATGAGGCGCGGGTCGACTTCGACCCGGTGACCGCGCGGTCCGCGGAGCTGCTGGCCGACCAGCTGGACCGGTTCGAGTCGCTGCTGGCCGACCTGCTGGAGATCAGCCGGTTCGATGCCGGGGCCGCCGCGCTGGAGGCCGAGCCGATAGACCTCAGGGAGGTCGTACGACGTGTGGTGGGCGGCGCCGAGCCGCTCGCCGAGCGCAAGGGCACGCACATCCTGATCGTCGGCGACGAGCAGCCGGTGGTCGCCGAGGCGGACGCCCGGCGTGTGGAGCGCGTGCTGCGCAACCTTGTGGTGAACGCCGTGGAGCACGGCGAAGGCCGGGACGTCGTGGTGCGGCTCGCGGCCGCGGGCGGCGCGGTCGCCGTCGCGGTGCGCGACTACGGAGTGGGGCTCAAGCCCGGCGAGGCGACCCGCGTGTTCAGCCGGTTCTGGCGGGCCGACCCGGCACGCGCGCGTACCACCGGCGGAACCGGGCTCGGCCTGTCGATCGCCCTGGAGGACGCGCGGCTGCACGGCGGGTGGCTGCAGGCGTGGGGCGAGCCGGGTGGTGGCTCGCAGTTCCGGCTGACGCTGCCGAGGACGGTGGACGAGGCGCTGCGCGGTTCGCCGATACCGCTGGAGCCGGACGACTCGCGACGCAATCGGGGGATCGGTGACGCCGGGCTTCCGAGCGGCGAGGGCCAGAAGCTCGCCACGGTGCCGGCCCAGTCGCCGCCCGTGCCGGCCAAGGCCCCGATCGCCCCGCGCCAGGTGCAGGCGGCGTCCGCCGACCCCACGGCGCTGCCGGGCAGCGGCGCGCGCGTAGTGGCGCGTGGCGGGGCGAACAATGTGCCGCAGCAGGCCGAGGACCGTGCGGAGCACGGCGTCCCGGACGAGCACGGCGCCCTGGACGAGCGCAGCGAGCCGGACGCGGCAGGCGCGGCAGATGTGACGGGCGCGGCGGACGAGGCGGGCGAGGCGTCGGCCGAGTCCGGGGCGGCCGAGCGGGCTCGTACGGAGCGCACGGCGGCGACATCGCGTGGTGAGGGGAGCGACGGCGGTCGTGGATGAGCAGCGGGTGCCGCGTCAGCGGCGCGGGATGCGGGCCGGGATCCTGGCCGGGTGCGGTGCGCTCGTGCTCGCCGGATGCGCGTCGATGCCGGACAACGGAGGGCTCGAATCCGTCGAGGCCTCGCAGCGACCGGACTCGCAGGTGCGTGTCTTCGCGCTGCCTCCGAAGGACGACGTCGGTCCCTCCTCCATCGTCGAGGGCTTCCTCGAGGCACTGACCAGCGACGATCCCTCGTACACGATGGCGCGCAAGTACCTGACGTCGAGCGCCGCGAAGGCCTGGGATCCCGAGCGGCAGACCGTGGTGCTCGACGAGGGCCCCAGCACGCGCCCGACGGGCCGGCCGAACGCGGGGGACGACGGGCATTCCTACGAGCTGACCGGACATCAGGTCGCCACAGTCGACCAGCAGCAGGCGTACCAGCCCGAGGGCAGGCCGTACAAGGGGGATCTGCACCTGACGCAGGTGAACACCTCCAAGGGCAAGCAGTGGCGGATCGATGCCCTTCCGGAGGGGGTCGTGCTCGGCGAGTCCGACTTCCAGCGGATCTACAGCTCCGTCAACAAGTACTACTACGCGGTGGATTCGACCTCCGACGGCGAGGCCGGGCAGCGGCGCCTCGTCGCGGACCCCGTCTTCGTGCGGCAGTGGACCGACCCGCTGACGGAGACCGTCAAGGAGCTGCTGCAGGGGCCGACGCGCTGGCTGAATCCGGTGGTGCGGACGGCGTTCCCCTCGCACGCGGCGCTGAAGAAGGGCGTCGACTCGCTGGCGCCGGACGATGCGAACAAGCTGACGGTGCCGCTGAACCAGGCGGGCAGCAGGGCCGGACAGGCCAAGTGCAAGGAGATGGCGGCCCAACTGCTGTTCTCGCTGCGGGACCTGTCGTCGTCGAGCGTGAACGAGGTGGAACTGAAGCGTTCCGACGGCCGGTTCATGTGCGGGATGACCGAGGACGGGGCGGACGCCCTCGCGGCGCCGCGGTCCACCGGGCGTATCCCCGACCAGTACTTCCTCGACGGCAAGGGCCGCCTGGTGCGGATGCCGGGCAAGAGCAGGTCCGACAAGACCCCCGAGCAGGTGCCGGGGCCGCTGGGCGAGGGCGAGCAGGTGCTGCGCTCCGTGGCCGTCTCGCGCGACCAGGAGCGCGCGGCAGGGGTCTCGAACGACGGGCGCTCCCTGTACGTGGCGTCGCTGATCTCGGGCGCCTCGCTGGGCGATCCGGTCGCGCGCAGCAGCGCCAAGGTGGAGAAGAACGGCTTCACGACGCCCAGTTGGGACGGGAACGGGGACCTGTGGGTGGCCGACCGTGACCCGAAGCACCGGCAGCTGCTGATGTTCGGTCAGGGACAGGCCGAGAAGGAACAGAAGGTGCGGGTCGAGGGGCTCGACGACGACGCCACCATCGAGACGGTGAAGATGTCCGCCGACGGGGTGCGCATCGGGCTCCTCGTGACGCGGAAGGACACCACCTCGCTGTGGGTCGGGCGCGTCGAGCGGCGCCCTGACGCGAACGATGACACGGAGGTCTCGGTGACCGAACTGCGCCGGGCCGCACCGCAGATGGAGGATGTCACGGCCGTGTCGTGGGCGGGCGACGGCCGGCTCGTCGTCGTCGGCCGGGAGCCCGGTGGGCTGCAGCAGATGCAGTACGTGCTGAGTGACGGCTCGACGCCGACCGGGCAGGCGCTGCCGGGCCTGACCCGGGTCACGGAGATCTCGGCTTCGGACAACGACGAGCTGCCGCTGCTCGCGCACTCCGACGACGGGGTCGTCCGGTTGCCCTCCGGGGCGGCGTGGCAGTCGGTGCTGAAGGACGGGACGGCTCCGGTCTATCCGGGGTAGTTGGTTCCGGTTCGTCGTCCGGTTCGCTTTCGAGTCTGGGCGGGCGGCCTGGAGCTGCCCGCCCGAACTCATGGACGGGGTGTCACCCACACGTGCTCAACCCCTGGTCACAACGGCCGAGTTGTCCACAGACCGTTGTCCACAGGGGTGGTCGGCCGGCCCGCGGATCGGCCACAGTGGTGGGTATGCGGGGGTGGTGGCAGGACCTCTCCGATCTGGTGCTGCCGGCCGAGTGCGCCGGCTGCGGCAGGTCTCGTACGACGCTGTGCGCGCGGTGCGCGGCGGCGTTGCGCGGCGCCGTGCCGGTCCGGGTGCGGCCGCGGCCCACGCCGCCGGGACTGCCGGTCGTGCACGGCGCCGTCCCGTACCGGAACGCGGTGCGGGCGGTGCTCCTCGCCCACAAGGAGCGGGGCGCGCTCGGCCTCGCCCGGCCGCTGGGCGCGGCGCTCGCCGGGGCGGTGCGCGCCGGGCTCGTGGACGGCGCGCCGGTGGGGCCCGTGACGCTCGTCCCCGTGCCGTCGGCGCCGCGGTCCGTACGGGCGCGCGGACACGACCCGACGCGGCGGATCGCGTACGCGGCGGCGGCCGAGCTGCGCCGTACGGGCGTCCCGGCGCGGGTCCTCGCCGTGTTGCGGCAGCGCCGCGTGGTGGCCGATCAGGCGGGCCTGGACGCCGGGCAGCGGCTGGTGAATGTGGCGGGGGCGCTGGAGACGGTGGGCGGTGCCGGTGGGCTGCTCGCTGAAAGTGGCCGGATTGTGCTGGTGGACGACCTGATCACGACGGGCGCTTCTTTGGCGGAGGCGGCGCGCGCAATAGCGGTCGCGACGGGTTCCGGGAAGATCGGGAAGGAACGCAGGCAGGAGCGGACCCGCACTGCGGCGGGCCGGGGAAAGGCGGGCGAGATCGACGGGATCACGTTCCGGGCGGCCGTCGTAGCCGCGTCACCGGATTCCTTCGAAATAAACCGGAACTAACCGAGAATCTGCATCGTTGCAGGTAGAGACAGGGTTCATTCGCTCGGTTGGAGGTACGCGCCAGTAGAGGGTGCCGACATCCGTCCGAGCGAGATATGTTCGGTTGTGAGGAAGTCGGCAGGAAAGGCGGGCGCCGCTCCTCGCCATTGGATTGCGTCGCCGGGACATTGCACAGGAGATTTCGCAATCACCCGACGTGGTGGGGTGTAGATCTTGTTCACGGGGGAGGAGGAGGTGGAAGTCACCGAGTCCGAGACTCCGGAAATGGCCGGAGTCTGGTGCAAGAGGGAGATGCTCCGCCCAAGGAGCGGAGCTATCCGGGAACGGAGTTCTGCGTGGACATCGTCGTCAAGGGCCGCAAGACCGAGGTACCTGAGCGGTTCCGTAAGCACGTGGCCGAGAAGCTGAAGCTGGACAAGATCCAGAAGCTCGACGGCAAGGTGATCAGCCTCGACGTCGAGGTGTCCAAGGAGCCGAACCCCCGGCAGGCGGACCGTTGCGACCGCGTGGAGATCACGCTGCGCACGCGTGGTCCGGTGATCAGGGCGGAAGCCGCGGCAAACGACCCGTACGCGGCGCTGGACCTGGCCACGGACAAGCTGGACGCACGCCTGCGCAAGCAGCACGACAAGCGGTCGTCGCGCCGCGGCAAGCGGATCTCGGCAGCCGAGGTCGCCGAGCACGTCCCGGACGCCGCCATGCTCAACGGGGACGGCACGATCGCCAAGACCGAAGAGGCCGAGAGCGACGGCGTACCGACCACCAGGATGGGCTCGCTCGAGGTCAAGGGCGAGGGCCCGCTCGTCGTCCGTGAGAAGACCCACGTGGCGGCACCCATGACGCTCGACCAGGCGCTCTACGAGATGGAGCTGGTCGGGCACGACTTCTATCTGTTCGTCGACTCCGAGACCAAGGAACCCAGCGTCGTCTACCGGCGGCACGCGTACGACTACGGCGTCATCCACCTGAGCACCGACCCGATGATCTCCCAGGCCCAGGCCAGGGGAGCCGACGCGGGCGACGCCATCGGCGGCTGACCACAACTGACACCCACTCATCGGGTGCCCCTGGGGTGCATGTGCGCCCCCGGGGGCACCCTTGTGCGACCCCCTTGTGCACCGCGCGGCCGTCGCGCCGACGGCCGGGCATGAAATCATGGCCGTGCCGGGTCAACCGGCGTGCTGGTGCCTCGGGTTGGCGCGGCACAGGAACACGGGCCGCGGCCTTCAGGGGGAGGAACGATGGCGGACAGCTTCGGACTGATGCGGGGCGAGGACGCCGGTGCCGGTGAGGACGGCGCCGACATGGGGCCGGATGCCGGGACCCCTCGCCAGGAGCCCATTCGGGTGCTCGTGGTGGACGACCATGCCCTGTTCCGGCGCGGGCTTGAGATCGTCCTCAAGGCCGAGGAGGACATCCAGGTCGTCGGTGAGGCGGGCGACGGGGCGGAGGCCGTGGACAAGGCGGCCGATCTGCTGCCGGACATCGTCCTCATGGACGTCCGGATGCCCAAGAGGGGCGGCATCGAGGCGTGCACCTCCATCAAGGAGGTGGCACCCAGCGCGAAGATCATCATGTTGACGATCAGCGACGAGGAAGCCGATCTCTACGACGCGATCAAGGCGGGCGCGACGGGATACCTCCTGAAGGAGATCTCGACCGACGAGGTGGCCACGGCCATCCGCGCCGTGGCCGACGGGCAGTCGCAGATCAGCCCGTCCATGGCGTCGAAGCTGCTCACCGAGTTCAAGTCGATGATCCAGCGCACCGACGAGCGCCGGCTCGTGCCCGCGCCCCGGCTGACCGACCGGGAGCTCGAGGTGCTCAAGCTGGTGGCGACGGGCATGAACAACCGGGACATCGCCAAGGAGCTGTTCATCTCCGAGAACACCGTGAAGAACCACGTGCGCAACATCCTGGAGAAGCTGCAGCTGCACTCCAGGATGGAGGCCGTGGTGTACGCGATGCGGGAGAAGATCCTGGAGATCCGCTAGGACTAGGACTAGGACTAGGACTCGGACTCGGGCTCGGGCTGGGGATCGGGCTCGAGCTAGGGCAGGGCTTCGATCAGGGACTTCTTCAGGGGCGCCGAGTCCATGTGCTCCACTCTCACGCTGTCGCAGCCGACCCAGCTCGCCGCTTCGACGAGCGCCGCCGCCACCGCCGGTACGGCCTTCGGGCCGTCCAGGGAGACCTGCTTGGCGACCAGCGTGCTGCCCGCGCGCGCCGGGTCGACGCGGCCCACCAGGCGGCCGCCGGACAGGACCGGCATCGCGAAGTAGCCGTGGATCCGCTTCGGCTTCGGGACGTACGCCTCCAGGCGGTGCGTGAAGCCGAAGATCCGCTCCGTACGGGCGCGCTCCCAGATCAGGGAGTCGAAGGGGGACAGGAGCGTGGTGCGGTGGCGGCCGCGCGGCGTCGACTCCAGGGCCGCCGGGTCCGCCCAGGCCGGTTTGCCGCCCCAGCCCTCGACCGTGACCGGGATCAGGCCGGTGTCCTCGATGACCGCCTCGAACTGCTCGCTCTTCAGGCGGTGGTAGTCCGCGATGTCCGCGCGCGTGCCGACGCCCAGGGCCTCGCCGGCCTGGCGGACCAGGCGGCGGACGCACTCGGTGTCGTCGAGCTCGTCGTGCAGGAGGGGTGAGGGGATCGCGCGCTCCGCGAGGTCGTAGATCCGCTTCCAGCCGCGGCGCTCCACGCAGACCACCTCGCCGTACATCAGCGCGCGCTCGACGGCGATCTTCGACTCGGACCAGTCCCACCACTCGCCCTTGTTCTTCGCGCCGCCCAATTCGGTGGCGGTGAGCGGGCCTTCGGCGCGGAGCTGCTTGATCACCTGCTCGTACGCGCCGTCGGGGAGGTGGTGGTGCCAGTGGGGGCGGGCGCGGTAGGCGCGGCGGCGGAAGGCGAAGTGCGGCCACTCCTCGATGGGCAGGACGCAGGCGGCGTGCGACCAGTATTCGAAGGCGTGCGGGGTGGCGGGGGTCGTGTCCGACGGGGACCAGTACGCGGATTCGACCTTGGTGCGGGGGACGGGGCCGAGGCGGGCGTAGGGAATCAGCTCGTGCGAGCGGGCGAGTACGGAGATCGTGTCGAGCTGGACCGCGCCCAGGTGGCGCAGTACGCCTCGTACGCCGGCCTTGCGGTCGGGGGCGCCCAGGAAGCCTTGGGCGCGGAGGGCGATGCGGCGGGCTTCGTCGGCGGACAGTGTGGTGGTGGGACGCGGCGAGGTCGTCATGGCCGGAACGATAGAGGGCGGGTCTGACAACCCGTTGCGGGAGCCGTGGGGCCCTGCTGTGCCGGGGGCGGCGCCTGTCGTGAGGGGTGCGCGGCACCGGGGTGCCGCCTTGCCCACCCTGCCGCCCAAGGCGGCAGATTGCCCAAGGCGACGGCGGTACCGGAGTGCCCAAGGCGACGGCGGCATCGGAGTGCCCAAGGCGACGGCGGCATCGGAGTGCCCAAGGCGCAGTCGGCATCGGAGTGCCCAAGGCCCGGTCGGCGGCGGATTGCCCGAGGCGAGGTGGCGGCTTGCCGTCACGGGTGGGGAGGCGTTCCGGCGGCAGATTGCCCAAGGCGCAGTCGGTAGGCGGGTGAGGGTCAGGGTGGGGTTGGGAGGTAGGGGAGGGGGGTGGGGAGGCCCAGGTCGGAGGGGAGGAGGGAGGCCAGCCAGCAGTCGCGGAGGACTCCCTTGTTGGGGAGGGCCGCGCGGAGGGTGCCCTCCAGGGTGAAGCCGGCGCGCTCCGCCACCGTGAGCGAGCCCACGTTGCCCACCTCCGCGCGCCACTCCAGGCGCGTACAGGACAGCTGGGTGAAGGCCCAGTGGGCCACGGCCAGGACGGCCTCGGTCATATAGCCGTGGCCGCGGAACCGCTTGGCCGTCCAGAAGCCGACCTCCCAGCCGCCCCCGCGCGGGTGGTGCAGTCCGACGGCGCCGATCACCGGGCCGAAGCCCTCCGTGCGTATCGCGAAGGTGTACTCCGCGTCACTGCGCCAGCCCTCCGCGACGACCCGGTTGATGAAGTATTCGGCGTCCACGCGCGCGTAGGGCGAGGGAATCGTGGTCCAGCGCTGGATGTCGGGGTCCTGGGCCGCGGCGTAGACCTCGTCGATGTCGGCGGGGACGAACGTGCGCAGCTGCAGGCGGTCGGTGGTCAGCGTCACGGGGTCCATCGCCCGATTCTGCTCGGCACGCGGCAGGGGCGCCATGACTTTTCATGGCGCGTACCGGCACCTTCCCGGTGGCCCGTGCGTTGGACGTGATGGCAGACCTCCCGGCACGGTGGGGTCCTCGCATACGATGGCCGTTGCTCTAGTAGTCCTTAGTAGTTCCCAGTAGTCCCCAGTAATACCGAGCAGTTTTCAGAGAAAACCGACCGTGCCAGGCCCGACCGGCAAGGAGACCAACCCCCGTGTCCGTCCTCCAGAAGCTCATGCGTGCAGGCGAAGGCAAGATCCTGCGCAAGCTGCACCGCATCGCGGACCAGGTCAACTCCATCGAAGAGGACTTCATCAGCCTCTCCGACGCCGAGCTGCGCGCCCTTACGGACGAGTACAAGCAGCGGTACGAGGACGGCGAGAGCCTGGACGACCTGCTGCCCGAGGCGTTCGCCACCGTCCGTGAGGCCGCGAAGCGCGTACTCGGCCAGCGTCACTACGACGTGCAGCTGATGGGTGGCGCCGCGCTCCACCTCGGTTACGTGGCGGAGATGAAGACCGGTGAGGGCAAGACCCTGGTCGGCACGCTGCCGACGTATCTGAACGCGCTGTCCGGCAAGGGCGTCCACCTGATCACGGTGAACGACTACCTGGCCGAGCGCGACTCCGAGATGATGGGCCGCGTCCACAAGTTCCTCGGCCTCTCCGTCGGCTGCATCCTCGCGAACATGAACCCGGCGCAGCGCCGTGAGATGTACAACTGCGACATCACGTACGGCACGAACAACGAGTTCGGGTTCGACTACCTCCGCGACAACATGGCGTGGTCCCAGGACGAGCTCGTCCAGCGCGGCCACAACTTCGCGGTGGTCGACGAGGTCGACTCCATCCTCGTCGACGAGGCCCGTACGCCGCTGATCATCTCCGGCCCCGCCGACCAGGCCACCAAGTGGTACGGCGACTTCGCGAAGCTCGTCACCCGCCTCAAGAAGGGCGAGGCGGGCAACACGCTGAAGGGCATCGAGGAGACCGGCGACTACGAGGTCGACGAGAAGAAGCGCACCGTGGCCATCCACGAGCCGGGTGTCGCCAAGGTCGAGGACTGGCTGGGCATCGAGAACCTCTACGAGTCGGTCAACACGCCGCTCGTGGGTTACCTGAACAACGCCATCAAGGCCAAGGAACTCTTCAAGAAGGACAAGGACTACGTCGTCATCGACGGCGAAGTCATGATCGTCGACGAGCACACCGGCCGTATCCTCGCCGGCCGCCGCTACAACGAGGGCATGCACCAGGCGATCGAGGCGAAGGAAGGGGTGGACATCAAGGACGAGAACCAGACCTTGGCGACCATCACCCTCCAGAACTTCTTCCGCCTCTACAAGCGCGAGGGGTACGACAGCGGCCTCTCCGGCATGACCGGTACGGCCATGACCGAGGCCGCCGAGTTCCACCAGATCTACAAGCTGGGCGTCGTGCCGATCCCGACGAACCGGCCGATGGTCCGTGCGGACCAGGCGGACCTGATCTACCGCACCGAGGTCGCCAAGTTCGACGCGGTGGTCGACGACATCGCGGAGAAGCACGCCAAGGGCCAGCCGATCCTGGTGGGCACGACCTCCGTCGAGAAGTCCGAGTACCTGTCGCAGCAGCTCTCCAAGCGCGGCGTTCAGCACGAAGTGCTGAACGCGAAGCAGCACGACCGTGAGGCCACGATCGTCGCGCAGGCGGGCCGCAAGGGCGCCGTCACGGTCGCGACGAACATGGCCGGTCGTGGTACCGACATCAAGCTCGGTGGCAACCCGGACGACCTCGCCGAGGCCGAGCTGCGCCAGGCGGGCCTCGACCCGGTCGAGCACGTCGAGGAGTGGGCGGCCCGGCTGCCCGCCGCCCTGGAGAAGGCCGAGCAGGCCGTCAAGGCCGAGTTCGAAGAGGTCAAGGACCTCGGCGGGCTCTACGTCCTCGGTACGGAGCGGCACGAGTCGCGGCGTATCGACAACCAGCTGCGCGGTCGTTCCGGCCGTCAGGGCGACCCCGGCGAGTCGCGCTTCTACCTCTCCCTCGGCGACGACCTGATGCGGCTGTTCAAGGCGCAGATGGTCGAGCGCGTCATGGCGATGGCCAACGTGCCGGACGACGTCCCGATCGAGAACAAGATGGTGACCCGCGCCATCGCCTCCGCCCAGTCGCAGGTCGAGCAGCAGAACTTCGAGACGCGTAAGAACGTCCTGAAGTACGACGAGGTGCTCAACCGGCAGCGCGAGGTCATCTACGGCGAGCGGCGCCGCGTCCTGGAGGGCGAGGACCTCCAGGACCAGGTGCAGCACTTCATGGACGACACGATCGACGCCTACATCGGCGCCGAGACCGCCGAGGGCTTCTCCGAGGAGTGGGACCTCGACCGGCTGTGGGGCGCGTTCAAGCAGCTCTACCCGGTCAAGGTCACCGTGGAGGAGCTCGAGGACGAGGTCGGGGACCGGGCCGGTCTCACCGCCGAGTTCATCGGCGAGGCCGTCAAGGACGACATCCACGCGCAGTACGAGGCGCGCGAGGAGCAGCTCGGCTCCGAGATCATGCGTGAGCTGGAGCGCCGGGTCGTGCTGAGCGTGCTCGACCGCAAGTGGCGTGAGCACCTCTACGAGATGGACTATCTCCAGGAGGGCATCGGCCTGCGCGCCATGGCGCAGAAGGACCCGCTGGTCGAGTACCAGCGCGAGGGCTTCGACATGTTCACCGCCATGATGGAGGGCATCAAGGAGGAGTCCGTCGGCTACTTGTTCAACCTGGAGGTCCAGGTCGAGCAGCAGGTCGAGGAGGTCCCGGTGGAGGACGCGCCGGCCGCGAACCTGGAGAAGCAGGACGCGGTGCCGGCGCAGGCCGGGGCGCGGCCGGAGATCCGGGCCAAGGGCCTCGACACTCCGCAGCGGCCCGACCGGCTGCACTTCCAGGCGCCGAACGCCGAGGGCGGTGTCGACGAGGGCGACTTCGTGACCGAGGGCGGGCCCACGCGTTCCTCGGCGGACGGGCTGACCCGTGCCGAGCGGCGCAAGCAGCAGAAGGGCCGCCGTCGCAAGAAGTGACGTGAGGTGGGCGGAGGGGCCGGGCACGGGGTGTCCGGCCCCTCCACGCGTTCCGGGGCGGGCCGGGAGCATCGGCCGGGGCGGGGTGCGGGCCGCCGTCACGCGTCGTCGTCCCGGGACTCCCGTGGCGGTCGGCCGCCCAGTTCCACCGCCGTGCAGCGCCACCGCCGGTCCTCGCCGAGGGCGAGCCGGAAGGCGAGGGCGTGCAGCCGGGCGCCGACCGCGATGCGGGCGAACACCTCGTAGCTGCCCGGGGCGGGTTCGAAGTGGCCGATGCCGTGCACGGTCGGCCGCAGGCCCGCGCCGGGCAGCAGGGCGCGGCGCTCCACCAGCCACAGCAGATCGTCGAAGGCCTGGTGGGCGGCGTGCCGGGCGAACCAGTGCAGGGGCCGGTCGCCGCTGAGCACCAGGAGGAGGCGCTGCGTGAACAGCTCGGTGGGGTGGGGCGGGACGTGCGGCGGGACCCGGCGCGGTGCGGCGCCGGGGCGACGGCTGTCGTGGCGGGTGGGCGGCCGGGTGTTCCCGCGTGGCCCCCGCCTGTTCATGACCTTCTGCATGCCGCCTCCCGATACCGACCGGTAACTCCTCGTGGGGATCTTGTACGAGGCCGGGGGCGCGGCGGCAAGGCCCGGTGGGCGGCGCCGGGGTGGGGCGAAGTGTTCGCCTATCAGGGTGACCGGGCCGGAATCGGGGGCCGATTCTCGGGGCGCGCGGGGAGGCAGGTCGCGGGTGGGCGTTGACGTGCGGCGGGCGCGGGCGGCGGCCCGAAGGGGGACGCCCCCACGTATCCTGAAAGCCCCGACGCAGACCAGAAAGCAGCCGGACCATGCGCGTGTACGTACCTCTGTCCCTGCCTCGACTCGCAGAGGCGTACAAGGCCGGCGAGATCGGGCCCGCGCCCGTCACCGCCTTCGCCGTGACGCCCGCGCTGCGCGAGTGGTACCTGTCGGACGACATCGAGGAGCTGGAGTACGCCGCCCTCAACCGGGCCGCGCTCGCCTCGCTGCGGATCGTCGCCGCCGACCCCGGCGCCGCGCGCCGCAGGGTCGTCGTCGCCGTGGACGTGCCGGACGGGGCGGCCGACGGCGATCCGGACCGCGGGCTCGACCCGGCCGCGCTCGGCGAGCTGACCGTGCGCGAGGTCGTGCCGCTGGCGAAGGCCGCCGCCGTGCACGTCGACTCGGGCGACGCCGACGCCGATGTCACGGCCGCCGCGGAGGCGCTCGCCGCGGCGGACCGGGGCGACGCCGACGCGCAGTTCGTCGTGGACGGCGCCGAGGACCACGACCTGCTGTGGTTCGCCACGCAGGAGATCCCCGGCCTCGTCGGCGAGGGCGACCGCTGACCGACCCCTCCGGGGGAGCGGGTAGTTTCTTGTCATGGGGAAGCAATTCGGGAATCTCGTCGGCAGACACACGGACTCGCACATCGTCTGGGACTGGAACGGCACGCTGTTCCACGACAACGACGCCGTCATACGCGCGAGCAACGCCGCCTTCGCGGCGGTCGGGCTCCCACCGATCACGTTGGAGAAGTACCGCGAGCTGTACTGCGTGCCCATTCCCAAGTTCTACGAGCGGCTGATGGGCCGGCTGCCCACCGAGGTCGAATGGGCCCTGATGGACAAGGAGTTCCAGCGGCAGTACGCGCGGCACGCGGTGGACTGCGGGCTCGCCGAGGGTGTCGAACTGCTGCTCGCGGGCTGGCAGGACTCCGGGCGCAGCCAGTCCATCCTCAGCATGTACGGGCACGAGGAACTGGTGCCGCTGGTGAGCCGGTTGGGCATCGCCGAGCGGTTCGTACGGGTCGACGGGCGGACCGGCCCCTCCGGCGGCAGCAAGGCCGAGCACATGGTGCGGCACCTGGGGGCCCTCGACGGCGTGGCCCCGGAGCGGACCGTGGTCATCGGGGACGCCGCCGACGACGCGGTGGCCGCGCTCGCGGCGGGCGCGCGCGCCGTGCTCTACACCGGTGGCTCGCACAGCAGGGCCAGCCTCGAAGGGGTGGGGGCGCCCGTCGTCGACAGCCTGGCGGACGCGGTGCGCGAGGCCGAACGGATGGCCGCGGCGGCCTGAACCGGCCCGTTTCCGCACCCTCTTGTGCCGACTCGGCGCACGGTTTTGCACCGACTCGACTCACGCTCCGTTGTCGACTGCGTACGCTGTGCAGGTGCCTGTGGGTGCGGCGATGCGACGGGGGCGAGAGCCATGGGATTCGGATTCGGTCAGCGGCGGGGCGGTCAACTCCCCGTGGAAGTCACCACGTTCGTCGGCAGGACAGCCGAACTGGCCGAGGTAAGGGCCGGGTTCGAGCGTGCCCGCCTCGTCACCCTGGTGGGTCCCGGCGGCGTCGGCAAGAGCCGTACGGCGATGCGGGCCGCGGCCCGGCTCGCCGAGCGGTTCCCCGACGGGGTGTGGCTCGTCGAGCTGAGCGCGCTGCGCGACCCCGAGCTGATCCCCGCCACCCTGGCCGCCGTGCTCGAACTGCCCGAACAGGCGGGCATGGAGCCGCTCGACGCCGTCGTCGCACACCTTCAGGGGCGGCGGCTGCTCATCGTCCTCGACACGTGCGAGCACCTGGTCGACGCCTGCGCCATGCTCACCGACGTACTGCTGCGGGAGGCGGCAGGTGTCAGCGTGCTCGCGACCAGCAGACAGCCGCTCGACGTGCCGGGGGAGCGCTGCTGCGCGATCGCGCCGCTCGGCCCCGACGACGCCCTGGAGCTGTTCGTGCAGCGGGCGTCCGCCGTGGTGCCGTCCTTCGCCGTGGACGAGGCGAACCGGGAGCAGCTGGCGGTCCTCGCCCGGCGTCTCGACGGGATTCCGCTCGCCATCGAGCTGGCGGCCGTACGGCTGCGGGCCGTGCCCCTTGAGCATCTGGTGCAGCGTCTCGGGCAGCGCTTCGAAGTGCTCACGGGTGGGCGGCGCACCGCGCTGACCCGGCACCAGACGCTGCGGACGGCCATCGGCTGGTCGCACGAGCTGTGCACGCCGAAGGAGCGGCTGCTGTGGGCGCGGCTCTCCGTCTTCGCGGGCTCCTTCGAACTGGCCGCCGCCGAGGTCGTGGGCGCGGGCGGCGAGCTGGCGGGCGGTGACGTCCTTGAGCAGCTCATCGGGCTCGTCGACAAGTCCGTCGTGCAGCGGATCGGGGAGAACGGCGGGCGGTACCGGATGCTCGACACCATCCGCGAGTACGGCGCCGAATGGCTGGAGGAGACGGGGCAGGCGGCGGCGGTGCGGCAGCGGCACTGCGCGTACCACCGCGAGCTCGGGCAGCGGTACTGGGACGACTTCCTGACCTCGGAGCAGGTCGGCCACTACCGGACGCTGAGCGCGGCGCGGGCCGATGTCAGGGCCGCGCTCGAATACGCGTACCAGGAACCCGATTCGGTGGCCGCCGGCGTGTGGTTCGCCGCGCAGCTCGGGCCGTACTGGCGGGCGATCGGCCTGCTCTCCGAGGGGCGGTACTGGATCGAGAAGGGGCTCGCGCTCCTCGACGAGGTGGGCGAGGAGCAGGCGTGGGGGCGGTTCATGGTCGCCCTGTTCTCGGTGTGGCAGGGGGACCTGCCGGGCGCGCTCGAACTGTTCCAGCGGGCCGTCGACGTCGCGCGCCGCTCCGGGAACGACCGGGTCGAGCTGTTCTGCGAGGCGTATCTGGGCGGGCTCGGCGCGCTGTGCGGGGAGGACGACGGCCTCGACGCGCTGGAGGACGCGCGGCAGCGGATCCTGGCGCGCGGCGACGGCCTCGGCATCGGAGTCATTCACTACGAGGGGGCGCTGCTGCTCGGCGTGCTCGGGGACACGGACGGCGCGCTCGAACTGTGCCGTACGGGGCTCGCCCACCTGGAGGGCACGGGGGAGCGGCAGCTGCTCGGGTCCACGCTCATGGTGCAGGGGCTGATCCGCTGGTTCGCCGGGGACAGGGAGGGCGCCGTCGACTCGCTGTGCCGGGGCCTGGAGGCGGCGGCCGAGATCGACGAGGTGCTGATCGCGGCGCTGTGCTGCCTCGGGCTCGCCTGGTCCGCCGCCTACGAGAAGCGGCACGTGCGGGCGGCGTGGCTGCTCGGGTACGCGGAGAACGCGCGGCGGCTGGGTGGTGGTGACCCGGTCGGGATGCTGCCGTCGCTCTTCGAGGAGCAGGAGTCGGTGCGCGGCGCCGTGCGGGAGGCGCTGGGCGAGGAGGAGTTCCAGCGGTGGTGGGATGCGGGGGCGCGGCTCTCCGGGGTGCAGGTGCTCGATGCCGTACGGGCCGGGGCCGATGCGCCTTTGGCGGCGCCGGTGCCCGCGGCGCGTGGGGGCGGGGTGGATGCGCTCACCCGGCGGGAGCGGGAGGTCGCCGCGCTGGTGGCGGAGGGGATGTCGAACCGGGAGATCGCCGAGCGGTTGGTGATCTCGAAGCGGACGGCGGACGCGCATGTGGAGCACATCCTGGCGAAACTGGGCGTCGGCTCGCGTACGGAGATCGCGGCGATCGCGGCGATCTCCTCCGGCGGGGCTTAGCCGTGCCGGTGTGACGCCGCGGGGCTCCGCCCCGGACCCCGCGCCTCAATCGCCGGCGGGGCTTGATTTAGGTATACGGATCCCTGCTCGCCACGCACAGATGCGTATACCGGTCCCCGTCGATACCGATGTCGGAGGCGGGGCTTGCCCCTCACGCTGTATGTGTGTCGCGTGCTCCGGAGGAATCGCGTGGCGGGGCGCCGGACGGCATTGGTCAACTCCCCACGGCTGTCATGGCATCGGCCCCCCGTCGCTGCGTCCGGAGCGGCGCGCGTTTCGGTGGCTGCCCTCGTCGGCGGGGCAGCCACCGCATTTGCTTCCCGGCCGGGGTGTCAGCCCACGACCGGTGCCTTCGCCCGCAGCACCGTCAGGAACTCCCGCATCCATTGCGAGTGGTCCGACCAGGAGCGGGACGAGACCAGCGTGCCGTCGACGACCACCTCCGCGTCCCGGAAGGTGGCGCCCGCCGCCTGCATGTCCGTCTCGAGCGCCGGGTACGCGGTGACGCGCCGGCCCCGGAGCCCGTCCACCGCCGCCGTCAGGAGCGGTCCGTGGCAGATCTGCGCGACGGGCCTGTCGGTGTCGAAGAAGGCCTTGATGATCTTGCGCAGCTCGGCGTCGCCGCGCAGATATTCCGGCGCCCGGCCGCCGGGGATCACCAATGCGGCGTACTGGCCCGGATCGACTTCGGAGAAGGCCAGATCGGCGGGCCAGGAGTAGCCGGGCTTCTCCGTGTACGTGTCGAAACCGGGCTCGAAGTCGTGCACCACAAACCGGAGCTTCTTGCGGGTCGGCGCCGCGATGTCGACGTCGTACCCCTCCTCGCGCAGCCGCTGGTACGGGTAGAGGACTTCCAGCGACTCCGCGGCGTCGCCGGTGACGATCAGGATTTTGGGTGCCATTGGTCACACGCTCCCCTCGCCGGGATCCGCCGTGTCGTGTGCTCAACGTGTCGCCGCGCCGCGCGGCTGGCAAGAGCCCGTACTACGCAAGGGCTTCAGCGGTTCTGTGCAGACCGTCAAAGTTCCACCACCTGTTTTGTACACATGCGGCTCATGACGATGCCCCCTCGGGGAGCGATAGCCTGGTCCCGTGATCAGCGCGATATCTCGCGGGGGCATCGTCGCCCCCTGCCCGCGCCGGGAGATCACGACCTGCCACAGCGGTCGTGCCCGGCGCTCAGCCGCTGATCATTTCGGGCGGATGGCCTCTTCGTTGAAAACGGCGCATTGTCGTCCACCCATCACCCATCCAGGCATAACGTCGTCTCAGACCGGACACCCCGCGTCGAGACGTTGTGCCGGGCGATTCATCTACGCCACATCTACGTCTCGCAACGGCGCGCGACAGGAGCCAGAGGACAATGCAGACCAAGCTGGACGAAGCCAAAGCCGAGCTGCTCACCAGGGCCGCCCGGGTAGCTGAGAACAGCCCGGTAGGGGGGAACCTACCGACTGGGGCGACGGGCGAGGGCACGACCGCCACGGAGAACATCGACAGCGTGCTCGCGTTCCTCCAGCGCTACTACCTCCACACCGCACCGGAGGACCTGAGCGACCGCGACCCGGTCGATGTCTTCGGGGCCGCACACTCGCACTACCGCCTCGCGGAGAACCGCCCGCAGGGCACGGCCAACGTGAAGGTGCACACGCCGACCGTCGAGGAGAACGGCTGGACCTGCAGCCACTCGGTCGTCGAGGTCGTCACGGACGACATGCCGTTCCTGGTGGACTCCGTCACCAACGAGCTGTCCCGCCAGGGCCGCGGCATCCACGTCGTCATCCACCCGCAGATCACGGTCCGCCGCGACGTCGCCGGCAAGCTCCTCGAGGTGCTGCCGGCCGGAGCGTCCGCCGAGGGCCACGACGTGCTCACCGAGTCGTGGATCCACGTCGAGATGGACCGCGAGACCGACCGCGCCGACCTCAAGCAGATCACCTCCGACCTGCTGCGCGTCCTGTCCGACGTACGGGAGTGCGTCGAGGACTGGGAGAAGATGCGGGACTCGGCGCTGCGCATCGCCGAGGAGCTGCCGAGCGAGCCGACCGCGGGCGACCTGCCCGAGCAGGACGTCGAGGAGGCCCGCGAGCTGCTGCGCTGGCTGTCCGCCGACCACTTCACGTTCCTCGGGTACCGCGAGTACGACCTCTCCGAGGACGACTCGCTGGCCGCCGTCCCCGGCACCGGCCTCGGTATCCTGCGCTCCGACCCGCACCACGAGCGCGACGAGCACCACCCGGTGTCCCCGTCCTTCAACCGGCTCCCGGCCGACGCCCGCGCCAAGGCCCGCGAGCACCGCCTGCTGGTCCTCACCAAGGCCAACAGCCGCGCGACCGTGCACCGGCCGAGCTACCTCGACTACGTCGGCGTGAAGAAGTTCGACGCCGAGGGCAATGTCGTCGGCGAGCGCCGCTTCCTCGGTCTGTTCTCCTCCGCCGCGTACACCGAGTCCGTGCGCCGCGTCCCCGTCATCCGCCGCAAGGTCGCCGAGGTCCTCAAGGGCGCGGGCTTCTCGCCCAACAGCCACGACGGCCGCGACCTGCTGCAGATCCTGGAGACGTACCCGCGCGACGAGCTCTTCCAGACCCCGGCCGACGAGCTGCGGTCCATCGTCACGAGCGTCCTCTACCTCCAGGAGCGCCGCCGCCTGCGGCTCTACCTGCGCCAGGACGAGTACGGCCGCTACTACTCGGCCCTCGTCTACCTGCCGCGCGACCGCTACACCACGGGCGTGCGCCTGCGGATCATCGACATCCTGAAGGAGGAGCTCGGCGGCACCAGCGTCGACTTCACCGCCTGGAACACCGAGTCGATCCTCTCCCGGCTGCACTTCGTCGTCCGCGTCGCGCAGGGCACCGAGCTGCCGGAGCTCTCCGACGCCGACAAGGACCGCATCGAGGCCCGCCTCGTCGAGGCCGCCCGCTCCTGGGCCGACGGCTTCGGGGAGGCGCTGAACGCCGAGTGCGGCGAGGAGCGCGCCGCCGAACTGCTGCGCCGCTACGGCCAGGCGTTCCCCGAGGGCTTCAAGGCCGACCACTCGCCGCGCGCCGCCGTGGCCGACCTGGTCCACCTCGAACAGCTCACGCGGGAGAACAAGGACTTCGAGCTCTCCCTGTACGAGCCGGTGGGCGCGGCCCCCGGCGAGCGCCGCTTCAAGATCTACCGGATCGGCGCGCCCGTCTCCCTGTCCGCCGTCCTGCCGGTGCTCCAGCGCCTGGGCGTCGAGGTCACCGACGAGCGCCCGTACGAGCTGCGCTGCAGCGACCGCAAGACCGCGTGGATCTACGACTTCGGCCTGCGCATGCCGAAGCCGGCGAACGGTAACGGCGACGACCTCGGGGCCGACGGCCGCGAGCGCTTCCAGGACGCCTTCGCCGCCGCCTGGACCGGGCTCGCCGAGAACGACGGCTTCAACTCCCTCGTCCTCGGCGCCGGTCTGACCTGGCGTCAGGCGATGGTGCTTCGCGCGTACGCCAAGTACCTGCGCCAGGCGGGCTCCACGTTCTCGCAGGACTACATGGAGGACACCCTCCGTACGAACGTGCACACCACGCGTCTGCTGGTGTCGCTGTTCGAGGCGCGGATGTCGCCGGACCGGCAGCGTGCCGGGACCGAGCTGATCGACGGGCTGCTCGAAGAGGTCGACGGCGCCCTCGACCAGGTCGCGTCCCTCGACGAGGACCGGATCCTGCGGTCCTTCCTCACCGTCATCAAGGCGACGCTGCGCACGAACTTCTTCCAGGAGGCGGGCGGCGGCAAGCCGCACACGTACGTCTCCATGAAGCTCGACCCGCAGGCCATCCCCGACCTGCCCGAGCCCCGGCCCGCCTACGAGATCTGGGTGTACTCGCCGCGCGTCGAGGGTGTGCACCTGCGCTTCGGCAAGGTCGCGCGCGGTGGTCTGCGCTGGTCGGACCGGCGCGAGGACTTCCGTACGGAGATCCTCGGCCTGGTGAAGGCGCAGATGGTGAAGAACACCGTCATCGTGCCGGTCGGCGCGAAGGGCGGCTTCGTCGCCAAGCAGCTGCCCGACCCGTCGGTGGACCGGGACGCGTGGATGGCCGAGGGTGTGGCCAGCTACAAGACCTTCATCTCGGCGCTCCTCGACATCACCGACAACCTCGTCGCCGGTGAAGTGGTCCCGCCCGCCGACGTCGTGCGGCACGACGAGGACGACACGTACCTCGTGGTCGCGGCCGACAAGGGCACGGCGTCGTTCTCCGACATCGCCAACCAGGTCGCCGAGTCGTACAACTTCTGGCTCGGCGACGCCTTCGCCTCCGGCGGCTCGGCCGGCTACGACCACAAGGGCATGGGCATCACGGCCCGCGGCGCCTGGGAGTCCGTCAAGCGGCACTTCCGGGAGCTGGGCGTCGACACCCAGTCCGAGGACTTCACGGTCGTCGGCGTCGGCGACATGTCTGGTGACGTGTTCGGCAACGGCATGCTGCTCTCCGAGCACATCCGCCTGGTCGCCGCCTTCGACCACCGGCACATCTTCATCGACCCGAAGCCCGACGCGGCCACCGGTTACGCCGAGCGCCGCCGGATGTTCGAGCTGCCGCGCTCGTCGTGGGCGGACTACAACAAGGAGCTGATCTCGGCGGGCGGCGGCATCTTCCCGCGCTCCGCCAAGTCGATCCAGCTCAACGCCCACATCCGTGAGGCCCTCGGCATCGAGTCCGGCCAGGCGAAGATGACCCCGGCCGAGCTGATGAAGGCCATCCTCCAGGCGCCGGTCGACCTGCTGTGGAACGGCGGCATCGGCACGTACGTGAAGTCGTCGGTCGAGTCCAACGCGGACGTCGGCGACAAGGCCAACGACCCGATCCGCGTCGACGGCCAGGACGTGCGCGCCAAGGTCATCGGCGAGGGCGGCAACCTCGGCGCGACCCAGCTGGGCCGCATCGAGTTCGCCCGCAGCGGCGGCCGCGTGAACACCGACGCCATCGACAACAGCGCGGGCGTCAACACCTCGGACGTCGAGGTGAACATCAAGATCCTGCTCAACGGGCTCGTCTCCGAGGGCGACATGACGGTCAAGCAGCGCAACAAGCTGCTCGCCGCCATGACCGACGAGGTCGGCCACCTGGTGCTGCGCAACAACTACGCGCAGAACACGGCGCTCGCCAACTCCTGCGCCCAGGCGCCGTCCCTGCTCCACGCCCACCAGCGGTTCATGCGCCGCCTGGGCAAGCAGGGCCACCTCGACCGGGGGCTGGAGTTCCTGCCGAACGACCGGCAGATCCGCGAACTCCTCAACTCCGGCCGCGGCCTGAGCCAGCCGGAGCTCGCCGTCCTCTTCGCGTACACGAAGATCACGGCGGCCGACGAGCTGATCCACACGTCGCTCCCGGACGACGCGTACCTGCGCCGCCTGCTGCACGCCTACTTCCCGCAGCCGCTGCGGGAGAAGTACGGCGAGGCGATCGAGGGGCACGCGCTGCGCCGCGAGATCATCACGACGGTCCTCGTCAACGACACGGTGAACACGGGCGGTTCGACGTTCCTGCACCGCCTCCGTGAGGAGACGGGCGCGTCCCTGGAGGAGATCGTGCGGGCGCAGCTCGCCGCGCGCGAGATCTTCGGCCTCAGTGAGGTGTGGGACGCGGTCGAGGCGCTCGACAATGTCGTCGCCGCCGACGTCCAGACCCGGATCCGGCTGCACTCGCGCCGCCTCGTCGAGCGCGGCACGCGGTGGCTGCTCAACAACCGTCCGCAGCCGCTCCAGCTCGCCGAGACCATCGACTTCTTCAAGGAGGACGTCACCAAGGTCTGGGCGGAGATGCCGAAGATGCTGAGCGGCGCCGACGCCGAGTGGTACCAGGGCATCCTCGACGAGCTGACCGGCGCGGGGGTTCCGGAGGAGCTGGCGGAGCGGGTCGCCGGATTCTCGTCCGCGTTCCCGACGCTCGACATCGTGCAGATCGCCGACCGCACCGGCAAGGACGCGCTGGCCGTCGCCGAGGTCTACTACGACCTCGCCGACCGGCTCTCCATCACGCAGCTCATGGACCGCATCATCGAGCTGCCGCGCGCCGACCGCTGGCAGTCCATGGCCCGCGCCTCCATCCGCGAGGACCTGTACGCGGCGCACGCCGCGCTCACCGCCGACGTACTGGCGGCGGGCAACGGGACCTCGACGCCGGAGCAGCGGTTCAAGGCGTGGGAGGAGAAGAACGCGGCGATCCTGGGCCGGGCGCGCTCGACCCTCGAGGAGATCCAGGGCTCGGACTCGTTCGACCTGGCGAACCTCTCGGTCGCCATGCGCACGATGCGCACGCTGCTGCGCACGCACTCGTAGCGGATACGAAGAACGGGGGCGCCCCGGGCCGGATTCGGCTCGGGGCGCCCCCGTTTCTCGTGCTCGTCGCGCCGCTACGCGGCGACGGGGGTCTTCGGCTTCTTGGGCTTCGGCTTGTCGGCGGCGGCGTTGGTGAACGCCTCGTACTCCTTGAGGACGTCCTCGGTCGGCCCGTCCATCCGCAGTTCGCCGCGCTCCAGCCACAGCACCCGGTCGCAGGTGTCGCGGATCGACTTGTTGCTGTGGCTGACGAGGAAGACGGTGCCGGCGCGCTTGCGCAGTTCCTTGATCCGCTGCTCGGACCGCTTCTGGAAGGACCGGTCGCCGGTGGCGAGCGCCTCGTCGATCAGCAGCACGTCGTGTTCCTTGGCGACGGCGATGGAGAAGCGCAGCCGGGCGGCCATGCCGGAGGAGTAGGTCCGCATGGGCAGCGTGACGAAGTCGCCCTTCTCGTTGATCCCGGAGAAGTCGACGATCTCGTCGTAGCGGTCTCGCACCTGCTCGCGGGACATGCCCATCGCGAGCCCGCCGAGCCGCACATTGCGCTCGCCGGTGAGGTCGTTCATGAGGGCCGCGTTCACGCCGAGCAGGGAGGGCTGCCCGTTGGTGTAGATCCGCCCGTTCTCGGTCGGGAGGAGCCCGGCGACGGCCTTCAACAGGGTGGACTTCCCCGACCCGTTGGTCCCGATGAGCCCGATGGCCTCGCCCCGGTAGGCGGTGAACGACACGTTCCGCACGGCGTGCACCTTCCGCACGCCCGCCCGCCGCTCGGCCTTCCCCTTGCCGCCGAGGATGCGGCTGAGGGCGGCGGTCGCGGCGCCGCGGCCCGCGCCGGTGCCGTTGACGCGGTAGACGATGTCGACGCCGTCGGCGATGACGGTGGGAACCTGTTCGCTGGTGTTGTCAGCCACGACCGTACGTCTCCTCGGCCTTCCAGAAGTAGATGAACCCGCCGAGCCCGGCGAGCAGCGCCCAGCCGGTCGCCAGCGCCCAGATGTGCGGCGGCAGTTGGCGCGCGCCGAAGCTGTCGATGAGCGCGAAGCGCATCAGGTCGATGTAGACGGCGGCCGGATTGCCCTGGAGCAGCGTCCGCACGAACGACGGCATGTCCTGCTTCTCCGTCAGCCGGGTCAGGCTCCACATCACGCCGGACGTGTACATCCACGTACGCAGCAGGAACGGCATCAGCTGCGCGAGGTCCGGGGTCTTAGAGCCGAGCCGGGCCATGATCAGCGCGAGCCCGGTGTTGAACACGAACTGCAGCGTCAGCGCGGGCACGACGAGAATCCAGGACGGCGCCGGCGGCACCCCCGTCGCCAGCAGGATGACCACGAGCGCGCACATGGAGAACAGCAGCTGCTGGAGCTGCTGCAGGCAGAACGAGACCGGGAGCGAGGCCCGCGGGAAGTGCAGGGCCCGCACGAGCCCGAGGTTCCCGGAGATCGCCCGCGTCCCCGCCATCACCGACGACTGCGTGAACGTCCACACGAACACGCCCGTGACCAGGAACGGGATGTAGTCCGGCACGCCCCGGCTGGTCCCCATCAGCTTGCCGAAGATGAAGTAGTAGACCGCCGCGTTCAGCAGCGGCGTCAGCACCTGCCAGACCTGCCCGAGCTTCGCCTGGCTGTACTGGGCGGTGAGCTTGGCGGTCGAGAAGGACGTGATGAAGTGCCTGCGCTGCCACAGCTGGCGTACGTACGCGGGCAGCGAGGGCCGGGCGCCGCTGACGCTCAGCCCGTACCGGGCGGCGAGGGCCGCCGGATCCTCAGGGGTGGACCGCGGCGCCTCCTGCGGGGGAGGCGTGTCCAGTACCTGGCTCACATCCGCTGCTTTCGGTCGGGGGTGGGGCGACGGCTGCTGTTCATCCGCCGTTCACGTCGGGACGGACCCGTATCGTCGTGACGTGAGCGTAGGGCGGATCGACGTCGGAACGCAACCGTTTCGTCGTCGCCCGCCTATGCTTTGCCATATGACGACCAACGCCGACACCCCCAAGCCGACGCGCCGCAGGGCCCCCGCCGGCGCGGCCGTCCTGCGCGAGGACGTGACGGAGGCCATCCGCGCCGCCGTCTTCGAGGAGCTGGCCTCCGTCGGCTACGCCCGGATGTCCATCGAGGGCATCGCGCGCCGCGCGGGCGTCGGCAAGACGGCCGTCTACCGCCGCTGGAAGTCCAAGCTCCACCTGGTCCTCGACCTGGTCTCGGCGATAGCGGTGCAGGGGCTGCCCGCCCCGGACACGGGCTCCCTGGAGGACGACCTCCGCCTCCTGTACGAGGTCACGTCGCGCGCGCTGCGGCACCCCGTGGCCGGCCAGATCATCCCCGACCTCCAGGCCGAGGCGGCCCGCAACCCCGAGATCGCCGAGGCTCTGCAGAAGGCGCTGCGCGAGGGCCAGCACGGAGTGGCGAGCGGGATCGTACGGGCGGCGGTGGAGCGCGGTGAGCTGCGCGAGGGGCTGGACGAGGAGCTGGCGCTCGACCTGATCTCGGGCCCGCTGTACTGGCGCGCGGTGGTGGTCCGCACCCCGAAGCTCCCCAAGGGGCACCTGAAGCGCCTGTCGGCGGCGACGGCGGCAGCGCTCAAGGCGCTGTAGGGGCTTGCCCGGCCGGTACCTCCCGCGGCCCGCTTCGATGTCGGCCCAAAACTCTTAAGCCGTTCAAGTGTGATGTCCGTTACGCTCCATTTGTATGCTTTCGAGGACTCGTCCGGCCGTAGCCGTCGACCGCACCGACCCCTGGCTGACCAAGGCGCTGCCCCGGCTGCGCGGCGTCGAGCCCATCAGAAGCTACGGCTACGGCGGCGAGTTGCTGCACGACGACGGCCGGGCCGACATGGAGGCCTACGGCGCTCGTGTCGCCGAGTTCGCGACGCGGGTCGGGGAGGCGCTCCTGTCGTACGGGGCCTCCGCAGAGGAGGCGGTCGCCGGGATGCTGGTCGTCGCCGAGACGTACGGGCTCAGCTACTGCGAGCCCGGCGTCACCCTCGCCACCGTGTCGCTGTCCGCGCACGCGCCCGGCGAACTCACGCCGCTGCACGCGAACCGCGTGATCCGAAAGCACGCCACCGACTTCCGTACGTTGGGGCGCATTCACGCGCTCGTGGAGCGGATCAGCGCGCGGCAGCTCGACCTGGACGAGGCGCGGGCCGCGATCGGGCGGATACTCGACGTCCCTGCCGAGCGGGGGCGGTGGGTGCGGTGGCGTGTGCCTGTGCAGACCGGGTTCGTGGCGGCCGGTGGTGGTATCGCCTTCGGTGGTGGCGCGCTGACCTCGGTGTGCGCGTTCGTCGCCGGGCTGCTCGGGGCGCTGCTGAGCGGCTGGCTGGGGCGCCACGGCGTGCCCGCGTTCTACCGGTCGGCCGTCGCCGCGATGCCGGCCGCCGTGCTCGCCGTCGCCATCAGTCACAGCGCGCCGCCGGCGACCGTGCAGTCCGTCGTGGTGGCGGGGGTGCTGGGGCTGCTGCCGACCGTCACCTTCGTCAGTGCCGTGCAGGACGCGCTCACCGGGCACTATCTGACCGCGCTCGGGCGGCTCTTCGACGCGATGCTGGTGTTCGCCGCCGTCGTCTCGGGCGTGGTGGCCGTGCTCGGTGTGGGGCGGCTCTTCGGGTTCGAGGCGCCGGTCGTGCCGACGGCCGAGCGGGCCGCGTATCTGGGGATGCCCGCGGTGGGCGCCGCCGTGTTCTCGGTGGCCGTGGCGGCGCGGGCGCGCACGCCGCGGCGGGACTGGCTGCCCGTCGCGCTGCTCGGGCTCGGCGGGTTCGTGGTGGCGGCCGAGTTCGCCGTCCTCGGTCTGCCCTCGCTCGTCGGTACGGCGGTGGTGGCGGCCGGTGTCGGGTGCGCCGCGCATGCCGTGGCCCGGCGCAGGCGGGAGTCGGCGCTGCCGCTCGTCGTGCCGGGGATCGCGCCGCTGCTGCCGGGCAGTGCGTTGTACGTGGCGTTGGCCGCGCTGGCCTCCGGGCGGACCACGACGGGGATCGGGGGGCTTGTGCATGCGGCGGCGGTGACCTTGGCGATTGCCGTGGGCGTGGGCCTTGCGGGGGAGGCCGCGCAACTGGTGCGGAGGGTTCGGGCGGCCGGTGCCGTGAGTGTTTCGCCGAGGCGGGGTGGACGTCACGGGGCTCCGCCCCGGACCCCGCGCCTCAATCGCCGGCGGGGCTTGATTTTGCCCACCCGCCGCTAGGCAGACGGGAGTTTGACGACAGGCCCTCGACAGGCCCTAGAGATCCGCCGCGTCCAGGGCCCGGGTCAGGCGGTCCAGTTGGGATCTCATCGTTTCGATTTCTTCCAGGTCGAAGCCCGTGGCCGAGGCGATCTTGCGGGGGACCTCGGACGCGGCGGTCTTCAGGGTCGCGCCGGAGTCCGTGAGGGCGACCGTCACCGAGCGCTCGTCCGTGGCGCTGCGCTCGCGGCGTACGAGGCCGTTCGCCTCCAGGCGCTTGAGGAGCGGGGAGAGGGTGCCGGAGTCGAGGCGGAGGCGTTCGCCCAGGCGCTTGACCGGGAGCGGGCCCTCGCCGTCGGCGGCCTCCCAGAGCACCAGCATGACCAGGTACTGGGGGTAGGTGAGGCCCAGGTCCTTGAGCAGCGTGCGGTAGACGCCGCCGAAGGCGCGCGACGCCGCGTTGAGCGAGAAGCAGATCTGGCGGTCGAGCCGGAGGTACTCGTCGGTGCTGGGCATGCGTCCAGGGTAACGCTCACGCGATTAAGTTGTGCGCAATTGAATTGTGTGCTTCATTTGTAGGGCAGGAACGTCAGAGAGTGACTCACCGACCGAGAGGCAGGTCCACCATGGACGCCATCTACACCGCCGTCGCCACCGCAACCCACGGCCGCGACGGGCGCGCCGTCTCCTCGGACGGCGTGATCGACCTTCAGCTCGGCGTGCCCACCGCCATGGGCGGCAACGGCGTGGGCTCCAACCCCGAGCAGCTCTTCGCCGCCGGTTACGCGGCCTGCTTCGGCAGCGCGCTCGGCCTCGTCGGCCGGAGCGCCAAGGTGGACGTCGCCGACGCCGCCGTCACCGCCGAGGTCTCCATCGGCAAGGAGGGCGAGGGCTTCGGTCTCGCCGTCGTGCTCCGCGTCGAGCTGCCCGACTCGGTCGACGCCGAGACCGGCCGCAAGCTGGTCGAGCAGGCGCACCAGGTGTGCCCGTACTCGAACGCGACCCGCGGCAACATCGACGTGCAGCTCGTCGTCGAGTAGTCCAGCCCGGCAGGTCAACGGCGCCTCGGTGATCCCCCGTTGACCCGCGCGAGCGCCTCGCCCGTGCGGGGGCTCCACGCCACGACGACCGCCTCCGGCGGCAGCCGCTCGCCCCGGTCGAGCAGCAGCCAGCGCACGCGGTAGCGCTCGGCGATCGTCTGCCGCTCGGCGCGGGTCGAGGCGGGGGAGAGGTAGGCGCGCACCGCCGCCCGGCGCCGGTCCCATTCGGCGTGGTCGACGACCGGGTCGGGGCGGGCGGGCGCGACCACCGTCGCTCCGTGGCCGGGCAGTGCGCGGACCGGGCGGAAGCCGCCGGTGAGGACCACGTCGCCGGGCGCGATGTGCTGCGCCGCCCAGGTGTACGCGGGCCACCGGGGCGGTGGGTCGAGCGCCGTGGCCACGAGGCCGGCGACCGCGCCCGCCGCCGCCAGCGCACCGAGCGCCCGGCGCTGCCGCGGCCACGGCCGGGGCGCCGCGAGCGCGATCGCCAGGGCGCACTGGAGCGGCACCACCGTGAGCACCATGGCCGCTCCGTACGCGGCGGGGTGGAGCAGCGCCGCGTAGGCGAGGGCCGCGACGCCCGCCGCGCACAGCAGTACGAGCGGGTCCCCGCGGTCGCGCCGGAAGCGCAGCCACAGGGCCGGGAGACCGATCAGCGCCCACCAGGGGACGTGCGGCGTCGCGGGATCCGAGTCCGGCCACAGCCAGACCAGGCCCACCACCGCGGCCCCCGCGAGCGCCCAGCGCGCCCCCGTCCGCCGCAGCCGCCATGCCCCCGCCCACACCCAGAAGGCGAGCCCGATCGCGAACGTCGACGGGTAGCCGAGGTCGATCGTCAGGGAGCGCAGGGCGAGCGGTTCGGTCCGCCAGTCCGTGCTCGTCCCCCAGAGAAGGGTCAGCGTCAACAGGGCGAGGACCGGCGCCCATCCCCAAGCTCTCGGCTCCGCCCGAGCAGGGGAGACCCCATCGCGGGACGTGAGGGTGCGGACCATACGGTTCAGGCCCGTCAGCAGGACCAGCAGGTTGACCGGGCCCGCGAGCTTCATGACCTCCCAGCCCGTCAGACCCGTCGCCCGCGCGAAGAGGCCCTCCGCCATCGCGTACGGGGAGACGAGGTAAGGGCTGCCCGCGCCCGGCAGGTCGACCAGCGGGTGGCGCGGGTGCAGCAGGCTCACCTTCAGCCGTTCGATCACCGCCGCGTGCAGCCCGTAGTCGTACGCCATCGGCACCCACCAGTACGCCAGCGTCAGCAGCAGCCAGCACAGGCCGCCGAAGACGAAGAACGGGGTCGGGCGCCAGAAGTGGCCGCCGCGCAGCGCCGTCGCGCCGCGCGCCGCTCCCCGGGCGAGTGCGGTGGTCGTCATGTACGGCATGGGGACTGTGTGCCCCGCGGGCGCGGTCCGGCCCGCCTTTCGTGGGCCGTGCGGGTGAGCGCGGGCGCACGGAAGGCGGGCCGGGAGGGTGCGTCAGCGGCCGAGCAGCGAGCGCAGCAGGCGCTTCGGGCGCGGGGCCGGGGACTGCGGGGGCACGGCCGACGACGACGTCGACGCGTGGCGCGACGCCGGCTGGGCCGGGCGCTTCGCCTTCCGGCCGTCGATGCGGATCATCGAGTGCCCGGCGACCTCCTCCGCGCCGTGCCAGAAGTCGTCGCGCCCCGCGAGCATCGCGCCGAGCTCGGTGCGGACCGGATCGAACGCGCCCCACGTCCCGTAGAACTTCGTCGCCGTGATGCACAGCGGCTTGAGGCCGGTCGTGGCGACGGCGCCCCACGTCGCCGCAGCGACCCCCGGACAGTGCTCGGCGCGGAAGTCGTCGAGCACGACGATGCCGTCCTCGCCGAGCAGCTCGCGGGACGCCTCGATGTCGCCGTGCACGTGCTCGTACAGATGCGAGGCGTCCACGTGTACGAAGCGGCAGCTGCCGGGGGCGACCAGCGACGTGATCACGTTCGAAGGGCCCTGCACGACCTCCGGCAGCTCATCGTGGAAAGCCCGGTAGTTGGCCTCGAAAGCGGTGCGCGTCAGGGTGCTGTAGGACTTGGTCATCTCCTTGTCGTTCGCCGCGTCGTCGGCGGGTGAGTCGAAGAGGTCGCAGACGGTGAACGTCTCCTCCTTTTCCAGGTACTGCCCCATGAAAATGGCGCTCTTGCCCAGGTAGACGCCGAGTTCGAGGAGATCCCCGTCCTGGCCGAGCGCGCGCTGCCGGCTCAGGAACCAGTCGAAGAGCACCTGATCGATGTTGTGGAACCAGCCTTTGACGTCGTCGAGCGCGGCCGGGCGCGGCAGCTCGGGGGGCGCGGTGTGGGGCTCGTGCTGCATGTCAACTCCAGTACGGATGACGTGGTTTCGGGACCGGCGGGTGACGCGCTTGCCCGCCGGGTCCGGGAGGCCATCAGCACTGGGTAGGTGCGCGGGATGTCCGCGCAGTGGCCGGGAGGGAACGAGAGACCGTCTCGCACGACAAATCCCTGATCGGCACCATTGTTCCGATCATCCCCCCGGCCGTCCGCTGCGCTACTTGACGGCGCCCGCCATCACGCCGGACACGAACTGGCGCTGGAAGGCGAAGAACACGGCCAGCGGGATCACCATCGAGATGAACGCGCCGGGCCCGAGCACATCGATGTTGTTGCCGAACTGCCGCACCTGGGTCTGCAGCGCGACCGTGATCGGCTGGCTGTCGGTGTCCGTGAAGATGAGCGCGACGAGCATGTCGTTCCACACCCACAGGAACTGGAAGATGCCGAGCGAGGCGATCGCCGGCGCGCCGAGCGGCATCACGACCCGCAGGAACAGGCGGAGTTCACCCGCGCCGTCCAGGCGGGCCGCCTCCAGGAGTTCGCGCGGAATGTCCGCGAAGAAGTTCCGCAGCAGGAACACCGCGAACGGCAGCCCGAACCCGACATGGAAGAGGATCACGCCGAGGATCGAGCCGAAGATCCCGATGTCGCCGAAGAGCCGGGCGATCGGCACGAGCGCGACCTGCACGGGGACCACGAGCAGCCCGACCACGACCAGGAACCACCAGTCGCGGCCGGGGAACTCCATCCACGCGAACGCGTACCCGGCCAGCGAGCCGATCACGATCACGAGCAGCGTCGCGGGCACCGTGATCAGGGCCGTGTTGACCAGGGAACGGGTGATGTCGGAGTTCTCCAGGAGGCTGGCGTAGCTCTCGAAGGTCAGCTGCGCCGGCTTGCTGAACACCGTCCACCAGCCGCTGTCCGCCATGTCCTCCGGCGAGCGGAGGGACGAGAGGAGCAGCCCGATCGTGGGCACCAGCCACAGCGCGCCGACCAGCAGCAGCACGAACTGGATGAACCCGCCGCTGAGCCTGTCGCCGATCCGGCCCGCGAGCGTGCGCTTGGCCTTGACGGTCTCGTCGATGGTCGTCACCGTCGTGCCTCCCGCCGCAGTCGCCGCATGTTGAACCACATCACCGGGATCACGAGCAGCAGGAGCAGCACGGCGATCGCGCTGGCCAGGCCCTCGTTGTCCTCGCTGAACGCCGAGCGGTACAGCTGCAGGGCCAGCACGTTGGCGTCGTCCTGCGTGGCCCCCGGCGCGATGATGAAGATCAGGTCGAAGATCTTGAGTACGTTGATCATCAGCGTGACGAGGACGACCGCGAGCACGGGCGCCAGCAGCGGCACCGTGACCCTCCGGAAGACCTGCCACTCCGTCGCCCCGTCGACGCGCGCGGCCTCCAGGAGCTCCCGGGGGATGCCGGCCAGGCCCGCGCCGATCAGCACCATCGCGAACCCGGCCCACATCCAGACGTACGCGAGCATGATCGAGGTCGTCACGATGTTGAGGTACAGATCGAAGCCGCCGAGGTGCAGCGTGAAGTACTTCTTGTCGCCGAGCCAGTCGACGCCGTTGTACGGCTCCTTGAAGTTCTCGGCAGGCAGGCGGAGTTGGGCTCCGTCCGCGGCGGCGGGCAGCTTGAACGTGCCGTCGGCCGCGGCCTTCGTCGAGGCCACCACCGTGCCGTTCTTGACGGCCTCCACGCGCATGCCGGGATAGCCGAGCTCCGTCGCGTCGACCTTGTCGCGGGCGCCCGCGCCCTTGCCGATGGTGAAGTCCTGCCAGACGGTGCCGGTGACCCCGGACGCCGAGGCCGTGGCCTGCTTCGCGGGCTTGGCACCCTCCGGCATCTGGTCGGCGGCCACGCCGACCAGCGGGAGCAGCACGGGAGTTCCCGCCTCGACCGGTCCCTTCGTGAGGAACGGGCCGCCGCTCCTGCCCGCCAGATCCCCGCCCGGGCGGGGATGCGCCTTCGGGAACGCGGAGGACTGCGCGAACGTGTCGTGCACGGACACCAGGACCGCGTTCGCCGCGCCCTTCTCCGGATCCTGGTCGTACACCAGCCGGAAGATGATGCCCGCGGCCAGCATCGAGATGGCCATCGGCATGAAGACCACCAACTTGAACGCGGTGGCCCAGCGGATCCGCTCCGTGAGCACGGCGAAGATCAGGCCGAGCGCCGTGGCGACCGCGGGGGCCAGCACCACCCACCAGATGTTGTTGTTGATCGCCGCTTTGGTGTCCTCGCGGGTGAACAGCGTCTCGTAGTTGTCGAGCCCGATGAACGAGCCGCCCGACGCGTCGAAGAAGCTCCGGACGACCGAGTACCCGATCGGATACACGACGAGGGCGCCGAGCAGGATCAGCGCGGGCAGCAGGAAGAACGCGGCGACGGTCCTGCGGGTGCCGGTGACGCTCTTGCGGCTGCGTGATGACGGTGCGGCGGCTGTCCCGGAGCCCGGGGTGCCGCCGCCGACGGCCGATGTCATCGCCGCGTCAGTCCTTGTACGCCTTGGCGGCTTCGGCCTCCAGGGCCTTCTGGGTGCCCGAGACGTCCTTGGGGTTCATCAGGAAGTCCTGCAGCGCCTTCCACTCGCCCTTGCCGGGTGTGCCGCCGAAGGCCTGCGGCATCTGGTCCGACATGTCGAAGCGGAAGTCGTCGCCCGCGTCCACGAGCCGCTTGGCGATCTCGCGCTGCACGGCGTTCGGGTACGAGGCGAGGTCCACGTTCTTGTTCGGGGAGAGGTAGCCGCCGAGCTTGGCCTGGATGGTGGCCGCGTCCGGCGAGGCCAGCCACGTCACCAGCGCCTGCGCCGCCGGGGAGTCCTTCAGGACCACCGCGGCGTCACCGCCGCTGACTACCGGGAGCTTGCCCGAGCCGACCGCGGGGAACGGGAACACCTTCGCGTCCGTGCCGACCTTCGCCTTCGTCTGCTGGATGTTGACCTGCACGAAGTCGCCCTCGTAGACCATGGCGCCCTTGGGCTGCTCGCCGCCCGTGAAGGTCTGCTCGACCGACTTCGTGAACTCGGTCTGCACGGCCCCCTTGTTGCCGCCCGCGAGGTAGTCCTTCTTGCCCCACAGCTCGGAGAGCGTGGTGAGCGCTTCCTTCACGGACGGATCGGTCCACTTGATCTCGTGCTTGGCGAGCTGGTCGTACTTCTCCGGGCCCGCCTGCGAGAGATAGACGTTCTCGAACCAGTCGGTGAGCGGCCAGCCGTCGGCGCCGCCGACGGACATCGGCGTGACCCCGGAGTCGTAGATGGACTGCGCGGTGGTCAGGAACTCCTTCCAGGTCTTCGGCTCCTTGGCCGCCGCGTTCTCGAAGACCTTCGTGTTGTACCAGACCAGCGACTTGTTGGCCGCCTTGTAGTACGCGCCGTAACTCTTGCCGTCGACCTTGCCGAGGTCCTGCCAGCCGGTGGAGTAGTTCTTCGCGAGCTGCGCCTGGACGTCCTTGCCGAGCGGCTTCGCCCACTTCTTGTCGACGGCCTGCTTGATCGCGCCGGGCTGCGGCAGCATCGCGATGTCCGGCGGGGCGCCGCCGGCCACCTTCGAACCGAGGAAGTTGATGATCGGGTCCTGGGCGGGGACGAAGGTGACCTTCGCGCCCGTCCGCTTCTCGAACTCCGCGAGCACCTGCTTGAAGTTCTTCTGCTCGTCGCCGGTCCACACGGCGGCGATCTCCAGCGACTTGCCGTCCAGCTTCGGCAGCTTGAGCGAGGAGGCGGGCGACGAGCTGCCCCCTCCGCCGCCCTTGCCGTTGTCGTCGCCGCCTCCACAGGCGGTGAGCGCGAGCGCGAGGGAGCCGATGGCGATGCCCACGAGGGCGGTGTGGAAGGTGCTCCTGCGGGTGCTGGGTATGCGTGTACGAAGAGTGCTGCTCATCACTGCCCCGTTCTCGTCCTGAACGCTGAACGTACGTACTGAGCGCTGTCCCGTGCGCACTGGTTGTACGCCGGGCCAGGGAGAACCGGCAAGAGTGCCAGGGGCGCATCCGCGGTGATCGTGACGGGGTCGTGATGCGTTTGGGGTGCGGTCGGCCGTCCCTCGGTCACGGGGCTCTGCCCCGGACCCCGCTGCTCAATCGCCGCAGGGGCTTGATGTGGTCACCTGCGCCGCAGGGGCTTGAATTGGCCACCTGCGCCGCACAGTTCAGAGGAGGGACGGGACCTCGGTTGCCGAGACGGAGCGGGCCGCGCGCTCCAGTGCGCTGGCAAGGAGGGCCAAGTCGGTCGGCCCGTTGCCCAGTTCGCGGACGGGGCGGCGGTCCGGCGGGTCGCCCATGCGGGCCCATTCGAGGGCGACCACGGTGGGCCGCTGCGTGGCCGTCCGGGGGATGCGCCCGGTCACCCGACCCGCCTGCACCTCGACGTCACGCCCGTCCGCCCCGTGCAACACCCCGCGCCCCGGCGCCGGATCCTCGCTCCCGGTCCCCACGGCGTCGAGCACGACGCGCGGCCGAGCCGTCCACCCCGCGGCACCGCCGGAGGCGAACGCCGCGACGAGGTGCACCCCGAGCCGCTCCCCGTCCCGCACCACGGCCTCGAGGGCCCGCACGACCGACCCGGCGGCCGGCCGCCCCATCGACCCGAGCGGCGGTGAGAGCAGCGCGTCCAGGTCGTCCACGACGACCACGAGCCGCGGCAGCGGAGGCCCGGCCTCCGCCTGCTCCCGTACGGCACCGGGCCGCAACCGCATCGTCGAACTCGACGGCACGTCCACGTCCCCGGTCCCCTCGGCGGCCGGCGCGCCCCGCTGGGACACGACCCGCCCCGACACGGCCCGCTGCGTGTGCCACTCCGAGAAGTGCGTACGCCCGATGAGCTCGGCCCGTCGCTTCAGCTCGGTGCTCAGCGCCTGGGCGAACTCCCGCATCCGCACCGGGTCGTTGGCGGCGAGGTGCGTCGTGACGTGCGGCAGGTCGGTGCAGACCCGCAGGCCCTCCGCGCGCTCCCCGCCCGACGTCCCGTCGACGAGCACCATCCCGAGCCGGTCCGGCCGCTCGGCCGCGGCGAGCGAGGCGGCGACCGACCGCAGCAGCTCCGTACGGCCACTGCCCGCGGGCCCCTCGATCAGCAGATGCGGCCCGTCGGCGGCGAGGTCCACGGTCAGCGGGCCGCGCGGACCGGCCCCGAGCACCGCCCACACCCGCCCGCCGAGCGAGTCCGGATCGTCCCCGGCCGCCGCCCAACGCGCCATGAGGGACGCCGGGGTGGCGCGGGCGAGCCCCAACTCGTCCAGCAGTCGCGCCGATTGGGGCAGCGGCGCCGACACCCGCGCGCCGGGCCGGGCACCGGAACCGCCCACGGCGTCCGTGCGCAACGGCGCGAGCGCCCGCGCGAACCGCTCCGCCCAGGCGAGCGACACCGCGTCGGCCGTGCCGACCGTCCCGTGCCCGACGAGCTGTCCCTGCGCCGCTCTGTGCAGCCGAAGCGTCGTCGCCACGTCGCCGCTGAGCAGCGCCACCGCCCCGCACGCGCGGAACGCCGGGCTCGCGGCGCACGCCGCCTCGTAGCTCTGCGCGGCCGGTGAGGCGGGGGAGGCGGCGGGCGCCTCGGCCAGGCACACGACGTGGATCCCGGCCGGGCCGCCCTCGGCGGCGAGCCGCACCGTGGCCTCCCGCAGCGAGGCGCTGCCGGGGTCGCCGTCGATCACGACGACCGTGGAGGCCACCGGCTCGTCCGGGTCCTGCGTCGAGGGCCGGTATCCCGCCGCGTGGTCGTTGAGCCGCCGCAGCAGCTCGTCCGTGCGGGCGGTCGCCTGCTCCCGGTCGTACGCGAGCAGCAGCCGGCAGTCCTGCCCGTGGGCGGGCCGCACCTGGGGCAGCCAGCCGAGCCAGGACCACTCGGCGACCCGCTCCTCCAGGGGCCGCGCCCGGTCCGTGGAGATCAGCACGAGCTCCAGGCGCTCCGGCGCGTGCAGCGTCGCGAGCTGGGCGACGGCGCAGCGCGCCAGACCCGCGAGCCGCGCGCGCGGTCCCGCGAGCCCCAGGGCCCCGGCCTCGGCGAGGCCCACGGTCACCGGCACGGCGGGCAGCAGCCCGACCCCGCCGGGGCCCGGCCGGTCGACGCTGCCGAGCCGTACAGCGAGGCTCTCCGGGTGGCCGGGCCCGCGCTCCCACAGCCGGGGGCCGGGGCCGAGCGCGGTGAGCAGCAGGGCCGCGGCGTCGGGCCAGGTCTCGGCGGCGGCGGGCCGGGGCTCCTCCTCGTACGCGGGGGCCTCGGGCGGTGCGGCGGGGCCGGTCACGGACTCGGAGCGCTGGGGGGCGCGCAGTACGTGCGGTTCGTGGATCTCGTGCTGCTGGTCGTCCATGTCGAAGCCGTCGCGCTCGTCCCGCCTGCCGCGGCGCAGCAGCCGGGAGAGTCCGCCGCGCTTGCGCGGGGTGCGCGGCAGTGTGGTGCCGCGCGCGGGGGTGAGTGCGCGCCCCTCGTTTTCTTCGTCTGCTTCCGGCTCGGGCACGAGGGGCCGGGAGCCGCCCTGCCCGCCGTCCGCGGTGCCTGCGACGCCGTCGCCGTCCGTGGTGTCACCCGCGGAGCCCCAGGCGGAGTCCCCGTACGCGTGCCGGGTCTCCTGGGCGGGGTCGGTGGCGAGGGGCGGTGCGGGCGCGTCCACCGGCTGCTCGGCGAAGAGCACTCGTACGTGCCCCTCCCCGTCCGACGCCGTCCGCAGCGGCGTGGGCCGGGCGGCGTCACCGGCCACGGAGACCCGCAGCGCGGATTCGCCGAGGCGCACGAGCGAACCGGGGGACAGGCGGACCGGGCGGGTGTCGATCGGGCGGCCGTCGACCGACGTCCCGTTCGTCGAGTCCAGGTCCTCCACCGAGATCCGGCCGTCGGCGCCGAGCGTCACCGCGCAGTGCAGGCGGGACACGTCCGGGTCGTCGAGCGGCACGTCCGCGTCGGCGGAGCGGCCGATGCGGATCTGCCCGCCGTGCAGCAGGTGGACGCCGCCCGCGTCGGGCCCCGCCACCACATGGAGCTGGGCCGCCGCCCCGTCCGGCTCGGGGCCCGGATCCACCGGGGCGCCGAGGGCGACCACCGCGCCGTCGATCAGCGGGGGCTCACCGAGGACGCAGCGCTGGGCGTCGAGCCGCTGCATGCCCGCGTACAAGGTCGTGGTCCCGGCCTCGCCGCCCGCGACGGCCGTGGCCAGACCGGTGGCGACCGCGGCCAGCGCGGTGCCCGCGGGGGCCGTGACGAGCACGTCAACACCGCGCGCGAGTGTGTCGTCACCACGTGCGATCATGTCGGGGCGCGTGCCCAGGGGGTCTACGACGGTAAGCCGGATCTGCATCGCCGCCTGCGGTCCCTTCTGCGCGGGCGCCCGGAAACAGAGGGGCTGCCCGCGGTCCCCCACCGCAGATTCCCCCCACCGCCACGGGCACGTCAGCCAGTGCTGGAGGCATCCTGTCACCTGCCACCGACAACACGCCCGCCAGCCACCCGTAAGTGATCTTGATTGGTCGGCTCTGCCCGCAAAAGTGCCTGCTCGCTGCCCGCTTGAGATCAGTCACGTCGTCCCTCGGCAACCAACGGCCCCAACCGTGCGTCTTTCCGTCGAACACGGGTAGGCCCCGGGCCGTACTCCGGGCCGTACCGCGGACCGTGTGCGGGGAGGCCGGAATGGACCGGTTCGAACCGGGGACCACAGAAGATCGACAGCAACCGCCGGGGAATCCGCCACTAGAGTGGGTCGGAACACCCGGAACCAGGTGACCCATAGCAAGTACCGATGCAGGGAGCGCATGACGTGCGGCCGGTAGGGAGCAAGTACCTGCTCGAGGAGCCGCTCGGACGCGGCGCCACGGGCACCGTCTGGCGAGCCCGCCAGCGCGAGACGGCGGGCGCCGAGGCGGCCGTCGCCGGGCAGCCCGGCGAGACCGTCGCGATCAAGGTCCTCAAGGAGGAGCTCGCCAACGACGCGGACGTGGTGATGCGCTTCCTCAGGGAGCGCTCCGTCCTGCTGCGGCTGACCCACCCGAACATCGTGCGGGTGCGCGACCTCGTGGTGGAGGGCGATCTGCTCGCCCTCGTCATGGACCTCGTCGAGGGCCCCGACCTGCACCGCTACCTGCGGGAGAACGGACCGTTCTCCCCGGTCGGCGCCGCGCTCATGACGGCCCAGATCGCCGACGCGCTGGCCGCCTCGCACGCGGACGGCGTGGTGCACCGCGACCTCAAGCCGGCGAACGTCCTGCTCAAGCAGGCCGACGGCGAGATGGCCCCGATGCTCACCGACTTCGGCATCGCCCGCCTCGCCGACTCCCCGGGCCTGACCCGCACCCACGAGTTCGTCGGCACGCCCGCCTACGTGGCGCCCGAGTCCGCCGAGGGCCGCCCGCAGACCAGCGCCGTCGACATCTACGGCGCGGGCATCCTGATGTACGAGCTGGTCACCGGCCGGCCGCCGTTCTCCGGCGGCTCCGCGCTCGAAGTCCTGCACCAGCACCTCAGCGCCGAACCGCGCCGCCCGTCCACGGTTCCCGACCCGCTGTGGACGGTCATCGAGCGCTGCCTGCGCAAGAATCCGGACGAACGGCCCAGCGCGGAGAACCTCGCGCGCGGGCTGCGCACCGTCGCCGAGGGCATCGGCGTGCACGCGAGCAGCGCGCAGATCGCCGCCGCCGAGGGCGTCGGCGCGCTCCTGATGCCGGACCCCACCCCGGCTCAGGTCCCGGACACCCCCGGCACCTCGGACGCGGACCCCACGCAGGTCCTGCCGAACAACGCGGCGGCAGCTGGCCTCGCGGGGGCCGCGGCCGGTGCCGCGGCGGCGTCCGCGTACGACCCGAACGCGGCGACCAGCATCATGCAGCAGCAGGGCAACGACCAGGGCGGTGACGCCGCCGATCCGACGGCCGTGATGCCGCCGGTGCCGCAGGGCCCGCCACAGCAGATGCCGGACGCCTGGGGCGACCAGTTGCGCGCCGCCCGCGACCGCAACGAGCAGACGCAGGTCCAGTACCTCGACCCGAACGATGACCCGCTGCGCCGCCGCCCGCAGCGCCAGGTCGCGCGCCCGCAGCAGCAACAGCCGCAGCAGTACCAGCAGCCGCAGCAGCCACCGCAGCGCCCCCAGCAGCGGCCTCAGCAGTACGCGCCGCCGCAGCAGCCCCCGCCCCGCCAGGCCCCGCGCCGGGAGCCGGAGCCGCGCGAGCCGCGGCGCCGCAGCCCCAACCGGATGCGGATCCCGGGCCTCGGCTGCCTCAAGGGCTGCCTGTTCATGATCGTGATGCTCTTCGTGGTCAGCTGGCTCGTCTGGGAGTTCACCCCGCTCCAGGACTGGATCGGCACCGGCAAGGGCTACTGGGCCCAGCTCTCCGACTGGTTCTCCCAGGTGTCGGACTGGATCAGCACCGTCGGGAACAAAACAGGCAACTGAACCGGCGCCAGGACCGGCAGCTGAACCGGCGTCAGGACCGTGCCCGGTCCGCGACGTTGGAGATTTGTCGACATCCGACGGGTGATTTCCCCCTCTGATGCGTAGGTTGGCGTCCGAGCCGCGTAGCTTGGGCGCCAACACGCGTCTGTAGGAGCAGCCTTGGCACGGAAGATCGGCAGCCGGTACACCGCACACCAGATCCTGGGTCGCGGCAGTGCGGGCACGGTGTGGCTGGGCGAGGGACCCGAGGGTCCGGTCGCCATCAAACTGCTGCGCGAGGACCTCGCCTCCGACCAGGAACTGGTCGGCCGCTTCGTCCAGGAGCGCACCGCCCTGCTGAGCCTCGACCACGCGCGCGTGGTGGGCGTTCGCGACCTGGTGGTCGACGGGAACGACCTGGCGCTCGTCATGGATCTCGTCCGCGGCACGGACCTGCGCACCCGCCTCGACCGCGAGCGCCGGATGCCGCCCGAGGCCGCCGTCGCCGTCGTCGCGGACGTCGCCGAGGGCCTCGCCGCCGCGCACGCCGCGGGCATCGTGCACCGCGACGTCAAGCCGGAGAACATCCTCCTGGACATGCAGGGCGAGCTCGGCCCCGGCGGCGCCCACCCGGCGCTGCTCACCGACTTTGGCATCGCCAAGCTGATCGACACCCCGCGCCGCACGCGCGCGACGAAGATCATTGGAACCCCCGACTACCTCGCCCCCGAGGTCATCGAGGGCCTGCCCGCGCGCGCGGCCGTGGACATCTACGCGCTCGCGACGGTCCTGTACGAACTCCTCGCCGGGTTCACCCCGTTCGGCGGCGGCCACCCCGGAGCCATCCTGCGGCGGCACGTCACGGAGACGGTGGTCCCGCTCCCCGGCATCCCCGACGAGCTGTGGCAGCTGCTCATCCAGTGCCTCGCCAAGGCCCCCGCCTCCCGCCTCCGCGCCTCCGAGCTGGCCGCGCGCCTGCGCGAACTCCAGCCGATGCTCACCGGCCTGCCCCCGCTCGACGTGGACGAGCCGGAGACGGAGACCGCCCCCGACGAGCCGGAGCCGCGGACCGAGACGCCGGAGGAGCCCCCGGAGCGGCCCCGCCGCGGCGCCGTCTCCCTGATCCCCGGCTCCGCCCCCAAGGACGCCAACCGCGACACCCATACGTCGATGAGGGTCCCGGCACCGGACGAGTTGGCGGGCGGCGCCCGCGGCACGGCCCGCGCGCCCCGCGCCCACGGCTCGCCCCGGCCCGGATCGGCCCGCAACCGGCACTCCGCGCGCCGCAGACGCATCACGCTCGGCGTGGCCGGGCTCGTCCTCGTGGCCGCGGTCGGCGGCGGCGTCTGGGCCGCCACCTCGTCCGGCTCGGACGAGGCGCCGCCCGCGGACAGCAACAATTCCGCGCCCGAGCAGCCTTAGGGCCTGGGGGCGGCCGGGACGGGCCCTGGGGGCGGCCGGGACGGATCACTTGCACCAGCCGTTAGGCTGGTCCTGTGGCAGTCGTCGATGTATCCGAAGAGCTGAAGTCCCTCTCCTCGACCATGGAGTCGATCGAGGCCGTCCTGGACCTCGACAAGATGAGGGCAGATATCGCCGTGCTCGAGGAGCAGGCGGCCGCGCCGTCCCTGTGGGACGACCCGGAGGCGGCGCAGAAGATCACCAGCAAGCTGAGCCACCTCCAGGCGGAGGTCCGCAAGGCCGAGGCGCTGCGCAGCCGGCTCGACGACCTCGGTGTGCTGTTCGAGATGGCCGAGGAGGAGGACGACCCGGACACCCGCGCCGAGGCCGAGTCCGAGCTCACGGCCGTGAAGAAGGCGCTGGACGAGATGGAGGTCCGCACTCTCCTGTCCGGCGAGTACGACTCCCGCGAGGCGATCGTCAACATCCGCGCGGAGGCCGGCGGCGTCGACGCCGCGGACTTCGCCGAGCAGCTGCAGCGCATGTACCTGCGCTGGGCCGAGCGCCACGGCTACAAGACCGAGGTCTACGAGACGTCGTACGCGGAAGAGGCCGGCATCAAGTCGACCTCCTTCTCCGTCCAGGTGCCGTACGCGTACGGGACGCTCTCCGTCGAGCAGGGCACGCACCGCCTGGTGCGCATCTCGCCGTTCGACAACCAGGGCCGCCGCCAGACGTCCTTCGCGGGCGTCGAGGTGCTCCCGGTGGTCGAGCAGACCGACCACGTCGAGATCGACGAGTCGGACCTGCGCGTGGACGTCTACCGCTCCTCGGGCCCCGGCGGCCAGGGCGTGAACACGACGGACTCCGCGGTCCGCCTGACCCACATCCCCACCGGCATCGTGGTCTCCTGCCAGAACGAGCGCTCGCAGATCCAGAACAAGGCCACGGCGATGAACGTCCTCCAGGCCAAGCTCCTCGAGCGTCAGCGCCAGGAGGAGCGCGCCAAGATGGACGCGCTCAAGGGCGACGGCGGCAGCTCCTGGGGCAACCAGATGCGTTCGTACGTCCTGCACCCGTACCAGATGGTCAAGGACCTGCGTACGGAGTTCGAGGTCGGCAACCCGCAGGCCGTTCTCGACGGCGAGATCGACGGCTTCATCGAGGCCGGAATCCGCTGGCGCAAGCAGCAGGAGAAGTAACTCCGGGATTCAACGAAAACGAGGGCAACTGCCGTTCGCTGAACGGTAGTTGCCTTTCGTTTTTTCGAACTCCCGACCTCAGATGTGTGCCACTCGTGAAGAGTGGACTGGCATTTACGTCACAGTCACATGTTCGTAAGGCGGTCAGATCGCCTACTTGTGGACATAGCGTGCGCAACGCCCTTGACGTTGATCCCAAAAGTGGAAAGGCTGGCGCGCGGCATGCGTATTCGTGGGACGCGTGTGAACGGGGGAGGGGCGAACGTGTCCCCTGCTGCCTCCGGTTGAACGCAGTCCCTGGCGCTGCTCCACTGACGATTGGCTACTGGGGGTAGCAGACTGATGACCAAGAAGACGCGGATCCGTGTTGCGCGGATAGCGGCCGGTGCGGTGATCGCCGCGGGTGCCTCGCTGACCGCCGCGGGTGTGGCATCCGCCGACACGATCGATGAGCAGAGCGGCAAGACCTGCGGCCCGCTCGGCCTCATTTGCTGGGACAGCAAGTCCGGCAGCGATGACGACGGCGGCGAGGACGGCGGCGACGACGGCGACCCGGGCAACGGCATCGCCGGTGTGACCGAGGGCAACACCAACGGCGGCGTCGCCGGTGTGACCGAGGGCAACACCAACGGCGGCGTCGCGGGTGTCACCGAGGGCAACGACAACGGCGGTGCCAACGGCGGCGACGAGTCCAACGGTGGCGCCAACGGCGACCAGTCCAACGGCGGCGGCAACGGTGGGGACGACTCCACCGGCGGCGGCAACAACGGTGGCGGCATCGGTGGGGACGACTCCACCGGCGGTTCGTCCTCCACCGGTGGCTCGTCCTCCACGGGCGGCTCCTCGACCGGCGGCGACGACTCCACGGGTGGCAGCTCCAGCACCGGTGGCTCGTCCACCGGCGGTGGCGACCAGACCACCCCCGACGGCAACAACAACCCCGTCGAGCAGGGTCAGGGCAAGGACAGCCTGCAGGACACCGGCTCCGCCCCGGCCCAGCAGACCGGCTCCGGCAACGCCAAGGCCAGCGGTGAGCTCGCCGAGACCGGTTCCTCCGGCACCACGTTCCTGGTGATCGGTGCGGCCACGATGATCGCGGGCGGTGTCGGCTTCCGGCTCCTGCCGCGCCTCGCGAACAACCGCGGCGGCGCTGCCGCGTAGCAGTACGAACACGCGAAGGGCCCGGAGCCGATCGGCTCCGGGCCCTTTCGCATGTCTGTGTGCGGCGGCTACACCGTCTGATGCGCGAGGAGTGCCATCGCTGCCACGAGCACCGCCACCAGGGCGACCAGCGCCATGGGGCTCAGCGCGGCCAGCGGGTTCTGCTGCTGAAGCCGCTCGCGATTGGCCCGGCACACCGGGCAGCGGCCCTCGCTCACAGGGGCCGCGCAGTTCGCGCACACCAATCGGTCGTAGGTCATGCGCTTCTCCTCCTCCCGCGCGGCGGAGCCTGCCACCGGGTACCCCTGGGTTCTCTCCGCTCAACGCTCCGGGAAACGCAACCGTTCCCCCTACCACTGTGCCAGCTTCCCGGATTTTCGGCGCGTCCCCCCGGAAGTACCGCCCCTGACCAGCCACGGGAGGGACAATTCCGGCGCCGTATCGGGCATCACAGCGGGACAAAACGCTCAACGAGGGACGGCGCCTGCGCTCCGCATGCGGCTTCGCGTATGGTCACGCACACCTACCGCCGACGCCCCCCGACCCACCGAGGCGCAACCGTGATCCGATTCGACAACGTCTCCAAGGTCTACCCCAAGCAGACCCGGCCCGCCCTCAGGGATGTCTCCCTGGAGGTCGAGCGTGGTGAGTTCGTCTTCCTGGTCGGCTCGTCCGGCTCCGGCAAGTCGACGTTCCTGCGCCTCATCCTGCGTGAGGAGCGGGCCAGCCACGGCCAGGTGCACATCCTTGGCAAGGACCTCGGCCGCGTATCCAACTGGAAGGTCCCGCAGATCCGCCGCCAGCTCGGCACGGTCTTCCAGGACTTCCGTCTTCTTCCCAACAAGACGGTCGGTGAAAACGTCGCCTTCGCACAGGAGGTCATCGGCAAGTCCCGCGGGGAGATCCGCAAGTCGGTGCCGCAGGTCCTCGACCTCGTCGGCCTCGGGGGCAAGGACGACCGGATGCCGGGCGAGCTGTCCGGTGGTGAGCAGCAGCGCGTGGCCATCGCGCGGGCCTTCGTGAACCGGCCCAAGCTGCTGATCGCGGACGAGCCCACGGGCAACCTCGACCCGCAGACCTCGGTCGGCATCATGAAGCTGCTCGACCGGATCAACCGGACGGGCACCACCGTCGTCATGGCCACGCACGACCAGAACATCGTGGACCAGATGCGCAAGCGCGTCATCGAGCTGGAGCACGGCCGCCTCGTGCGCGACCAGTCGCGCGGCGTCTACGGCTACCAGCACTGAGAACCGCGAGAAGTACCGAGCAAGAAAGCTGCGAAAGGCGTTAGTGACGCTATGCGTGCCCAATTCGTTCTGTCGGAGATCGGCGTAGGCCTCCGTCGTAATCTCACGATGACCTTCGCCGTGATCATCTCGGTTGCCCTCTCGCTCGCCCTGTTCGGCGGCTCGTTGCTCATGAGCGACCAGGTCAACCAGATGAAGGGCTACTGGTACGACAAGGTCAACGTCTCGATCTTCCTGTGCAACAAGGGGGACGCCGACTCCGACCCGAACTGCGCCAAGGGTCCGGTCACGACCGAGCAGAAGAAGGAGATCCTGAGGGACCTCAACAAGCTGCCCGTCGTCGACAAGGTGGCGCACGAGTCCCAGGACCAGGCGTACAAGCACTACAAGGAGCAGTTCGGCGATTCCCCGCTGGCCAGCTCGCTGACGCCGGACCAGCTCCAGGAGTCGTACCGGATCAAGCTGAAGAACCCGGAGAAGTACAACGTCATCGCGACCGCGTTCAACGGGCGGCCCGGTGTGCAGTCCGTGCAGGACCAGAAGGGCGTCCTCGACAACCTCTTCCGGCTGCTCGGCTACCTGAACTACGCGGCGGGCGCGGTGATGGCGGTGATGCTCGTGGTCGCGCTGCTGCTCATCGTGAACACCGTCCGGGTGTCCGCGTTCAGCCGCCGCCGCGAGACCGGCATCATGCGGCTCGTCGGCGCGTCCGGGTTCTACATCCAGGCGCCGTTCATCATGGAGGCCGCGGTCGCCGGGCTCATCGGCGGCGGCATCGCCTGTGTGTTCCTCGCGGCCGGCCAGTACTTCGTGATCGACAATGGCGTCGCGCTCTCCGACAAGCTGCAGCTCATCAACTTCATCGGCTGGGACTCGGTGTTGACGAAGCTGCCGCTCATCCTGGCCGTGAGCGTGCTGATGCCGGCGCTTGCCGCGTTTGTCGCGTTGCGCAAGTACCTGAAGGTGTGACGAGAGTCCTTCGCGCCACGGGGCGTCGTGCGGGTCAACGACCCGTACGGCGCCCTTCGTTGTCCTAGACTCACCGACATGTCAGGTCCGGAAATGTCCTCCAGGCCCCGCCGCATCGGCCGTGGGGCGACCCTGACATTGATCTTCGTGACCGTCCTCGGGGCGGGCGCCGCGACCGGCTCCTGGCCGGGTGAGGACCGGAAGGCCGCGGAGACCGGGGACAGTTCGCTGGTCGCCGCGCACGAGAAGCCCTTGGTGGGCCCGACCGACCCGGCGGACGCGGCGGCCGAGGCGATGGCCGACGGGAAGTCGCCCACGAAGGCCGCCGAGGACGCGGTCAGCCGCAGCGGCGACCGCTGGGGATCCGTCTACTCCCGGCGCGAGTACGAGAAGTTCGAGCAGGCCCTCGACGGCGAGTACACCGGCATCGGCCTGCGGGCCCGCCGCACCGCCGAAGGCCAGGTCCAGGTCACCAGGGTCCGCGAGGGCTCGCCCGCGCAGCTCGCCGGCATCCGCGAGGGCGACCGGATCGCCGCGGTCGACGGCGAGCCGGTCACGGGACACCCCGTCACCGAAGTCCTCGCGCTCCTGCGGGGCAAGCACGCGGGCACGGCCGTGCACGTAGGCCTGCAGCGCGGCACGCGCGCGTGGAGCGAGACCCTGCGGCGCGCCACCCTGTCGACCGACTCCGTGGCCGCCACGCGGCTGCCCGACGGGGCGACGCTCGTGAAGGTGAGCGCCTTCACCAAGGGCGTCGGCGACCAGGTGCGGGCGGCGGTCGCCGCGGTACCCGCGCGCGCGGGCGTCGTGCTCGACCTCCGGGGCAACTCCGGCGGGCTGGTCACCGAGGCGGTCCGGGCGGCCTCCGCCTTCCTCGACGGCGGACTCGTGGCGACCTACGACGTGCGCGGGGCCCAGCGGTCCCTGCACGCGGAGCGCGGGGCGGACACGTCCAGACCGGTGGTCGTGCTCGTCGACAGCGGGACGATGAGCGCGGCCGAACTGCTCACCGGAGCCCTGCAGGACCGCGGCCGCGCCGTCGTCGTGGGCTCCAGGACCTTCGGCAAGGGCTCGGTCCAGATGCCGAGCCGGCTCCCCGACGGCTCCGTGGCGGAGCTGACCGTCGGGCACTACCGCACTCCCTCGGGCCGCACGGTCGACGGCCGCGGCATCACCCCGGACCTGGAGACGCAGGCGGACACCCTGCGGCGGGCGGAGACAGTATTGACTGGCCTCGGGCACCCCTCCTAGTGCGAAAATGGTCAGCACTATGGCCAAGGCAATGTATGTACCGAAGGAGTCCCAGCCCAAGCAGGGCAAGAAGGGGGCGTCGTCCGACAAGGACGGCAAGCGCAAGATGGTCGCGCAGAACAAGAAGGCGCGCCACGACTACTTGATCATGGACACCTACGAGGCCGGCATCGTGCTGACCGGCACGGAGGTCAAGTCGCTGCGTCAGGGCCGTACCTCCCTGGCCGACGCCTTCGTCCAGATCGACGGGGGCGAGGCGTGGCTGCACAACGCGCACATCCCCGAGTACAACCAGGGCACGTGGACGAACCACGCGGTGCGCCGCAAGCGCAAGCTGCTCCTGCACCGCGACGAGATCGACAAGCTGGAGTCGAAGTCCCAGGAGACCGGTCACACGATCGTCACCCTGGCGATCTACTTCAAGGACGGCCGGGCGAAGGCCGAGATCGCGCTCGCCAAGGGCAAGAAGGAGTACGACAAGCGGCAGACGCTCCGCGAGAAGCAGGACCGCCGGGACTCGGACCGGGCGATCGCGGCGGCGAAGCGGCGGCAGCGGAACAACGAGCGGATGGGCTGACGCCCGTCAGGAATAGGCTGGCACCGTCGTGCGTTGGTCACGTACGATGGGACTGCTCCTCACGCAGGGGCGCCGGACCGCAAGGTCCACCTTGAGCAGTATCCAATTGAATAGCGTGCCAACATGGGGATGATCGGTTTCGACAGCGGATGTCGAAGCAGGGGAAGCGTGTCGAGGAAGCGGCAATGATCTCGTTAACCATATGTCGCAACCAATAATCGCCAACACCAAGAGCGATTCCCAGTCCTTCGCCCTCGCTGCCTAATAACAGCGACTGAAGGACCCTAAAAGGGTGTCAGCCCGGGGATGTTTCCGACCCGGATCCTGGCATAATCTAGGAAACTAAACTTTTCCGTCCGGTCACGGGGCGGAAAAGGAAATCAAACAGTGACTGGGCCCGTCGGCGACTTGTTCGCGTGATCACCGGGGCCGAGAAAATCGAAGCGAACTGCACACGGAGAAGCCCTGCTGCTGCACCGTTGGACGCGGGTTCGATTCCCGCCATCTCCACCACCGCATCCCATGCGATTCAGGCCCGGCTGTTCACACAGCCGGGCCTTTGTCGTTTGCGCGGTGGCTCGGTGGCTCAGTTGTAGGTCTTGGCGGGGGGGTGCGCTTCCGACATTCTCCTGTGGCATGAGTAGACGTGATGGATCAGCTCGAAGGTGGGCCTGGCCCCTCGTGCTCGTTGTGGCCGCCGCCGGACTGTCGTGGGGTGGGTCCGCCGGCGCCGATTCCGCGCCCAGCGGGCTGCCGGAGGCCATCGACACGATTCTCGGGGATCCGCGGATGGAGGGCGGCGCGGCGAGCGTGGTCGTGGCCGACGCGAAGACCGGGAAGACCCTGTACCAGCACAATCCGACCGGGCGGCTGATGCCCGCCTCCAACACGAAGCTCGCCACCTCCGCCGCGGCCATGGGGACGCTCGGCCCCGATTACCGGTTCAGTACGGACGTGCTCGCCGACGGGCGGGTGAAGGGCGGGGTGCTCGGCGGGGACCTGTATCTGCGCGGCACCGGCGACCCGACCACCCTCGCCGCCGACTACGACCGGCTGGCCGCCGACGTCGCCGCGGCCGGTGTGAAGCGGGTCGGCGGGCGGCTCGTCGCCGACGACACCCGGTTCGACGACCACCGGATCGGCGACACCTGGGGCGGCGACGACGAGTCCTCGTACTACGCCGCCCAGATCTCCGCGCTCAGCGTCGCCCCCGACACCGACTACGACACCGGGACCGTCATCGTCGAGGTGAAGCCCGGAGCCAGGGTCGGCGACAAGCCCGCCGTGAGCGTCACGCCGAAGAACGACTACGTGCACCTGGACGTGCGGGCGAGCACCGTCGGGTCCGGGGGAGACGACACCGTGGCCGTCGAGCGGCGGCACGGGACCAACACCATCACCGTGAGCGGGACGGTGCCGGTGGGCGGGGACACCACCAAGGAGTGGGTGACCGTGTGGGAGCCGACCGGGTACGCGGCCTCCGTGTTCCGGGACGCGCTCGCCGCGCACGGGGTGAAGGTCGCCGGCTCCACCAAGCTCGGCCGGGCGACGCCCAAGGACGCGAAGCGGCTCGCCGGGCACGACTCCATGGCGCTGAAGGACCTGCTGATCCCGTTCATGAAGTTGTCCAACAACATGCACGCCGAGTCCCTCACCAAGGCGATGGGCTACAAGGCGACCGGAAAGCCGGGGAGTTGGGGTGACGGCATCGACGCCGTCGCCGACTATCTGAAGGGCGCCGGGGTCGACGCCACGAAGATCCGGCAGGTCGACGGGTCCGGGCTCTCGCGCAAGGACAATTTCGCCGCCCGGCAACTCGCCGACCTGCTCCTCTCCGTACAGGACGAGCCCTGGTACGCCGACTGGTACACGTCGCTTCCCGTGGCCTGCGACCCGGACCGGTTCGTCGGCGGGACGCTGCGGAGCCGGATGTGCGACACGCCCGCCGCTCTCAACGCCCGTGGAAAGACCGGATCGTTGACGGGCGCCTCCGCGCTCTCGGGCTACGTGAAGGACGCCGACGGGCGGCTGCTCGTCTACAGCGTCGTCCAGAACAACTACCTCGTCGACTCCGTGAAGCCGCTGGAGGACGCCATTGTGGTGACCCTCGCGAAGTCGACCTCGAAGGAGGCGAAGGCCGTGGTGCCGAAGTCCACGCGCGCCGTCCCCGCCACCGAGCGGGACGGCGACCTGGAGTGCGCGTGGCGCAAGCCGACCCTGTGCTGACCCCCTAGCGGGCGGCACGTACGGAGGCGTACAGCGCGAGCAGCAGCGCGCATGCCGCCGCCGTGACCGGCACCGTGTACGCCGCGGTGGGGCCCCAGTGCTCCACCGCGGCCCCGCCCGTCGCCGAGCCGCTCGCGATCCCGGTGAGGATGCCGGTCACGGCGAGCGTCATCCCCTCGTTCAACTGGCCCGCCGGTGTGCGCTGTTGGATCAGGGTCATGCCCGTCACCATCGTCGGCGCCGTGGCCATGCCCGCCACCAGGAGCGCGCCCCCGAGGACGTACAGGGAGCCGGTGAGCCAGGCCGCGAGCAGCGGCAGCGTCATCAGGACCGCCATCGCCGCCACGCAGAGCGGATGGCGGCGGGCCGCCGGACCCGTCGGCTTCCACGCCCCGTACACCAGGCCCGCCGCGCACGAGCCCGCCGCCTGGAGCGCCAGGATGCCGCCCGCCCACACCTTGTGGCCCTGCGCGTCGGCGAAGGCGACCGTGACGACTTCGAGGGAGCCGAAGATGGCGCCCGTGGCGAGGAAGGCGAGCAGCAGGGGCGGCATGCCCCGCGCGCGGAGCGGCGTCTTCGTCGCCTTCGTACGGGCCTGGGGCGGCGGTTCCGTCGCGCGTTGCGCGGTGAAGATCAGCACGCCGGTCACCATGAGCACGGCGCTGACCAGCGTGCCCGCCTCCGGGAAGAGCGAGCCGCACAGGAAGGCGGCCGCTACGGGGCCGAGCATGTAGCAGAGCTCGTCCGCGGCCTGCTCGAAGGAGTTCGCCGTGTGCAGGGCGTCCGGGGTCCCCTTCAGCAGGTGCGCCCAGCGGGCCCTGGACAGGCCGCCCGTGTTGGGGGTCGTCGCGGACGCCAAGTAGGCGGCGAACAATGTCCAGTTGGGTGCCCCGAAGTGCACGCACAGAAGCAGGGCGAGCGAGCCGCAGGCCGATACGACGGTCGCCGGGACGGCGACGCGGGCCTGCCCGTGGCGGTCCACGAGGCGCGCCGTCCACGGTCCGACGAGCGCGTTGGCGACCAGGCCGGTGGCGGTGACGGCGCCCGCGAGCGCGTACGAGCCGCGTGAACCGGAGATCATGATGACCGCGCTGATGCTGAACATGCCCTGCGGGAAGCGGGCGATGAGGTTGCCGAGGGTGAAGGCGCGGGCGCCGGGGATGGCGAAGAGCCGGGTGTAGGACGTGGCGGTGGACATGCCATGAGCGTCGCCGCAGGTCAGGTGCGGGGTCCAACACTTACTCGGTGCCGATTGACGCATGTGCGTTGTAAGTTCGCCGGATGTCCCCAGCGAATGTCGACCCGCGCCTGCTGCGCGCCTTCCTCGCCGTCGCCGACGAACTGCACTTCACCCGCGCCGCCGCCCGTCTCTACGTCGCCCAGCAGGCGCTGAGCCGCGACATCCGGCGCCTGGAGGGGGAGTTGGGCGTCGACCTCTTCGGCCGCACCACCCGGCAGGTGACGCTCACCGCGGACGGCGCCCGGCTGTTGCCGTACGCGCGGCGCGTGATCGAGGCGCAGGACGAACTGCTCGCGGCGTTCACCGGGCCCGCGCCGCTGCTCGTCGACGTGAACAGTCCGGGACTCGTGCACGAGCGGGTGCTCGCACGGGCCCGCGAACTCGTCCCGGACCAGGAGCTGATGGCCCGCTACGAAAGTGGCCTGACCGGCGCCGCCGCCGAACTCCTCGCGGGCCGGATCGACGTGTCCTTCGGCCGGTTCGCGGGCCTCGACCCGGCCGTGCGTGCCCGCCTCGCCCAACAGCCCGTGCGCTACGAGCCGATGGCGGTGCTGCTGCCCGAGGACCATCCGCTGGTCTCCCTCGACGCCGTGCCCCTCGACCGGCTCGCCGGAGAGTCCGTCTACGCGGGCGCGGGCAACCCCCGCACCCCCGAATGGACCGACCTGGCCCGGCTGTTGTTCGAGGGCCGGAACATCCAGGTGGCACCGCCCGCCCCACTCGCCGTGGGCAAGGAAGAATTCCGCCGCATCATGACCAAGTACCGCAACCCGGTCCTTGTGGGTATGGACTTCCCGCCGATGCCGGGGTCGGTGCTGCGACGGCTGGTGGATCCGGTGCCACTGTCGCCCGTGTCACTTGTGTGGCGAAAGGAGCGCAGACATCCGGCCATCGAGGCCCTGCGTGCCGCGGCAAGGGCCCTGGCGGTGGAAGAGGGCTGGTTGGAGCGGCCGGAGGGGGCGTGGATCCCGGCCGTGGACGCGGAGTTCATGTTGAATCGTGAATAATGCGTGTGCGTGAGTGTCGCTCCTGTGCGCTACATTCATGAGCCGTGCGCATGTGATGGGGGCGTTCGGGTCGGGTGGGGGCCCGGTTCGCGCAAGAGACGCCCCGCAGGTCACCTACGCACCGTTGAAGGTGTCCTTGGGGGGATGTGCGTACGGTGGAGAACTCTCGAACAGGCGGCCCGGACGGGCCGTTTCATGATCCGCACGAGGTGACGGTCCAGCTCGACGCCGTCGAGCTGCAGTTGGGCGAGCTGTACGGCACGGGCGATGTCGTGCGTGCCACGAGCGAGCCGGGCAGCGCCGCCAAGGAAGTCCCGGTGTTCGTCGACGACTCGGGGCGGCGCAGGCACACCTTCCGGCGCGTCGGCGTGGCCCTCGGTCTGGCCTGCGCGGGATACGCGGTCGTCATCGTGGCCACCCTGCTCTCGGGGAACTCGAGCGCGCCCTGGCTGCCCATGCCCGGCGACGAGAGCGGGCCCGCGGAACAGATCGGCACGGAGAAGACCGAGCCGGCCAGAGCCGAGTCCCCGACCACACCACCTGGCACCACCGCGCAGCCCAGCGCGCCCGACGCCGCGGCGCCGGACGCGTCCCCGACCGCCGGGGCGAGCACCTCCCCGTCGGCCGGCTCCAGCACAGCCGAAGCCGAACCGAGCACCGGTGCCTCGCCCTCCGGCAAGCCCACCAGGACGAAGCCGGCCGACAAGCCGTCCGCGCCCGCCGGCGGCGGTGCCCCGTCGACCGGCGTGTCGGAGGATCCGTCCACCGACGAGGAGACCCCGTCGGCCGACCCGTCGGACCCGGTGGTCGGCGACACCGGCGGCGACGGCACGGGCACCGTGGCCCACGGCGCCGCCGCACCCCTGCCCCTGGAGGAGACCCTGGTCGCCGGGCTCCTGGCACTGGTTGTCCCGTCCCCTGAAAGCAGCGTCCTGTAGATGTCCACCCGTTCACATCGTCACCGGGCCGCTCCTCGCAGGCGCCGCATACCGCTGCGCTACCTCCTGCCGACGCTGCTGCTGTTCGCCATGGTCGTGATGCTCATGCTGCGCGGCTACGTCCACAGCGAGATCCTCGCCGACCACCGCATCCGCCCCGAGGCGGGCACCGGGCGGGTCCCGGAGAAGATCCTCGACGGCGGCCCCGTCATCGACAGCCGGGCGGGCCGCGAGACCAGCCGCTCCATCGGGGAGCACAAGCTGGTGCTGACCTTCGACGACGGGCCCGACCCCGAGTGGACCCCGAAGGTGCTCGACGTCCTCGCCAAGCACGACGCGCACGCCGTCTTCTTCGTCACGGGCACCATGGCCTCGCGCTACCCGGACCTCGTGCAGCGCATGGTGGAGGAGGGGCACGAGGTCGGCCTGCACACCTTCAACCACCCCGACCTCTCCTACCAGTCGGAGCGGCGCATCGACTGGGAGCTGTCGCAGAACCAGCTGGCCCTCGAAGGCGCGGCGGGCGTGCGCACCTCCCTGTTCCGGCCGCCGTACTCCTCGTTCGCCGACGCCATGGACAACCAGTCGTGGCCCGTGACCAAGTACATCGGCTCCCGCGGCTACATCACGGTCGTCAACAACACCGACAGCGAGGACTGGAAGCGCCCCGGCGTCGACGAGATCATCCGCCGGGCCACGCCCAAGAACGGCGAGGGCGCGATCGTCCTCATGCACGACTCCGGCGGCAACCGCTCGCAGACCGTCGCCGCGCTCGACCGCTTCCTGCCCACCCTCCAGCACGAGGGCTACACGTTCGCCAACCTCACCGGGGCCCTGGGGCTGCCGAGCGCCCACACGCCCGTCACCGGCTTCGAGCTGTGGAAGGGCAAGGCGTGGATCGTGGCGGTCCAGGCCTCGGAGAACGTCACGGGCGTCCTGGTCGCCGGCCTCGCCGTCATCGGTGTCCTCGTCATGGGCCGCTTCGGCCTGATGCTGATCCTGTCGGCCCTGCACGCACGCCGCGTGCGCAAGAGGGGCTTCGCCTGGGGGCCGCCGGTCACGGAGCCGGTCTCCGTGCTCGTCCCGGCGTACAACGAGGCCAAGTGCATCGAGACCACGGTCCGTTCGCTGATGTCGAGCGAGCACCCCATCGAGGTCATCGTCATCGACGACGGCTCTACGGACGGCACGGCCCGCATCGTGGAGAACATGCGGCTGCCGGGCGTCCGGGTGGTCCGCCAGCACAACGCGGGCAAGCCCGCCGCGCTCAACAGGGGCCTCGCGAACGCCCGGTTCGACCTCGTCGTGATGATGGACGGCGACACCGTCTTCGAACCGGCGACCGTGCGCGAACTGGTCCAGCCGTTCGGCGACCCGAGCGTCGGCGCCGTCGCGGGCAACGCGAAGGTGGGCAACCGCGACTCGCTCATCGGGGCGTGGCAGCACATCGAGTACGTGATGGGCTTCAACCTCGACCGCCGCATGTACGACGTCCTGCGCTGCATGCCGACGATCCCCGGCGCCGTCGGAGCCTTCCGGCGCAGCGCCCTGGAGCGCATCGGCGGCATGAGCGACGACACGCTCGCCGAGGACACCGACGTCACGATGGCGCTGCACCGCGACGGCTGGCGCGTCGTCTACGCCGAGAAGGCCCGGGCGTGGACCGAAGCCCCGGAAACGGTTCAGCAGTTGTGGTCGCAGCGCTACCGCTGGTCGTACGGCACCATGCAGGCCATCTGGAAGCACCGCCGCGCCCTGGTCGAGGGCGGCCCGTCCGGCCGCTTCGGCCGGGTCGGCCTGCCGCTGGTCTCCCTCTTCATGGTGCTGGCCCCGCTCCTCGCGCCGCTGATCGACGTCTTCTTCCTCTACGGAGTCGTCTTCGGCCCCACGGAGAAGACGGTGATCGCCTGGCTGGGCGTGCTCGCGATCCAGGCGGTCTGCGCGGCGTACGCCTTCCGGCTCGACAAGGAACGCATGACGCACCTCATATCCCTCCCGCTCCAGCAGCTCCTCTACCGGCAGTTGATGTACGTCGTGCTGCTGCAGTCCTGGATCACCGCGCTCACGGGCGGCCGGCTGCGCTGGCAGAAGCTGCGCCGCACCGGCGCGCTCGGCTCCGCCCCCGGCGGCGCCCTGCCGCGTCAGCGGACGTCGTCCTCCGCGCCCGGTGGCGACAGGAGGCCGGTGGCATGACGTATCCCAACGAGCCGTCCGGGCAGGGCGGCTGGTTCGGCGAGGGGCAGAGCCAGGAGCCGGGGCAGGGACCGGGCCGCGCCCAGTGGCCCGTCGCGCAGCCCGGGCCCGTGCCCGTCCCCGGGCCCGTGCGGCCCACGGCCTCCGGCTGGCCGCAGGCCGCGCCGGTCTGGCCCGACGGCAGGGGCACCGGAGCACCCGCCCCGGCGCACGCCGCACCCCGCACCGCGACCACCCGCCTCGCCGACGTGCCCCAGCAGGCGGACGGCACCCGCCCGTTGCCGGTGGTGGAGCCCGCGCCGAAGAAGCCCGGCCGCGACCGGTACCTGGACCTGCTGCGGACCATCGCGCTCGTCCGCGTCGTCGTCTACCACCTCTTCGGGTGGGCGTGGCTGACGGTGCTCTTCCCGTCCATGGGCGTGATGTTCGCGCTCGCCGGATCGCTGATGGCCCGCTCGCTGAGCCGGCCCGCGATCGGCGTGATCCGCGGCCGCATCCGGCGTCTGCTGCCGCCGATGTGGGCGTTCAGCGCCGCCGTCCTCGCGCTGCTCTTCGCGGGCGGCTGGAACCCGGGCAAGGACCCGGACAACGGCGGCACGTGGGGCTGGATCAGCCTGGTCAACTACCTGGTGCCGATCGGCGCGCCCAGCTTCCCCTGGCACCTCGGGGACAAGGCGGGCCTGCTGGAGGACACCTGGCCCGCCCAGGCCGCGGGACCGCTCTGGTACCTGCGCGCCTACATGTGGTTCGTGATCGCCTCGCCGCTGCTGCTGTGGGCCTTCCGCAAGGTGCCGTGGGCGACGCTGCTCGCGCCCCTCGGCCTCACCGCGGTCGTCGGCACCGGCCTCGTCACCATCCCCGGCGAGACGGGCAACGCGGTCACCGACTTCGGCGTCTACGGAAGCTGCTGGGTGCTCGGCTTCGCCCACCACGAGGGCATGCTCGTCAAGATCCCGCGCTATCTCGCGGTGTCCGTCTCCGCACTCGTCATGGCCTTCGGCATCTGGTGGGCCTCGGGCCACCTCGGACCCGACGGCTGGGACCTGAACGACATCCCGCTGGCCCAGGCCACCTGGTCCTTCGGGTTCGTCGTCATCCTGCTCCTGTACTCGCCCTCCTGGCAGGAGCTGCCCGGCAGGCTCGCCAAGTGGGACAAGCTCGTCACGCTCTCCAACAACCGGGCCGTGACGATCTACCTGTGGCACAACATGCTGATCATGGCCACGGTGCCGCTCCTCGACCTCGCGTACAACCTGCCGTTCATGGACGACTCGCGCTGGAGCGGTGCGTTCGACTCGACGTACATGATCTGGATGTTCGTGCTCGTCTGGCCGCTGATCGCCCTCGCGATCGTGGGCGTCGGCTGGATCGAGGACCTGGCCGCCAAGCGCTCGCCGCGGCTGTGGCCGGACGGGGCGCGCCGCAAGAGCAAGCACTGAGCCTCACCATCCGCCCGCCCGCCGGGTGAGAGCAACGTTCCCCCGTGGTCACGTCCAGCCATGAAGTGGAAATGCCGCCTCCCTACCTTCGGTGGCATCAGCCGCGAACCGTGACCTGGAGGCGTGAGATGCCTGGGCCCAAGGAGCAGAGCCGGAACCGGAAGTGGATCGAGCGGTGGGATCCCGAGGACGAAGTGTTCTGGGAGGAGACGGGGGCGAGGGTCGCCCGGCGCAACCTCGCCTTCTCCGTGCTCTCCGAACACATCGGGTTCTCCATCTGGACCCTGTGGTCCGTGATGGTCCTGTTCATGGGGCCCGAGTACGGGATCGACCCGGCGGGGAAGTTCTTCCTCGTGTCGATGGCGACGCTCGTGGGGGCCTTCGCGCGCGTGCCCTACACGTTCGCCGTCGCCGTCTTCGGCGGGCGCAACTGGACGATCGTCTCCGCGAGCATGCTGCTCGTGCCGTCGATCGCCGCGTTCGTGGTGATGGAGCCGGGCACCTCGTACACCACCTTCATGTGGTGCGCGGCGCTCACCGGCGTCGGCGGCGGCAACTTCGCCTCCTCCATGACCAACATCAACTCCTTCTTCCCGCTGCGGAAGAAGGGCTGGGCGCTCGGCCTCAACGCGGGCGGCGGCAACATCGGTGTGCCCGTCGTCCAGCTCGTCGCGCTCGCCGTGATCGGCGCGAGCGGCGGTCCGCGGGTGCTGCTCGGGATCTACATCCCGCTGATCGTCGTCGCGACCGTCTGCTCCGCGCTGTTCATGGACAACCTGGCGACCGTGAAGAACGACACCGGCGCCGCCAAGGAGGCCGTGCGCGACGCCCACACCTGGATCATGTCGTTCCTGTACGTCGGTACCTTCGGGTCCTTCATCGGGTACTCCTTCGCCTTCGGGCTCGTGCTGCAGACGCAGTTCGGGCGTACGCCGCTCCAGGCGGCCGGCGTCACCTTCATCGGGCCGCTGCTCGGCTCGCTCATCCGGCCCGTCGGCGGCAAGCTCGCCGACCGCTACGGCGGCGCCCGGATCACGCTGTGGAACTTCGTCGGCATGGCCGTCGCCACCGCCGTCGTGGCGCTGGCGTCCGTCGAGGAGTCGCTGGCCCTGTTCACCGTCGCCTTCATCGCCCTGTTCGTACTGAGCGGGCTCGGCAACGGGTCGACGTACAAGATGATCCCCGGCATCTTCCAGGCGAAGGCGCTGGCCGAGGGGCTCACGGGCGAGGAGGCGGCCGCGTACGGGCGGCGGCTCTCCGGTGCCTCCATGGGGCTGATCGGTGCGGTGGGCGCGCTCGGCGGGCTCGGCATCAACCTGGCGTTCCGGCAGTCCTTCCAGACCGCGGGCACCGGCACCGGCGCCTTCCTCGCCTTCCTCGCCTTCTACGCCGTGTGCTTCGCGGTGACCTGGGCCGTATACCTTCGCCGCTCCGCCTCGCGCACCGTCGCGGGCTCCACGGCGGAGACGAAGCCCCGGCTCAGCTACGCGGAGGTGTGAGCGAGCCGCCCGTAACACGCATGCAATAGCGTAGATCCGGGGCCGACACGGAGCGTTGACAGGCTCGGACGACGCACCGGTGGGCCCGGTGCACGGGAGAGACGTCGAGCGGGGCGAGAACCAGCATGGACGAGGAACAGCAGGTCACGAAGGCGGAGCAGGGCCACGGGCCGCTCGCGGGCTTCACCGTGGGCGTGACCGCGGCGCGCCGCGCCGACGAACTGGGCGCGCTGCTCCAGCGGCGCGGCGCCTCCGTGCTGCACGCGCCCGCCCTGCGCATCGTGCCGCTCGCGGACGACGGCGAACTCCTCTCCGCGACGAAGGAACTGCTCGACCACGCGCCGGACGTCGTGGTGGCCACCACCGCCATCGGCTTCCGCGGCTGGGTCGAGGCCGCCGACGGCTGGGGCCTGGGCGAGGACCTGCTCGCGCGGCTGCGGGACGTGGAGCTCCTCGCTCGCGGGCCGAAGGTGAAGGGCGCGGTGCGCGCCGCCGGTCTCACCGAGGAGTGGTCGCCCTCGTCCGAGTCGATGGCCGAGGTCCTGGAGCGGCTGCTCGACGAGGGCGTCCAGGGGCGCCGCGTCGCGGTCCAGCTGCACGGCGAACCGCTCCCCGGCTTCGTCGAGGCGCTGCGCGAGGCGGGCGCCGAAGTGGTCGGCGTCCCCGTCTACCGCTGGCTGCCGCCGCAGGACATCGGACCGGTCGACCGCCTCCTCGACGCCACGGTCGCGCGCGGTGTGGACGCGCTGACGTTCACCTCGGCCCCCGCCGCGACGGCGCTGCTGAACCGCGCGGAGGAGCGGGGCCTCACGGACGACCTCCTTGCGGCCCTGCACCACGACGTGCTCCCGGCGTGCGTCGGCCCGGTGACGGCGGTGCCGCTGCAGGCGCGCGGCGTGGACACGGTGCAGCCCGAGCGGTTCCGGCTCGGCCCCCTGGTGCAGCTGCTGTGCAAGGAACTGCCCGCCCGCGCACGCACGTTGCCGGTCGCCGGCCACCAGGTGCAGATCCGCGGGCAGGCCGTCGTGGTGGACGGCGAGCTGCGTCCGGTGCCGCCCGCGGGCATGGCGCTGCTGCGGTCGCTCGCGCGCAGGCCGGGCTGGGTGGTGCCCCGCGCGGAGCTGCTGCGCGCACTGCCGGGCGCGGGCCGCGACGAGCATGCCGTGGAGACGGCGATGGCCCGGCTCAGGTCCTCCCTCGGCGCCCCGAAGCTGATCCAGACGGTGGTCAAGCGGGGCTACCGGCTGGCACTCGACCCGGCATCGGACGCGAAGTACGCCCAGTGAGCCCCCGCGGCGATTGAGCGGCGGGGTCCGGGGCGGAGCCCCGAGAGCGGGCGCCGGACGGGCCGAAGCTTGGGGGTTACCGTACGACGATGCTGATCAGTACCGACATGGAACTGCGCCGCGCCACCCACCAGGACGCGGAGCGCCTCGCCGACGCCGTGGTCCGCAACCGGGAGTTCATGCGGCCCTGGGAGCCGTACCGCAGCGAGGACTACTACACGGCGAAGGAGCAGGCCGCGCGGATCGCCGAACCGGGCGCCGCGATGTGGCTGCTGTTCGACCACGCCGCCGGGGGCCGCGTGGTCGGCCGCATCGTGCTCAGCGGCATCCACCTCGGCCCGCTGTGCAGCGCCAACCTCGGCTACTGGGTCGACGCCGACTACCGGGGCCGCGGCCTGGTCCCCGCCGCCGTCGAGGAGATCTGCCGCGCCGCCCGCGACGACTTGGGCCTGCACCGCGTCGAGGCGGGCACGCTCACCGACAACGAGGCGTCCCAGCGCGTGCTCGCCAAGTGCGGCTTCGTCCGGTACGGGCTCGCGCCCAAGTTCCTCCACATCAACGGGGAATGGCGCGACCACGTCCTGTTCCAGCGCGTCCTGCACGACGACCCGCCGGCGTACGGCCTGTCGTAGCGCGTCAACTCCCGTTCCGGCACCGGGGGTTCCGGCCGCGCCCGGGGCCGGGCACTGTAGAAGGCATGGCAGCAGTACCCACCGGTCCCCGCCCGCCTGCACCTGCCCCCTACGAGTTGCGGTTCGACTCCGGACGCCTCTGCCTGGACCTCGTCGCCACCGCGCACCCCGACGAACGCCTCACGAGCCCGGACCGGCTGCGCGCCTGGCTGGTCGGCGCGGGGCTCGTCCCCGACACCGCCGCACTGGCCGACCGCTCGCCCGCCTGGCTCACCGCCTTCCGTGAACTGCGCGGACACGTGGCGCAGTTGGTGCGCGGCGAACTCTCCGGGCGCCCGGCCCCCGCCGCCCTGGAACGGGTCAACCTGCTCGCCCGCGCGGCCCCGCCCGCGCCCCGCGCCGTACGCGCCGCCGACGGCACCCTCGTACGGTCGCTGCACATCGAACCCGGCTGCCCGGCGCTGCTCGCCGCCGTCGCGCGGGACGCCGTCGACCTCCTCACCGACCCCGCGATGCGCGGCGCCCTGCGCCAGTGCGCGGGCGACAACTGCCCGATCATCTACCTCGACACCTCGCGCGGCCGGCGCCGCCGCTGGTGCTCCAGCGAGGTGTGCGGCAACCGGGAGCGGGTGGCGAGACACAGGCGCAGAGCGGCGGCCCTGGCCAGGGCGTGAACCGTAGCCCACAACTCCCTTTGAACATCCGCAAGTTCGCCTACGTATCTCCCCCGTGAACCCAGCCGAGAGACATGGCCGAACAGGGGACACCGGAGGTAGGCGTGCGCAAGGATTCCGCCGTGGCCGATGAACGCCCGCCCCGGGCCCGACATCGCGCTCCCCGGCCCCCCGAGCCGGACGAGGAGCTGATGCGCGCGCTCTACGCCGAGCACGCGAGGCCGTTGCTCGCCTACGTGCTGCGGCTCGTGGCGGGGGACCGGCAGCGCGCCGAGGACGTGGTGCAGGAGACGCTCATCCGCGCCTGGAAGAACGCCGGACAGCTCAACCGAGCGACCGGTTCGGTACGCCCCTGGCTGGTGACGGTCGCCCGGCGCATCGTCATCGACGGCCACCGCAGCAGGCAGGCCCGGCCGCAGGAGGTCGATCCGTCGCCGCTGGAGGTCATCCCCGCGGAGGACGAGATCGACAAGGCGCTGTGGCTGATGACCCTCTCCGACGCCCTGGAGGACTTGACCCCGGCCCACCGGGAAGTACTCGTGGAGACGTACTTCAAGGGACGTACGGTCAACGAGGCGGCCGAGACGCTCGGCATCCCCAGCGGCACGGTGCGCTCGCGGGTCTTCTACGCGCTGCGCTCCATGAAGCTGGCGCTTGAGGAGCGGGGGGTGACGGCATGACGACGTACGGGCACGAGCCGGCGGGGCCCACGGGCGAGGTGCACGAGACCGTCGGCGCCTACGCGCTCGGCATCCTCGACGACGTCGAGGCGAGCGCCTTCGAGGCACACCTGGCGACGTGCGAGCGGTGCGCGCGGAACCTGGAGGAGTTCGCGGGCATGGAGCCGATGCTCGCCGCCCTCGCCGACCTGCCGCCCGAGCACGGCGCCCCGCGCATGCCGACCCCGCAGATCGGCGACTCGCTCGCGGCCCGCCCGAGCCCCCGCCTCGCGGAGTCCCTCGCCGACGAACTGGGGCGCCGCCGCACGCGCAAGCGGCGCCGCGGTCTCTTTCTGGCGGCCGCCGCCGCGGCCCTGATCATCGGCGGCCCGCTGACGGTCATGACGGTGACGGACGACGCGGGCGGACAGCCGACGGCGCACGGCCGCGCCGAGGACGCCTTCGCCGGCATCACCGACAAGGTGCAAGCCACCAACGCGAGCACGGACGTCACGGCCACGATCGGCATGGAGAAGAAGGCCTGGGGCACCCACACCGTCCTGGAGCTGAAGAACGTCAAGGGGCCGCTGAAGTGCTCCCTGATCGCGGTCGGCAAGAACGGCGAGCGCGAGACCCTCACCACCTGGGCCGTCCCGAAGTGGGGCTACGGCATCGACGGCAGTACGAACGAGAACGCGAAGCGTCCCCTGTACGTGCACGGGGGCGCGGCCTTCGACCGCAGCCAGATCGACCACTTCGAGGTCGAGACGCTGGACGGGAAGCGGCTCGTGGAGGTGAACGCCTGACCGCGCGGGCGCGCACGTAGCCCTTCGGGCCCCCCTTCGCGTACCTTTGACGGCTGCCCAGCACGTCAGAAGGGGGCCCGGTGGCCGCTCAGGCTCCGCACGATTCAGCGGTGAAATCGGATACGGACGCAGCGAAGGACGCGAACGCGGACTCGGTGCGCGACCGTGAGCTCGGTGTCGAGCAGGACCATCTCGACGCCGTCTACCGACGCCTCGAAGAGAAGATCCACGAGGCCGAGTTCCTCATGGAGGACGCCACCAGGCGCGGCCAGGTCGGCACGCCCGGCGCGCTCGCCGAGCGCGACGCGCAGGTCTTCCGCGCGGGCATCCATCTCAACCGCCTCAACAACGAGTTCGAGGACTTCCTCTTCGGCCGTATCGACCTGCTCCAGGGCAAGGACGGCAAGAAGGGGCCGGACGGCGCGTACACGGCGGTCGAGCCCGCGGACGGCGCCGTCCGCGAGGACAACACGGCCGACATCGCCGAGACGCTGCACATCGGCCGCATCGGCGTGCTCGACGCGGACTACTCGCCGCTCGTCATCGACTGGCGCGCCCCGGCCGCCGCCCCCTTCTACCGCTCCACGCCGGTCGATCCGGGCCGTGTGGTGCGCCGCCGCGTCATCCGCTCCAAGGGCCGCAAGGTGCTCGGCGTCGAGGACGACCTGATGCGCCCGGAGCTGACCGCGTACCTGGACGGCGAGCGGCTGCCCGCCATCGGCGACGGCGCGCTGATGGCCGCGCTCGGTCAGGCCCGCAGCCACTCGATGCGCGACATCGTCGCCTCCATCCAGGCCGAGCAGGACCAGGTCATCCGGGCCCCCGCCGCCTCCGTCACGTACGTCGAGGGCGGCCCGGGCACCGGCAAGACGGCGGTGGCGCTGCACCGCGCCGCGTACCTCCTGTACCAGGACCGGCGGCGCTACGCGGGCGGCATCCTGATCGTCTCGCCGACCCCGCTCCTGGTCGCCTACACGGAGGGCGTGCTGCCCTCGCTCGGCGAGGAGGGCCAGGTCGCGATCCGCGCGGTCGGCTCGCTGGTCGACGGGGCGGAGGCCGCGGTCTACGACTCCCCGGCGGTGGCCCGCGTCAAGGGGTCGTCGCGGATGCTGAAGGTGCTGCGGAAGGCGGCGCGCGGCGCCCTGGAGACGGGCCGCCCGCAGCAGCCCGCCGTGCAGGAGCAGCTCGCGTTCGGCGAGGACTTCGGCGAGGACGGGGCCGAGGGCGCAGCCGCGCCGCGGGAGACGCCGACGCGGCTGCGCGTCGTCGCCTTCGGCCGCCGCCTCGAACTGGACGCGGCGCAGCTGAACCGCGTCCGCCAGGCCGCACTCGGCGGCACGGCGCCCGTGAACCATCTGCGCCCGCGCGCCCGCAAGCTCCTGCTCGACGCGCTCTGGAGCCAGTCGGGCGCCGCGAGCCGGCACTCCGACCCCGAGCTCGCGGCCGAGCTGCGCTCCTCCTTCGACGAGGACGTCGCGGGCGAGGACGACTTCATCCGCTTCCTGGACGCGTGGTGGCCGGAGCTGACGCCCCGTGCGGTGCTGTCCGCCATGTCGGACGAGAAGCGGCTGGGCCGCTGGGCCCGCCGGATCCTCAACCCCGGCGAGGTCCGCAGGCTTGCCAAATCGCTCAGGCGCGACGCCCTCTCGGTCCACGACGTGGCCCTCCTCGACGAGCTGAACGCCGTCCTCGGCGCCCCGGCCCGCCAGAAGAAGAAGCGCGAGTACGACCCGCTCGACCAGCTCACGGGCCTGGAGGAGCTGATGCCGCAGCGCGAGGAGTCGCAGCGCGAGCGCGCCGAGCGGCTCGCCCAGGAGCGCACCGAGTACGCGCACGTCATCGTCGACGAGGCGCAGGACCTCACGCCGATGCAGTGGCGCATGGTGGGCCGCCGCGGCCGGCACGCGACGTGGACGGTCGTCGGCGACCCGGCCCAGTCCTCCTGGTCCGATCCGGACGAGGCGGCCGCCGCCCGCGACGAGGCGCTCGGCACCCGGCCCCGCCGCCGCTTCACGCTGACCGTGAACTACCGCAACCCGTCGGAGATCGCCGAGCTGGCCGCGAAGGTCCTGGCGCTCGCGATGCCCGGCTCCGCGTCCCCGTCGGCGGTCCGCTCGACGGGCGTGGAGCCGCGCTTCACCGTCGTACGGGGCAAGGTCGGTGACACCGTGCGGGCGGAGGCCGCCCGGCTCCTGGAACAGGTCGACGGCACCGTCGGTGTCGTCGTGGCGATGAACCGCCGTGAGGAGGCGGCCCGCTGGCTCTCCGGGCTCGGCGACCGCGTCGTCGCGCTCGGCTCGCTGGAGGCCAAGGGCCTGGAGTACGACGCCACGATCGTGGTCTCCCCGGCCGAGATCGCCGACGAGTCCCCGGCGGGTCTGCGCGTCCTGTACGTGGCCCTGACCCGTGCCACGCAGCAGCTCACGGTGGTCTCCGGGGAACGGGACGAACCGGACGCGGACGGGGTGCCGGACCTGCTCCGCGACTGACCCTTGTGTCGTCGGGTCACGGTGTTACCGTTGATGACGGCACCGGCTCGATCCAAGCCCCCGGGCCCAACCATCGTCCCTTAGAGGGACCACTTGCCGCGAGGCGAGCATGGCGGGTCGGTGTCGTCAACGTGAGACGAGGCCCACGTCACTTCCCGTGACGTGGGCCTCGTTCTGTTCCCTCTTCCCGTTTCCCCCAACTTCTCGTATGGTGGAAAGTACTTTCCAAAAGATGAATGAACGTTAGCTTCAAAACCCGATGCGACTACCACGTACTCACGGGTAGGTGGGACGATCGGACAGCAACAGCTACACGGTGAAAGCAGAGGAAGTCGGCCATGGCAACGGCGCCCAGCGTCTCCTACTCGATGACGGTCCGGTTGGAGGTCCCCGCGGGCGGTAACGCCGTCTCGCAGCTGACCACCGCCGTGGAGTCCTCCGGCGGCTCGGTGACCGGCCTCGACGTCACCGCTTCCGGCCACGAGAAGCTCCGGATCGACGTCACCATCGCGGCCTCGTCGACGTCCCACGCGGACGAGATCGTCGAGCAGCTCCGCGGTATCGAGGGCGTCACGCTCGGAAAGGTTTCCGACCGTACGTTCCTGATGCACCTCGGCGGCAAGATCGAGATGGCGTCGAAGCACCCCATCCGCAACCGTGACGACCTCTCCATGGTCTACACGCCGGGCGTGGCCCGCGTGTGCATGGCGATCGCGGAGAACCCCGAGGACGCCCGGCGTCTGACCATCAAGCGCAACTCCGTCGCGGTCGTCACCGACGGCTCCGCGGTGCTCGGCCTCGGCAACATCGGCCCGAAGGCCGCGCTGCCGGTCATGGAGGGCAAGGCGGCCCTCTTCAAGCGCTTCGCCGACATCGACGCCTGGCCGATCTGCCTGGACACCCAGGACACCGACGCCATCGTCGAGATCGTCAAGGCCATCGCCCCCGGCTTCGCGGGCATCAACCTCGAGGACATCTCGGCGCCCCGCTGCTTCGAGATCGAGGCCCGCCTGCGCGAGGCCCTCGACATCCCCGTCTTCCACGACGACCAGCACGGCACCGCCATCGTCGTGCTCGCCGCGCTCACCAACGCGCTGCGCGTCGCGGGCAAGGACATGGGCGACACCCGCGTCGTCATGTCGGGCGCGGGCGCCGCCGGCACCGCCATCCTCAAGCTGCTCCTCGCGGCGGGCGTCAAGAACGCCGTGGTGGCCGACATCCACGGCGTCGTGCACGCGGACCGCGCGGACCTCAAGGACGCCGAGAGCGACTCGCCGCTGCGCTGGATCGCCGACAACACCAACCCCGAGGGCCTCACCGGCACGCTGAAGGAAGCGGTCGTCGGCGCGGACGTGTTCATCGGCGTCTCGGCCCCGAACGTGCTGAACGGCGAGGACGTCGCGGCGATGGCCGAGGGCGCCATCGTGTTCGCGCTCGCGAACCCGGACCCGGAGGTCGACCCGGCGGTCGCCCGCCAGACGGCGGCGGTCGTGGCCACGGGCCGCTCCGACTTCCCGAACCAGATCAACAACGTGCTGGTCTTCCCCGGCGTCTTCCGCGGCCTGCTCGACGCCCAGTCGCGCACGGTGAACACGGAGATGATGCTGGCCGCCGCGACGGCCCTGGCCGACGTGGTCACCGAGGACGAGCTCAACCCGAACTACATCATTCCGAGCGTCTTCAACGACAAGGTCGCGGGGGCCGTCGCCGGCGCCGTCCGCGACGCCGCGAAGGCGGCCGGAGTGGCTGTGACGGGTGCCACGACCGCCTGATTACCGGCGCGTCGCGGTTTACGGGGCCCACGGGCCCCATAGGCTGGCTGGGAAACAGGCCCCCCGGCCCGCCCCTGCGAACCGGTGCGGTGGCGCTTTCCGAGTGACCCCAAGGGGTGCCGGATTGGCTTTACCGCCGTTGGTAGGGGCAGGATGCCTCTTCAGGCGCATGGGTCTGGAAGACGGACCCGGGTCCTGGGCCTGACCGAGACCCTGGCAGCATCGGTTTCGCTGTTGCCCAACACGCGGCCGTGCCGCGTGGCACGCCTCAACGGCAAGAAGAACACGGGAGTACAAACATGAACCGCAGTGAGCTGGTGGCCGCGCTGGCCGACCGCGCCGAGGTGACCCGCAAGGACGCCGACGCCGTGCTGGCCGCGTTCGCCGAGACCGTCGGCGAGATCGTTGCCAAGGGCGACGAGAAGGTCACCATCCCCGGCTTCCTGACCTTCGAGCGCACCCACCGTGCCGCTCGCACCGCTCGTAACCCGCAGACCGGTGAGCCGATCAACATCCCGGCCGGCTACAGCGTGAAGGTCTCCGCGGGCTCGAAGCTCAAGGAAGCCGCCAAGGGCAAGTAAGTCTTAGGCGCAAGAACGGCCCCCCGGAACCTTCCGGGGGGCCGTTCTTTTGCTTTCAGGGGCGCGGGGAACTGCGCGCCCAGCCACGGAGGGGCGTGTCTGCCGACGGCGTGCGGCTCGGTGGCCGCAGGCAAGGAAATGGGGCCGCCCGGACGATTCCGGGCGGCCCCACTCACGTACGGGTCGAGCGGCGGCTAGCCGAGCGCCTTGCCCGGGAGTTCGACCTTCGCGCCCAGCTCCACGAGCTTCTCCATGAAGTTCTCGTAGCCGCGGTTGATCAGGTCGATCCCGTGGACACGGCTCGTGCCCTGGGCCGCCAGCGCCGCGATCAGGTACGAGAAGCCGCCGCGCAGGTCGGGGATGACCAGGTCGGCGCCCTCCAGCTTCGTGGGGCCCGACACGACCGCCGAGTGGAGGAAGTTGCGCTGGCCGAAGCGGCAGTCGGAGCCGCCGAGGCACTCGCGGTACAGCTGGATGTGCGCGCCCATCTGGTTCAGCGCGGACGTGAAGCCGAGGCGCGACTCGTAGACCGTCTCGTGGACGATCGAGAGGCCCGTGGCCTGCGTGAGGGCCACGACGAGCGGCTGCTGCCAGTCCGTCTGGAAGCCGGGGTGGACGTCCGTCTCCAGCGCGATCGACTTCAGCTGGCCGCCGGGGTGCCAGAAGCGGATGCCGTCGTCGTCGATCTCGAAGGCGCCGCCGACCTTCCGGTACGTGTTGAGGAACGTCATCATCGAGCGCTGCTGCGCGCCGCGCACGTAGATGTTGCCGTGCGTGGCGAGCGCCGCGGACGCCCAGGACGCCGCCTCCAGGCGGTCCGAGAGCGCGCGGTGCGTGTAGCCGCCGAGCTTGTCGACACCGGTGACCCGGATGGTGCGGTCGGTGTCCATCGCGATGATCGCGCCCATTTTCTGCAGGACGCAGATCAGGTCCTCGATCTCCGGCTCCACCGCCGCGTTCGAGAGCTCCGTGACGCCCTCGGCGAGGACGGCCGTGAGCAGGACCTGCTCGGTGGCGCCCACGGACGGGTAGGGCAGGCGGATCTTGGTGCCGCGCAGGCGCTGCGGGGCCTCCAGGTACTGGCCGTCCGCGCGCTTCTCGATGGTCGCGCCGAACTGGCGGAGCACCTCGAAGTGGAAGTCGACCGGGCGGCCACCGATGTCGCAGCCGCCGAGGCCGGGGATGAACGCGTGGCCGATGCGGTGCAGCAGCGGGCCGCACAGCAGGATCGGGATGCGGGAGGAGCCCGCGTGCGCGTCGATGTCGGCGACGTTGGCCGACTCGACGTGCGAGGGGTCCATCACGAGTTCGCCCGGCTCCTCGCCGGCGCCGACCGTCACGCCGTGCAGCTGCAGCAGGCCGCGTACGACGCGGACGTCGCGAATGTCCGGGACATTGCGCAGTCGACTCGGCGCGCTGCCGAGGATCGCGGCGACCATGGCCTTGGGCACGAGGTTCTTCGCGCCGCGGACACGGATCTCGCCCTCAAGCGGGGTTCCGCCGTGGACAAGCAGTACATCGTCGGTGACGGTCATGAATCTCGCGTTCCGAAGAGATGGGCAGGGCCAGGCTCAAGGGTAAGGGGGGCTTGCCCCTTCTTCGTATGCCCGAGGGGGCCAGGGAGCGTCATGAGTTCGCTACAACACGAAGCGCGCCGGAAAGAGCACAAAGCGTGACGGTTTTGTGAAGCGCGGTCCCTCCGCTTCCAGCCGCGCTGAGCTGCGTTCACGCCCGGTGTTGCGCTTGGCTCCCCCTTCGGCGCGCAGATGCGGGATCATGTCACGCATGACCGAGGTGTCGTCGCTCACAGGGCGGTTGCTCGTGGCCACTCCCGCTCTGGCGGACCCGAATTTCGACCGGGCGGTCGTGTTGCTCCTCGACCACGACGAGGAGGGCTCGCTCGGCGTCGTGCTGAACCGGCCGACGCCGGTCGACGTCGGAGACATCCTGGAGGGCTGGGGCGAGCTGGCCGGTGAACCGGGCGTCGTCTTCCAGGGCGGCCCGGTCTCGCTCGACTCGGCGCTCGGCGTCGCGGTCATCCCCGGCGACGACGAGCGGGAGTCGCCCCTCGGCTGGCGCCGGGTGCACGGCGCGATCGGCCTCGTCGACCTGGAGGCCCCGCCGGAGCTGCTCGCCGCCGCGCTCGGCTCCCTGCGGATCTTCGCCGGCTACTCGGGCTGGGGTCCGGGACAGTTGGAGAACGAGCTGACCGAAGGCGCCTGGTACGTCGTCGAGTCGGAGCCGGGCGACGTCTCGGCCACCCGGCCCGAGGGGCTGTGGCGCGCGGTCCTGCGCCGCCAGCGCGGCGAGCTGGCGATGGTGGCGACGTATCCGGACGACCCCTCGCTCAACTGACCCGGCCCCGGCACCGGCGACCTCGCCACGGCGTCCGTTCCGGGACCGGGCGCGCTTAAGTACCCTTGGCGGTTATGAGCACTCTTGAGCCCGAGCGCGGGACAGGTACGGGGACCCTCGTAGAGCCGACGCCGCAGACGTCGCACGGCGACGGCGACCACGAGCGCTACGCCCACTATGTCCAGAAGGACAAGATCATGGCGAGCGCGCTGGACGGGACGCCTGTCGTCGCGCTCTGCGGCAAGGTGTGGGTGCCGGGCCGTGACCCGAAGAAGTACCCCGTCTGTCCCATGTGCAAGGAGATCTACGAGTCCATGGGCGCCGGCGGCGACAAGGACAAGGGCGGCAAGGACGGCGGCGGCAAGGGCAAGTAAGCGGCCCTGCCCCCTCCTTTCCGAGGGTCTTCCCGGTGAACCCCGGGCGTGCGGTGACGCATGCCCGGGGTTTCGCGCGTCCGGGCCCGGTGGATCCGGCGCACCATTGCGCGAATTGGTCCAGTCCTCTTAGCCTCCTCGCGTGTCGCGCACCGAAGGGCCTGACGTCATGGATCTCCTCCCCGCACCCCGTCGACAGACGCGCGCCGGTGACGGCCGCTACGCGCTCGGCGACCGCACCGGCATCGCCGCGGGGGAGGGCACACAGGGCACGGCGCGCTGGCTGCGCGCGACGCTCGGCGCGGCGACCGGTCTCGCCCTGCCGCCCAAGGGCGCGGACGAGGACGACGCCGTACGCCTGCGCGTCGACCCGGCCCTCGAACCGGAGGGCTACCGGCTGCGCGTGACGGACACGGGCGTCACCGTCGACGGCGGATCGGCGGCCGGTGTCTTCTGGGGCGCCCAGACGCTGCGTCAACTCCTGGGCCCCGACGCGTACCGCCGGGCGCCCCTGCCCGGACGCACCTGGAGCGTCCCGCACGTCGACGTCGACGACGCGCCCCGCTTCCGCTGGCGCGGCATGATGCTCGACGTCGCACGCCACTTCACGCCGAAGGCCGGGGTGCTGCGCCAACTCGACCTGATGGCCGCCCACAAGCTCAACGTCCTGCACTTCCACCTCACCGACGACCAGGGCTGGCGCGTCGAGATCAAGCGCCACCCGCGGCTGACGGAGGCGGGGTCCTGGCGATCAAGGACGAAATTCGGCCACCGGGCCTCGGAGTTGTGGGAGGACAAACCGCACGGCGGCTTCTACACGCAGGACGACATCCGCGAGATCGTCGCGTACGCCGACGCGCTGCACATCGCGGTCGTCCCCGAGATCGACCTGCCGGGCCACTCGCAGGCCGCCATCCACGCGTATCCGGAACTCGGCAACACCGATGTCGTCGACACGTCCGCCCTCCCCGTCTGGGACACCTGGGGCATCAACCCGAACGTACTCGCCCCCACCGACCACACCCTCCGGTTCTACGAGGGCGTCTTCGAGGAACTCCTCGACCTGTTCCCGTCGACCTTCATCCACGTGGGGGGCGACGAATGCCCCAAGGAGCAGTGGCGGCGGTCGCCCACCGCGCAGGCCCGCATCAAGGAGCTGGGCCTCGCCGACGAGGACGAGCTCCAGTCCTGGTTCATCCGGCACTTCGACACCTGGCTCGGCGCGCGCGGGCGGCGCCTCGTCGGCTGGGACGAGATCCTGGAGGGCGGCCTCGCGCCCGGCGCCACGGTCTCCTCCTGGCGCGGCTACGAGGGCGGCATCACCGCGGCCAGGGCGGGCCACGACGTCGTCATGTGCCCCGAGCAGCAGGTCTACTTGAACTACCGCGAGGCCGCGGGCGACGACGAGCCGGTGCCCATCGGCTACGTACGCACCCTGGAGAACGTCTACCGCTTCGAACCGGTCCCCCCGCAGCTGAGCGAGGCCGAGGCGCGGCACGTCATCGGCACGCAGGCCAACATGTGGACCGAGGTGACGGAGAACGAACAGCGCCTCGACTACCAGCTGTATCCGCGCCTCTCCGCCTTCAGCGAGGTCGCGTGGAGCGAGCTGCCCGCGCCCGACGCGCGCGACTTCGCGGAGTTCGAGCGTCGAATGACCGCGCACTACCGGCGACTTGACGCACTGGGGGTCGCCTATCGGCCACCGGGCGGCCCCCTGCCCTGGCAGCGCCGGCCGGGGATTCTCGGACGTCCCTTCGAAGGGGAACCCCCGAACGTGTGAGCTTGCGAACGGCCGGGGCCGCGCCTGACGTCGTAGGTCACCTCATACGTGGGCGTGGAGTGCCAATTCGCGCCCACAGGTGATCTGGTGCGATATCGGTCATCTATGAGGTGGAAGGGGCGAATGCCTCCTACCGGACCCCCTCTCCGGCCCGGGAGGAAGATGTGCCAGAGTTGCCACGTCCGGCCTGTCAGCACGTACCGTACGGCGGAACAGGCGTAACGGCGGGAACGGCTCTCACGCGTGGACCATGCGAGGACCTAGTGGGGACCGGGCCGCCGCCCGGGCACGGGGCCGGACATCGGGAAGGGGCAGCCGGTTTGACCACGCACGCACCGCAGGCGACGACACAGGCCGCGGTACTTCCGGGTTCGCTGGACGAGGCCGTAGCGGCGCTCGCCGCCATGCCCGCCGCGGTACCGGTGGCCGGGGGAACGGACCTGATGGCCCAGGTCAACGCGGGTCACCTCCGCCCCGCCGCGCTCGTCGGGCTCGGCCGGATCAGCGAGATCCGCGGCTGGCAGTACCAGGACAGGGCGGCGCTGCTCGGCGCGGGCCTCACCCACGCGCGCATCGGCCGCCCCGACTTCGCCGCGCTCATCCCCGGCCTCGCCGCCGCCGCGCGCGCCGCGGGCCCGCCCCAGATCCGCAACGCGGCGACGCTCGGCGGCAACATCGCCTCCGGCGCCCCCGCCAACGACACGCTGCCCGTACTGGCCGCGCTGGAAGCCACGTTGATCATCGCGGGGCAGGGCGGCGCGAGACGCGAGGTGCCGGTCTCGCACCTGCTGGCCGGCATGGAGATGCTCGCCCCCGGCGAGCTGATCGGCTTCGTCCGCGTACCTCTGCTGCACGCCCCGCAGGTCTTCCTCAAGGCGACCGGGCGCACGGGACCCGGCCGCGCGATGGCCTCCGTGGCGCTCGTCCTCGACCCGGCGCGGCGCGGAGTGCGCTGCGCCGTCGGGGCCATCGCGCCGATGCCGCTGCGGCCCCTGGAGGCCGAGCAGTGGGTGGCCTCCCTCATCGACTGGGACGGCGAGCGCGGCGCCCTCGTGCCGGAGGCCGTGCACGCCTTCGGCGAGTACGTCGCGGCGGCCTGTGTCCCCGACCCGGAACCCGCCCCGGACGGCACGCAGGCGCAGCTGCCGCCCGCCGTACTGCATCTGCGGCGCACCGTCGCCGTGCTGGCCCGACGTGCACTTGGGAGGGCGCTGTCGTGACGAACACCGGTACCGGCCACGGACATGACCACGGTCAGGGTCACGGTTCTGGCCCGGACGGCTGGGAGCCGCTGCCCCGGGGCGAGTACGACTCCGACGCGACGGCCTTCGTGCAGCTGCCCCCCGAGGGCTTCCCGGACGAGGCGCCGCTCGCCGCGCCGGGCCACGGCTACGTCCCGCCGCAGATAACGGTGAGCCCGGCCACGGGAGCCACCGCGACCGACCCGGCCGCCACCGGTGTGTGGATGCTGCCGGAGAACCTGGTCGGACCGGGGACGGACGCCACCGGCGGTGCGGCGCAGGCCGCGCCCGCCGAACCGGTCGAGCCGGTCGACCACGCCGCCCACCACGGGCAGACCGGTCAGTGGTCGATCCCGCTGGCCGACGGGGAACTGCCGGACGAGTCGGGCGAGTTCACCGCGTCCGCGTTGGCCCGGACGTGGGGCGACCACCTGCCGCCCGCGACGCTGCCGGGCGGCGCGCCCGCGCCGTGGGCCGTCCAGCCGGAGGCCGGGACGGCGCCGGTGGAGTCCGTGGAGCCGGTGGGGCCCGTGGGGCCCGTGGACGAGGCTCCGGTGGAGCCCGCACCCGCCGCCGAGCCCGCTGCCGCTCCCGCTCCCGCTCCTGAAGAGGTGGCCGCGCCCCCCGCGCCGGAGATCGCCCCCGAGCCCGAAGGCGCCCCGGAGTTCGCGCCCGAGCCCGCGCCGGAGGCCGACCCCGCCGCCACGCACGACCTCGCATCCGCGCCCGCCCACGAGGCCGCCCCCGTACACGAGTCAGCGCCCGCGCACGAGTCAGCGCCCGCGCACGAGGCCGAGGCGGTCGCCGCCCCCGAGGCGCAGGACGACGAGGAGCCCGCTCCCACCTCGCTCCCGATCCACGACGACCACCCCCTGGCCAGCTACGTCCTGCGGGTCAACGGCGCGGACCGCCCCGTCACGGACGCCTGGATCGGCGAGTCGCTCCTCTACGTACTGCGCGAGCGCCTCGGCCTCGCGGGCGCCAAGGACGGCTGCTCGCAGGGCGAGTGCGGCGCGTGCAACGTGCAGGTGGACGGCCGCCTCGTGGCCTCCTGCCTGGTGCCCGCGGCGACCACCGCGGGCAGCGAGGTCCGTACGGTCGAGGGCCTCGCCGAGGACGGCCGGCCCTCCGACGTGCAGCGGGCGCTCGCCGCGTGCGGATCGGTGCAGTGCGGATTCTGCGTGCCCGGCATGGCGATGACGGCGCACGACCTCCTGGAGGGCAACCCGAACCCGACCGCCCTGGAGACCCGCCAGGCGTTGTGCGGCAACCTGTGCCGCTGCTCCGGCTACCGGGGTGTCGTGGACGCTGTGCGCCAGGTGGCCGACGAGCGGCGGGCGGCGGCGGACGCCGCGGCCGAGACCTCGGCGGGCGAGAGCGGCGGCGCCGACGAGCCGCTGATCCCGCGCCAGGCGGGCCCGTTGGCGACCGAGGACCTCCAGGACGCCCCGGAGCCGCAGGGCGACTTCCAGAACCCGAATCCGCAGGACTTCAAGGACTTCCCGGACGGAGGCCAGGCATGACGAACGAGACGGCCACGACCTCCACGGGCCCGGCGGCACCCACGACCCCGGAGGCGGAGAGCTTCCCGCACGGCCTCGGCATGTCGCTCCCCTCCGCAGAGGCGCACGCCAAGGCGGAGGGCACCTTCCCGTACGCCGCCGACCTGTGGGCCGAGGGCCTGCTCTGGGCGTCGATCCTGCGCTCCCCGCACGCGCACGCACGCGTGGTCTCCATCGACACCACCCACGCGCGCGAGATGCCCGGCGTCCGCGCGGTCGTGACGCACGAGGACGTCCCCGGCGGCGGACCGGCCGCCTCGGGCCACCGCGCCGCGGACCGACCGGTGTTCGCGTCCGAGGTCGTGCGCCACCACGGGGAGCCCCTCGCCGCGGTCGCCGCCGACCACCCGGACACGGCGCGGATGGCCGCCGCCGCGATCGTCGTCGAGTACGAGATCCTGGACCCGGTCACGGACCCCGAGCAGTCCTTCGCGGCGGAGCCGCTGCACCCCGACGGCAATCTGATCCGCCACATCCCGCTCCAGCACGGCGACGCCGATGCGGCGGGCGAGGTGATCGTCGAGGGCCTCTACCGCATCGGCCGCCAGGACCCGGCGCCGATCGGCGCGGAGGCGGGCCTCGCGGTGCCCCGCCCCGACGGCGGCGTCGAGCTCTACATCGCCTCCACCGACCCGCACGGCGACCGTGATCTCGCGGCGGACCGCTACGGCCTGGAGCGCGAGCGCGTGAAGGTCGTCGTCACCGGTGTCCCCGGCGCGACGGCCGACCGGGAGGACCCCGGCTTCCACCTCCCCCTCGGCCTGCTCGCCCTGCACACCGGCTGCCCGGTGAAGCTGGCGGCGTCCCGCGAGGAGTCCTTCCTCGGCCACCCGCACCGGCACCCCACCCTGCTGCGCTACCGCCACCACGCGGACGCGGACGGCAGGCTGGTCAAGGTGGAGGCCCAGATCCTGCTGGACGCGGGCGCGTACGCGGACACGTCGTCCGACGCGCTCGCGGCGGCCGTCTCCTTCGCCTGCGGCCCCTACGTCGTGCCGCACGCCTCCATCGAGGGCTGGGCGGTCCGGACGAACAACCCGCCCTCCGGCCACGTACGGGGAGAGGGCGCGATGCAGGTCTGCGCCGCGTACGAGGCGCAGATGGACAAGCTCGCGAAGAAGCTCGGTGTCGACCCGGCCGAGCTGCGCATGCGCAACGTCCTGGCGACCGGCGACCTGCTGCCGACCGGGCAGACCGTGACGTGCCCTGCGCCCGTCGCCGAACTGCTCACCTCCGTACGGGACTTCCCGCTCCCGCCGCTGCCCAAGGACATGCCGGAGGAGGACTGGCTGCTGCCCGGCGGGCCCGAGGGCGTCGGCGAACCGGGCGCGGTCCGGCGCGGCGTCGGCTACGGCATCGGCATGGTGCACATGCTGGGCGCCGAGGGCGCGGACGAGGTCTCCACGGCCACGGTGAAGGTCCAGGGCGGCGTCGCGACGGTCATCTGCGCCGCCGTGGAGACGGGCCAGGGCTTCGCCACGCTCGCCCGCCAGATCGTGCAGGACACGCTCGGCATCGAGGAAGTCCACGTGGCGCCGGTCGACACCGACCAGCCGCCGGCCGGTCCCGGCTGCCGCGGCCGCCACACCTGGGTGTCGGGCGGAGCGGTCGAGCGCGCCGCCAAGATGGTCCGCACCCAGCTCCTGCAGCCGCTGGCGCACAAGTTCGGCATGTCCACGGAGCTGCTCCAGATCGCCGACGGCAAGATCACCTCGTACGACGGTGTGCTGTCGACGACCGTCGAAGAGGCCATGGACGGCAAGGAGTTGTGGGCCACCGCCCAGTGCCGTCCGCACCCCACGGAGCCGCTCGACGCCGCGGGCCAGGGCGACGCCTTCGTCGGCATGGCCTTCTGCGCGATCCGCGCGGTGGTGGACGTCGACGTGGAGCTGGGCTCGGTGCGCGTGGTGGAGCTCGCGGTCGCCCAGGACGTCGGCCGCATCCTCAACCCCGCCCAGCTCGCCGCCCGCATCGAGGCGGGCGTCACCCAGGGCGTCGGCGCGGCCCTCACGGAGAACCTCCGCACTCCGAAGGGCGTCGTCCGCCGCCCCGACTTCACCGGCTACGCCCTGCCGACCTCGCTCGACACCCCGGACATCCACATCGTGAACCTCGTCGAGGAGCGCGACGTGGTGGCCCCCTTCGGCGCGAAGTCCGCGAGCGCGGCCCCGGTCGTCGCGTCCCCGGCGGCGGTCGCCTCCGCGGTCCGCGCCGCGACGGGCCGCCCGGTCAACCGGCTGCCGATCAGGCCGCAGGCGGCGGTCGTGGAGCCCACCGGCTGAGCGGCACCCCCGAGCACGACGAAGGGGCGCCCCGCATCATGCGGGGCGCCCCTTCGTGTTCGAGGCCGTGACCGGAATCGAACCGGTGTGCTTCGCTTTGCAGGCGAATCCCTCAACCACTCGGGCACACGGCCAAGCTGCTGATCACGCTACGGGCCCGCACCTCCCCGTCCAAGAGTTCCGGCCGCCCCGCAATACGACTGCCATACGCCGTTCATGAAAGCCGAGGGGCCGCCGGGCAGCGGCGGGACCTACGACCAAGGAACCATCCGCGGACCCGACTCCCGACAGGCGTCAAAGCCGGGTATGCCTCTTACCCTGAACCGCATGGCCGCCCTCGACGACGTCGCTCCCGACACCCCAGTAACGACCGGCACCTCCGGCACCGCCGGCACCGCCGGCACCGCCGGCACCTCCGACACCGCCGAGACCTCCGGGACGTCCGGGGCCGAAGGCGTCCTCGGTCGCGGCTATCGCGCGCTCAGCATCGGCATCGTCACCGTCGTGCTGCTCATCGCCTTCGAGGCGACCGCCGTGGGGACCGCGATGCCCGTCGCCGCGCGGGAGCTGGACGGGGTGTCGCTGTACGCGTTCGCGTTCTCCGGGTTCTTCACGACCAGCCTGTTCGGGATGGTGCTCGCCGGGCAGTGGGCCGACAGGAGCGGGCCGCTCGGTCCCGTCACCGCCGGGATCGGCTCCTTCGCCGCAGGGCTGCTGCTCGCCGGGACCGCGCCCACCATGTGGCTGTTCATCGCCGGGCGGGCCGTGCAGGGACTCGGCGGCGGCCTGGTCATCGTCGGCCTGTACGTCGTCGTCAGCCGCGCCTACCCGGAGCGCCTGCGGCCCGCGATCATGGCGGCGTTCGCGGCGAGCTGGGTCGTGCCGTCGATCGTCGGACCGCTGGCGGCCGGGGCCGTGACCGAGCACATCGGCTGGCGGTGGGTGTTCCTCGGCATCCCGGTACTGGTCGTCCTGCCGCTCGCGCTCGCGCTTCCCGAGGTCCGGCGGAGGGCCGGCGGGGCACCCGGGGGCGCGACCCCGGCCACCTTCGACCGGCGCCGGATCCGGCTCGCCCTCGGCATCTCGCTCGGCGCGGGACTCCTCCAGTACGCCGCCCAGGACCTGCGGCCGCTGTCCCTGCTGCCCGCCGCCGTCGGCGCCGCCCTCCTCGTGCCGTCCGTGCTCGGCCTACTGCCGCGCGGCACGTACCGGGCCGCGCGCGGGCTGCCGTCCGTCGTGCTGCTGCGCGGGATCGCGGCGGGCTCGTTCATCGCGGCCGAGTCCTTCGTGCCGCTGATGCTGGTGACGCAGCGGGGCCTGAGCCCCACGCTCGCCGGGTTCTCGCTCGCCGCGGGCGGCGGGACCTGGGCGCTGGGCTCGTGGTTGCAGTCCCGGCCGCGCGTGGAGCCGTACCGGGAGCGGCTCGTGGCCGGTGGCATGGTGCTTGTGGCCGCGGCGGTCGCCGTCGCGCCGACCGTGCTGATCGCGGCCGTGCCCGTGTGGACCGTAGCCGTCGCCTGGGCCTTCGGCTGCCTCGGCATGGGGCTCGTGATCTCCTCCACGTCCGTGCTGCTGCTCCAGCTGTCCGCGCCCGAGGAGGCCGGGACGAACTCCGCCGCGCTGCAGATCTCCGACGGGCTCTCCAACGCGCTGCTGCTCGCCGCGGGCGGCGCCGCCTTCGCCGCGCTCGGCGGGGGAGCGGTGGGGCACGGCGTCGCGCAGGGGGCCGGGGGCTCGCATCCCGCCGCGTTCGTCGCCGTGTTCCTGCCGATGGCGGCGGTCGCGCTGGTGGGGGTGTGGGTGGCCTCGCGGCTGCGGAAGTAGGCGTGTGACCTGTCCAGTTGATCTGTGACACACGTCCCAACCAGGCCCGTCCGGGCCTCGCCGACCACGCTCGTCAACCACGTCACCGGTAGGGTGGCCCGGTTGTCATACGTAGCCGTGCCGTCCAGCTTTGAGTAACCGGAGACCGTGACTACTACATCCGCCACTCCGTCTGCCTCGTCCGCCCACCTGTCACCGGCTTTCCCCGGCCGTGCCCCCTGGGGCACCGCCAACAAGCTGCGTGCCTGGCAGCAGGGGGCGATGGACAAGTACATCCAGGAGCAGCCGCGCGACTTCCTCGCGGTCGCGACCCCGGGCGCCGGAAAGACCACCTTCGCGCTCACCCTCGCGTCCTGGATGCTGCACCACCACGTCGTGCAGCAGGTGACCGTGGTCGCGCCGACCGAGCACCTGAAGAAGCAGTGGGCCGAGGCCGCCGCGCGGATAGGGATCAAGCTCGACCCCGAGTACAGCGCCGGTCCGCTCAGCAAGGAGTACCAGGGCGTCGCCGTCACGTACGCGGGTGTGGGCGTGCGGCCGATGCTGCACCGCAACCGCAGCGAGCAGCGCAAGACGCTCGTGATCCTCGACGAGATCCACCACGCCGGTGACTCGAAGTCCTGGGGCGAGGCCTGCCTGGAGGCGTTCGAGCCGGCCACCCGCCGCCTCGCGCTCACCGGTACGCCGTTCCGCTCCGACACCAACCCGATCCCCTTCGTCCAGTACGAGGAGGGCAGGGACGGCATCCGGCGCTCGGCCGCCGACTACACGTACGGCTACGGCAACGCGCTCGCCGACAACGTCGTGCGGCCCGTCATCTTCCTCAGCTACAGCGGCAACATGCGCTGGCGCACCAAGGCCGGTGACGAGATCGCGGCCCGGCTCGGCGAGCCGATGACCAAGGACGCCATCAGCCAGGCCTGGCGCACCGCCCTCGACCCGCGCGGCGAGTGGATGCCGAGCGTGCTGCGCGCCGCCGACGCCCGCCTCACCGAGGTGCGCAAGGGCATCCCGGACGCGGGCGGCCTCGTCATCGCCTCCGACCAGGACTCGGCGCGCGCGTACGCGAAGCTGATCCGCGAGATCACGGGCAGCAAGGCCACCGTCGTACTCTCCGACGACACCGGCGCCTCGAACCGGATCGACGACTTCGCGGCGAGCGACGACCGGTGGATGGTCGCGGTCCGCATGGTGTCCGAGGGCGTCGACGTCCCGCGCCTCGCGGTCGGCGTGTACGCCACGACGATCTCGACCCCGCTCTTCTTCGCACAGGCCGTCGGCCGTTTCGTGCGGTCCCGCAGGCGCGGCGAGACGGCCTCCGTCTTCCTGCCCACCGTCCCCGACCTGCTCGGCTTCGCCAACGAGATGGAGGTCGAGCGCGACCACGTGCTCGACAAGCCGAAGAAGGAGGGGGAGGAGGACCCCTACGCCGAGTCCGAGAAGGAGATGGACGAGGCGAACAAGGAGCAGGACGAGGACACCGGCGAGCAGGAGCAGTTCGCCTTCGAGGCCCTGGAGTCCGAGGCCACCTTCGACCGGGTCATGTACAACGGCGCCGAGTTCGGCATGCAGGCGCACCCCGGCAGCGAGGAGGAGCAGGACTACCTCGGCATCCCGGGCCTGCTCGAACCCGACCAGGTGCAGCTGCTCCTCCAGAAGCGGCAGGCCCGGCAGATCTCGCACAGCAAGAAGAAGCCCGACAGCGAGGCCGACCTCCTCGAACTGCCCGCCGAGCGCCGCCCCGTCGTCTCCCACAAGGAGCTCATGGAGCTGCGCAAGAAGCTGAACACGATCGTCGGCGCGTACGTGCACCAGAGCGGAAAGCCGCACGGTGTCATCCACACCGAGCTGCGCCGGGTCTGCGGCGGGCCGCCGAGCGCGGAGGCGACCGGCGGACAGCTGCGCCAGCGCATCGCCAAGGTGCAGGAGTGGGCCACCCGCATGAAGTGACATGGGGATCAAGTGCGGGCAATCGGGCACAACACGGGCCACAGGCTGCCCGGATTCTGGACGGAGTCTTCCGCTCAGCGGGACGACCTCGCTACATTCCGGGCAACGCACACGCCCCGTGGCAACGCCGCCGCGGAGCGGAGCCGGTGCGTCAAAGACAGCCGTAAGCAGCCCAGCGCCTGATCACCGACCGGCGGCCTCTCACGCGCGTCGCCCACGGGACAGGTGACGCGACCCCCGCGCAGGAGGCCGTCGTCCCTCACCACTAAGGAGTGGGCGTCGTGACCGCGGAGACCTCCCAGACGCTCGACCGGGGACTGCGCGTCCTCAAACTGCTCGCCGACACCGATCACGGCCTGACCGTCACCGAGCTCTCGAACAAGCTCGGTGTGAACCGCACCGTGGTCTACCGTCTGCTCGCCACGCTCGAACAGCACGCCCTCGTCCGCCGCGACCTGGGTGGCCGCGCCCGCGTCGGGCTCGGCGTGCTCCGCCTCGGCCGGCAGGTCCACCCGCTGGTGCGCGAGGCCGCACTCCCCGCCCTGCGCGCGCTCGCCGAGGACATCGGGGCGACCGCGCACCTGACCCTCGTGGACGGCACCGAGGCCCTCGCCGTGGCCGTGGTCGAGCCGACCTGGACCGACTACCACGTGGCGTACCGCACGGGCTTCCGCCACCCGCTCGACCGCGGCGCAGCGGGCCGCGCCATCCTCGGCGTCCGCCAGGGCGTGCTCCCCGAGACCGGCTACACCCTCACGCACGGCGAACTGGAGGCCGGCGCGAGCGGCGCGGCGGCGCCCTTGCTGGGCGTGACGGGCCTGGAGGGCAGCGTCGGCGTCGTCATGCTCTCGGACTCCGTCCCGGAACGGGTGGGCCCACGGGTCCTGGACGCGGCCCGCGAGGTTGCCGACGCGCTCAGGTAGGCAAATCAAGCCCCGCCGGCGATTGAGGCGCGGGGTCCGGGGCAGAGCCCCGCGACCGCAACCCCGTTGCCGCCGCACCCGTCACGTTAGAGTCAACCCGTGCTCAATCGCCTCAGCCGCCCCACCGCCCTGGCCCTCTGCGCCGTCCCCGTCGTCGCGCTGCTCGCGGTGGCGGGCTTCGCCCCGCTGCCGTTCTCGGTCGCCCAGCCGGGCCCCACGACGAACGTGCTGGGGAAGTCGGACGGCAAACCCGTCATCGACATCAGCGGCGCGCCCACCCGCACCACGGAGGGCAAGCTGCGCGCGGTGACCATCGTGGCGACGGGCCCCGACGCCACCGTGCACCTCGGTGACGTGTTCGACGGCTGGTTCGCCGAGGACCGGGCGGTCATGCCGCGCGACGCGGTGTACCCGTCCGGCGACTCGACCAAGGAGGTCGAGCAGCACAACCAGCAGGAGATGAAGGGCTCGCAGGACGCCGCCACCGAGGCCGCCCTCTCCTACCTGGGCAAGTCCTCGAAGGACATCAAGGTCGACCTCCAGCTCGGCGACGTCGGCGGGCCGAGCGCGGGCCTGCTCTTCTCCCTCGGCATCATCGACCTGCTGGACGGCGACGGCAGCGGCGGCGAGCTCACCGGCGGCAAGTCCATCGCGGGCACCGGCACCATCGACGCCGAGGGCAAGGTCGGCCCGGTCGGCGGGGTGTCGCTGAAGGTGCAGGCCGCCGACCGGGACGGTGCCACGGTCTTCCTCGTACCGAAGGCGGAGTGCTCGGACGCGAAGGCGTCGGCGCCGAAGTCGATGAAGCTGATCTCGGTGAGCACGCTCAAGGGCACGACGACCGCGCTGACGAACATGGCGAAGGGTTCGGGCACGGTCCCGGAGTGCTGACCGGGGGAGCGGCCGGACCGCTCACTCCTTGACGAAGCCCTCCTTCACCAGCCAGTCCTTCGCCACGTCGTGCGGGTCCTGCCCCTCGACGTCCACCTTCGCGTTGAGGTCCTGGGCGACGGTGTTGTTGAGCTTCTTCGTGATCGGCTCCAGGATGTCCGCCATCTTCGGGTACTTCTTGAGCGCCTTGCTGTTGATCGAGGGCGCCGCGTTGTAGTTCGGGAAGAACTTCTTGTCGTCCTCCATGACGTTCAGGTGCATCGCCTTGATCCGGCCGTCGGTCGTGTAGACCTCGCCGAAGGTGCAACTGCCCTTGGACGCCTGGGTGTAGATGATGCCGCTGTCCATCTGCGTGATGTTGGCGGCCGGTACGTTCATCCCGTACGCCTTCTGCATGCCGGGCAGACCGTCGGCCCGGTTGGCGAACTCGCTCTCCACGCAGAGCGTGACGGCCTTCGGGTCCTTCTTGGCGAGCGCGGCGACGTCGGAGAGCGTCTTCGTGCCGTACTTCTTGAAGTTGGCGTTGTTCGTGGCGAGCGCGTAGGTGTTGTTGAGCTCGGCCTGCGGCAGCCACGTGATGCCGTTCTTCTTGTCGGCCTTGGCCACGGCCTCGTACTGCTTCTGCGGGTCGGTGATCGGGTCCGAGTTGCCGAGGTAGGTGATCCAGGCCGTGCCCGTGTACTCGTACATGGCGTCGGCGTCACCGGACTTGATGGCCTCGCGGGCGCCGATGGAGCCCTGGATGCCGGTCCGGTCGAGGACGTCGGCGCCGGCCGCCTTGAACGCGATGCCCATGATGGCGCCGAGCACCAGCTGCTCGGTGAACTCCTTGGACGTCACCGTGATGCTCGCGCCCTCCAGCGGCTTGTTCCTGCCGATGGAGCCGGGCTGTACGTCGTCGACCAGCGGGCTGCCGCTGGTCAGTCCGCAGCCGGCGAGCAGTGCGACCCCGCAGCTCGCGGCGACGGCCACCCGTACGCGGTGCTTGCGGTGCATGCGGTACTTCATGAGCGCACCTCCAACCCGCGCGGGCGCAACAGCAGTTCGGCCAGCGAGGCCAGCCAGTCGACGAGCAGGGCGAGCGCGATCGTCAGGATCGAGCCGAGCATCAGGACCGGCATGCGCTGGTTGGTGATCCCGGTGGTGATGAGGACGCCGAGGCCGCCGCCACCGCCGAAGGTGGCCAGCGTCGCCGTGCCGACGTTCAGGACGAGCGCCGTGCGCACGCCCGCGAGGATCAGCGGGACGGCGAGGGGGAGTTCGACCTTGCTCAGCACGCCCAGCGGCGACATGCCGATGCCGCGCGCCGCTTCGAGGAGGGTCGGGTCGTTGGCCTTCAGGCCCGCGATGGTGTTGGAGAGCACCGGCAGGATCGCGTAGATGATGATGCCGATCAGGGCCGAGCGCTCGCCGATGCCCAGCCAGATGACGAGCAGGGCGAGGAGGCCGATGGCCGGGGTGGCCTGGCCCATGTTGGCGATCGCCAGGGCGAACGGGGTCGCCTTGCGGAACATCTTGCGGGTCAGCATGATCCCGAGCGGGATCGCGATGATCAGCACGAAGAACGTCGAGATCACCGTCAGGCTGATGTGCTGGCGGAACGCCTTCCACACCGCGCCGCCCGAGATGGCGTTCTCGGAGATCGTGTCGAGGTCGGCATTGCGGAACCACAGCCAGGTGAGCAGCAGCACCAGGACCAGGAACACCGGAAGGAACGTCAGCTTCTTCCAGGTGATGCGCGGTGGTTCCTTGTGGACGGTCGTGTCGGGCGGAGCCTCCTGCTCGCTCTGGCCCTCGTCGCGGAACGCGAGGCCCTTGACCTCGTGCTCCCCTTCGGGCCGCGCGCCCTTCGGCGGTGATTTGCGGGACGGTGTGCTCACGCCTTCGCCTCCCCGTCGGAGCCCCGGGCGCCCTCCTGCTCCTGGTGCGTCTGCTCGGCGCGCTGCTCCTCCAGCTCGTGCTGGTGCTCGACCGCTTCGAGCCGGTCCTCCTCCAGGAGTTCGTGCACGGAGTTCATCAGCGTCTCCATGTCGACGACGCCCTCGTACTCGCCGCGCCGCCCGGTCACCGCGACGCGGCCCGCGTTGTCGGTGAGGACCGCTTCGAGGGCGTCGCGCAGGGTGGCGTCCCTGGTGACGGTGTCGTGCACGAGGGTGCCCGCGCGGGCGAGGGAGCCCTTGGCGCGCATCATGTCGCCGCGGCGCAGCCACTTGTAGGGCCGGCCGCGCCTGTCGAGCAGCAGCAGCTCGTTGGTGCCGGCCGCCCGCAGCTTGTTGAAGATGTCCTGCAGCGGGTCGTCGACGTGCACCGTCGGATAGTCGGTGACCTCCACGTCGCGTACGCGGGTCAGGTTGAGGCGCTTGAGGGCGGCGCCCGCGCCGACGAAGCCGGACACGAAGTCGTCCGCCGGGTTGGTGAGGATCGCTTCCGGGGTGTCGAACTGCGCGATGTGCGACTTCTCGCGGAGCACCGCGATGCGGTCGCCGAGCTTGATGGCCTCGTCGAAGTCGTGCGTGACGAAGACGATCGTCTTGTGCAGCTCGTGCTGGAGCCGGATCAGCTCGTCCTGGAGGTGGTCGCGGGTGATCGGGTCGACGGCGCCGAACGGCTCGTCCATCAGCAGGACGGGCGGGTCGGCCGCGAGCGCCCGGGCCACGCCGACGCGCTGCTGCTGGCCGCCGGAGAGCTGGCGCGGGTAGCGGCCGTGGAACTCGGCGGGGTCGAGGCCGACGAGGTCGAGCATCTCCTCGACGCGCGACTTGATCTTCGACTTGGACCAGCCGACCATCTTCGGCACGAGCGCGATGTTCTGGGCGACCGTCATGTGCGGGAAGAGCCCGGAGGACTGGATCGCGTACCCGACCTTGCGGCGCAGCTTCACCGGGTCCATGTCGGTGACGTCCTCGCCGCCGATGCGGATGCGCCCGCCGGTCGGCTCGATCAGACGGTTGATCATCTTCAGCGTCGTGGACTTTCCGCAGCCGGAGGGGCCGACGAAGATGATCAGCTCGCCCGCCTTGATCTCCATGTTGACGTTGTCCACGGCGGGGGCCGTCGAGCCGGGGTACTTCTTGGTGAGGTTCTCCAGCTCGATACTGGCCCCGGCCGCCTGCGTCGGGGCCCCGGTCGCCGCGTCCGGCGCGGTCGTCGGCGTGGTCTCAGGCACGGATCCCCCTCGGGATGGTCAGCCGTCCGATGAGGACGTACGCGGCGTCGAAGAGCAGGGCGAGGATGATGATGCCGAGCGTTCCGGCGAGCACCTGGTTGAGCGCGTTGGCGCTGCCCAGGGAGGCGATGCCGCGGAAGATCTCGTTGCCGAGGCCGGGGCCCGAGGCGAACGCGGCGATGGCGGCGATCCCCATCAGCATCTGCGTGGAGACCCGGATCCCGGTGAGGATCGGCGGCCAGGCGAGCGGCAGTTCCACCTTGAACAGGCGGGCGGTCCGCGACATCCCGATGCCCTTCGCCGCGTCGATCAGCGTGGGGTCGACGCCGCGCAGGCCCACGATCGCGTTCCGCACGATCGGCAGCAGCCCGTACAGGGTCAGCGCGATGACGGTCGGCGCGACACCGAGGCCCACGATCGGGATCAGCAGGCCGATCATGGCGAGCGAGGGGATGGTCAGGATGGTCGAGGTGGCGGTCGTCGCCAGGTTCCCCGCCCATTCGCTGCGGTACGAGACGATGCCGATCACGATGCCGATCAAGGTCGCCAGGACCATGCACTGGAAGACGGCGCTGGCGTGTTGATAGGCGTCGGCGAGCAGCTGCTGGTGCCGGGCGCTCAGGTAGTCCCAGAAGTTCATCGCACCTCACTCCCGGGCGGTGCTCGGATAGCCGTCAGGAATCTCCTGACGCCTGCTCCACGAGCGGGATGATCCGCAGCGGAACAGGATTTTCCATGACGATCGCCGTGGAAGCCCGGACGATGCCATCAAAACCGACAACCAGGTCGATCACACGTTGAAGGTCCGCGTTCGAGCGGGCCACGAGCCGGCACAGCATGTCCCCGCTGCCGGTCGTCGTGTGCAGTTCCAGGACCTCCGGAACACCGTTCAAGTGGGTCCTGACGTCGGCTCCTTGCCCCTGTCTGATCTGCAGCGTCGCGAAGGCGGTGACCGGGTAGCCGAGCGCCGCCGGGTCCACCTCGGGGCCGAAGCCGCGGATGACTCCGTTCGAGGTAAGCCGGTCGAGGCGGGCCTGTACGGTGCCGCGCGCGACGCCGAGCCGGCGGGACATCTCGAGCACCCCGATCCGCGGTTCGCGCGCGAGCAGCACGATGAGCCGCCCGTCCAGGTCGTCGATCGCCATGTACGCCTCCGGGAATGGTCATCCTGTACAAGCAGCCCGCGGGAACCGGCCCGCTACTGGTCACATTGCCCAGTGAAAACGCAAACTATTGCGCATCTTGCGGAGTGGCGGGAGTCTCGCCGTATGACGCAGACCACACAGCACACCCCCGACACCGCACGGCAGGCCGACCCCTTCCCGGTGAAGGGGATGGACGCGGTCGTCTTCGCCGTGGGCAACGCCAAGCAGGCCGCGCACTACTACTCGACCGCCTTCGGCATGAAGCTCGTCGCCTACTCCGGACCGGAGAACGGCAGCCGCGAGACGGCCTCCTACGTCCTCACCAACGGCTCGGCCCGCTTCGTCTTCACCTCCGTCATCAAGGCCTCGACCGAGTGGGGCAGCTTCCTCCAGGAGCACGTCGCGGCGCACGGCGACGGCGTCGTCGACCTCGCCATCGAGGTGCCGGACGCGCGCGCCGCGTACGCGTACGCCGTCGAGCACGGCGCCCGCGGCATCGAGGAGCCGTACGAGACGAAGGACGAGCACGGCACCGTCGTGCGCGCCGCCATCGCCACGTACGGAAAGACCCGCCACACCCTCGTCGAGCGCTCCGGCTACGACGGCCCGTACCTGCCCGGCTTCGCCGCCGCGGACCCGATCGTCGAGCCCCCGGCCAAGCGCACCTTCCAGGCCATCGACCACTGCGTGGGCAATGTCGAACTCGGCCGTATGAACGAGTGGGTGGCGTTCTACAACAAGGTCATGGGCTTCACGAACATGAAGGAGTTCGTGGGCGACGACATCGCGACCGAGTACAGCGCGCTGATGTCGAAGGTCGTCGCGGACGGCACGCTCAAGGTCAAGTTCCCGATCAACGAGCCCGCCGTCGCGAAGAAGAAGTCGCAGATCGACGAGTACCTGGAGTTCTACGGCGGCGCCGGCGTCCAGCACATCGCGCTCGCCACGAACGACATCGTCGCCTCGGTCAAGGCCATGCGGGCGGCCGGCGTCCAGTTCCTCGACACCCCGGACTCGTACTACGACACCCTCGGCGAGTGGGCGGGCGAGACCCGCGTACCCGTCGAGACGCTGCGCGAGCTGAAGATCCTCGTGGACCGCGACGAGGACGGCTACCTGCTGCAGATCTTCACCAAGCCGGTCCAGGACAAGCCGACCGTCTTCTTCGAGATGATCGAGCGGCACGGCTCCATGGGCTTCGGCAAGGGCAACTTCAAGGCCCTGTTCGAGGCGATCGAGCGCGAGCAGGAGAAGCGCGGAAATCTGTAGGAGCCGCGCCTAGTCTGGCCGTATGGCCAGGATGAACGATGTAGGCGGAACCACCGGGTTCGGCGCCATCGACACCACCGATGACGCCGAACCCTTCCACGCGGACTGGGAGGCGCGGGTCTTCGCGCTCCAGCGCGCACTGCTCGTCCAGAAGGTCTTCAACCTCGACGAGTTCCGGGACGCGATCGAGACGATGCCCCCGCAGGAGTACCTGGCGGCCTCGTACTACGAGCGCTGGTTCCACGCGATCCGTACGCTCCTCGAACGCAAGGGCGTGATCGAGGCGGGGGTGCTCGACCGTGTCTGAGCAACCCGCCTACGTCCCCGGCGACATGGTCCGCACATACCGGCACGACCCGCCGCACCACACCCGGCTGCCGCGCTACGCCCGCGGAAAGCTCGGCGTCGTCGTCGAGCCCGAGGGCCGGGCGCCGCTCGCCGACGTGCGCGCGCAGGGGCGCGAGGACGCCCCCGTCGAGATGATCTACGCGGTGCGGTTCGCGGCGCGCGAGCTGTGGGGCGAGGGCGAGCACGACGTCGTCCTCGACCTGTCCGAGAGCTACCTCAGGAAGGCCGACGGCGATGTCCGGTAACCACGACGACGCGACGATCTCCCGCCAAGTACGGCTCCTGGAGAGCCTGTTGGAGGACAAGGGGATCGTCGGCGGCGAGACGGTCGACGAGGTCATCGACGGCTTCCTCGCGGGTGCCTCGCCGGTGAACGGCGCGAAGGTGGTGGCCCGCGCCTGGACCGACCCGGCGTTCAAGGCGCGGCTGCTCGCGGACGGCTCGACGGCGGTGGCCGAACTCGGCTTCTCCGCCGGGGGAGTCCAGCCCCAGCGGCTGCGGGTCGCCGAGAACACCGAGGACGAGCACAACGTCATCGTGTGCACGCTCTGCTCCTGCTACCCGCTGCGGCTGCTCGGCCCGTCGCCCGGCTGGTACAAGAGCGAGGCCTACCGCTCGCGCGTGGTCCGCGAACCGCGTGCCGTGCTGGGCGAGTTCGGGGTGACGCTCCCGGACCACGTCAAGGTCACCGTGTGGGACTCCAGCGCGGAGACCCGCTACATGGTCCTGCCGCGGCGTCCCGCGGGAACGGGGGATCTGAGCGAGGCGGACCTGGCGTCCCTGGTCACCCGCAACGGCCTGATCGGCACGGCGCTGGTGTAACCCACTCAAGCCCCTCCGGCGATTGAGGAGCGGGGTCCGGGGCAGAGCCCCGAAACCGCAACCCCGTCGCCGCGCAACCGAGGGGTTCACACCATCCGCACGGAGTGCGAGGCTGTGATCATGAGCCGCACACTCATGGAAGAGCTCCGCACGGCCCTGCCCGCGGAAGCGATCATCGTCGACGCCGACGTCACCGCCTCGTACGCGCACGACATGGCCAGCTTCTGCGACGCGGGCACCCCCGCCGTCGTCGTCCTGCCGCGCACCGTCGAAGAGGTCCAGCACGTGATGCGCACGGCGACCGCGCTGCGCGTCCCGGTCGTCCCGCAGGGCGCCCGCACGGGCCTGTCCGGCGGGGCCAACGCGAGCGAGGGCTGCATCGTGCTCTCGCTGGTCAAGATGGACCGCATCCTGGAGATCAACCCGGTCGACCGGATCGCCGTCGTCGAACCGGGAGTCATCAACGCCGCGCTCTCCCGCGCGGTCAACGAACACGGGCTCTACTACCCGCCGGACCCGTCCAGCTGGGAGATGTGCACCATCGGCGGCAACATCGGCACGGCCTCGGGCGGCCTGTGCTGTGTGAAGTACGGGGTGACGGCGGAGTACGTGCTCGGACTCGACGTCGTCCTCGCCGACGGACGGCTGCTCCAGACGGGCAGGCGCACCGCGAAGGGCGTCGCGGGCTACGACCTGACGCGGCTCTTCGTCGGCTCCGAGGGCAGCCTCGGCATCGTGGTGAAGGCGACGCTCGCGCTGAAGCCGCAGCCGCCCCAGCAGCTGGTGCTGGCCGCCGAGTTCGCGTCGGCGGAGGCCGCCTGCGACGCGGTCTGCAAGGTCATGGAGGGCGGACACGTCCCGTCCCTACTCGAACTCATGGACCGTACGACGGTGAAGGCCGTCAACGACATGGCCAACATGGGCCTGCCGGAGACCACGGAGGCGCTGCTCCTCGCCGCCTTCGACACCCCGGACCCGGCGGCCGATCTCGCGGCGGTCGGCGCGCTGTGCGAGGCCGCGGGCGCCACCCAGGTCGTGCCCGCCGAGGACGCAGCCGAGTCCGAAATGCTGCTCCAGGCACGCAGGCTGTCGCTCACCGCCCTCGAAGAGGTCAAGGGCACGACGATGATCGACGACGTGTGCGTGCCCCGCTCCCGGCTCGGGGAACTGCTCGACGGCGTCGAGCGGATCGCCGAGAAGTACGACCTCACCATCGGCGTGTGCGCGCATGCGGGCGACGGCAACACGCACCCCACCGTCTGCTTCGACGCGCAGGACGCCGACGAGGGACGCCGCGCCCGCGAGTCCTTCGACGAGATCATGGCGCTCGGCCTCGAACTCGGCGGCACCATCACCGGCGAGCACGGCGTCGGCGTGCTGAAGAAGGAGTGGCTGGCCCGCGAACTCGGCCCGGTCGGGGTCGAGATGCAGCAGGCGGTGAAGGCGGCCTTCGATCCCCTGGGCCTGCTGAACCCCGGCAAACTGTTCTGACCGCCCGGACTGCTCGGACTGCCCGGACCGCTCCGGCAGGATCCTTGCGGGCCGCGCAGGGCGACCGCCGCCGAGCCCGGCTCGGCGGCGGATATCGCGCCCACCGGCTCCCCGCCCCCCGGTAACTCCGCGGGACGATCCGCCCGCGGCCGGGTGCTCACAGGTCCTCGGAGGGCGACTCGTCGCCCGGCCACGGGTCGCACAGGTACAGGTCGTCGGTGGCGGGCGTCGGGGCGAGCAGCTCGGCCAGGGCGTCGTCGATGCCGAGCTGGTCGACCTCCGTGCCGGGCGGGACCGCCCGCAGCGTCCGCTCCAGCCAGGCCGAGACCTGCGCGGCCGGCGCCTCCAGGAGCGCGTCCCCGTCCGGCGAACTCAGCGCCACCAGAACCACGCTGCGCCCGTCCACCTTCGTCGGCCACACCCGCACGTCCCCGTGCCCGCAGGGCCGGAAGACGCCCTCCACGAGCAGTTCGCGCGCGAACGTCCAGTTGACGGGGTGGTGCGAGCCGATGTGGAAGGTGATGTGGACGGCGTAGGGGTCGCCGGTCCGGTAGGTCAGTCGGGCCGGGACGGGGATGCTCCGCTCCGGCGAGAGCACGAGCTTCAGTTCCAGTTCGCGTTCCACCACGGTGTTCATGTCGTGCGTTTCCTCTCCTCCGTGCGGGCCCGGAGCGGGCCCGCTGCAAGGTGAGAGCACGATCTGCCGGAAGCGTTACGCGAGTTCGGCGAAGAAATTTCGCGGCCTTCCGAAACGGGGCTCACGTTCCCCGGAAAGTGGTCCGTAACGCCGGAGCGGCGCGGGCGGACGCGGCGGTCTGATAGATGTGGACCTCACAACAAGACCCCCGAGCAGATACGGGACGACGGACATGAGTGCCCCAACCCCGGCCCCTGGCGACGACAGGCCCCGCGAAGGCTACTACCCCGATCCGTCCATTCCCGGATATGTCCGGTACTGGAACGGGGCCGCGTGGGTGCCGGGCACCAGTCGCCCCGCCCCGGCCGACGGAGAGTCGCTGCCGATCCCGGCCGGAGCGGCCGCGGCCCCCGCCCCCACCTCGGCGTCCGAACCGCCTCCCGCGGAGGAGACCGGACCCGTGTTCCTCGACGAGGAGCCCTCCGTGCGTACGGAGATGGGGCCCGCGGACCCCGGCACCCCCACGGCGCCCGAGCCCGCCTCCGCCTGGCAGGCCAACGCCGCCCGGCAGTCCGGCTTCGGCGCCGAGCAGCCCCACCGCGTGTCCTGGGGCGCGGACCCGAACGCCGAGACGCCCGAGCCGGAGGCGTCCGCGCCGCCCGAGCGCACGGACGGCACGGTCAAGCTCCGCGCCATGCAGCAGCCGGGGGCCGGGCAGCCGCCCGTCGCCGACGGCACGATGGCGTTCCGGACGCTGCCCAAGCAGGACGGGCAGAGCGGACAGGCCGCGCAGGGCGGTGCCGCCGGTCAGGGCCAGTCACAGGCGCAGGCCCGCGCGGGCCTGAACCCGCAGCCCGCGCCGCAGGCCGCCCCCCAGCACCAGGCCGCCCCGGCGCCCGCCCCGGCCCAGCCGAACGTCCCGCACCAGCAGCCGCAGCAGCCGCAGGCCCAGCAGCCGCCCCCGGCGCAGCAGATGCAGAGCCCCATGACGCAGGGCCCCGGCGGCGGCTCCCCGTCCTGGCCGCAGCAGGTGCACCAGCTGGCGGGCCAGGGCCAGGCGCCCGCGCCCGCCGCGGATCCGAACGGTCCGGTGACGCCGTTCAAGCCGGTCTCCACCGACCCGTTCCTCGCCGCCGCGCAGGCCGCGGCCGCCGCCCGCCCCGCCGGGCTCGGCAAGCGGTTCGCGGCCCGGCTCATCGACTCGCTCGTCGTCGGCGCGGTCACCGCGACCGTCGCGGTCCCGCTCGGCACCAAGGCCGCCGACCACATCAACGGCAAGATCGACGAGGCGAAGGCGTCGGGGCACCAGGTCACCGTCTGGCTGCTCGACGGCACGACCGGCACGTACCTGGGCATCATCCTCGCGGTGCTGCTCGTGGTCGGCACGCTCTACGAGGCGCTGCCGACCTCGAAGTGGGGCTACACCCTCGGCAAGAAGCTGCTCGGCCTGACGGTCCGTGACATCGAGGAGCACGAGTCCCCGACGTTCGTCTCGGCCCTCAAGCGCTGGGTCGTCTACAGCGTGCCCGGCGTCTTCGTGATCGGCGTCCTCGGTGTCCTGTGGGGCGCCTTCGACCGCCCGTGGCGCCAGTGCCTGCACGACAAGGCGGCGGGCACCTTCGTGGCGGCCGACTGACGGCCGACCGACGGCAGGGTCATCCGGACGGCGGCCCGCCGCGTGCAACGCGGCGGGTATCGCGGTCCACTCGGGCCATGAGTACCCAACCGCCGCCCTCCGGGTCCGGCCAGCCGCCGGACGACGACCCGTTCCGCAAGCCGCCGCCCACCGATCAGGGCAGCGGCTCGCCGTACGACAACCCCCAGAACCCCTACGGCTCCGCGCCGCCACCGCCTCCGCCCCCGTACGGCGGTGGTCCCTACGGCGGCGGAGGCGGCGCCGCCGATCCGCTCGCCGGGATGCCGCCGCTGGCCGACAGCGGCAAGCGGGTCCTCGCGCGGATCATCGACATCATTCTCATCGCGATCGTGGTGGGCCTGCTGTCGTGGATCTTCGGAGTCGGCCAGTACAACATCGACACCGACGAGATGGAGACGGGCAAGCGGCTCGGCCAGTCGCTCCTCGGCGCCATCCTTTACGTCGGCTACGACACGCTCATGACGGCCAGGACCGGGCAGACGCTCGGCAAGAAGTGGCTGAAGCTGCGCGTCGCCAACCTGAGCGACGGCGCGACGCCCAGCACCACGACCAACCTGCTGCGCGCGGTCGTCCTGTGGGTGCCGGCGGTGTTCTGCTGCGCCTGCATCTGGACGGCGATCTGCGGCGGCTGGAGCTTCTTCGACAAGCCCTACAAGCAGGGCCTGCACGACAAGGCGGCGAAGACCGTGGTGGTCAGCACCGCCTGACGAGAGCCTGCACCGGCGAACCGGCGGGTCCGTGTCCTACGGGCCCGCCGGTTCGCGTGTGCGCGCCTGCTCGGACGAGGCCGGGGCCTTGGGGGAGGGGACCGTGCTGCTGAGGCGCTGCGCCGGCACCCTTTCCCCGGTGGCGGTCTCCCGCTTGCGGGTCGGCACCGACATCGCCACGAACACGCCCAGAATGAGTGCCGAGACGGCGATCACCGGAACTCCGGGGCCGGAACTCGTCTGGGACAGCAGAACCATGGCAATGGTGGAGCAGACGACGGTGGCGGCACCGTAGGCGAGCTGAGCGACAGTCGGGCGAGGCATGGTGACATCCGTCCTCGTGACATCGGGGGAACTAATCGGACCTGTGCCCGAGTGGAGTGCCCGGTAAGCATGCCCTAAGCCCCGGGGTCGGAGCATGGGGGGCGCACTGAGTCACCCGGCTCACCAGATGGACGGAACGGCGCGCCTGGGGCCCATGGGGTCGGCCAGGGAGGGACGGATTCCGCGTCCGCATGCCGAACCGAACACACTGCATAGTGCACCGTGAAGGTCTCAGTCAAGGTCTGTTATTTCTCCTCTACTTCCGTTCAAATAACGTCACTTGTGACGCGTGGCTCTCACGCCACGGAGGAGGGGACCACTCAAGTGACCACCAAGAGACGGGCGTTGAGATCCGTCGCCGTACTCGCGACTCTCGCCGCCACCGCGGCCACGGGCTCGCTCGCGGCGACCACCGCTCAGGCCGACACCCCGGCCGCGACGAGCGCGAGCTCCGGGAAGACGTACGGCGGCAAGGGGCATGTCTTCGACGGCCCGTTCAGCAAGCAGCAGGAGAAGCAGCGGCAGGCCGCGCTGCAGCAGGTCCTCCAGGGCACGTCGAAGGTCCAGGAGAAGCACGGCTCCAAGGTCGTGGAGCTGTCGAAGGGCAAGTACGTCGAGCTGGGCCGCGAGCGCACGGACAAGATCTTCACGATCCTGACCGAGTTCGGCGACAAGGTCGACAACACGACCCTTGTGGACCGCGCGGACGACGACACGGACGAGCTGAAGCCCAAGTACGGCGGCACGCCCGGCCCGCTGCACAACCGGATAGCCGAGCCGGACCGTGCCAAGGACAACAGCACGGCCTGGCAGAAGGACTACAACTCCCAGCACTACAAGGACCTCTACTTCGGATCCGGCAAGACCGCCTCCGGCAAGGGCGCCGACTCCCTCAAGACCTATTACGAGAAGACCTCCTCGGGCCGCTACTCGGTCGAGGGCGAGGTCTCCGACTGGGTCAAGGTCGAGTGGAACGAGGCCCGTTACGGCTCCAACTACTGCGGCGCCGACAACTGCCCGAACGTCGAGGACCTGGTCCGCGACGGCGTCAACGCCTGGGTCGCGCAGCAGAAGGCCGCCGGCAAGTCGGACGCCGACATCAAGGCCGACATGGCCCAGTACGACCAGTGGGACCGCACGGACCACGACAACGACGGCAACTTCAACGAGCCCGACGGCTACATCGACCACTTCCAGATCGTCCACGCGGGCGAGGACGGCTCGGCGGGCGGTGGCGCGCAGGGCGGCGACTCCCTCTGGGCGCACCGCGGTTACGCCTTCTCCCGCGACGACGGCGACACGGGTCCCGAGGGCTTCAAGGCGGGCGGCACCCCGATCGGCGACACCGGCATCTGGGTCGGCGACTACACGATGCAGCCGGAGAACGGCGGCCTCGGCGTCTTCGCCCACGAGTACGCCCACGACCTGGGCCTGCCCGACCTGTACGACACGACGTACTCGGGCGAGAACTCGGTCGGCTTCTGGTCGCTGATGTCGGCGGGCTCCTGGCTCGGCACCGGCAAGGAGTCGATCGGTGACATGCCGGGCGACATGACCGCCTGGGACAAGCTCCAGCTCGGCTGGCTCAACTACGACACGGCGAAGGCGGCGACGAAGTCGACGCACAAGCTGGGTGTCGCGGAGTACAACACCAAGCTGAAGCAGGCGCTCGTCGTCGAGCTGCCGAAGAAGACCGTCACCACGGACATCGTGAAGCCCGCGGAGGGCTCCAAGCAGTGGTGGTCGGACTACGGCGACGACCTCGACAACACGCTCGGCCGCACGGTGGACCTGACCGGCAAGACGTCGGCGGCCCTCGAACTCGACGGCTGGTACGACATCGAGAAGGACTACGACTACCTGTACACGCAGGTGTCCACCGACGGCGGCGCGAGCTGGCAGACCATCGACGGCACCGCCGACGGCTCGCCGATCCCGCGCGACGGCGGCGACAAGCCGGCCCTCACCGGCACCAACGGAAAGTTCCAGCACCTGAGTTACCCGCTGGACGACTACGCCGGACAGAAGATCGACGTCCGCTTCCGCTACAAGACCGACGGCGGTGTGGCCCAAATGGGCTTCGCCTTCGACAACTTCACGGTCAAGGCGGACGGCGCGACGCTCTTCTCCGACAACGCCGAGACGGAGCAGGCCGGTTGGACCACGCGCGGCTTCTCCCGCGTCGGCGCCTCCATCTCCGGCGACTACCCGCAGTTCTACCTCGCCGAGAACCGCCAGTACGTGAGCTACGACAAGACCCTCAAGGTCGGCCCGTACAACTTCGGCTGGCGCGACGGCGGGGCCAAGCAGAACTGGGTCGAGCACTACGCCTACCGCCCCGGCCTCATGATCTGGCAGTGGGACACCTCGCAGCGCAACAACAACGTCGGCCAGCACCCCGGCAAGGGCCTGATCCTTCCGGTCGACGCGCACGCGAAGCCGCTGAAGTGGTCCGACGGAAAGCTGATCACGAACAAGATCACCCCGTACGACGCCGCCTTCGGCCGCTACCCGGTCCCCGGCATGAAGCTCCACAAGCTCGGTGTCGAGACGAAGATCCCCGCGCAGTCCGGCGTCCCGGTCTTCGACGATCACAAGGGCACGTACTGGTACGCGGAGAACCCCACGGGGAGCGTGCGCACAACTGACACCAACACCAAGATCAGCATCGTGAGCCAGCCGCTCGACGGCTCCTCGATGACGGTCAAGGTGGCCCCTTCAGCCAAGTAGAACGGTAAAACCGCAGGTCAGAAACGTATCGGCCGCGACCCTCTAGCGGGGGCGCGGCCGGTCGTGTTTAGGTGCGTCCTGTGAGTTCCTTATTGACACTACGTCTCACGGGGGTGTGACAGTCATGTCCGCAGGAGGGTTCTGCAAGCTGCCGGGAGGCACCGTGGTCGTGGCCCTGACCCTGCCCGCGCCCGGCTCCGCCGACGGCGCCGTACGGGTCCTGGTGCATGCCGCGAACCGCCCTCGGGCCCTGACCCGCCTGCGCAATCTGGGCCTGCGCGCCGTCTACCTCCGGGGCAACGCCCACCCGCCGACCCCGGACGAGATAACCGCGGTCCTCCACCACCCGGACGGCCTGGTCTGGCGAGCGGCCCCGCACGCGAAATCGGGCGAACTGTGGCATCCGATACGGGCACTGCTCAGATCCAGCCCGACAGGGGCGATATAAGCCCCGCCGGCGATTGAGGCGCGGGGTCCGGGGCAGAGCCCCGCGAGCTAAGCCACGACGGGCTTACCCGTGAGTTCCACCCCGGCCGAGCGCAGCTCCTCGAGCGCGGCCTCCGTGGAGGCGGCGGACACTCCGGCCGTGAGGTCGAGCAGCACGTGCGTCCGAAACCCCTCCCGAGCCGCGTCCACGGCAGTGGCCCGCACGCAGTGGTCCGTCGCGATCCCGACGACGTCCACCTCGGACACCTCACGGGCCCGCAGCCACTCCGCCAGCGGCACCCCGTTCTCGTCCGCCCCCTCGAACCCGCTGTACGCCGCCGAGTACGCCCCCTTGTCGAACACGGCGTCGATCGCGCCGGAGGCGACCGCGGGGGCGAAGTTCGGGTGGAACCCCACCCCCTCGGTCCCCGCGACACAGTGCCGCGGCCAGCTGTGCGCGAAGTCCGGCGCGTCCGAGAAGTGCTCACCGGGGTCGATGTGGTGGTCACGCGTGGCGACGACGTGCTGGTAGCAGCCACCGCCGGCCTGCCCGACGAGGTCCGTGATCGCCGCAGCGACGTCGGCACCTCCGGTCACCGCGAGGCTGCCACCCTCGCAGAAGTCGTTCTGCACATCTACGACGATCAGGGCGCGGCGCATGATTGCTGTCCTTCTCTTGGAGACTACGAGCGTAGAAGCTTCAAGTGCATTGCGGGAGAGGGCATTGGGGCGCCGCCGCGGGGCGGCCCCGGCCTCAGGCGTACTCGGTCGGGATGACGGCCTCGCCCCTGGAGAGCTGGGTGGCCGACAGCGGGAGCCCGTCGCGCGCCGCGATGTGCCGCTCGCGCACCGCGTCCAGCGGCTCGCGGGAGACGACCTCGCCGCCCTTGACCAGCTCGACGAGGAGCTGCCGGTCGGCAAGGTCCGCCGGGACGGCCCCCGTGCCGACGACCTCGGCCTCCGCGACCCCGTCCGCGTCGAGGCGGCGCGCGGCCCACTTGCGGCCGCCGATGGACGTCTTCCCGCCCGCCGACTTCTTCGCCACCGGCACGAGCGGCGCCTTCGGGTCGGCGGACTCGGCGCGCGCGACCAGCTTGTAGACCATGGAGCAGGTCGGGTGCCCGGAGCCGGTCACCAGCTGCGTACCCACGCCGTACGCGTCCACGGGGGAGGCGGCGAGCGAGGCGATGGCGTACTCGTCGAGGTCGGAGGTGACGACGATCTTGGTGTCCTTGGCGCCCAGCTCGTCCAGCTGCTGACGCACCCGGTGCGCGACGAGCAGCAGGTCGCCGGAGTCGATCCGGACGGCGCCCAGCTCCGGCCCCGCGATCTCGACGGCCGCGGCGACCGCCTCCTTCACGTCGTACGTGTCCACGAGCAGCGTCGTCCCCGCGCCGAGGGAGTCGACCTGGGCCCGGAAGGCGTCCCGCTCGTTGTCGTGGATCAGGGTGAAGGCGTGCGCGCTGGTGCCGACGGTCGGGATCCCGTACCGGAAGCCGGCCGCCAGGTCCGAGGTCGTCGCGAACCCGCCGACGTACGCGGCGCGCGAGGCGGCCACGGCGGCCAGCTCGTGCGTGCGGCGCGCGCCCATCTCGATCAGCGGCCGGTCGCCCGCGGCCGAGGACATCCGGGACGCGGCGGCGGCGATCGCCGAGTCGTGGTTGAGGATGGAGAGGATCACCGTCTCCAGGAGCACGCACTCGGCGAAGGAGCCCTCGACGCGCAGCACGGGGGAGCCGGGGAAGTAGACCTCGCCCTCGGGGTAGCCCCAGATGTCGCCGGAGAACCGGTAGTCCGCGAGCCACTGGAGCGTCGGCTCGTCGACGACGCCGCGCTCGCGCAGGAAGTCGAGCACCTGCGCGTCGAAGCGGAAGTTCTCGACGGCGTCCAGGACGCGCCCGGTGCCCGCGACGACACCGTAGCGGCGGCCCTCGGGCAGCCGCCGGGTGAAGACCTCGAATACCGAGTGCCGGTCGGCGGTGCCCCCGCGGAGGGCGGCCTGCAGCATCGTCAGCTCGTAGTGGTCGGTGAAGAGCGCTGTCGACGGAACGTCCACCGGCAGGCCAAGGTCCGCTGTGTTCATACGACGGATGCTACCCCCGATTAGCGTCAGGGTGACGATTTCTGCGTCCGTTTGTGCGTGGGCAGGGGGGTGGTGGCAGCATGGGCCCTGTGACGGCTCCAGCACCCCTTGAGATCGAAAGGCCCGAGACGACGGAGGACGCGTCCGTCGTCCCCGAGCCGGACGTCCCATGGATCACGCTCGTCCACAACGATCCGGTGAACCTGATGAGCTACGTGACGTACGTCTTCCAGACGTACTTCGGGTACTCCAAGGACAAGGCCACCAAACTCATGATGGACGTGCATCACAAGGGCCGGGCCGTCGTCTCCACGGGCACCCGCGAAGAGATGGAACGCGACGTGCAGGCGATGCACGGCTACGGCCTGTGGGCCACGCTTCAACAGGATCGGAAGTAACAGCATCCCGATGCCAGGACATTTCGAACCGATCCCCGGCGGCGGCGCGGCCGTTGCCCTCGACGACGTCGAGATCTCCATCATCCGCTCGCTCGCCGTGCAGCTCCTGGAGCTGATCGGGCCGGGCCCCGGTGGTGAGGCGATCGACGACCCGCTCGCGGAGCTCTTCGCGGAGGGGCCGAGCGAACCGCCCTCCGACGCGGTGCTGCGCCGCCTGCTGCCCGACGCGTACGGGGGCCCCGGTGCGGAAGCGGAGGACCAGGACGAGCTGCAGGCCCATTCGTCGGAGTTCCGCCGCTTCACCGAGAACGACCTGCGGGCCGGCAAGCGCGAGGACGCCCTCGCGGTGATCCGCTCGCTCGACACGCTCAGCCCGGCGGGCGACGGCGGGGCGGTCCTCAAGCTGTCCAAGGACGAGTCCATCCAGTGGATGCGTGCGCTCAACGATCTGCGCCTCGCGATCGGCACCCGCCTCGACATCACCGACGAGGAGGACACCGACCTCCTCTACCGGCTCCCGGACGACGACGCGCGCAAGCCGATGGTCATGGCATATCTGTGGCTCGGCGGCCTCCAGGAGACCCTCGTCGAGACGCTGATGCCCTGACCGCGGGTCAGGTTGTGCTGTTCGCTCAGCGGGTCCTCAAATCCGTATAACGATCCCGTCACCGCGCTCACCCATATTGTGGCGCGGTGATTTCTTTGTCCGGTTTTACAAGTGGCGTACGCCACACGCGTCCCGGCGGGTCGCGATGAACGCCGTGATAAATCTTCACGACCACCTGAGGGGACGCCACCCCTGTCTCCTCAGAGGGCGCCCCGACCGGCCGACCGCCGGTAGGCACAAGCTCCATCCATCCAGGGGCCCAGACCCCAAGGATCGTCACAGTCGATCCGAGCCGAGTACGGCACGGATCGGCATGGAGAAAGGCGCACACCATGACCTCAGTGCAGGTCGACGAGCAGCACGACGGCAATGAGGCCGCGCAGGCCGAGACCGACGAGGGTTACCAACGCGGACTCGGGGCCCGGCAGATCCAGATGATCGCCATCGGCGGCGCCATCGGGACCGGACTCTTTCTCGGCGCGGGCAAGGGCATCTCCAAGGCGGGGCCCAGCCTGATCCTGGCGTACGCGGTCGCCGGCGTGGTCATCTTCTGCATCATGCGGGCGCTCGGCGAGCTCCTCATGTACCGACCCGTGTCCGGCTCCTTCTCGGAGTACGCGCGCGAGTTCATCGGCCCCTTCGCGGGCTTCGCGACCGGCTGGACGTACTGGCTTTTCTGGGTCATCACCGGAATGACCGAGGTCACCGCCGCGGCCACGTACATGACCTTCTGGTGGGACATCCCCCAATGGGTGTCCGCACTCGTCTTCACCGTCATCCTCTACGGCGCCAACCTGATCTCCGTGAAGCTCTTCGGTGAGCTGGAGTTCTGGTTCTCCACCGTCAAGGTCACCGCCATCATCGGCATGATCCTGATCTGCGCCGGCATCCTCACCATCGGCTTCTCCGACGCCGGTGACACCGCCTCCATCTCGCACCTGTGGGACATCGGCGGCTTCTTCGCCGGCGAGAACGGCATCGGCTCCACGCTGATGACCCTGCAGATGGTGATGTTCGCCTTCCTCGCGGTCGAGCTCGTCGGCGTCACCGCCGGTGAGGCCAAGGACGCCAAGAAGGTCCTGCCGAAGGCGATCAACACCGTGCCGTGGCGCATCGCCGTCTTCTACGTCGGCGCGCTGATCATGATCCTCTCGGTCGTGCCGTGGACCTCCTTCAAGGCCGGCGAGAGCCCCTTCGTGCACGCCTTCGACAAGATGGGCCTGGGCATCGGCGCCGCCATCGTCAACTTCGTCGTGCTGACCGCCGCCCTGTCCTCCTGCAACTCGGGCATGTACTCCACCGGCCGCATGCTGCGCGACCTCGCGCAGAACAGCCAGGGCCCGCAGTTCTTCACCAAGCTGAGCAAGAACGGCCTGCCGGTCATCGGCACCACGTTCTCCGCCGCGATGATGCTGGTCGGCGTCTGGATCAACTACCAGTGGCCGGGCGAGGCGTTCAACTACGTCGTCTCCTTCGCCACCATCTCCGGCATGTGGGCCTGGATCATCATCCTGATCTGCCAGATCCGCTACCGCATCAAGTCCGACCGCGGCGAGCTGCCGAAGTCCGAGTTCCGCGCCCCGTGGGGCATCTGGGTCAGCGCCCTCGCGCTCGGCTTCATCTTCCTCGTCATCGTCCTGATGGGCATCGACCCGGACGCGCGCGTCTCCCTGTACGCCGCCCCGGTCTGGGCCGCGATCCTGGGTGTCTCCTACTTCATCCTGAAGAAGCGCAACCCCGAGGCCGCCGCCTTCTCCAAGCGCAGCTGACGCCCGGCGCAGACCTGCGTCTCACCAAGTGGGCCCCCTTGTACCGCACTCCGGTACGAGGGGGCCCACCTGCTTATGCTGGCCGCATGTTGAAGATTTCCCAGACCCTGGTCGACCAGATCGTCGAGCACGCCCGCAAGGACCACCCCGACGAGGCCTGCGGCGTCATCGCGGGCCCGGTCGGCGAGGGCCGCCCCGAGCGCTTCATCCCGATGCTGAACGCCGCGCGCTCGCCCACGTTCTACGAGTTCGACTCCGGTGACCTGCTGAAGCTCTACCGCGAGATGGACGACCGCGACGAGGAGCCGGTCGTGATCTACCACTCGCACACCGCCACCGAGGCCTACCCCTCGCGCACCGACGTCACGTACGCGAACGAGCCGAACGCCCACTACGTGCTGGTCTCCACCGCCGACACCGACGACGCGGGCCCCTTCCAGTTCCGCTCGTACCGCATCGTCGACGGCGAGATCACGGAGGAAGAAGTCGAGGTCACCGCCTGAACGGCACGGCCCCGACCTCGTGGTTCTCATACACCGGACGCATTTCGACCGCATGGTGAGATCACATTCCGGGATCCGGACCGGGAATCGATACGATGAGCCCATGGTTTCCCACGACGTGAGCGAAAAGACGCCGGGCATGCTGCTCGTGGCGCGGCTGCACGTCGACCTGTGCCGCCTCGCCAGCGCCATCTGTCCGCGCTGAGCCGGACGCCGTAAGGCCGCCGAGGGCCATCGGCTCCCGTCCCCACGCACCTGACCGGAAACGCCCGCGCCCAGGCGCGCTCACCCACACGACTTCCGACTCCCCGACAGGAGCCCAGCATGGCCATCGAGGTCCGCATCCCGACCATCCTCCGCACCTACACCGACGGCGCCAAGGCCGTCGAAGGCAGCGGTGACAACCTCAGCGAGCTCTTCGCCGACCTGGACACCCGGCACGCGGGCATCGCCGAGCGCATCGTGGACGACGGCAAGCTGCGCCGCTTCGTGAACGTGTACCTGAACGACGAGGACGTCCGCTTCCTCGACGGCATCGAGACCAAGGTCGCCGACGGCGACAGCATCACGATCCTGCCGGCCGTGGCCGGCGGAATGCGCTGAGCGGGCTCATGCGCTACGACAGCCCGTTGGCCGCGGTGGGCAACACCCCTCTGGTGCGCCTGCCGCGGCTCTCGCTCTCCGACGACGTGCGGATCTGGGCGAAGCTGGAGGACCGCAACCCGACCGGCTCGATCAAGGACCGCCCCGCGCTCCACATGATCGAGCAGGCCGAGAAGGAGGGCCGGATCAAGGCCGGGGACACCATCCTCGAACCCACCTCCGGCAACACCGGCATCTCGCTCGCGATGGCCGCCCGCCTCAAGGGCTACAACATCGTCTGCGTCATGCCGGAGAACACCTCGCAGGAGCGCCGCGACCTGCTCGCCATGTGGGGCGCGGAGATCATCCCCTCGCCCGCCGCGGGCGGCTCCAACACGGCGGTCCGCATCGCCAAGGAGCTGGCCGAGCAGCACCCGGACTGGGTGATGCTCTACCAGTACGGCAACCCGGACAACGCGGGCGCGCACTACGCCACGACCGGCCCGGAGATCCTCACCGACCTCCCGTCCGTCACGCACTTCGTCGCGGGGCTCGGCACCACCGGCACGCTCATGGGCGTCGGCCGGTACCTGCGCGAGCACAAGCCCGACGTCAAGATCGTCGCGGCCGAGCCGCGCTACGACGACCTGGTGTACGGGCTGCGCAACCTCGACGAGGGCTTCGTGCCGGAGCTGTACGACGCCTCCGTGCTCACGACCCGGTTCTCCGTCGGCTCGGCCGACGCGGTGACCCGCACCCGTGACCTCCTCCAGCAGGAGGGCATCTTCGCGGGCGTCTCCACGGGCGCGGCGCTGCACGCCGCGATCGGTGTGGGCAAGAAGGCGGTGAAGGCGGGGGAGTCCGCCGACATCGTGTTCGTGGTCGCCGACGGCGGGTGGAAGTACCTGTCGACGGGCGTCTACACGGCCGCCACGACCGAGGAAGCCATCGAGGTCCTGCACGGCCAGTTGTGGGCGTAGGCCCCATCCTTTGATCCCCTCCGTGGTTGAGGACACGGGGCTCCGCCCCGGACCCCGCTCCTCAATCGCCGGAGGGGCTTTCAATGCCCCAAGTGGCGCACCTGGTCCCACAGACCCGGATCGATGACCCCGGCCCGACGCCGGAAATCCCCCAGCGGGACCTCGCGGAGCTCGTCCGTCTCCAGGAAGCTCGCCCGCCCCCGCGCATCGCCCACCGACCCGGGCGGCAGCGCGATCACGCCGGGCCGCTCGTCGTGGTACCGGCTGGTGATCTTGACGACCGTCGCCACGCCCCGCCGCACCGACAGGACCAGACACGGCCGGTCCTTCCCGCCCGTCACCCGCCGCCGCCCTGCCCGACGCGCTCCGCGCGGCCCCTTTGACCGTGGCCCGTCCTCGTACGGCACCATCGCCCACCAGATGTCGCCCGGCTCGGGCCCGCGGCCGTGCGAGCCCCGCGGAACGTGCCGCTCCCTGCGGCGGTGCCGCGTGCCGCGTCCCCACCCGTCGACCAGCGTCGCGACGAGCGCGAGCAGCACGACGGCAGCGAGCGCGAGCCACCAGGACGTGTCCATAGGCATGACGGTACCGGTGGGACGCGGGGGGTGCTTCCGCGGCCCCGAAGCCCTCCGAACCGGTGACAGCGCAGGTGAGTTCGCCCACAACGGCCCGTGACGGAGGAGCCGCCCGCCCTTTCGCGCTTTACGCTCGACTGACCCCCTCGGCACATGACCCATGGCCCTCGGCTCATGGCGCCGCCCGCAGTACCCCGCTTTTCCGGACCGCCAGCGCGGAGGTTGAAGGCTCTTATGAAGCTCACCGTCGTCGGCTGCTCGGGGTCGTTCCCGTCCGCGGATTCGGCCTGCTCGAGCTACCTCGTCGAGGCCGACGGCTACCGGCTGCTCCTCGACATGGGCAATGGAGCCCTGGGCGAGCTGCAGCGCCACTGTGGTCTCTACGACCTCGACGCGATCTTCCTCTCGCATCTGCACGCGGACCACTGCATCGACATGTGCGCGTACTTCGTCGTGCGCTACTACCGCCACGACGGCGGCCGTTGCGACCCCATCCCGGTCTACGGCCCCGAGGGCACCGAGCAGCGCCTGACGACCGCGCACGCCGACACGCCCTCGGCCTCCGCGTTCAGCGAGGTCTTCGACTTCCACACCGTGAAGCCGGGCTCGTACGAGATCGGGCCCTTCTCCGTCCGCATGGAGAAGGTCTGCCACCCGGTGGAGTCGTACGCGATCCGGGTCGAGCACGAGGGGCGGTCGCTGACGTACTCCGGTGACACGGGCCCGTGCGCCGCGCTCGACGAACTGGCCGAGGACAGCGACCTGTTCCTGTGCGAGGCCGCGTTCACGCACGGCAAGGAGAACATCCCGGCGCTGCACCTCAACGGCCGGGAGGCGGGGGAGGCGGCGCAGCGCTCCCGCACCCGCAAGCTCGTCCTCACGCACATCCCGCCGTGGACCGACCCGCAGGTGAACCTCGCGGACGCGCGCGCGGTGTACGACGGTCCGGTGGAGCTGGCCGCGCCGGGAGTGTCGTACACGATCTGAGTCCGAGGCGGCACGACGAGGGCCCCGGAACCGTCAGCGGTTCCGGGGCCCTCGTGCGTCGTACGGGGGAGGGGCTCACGCCTTCGTGAGGTCCTCGACCTCCTCCTCGGGCTCGCGGCCCGGGGTGGTGAGGTTGAACTTGGTGATCGCGAAGCGGAACACCACGTAGTACAGGGCCGCCATGACCAGACCGATCGGGATGATCAGCCATGGCTTGGTCGCGAGGTTCCAGTTCAGGGCGTAGTCGATGAAGCCCGCCGAGAAGTTGAAGCCCGCGTGGACGCCGAGGGCCCAGGTGACCGCCATGGAGATGGCGGTCAGGATCGCGTGCAGCACGTACAGGAGCGGCGCGATGAACATGAACGTGAACTCGATCGGCTCGGTCACACCGGTGACGAACGAGGTCAGCGCGAGGGAGACCATCATGCCCATCACGGCCTTGCGGCGCTCGGGGCGCGCGCAGTGCGCGATGGCGATGGCGGCGGCAGGCAGGCCGAACATCATGATCGGGAAGAAGCCGGCCTGGTACATGCCGGCCGAGGGGTCGCCCGCGAGGAAGCGCGTGATGTCGCCGTGCACGACGGAGCCGTCGGGCTTGGTGAAGTCACCGAGCTGGAACCAGGCCACCGTGTTGACGAACTGGTGCATGCCGATCGGGATCAGACCGCGGTTGATCAGGCCGAACAGGGCCGAACCGCCGGCGCCGAGGCCGGTCATCCACTCGGCGAAGCTGGTGATGCCGTCGCCGATGGGCTCCCAGATCAGGCCGAAGAAGACGCCGACGACGATGCCGACGAAGGCCATGATGATCGGGACGAGGCGGCGGCCGTTGAAGAAGCCGAGCCAGTCGACCAGCTTGGTGCGGTGGTACTTCTGCCAGAACACCGCCGCCAGCAGACCCATGATGATGCCGCCGAGGACACCGGGGTTGTTGTAGACGGCGGCGACGTCCTCGCCCTTCTTGATGACGGCCTCGTGGACCGGGAAGGCCTCCAGGACCTTGCTGTAGACGAGGAAGCCGACGAGGGCGGCGAGCGCCGTCGAGCCATCGGACTTCTTGGCGAAGCCGATGGCCACGCCTATGCAGAACAGAATGGGCAGGTTGTCCGTGATCGCCGAGCCGGCGTTCGCGAAGACCGTGGCGACGGTGCCCCAGCCCAGGCCGTCCTTGCCGAAGACATCGTCGGCGCCGAGTCGCACCATGATGCCCGCGGCGGGGAGCACCGCGATCGGCAACTGCAGGCTGCGGCCCACTTTTTGGAGGCCCTGGAACAGGCCGGAACCCCGCTTCTTTGCGGGGGCCGCCGTAGCGCTGGCGGTGCTCATCAACTTCCTCCATGCAAAAGCAGATGGTCTACACCACTCAGTGGTGTAGACCTGTTGTAGCACGGTGAAGGCGGGATAAGGAACCCTTGATTCCCGTCGTCGATTCTCGCGGCAAAGGGCCCCCGGACCGAATGGTCCGGGGGCCCTTCGCTGCGGAGCCGAAAAGCGTTATGCCTTGGTGATGTCCTCGACCTCTTCCTCCGGTTCGCGACCCGGTGTCTTGAGATCCCACTTGGTGATCGCGACACGGAAGATCACGTAATAGAGGACGGCGAAGACGAGACCGATCGGAATGATCATCCATGGCTTGGTGGCGAGACCCCAGTTGATCACGTAGTCGATCAGACCCGCGGAGAAACTGAAGCCGTCCTTGACCCCCAATGCCCAGGTCACCGCCATCGACACACCCGTGAGCACCGCGTGGATCGCGTACAGTACCGGCGCGATGAAGACGAAGGAGTACTCGATGGGCTCGGTGATGCCCGTGACGAACGAGGTCAGCGCGAGCGACATCATCATGCCGCCGACCGCCTTGCGCCGCTCCGGCCGCGCACAGTGCACGATCGCCAGGCAGGCCGCGGGGAGCGCGAACATCATGATCGGGAAGAAGCCCGACTGGTAGATGCCCGCGGTCGGGTCGCCGCTGAGGAACATGTTGATGTCGCCGTGCACCTCGGTGCCGTCCGGCTTGGTGTACGTGCCGAACTGGAACCACAGCGGGGTGTTCAGGAACTGGTGCAGGCCGATCACGAGCAGCGCGCGGTTGGCGACACCGAAGATGCCGGAGCCGATCGCGCCCAGGCTCTGCAGCCAGTTGGAGAACGACTCCAGGCCGCTGCCGATCGGCGGCCAGATCCACAGGCAGACCACCGCGAAGACGATGCCGACGAACGCCATGATGATCGGGACGAGCCGGCGGCCGTTGAAGAAGCCGAGCCAGTCGACCAGCCTGGTCCGGTGGTAGCGGACCCAGAAGAACGAGGCCAGCAGGCCCATGATGATGCCGCCGAACACGCCCGGATTCTGGTACGTGAAGGCGGCCACGGTGCCGTCGGCCGCCTGGCAGCCGGTCACCACCGCCTTCGCCCCGTCGGCGCAGTCCTCCGGGAACTGGTGCAGGACGCCGCGGTAGACGAGGAAGCCCGCAACGGCGGCGAGCGCCGTGGACCCGTCGGCCTTCTTCGCCATGCCGATCGCGACACCGATGCAGAACAGCAGCGGCAGACCGATGTCGGCGTCCAGCAGCGCGCCGCCCGCGCCCTTGAAGACACTGGCGACATCGGGCCAGTTCAGCCCGTCCGGACCGAAGACATCGTCCTGGCCGAGGCGGTTGACGATGCCGGCCGCGGGCAGGACCGCGATGGGCAGCTGCAGGCTGCGCCCCATCTTCTGAAGCCCCTGGAAGAAGTTCTTCCAGGGGCTCGGCCTCGGCGCGGCAGCAGCATTGGCGCTCATGGGCGTCCTCCCGGAACAAGCCACGGTTGGCGGTCGTTGGATACTGGTGTAGACCAGTTGCGGGGACGGGTCGGTCCGTGCTCGTCATCTTTCGTCAAGGGCGGAGTCACCGCTCGCGAAGATGGGCCAACCGTGGGTTACCGTGACAAAGCGGCCCATAGGCGGGCCCGGAGACAACAGGGAGAACGAAATGGCCACGAAGGCTGAGAAGATCGTCGCCGGGCTCGGCGGGCTCGACAACATCGAAGAGGTCGAGGGCTGCATCACCCGTCTGCGTACCGAGGTCGTCGACCCCTCCAAGGTCGACGAGGCCGCGCTCAAGGCCGCCGGTGCCCACGGCGTCGTCAAGATGGGCACCGCGATCCAGGTCGTCATCGGCACCGACGCGGACCCCATCGCCGCCGACATCGAAGACATGATGTGACCCGCCGCTGACCGGCACCGGCCACCCGCACGAAGGCCCCACCCCCGAACGCAGGGGGTGGGGCCTTCGGCGTACCGGATACGCTCACCCCTATGTCTCGCATCGACGGCCGCACCCCCGAACAGCTCCGCCCGATCACCATCGAACGCGGCTGGAGCAAGCACGCCGAAGGCTCCGTCCTCGTCTCCTTCGGCGACACCAAGGTGCTCTGCACCGCCTCCTTCACCGAGGGCGTCCCGCGCTGGCGCAAGGGCAGCGGAGAGGGCTGGGTCACCGCCGAGTACTCGATGCTGCCGCGCTCCACGAACACCCGCGGCGACCGCGAGTCCGTCCGCGGCAAGATCGGCGGCCGCACGCACGAGATCAGCCGGCTGATCGGCCGCTCGCTGCGCGCCGTCATCGACTACAAGGCCCTCGGCGAGAACACGATCGTCCTCGACTGCGACGTCCTCCAGGCCGACGGCGGCACCCGCACGGCCGCCATCACCGGCGCCTACGTCGCCCTCGCCGACGCCGTCGCCTGGGCGCAGGGCAAGAAGCTGATCAAGGCGGGCCGCAAGCCGCTCACCGGCACCGTCAGCGCCGTCTCCGTCGGCATCATCGACGGCGTCCCCATGCTCGACCTCCCCTACGAGGAGGACGTGCGCGCCGACACCGACATGAACGTCGTCTGCACCGGCGACGGCCGCTTCGTCGAGATCCAGGGCACCGCCGAGGCCGAGCCGTTCGCCCGCGACGAGCTCAACGCGCTGCTCGACCTGGCCGTCTCCGGCTGCGACGAGCTGGCCGGTGTGCAGCGCAAGGCCCTTGAGGAAGACCTCGCGTAACGGGCCGCCGAGGTAAAGAACTCCCCAAGTAGGGTGGCCGGGCACAGCAACCGCGCAGCCACCGACTGCGTCACTACGGGTGGGCGGACGGCGTACGACACCAACTGCCGTCCGCTCGTCCGTACTTCAGGGGGAGGACCCTTCCATGCCCGCGCGTCACCGCCGTCTCGCCATACTGGCCGCCACCGCGGCACTCGTCGCGGTCCCGGCCGTCGTCGGCTGCTCGGCCGTCGACAAGGCACTCGACTGTGCCCGCACCGCCGACTCCATCGCCGACAGCGTCACCGACCTCCAGCAGGCCGTCGAGAACGCGTCGAACGACCCGACGCAGGCCGATCAGGCCCTCGACAAGATCGACAAGAACCTCGACGACATCGGCGACAAGACCGACAACGCGGATGTCTCCAAGGCCGTTGGCGACCTCAACAAGGCGGTGGGCAACGTCCGTACGTCGATCAAGAACGGCGACGAGACCCCGGACGTCACCCCGGTGACGGACGCCGCGGGCGAACTGACGAAGGTCTGCACGTCGTCGTAGCGGCCCTCCTGGAACACTGGGTGGCATGACCCGCCTCATCCTCGCCACCCGTAACAACGGCAAGATCGTCGAACTCCGCTCCATCCTCGCCGACGCCGGCCTGCCCCACGAGCTGGTCGGCGCCGACGCGTACCCCGAGGTCCCGGACGTCCGGGAGACCGGTGTGACGTTCGCCGAGAACGCCCTCCTCAAGGCCCATGCCCTCGCCAAGGCCACCGGGCTGCCCGCCGTCGCCGACGACTCGGGCCTCTGCGTCGACGTGCTCGGCGGCGCGCCCGGCATCTTCTCCGCCCGCTGGGCCGGGAAGCACGGCGACGACCAGGCCAACCTCGACCTGCTCCTCGCCCAGCTCTCCGACATCGACGACGACGTCCATCGCACGGCGCACTTCGCGTGCGCGGCGGCGCTTGCCCTTCCGGACGGTACGGAGCGGGTGGTCGAGGGGCAGCTGAGGGGTGTGCTGCGGCACGCTCCCGCGGGGTCGGGTGGGTTCGGGTACGACCCGATTCTTCAGGTCGAGGGGGATACGCGGACGACGGCGGAGTTGACGGCCGACGAGAAGAATGCGATTTCGCACCGGGGCAAGGCGTTCCGTGCGCTGGTCCCGGCGGTTCAGGAACTCCTGGGCTAGCCCCCTGCCCCGTGGCACCCACCACCCCTACGCCACGGGGCCCCGCCCCTCAACCGCCGGCGGAGCTCGATTCACCGCACCGTCGTCACAGCCTCGGGGCTCCGCCCCGGCCCCCGCTGCTCAATCGCCGCAGGGGCTTGATTTGCCCGCTCTCCGCAGGCAGTCGCCGCGCCCCGCCCATCTCCCTCCCACCCGCCCCCTCCGGGGGCGTCGGCCTCACGGGGTGCCGCCAACCCGCGTCGGGCGATCTGCCGCCGAACACGGCTCCCCACCCGAAACGGCGGGGGCGCCCCCGCCTAAGGCAATCCGCCCCGGGGCCGGCTCCCCGCCCCTGGCGGTGGGCTGCACCCCCGCCTTGGGTGATCTGCCGCGGGGTCGGCTCCCCACCCCTGGCGGTGGGCCGCAACCCGCCTTGGGCAATCTGCCGCCTTGGGCGGCAGGGTGGGCAAGGCGGCGCACGGTGCCGCGCAATGATGACGACGGGGTCCGGCCACGGTGCAGGACAAAGAGTCCCGGTGCCGCGCAATGGTGACGATGTGGGCCGGCGTGGTGCGGGACAAAGAGTCACGGTGCCGCGCAATGGTGACGACGGGGGCCGGTCACGGTAAGGCTCCGGTGCCGGGCAAGGGTGGGGGCCGGCGGCGACCCCGAATCGCTCAGAAGCGCGGCGCAGGCCGAAGCGTGCGGACGGGGGTCAGTCGTCGGCCCGGTCGGAGCGGCGGCGCTCCAGTTTCTCGCGGCGGCGGGACGCCTTGAGGCGTTGCTTCTCCGCGCGGGTCAGCTTGCGCTCCACTCCGACCCCGCCCCAGAACGCGAACCCGGTGACCACCACACGCGGGGCGCCCACGTCACCCGGCACCCCCTCCTCGCTGTGGTCGAACCCGCCCATGATGCCGATGCCGCGCACCACGACCTCCACGCCCGGCGGCACGACCACGTTCATCCCGCCCATGACCGCCACGCAGTTGATCACGACCTCGGGCGCCTCGAAGTCCGCTTCGCGCAGATCGATCTCACCGCCGCCCCAGAACACGAACCCGTTGAACCGCCGTGGCGCCGTCCACCGCCCCTTGCGCTGGAACCCGGACATGATCCCGACGCCCCACGTGGAGCCCGCCTCGCCCCGGATCCGCGTACGCCAGTCGACGGCCCCCTCCGGCAGCGGCTCCTTCACGAAGCTCACGGCCCCCGAAGCGGCCGCCCCCACCGGCAGGTCCTTCGTCAGCGGCGCCAACTCCCCGTACGTACGCGCCTGATACACCGCGTCGAGCCGCTCCCCGAACTCCTCCATGTCGAGCCGCCCCTCCGCGAGGGCGTCCCGCAACCGCTCGGCCACCAGCTCGCGGTCGGCGTCGGAGGCGCGTAATTCGGGGGTGGCGGCGGAGGGCTCGGGGCGGGATTCGTCCGTCATAGGGGTCAGCGTACGGAGGACCGGCGTCAAGGCGCTACGGACGTGTCGCGCGCATACATCCGGGCGATGACCGCCTCGATGTCCGGCTCGCGCACCGACAGGTCGACCAGCGGGTACCGCTCGGCGATCCGCGCCACCAGCGGCGCCGCCGACTCCCCGGCCGGGAACGCCAGCCACTGCCGCGCCCCCTCCACCTTCACCACCCGCGCGAAATCGACGTCCAGCGGCGGCAGTTCACGCTCCAGGTCGACGACGAGCGTACGCTCGGCCGCCGCCCCGCCCGTCCCGTGCAGCCCCTCCAGCTCCCCGTCGTACATGAGCCGCCCGTGGTCGATGACCATCACGCGGCGGCACAGCTGCTCGATGTCGGTCAGATCGTGCGTCGTGAGCAGCACCGTCGTGCCCCGCTCCGCGTTCAAGTCCCGCAGAAATCCCCGGACCTTGACCTTGGACAGCACGTCGAGACCGATCGTCGGCTCGTCCAGGTACAGCACATCGGGGTCGTGCAGCAGCGCCGCCGCGATGTCGCCGCGCATCCGCTGCCCGAGCGACAGCTGCCGTACCGGTGTCTCCAACAGGTCGCCCAGGTCGAGGAGTTCGACGCACCTGTTCAGGTTCTCCGTGTATCTGTGCTCCTCGATGCGGTACATCCGCCGCATCAGCCGGTACGAGTCGATCAGCGGCAGGTCCCACCACAGCGTCGTCCGCTGCCCGAAGACCACCCCCATCCGCTGGGCCAGCTTCGCCCGGTTCCGTGACGGGTCGATGCCCGCGACCCGCAGCCGGCCCGCGCTCGGGGTGAGGATGCCGGTCAGCATCTTGATCGTCGTGGACTTCCCGGCGCCGTTCGGCCCGATGTAGCCGACCATCTCGCCGCGCCGCACCGTGAAACTCAAGCAGTCCACGGCCCGCACCTCGCGCCGCTCCCGCCGCATGAAGCCCGTCCTGCGGCGTACGTCGAAGACCTTCTCGATCCCGTCGAGCCGAATGAACTCGTCACCCATGGAGCCCATGTCCCCTTCAACTCCCCGTGCTGCGATACGTACGAAGCGCCGCCCGCCAGGCGAGCAGCGCGAGGGCCAGACAGGCCGCCGCCACGAGCGGCGGCGCGAACGCCACCCACCGCGGCAGGTCGAGCGGATAGGGGCGGCCCAGGATGTAGAGGCCGGGCAGCCAGTTCACGAAGGCGAGCGGAAGGACGAAGGTGACACCGCGCAGCAGCGAGTCGCCGAACACGGTGGGCGGATAGCTGAGCATCGCGTTGCCGCCGAACGTCGCCGCGTTCTGCACCTCGGAGGCGTCCTGCGCGACGATCTGGAAGGCCGCGCCGCCGATGAACACGGCCGAGAAGATGGCGGCGCCGCTGACCACGAGCACGGGGACGAGGAGCAGCTTCAGCGGCGTCCACGTGACGTCGATCGCCGTCAGGCTCCATCCCAGCACCACCACGCCCTGCGTGATCCGCCCCAGCCTGCGCAGCGCGAACCGGTCCGCCGCGACCTGCGCGAGCACCGGCGCGGGCCGCACCAGGAACGTGTCGAGCGTGCCGTCCCGCACCCGCTGCCCGAGCCGCCCCACCGAACCGAACGCCAGGTCCGCGAGGCCGAAGGAGGCGCCCGCAGCCCCGTACAGGAAGGCGATCTCGGGCAGCCCGTACCCGCCGAGCCGGTCGACCTGCGTGAACATCAGGAGGATGCCGACGAACTCGAGTCCGGTCACCGCGAAGTTGCCGAAGGCCGTCATCAGGAACGACGCGCGGTACGCCATCGTGGACCGGATCCACATCCCGCCGACCATCCGGTACGTCCGCAAGCCCTCCCCGAGCACCGTGCGCTCAGCCACCCTGGACCACCACCCTGCGCGTCGCCGCGGACTGCAGCAGCCGCCCCGCGCCGATCAGCCCCACCGCCCACGCCCCCTGGAACAGCAGCGCCCCGGCCGCGCCCCGCTCGCCGAGGAGGACGTCCGCCGGTACCTGCACCATCGTCGACCAGGGCAGCGCGCGGGCGAACTCGCCGAAGCCGCCGGGGAACACGTTCAGCGGCAGCAGCATCCCGGACAGGAACGTCGACACGAGACTCGCCATCTGCGTGACCCCGGTGCCGTCCATCAGCCAGAACGCCGACAGCGACACCAGATAGCGGATCCCGAAGCTGACGCACGCACCCGCGAGCAGCGTCAGCAGGAACGCCAGCCATCTCAACGGGTCCGTAGGCAGAGCCAGTTCGAAGACGAGCGCTCCCACCACCATCGGCACGACCCCGCGCCCCAGGAACTGGAACGCGGCCCGCCCGAGGTCCTGCGCCAGCCACCAGCACTGCAGATCCACCGGCCGGTACAGGTCGACGGCGATGTCCCCGGTGCGGATCCGCTCCATCAGATCGGTCTCGAACCCGCCGCCGAGCTGCAGCATCATCACGGCGAACATCGCCTGCCCGATCCACACGAACGTGAGCGCCTGCGCCTGGTCGTACCCGCCGAGGTGCGGCCGCTCGTCCCACAGCGCGATATACGTGCAGGCGATGATCAGACCGAACACGGTGTTCGTGAAGACACCGGCGAGGGTCGCGCCGCGATAGGTGGCGTATCTGCGGAAACCTCCGGCGGCGACGGTCGTGTACAGCCGCACTGCTTCCACGAAAAGATCCCCCCGAAGAGCCGAACTGAAATGGGCCGAAGCGCAGGAGCCTAGCCAGCACGCGCGTCGCCTGCCACGGATTTTCGACGCGATGTAGCAGTCTTGGAGGTCATATGTGTCATACAAGGCGTACGTGACGTACGAAGCCGATCAGGAGTTCCACAGGACATGAGCAGCGACGAGCCGCACCCGTCCGAACAGCCGGAGCAGTCCGAAGGGACGTCCACGCCCGAAACCGCGCCCTCCCCGGACGCCGCGCCCGCCAAGGGCAAGCGTCCCAAGCGCACCGGCTGGCGGCGCCTGATCCCCACCTGGCGGATGCTGCTCGGCGGCCTCGTCGGCTTCATCCTGCTGTGCGTCGGCCTCTTCGCGCTCGGCTACTTCCTCGTGGACATCCCCGCCGCCAACTCGGCGGCGACCGCGCAGAGCAATGTGTACCTGTACTCGAACGGCAGCCAGATCGCCCGCGACGGCGAGGTCAACCGCGAGAACGTCAGCCTCACCCAGATCCCCAAGTCGGTGCAGCACGCGATGCTCGCCGCCGAGGACCGCGACTTCTACTCCGAGTCCGCGGTCGATCCGCAGGCGATGCTGCGGGCCGCCTGGTCCACGCTCACCGGCAAGGGCACGCAGGGCGGCTCGACGATCACCCAGCAGTACGTGAAGAACTACTACCTGGGCCAGGAGCAGACCGTCTCCCGGAAGGTGAAGGAGTTCTTCATCTCCATCAAGCTGGACCGCGAGAAGTCCAAGGACGACATCCTGGAGGGCTACCTCAACACCAGCTACTTCGGGCGCAACGCGTACGGCATCCAGGCCGCCGCCCAGGCGTACTACGGCAAGGACGTCGAGGACCTGACGCCCGCTCAGGGCGCCTACCTCGCGGCCCTGGTGAACGCCCCGAGCGCGTACGACGTGGCCGCGCACCCGGAGAACAAGGACGCGGCGACCGCCCGCTGGAACTACGTGCTCGACGGCATGGTCAAGGAGGGCTGGCTCGACTCCTCCGACCGCGACAACATGAAGTTCCCGACGCCCGACCAGGCGAAGGCTCCCTCGGGCCTGTCCGGGCAGCGCGGCTACCTCGTGCGGGCCGTCAAGGACTACATCATCGACAACAAGATCCTCGACGAGGACACCCTCGCCTCCGGCGGCTACCGGATCACCACCACGCTGCAGAAGAAGAAACAGGACGCCTTCAAGAAGGCCGTCGACGACCAGCTGATGTCGAGGCTCGACAAGAAGTCCCGCGACATCGACAAGAACGTCCGCGCGGGCGGCGCCGCCATCGACCCGTCGAACGGCAAGGTGCGCGCCATGTACGGCGGCGTCGACTACACGAAGCAGTACGTCAACAACGCCACGCGCCGCGACTACCAGGTCGGCTCCACGTTCAAGCCGTTCGTCTTCACGTCCGCCGTCGAGAACGCCTCGACCACCCAGGACGGCCGCAGGATCACCCCCAGCACCATCTACGACGGCACCAACAAGCGCCCCGTCCAGGGCTGGGACGGCGGCCGCTACGCCCCCGCCAACGAGGACGACCGCTCCTACGGCAACATCACCGTCTCCACCGCCACCGACAAGTCCGTGAACGCGGTGTACGCGCAGATGGCCGTCGACGTCGGCTCCGACAAGGTCAAGCGGACCGCCCTCGACCTCGGCATCCCCTCCAACACCCCGGACCTCACGGCCTCGCCGTCGATCGCGCTCGGCCCGTCCACCGCCTCCGTCCTCGACATGACCGAGGCCTACGCGACGCTCGCCAACCACGGCGAGCACGGCACGTACACGATGCTCGACTCGATCACCAAGAACGGCGAGAAGGTCGAACTGCCCGAGCGGCAGACCCGGCAGGCCGTGCCCCGCGAGGCCGCCGACACCACGACGTCCATCCTCAAGTCCGTCGTCGACGGCGGCACCGGCACCGCCGCCAAGGCCGCCGGCCGCCCCGCCGCCGGCAAGACCGGCACCGCGGAGGAGGACAAGGCGGCCTGGTTCGCGGGATACACCCCGGACCTGGCGACCGTCGTCTCGGTGATGGGCCAGGACCCGACCTCCGGCGTGCAGACCCCGCTGTACGGGGCGACGGGCCTCCCCCGGATCAACGGCGGCGGGTACCCGGCGCAGATCTGGGCCCAGTTCACGCAGGCGGCCCTCTCCGGCACCCCGGCGAACGACTTCGACCTGGACCTCCAGAGCGGCGCCGAGCAGGAACCGCTGCCCTCGACCCCGGAGTCCTCCGCCACGGAACCGACGACCGAGTCCCCTTCGGACACCGCCTCCGCGACCCCCTCGGACGAGCCGTCACCCTCCGACGAACCGACGAGCGAGGCACCTCCGTCCGAGGAGCCGACGGACGGCGAACAGACCACCGAACCCCCCGCCACCGGCGGCCAGAACGGCGGGGATACCGACCTCAACCCCCTCAGTGCCCCGACGTCGCCTTGAGGCCGACGATGGCCACGAGGAGGAGGGCGATGAAGCCGATTCGGGCTGCTGAGGTGGGTTCGCCCAGGGCGACCATGCCGACGATCGCGGCGCCCGCGGCGCCGATGCCGACCCACACGCCGTATGCCGTGCCGATGGGCAGGGACTTGGCGGCGTAGGAGAGCAGCACCATGCTGGCGACGATTCCCGCGCCCGTGAACACGCTCGGCCAAAGGCGTGTGAAGCCTTCGGTGTACTTCATGCCGATCGACCAGGCGACTTCGAGAAGGCCGGCGACAACGATCAGGATCCAGGCCATGACTGGCACCTCCGTCAGTGGTTCTCAACAGGGGTGCGTCGTCTTTGCGGAGCAGTGCTCGGCCCGGTACGGCGCGTCTCGTCGGGGTCCCTCAAAGGTAGCAAGGGGAAAGCGAAAAGGGCTGGTGACAGTGGTCACCAGCCCTCTTGCAGCCCTCCTGCGCAGGCGCCGCGGGCGGCTACAGGTACAGGCCCGTCGAGTCCTCGGAACCCTCGAACCGGTCGGCCGCCACCGCGTGCAGGTCCCGCTCGCGCATCAGCACGTACGCGACACCCCGCACCTCGACCTCCGCCCGGTCCTCCGGATCGAAGAGCACCCGGTCACCCGGCTCCACGGCCCGCACGTTCTGCCCGACGGCGACGACCTCGGCCCAGGCCAGACGCTTGCCGACGGCAGCCGTCGCGGGGATCAGAATGCCGCCACCGCTGCGCCGCTCGCCCTCGGAGGAGTCCTGCCGCACGAGCACGCGGTCGTGCAGCATCCGGATGGGCAGCTTGTCGTCGTGCTGGCTGCTGTGCTTATCGGAATGGGTGCTCACGCCGACGAACCTACCTGCCCCGGGCGTCCTTGTACGCCGCCGGGGCGCCCCTCGATGCCCGCCCGGTCAGCGCTTGCGCCGCCGCGAACCCACCACGAGAAGCCCGGTCACACCGACCACGACGAGCGCGACCGGCACGATCCGCTCCAGACGCGGCGCGCCCTCCTCCGACACCAGCTGCCCCTTCACCTCGGAGACCAGCCGGTTCGCCCCGACGTACGCCCGGCCGAGGGTGTGGTCGACCTGCGAGGCGACCTTGGCCTTCGCGTCACCCACGATCGTCTTCGGGTGCACCCGGACACCGATCTCGTCGAGCGTCTCGGCCAGGGTCTCGCGGCGACGCCTGATGTCCGCCTCGATCTGAGCCGGGGTCCGTGTGTCCGGGGTATCCGACGTGCTGGACTTGTCCGACACCGCGCTGCCTCCAAGGTCGCTGCTCGCACTGCGTATGAGTAACTGCGTATGAGTAATGGACAGTCTGTCAGCTCGCCGCCTCCACCACCCCCCGGCACCCCCATTACGCTCAACCGAGTCCACATGTGCACGACGCCCCAGGAGGCCCCCATGAGCGAGCGACTGCAGCCCGGCGACACCGCGCCCGCCTTCACCCTGCCCGACGCCGACGGCAACGAGGTCTCCCTCGCCGACCACAAGGGCCGCAAGACGATCGTCTACTTCTACCCCGCCGCTCTTACCCCCGGCTGCACCAAGCAGGCCTGCGACTTCACCGACAACCTCGATGTGCTCGCCGAGGCCGGCTACGACGTCATCGGCGTGTCCCCCGACAAGCCGGAGAAGCTCGCCAAGTTCCGGGAGAAGGAAAACCTCAAGGTCACCCTGGTGGGCGACCCCGAGAAGAAGGTTCTCGAGGCCTACGGCGCCTTCGGCGAGAAGAAGCTGTACGGAAAGGTCGTCACCGGAGTGATCCGCTCCACCGTCGTCGTCGACGAGGACGGAAAGGTCGAGCGCGCCCTCTACAACGTGAAGGCGACCGGGCACGTAGCCAAGATCATCAAGGATCTCGGCATCTGAGAATTCCCGCACCCTCCGGAGCAGTTCCGCGTGCGAAAGTTCGGGCATTGCCGGAAGTTAGGGACGAAAGGTTGTGACGAAGGTCCCGAATGCTCGGGACTTTCGTTTGCAACTTACGTCCGTGAGCAGGTGGAACCTGGAAGCGCTTTGCAGTCAGAGAAGGGATCCACCCCATGACCACCGACACCGAGGAAGGGCTGGTGCCCGACCCGGAGGCGGTCAAGCGTCACCGCGCCTTGTTCCGCGCCGTCCGGCGGCGCAAGAACCCGCCGCTGCGCCGCACCGACATCACCGTCACCGACGACGCCGCGGTGAAGCGGGCGGTGAAGGCGGCCTCGCTCGGCAATGCCATGGAGTGGTTCGACTTCGGTATCTACTCCTATCTGGCCGTCACCATCGGTCATGTCTTCTTCCCGTCCGGGAGCGACACGGCCCAGCTGCTCTCCTCGTTCGCGGGCTTCGCGGTCTCGTTCCTCGTGCGCCCGATCGGTGGCATGGTCTTCGGCCCGATGGGTGACAAGGTCGGCCGCAAGAAGGTCCTCGCGCTGACCATGATCCTCATGGCCATCGGTACGTTCGCGATCGGCCTGATCCCGTCCTACGCCTCGATCGGCTTCTGGGCCCCGGTCCTGCTGATCCTCTTCCGCCTCGTCCAGGGCTTCTCCACGGGCGGCGAGTACGGCGGCGCCTCCACCTTCATCGCCGAGTACGCGCCCGACAAGAAGCGCGGCTTCTTCGGCAGCTTCCTGGAGTTCGGCACGCTCGCCGGCTACGTCGGCGCGGCGGGCCTGGTCACGATCCTCACCGCCGTCCTCGGCAGCGACGGCATGGAGTCGTGGGGCTGGCGCATCCCGTTCCTCGTGGCGGGCCCCATCGGCCTCGTCGGCCTCTACCTGCGACTGCGCCTCGACGAGACCCCGGCCTTCCAGAAGCTGGAGGACGAGTCCTCGCACCGCGCGACCGACGCCGCCTCCTCCGTGGAGGCGACCGCGAAGGGCGACCTGGCGAAGATCTTCCGCGACTACTGGCCGACCCTGATCCTCTGCATCTGCCTCGTCGGTGCCTACAACATCACCGACTACATGCTGCTCTCGTACATGCCGACATACCTGTCGGACGAGATGGGCTACTCGGAGACGCACGGCCTCCTGATCCTCATCGTGACGATGATCGTCCTGATGTGCATCATCAACCAGGTCGGCAAGCTCTCCGACCGCTTCGGCCGCAAGCCGCTCCTGATGGCCGGCATGATCGGCTTCTTCCTGCTCTCGGTCCCGTCCTTCCTCCTGGTCAAGAACGGCGCCCTGTGGGCCGTCGCGCTCGGCATGCTGCTGCTCGGCCTCTCCCTGGTCTGCCTCCTCGGCACCATGTCGGCGGCGCTCCCGGCGCTCTTCCCGACCCAGGTCCGCTACGGCTCCCTCTCGGTCGGCTACAACCTCTCGGCGTCGATCTTCGGTGGCACGACCCCCTTCGTCATCACCGCCCTGATCGGCCTGACCGGCTCCGACATGATGCCCGCGTACTACTCGATGGCCGCGGCGCTCGTCGGTGTCATCGCGGTGGCCTGCATGAAGGAAACGGCCAAGCAGCCCCTGATCGGCTCCCCGCCCTCGGTGGAGACGGACGAAGAGGCCGCCGAAATGGTCGAGTCCCAGGCCCCCACCCCAAAGTTCTGACCCACCCCTGCCCCCTTCTTTACATGGCCGGGCCACCCCCTTATGTGGCCCGGCCACACAGGATCGGATCGTTCCGCATTTCATGCGTGACGGTCCGATTTTCGTTTCGTTGCCCTGTACGAGGCCGCGAACGGGTGGCCGAAAGGGGAGGGTTCACATGGGTGGGCAGCGGTACACGCGGGAGCTGCTTGAGGCGGCGGCGCGGAGCGCGGGGTCGTGGGACGAGGCGGTTCGGCTCTTCGGGGGTGAGCCGACGCGATACAGCAAGCGGTACCTGCATCGGAAGATGGCCGAGGCCGGGATCGACACCTCGCACTTCCAGCACGGGGCGGTGCGGCATACGGAGGAGGCGTTGCGGGCGGCCGTTGCAGAATCGCGGAGCGTCCGGGAGGTGGTGCGACGCCTGGGCATCAATGATGTTGGCGGCAATCAGGCTCACATCGGTCGCCGGATCGCGGCATTCGGGATCGATACCTCGCACTTCACTTCGCCGAGGCAGAAGGCCAACAAGGATTTGACGAGCCCACTGACCTTGCGCTCCCCGGAGGGTGGGCGGGTCCCCGGGGTTCGTCTTCGTCGGGAACTGATACGACTCGGTGTCCCGGAGCAGTGTGTGGCGTGTGGTCTGTCGCGGTGGCAAGGGCAACCGATTCCGCTCGAGGTCGATCACCTCAGTGGCGCGTGGTGGGACAACCGCCCGGAGAACCTGCGGCTGCTGTGCCCCAACTGTCATACGGTGACGGACACTTATCGCGGCCGGAAGCGGGGCGCGGAATGAGCAAGTACCCCCGCTCTGTGCTGGTGGAGGTGGCCAGGGAATCGTCCAGCCTGGTCGATCTGATGCGCCGCGTCGGTGCGCCGGTGGGCAGCAAGCCCTACAACTATCTGCGGCAGCGCCTGGTCCACTACGGGATCGACACGTCCCATTTTCAGGAGGAACCGCTCCCCACACGTCCGAAGCGGTCGTACGCCAAGGAGGTGCTCGCCGAAGCTGCATCGCGCTCTACCAGCATCCGGGAGATGTTCGTCCACATGGGCATCCCACCCGAGGATGGCCCGTATCAGCACGTGAAGCGGAGGCTTGCTCACTTCGACATCGACATCAGCCACTTCGTGCCACCGCGCGCGCGGCGCTGCCAGGACCTCCTGCCCGAGCGGGAGCTCACGGCGGCTGTCGCAGCTTCGCACAGCCTGGCCAACCTCATGCGTCGCCTGGGTTTCGATGCCTACAACGGGGCGGCACGTGCTCGGGCTGCACGCAGCATCGACGAGTACGGGCTCTCCACGGAGCACTTTGTCGGGCAAGGTCACTATGCTGGAGTCAGGTCGCCGAGGCGCAGGCATGCCGAAGAGATCCTGGTTCTCCAGGGGGCGGGGGCGCGCCGCACGCGTTCGCATCTATTGCGCCGCGCGCTCGACGAGATCGGCGTGCCACGCGCGTGCGTCGAATGCGGCCAGGGCGAGTCGTGGCACGGGAAGAGGCTGGTCCTGGAAATCGACCACATCAACGCAGACTCGCTGGACAACCGCCGGGGAAACCTGCGTTACCTGTGCCCCAACTGTCATGCGCTGACCAGAACTTGGTGCCGTGGAGCCAGGCGAGCTCCCGTGTCGAGCAACATCGCCGTACACTGACGGGGCGGAACGCGCCAGCCAGGCGCAATGTCTGGTTTGTTGCGGTTGTGGCGGAATTGGTAGACGCCCGGGCCTTAGGAGCCCGTGGGAGAAATCCCGTGAGGGTTCGAGTCCCTCCAGCCGCACACACGAAAGGGCGCCCCCGTCAGCGAGGGCGCCCTTCGTCGTACGTCGTCGGCCTCTCGGCCCGTCCCGGTTAGAGCTCCGCTCCCGTGGACCCCCGCAGCGACGACAGGTCGATGGACTCGGCCATCTTGCGGTAGCCCGCGTCGCTCGGGTGGAGGTGGTCGCCGGAGTCGTACTGGTCCAGGAGGCGGCGGGGGTTGTACGGGTCGCGCAGGGCGCGGTCGAAGTCCGCGTAGCTGTCGAAGATCTTGCCGGCGCGGATCTGCTGGTTCACGCCCTGGCGGACCGCCTCCAGGTTCGGGCGGTAGCCGGGGTGGCCCTGGAACGGCATGAGCGTCGCCCCGACGACCCGCAGGCCGCGCGCGTGCGCCTGGCGGACCATCTGGCGCAGGCCGTCGACGATCTTCGTGGCGTCGGTCTGCTGCGGGGTGCGCAGGATGTCGTTGATGCCGAGGTCGATGATGACGGCCCGGACGCCGGAGCGGCCGAGCGCGTCCCGGTCGAAGCGGGAGAGGCCGCTCGGGTTGTTGGCGGGGCGGCCGAAGCCGTCGGCCAGTATCCGGTTGCCGCTGATGCCCTGGTTGACGACGCCGTAGCGCGGCGCGTCCGACTCGGTGCGCAGTCGCTCGGCGAGTATGTCCGTCCAGCGGCGGTTGGCGCCCATCGTGGACGTGATGCCGTCCGTGAGGGAGTCGCCGACGACGACGACGGTGCCCTGCGCCTCGTTGCTGAGCACGTCGAGGGCGCTCAGGTAGCGCCAGTACGGGCTCTGCTGGTTGTAGAGCGTGCCGCTGGGGTCCTCGGTGCGGTCGCCACGGGCGACGTACGACATCTGGCGGGCCTGCGGGTGGTACGTGACCGGTCCGGACGGCGTCGGCGAGTACGAGGTGACCAGCATGTCCGAGTCGCTCGGCACGGTGATCCGCAGCGCGTCGCTGACGGCCTGCTCGCCGGGCTGGATGACGACCGAGGTGTTCCCGGAGAACGTCAGGCGGCGCATCGTGTCGGACAGGGCCGTCGGGTTGTTGGGCGCCGAGGCCACGGCGATCGAGGCGTGCGTGATGCGCAGGGGCGACTGCCCGTACAGGTTCGAGAGGGTGATGCGCGCGGCGTTGCCGCCGACGCTGGTGTGCACGATGTTGCGGATGGAGTGGCCGAAGAACCCGTTCCGCTCCGTGCCGGGCTCGCCGCCGGCGGGGGATGCGGACCAGCTGCCGGCCCAGGTTCCGGTGGAGGCGGGGGCGGCGGAGCCGCGCGGGTGTGCGCCGCCGGCCTCGACATTGTCGTCGTCGCCGCCGAGGAATCCGGAGAATCCCACGTAGATGGCGGCCGAGAACATCACGACGACCGCCACGAGCGCGGCCAACAAGGCATAACCGTGACGCTTGGTCATGCGGTGTCTGTCTCCTCGAGCAGGGGGAGCCCGAGGCTCCGGTGTGATGAACCCATGATGCGTCATGGGGCGGGATGGGGCCGACACTGCCCCCCTCCGGACAGTCAGACGCCGGGAACCTTTGGTTCGTTCCGGGAGTCGGTCAGGAAGGGAGAATGTGTGAGGCGAACGACAGTCGAAGCCGGAGTCGACGAGACGGGCCGATGACCGATGTGGAGTGGGCTGAGTGGACGGCGACGTGAAGCGCGGGGCGCAGGGGACGGGCGGCGCCGGGAGCGGGGCCTCGGGCGCCCCGGCGGACAAGGCGGTCGAAGTGGCCGGTAAAGCAGTCGAAGGTTCCGAACGGTCCGAAAGCCCTGAACGTTCTGAAGCGGACAACACACAGCATTCCCGCGCCACATCGGGCCAATCCGGCCACGCCGGAACCAGTGGAACCACCCGCCCCGCACGCCGCTTCGTCGCCGAGTTCACCGCGGCGGACGAGGAGAAGCGGCGCGGCGTGCGCCGGATGAAGCTGACGGCGACCGGGCTGCTGGTCCTCGTCGCGCTCGTCTACGTCCTCACGACGTGGGCGGAGCACACGGGCGCGGGCGCCTGGACCGGTTACGTGGCGGCCGCGGCCGAGGCCGGCATGGTGGGCGCGCTCGCCGACTGGTTCGCGGTCACCGCCCTGTTCCGCCACCCGCTGGGCCTGCGCATTCCGCACACGGCGATCATCCCCACCAAGAAGGACCAGCTGGGCGCCTCGCTCGGTGAATTCGTCGGGGAGAACTTCCTCTCCGGCGACGTCGTACGGGACCGGCTGCGCTCCGTCGGCATCGCCAGCCGCCTCGGCACCTGGCTCGCCGAGCCGGAGCACGCCGATCGGGTGACGGCGGAGGCGGCGACGGCGCTGCGGGGCGCCCTGACCGTGCTGCGCGACTCGGACGTGCAGGCGATCGTCGGCGAGGCCATCACGCGCCGCGCCGACAACGCGGAGATCGCGCCGGGCCTCGGCAAGATGCTGGAGAAGGTGGTGGCGGACGGCGGCCACAAGCGGATCGTCGACCTGGTGTGCGCCCGCGCGCACGACTGGCTGGTGCTGCACTCCGACTCGGTGATGGACGCCGTGCAGGGCGGCGCCCCCGGCTGGACGCCCCGGTTCGTCGACAAGCGGGTGGGCGAGCGCGTCTACAAGGAGCTGCTCCGCTTCGTCACGGAGATGCGGGACATGCCGGGCCACCCGGCGCGCGGCGCGCTCGACCGCTTCCTCGGCGACTTCGCGGCCGATCTGCAGGGCGACACCGACACCCGTGACCGGGTGGAGCGCCTGAAGTCGGAGATCCTGGGCCGCTCCGAGGTGCAGGACATCATCGCCTCCGCCTGGTCCGCGGTCCGCCAGATGATCGTCGCGGCGGCCGAGGACGAGCGCAGCGAGCTGCGCCTGCGGGTGCGGGCGTCGCTGCTGTCGCTGGGCCGCCGGATGTCGTCGGAGCCGGACGTCCGCTCGAAGGTGGACGGCTGGGTGGAGGGCGCGGCGGTGTACGTGGTGACGACGTACCGCGCGGAGATCACGTCTCTCATCACCGACACGGTGGCGGGCTGGGACGCCGAGCACACGACCCGCAAGATCGAGGCCCACATCGGCCGCGACCTGCAGTTCATCCGGATCAACGGCACGGTGGTGGGTTCACTGGCGGGCCTGCTGATCTACACGGTGTCGCGGGCGCTGGGGGCGTAGCGCCATACCCGGCCCCCGCCCGGCGAATATCCAGCCCCTCCGGCGCTTGAGGAGCGGGGTCCGGGGCGGAGCCCCGTGGGCGTAACCCCTGGTGGGCGGGGGACTCGGACGACCCATTCCCTCAACGAGGAGGGTCGATGTCCCGAGCGCACCAGAAGCCCCGGAAGCAACCCGCCCCCCGAACCGGCGGAGCCACCGTCACCACGGCCGTCCCGGCCCGCCTCGACCGTCTGCCGTGGTCGCGCTGGCACTGGATGGTGGTGATCGGCCTCGGCACCGTATGGATCCTCGACGGCCTCGAAGTCACGATCGTCGGCAATATCGCCGGCCGTCTTTCCGAGTCCGGCAGCGGACTGCCGATCTCGTCCGCGCAGGTCACCGGCGTCGCCGCCGCGCTGTACGTGGCGGGTGCCTGCGTCGGCGCGCTGTTCTTCGGCTGGCTCACCGACCGGTTCGGCCGCAAGAAGCTCTTCCTGGTGACCCTGGCGGTCTACCTCGCGGCGACGGCCCTCACGGCCCTCTCCTTCTCCTCCTGGTGGTTCTTCCTCTTCCGCTTCCTCACCGGCTTCGGCATCGGCGGTGAGTACGCGGCCATCAACTCGGCCATCGACGAGCTGATCCCGTCGAACTTCCGCGGCCGCGTCGACCTGATCATCAACGGCAGCTTCTGGCTCGGCGCGATCGGCGGCTCGCTGCTCTCGATCGTCGCGCTCGACACGGACCTGTTCGCGATGAACGTCGGCTGGCGGCTCGCCTTCGGTCTCGGCGTCGTCCTCGGTCTGGTCGTCCTGCTCGTGCGGCGCAACGTCCCCGAGAGTCCCCGCTGGCTGTTCATCCACGGCAGGGCGGAGGAGGCCGAATCGCTCGTGACGGGGGTGGAGGAACGTGTGCGCGCCGAGCGGGGCGACGCCGAACTCCCGCCGCCCGCCGGGGAGATCACCATCCACCAGCGCAAGAGCATCGGCTTCGTGGAGATCGCCCGTACGGTCTTCCGCTCGTACCCGCGCCGCACCACTCTGGGGCTCTCCCTCTTCATCGGCCAGGCGTTCCTCTACAACGCGATCACCTTCGGCTTCGGTGCGATCCTCACCACGTTCTTCGACGTGCCGACCGGTTCGACCGGCTACTACTTCGCGGTCATCGCGGCCGGCAACTTCGTGGGCCCGCTGCTGCTCGGCAAGCTCTTCGACACGGTCGGCCGCCGCATCATGATCTCGTCGACGTACCTCCTGTCCGGTCTCCTCCTCTTCGGCACGGCCTGGCTGTTCGACCGCGGCTCGCTGACCGCGACGACGCTCACGGCCTGCTGGTGCGTGGTCCTGTTCTTCGCGTCGGCCGGCGCCTCCAGCGCGTACCTCACGGTCTCCGAGATCTTCCCGATGGAGACCCGCGCGATGGCGATCGCCTTCTTCTACGCGGTCGGTACGGCGGCCGGCGGCATCAGCGGTCCGCTGCTGTTCGCGGGCCTCACGGAGTCCGGCAAGGTCGGCGACACGGTCCTCGCCTTCCAGATCGGCGCCGCGCTGATGTGCGTGGCGGGCCTGGTCGCGGCGGTGTTCGCGGTGCGGGCGGAGCGGCGCTCCCTGGAGGACATCGCCCAGCCGCTGTCGGCGGCGCGGCCGCGGGAGGGGGCGCCCGTCTGATCAGCGGGCACCGGCGTACGGCCGGCGCTCCGCGCACACGTCGACCGCGCCCTCGCGCCCGATGGTGAGGGCGAGCAGGGCCGCGGCCGCGCACAGCACACCCGCCCCCACCCACACCAGGTCGTACGAGCCGAAGACGTCCCGGACCGCGCCTCCGACGTACGCCACCGAGCCCGCGCCCACCTGGTGTGCGGCGCTCACCCAGCCGAAGACGAAGGGGGCGGCGGAGCCGAAGTGGGCGCGGGCGAGCGCGATGGTCGGCGGCACGGTGGCGACGTCGAGCAGCCCGAAGGCGACGGTGAACGCGACGAGCGGCGGATTCACGCTCGCGCTCAGCAGCAGGGGAAGCGCGAGGAGGGACAGTCCCCGCAGCGCGTAGTACGCGGCGAGCAGCCGCCGGGGGTCCATGCGGTCGGTGGCCCATCCGGAGCCGATGGTCCCGGCGACGTTGAAGATCCCGATGAGGGAGAGCAGCGAGGCGGCGACGGTCGTCGGCATCCCGTGGTCGTGCGCGGCGGGCGCGAAGTGGGTCCACATGACGCCGTTCGTGGAGGCGCCGCAGACGGCGAAGGTGCCGGCGAGCAGCCAGAAGGCGCCGCTGCGCAGGAAGTTGACGTGTGGCCGCGGGATCGTCTCCGTACGAGGAGTGGCGCGCGGATCGCGTACGGCGGCGTACACGAGCGGCAGCGCGCCCGCGGCGGCGAGCGCGAGCCCGTACGCGGCGACCCGCCACCCCCACCCGTCGATCACCCACGACAGCAACGGCAGGAACACGAACTGCCCCACCACGCCGGCCGCCGTGAGGATCCCGGCGACGAGCCCCCGCCGCGTCACGAACCACCGCTCGGTGACGGTGGCGGCGAAGGTGGTGGCGGTCGCCCCGGTCCCGACGCCGACCAACACACCCCAGTAGAGCGCGAATTGCCAGGGCGCGGTCATGGTGGTGGCGAGCAGCGTCCCGAGCCCGACGAGCCCCAGTGCTCCGGTGGCGACCCGCCGCATCCCGATCCGGTCCATGAGCGCGGCGGCAAGGGGCGCGGTGGCCCCGTACACGACCATGTTCACGAGTGAGCCGAACCCGATGGCCGAGCGCGACCACCCCAGCTCCTCGTGCAGCGGCCCGACGAGCAGCCCGGCCAGCGTGCTGAAGGATCCGGCGACGACGATGGCGAGGGCGGCGCCACTGGCGACGATCCACTTTCTGTCCATGCCTACGACCCTGCGCCGGGAGGGTGGGGCGGCACGACTGGCCAGATGGTCATGGTGTGAAAGAATCTGGCCATGGCCATGATGACTCGACGTGAGAGGGCGAGGGGGAGGGAGCCGGGGCAGGTCGCGGTCCTGGTGCGGGACGGCGTGCTGCCCATGGAGCTGGGCCTGGTCCACCAGCTCTTCGGCACGGCCCGCGACCCGTCCACGGGGGAGCGGCTCTACGAGGTGACGACGTGCGCGCCCCGCCCCGGCCGCGTCCGCACCGACGCCGACTTCCCGATCTACGCGGAGCACGGCCTGGAGGCGGTGGCGCGGGCGGAGACGGTCCTGGTCCCGGCCTCGCACGAGACGGACGAACATCTCGAACCGAGCGGCCTGGAGCCGGAGTTGACGGAGGCGCTGCGCTCACCCGGCGTCGCCCGCGTCGCCTCCATCTGCACGGGTTCGTTCGTCCTCGCGGCGGCGGGCCTCCTGGACGGCCGCCGGGCGACGACGCACTGGATGTCCTCGGCCCACTTCGCGCGCACGTTCCCGTCGGTGACGGTCGACGCGGACGTCCTCTACGTGGACGAGGGACGGGTGTTGACCTCGGCCGGGGAGGCGGCGGGCATCGACCTGTGCCTGCACATGATCCGCGAGGACCACGGCGCGGCGGTGGCGGCGGAGGTCGCGCGCCGCACGGTGGTGCCCCCGCACCGGGAGGGCGGCCAGGCCCAGTACATCCAGCGCCCGGTCCCGGCCGAGGAGACGGGGGCGACCTCGACCTCGGCGTCCCGGGAGTGGGCGCAGGCACGGCTGGCGGAGCCGCTCACGCTGGCGCAGCTGGCGGCCCGTGACGCCATGTCGGTCCGCACGTACAACCGCCGCTTCCGCGAGGAGACGGGCGTCACCCCGATGACCTGGCTCAACCGCCAACGGGTCGACCGCGCACGCGAGTTGCTGGAACAGACGGACCACACGGTGGACCGCGTGGCGGCGGAGACCGGCTTCGGCTCCGGCACGTCCCTGCGCCAGCACTTCCAGGCGCTGCTGGGGGTGTCGCCGGGGGCGTACCGCGCGACATTCAGGGGACGATGACCGCCATGGCGACACTCAGGGGGCGATGACCGGCATGGCGACCGACGACGCGCACATCCGCACAGTACGCCGAGCAGTCCCGAACGTGACCGTCTCCGACGACGCGGCGATGGCGGTGAACCGTGACTTCTACGGCACGCTCGGCTTCCGCGAGGCCGCGAACATGGGCTGGATCATGACCCTGGTCTCGCCCTCCAACCCCACGGCGCAGATCCAGTTCTTCACGCACGAGGCGACGGCCGCGGTGGTGCCGGACATCAGCGTGGAGGTGGACGACGTCGACGCGGTGTACGAGGCGATGCTCGCGGCGGGCGCCGAGATCGTCCACGACCTGCGGGACGAGGAGTGGGGCGTGCGCCGCTTCTTCGTACGGGACCCGCAGGGCAAGGTGGTGAACGTCCTGACGCACGCCCGTCAGGAGTGACCTCAGGCGGCCTTGCGGTCCACGAGGACGTACGACGCGGCGGCCACGGCACCCGCGACCCCGAATACTGCGGGCCACGCGCCCACCTTCTTGGCCAGCGGGTGCGACCCCGCGAACGCGGCGACGTACGCCCCCGTGAGCGCGCCCGCGACCTTCCCGCCCCGCGTCTTCGTCCACTGCGTCGCGGCGGCGGCCCCGGCCACGGCGAGCACGGCCCCACCGAGCGGCCGCTTCTTGGTGAACCGGGCGGTGGCGTACCCACCGACGAGTCCGGCGGCGGCTATCGGGGCGGTGGGGAGGGTGCGGGCCATGGGGTGAACCTCCGGTGTCTTCGGGTCTTCGGGTTGCCTTGAGGCGTGTCTCTTTTGTGAGGTTACGCCCGGCGGCCCGGGCGCGGCCCTCGGGGGTCGCGCCCGGGCCTGCCCCGCCGGTTCGTATCAGCCGAACTGGCCGGGCTGGTACGAACCGGCGGGCATCTGAACGATGACGTTCATGCGGTTGTAGAGGTTGATGAGGCCGATGAGGGAGACGAGGGCGAGGAGCTGCTCCTCGTCGTAGTGCTTCGCGGCGTTCGCCCACACCTCGTCCGGCACGCCGCCGGCCGCGTCGGCGATCCGCGTCCCCTGCTCGGTCAGCTCAAGGGCGGCGCGCTCGGCGTCCGTGAACACGGTGGCCTCGCGCCAGGCCGCGACGAGGTGCAGCCGCTGCACGTCCTCACCCGCGTGCGCGGCGTCCTTGGTGTGCATGTCGGTGCAGAACCCGCACCCGTTGATCTGGCTGGCCCGGATCTTCACGAGCTCCTGCGTGGCGGCGGGTACGCCGGACTCGGCGACGACCTTCCCGGCGGAGTTGATGTGCTTGATGACCTTCCCGGCGAGCGGGCTGGTGAAGGGGTTGAGGCGGGCTTCCATGGCGGGCTCCTGGGTTCGTCGTGTACGTGCCTGCTTGGTGGCTACGTAGATGTGACGGAGCGGGGAGCGGGGGTGTGACACGGGGGTGTGTGACGTGGGTCTCACGGGTGTCGGGTCGACTGTCGGCCGGTGGCGGGCCGGTGCTCAGGGGTAGGCACTCGGCCCGGCGGCGGGGTCCTGTCCGCGGGGTACCGGTGTGACCGGTGGACAGCACTCGGTGGACGCCCACGGCGCCGGTGAGGGGAGGTACCGGTCGAGAAGCGCCTCGTCGCCGCGCACCCTCAACGCCGTACGAGGAATGCGCTGCCACAGATGCAGCATCAGGTCGGACACCGAACCCGCCAGCTCGACGAGGCAGCACCCGGACCCCTGATTGAGCAGCACGTCCTCTGGGTCGACCTGCACGATCCAACTGCGGAACCCGTCGAGCTGCGTGAACCGCAGCCGCTCGCCCCGCCCCGGCACCATCTGCCCCCAGGCCCGCCGCGCCGGGGCCAGCACCTCGAATGCGTGGCTGACGGCATCGGCGGCGAGCCAGGTCTCCACGGGCGCGGGCTCACCGACGGCCGCCTCGACGTCCCACCGGTGCACGGCTGCCTCGATGGCCTGCAACCGCAACCAGAACCCGACGGACCGCCGATTGAACGGACCCCCATCCGTATCGGCCTCCGGCCCGCTCGTCCTGCTCGGCCCGACCGCCCACGACCACACCGGCTCGGCCGGATCCCGCGCGGCAAACACCTTCTCGAGCCGGTCGGCCCCGTCCCTGAACCAGTCGAGCAGCTCCCCGGACACCCCTCCGCCCTCCGGGACGGCAGGTAACCGCAGCAGGGATGCGTCCTCGAGCCGCTCGGGCCGCTGCGAGGTCTCGGCCCCGGCGATGTGGGCCACTTGCCGGTGCACGACCCCCAGATGCAGAACGAGATCCGCCACCGACCACCCGGGACGCGACGACGACACCAGGGAAACGTCACGCCCCACACCGCCCCGCACACACGCCTCGAAGGCCGTCACTTCCCGCCGGAAACTCGCGACATAGTCGACCCCCATCACGAGCACCCTCCTTCCCACACCCTGCCCCTCCTCAGAAAGCTACGGCTCTCGTCGCGGCTGGATAGGTGCTTCTGCCAGAGGAACCCGAAGGAAGTAGAAAGATGGAGACCCCCACAATCTGCGCCTCCCCTGTTGGCTCAGCCTCCGGCAGCGACGCAGCGGGCGTGTACAGCCTCACCCGAACTCACCCTGCACGACCGACACATGCCGCCCTCCTGCCCCCAGGGCAACGGATCGCGGCATTCGGGACACTCGAAGACCGCCCGCCAGACCCGCTTCCGCTCAGGCCGCTTCCGCACGAGCCGATCCCCGACGAGCCGGGCGGCCGAGTACACCTTGGCGGGCAGCCCGGCGCTCACGGCATCGATGATCTCGACGGCGGAGGCCCCCCGATCGAGCCACCTCGACACCTCGGGCACCAACTCCCGCACACTCCGCTCGGAGAGCCGCAACCGAGCGTCGACGCCACCGAGCCGCCGCAGGATACGGGCACTTTCGTCGGCACGCGGATCACGGCCAACTTCGTTCTCGGCCTCGGGTTTTGTGGTGGCCACGGGAGGGAGGGGAGGGTCCTTCCTCCCGTCCTTATAGAAGTCCTCCCCGCCAGGGGAATTCGCTCCCGGTTCCCCGGTTCCCACCCGGCCGGGAACCGGCTCACCGGCCCCCGTAGAAGCACGAAGCTCAGGAAGCTCGTACACATCAACGCTGGAGACGATCCGCTTACTGCGACAGTCCCGCTCGGTCCGAGTGACCCAATACCCCATCTCCCGCAACTCCTTGACGGCTTTGGAGACGGCAAGCCGCCCCTGCGGGAAACCGTCGCTGAGAGTCCGGACGTTGACCTGTGCGCCGCTCGGCAGCGACAGCACGTACGCGAGAATCCCGCGCGCAGTATGGGAGATCCGCGGATCACGGATGGCTTTGTTGGCGATGACGGTGAAGTCCCGGTCATGCCGACGGATACGATGAACCTGCATGGGAGGTGCTTTCTCCTGTGCCGGACCCCCGGAGGTTGCCGCCTCGCGGGGGTCGCCTGTGTCGTGTGAACTTGTATGAACGGAGAGTGACACAGGGGTTGCGGCTTGGCAATCTCTGGCCAAGGCCCTCAACTCCGCGCGTCGTGTGCGCTCAGACCTGCTCAATCGCCTCGAAGATGTCGGCGTCCGTCTCCTGCTGCCACTCCGGAAGGCCGGGCCAGTCGGCGACGTAGGCGGGCTTCGGGTCGCCGAAGTGCTTGTACATCTGCGCCGTCCAGCAGGTGGCGACGAAACGCCCCTTCTGCTCGCGGCTCAGCCGGGTGGCATTCCGCTCCGACAGCTCCAGGAACTGAACGACCTGGTCGAACACCGCCCCTGCGGCCTGGCGCTCCCACTCCGGTGTGTCGTCCCACGGCGTGACGTAGGACGCCTTCGGATCACCAGGAAAGTGCTTGTTCACTCCGGCGATCCAAGCTTCGCGGAAGACCTTGCCACCCTCGATGTCGCTCACGCTGCCACCTCTCATCGTTGCTTCAGCTTGCGGCCAACAACCGCAGCTCATCGTCAAGTTCACTGACCCGAGGATCTCCGTCCAGCGACGTGAGGTCGGCACGCAGCGCTGAGAGTCTACGAACGATGTATCGGGACAAGGAGCCCCGTGCCCGAGCCGAGATGATCGCGGACCAGGCCGTTGCTTTCGTCGTCACCCTCGTCACGGCCACCGTGCCGATGGTGCGTCGGACGACGTCGAAGAAGGGCAGGCATCACCGACCCCGGCGAGCGACGTCTACGGCCTCGCCGCAAGCCTGCTGATGGCCGCCCGCCAACGCCGTGCCGTCAGCTACCCGGACGCCACGCCACGCCCTCACAACTCTCGGTGATCGCGGTTGAGTGGGTGCCAGGAGCCCGGACCCGACTACTCCATGCTGCCGAGGCCGCCGAGGAAACCGGCCCAGGCGCCACCTGTAACGGCGAGCACGGGACCGTCCGCACGCTTGGAGTCCCGCACAAGTACGTCACCGCCGCCGTCGGAAGCGCACTCGACGCATTCGCCCCCGGCGCCGTTGCTGTACGACGACTTGAGCCAGGCGAGTCGCCCCGCACGCTCCATCTGAGCTTCGCCCTCGAAATGGTTCGCGGTCATCCTGCGTACTCCTTGACCAGATTCTTGATCAGCAAGAGGGAACGCTGCGGACTCAGGGCGGCTGCCATCAGTCCGTCGAACGCTCGCGTGTATTCACGGACATGATGGTCCCCTTCGAGGTAGACCGCATCGGTGATCCCGTCGCGATAGACCACGTCCGGGTCTTCCTGGTCGGGGAAGCCGAGGACCGTGAACGCCCCTGTCACCGGGCGCGTACCCGAGTCGAAGGGAAGAACCTGCAAGGTGACGGACTTCAACTGGGCCACATTCAGCAGATGTTCGAGCTGATCACGCATGACGGCACGGTCACCGACGACGTTCCGGAGCGCACCCTCGCTCATGATGAACCAGGCGTCCGGGGCGTCCGCGCGCGTCAGCATCTCCTGACGCTCCTGCCGTACACGGATCGCGCGCTCCGAGTCCTCCGACGTCATGTGTGATCCGGCGATGTGCAGCTCGGTCATATAGGCGGTGGTCTGCGTCAGGCCGGGCACGAGCTCGCACTGGTACTGCCGGAACGAGGACGCTTCCTGCTCCAGCCCGATGTAGATGTTGAACCACTCGGGGACTCCGGACCCGTGAACCTGCCACCAGCCCTTGGTCTTGGCCTGCCTGGCAAGGGACTTGAGGAAATCGCGCATCTCGTCGCTGGTCTCGTACAACCGACACAATGCATCGACATCGGACGGCTGTACGCGCCCGTGGCCGGTCTCCATCCGGTTCACCTTGGAGCCGCTCCAGTCCACTGCCGCGCCCACCTGGGCGCAGGTCAGCCCGCTTGCTTCGCGGAGCTTCTTCAGCTCGATCGAAAGCCGCCGACGCCGCGCGGTCGGAGAACCAGCCATCTCGACACCTCCCTAATAGCGGGCCTCAGTCTCCGCGCCAAGAGGCGTGCCTGCCAATCACTCGTTGGTAGGAATCCCATTCTGCAAATTGCACATCGGGATCGGATGAGGTCACGCTGTGTTGCGTGGGGTGACGGCGAACTCGTGCCCCTGAAGCGGGAGTTGTTGCACCTCTACGGAGAGGACGAGCCTGTGCTCCAGCAGAACTGTGTCTGTCGCAAGCCCTGGGAGCTGGCCTTCACCGCCGAGCCCGAAGAACTGGCCGGCCTGCGTCGCATCGTGCGGATGCACCTCATGAACTGGGGCCTGCACGATCTCGTCGACTGCGCCCAACTGTGCGTGACCGAGATGGTGTCCAACGTCATCACTCACGTGGGCACCGGCACCCCCACGGAGCTGAGCCTGCTGATGAACAGCACCTTCCTCCGTATCGAGGTCCGGGACCCGGACCTACGAGCGCTGCCCACGCTTCTCCACGCCGCGGATGACGACGAAGGCGGGCGCGGCATGAAGCTGCTTGATGCGCTGGCGGTCCGATGGGGTGTGCAGATCAAGGCCGGCTGCAAGGTGACGTGGTGCGAGCTGAACGCCGGACCGAGTAAGGAACCTGGTCCCGTCCGTCGGGCGGCAGCGGCTCTGGAGGGGTATGCGGCGGAGGACGTGCTGCCTTCCAGTGGTCCACGAGGGCGTGTGGCGGTTCTTGAGGACTCGGCGGTGCGGCTGATCGCCGATCTGCTGCATTGGAGCGCAGCGGGCGGAAGCAGTCCAGACGACGTTCTCGACTGGGCGCAGATGCGGTACGAGGCCGAGCTGGGAGCGCCGTAGTGGGATCAGCCGCGAACGGACTTCTCTATCTCGTCCCGCAGAGCGCCCGGCGTGCGCCAGGATTCACCACGGAACGTTTTGTGGCACATGCGATGGCAGTTGGCACAGAGAAAAGCCAAGTCATCAAGCTGAGTCTCCGTAGGGCCGGATATGTGGAGGGGGAGCTTGTGATGGACCTCGATGTAGCCGTTGCCCAGTTCGCCGTAGGTGTCCTGGAAATCGAAGGCGCAGACTTCACAGCAGATCCGCTCGTGACGTTGCCGAGCGTGTCGGATCTTGCGATCGCGCAGACCCCGGTCACGCTCCCGGTAGATGGCCCACCGGGCGAGAAGTCGTCCCTCTCGCGCCGTAGCCTCTCCGTCCTCACTTATCTCGTCGGGCTGAGGCGGGATCGCATGCAGCTCTCCGGAATTGATTCCGGCACGAAGGGCATCTGCGGCAGCCGTCATCTCGTCCGGGTGTTCAAGAAAGTCTGCGACGACCTCCCTGGTCAGCCGACCACCCCGCGTTCGGGCACCCACATGCTGGGGGTGAGCCGTGGCGATGTCCGTAGTCTTGCGGCTGACGCTGTTGGGCGAGCGGAACCGAGGGTCGTCGGTGGCGGCTTCCTGGTTGGTCGGCAGGGACCGGAGCAGTTCGGAGAGGTCGGCCACCGCCTCGTCGTTCTGCCGCAGCTCACGCCAGCCGTTCCGCGAGACGAGGGCGCAGGCGAGCAGAAGTTCGTCCCGAGACCAGTCGAAGCGAGGCATGCTCCATATCGTATGAGTGTTCGGCGTGGCGGAGGGTGCGTTCTGAGAAGCGTGGGCGGTACTGCAAACTGGTTCGAGTCTCGTTGTCAGTGGGTCATGTCACCCTCTGTTATGGCGTCGCACTCAGAGTGCCCGCCTGTGCAAGTCGGTAAGGAGGGGGCATGACTCACAAGGAACCGCCCGAGTTCACGTCGGTGGAGATCTGCGCTGGTGCTGGAGGGCAAGCCATTGGCCTCCATCAGGCAGGTTTCAGACACCTGGCGGTAGTCGAGCTCGATCAGTACGCGGCCAGGACGCTGGCAGAGAACATCAAGCAGCGGAGCGGTTGGGAGTGGGAGCGGACGCACTGTGACGTTCTGCCTCCCACCGACGTCAACGACTTCGAACCGGACAAGCATCTCCCTACAAGTGGGGACCGGATTCGGGCGCATGGACTGGATCTGCTGGCCGGCGGGGTGCCGTGTCCGCCCTTCTCGCATGCGGGTAAGCAACTGGGCAAGGAAGACGATCGCGACCTGTTCCCGCGGATGCTGCAGCTGGTGAAGCAGCTCCAGCCGCGTGCTGTGATGATCGAGAACGTTCGGGGACTCATGGACCCGAAGTTCAGTAACTACCGCGACTGGATCAAGGCGAAACTGCAAGGCGGTATGTACCGGGAAGAGGACGGCCAGCTCGTAACTCTGGACGGCATCGGATACAAGGTTGCCGAGTGGGATGTCCTGGAGGCCAGCGACTTCGGTGTTCCGCAGTTGCGCCCGCGAAGCATTTTGGTGGCTTTCCGGAGAGACGTCCTTAAGGACGTGAAGTACGAGTGGCCGACCCCCACGCACGAGGAGTCGGTGAGTGTGGCGGCCGCGCTCGAAGAGTCGATGCGTGAGCGGTACGGCAAGTACTTCGATGGTGTTCACGGCGATCGGGCGCGTGAGCGGTTCAACCGCTGGTTTCAGAAGGCGCAGGAGCGGGATGCCGAGCTGAAGGGAAAGGGTGGCGGTATCGCGCCCACGCTTGTCGGCGGCTCGAAGAAGCATGGTGGTGCTGATCTCGGACCGAGCCGGGCTAAGGCTGCCTGGAAGCAGCTCGGGGTATCTGGGATGGGCGTTGCCAACGACATCGACATGTGCGCGAAGAAGGAGAGCGAGGACCGTGACCTTTTCGGTCCTGACGGTCCCATGCTCACAGTGAAGCAGGCGGCGATCATCCAGGGGTTCCCGAGCGATTGGCAATTTTCGGGAGGCAAGACGGCTCAGTACCGGCAAATCGGCAACGCCTTCCCTCCGCCCGTTGCGGCGGCTGTCGGCAAGTCGATCATTGAGGTACTTAGGGCGGCGCGTGAGCGAGACGCGAAGAACTAACTTGGCTTGCGCTGACTTGATTTCAACGCGTTGCGTCGGCGCCTGACTTCATTCGCGATCTGAACCGCACACTGCTCGGATGGCTCGTGCTCCCAGAACCGGAGCACGAGCCATCCGGCTTCTTGGAGCTGCTTGTTGGTGTCCTGGTCGCGCGCCATGTTCCGGGCCACCTTGTCTGACCAGTAGCCGGAGTTGGTCTTCGGCTGGACGTAGTGCTCGGGGCAGCCGTGCCAGTAGCAGCCGTCGATGAAGACGGCTACCTTGGCGGGGCGGAAGACCATGTCCGCTGTGCGTCGCACTTCCGGCAGGGGTCTGGCAGACACGCGGTAACGCAAGCCCTGGGCATGGACGAGCCGACGGACCAACTGCTCGGGCTTGGTATCTCGGCTGCGAATGGCCTGCATGTTGCGGCGTCTCGCGGCCGAGGAGGCCCAAGATCCTTCCGGCGGAGTCCAACCGTTTTCCATAGGGCTATTTCAACCTCTTGCGCTTGTCGATCTCGGCTTTTATGCGGTCCTCAGGCCACGGCTCCCAGTGCACGAGGCGGTACTCGGAGACATGAGGCATGCCTGAGGGCCGGCGAACGCGGTTCTCGATGACCCAGTCAAGGACTCGCAGCTCGCGCAACCTCCGTTCCCAGTCGTCCTGGTACTGCCACATTGAGGCCACCACGCCGATGAGTCCGGAGGGAACCCATTCTCCCGGAAGAGCTTTAAGGAGTTCGCCAATGCGGCCATGGGGCTCGTCGTGCTGCGCCGCGGCCTTGATCTGCTCCGAGTAGACGTCGTAGGTCGCGTAAAAGTCACGCTTGCCACCGTTGCACTCTTCGCAAAGAGGCTGAAGATTAAAGGTGTCGTTAGTGCCACCCCATGCCACGGGTAGCTTATGGTCGACGACCAGTTTGATGTGATCGTCAAGCGGTGTTCTACCGCACTGAGCGCAACGCTGCGGGGCGAGCACTTGGGCGCGCTCCCGGGCACTCACATTGGAACGCATGCCCCCAGCGTGCACACCCTTCCAGCCCGCGAGCCGGTAGTGGTGGATCTTGCCCTGCTGAGTGCGCTCAATCACAAAGCAGTCGCGCAGCGAACGAAGCCGCCGCATTGATTCCGACTGTCCCTGGCCAAATTTCTCGGCGATGAATTCTTCGATCTCCCGTGTTGTGGGAGGGGAATCGCGACGTTCATAAAGAAAACCGTAAAGCGCGCGCACACTCTCAAGGTTGAAAAGACTCTGCAGCTCTGGTGAGCCAGGCTGGGGTAGCGGGGGAGTATCAATTTCGGGCAATTTTTAACCGCCTGTGTGAGTTGCCTGGTCATGCACGTGCGCTCGGGTGGAATGGGAGACTCTGCGTAGGGCGTGCGCATACCCGGTTATGCGGTGAGGTCTTGTTTAAAAGGAGCCGGACTTGGAGTCCAATTGTTGAGCAGCGAGGGATTGGAGTGCCCTTCTGTCACTTTGTGATGTGCTGTTCACGGCCTGGAAAAACCAAGGCGCGATCCAGGTGCCGCGTTGGTAAGGCCATTCGTCTGGTCGGAGTGCGGCGCCCGGGTGCCAGCGGGGAGAGAGGGACTTTCCGGAGCGGGTTGCTGCCTCAAGCAGGACTTGGGGCTCGTCGTCGATCGGAGCGCGCCTGCGTAGTTGAACAGTGACGCCAATCAGCCACCATGTAAGGCGTTGGACGTCGGCCAGGTCACCCATCGTGCGCAGGGCTGACTGGCTTAGTCCCGCGGCCTTGGTGGCGGCAAGAACCAACTCGCCTGGGGCGACTGCGTCAACCGCTTCAGAGTCTGTTATGACAGGGGTGCTTGGAGTCTCTGCGGCCCGGTCGATTTCTTCGTATGTCGCTTCGGCGATGTCTGCATGCAGATACTCTTTGACTCCCCGGTAGAATTGGCCGGGAGTCTCGATGCGCAACTCGGTCTTTGCGCGGTTTCTCATTTCCGTGGCCAATGAGGGCCATGGTCGTACGCTACGGCCATTCTCTGTCTCGTACCAGTCTTCTTTTGTGTCGTTGGAAACGAAAAGTAGATGCTCGCGATCTGGTCTGGTGCGAGAGAATTGAATGACCTCCTCCCAGAGCAGGTAGTCACCTGCCGCATCAAGGGGAGTTCCTTTCCCTGCGTCGGAGAATCCTGGGGGAATCTTATTAGGGAATCTGTATGAGGATGCCTCCTCGACGCGCTGCCTCAGCTCATCTGAGTTGGGCTGTGCGGCCACGTTCTCGCCGAACAGTTCGGCCACCCTTGGCAAGACTGGGTCCGTCGCGTCGACGGAGGGCAGAGATATATCGCTGCCTGCGCTCAGATCCTTTACTCGTGCGATGAGTATCTTTTTCCAGTCCCCAAGTAGTGTATCGATGGACTGGCTGGAAATGAGCGAGGAAAGTTCATCGCTCCCTGCTGTGTCGCGGGCATACTTGACGAGCAAATCCTGCACGAGCTGTCTCGCCGCAATAATCGCCTTGTTGGCCTCTCCCATGTGCTTATTGATGGAGTTCGGGGCGGCCTTCAGTGTCTTCTGTCGCTCCGCGATTACGCGGTGGCGGCCTTTGACGAATTCCAGACCCACTTGGTGTGGAAGCCAGAGGCGCTCCTGGACGGACTCGAGAGCTTGGAGGACATCGGCCCGCGCATCCGGTGTGTACTCGTACAGGCTGAGGAGGACATTCGTATCCAGTACGACGGTGCCTTGAGCGAAGAAGGCCGCCCGGTCAGGGCTGTCGTCCGGTGGGTTCTGCTGCAGCCAGTCCCTGTACTGCCTCATCAGCGGCAACTCGCTGGCCTGATGGCTATCGCCTGGCACTGCTCAACTTCCTTGCTTGGTATGGAGAGGACACCCGTGAACTCAGGCGGCGCTGAGGGTGGTGTGTGCCGGGAGCAGCGGGCCGGGCTCGTAAGGATCGCCTTGCTTGGCGCAGGTCCACGTGAAGCCATCCAGTTCGATCCGTGGCTGAGAGGCGTGCTCGGGCCGGGCTTTGATCACGCGCGCGCTGACGAACTCGCCTTCCTGAGGAACAGGAACGCCCAGCTGGGAGGCAATGGCCTGGTGGCTGGCGTAGTCTCCCATGATGAGGATCCCCTCGGAACGCAGCGCGGAGCGCGAGCCGCCGTTGCCGCGGACGCGCTTCATGTAGTCCTTCTGCTGAGCGACTGTGCGGACAACGTTCCGGCCGATACGACGTCTTTGAGCTCGCCTGAAGAGTTCGTTCAAGCGCTGCTGCCCGGATGCCGGGGCAAACACCTCTGTCCGGTCGGCAGGCTTCATGTGGAGCAGCACGTTCTCGGGAAGCTCGGCGTCGAACCACAACCAGTGGATCTTATTCCGGTGTTCGGCCTTCAGCGTGTGCTTCAGATCCCGGTTGTTTCCGCCGTTCAGCCACTCGCGGCGTATCCGTATGATGCCTGCGCTCCATAGGGACTTGTAGTCGTTGGCCCACAACACCAGACACAGGTGCCCCAAGGCCTCCGGCGGGATCATCCAGCTGCCGAACTGCTGGGAGTACTTGCAGTCCACGTCCACGCCTGCGATCTGGTAGTCCATTTCATCGCCGTCATCGAACTTGAACTCGCGTTGCAGGTTGATCTCCACCAACGTGCCTGCGTGCGTCTTCTCGGTCTTGAACAGCGTCTTCCAGTCGTAGCGGCCTGTCACCTCACCGTTGAGGAGCTGGTCGATGGTGTCACGCAGTACTGCGGCGAACCGCTTCCCTTCCGGATCGAGCGACCGGACGTGGTCGGCGACTGAGATGAGTTCCGAGTCTTGCCTCATGGACTCCTGGCTCGGGATCCAGGCGGCTGCGGCCTCGTCCGTGTCGAAGGGGAGCAATTGCGTCTTCCTGTTCGCTGAGTTGCTGATGATTCCGGTACAGCTGTTGCTTTCAGTGCCCCTCGAACCCGGTGACCAGGGCGTTCACCCGAGGCGGTGCCTTGTCGAGAAGGAAGTCATCGATGAACACGACTGGCGCCACGCCCCTGTCGTCTGATGCCGCGGCCTGCCTGACACGAGAGGTTCGGGGATTCTTCGTTCCCGCGTCAGCGGTTTCGAAGGGGCTCTTTGCGGCGACCCAAAGGCGTTCCTCGAAGAGGACCGCTGGTCCCGCTCCGCCTAGGTCCGGGACGAACTCAACATCTTCCGGGGGGAAGTCGCTCGCCCAGTTCTCCAAGAGCCGGCCAGCTTGCCGGGGCTGGATGCCTGCCTCAGACGGTTTACCGCGGAGAATGGAAAGCAGGTCTTTGGCGAGACGCCAATCGAGGAGCGAGTGGTAGGCCATGTTCGTGTAGTCGCGAAGACACTCGTAACAGGAACCGCCGCACTCGGTACCGTGACTGCCTGTACGGAACTTCTCCAACATGCGGTCGGCGGAGTCCATCAGCTCTTGGAAGACCTTCGGCTCAGCGAGGTGGGTGCAGTAGCCGGCTCCGTTGTCGAGGGTGTCGGAGAGGAAGGCGAAGGTTCGAGCCCGGTTCTGCGCTGAACCGGCGCCATGAATACCTGCCGCGATCTCGTTTGGCTGGACCTGCAGAATGTCGCCTGCGGCCACCCGGAGCAGTGCTGCGAGCGAGTACCAGGCGGCACGGCGCCCGGAGCGGTCGTCCGCAAAACCGCTAGCCTGCGGGACAGAGGCAAGGCTGAGGCGAAGTCCCTGTTCCGGGAGTTCACTGGCCGCGGGTCCCAGCAAGAAGAGGTCGGTGCGCTGAACAGCGCCGATGGCGGTGCTGATGGTGCCGCTGTCCGTACCCCCATCAGAGGCCAGCCATGGAGCATGGACCAGCGCTGCTTCAGCCTCGACGAGGGCTCCAGACCAGTTGCCGGTCGACTTGGTCGGAGAGAAGTGGAAGAGGCGTCCACTGTTGTCATTCACGGCGTAGCGGTGGCCCTTGCCGGCATGGACAACCAGGCCCGTCTCGGCGTGCCGTAGAGGGGCGCCGGTCTCTAGGTCAGCGGCGGTGCGTGGTGACAGGGACCGAGCGCGCCAGGCGAAGTTGCCGTCGAAGTCGCGGGCCTTGCCGCCGGTGAAGAAGCCAGCCGGCTGGCGAAGCGGGATCTCGCGGTACGACCCGTCGTGGGCCTCGCACGATGGGCACGGCATGTCCTGTTCCTGGGTGCCGTCAGGCGCCTCGGGCTCAGGCCTGGGCTTCGCCTCTTCGTCGAGGTGCCCACAGGCGCGGCACATCCCAATACGCCGAGCTTCGCCCAGAGGATCGGGTATTGCTCGGGGGAATCTGCCGGTTGGTTCGTAGGCGGCGACACCCAGTGCGGTGTGTACCTTTCCGTCCTTCACGGTCTCCGCGCCCGGTGCGAACTGAGCGATGGCGATGTCGAGCGAGCGGTCCACGACGCCCGGAGGAGGCCACGGGTAGGAGTCGTTTGGCTTGCGCGTGTAGAGATAGCGGGCAGAAGTCGGGAATCCGAACATCGGAAGGGTTCCGGCTTCCGCGAGCCGCTGGCTTAGATCGCGATGGCCATGGGACGACTCCGTGACAGCGGTGACGCGGGAAATGAGGCTGTCCCTGACCCACTCGACGGCGGACTCGGCAGTATTCACGCCGCGGGTGTGGACGGCTAGTGCCTCTGCGAGCGCGCGGATCTCTTCTTGCTTGGAAGCAATCCACTTCTCGACCTGAAGGCTGATGGCCGACCAGTTTTCGGTCAGCCCAAATTGTCCATGCACGTTGCGAGTCGGGTCAAGGACCGCGTCATCGGGGGTAGCATCGCGGGCCGCGTTGAAGGCCCGGCGCAGAACTTCTGCGGCCAGCACCCGGCGGTAGATGTCTTCCATCTCCGTGGAGAGATAGGGCGCTGGGGTGGGTGCGTCTGTGATGCGTTTCGGGTCCTGGAAGTAGTGCTCGTCGTGACTGCGGCCGCGGCAAACCGTCAGGGCCAGAGCGACGGGCGAACCCCGACGGCCGGCGCGGCCAACCCGCTGCTGGTAGTTGAAGCGGGTAGGCGGCATGTTGGCCATCAGCACGACGGAGAGTGGGCCGATGTCGACACCAGCCTCCATGGTGGTGGTGACGGAGAGGACGTCCAAAGTGTCAGGGAGGGCGCTCTCGGCGTCGTCGAGAAGGACGCCCTGGAATCGTGCCTGGCGCCCTTGGGCCTCAATCCGGTCTGTCTGGCCGGTGAGCTCTGCGGTGTTGAGCCGGAACTTACCGGTGTGATTCTTGGTCATCCAGGCGTAGTAGTCGTCGTCAGGAGCACTGAAGGAGACGGCCTCGTGGGGCAGCACGCTCTGGCACTTGGTGCAGACGCCAGTTCCTGGGTGGAGGTGCCTTCGTCGGCACTTGCCACACGTCCAGGCCTTGCCTTCTCCGTATCGGAGGGCAACCAGCTCGGGCTGGATGACATATCCGATGACAGCCTGACCCCACGCCTGCTCTGCTTGGAGACGCACGTCTTCCTCCGTGCCTCCGGAAGCCTCGGCGACCGTCTGCCAGTAGTCACGCAGCGGCCGGGGCGGCGTGTCAGAAGCGGTGCGCAGACCAGCGAACCGGCGCATGTGGCCCAGCACCCGCAGACTGCCGCGAACGAGAGCCGCGTTTGAGGAGCGTGGGGCATCGAGGGATGTCTTGTCCGTCACCAGGGTGAGCCAGCCGAGACCAAGCGACTCGAAGTCCCGTCCCGCGCTGCCGAACAGGCCCATCAGAAGCTCTCTCGTAAGAGATTCCCTGATGTCGTCCCGGAGGTTCCGCTGCCGTTCACTGAGCATGCTCAACGACTCGTCGCGGACCTTGCCGTCAGGGGTTTCGGGCCACCGGTAGAGCGAGGACCAGGATGAGGCTGGGGAGCCCTGCTGATAGCGGGTGGTTTGGAGGGACGCGCTAGGCCCACCCGGATTGACCCCGAGGCGAACGAGCTGCTCAGCGACAGTGGCGGCATGGCTGTCCAGGCTCGGGATCCGGCTGAGGTGCGCGTACAGCTCCTCTTCGGTCTCAGGGGCCGGGGCATCCTCGAGGTCGTCGAGACTGTCCTCTGCGTCCGGCTTCAGCAGTTTCTGCCAGGCGTCGAAGGTTTCGGGGTCCCGGGCGCGAAGACGGTCGCGCGCAGCCCTGGCGTCTGCCCTGCCGACGGGCGGCTCCACGTTCTTGCGGAAGAACCCCTGGAGGGCCGCGAGATCAGCCACGGGATCGCCCTGCCCGGAGACCTCGTCTGCGAGCAGAAGGCGCAGGAGGTCCTGATAGTGGCGTAGCCCGAGGCCGGCCGAGAGCTTGGCCGCATCCTGGCGGCTGTCGGAGAAGACGACCGCTTGGCGGCGCGGCAACTGGGAGAGGATGCCGGTGGTGAGTACCTGGTTGACCTTCTCGAAACCAGTACGCATGGACCTGACGGGGGTGCGCATACGGCGGGGGTCGCTCAGGCTGAGGTGCTCAGTTCCGGCCTTGCGCATCTCCCAGTCGTCACCGCAGCCGGGGCACTTGGTCGGTGCAGCAGGAAGACTCTCGGGCTTGAGGCGGGAGCGGCCGCGCTTGGACTCCGGGATACCGACGTGGAAGGACCAGCCGGTGTGGTTCCGGTGGTTGCGCAGAATGCCGGTCCGGGGATCGTAGACGCTCTTCTTGAACTCAAATCCGGCACTCACGGCGCCCTTGTCCGAGCTGGAACTCCAGTCCAGTTGGTCAACCGAGGGCATTCGGGTTCGAGGCCAGTAGACGATGTAGTTGGCGGCGCTGGCACCGAGAGACGCGCCGTCGGGCAGGGAGTCGAGGTCCGGTAGGTCAGCGAGCAGCCCGGCTTCGAACCCCTTGCCCTTGACCTTCCTGAAAGCCGATTCAGGAGCGTAGCCCCCGAGGAAGACATCCCCGCAGTTCTGGCAGTAGAGCAGCTCAAGGACCCTGGAGCCGCAGTCACAGCGAGGCGTGGGACGTGAGTAGAGCTTCCCCACGGTCCGTTCGGTGTCTGGCTGTCGGACGACTTCGGGGCAGGCTGGGTCCGAACAAGCCCAGACTCCAGGGATGTTACGGAAAAACAGATGTCCCCGAAGGCGGGGAACGTTTGGCAGTGTGGTGCTGCGCAGTGCGGCGAGAACACCAGACATCGCTGCTGTTCGCTGCCCGTCGCCCTGGGCCGCCGGAAAGAGCTTGTCGGCCACAGCCCCATCGAAGTCCGAGGTGAGACGGTCGCCGTCCCGCAGAGCGTTGGTGAGTGCGTCGCCCGCCTTGGACCGTGCGAGCAGTTCGTCCGCCTCGGTGGGTGTAGGCCGCTCACCGAGCTGGACGAACTCGCCTGCAAACGAGGAGATGTCTGTATCTGTGTTGGCAGGGAGAACGACCTGGCCTCCAAGAACCTCGAAGCGGTCACGCTCGACCCCGAAGAATTCTTGCAGGAAATCCAGGTCACGCGGAGCTTCGAGTGAGGCTGACGCCGCGATCACGCGGAACTTGTCCGGCCTGTTGTCCAAGCCCAGACGGTGCCGGAGGTTTCTCAGCAGGTAGGCGATCTCAGTGCCCGCGGTGCCGCGGTACATGTGCAGCTCGTCGACTACCAATGTGAAGCGGGCGTCTTCGACTTCATGAAGCCAGCGGCGTGTCTTGTCGAAGATGGACGACTCACGAGGCCGCATCAGCATGACGTTCAGCATGCTGTAGTTGGTGATCATGATGTCCGGTGGCGCCTGCAGCATGTCCCAGCGGGATCGCATCTCTCCGCCATCGAGACGGGGGATGAAGTAGCGCCCGTCGCCGTCAAGGTTCTGAGCCCTGCGCGAGCGCTTCTCGGTTTCGGTGAACTCTCCACGGAGCGTGCGGACTCCGGTAGGCGAGCCGAACTCTCCGGAGACAGGGGTCGCACCGGTGTACCGGCCGAAGTAGAAACGATGACCAGGACGGCGGCGGGCGAGCCACTCCCGGACGTTGTCACTGTCCAAGGCCTTACGGAGACGCATCATCTGGTCGTCGACGAGTGCGTTCATCGGGTATAGGACGAGAGCGCGCACCGCAGCGTGCCGTCCCTGCTCGCCTAGGCGCTGAGCCTGGAACTCTCCATCGGGTGTGGCCCACCACCTGTTCACCGGAAGGGATGTCGCTGGCCACAACTCGGATTCGCGCACGAGGTCCGCGAGGATCGGCAGGAGGAACGACTCAGTCTTGCCGGATCCTGTGCCGGCGGTAACGACCACGTCGCGCAGATCTCGTACGGCTGCGGTGAGTGCACGATGCTGGTGCTCGTACAGCGACGGCACCCCGTTGAGGAGACCTAGCTCGGTCAGTTCAGCGAGGTCCGGATGAGCCCCAGCGGTCCTGACAGATTCGGCGATGCTCATACCGGAGGAGACGTATTGAGGTCGCACCTCGATCAGCGGACGCCGCCAGACTCCGCCGTCGCGGTCGAAAAGGAGTCGGCGCTCTTCCTGGAGCTGCTTGTCGGCGAGACCAAACGGTGTGTCGTAGTACCGGAAGAGCGCATCCTTCAGATGCTCGAAGGATCCGAGAACGTCCAGTTCCGGAGGCTGCGAGGTTGACGACTGCTGCGTGGCGACATCATTCACTGCTGGTCTCCGAGGTTCTGTCCGAGCGAGCGTGCAATCTTCATGGCGACGACTTCGGGGACGTTGTCGTACGCGAGATTCTCCGCCCCTGCGTTGATTCGCGGGGCGAGACCGGAGCACATCGCGGCCACTCTTCGCTGCAGATCCGGGAGCGGGTAGCCCCAGTCCACGAAGAGTGTGCCGATGCGGTCGCGGCCGGAGTCTTCTTCAGGTCGCCACCGCAAGACGTTGGCGGTGGTGCTCTGGGTGGCGAGTACTGCGTAGACGCCGTGTTCGTGGGAGGTCTCGTACCAAGCGCCATCGTGCAGGACTTGGCAGACTCGTTTGCTGTCTCTTCGCTTGAGCCGGTACAAGCCGTCGGTCTGAGGGCGGCGGACCGGGACGTACTGACAACGGCCGAAGTTGTACTGCTCCAAAGGCGTTCCGAACTCGGGTGCTGACGTTCGTTCCCTGAGGGTGTTGTCAGGAAGGAGCGCCGCGCCCTGGTAGGCGAAACAAGTGGCGTAAGTGGCTCCCAAATCGGCGGCAAGTTCGCTTAGTTCGCTCTCTTCGCTGAATTGGACGAGGAGTGAACCTGGGAGCGGTATGTCCTGGGGAGGCCTCTCCGAGGGAGCCCGGTACAGTTTCACGAGGCCGTCTTTCTCGAACTCGGTCAGGTGCCGGACGAAGGCGGTAGTGCGGCTGCCGGTGAGCACGGCCAGCCCCTGTGCTCTGGGCAGAGGCGTCAGCACGGGGGGTGCGGCCGACCATCGGCGCTCGTTCCAGTCAATGTCCATGTAGGCAAGAGAGACCGCATCACGCAGCCAGCGGCCCGGGGCGCCAGGGCCGATCTCGGGGCACTCCTTGGTGCCGAGCCACCACAACCCCTGCTTCACTTCGCTCAGTTGGCCGGCACCCTCTTCGCTCAGCCACCGGAGCAGCAGATCACCGGTCTCCATCACACGACCCCCTGTCGTGCTCGTTCATGACAGCTTCGGCGGCCGCCACGTACCGGGACCAGCCCTGCGCCCCGCATCTGCCCCCGGCGTTGGCACGGCACACGATGTACGCCCATTCGTATGCGTCTCTTGAGACGTCGGGGGTGGGGACGTCGGTGCCAAGCAGCCTCACCCACCAGCGCTGGGGCGTCCTGTAGACGAACCACACTGATCTGTGCGGGACTTCGGCTTCCAGGGAGGCCTCTCCGGCGGCTTCGGGCACACGTCTTGTGAGCCATGCTGGTGCCCTCTGGCTTCGCACCGGCACGGTGCCGCCATAGGGGTCGAGGAAGAACGCTTCCAGGACCTCGTTCCTCACGATCAACGACCGTGGGACCTCGACCGTGGATGGCGCGGAAGCCCCTTTGAGGCACGTCTCCCCGTCCTGAACGGCACTGGCTTGAGGGGCTGCAGTGCGGCCGCACTGGTAGCCGAGGCTGCCAGTGCCTTCCGGCAGGCCTTCGTGAAGTCCGTCATGGACGGTGAAAACGTGGCTGCTCGATGCAGTGCCGACTTGGTGCTTTCCCTCTTCGAGTGCCAGGCAGGTGAGAGGGAAAGGCACCCGCGGATCGTCCCGCAGTTTCGACGTGTGACCGTCCAGTGTTACCTCAACCCTCCCGTCAGCTGTCTGCGCATCCGGAAGCAGCAAGTCCGGCTCACCGCCGCGGAGATAATGACCGGCCACGCCAGATCCCGACCGGTACTCGCGCATGATGCGTAATCCGCCGACGAGCTTTGTGTCCTGCCGTACCTGAGGCTGCAGGACGTGAACGTGTTCGCTCTTTGAGTCCAGAGTTCTGGTGAATGCGGAGGCGTCGACTGCGCGGACGCCTTTGAAGAGCACCCACCCTGGAACGGGTGCGGGAGACTCCCGGATCGTCTTGGACCCGAGGGAACTGAGCATCGTTCGAACCTGAGAAGACTCGGACGAGGAGGCAAGTATCCAGTGCTGTTCGCCGGGTTCGAAGTACTCCGTACTGGCCCATTCTCCGAGGTCGGGATGCATACGTAGCAGGACGACTTCCTGGGGGACCCATTCGATGACTAGGTCGTTTCCTTCGAGGCGCAAACCGAGACGGAGTTGAGGCTCAGACGGCTCTAGAGTCTCCAGCCCGGTGTACACGCCGCCGTAGTCGGACCGTAGGGTGAAGGTTCGACCGCCGTGGACTTGGACTGTCGTTTCGTCGATTCCCTCAGCTGTGTCTGCGAGCCATTCCAAGCGCCGGCCCCGCTCGGTTACTGCGAGGCGCAGGCCCACCGCCCGGCGCCGGTGATCTCGTTCAGGCTCGTGGAGAGTGCCGTCCCAGTCCGCAGCGAGGCGCTCAAGGAGGGCGGCAAGGTCGATGTTTTGACCATCCTTGCCATCGTGGGAGGCAAGGTCCAGCTCGTCCATGAAGCGCGGGGAGAGCTGACGCCCGCGTCCAGCGCTCCACGCGATGAGGCGGCGAAGAAGTTCCCGTCCAGGTACACCAGTTGAGTTACGGGGGCGAAGCCGTGTTGTCGCGAAGAACCGGGTGAGTACCTGGCGGTCCGACCTGCGGACCAGAGCCTGGGAGACGGGGTAGCCGACACGCCAGAAGATGCTGTTTGTGCTCACCGTGCTGGATCCGTACAGACCCCCGGCGTCGTCGAGCCAGGAGTCCAGTTCCTCCCACATGGCGGCTACGTCGTCCAGTGCATGGTTGAGCCGGTTAGCTTTGTGCCCTTCCTGGGATGCACCGAACAACTGGTACCAGCGGCCGCGGTAGTTCGTACGGCGCATACCGTCGGACGTAGCCATCCGTGTGGCTGCGAGAACGGAGGCTGCGAGCACTGGAAGACTTGGGGGCGCGCCAACACATCCCCCCGCGGACCAGAGATGGCACCGGTACACGATGCGAGAGAGGAGAGCTCGGTCCGATCTCTCCCAGTACATCTGGCCGGAGACGGCATCGGCGAGCGGAGTCTCGATGCCGTGCCGTTCGGCGAGTTCTCGTTCTACCTCGTCGTCGACGTACAGGACTGTGTTCTGCAGCGCGTGAGCGGCGCCGAAGAACTCTTCGGACAGCACTTCGTGCCACTGGTCGTACGCTTGCCTCATCTGAATATCCATGCCCACGGTTCCGTTGTCAGGTGCCAAGCGTGGGGGGGGGGCGTGCTCGCTGGGACTAATTGGTGATTCTTCGTACAGGGAGCGCGCGCGGAGGCATACCCATTGTCATACACATGGACACGTGTGGCCATGGTTTTGGTTGTGCCCGTAGCGTTCAGGGGTGGACGCTTAAGGGGATTCATGTGAGAGAAGTTCGAAGGTCTCATGCTTAGTGTTGAGTTGTCTCTCCTCTTGGAGTATGCACAGCAGTTGGCTAGCATGTTGCCTGCGGTCTGAAAGTGCTTGTCAGGGGGCGTCGACGATAGCCGCGTCCGGACGTGTGGAGTCCTTGGTCTGGAAGCGGACGAGCTGTCGCTTGGTCGATGGCTGCCTTGGGCGGGATCACCGTGAACGCGATGATGGTTCGCGTCGGATCGGCCTGGCCTCCGGTGGCAGCTCCTTGCCCCTCGTCGCCCATCTGCGCCTCGACTTCTGGGTACAGCAGCACTACGCCGCGGTGGGTACCCGCATGCAGAGTCTCAGAGGTGGCTGGACCTGCTTCCGTTCCCGCGTTTGCGATCAACTGATCTGCGAAAAAACGGTGTTGGAGGACGGAGGTGCGGCCGAATGAAGACTTCCCGGCCTGTCGGGTTCGGCGGAACAGGGAGAAGGGGCCTTCTCCCAGGATGTTCCGTCGATGCAGTGGCGCTGGTGCATGGCTCCAGTCTGTTATCGCGCGCCGCCCTCATGGTCAACGATCGCGGAGCCGCGTCGAGTGTTGTCCCGAGTACGGAAGCGTGGATAGGCCCTGGCTACGCCATCCGCCGGAGCTGGTGCGACGAAGGCGAACGCCATGACCAGGTGCCGGGGGTCGACCGTCCCGTCGGTAGAAAGACAGGCCTCGTCCTCGATCACCGGGTACAGGACGACGGCCCCTCTACGATCGCGGACCAAGGACTCAACGACGTCGTTGCCGAAGCCCGCCACGCCGGCTACGCGCTGCGCGGCGCTGCGGTGTTGCGGTTCGCTGATCGCGCCGAAGAAGTCACCTCCGCCGCGTCGGGTACGGCGGGCTATGGACAGGGGCCGTGAGCCGAAAACGGTCCCTTCTCTGCGGCGGTCGGATGTCTGCTGCGGTGCAATGATCAGCCAGTCGTCGATTGTGGCGGGCGCGTCTCCTGCGCCCAACAACGCTCGAAGATGCGGGGAGAACTGATCTGGTTCCAGCCAGCGCAGATCACACAGGATTCTGAGCAGGTCGTTGTGCCGGAGGGTTCCCAAGAGGGCTTGGTAGGTATCGACGCGGCTGGTCTTCTCCAGCGTGCAGCTCAGGGTCACCGGCTCGCCGTCGAGCGTCCTCAAGGCGGGCAGCCATGTCTCCGTATTGGCGCCGAGGTCTGCCGGATCTTTCGGATACGCCGTGGGTTCCACCCATGTGCCGTGGGATCGGAATTCGTCCAGCACCGCGTTGAACATCTTGCCTCGCGCCGACGGCTTTACCCACGGGAGGTGTTGGGCGACCAGGGGTGGGATCTGGGATGGGGTGACCTGGGGGCGGCCGTCCACCAAGGGGGCGTAGCGGGCCAGTTCGGCGCGGAAGAGTTCCTCGTCGCGGCAGATCGCTTCGAAGGCTTCGTAGAGGTCGACCGTCTTGGCGGTGCGGCCCCGGCCCAGGGATTCCTCGCGGCCGATGTAGAGACGCACCAGGTCCCGATACCCGGGGCGGAAGCCGAACCAGCGGCCCATCTGCATGAGGGTGTCGGCCTGTTGGGTCGTGCGGCGGTAGTACGTGATCGTCAGGCCCTCGACCGTGAAGCCACGGGAGAGTTTCGTGCCGCCGACGAGGATCTTCCAGACGTTCGGGGTGCGGTCGAAGTCCAGGTCGGGCTGGGCGTAGTCGCGTTCGCTGTCACCGTTGACGACGATCACCGGGGAGCCGCCCGTGTTGATGAGCTGGCGGGCTCGGGAGACGTACGGCTTCAGGTCCGCGTACGTCGCCGGGTTGGGCAGCGTTCCGTCCGCGTAGGTGTGGAAGTCCTTGTCGAAGAGTGACGAGAGGCGGGCGTGGCCCGCGGTGCCCGTGTACGCGGCGTTGTGCCACATCGTGCTGATGCGCAGGGCGAGGGCCGCGTGCTCGGCCATCCGGACCGACTCGTGGACGAGCATCGTGTGGTGGCGGAAGCCGTCTTCCGGTATGCCGTGGGCCGCGCGATAGAGCTTCAGGGCTCCCGTGAGGACGAAGGCGTCCATCGCTTCCTGGAGGCGGTCGCCCGTGGAGTCGTAGACGCCGCGGACGTGCGCCGCCTCGGCCGGTCCCGCGCCCGCTTCGGTCTCGTCGTCGTCCACGGCGTCCAGGTCGTGGAAGTCCTGGACGCCCATGTAGCCGGTCGGGCGAGGGAGGGAGATCAGGAAGTCGCGCGGGAAGATGTCCTCCTCGTCGCCCGGATCGACGAAGACGTTGGCGAACGGCGTCGCCGTGTAGCCGACGTACTGGGCGCGGGGCAGGAGCCGCAGCAGCGCGCTGATCTGGCCGTTGATGGCCGTGCGGGTGACCTTGCCCGCCTCCCACTTCTTCGGGTCCGTCGTGTTGACCGAGGCCTGGTCCGACTCGTCGTCGATGATCAGGGCTGGGATCTCGCCGAGGATCGGGCCTATCTTCTTGAGGTCCTTGACCAGCTTCTCCAACACCGACTTGTTCTTCTTCACGACCATGACGCGGGCGCGGGACGCGTGCAGGTTCGCCGGGTCGTGGAGCGGGCGCGAGCGGTCGGGCTTCTCGAACTCCAGGGCGCTGATGCCGCGTTCAAGAGACATGTAGTCCTTGTCGCGGGACGTGAGGCGTTCGATGTCGAAGGCGCCGAGGGTGGAGGGGCGGGCGCCGAACGAGACGAACTTGGCGGGCCAGTCCTCGTCGTCCTGGTAGTCGATGTCGACGAGCGCGTCCGGGTCGTTCGGGTCGGCCGCGCCCAGGATGTTCTCTTGGCCGATCAGCTCCATGTCGAGGCGGCGCTGGGTCTGGCCGCGTAGGAGGTTGAGGGTGCCGCCCAGGACGATCACGAGGCGGTAGCCAGCGTCGATCGCCTTCGCCGTCACACCGGTGAAGTTGGCGGTCTTTCCCGACTGTACGTAGCCGACCACCAGGCCGCGCGCGCCGTACGCGTCCTCGCGGCTCGGGCAGGCCAGACGCTCGACGACCGCGTGGGCGGCCTCGTCGAGGCCGGAGACCGCGGCGTCGGACCAGCCCTTGCGGCGGAGCAGGTTCTCGTACGACTTCCAGTAGAAGGAGCGGTTCGCGGCCAGCTCCCGCGTGTACCAGGGCTCGTACTCCCGGCTGATGGTGACGGGGCCCGGCTCCTTGTGGACGGGCACGGCCGCGTCGAGCGCCTTGCGCAGGTCGCCGCCGAAGGCGAGCTTGTCGTGGACGGCCGCTCGGCGTTCGTCGGTGCGCGGCGCGGTGTCGGTCCACGGCGGAGCGGCGGCCGCGTCCCATTCGGTGAGCTGCCTGCTCCACACGGTGAGCAGTTCGTCGCCGGGGCCCGCGTGCGCGATGCGGTCGCGGAAGTGCGACAGGTCGGTGTCGGCCGGTTCGTCGGCGTCGGCGAGGACGAAGGCCAGCTTGGCGAAGTGCTTGGGGCCCCGGCGGCTCATCGCGGCCAGCACCTCCCCGTGCAGGTCGGCGAGGTGGTCGGGGGCGGAGGTGTTCTCGACAGTCACGTGTTCGGTGTTCTCTCGGAGTTCTCTTCGTGAGGGCACGGCAGGGCACAGCAGGGCACGGCGAGGTGGGGTGACTAGACGTCGGCGCGATCGAGTTCCGCGCGGGCCGCCGCGACGAGGACGCTGTTCCACAGCGCGACCTTGTCGGTCTGGTTCGCGGAGGTCCGCTCCTTCTGGAAGATCTCGTTGAGCATCAGGTAGAGGAGGCTCTTGAGGACCGGGGCGTCGTTCGAGCCGACCTTGCGGCCCACGGTGAAGGCGTGCCGGTAGTCCTTGTTGAGGACGATGCGGCGGTCCTTGTGGTCGACCGTGAAGAGCAGGTCGTCGGAGTTCGCGCCCATCGGCACGTCCAGCTTCGCCCACGCGAAGGTGATTGGCTCCTCGCCCTCCAACTGCGGCAGTTCGTCCCGCAGCGTGCGCTTCAGCTTCGGGTCGATGCCCTTTCCTGGCGGGATGACGTCCTTGCGCCTGACCTCCGTGCGCCGGCGGGCCGCCTCACGGTAGGTGGCCTCCGCCTCCTGGACGTAGGCCGCGAAGGTGTGGCCGGTCGCCGGGTCCGTCGCCTTCTCCAGGCCGCGGGCGAAGGCCGGGGTGACCTGGACGCCGTCCTTCTTGACGGTGAGGGCGAAGACGTCGTTCGGTTCCGCGGGGAGGTCCACGGCGATGCGGGCCAGGGCGAGGTGGCCCTCCGCGCTGCGCGTGTCGTTCCAGCCGCCCGCCTGGACGAGCCGGTCGTTGCGGTAGAGGTAGAAGCCCTGGCGTTCGGCGAGCGGGCCGATGCCGCGGTAGGCGACGAGCGGGGACTTCGGGGACCAGATGTGCGCGGTGAGCGCCACGTCGCCGACGCCCTCGACCGGCGCCGTGTACGTACGGGGGAAACCCGCGCGGCCCGGAACGCGGTAGCCGAACGGGTCGATGGGCTCCACGCCCCGGTGGTCCAGCTCCTCCCGCGTGTGGACGTCCTCGACCACGATGTCGATGTGGAAGCCCTCGCGGGCCAGGAAGCGGTGGAGGTAGAGACCGAGGTGGGTCTCCAGGCGCTCGATCGCGTCGTTCAGGTAGCGGTCGGTCTGCCCGTCGGTGATGGTCTCGAAGGCGCGCACCCGGTCCCAGCGCACGATCGTGCCGTGCCAGCCGATGATCCCGTCGTAGCGGTCCACGAGGCTCTGGCAGTACGCCGGGTCGACGATGTCGCAGCTGAAGTCGGCCCGCGCGCTGGCGGTGAGCCAGCGGCGGCCCGTCGAGGGGCTGCGCTTGGTGCGGCTGATGACGGTGAGCGCGTCGGCGTGCGACAGCGAGGCGGCCTTGAGGCCGGCGCCGAAGTGGCCGAGGGCCCCGGCCGCGTAGGTCTCGCGGCCGCCGACGGTCATCGCGGTGTCCAGGTCCGCGTCGTCCATGCCCGTGCCGTCGTCGATGACGAGGAGCCCGACGAGCCGGTCACGGCCGCCGCGCTCGCCCGTGTCCCGCAGGAAGCTCACGACGACGTTCCGCGCTCCGGCGTCGATCGAGTTGTCGATCAGGTCGGCGATGGCGGCCTCGAAGCCGTAGCCCTGATGTGCGAGGGACTCGAACGACCGGGCGGCCGGTGGAAGCCGCTTGCTTCCACTCGTGGGTATGTCGAACTGCCAGTCCGTGGACGGCTGATAGGGCGGCATGCAGTTTTCCTCGTGCGGGCGGGGCATCTCCGGCTTGCACGGACATGCCAGTTCAGCTGGTCAATTCTGCCGCTAATGTGCACGAGTTGTGAAGAGAAGTGGTTCCCGGAATGTGTGGGGCGAAAGTCCCAGATGTGTAACGCCGCCCCGGGAAGGGGCGGGGCGGGGCCTCAGGCGGTGCTGTGGTCGCCTCTTGTCTCCGTGATCGTCCGCGCCACGTCCACCGGATCCTCGTGCTCCCAGAACCGCAACACCGTCCACCCCGCCTCCTCCAGGTGGTGCGTGGTTTCCAGGTCGCGGGACATGTTTTTGTCGAGTTTGGTGCGCCACCACTCGGCGTTGGACTTCGGCTTCGTCGCGTGTTTCGGGCAGCCGTGCCAGAAGCAGCCGTCCATGAAGACGGCGATCTTGTCCTTGCCGAAGGTGATGTCGATGGTGCGCCGCGGCATGCCGGGGACCGGGACGTTCAGGCGGTAGCGCAGGCCCGCGGCGTGCAGGAGGCGGCGGACCGCGACCTCGGGGGCGGTGTCGCGGGAGCCCTGGCGGCTCATGCGTGCCGAGACGGCGGCGCTGGACGGGATGGGGTGGGGCATGGGGGCGGCTGTCTCCTCAGCGGCGGTGCCGTTCAGCGGCCGGTGCCGTGGCACGTCCCGTACGTGTTGCCCGACCCGCACCAGCACTCCGCCCCACTTGCCGGAGGCCACGCCGTCGCCAGGCCGCGCGCCGCCAGCGTCGTCGCGTACTGCGGGAGCAGCGACGCTTCGTTCGGGGAGGACGCCTCCGAGGCGGCGAACGCTTCGTAGGACGGGACCGTGCCCGTGACGATGCCGAGGTTCTGCGTGCCGGACGCCGCCAGTTCCCGCAGGGACGTCTCCGTCGACGTCAAGTGGGACTCGTAGGAGGGGTATTCGGCGGACAGGGCCGGGTACGCCGCGAGGAGTTCCGTGTACTCGGATGCCGGCCAGTGCAGGACCGCCACCGGGAAGGGGCGGGAGAGGGCCTCCCTGTACGTGCCCAACTCCGCGCGGAGGCGGGAGATCTCGGCCTGGAGTTCCGCCGGGTTCTCGGAGCCGAGCGCCCAGGTGCGCTTCGGGTCGTGGAGTTCGTCGAGGGAGACCGACGTGCGGTTGGCCTGGTCGGCCAGGGCGTCCCACGTGTCGTGCTCCATCCCGAGCATGCGGCGCACGCGGTGGCGGCCGAGGAGCAAGGGGTGCTTCGCCAGCGGGACCCCCGCCTCCTGCTCCGACGCCGGGACCAGGAGTTCGAGGCCCTCCGTGAACGTCTCGTGGGCCTGTTCCAGCTCGTCGTGGGCTTCGAGGGACTCCGCCACGATCACCCACGGCGCCGGGTCGCGCGGGGCCGCCGTGCGGACACCCGTGATGATCGCCCGTGCCTCCGCCTCGTGGCCGTACTCCCACAGGTTCGCCGCCTTGAGCGCGCGGATCAGGGCGGGCGACTGGGGCGACTCGGCGGACAGCAGGTTGTCGTAGAGAGTCGTCGCGCGGTCGCGGGACTCGGCCAGTTCGTAATGGGCCGCGGCCTGGAGGAGCAGGTGCTCCGCGTCCTCCGGATACATCGCCGCCGTGCGCTCCAGGCGCTCGGCTTCCGCGACGTGGTTCGCGCGGTCGGCCTCGGCGGCCTCCGCGTTCTCGGCGTTCTCGGCGGGCGTGGCAGGGGTGTCGGGGCGCATGGTGGACACCGTACTGCCGGAACCTTGCGCGGGGACCCGCCCGATCGGGTCGCGGACACCCGGGCGCACGCCCGAGCGCACGTCCGCAGCCCCACACCACCTCGGCCCGCCTCATCCCACCCCGCTCTGCCTCTGGTGACTTCGCGCCCCGCGATCTATCTTGCGCGCGTGCTGTCGCAGCGTCTGCGTACCGACCGGCCCGCCGTCGTGGCTCAAGGAGCCTCGCGGCGGTCCTCCGTGCGGCGCGTGCTGTGGAACGGGGCCGAGGCCGCCGTCACCCTCGGCGTCGTCGTACTGCTGCTCGTCGTGCATCAGCTGTGGTGGACCAACCGGGAGGCCAGGGCCGGCGCCGACCGGCAGGTGCAGGCGCTCGAACACCAGTGGGGGGACGGCCCGGACACAGGGGCCACCGGATCCACGGGGGCCGGCGGATCCGGCGAGGACGCCGAACCCGCCGCCGGTACCGCCGACCCCACCGACGCCCCCTCCACCACCCGCCCCGCCAAACCCGCCCCCCAGCCCGACTGGGACCAGGCCTACGCCATCCTCGGCATCCCCCGCCTCGGCCTGCGCGCCCCCGTGGCCCAGGGCATCAGCAAGTCCGCCGTCCTCAATCAGGGCTACGTGGGCCACTACCCGGACACCGCCCAGCCCGGCCGCCCCGGGAACTTCGCGCTGGCCGGACACCGGAACACGCACGGCGAACCGTTCCGGTACATCAACCGGCTGCGCCGCGGTGACACCCTCACGGTGCGGACGAAGTCCGCCTCGTACACGTACGTCGTCGACAAGACGCTCGCGCAGACGTCGGCCGCCGACGGAGGCGTGATCAACCCCGTGCCGCGGAGCCGCGTCGTGCCGGGCGCCGGGTACGGCGAGCCCGGGTACTACATCACCCTCACCACCTGTACGCCCGAATTCACGTCCAAGTACCGGCTCGTGGTGTGGGGGAAGCTCACCGCCATGCGTCCCCGGTAGCGCCCGACACCCCCGTTAAGCTGCCGTTTCGTGATCAAACGGCCCCATCTGCTCTGGCTCCTCGTCCCCTTCGTGCTCTACATCGGCGCGCTGCCCTTCGTGAACCGCGTCGAACCCGTCGTGTTCGGGCTGCCGTTCCTGTTCGTGTGGCTGTTGGGGGCCACGCTGGTGACGCCCGTCGCCGCCTGGCTGACCTGGCGCGGCGACCAGCGGCTCAAGGGGGCCCGCGATGAGTGACGCCGCCGTCGCCACCACCCTGTTCGGCGTCTTCATGGTCGCCACCGTCGCGCTCGGACTGCTCGCCGTACGCGGCAGGGGCAGCGGCGGCGGGCTCGCGGAGTGGTCCGTGGGCGGGCGGTCGCTGGGCGCCGTGTTCGTCTGGGTGCTGATGGCCGGGGAGGGGTACACCAGCTTCTCGTACCTCGGCGCCGCCGGCTGGGGGTACAACTACGGCGCCCCCGTCCTGTACGTCGTCGCCTACATGTCGTGCGGGTACGCCATCGGCTACGTCGTGGGGCCGCTGCTCTGGTCGTACGCCCGGCAGCACGGGCTCGTCAGCATCACGGACATGGTGGCCCACCGGTACCGCAGGCCCTGGCTCGGCGCCGCGGTCGCCATCCTCGTCACCGTCTTCCTGCTCCCGTACATCCAGTTGCAGATCACGGGCATGGGCGTCGTCGTCTCGACGATCTCCTACGGTGCCGTCAGCCTCAACTGGGCCTACTTCGTCGGCTTCGCCGTCACCACCCTCTTCGTCGTGGTGAGCGGACTGCGCGGCAGCGCGTGGGTGTCCGTGATGAAGGACCTGCTCGTCATCGTCACCCTCGCCTTTCTCGCCTTCTACGTGCCGCTGCACTACTTCGACGGCTACGGGGCGTTCCTCGACCGGCTCGTCGAGGAGAAGAGCGCCTGGCTGACCCTGCCCGGCAGCGGTGGGTCGCCCTACGGCGAAGGCTGGTTCGCCACCACGACCTTCCTGAACGCGCTCACCGTCGTCATCTTCCCGACCACCGTCGCCGGGTACCTCGGCGCCCGCAGCGCCGACGCGCTGCGGCGCAACGCCATGTGGCTGCCCGCCTACAACGTGCTGCTGTTCGTGCCGATGCTGCTCGGGATGGCGGCCCTGTTCGTCGTGCCGGGGCTCACCGGGGCCGATTCGAACCTGGCGCTGTTCAAGCTCGTCGTCGATTCGCTCCCCGCGTGGGTCGTCGGGATCGTCGGGGTCGCGGCCGCGCTGTCGTCGATCGTGCCGATGGCCGTGTTCATGCTGGTCATCGGGACGATGTGGGGGAGCAGTGTCATGTCGCTCGTGCCGCGGTGGCGGGGATCCTCGGAGGGTGCGTCGCGGGCGCAGAAGGCCGGGTCGCAGGTCGTGGTCGTCGTGGCCGGCTCGCTCGCCCTCGTCCTCACGTACGCCGCGCCCAACACCCTCGTACGGCTCTCCCTCATCTCGTACGAGGGGATGGCGCAGCTCGTCCCGATGCTGCTCGTCGGCCTGGTGTGGCGACGGCTGAGCCTCGTGGGGGCGTTGAGCGGGCTTGTGGTGGGAGTGGGCGTCGTGTGCGGGCTCGTGTTCACCGGGCGCGATCCCGTGTTCGGGGTGAACGCCGGGATCGTCGCGCTCGCCGCCAATCTCGTCGTGACGCTGGCCGTGACGTACGCGCGTCCCGCCGACCGCGACGAGCGGCCGGACGAGGTCGTGCTCGCGCGGGACCCGGTCGGCGACCCGCGCGCGGACGACCAGGCCTCCGCTCCCGCGGTGTGAGCAGCAGCCTGTATAACTGGCAGGAAGCCACAGAGGGCTGAGAAGCAGGAGCGGGAGAGGAGGCAGGCGCATGGCACGCACGTCCAGCGGGCCCGTACTGCTGCGGCCCGTCGCCCTGCTGCTCTTCGTCCTCCTCGGCTCCGCGCTCGTCGACACCGGCAGCCTCGTCGGCGCCGTCGCGCTCGCCGCGACCGCCGCCGCGGGCTCCGCGCTCGCCGCCAGCGCCGTGCTGGCCGCGCGCTCCGCGCCCGCCGTGGCGCCGACCCGTGTGCGCACCGCCATCCGCGACCGCGAGCGGCGCACCGCGTTCCTGCCGCAGCGCGATCCCGACGCCTCAGGGCGTCCCAGGCCCCGAGCACCCGGCCGTCCCGTCCCGACGGCCTGCTGAACCCTCCCCGGTTCGTAGTCCGTCACGCCGACACACCTCTTCTTGATGTCAGGCACGACGAGACCCCCGGAGGGCTCACCCATGTCGTCGTTCATGTCCGTTTTCGCCGGTCTGGTCGAGCACATCGCCGACCTGCTCCAGCCGTTTCTGAACGCCTCGGCCACGGCCGCGGCGATCGTCCTGTTCACCGCGTTCGTACGTCTCCTCGTCCACCCCCTGTCGCGGGCGGCGGCGCGCGGGCAGCGCGAGCGCGCCAAGCTCCAGCCGCGCATCGCCGAACTGCGCAAGAAGCACAAGAAGAACCCCGAGGCGATGCAGAAGGCGATCATGGAGCTGCACCGCGAGGAGAAGGTCTCCCCGCTGACCGGCTGCCTGCCGATGCTCTGCCAGATGCCGGCGTTCTTCCTGCTCTACCACCTGTTCTCCAACCGCAGCATCGGCGGTGAGCCCAACGCCCTGCTCGGTCACACCCTCGGCGGGGCCCCGCTCGGCGGCCGGTTCCACGACGCGCTCGCGCACGGCGGGCTCTTCGGGGACCAGGGGCTGGTCTACGTGGCGCTGTTCGCGCTCGTCGCCGCCGTGGCGACCTTCAACTATCGGCGGACCAAGCGGCAGATGGCGCAGGCCCCGAAGCCCGACGGGGAGCAGCCGCAGATCCCCGGCATGGCGGCGATGGGCAAGTACATGCCGCTGATGTCGTTCTTCACCCTGTTCACGGTGGCCTTCGTGCCGCTGGCCGCCGCGCTGTACGTCGTCACGTCGACGACGTGGAGCTCGATCGAGCGGGCCGTGCTCTACCGGGACATGCCGTACGCCGCCGGGCAGGCCGCGCCCGCACTCTGAGCAGCGGTCCGGGTCCAGTCCGTGAACGGGGTATTGCGGACTGGACGTTCTCCTTGGAGGATCGACCAGTCCTCCGATGGCTGCACGCCGCACCGGGCCGTGGAGGCTCCTCCTACTGCAGAGGGAGTTACACCATGAAGCTGCTGCGAGTCGGTCCCGCCGGAGCCGAGCGCCCCGCGCTGCTCGACGCCGAGGGAACCCTGCGCGACCTGTCGGAACTCGTCACGGACGTCGACGGGGCGCTGCTCGCGGACGACGCCGCGATCGAGCGCGTACGGACCGCGGCCGCGTCCGGGGAGCTCCCCGTGCTCGACGCGGCGGGGCTGCGCATCGGCCCGCCGGTGGCCCGGATCGGCAAGGTCGTGTGCATCGGGCTGAACTACCACGACCACGCGGCGGAGACCGGCGCCGAGCCGCCCGCCGAGCCGGTCGTGTTCTTCAAGGCGGCCGACACGGTCGTCGGGCCCGACGACACGGTGCTCGTGCCGCGCGGCTCGGTGAAGACCGACTGGGAGGTGGAGCTGGCCGTCGTCATCGGGCGCACGGCCCGCTACGTCGAGTCCCACGAGGAGGCGCTGCGCTGCGTCGCCGGGTACGCGGTCGCGCACGACGTGTCCGAGCGCGAGTTCCAGATCGAGCGCGGCGGCACCTGGGACAAGGGCAAGAACTGCGAGACGTTCAACCCGCTCGGCCCGTGGCTGGTCACCGCCGACGAGGTGGCGGACCCGCAGGCGCTCGGCCTCAAGCTGTGGGTGAACGGGGAGCTGAAGCAGGACGGCAGCACGGCCGACCAGATCTTCCCGGTCGCCGAGGTCGTCCGCTACGTGAGCCGGTTCATGACGCTGTACCCCGGTGACGTCATCAACACCGGTACGCCCGCGGGTGTCGCCATGGGGCAGCCCGAGCCGAAGCCGTATCTGCGGGCCGGCGACGTGGTGGAGCTGGAGATCGACGGGCTCGGCCGGCAGCGGCAGGAGCTCAAGGGGGCGTAGGCGCTCCCCGCGCGCCGAGGGCGCCAGGTCGTGGGCACCCCCGATCGGGGTGCCCTCGGCCTCGCGGGGCGCGTGTCTGCCGGGAGCCGCGGAAAAGTCTTCTCATAGTGCCACTATGGGTACTTTTCGCACCGCTCTGTCCGCGTCCCGGCTCCCGGTCGGGGCGCTCGCCTCCGCGATCCTCGTCGTGGGGGCCGCCGCCGGACCCGTGTACGCCGAACCGCTGCCGGGTGGCCTCGGGCCCTGCCTGGGGAGCAACTGCCCCGACACGTATCCCGATCCGAACAATGGCGCCCCGGCCGGCCGGGACAACAACATCAACGTCTTCGTCGGCGGCGACTTCCGCGTCCGTGGGAGCGCCGCCGAGGCCGAGGGCAAGGTCGTCACCCTCGGCGACTTCGACCAGGACAAGGACCCCGGCGTCTCACAGATCTACAACGTGGGCGTCGCGGGCGTCGGCTCGCGCGTGCCGCCGGACGACGGCACCGACTTCCTCACCACCGGCGGCGACCTCTCCGTCGCGGCGGGGGAGCGGGTCGCCGTCGAGGACGCCTCGGTGTCCGGGGTCGCACGCTACGCGGCCGCGCTCGACGGCACCGTCGAGTCGAAGTCCGTCCACGATCCCGACGCCGCGGCCCCGTACAAGGACCTGCGCAAGCAGCTCACCGACGCCAGCCAGTGCTACGCGTACGAGAACGGCATGCGCCGCACCCCGACCGGCACCGCCGCCACCGACGGGCAGACCACCGTCTTCACCGGCGACGGCAGCTCCCCGCTCCAGATCTTCGACATCGACTTCGACGTGGCGGCCATGGGCGGCGGCATGGGCGGCTTCCGGTTCGACAACATCCCGGCCGGGGCCACCGTCCTCGTCAACGCCTACGGCGACGCACGGAAGATCAACACGTACGAGAACCTGCTCCCGGCGGAGCTGCGGGAGCGGCTGCTGTGGAACTTCCCGGACGCGAGCAGCGTGGAGTTCGCGGGCGGCACCCAGTTCTCCGGCAGCGCGCTGGTCGGCAACCCGTCGAGCACGACGACGATGACCATGTCCGGGTTCAACGGCCGCTTCTACACGGCGGGTTCGCTGACCCACACCTCGGCGGCGGGCGGCGGCGGGGGCCAGGAGATCCACGCCTACCCGTTCACGGGCGACCTGCCGAAGTGCGGATCGAACGAATCGGTGTCCCCGCCCCCGGACCCGGACCCGAACCCGGAGACCACCACTCCCACGCCGACGCCCACGGACACCACCACGCCCACGCCGACCCCCAGCGACACCGGCCTCACCCCCACGCCCACGCCGAGCGACACCACCGCGACCCCCACCCCCTCCGATTCCACCCCGGCACCGCCCACCGGCGGCGGTGACAACGGCGGCACCACAGGGGGAACAGGAGACACGGGCGGTACAGGCGGCACGGGTGGCGGCGGGGGCCACCTCGCCGACACCGGCGCGTCCTCCGAGGGCGCCGCCGTGCTCGGCTCGATCGCGGCGATCACCGCGGCGACGGGCGCGGGCGCCGTCTACCTGACGCGCAGGCGGCGGCGGGTCGGCATCCGCGGCTGAACCCGGGGCCCGCGCACCGGCATCGCGGCGCACCGGCATCGTAAAGATTGCGCACCAGCCGTCGCGCCCCGTTGCCCGGTGCGCGACGGGGCGCGCACGCTTCCCTGTGTGACAGCAACCACCCAAGTGCCCATACCCGCAGGGACCTTGCTCCTCGGTTCCATGCTCGACCTGAAGCGCGACGCGCTCGGCACCTTCCTCCGGGCCCGCGAGACCCACGGCGACGTGGTGAAGTTCCTCGCGGGCCCGCCCGGACTGCGCCGCACCATGTACGGGCTGTTTTCCGCTGAGGCCGCGCAGCAGGTCCTCGCCACCGAGTCGGCCAACTTCCGCAAGGACAACCTCTTCTACGAGGAGCTGCGCTCCACCTTCGGCAACGGCCTGCTGACCAGCCAGGACGAGACGTACCTGCGGCAACGGCGGCTCATCCAGCCGCTGTTCACCCCGCGCGGTATCCGCGCCTACGACACCGCCGTCGTGGGCGAGGCGCGGGCCACCGCCGAGGGCTGGCACGGCCGGGACGTCGTGGACGCGGCGGCCGAGATGGAGCACTTCACGCTGCGGGCCGTCGCCCGGATCCTCTTCGGCGCCGACATCGACACCGCCGTGCCCGCCGTCCGCCGCTTCTTCCCCGAGATCAGCGAGACCTCGCTGCGGCGGGCCTACGGCGCGGGCATCGTCGGGCCCGGCTGGCCGACGCCGCGCAACCGCCGCTTCGACTCCGCCTGCACGGAGCTGTACGGGGTGTGCGACAGGCTGATCGCGGAGCGCAGGGCCGCCGAGGAGCCGGGCAGCGACCTGCTCGGGCTGCTGATCAAGGCGCGCACCGAGGACGGCGAGGCGCTCTCGCCGGACGAGATCCGCGACCAGGTGCTGGTCTTCCTGCTCGCGGGGCACGAGACGACGTCGACCTCGCTCACCTTCGCCCTGCACCTGCTGGGCCGGAACCCGGAGGTACAGGCCCGTGCCCGCGAGGAGATCGGCAAGGTCCTCGCCGACGGGCGTCCGCCGCGGGCCGCGGACCTCGACGCCCTGCCGTACACGGAGCGGGTGATCAAGGAGACGATGCGGCTGTACCCGGCCGCCGCCGCGACCGGCCGCCGGGCGGTCGCCGACGCCGAGGTCGACGGCATGCTCGTGCCGGCCGGTTCCGACGTCACGATCTCCGCGTACGTCACCCACCGCGACCCCGCGTACTGGCCGGACCCGATGCGCTTCGACCCGGACCGCTTCCTGCCCGAGGCGGAGAAGGGGCGCCACCGCTACGCCTGGATGCCGTTCGGCGGCGGGCCGCGCGCCTGCATCGGCGCGCAGTTCGCGATGCTCGAATCGGTCCTCGGCCTCGCCGTGCTGCTTCAGTCGTACGAGGTCGAGGCCGTGGACGACCGGGAGCTCGCGACGGCGTTCGGCATCACGATGCGCCCGGCCGAACCGGTGCGGCTGCGGCTCACGCCGCGCTGAACCGCTCCAGCGCCGCCACGACCAGCTTGTGGTCCTCGATCTGCGGCAGTCCCGACACCACCACGGCGCCGACGACTCCCGCTCCCCGTACGGTGATCGGGAAGGCGCCGCCGTGGGCCGCGTACGTGTCCGGGTCGAGGCGCGAGGCGTCCTCGAACGTCGTGCCCTTGGCCCGGAAACGGCTGCCGACCAGGTACGACGAGGCGTGGTAGCGCTCGACGACGCGGCGCTTGCGGGCGATCCACGCGTCGTTGTCGGGCGCGGAGCCCGGCAGCGCCGCGTGGAACAGCTGCTGGCCGCCGCGCGTGATGTCGATCGCGACGGGCGCCTGCCGCTCGCGCGCGAGGTCCACGAGCAGATTCCCGAGGGCCCAGGCGTCGTCGTGGGTGAAGGAGCCGAGCACCAGGCGGCGCTCCTGCTCCTCCAACTCGGGGATCTGCGGGGCGTTTTCGGGGTTGGTCTTCGCGGGGGTCGTCACAGCTTCACCGTCACACCGTCGCGGGCCGAGACGCGGGCCGCCTCCAGGACGTCGAGCGCGGCGGCGGCCTGAGTGGCGGGCACCGGGTTGGGCGCGCCGTCGCGCAGCGCCGCGGCGACGGCGGCGTAGTACGCGGGGTAGTCGCCGTCGACCGTCGCCAGCGGGCGGCCGCCGCCGGTCTGCGGGGACTCGCCGGAGCCGACCCGCCCCCACATCGACTCGGCCTCCACGCCCCACGGCTCACCGGCCTTCGGGCGCTTGCCGTCGCGCAGCGCCGCCTCCTGCGGGTCGAGCCCGTACTTCACGTAGCCCGCCTGCGAGCCGAGGACGCGGAAGCGCGGGCCGAGCTGGGCGGTGGTGGCGGAGACGTACAGGTGGGAGCGGACGCCCTTCGCGTGGGTGATCGCGATGAACGTGTCGTCGTCGGCCTCGGCGCCGGGGCGGCGCACGTCCGACTCGGCGTAGACGGAGACGGCCGGGCCGAACAGGACCAGGGCCTGGTCGACGACGTGGCTGCCGAGGTCGTACAGGAGGCCGCCGATCTCCTCCGGGTCGCCGGACTCGCGCCAGCCGCCCTTGGGCTGGGGGCGCCAGCGCTCGAAGCGGGACTCGAAGCGCCAGACGTCGCCCAACTCGCCGTCGGCGAGCAGCTTCTGGAGGGTCAGGAAGTCGTTGTCCCAGCGGCGGTTCTGGAAGACGGCGAGCAGGACGCCCTGCTTCTCGGCCAGCTCGGCGAGCTCGCGGGCCTCGGCCGCGGTGCCCGCGACCGGCTTGTCGACGACGACCGGGAGGCCCGCGGCGATGGCGGCCTTCGCGAGTGGCACGTGCGTCTTGTTCGGCGACGCGATGACGATCAGGTCGAGCTCGTCCGCGTGCTCCCACAGCTCGTCGGGGGAGGCGACGAAGCGCAGGCCTTCGCCGTGCTCGGCGCGGGCCTGAGCCTGCCGCTCGGGGTTCGAGGTGACGACCGTGTCCAGGGTCAGGCCCTCGGTCGCGGCGATCAGCGGGGCGTGGAAGACGGAGCCCGCCAGGCCGTAGCCGACCAGGCCCACGCGGAGAGCAGCACTCGTACCAGTCATGCCTCCACTTAAGCAACGGTGTTGCCAAAGTGCAAGCGCGGGGGACAATGGGCTGGTGACTGCACACGTGAGGAGGACCATGGCCGCGACGGTGGGCGCCAATCTGAGTGCCCTGCGCGGGCACAACGCGGCGCTCGTGCTCGATCTGCTGCGCGCGGCGGGGGAGGCCGGGATAAGCCGCCTCGAACTCGCCGAGCGCACCGGGCTCACCCCGCAGGCCGTCAGCAAGATCACGGCGCGCCTGCGCGGCGACGGACTCGTGGTCGAGGCCGGCCGCCGGGCCTCCACCGGAGGCAAGCCGCGCACCGTGCTCCGGCTGCTCGCGGGCGCCGGGCACGCGGTCGGCCTGCACCTGGACCGCGACGAGCTGCACACCGTGCTCGCCGACCTGTCCGGCGCCGTCGTCGCGGCCCGGCGGGTCCCGCTCGACCTCGGCGCGGGCGCCGACGCGGTGCTCGGGGCGGCCGCGTGCGAGGTGGACTCGCTGCTCGGGGCGGACGGCGGGAAGACCGTGCTCGGGGTCGGGGTCGCCGTGCCGGGGCCGCTCGACCACGCCGGCGGAGTGCTGCACCGGGTCACCGGGTTTCCGCGGTGGGACGGCTTCCCGCTGCGCGACGCGCTCGCCGAGCGGCTCGGTCTCCCCGTCGTCGTGGACAAGGACACGAACGCGGCGGCGCTCGGCCTCGCACTGGAGGGCGAGGGGGAGCGCTCCTTCGCCTACCTCCATCTCGGTACGGGGCTCGGGGCGGGGCTCGTCCTCGACGGCGCGCTGTACCGCGGGGCGCGGACCGGGGCGGGCGAGTTCGGGCACCAGGTGATCCAGCTGGACGGGCCGCTGTGCGGCTGTGGCAACCGGGGGTGCATCGAGGCGCTCTGCCTCGCGGCGGTGGCCTCCGGCACGGACCGGGGGCTCGACGAGGCGGCGCGGGTGCTCGGGGAGGGGGCGGCGAACCTGGTGAGCCTGCTCGACATCGATGCGGTGGTGCTCGGCGGGCGGACGGTGGCGGGCCACGAGGAGCGCTTTGTACGCGGGGTGGAACAGGTCGTCGCGGCCCGCGCCCGCCGGGAAGGCGGCGGCCCCCCGATCCCGGTGCGGGCGGCCCCCGGCGGCGACACCCAGGCGGTCGAAGGCGCCGCCCACATGATCCTGGCCCCTCTCTTCGGCCGGTCCGCGCCGTAGGGGCTGCGCCGGGGCCGGCGCCCGTCGTCCCTGTTGCGCGGCACCGTGGTGCCGCCTTGCCCACCCTGCCGCCCAAGGCGGCAGATTGCCCAAGGCGAGACGCCATCGGCCGGTGCCGCTCATTCAAGCCCCTGCGGCGATTGAGCAGCGGGGCCCGGGGCGGAGCCCCGAATCTTTTCAGCCCCGCCGGCGATTGAGGCGCGGGGCCGTAACCGCGGTGCGGCAATTCCAGCCCCGCCGGCGATTGAGGCGCGGGGTCCGGGGCGGAGCCCCGAGGCCGTAACCGCGGTGCGGCGTGGGCCGATCGGGGGAACGCCGCGCGTGGCGCACCGCACACACCCGGTCCCGCCGGACGGCACTGGCAAGGTCGATGCCCACGACTGCCGCCGGGAAGGGCCTTCATGCGACTGCGCCGCCGACCGCTCGCCCTCGGCGTCACCGCCGTCGCCACCCTCGCCCTCACGGCGGCGGGCCCGGCGCCCGGGGCGGTCGCCGACACCGGCACACGGGCCTGCGCCGCCGACAAGAGCGGCGACTTCCCGATCGACACCCGGATCGGCGAGGGCCCGGCCACCTACCGCCCCGGCGAAGCCCCCCGGCACTTCTCGCTCGACCTGACCAACACCACCGCCGCCCGCTGCGCCGACCTGCACCCCGTCCTCGTACTGGTCGACGAGGCACGGAAGCTGACGCCGAAGCACATCCGGATGGAGTTCCGGGACGCGGGACGCTGGCGCCCGGTGACCGTGGAACGGACGGACGCCCGCGAGAACATCGGCGTGTTCGACGGCTTCCCCGGATTCTCGGTCGGCGCGGGCGAGACGGTCTCCGTGGACGTCCGCCTCGCGTTCACCGACGGCACCCCGCTCGACCGGGTCACCGCCAACGCCGCGCTCGTCCACCGCAGGGACGACGACGGCGACTGGGTGGGCGAGTCCAACGACTACCCGTTCGCCATCGAGGCGCCGACGGGCCCGACCCTCGCGGACGAAGCGGACGAACTCGCCCGGACGGGCCCGCGCGCGATGCTCGGACTGGGGGTCGCGGCCGGCACCCTCCTCCTCGCCGGCGCGGCCCTCGTGGTGGGGGCCAGGCGGCTCCGCGTCGGCGGACGCTGAGCCACCGACCCACCCCGGTCCGGCCGCCGCCCCAGCCGAACAAGCGCGGCGGCCGGACCGCAGGCCGCAAGGCCGCCGTTCATCCACGTCTGCGACCATCCCCGCGTGGACTACCCGAACGACCAGGCTCCCGGCGCCCCCGTGCGCGACGGCATCCCCGAGCACGGACGCATCCCGAAGTACTACGCCGTGAAGGCGCGGATCGCCGCGCTCATCGACGAGTTGGACGAGGGGGAGGCGCTGCCCGCCGAGCGCGAACTCGCCCTGCGCTTCGAGGTTTCGCGCGAGACGGTGCGGCAGGCGCTGCGCGAGCTGCTGCTCGAAGGGCGGCTGCGGCGGCACGGCAGGGGCACCGTCGCCGCGGGACCGAAACTGGCGCAGCCGCTGTCCCTCGCCTCGTACACGGAAGGCGTGCGCAGGCAGGGCAGGCGCCCCGGCCGCACCCTGATCGGCCTGGAGCGCTTCCCGTGCCCGCCCGCGCTCGCCGCCGAGGTCGGACTCGAACGCGGCGAGCCCGTCTGGCACATGGAGCGGGTGCTGCTCGCCGACGACGAGCGCGTCGGCCTCGAATCGACGTACGTCCCCGTGTCCAGGGTGCCGCGCCTCGACGTCGAGTTCGACCCCGACTCGTCGTTCTACTCCTACGTCCACGACCGGCTCGGCATCGAGTTCGGCTCGGCCGACGAGCGCATCGAGACGGTGCTCGCGACGCCGCGCGAGGCGCTGCTCATCGGAACGCCGCCCGCGCTGCCGATGCTGCTCTTCCACCGGATCTCGTACGACACGGGGCGGCGCGCCATGGAGCGGGTGCGGACGCTTTACCGGGGGGACCGGTTCTCGTTCACCGCGCGTTTGGGCCCTGACAGCTGGTAACCCCCGCCCTCCTGAGGGGAGTTGGCCTCACCGGCCGCTCTCGCATAACAGAAAGGTAACGGGTCTGGTCCAAGCTTGGGTGGCAGTTCACCGTCCCGTTGCCGGACCGCTTCGCGCGGGACACCCGCCGCCACGAGCGTTGCCGCCGTGAGAGACATCGACCAGAAGCTGAGCGGCATCCGGTTCGACCGGGTGTCGGTCGCGTACGGCGGCACCACCGTTCTCGACTCCCTCGACCTGACCGTCGAGCCCGGCGAGGTGATGGCCCTCCTCGGCCCCTCGGGCTCGGGGAAGACCACCGCGCTGCGCGCCGTCGCCGGATTCGTGCGGCCCGCGTCCGGCCGGGTGTTCCTCGGCGGGCGCGACGTCACCGACCTGCCGCCGCACCGGCGCGGCATCGGCATGGTCGTCCAGAGCTACGCGCTCTTCCCGCACCTGCGCGTCGAGGACAACGTCGCGTTCGGGATGCGGGCGCAGAAGGCGCCGAAGAGCGAGATTCCCGCGCGGGTCGCCGAGGCCCTCGAACTGACCGGCATGGCCTCCTACGCCAAGCGCTACCCGCGCGAGCTGTCCGGCGGCCAGCAGCAGCGCGTCGCCATCGCCCGCGCCCTCGCGGTGCGGCCCGGAGTGCTGCTGCTCGACGAGCCGCTGTCCGCGCTCGACGCCCGGCTCCGCTCCGGCATGCTCGCCGAACTCGCCCGGCTCCACCGCGAGCTGCCCGACGTCTCGATCCTGTACGTCACCCACGACCAGGTCGAGGCGCTCACCCTCGCCGACCGCATAGCCGTCATGGACAAGGCCCGCCTCCAGGACGTCGGCACGCCGCAGGACCTGTACCGCAGGCCGCGCACCGAGTTCACGGCGTCCTTCGTCGGCAACGCCAACCTCCTGCCGGTGACGGTCGGCACGGCCGGAAAGGGCACGGTCTCCTTCGGCCCGACCGAACTGAAGGTCCCGGCACAGGGCGACGCGGCTACGGGATCCACGGCCACGCTCTGCGTCCGCCCGCACCTCGTCGGCCTCGGCGAAGGCCCCAACGCCCTGACCGGAGAGGTCACCGAGGTCCAGTGGCGCGGCTCCACGCACCGCCTCCACGTCGACGTGGACGGCCACCGCGTCAAGGCCGACCTGCGCGAACTGCGCGAGCCGCCGGCGCTCGGGGAGCGGATCACCGTGCACTTCGCGCCCGAGGACGCGGTGCTGCTCGGCGCGGGCGTCTCGGCGGAGGTGGCCACGCATGGCTAGCGCCGCGCTCACCGCGCCCCGCCAGGGCGCCACCAAGGCCCGCAGGTGGAAGGGCGGTTGGGTCTGGGCGCTGCCGCCCGTCGCCGCCCTCGCCGTCGTCTTCCTCTACCCGCTCTTCCTCGTCGTCCAGCAGTCGCTCACCCCCGACACCGGCGGCACCTCCCTCAAGCCGTACGCCGACGTCTTCGCGTCCTCGGCGTTCCGCGAGGCGCTCGGCACGACGGTGTGGCTCGCCGTCGGGTCCACGGTCGGCTGCCTCGTCCTCGGCTTCGTGCTCGCGCTGATCGTCGCGTTCGTGCCGTTCCCCGGCGGCAGGGCCGTCGCCCGGTTCATCGACGTGTTCCTCTCCTTCCCGTCCTTCCTGATCACGCTCGCCCTGCTGTTCGTCTACGGGCAGGTGGGCATGGCCAACGGGCTGTGGACGGATCTCACGGGCGCCGCCACCGGGCCCTTCCAGTTCCTGACCACGCCGTGGGGCGTACTGCTCGCGGAGATCACCTACTTCACGCCCTTCGTGATGCGCCCGCTGCTCGCCGCGTTCTCCCAGGTCGAGACGGGGCAGCTGGAGGTCGCCGCGTCGCTCGGGGCGCGGCCCGCCCGGATCGTGCGGCAGGTCATCCTGCCGGAGGCGCTCCCGGCGCTGGCCGCCGGCGGTTCGCTGGTCCTCGTCCTGTGCCTGAACGAGTTCGGGATCGTCCTGTTCACCGGAGCCAAGGACGTCACGACCCTCCCGACCCTCGTCTACAGCAAGGCCATCCTGGAGTCGGACTACCCGGGGGCCTGCGTCGTGGCGGTCGTCAACGTCCTTGTGTCCGTGGGCCTCTACGGCCTCTACCGGGTGGTGAGCCGTCGTGTCGGTGGCTGATTCGACGCCGAGTGCGGTTTCGCCGTGGCCGGTCGCGCAGTTCCCCGCGCCCCTTCGGGGCACCTCGTTCCACCGGGAGGCGAATCCTCGTGCTCGTGCATAGCAAGCCCGCGAAGTGGATCACCTGGGGCGTCTTCTTCGTGCTCTTTCTGCCCCTCTTCGCCCTTCCGCTCCTCGTCGTCGTCGCCGCGTCCTTCGCCACGAACTGGTCCGGCGCCCTGCCCTCCGGGTTCACCGGCGGGCACTACGAGGCCGCCACCAGTGGCGACTCCCTCACCGCCCTGACCACCAGCCTGGTCACGGCCGTCACCGCGAGCGTGCTCGCGCTCGTCGTCGGCGGCTGGGCCGCGCTGGCCGCCGCCGCGCTGAGGAAGCGGGGGCGGCGCGTGCTGGACGCCCTGTTCATGCTGCCGGTCGCCGTGCCGTCCGTGGTCGTCGGCCTCGCCGTCCTCGTGGCGTTCAGCCGGCCGCCGATGCTGCTCAACGGCACCCGCTGGATCGTGATCATCGCCCACACGATCCTGGTCACCGCGTTCGCCTACCAGTCCGTCTCTGCCGCCCTCCGGCGCCTCGACCCGGTGTACGAACAGGCCGCGGCCTCGCTCGGCGCCCGCCCCGCGTACGTCCTGTGGAAGGTGAAGCTGCCGCTGCTGCTGCCCTCCCTGAACGCCGCCGCGGGCCTGTGTTTCGCCCTGTCCATGGGCGAGTTGAGCGCCACGATGATGCTCTACCCGCCCGACTGGATGCCGCTCCCGGTGCAGATCTACGCGACCACCGACCGCGGCTCCCTGTTCACCGGCTCCGCGATCGCCGTGATCCTCATGGCCGCCACGCTGCTCGTCCTGCTCGCCGCCTCGCGGATCCGCACCAAGGCCTCGTACCGCTAGACCCCCTCAACGACCCTGACGCACTAAGGGAGTTCACCTCGCCATGCGCAAGAACACGCTCACCACCGTCGCCGCCGTCACCGGCAGCCTCGCCCTCGCCGCCGCCCTGACCGGCTGCGGCGGCAGCTCCGCCGCCTCCGACGAGAAGGTCGTCACCGTCTACAGCGCCGACGGCCTCAAGGGCGAGAACGGCGACGGCTGGTACGACAAGATATTCAAGGACTTCACCAAGAAGACCGGTATCAAGGTCAAGTACGTGGAGGGCGGCTCCGGCGAGATGGTGCAGCGCGCCGTCCGCGAGAAGGTCAACACCCAGGCCGACGTCCTCGTCACGCTGCCCCCGTTCATCCAGCAGGCCGACAGCAAGGGCCTGTTGGCGAAGTACGCGCCCAAGGGCTCGGACCAGGTCGACGGCGCCGACAAGGCGGCGAACGGCACCTGGACGTCCGTCGTCAACAACTACTTCGGGTTCATCCACAACACGAAGGAGCTGAAGACGCCGCCCACCACCTGGGAGCAGCTCCTCGACGCGAAGTACAAGAACAAGCTGCAGTACTCCACGCCCGGCGTCGCGGGTGACGGCACCGCCCTGCTGGTCAAGGCGATCCACGACTTCGGCGGCAAGCAGCAGGCCATGGCCTACCTGAAGAAGCTCCAGGCCAACAACGTCGGCCCGTCCGCCTCCACCGGAAAGCTCGCCCCCAAGGTCGACAAGGGTGAACTCCTCGTCGCCAACGGCGACGTACAGATGAACCACTCCCAGTCCAAGGACATGCCGAACCTCGGCATCTGGTTCCCGAAGAAGGGCTCCGGCAAGCCGACCTCCTTCGCCCTGCCGTACGCGGGCGGTCTCGTGAAGAACGCCCCGCACACCGCCAACGGCAAGAAGCTCCTGGACTTCATGCTCGCCACCGAGCAGCAGAAGCAGGTGAGTTCGGTGGGCGGCGGCTTCTCGCCGCGCGCGGACGTGAAGGCCGCCGACGACAACGCCGTCGCCCTCGCCAAGATCATGGACGGCGTGCAGATCTTCGAGCCCGACTGGAACGACGTCGCCAAGAACCTCCAGACGTACGTGGACGACTGGAAGACGGCGACCGGCAGCTGAGAAGCAGCACCGGCCGCCGTACCGGGGCCGGCGTCAGACCAGGTCGACGAGGTTCGCGATCGAGTCGACGACCGTGGTCGGCCGGAACGGGAAGCGGTCGACGTCCGACTCGCTCGTGAGCCCCGTCAGCACGAGGTACGTCGTCATCCCGGCCTCGAGGCCCGCGAGCACGTCCGTGTCCATCCGGTCGCCGATCATGGCGCTGGACTCCGAGTGCGCCCCGATGGCGTTCAGCCCGGTCCGCATCATCAGCGGATTCGGCTTCCCGACGAAGTACGGGTCCTTGCCGGTCGCCTTGGTGATCAGCGCCGCCACCGAGCCGGTCGCGGGCAGCACGCCCTCCGTGGAGGGGCCCGTGTTGTCGGGGTTGGTGGCGATGAACCGGGCCCCGCCGTTGATCAGCCGGATCGCCTTGGTGAGCGCCTCGAACGAGTACGTACGGGTCTCGCCCAGGATCACGAAGTCGGGGTCCGAGTCGCTCAGGATGTACCCGACCTCGTGCAGCGCCGTCGTCAGACCGGCCTCGCCGATCACGTACGCCGTGCCGTTCGGCCGCTGGCTGTCGACGAACCGGGCGGTCGCGAGGGCCGAGGTCCAGATGTTCTCGACCGGGACCTCCAGGCCGATCCGGTTCAGCCGGGCGTGCAGGTCACGGGCCGTGTAGATCGAGTTGTTCGTCAGGACGAGGAAGGGCTTGCCGGAGTCCCGCAGCTTCTTGATGAACGCGTCCGCGCCCGGGATCGGCACCCCCTCGTGCATGAGCACCCCGTCCATGTCGGTCAGCCACGATTCGATGGGCTTGTGCTCTGCCATGTGTGCGGACTCCTCGGCTCAGATCGACTGACTGCCATCGTATTCACCCGCCCCGCCAGGTGAAACGCACCACCGGAGCCTCTCGGGATGCGGAACGCCCCACGAAGCGTGACCCTGCCTAGAGGAGGTTCACGATGCGTGCAGGACTGCTTGCTGTCAGTGTCACCGGGGCGGCCGTCCTGGCGACCGCACCGGCCACCGCCGCCCCGGCGGCCGACGGCGGCGGATCGATCACCGTCACCCCGCGCTCCGCGCCCGCGGGCACCGAGGTCGACCTGCGGGTCACCGGCTGCGCGGGCACCACGGGCAGCGCACGCTCCGAGGCCTTCGTGGCCCCCGCCCGGCTCGCGCCCTCCGCCGACGAACCCACCCTGTTCGCGGAGGCCCGCGTCAGCTCCACCGCCGCGCCCGACGCCTACCCGATCTCGGTGACCTGCGACGGCGCCGAGGGCAAGGTCACCGGCACCGTCCAGGTCCTCGACGCGGACGTCACGCCCACCCCGACCCCGACGGCCCCCGTGCACGCGGGCGGCGGCGGCACCGCCACCGAACGGCAGGCGCTCGCCGTCCACCGCCCCCCGTCCGCCGCCCCCAGCGAGGGCCCCGGCGACCGGCACGCGCTCATCGGTCTGGGCCTCGCCGCGATCGCCGCCGTCGCCGTGGCCGTGCGCAGCGTCCGCCGCCGCAAGGCCACCGGTTCGTCGACGAGGCGCTGACTCCGCCATGGGTGACCGGCCGCAGAGTGCCGGGCGGCTCCTGACGGGAGTGGCCTGGGCGGTGCTGCTGCTCGGCCTGTGGCTGTGGGGCCGCGGCGCCACCGAGGTCAGCCTGTCCTCGCCGACCACCGGGGACGCGGCCGCCGTCGGCCGCCCCGCGGGCGTCGAGCTGCCCGCAGCCCACCGGCCGGTCGCGGGCGCGGCCCCGGCGCGCGTCGACATCGCGGCGCTGCGGGTCAGGGCGCCCGTCGTGGCCCGCGGCCTGGACGCGGGCGGCGCCGTGGACCCGCCGCCCTACGCGCGGGCGGGCGTCGTCGGCTGGTACGGCGGCGGGGCGAAGCCGGGGGAGCGGGGCACCGCCCTGTTCGTCGGGCACGTCGACACCGAGACCAGGCCCGCCGTCTTCTACCACCTCAGCGAGGCCGAGCCCGGCGACGCGGTGCGCGTGACGCGGGACGACGGCTCCGTCGCCGAGTTCACCGTCGACGACGTGCGGGTGTTCTCCCGCGAGAACTTCGACCCGGCCAAGGCGTACGGACCGCACCGCGCCGACCGGGCGGAACTGCGCCTCATCACCTGCGGCGGGACCTTCGACAAGGCCGCGGGCACGTACACGGCGAACGTGGTCGTGTCGGCGTATCTGTCGGACGTGGAAGGGGCGCCGCGGACGGCGGGCTGAGAGACCTGTCCGGCCGGCAGCCCGCTCCCCCCGGAGCCGCCGGCCGGACTGGTCCTCGACCGCGCGGGCGGGGCTGCGGGAGTTGCCCGGCCTCGGCGCGGGAGGCTTCGTGCGTCCGGTGGTTCGGACAGGCCAAGGGCTGGGGCCACTCACCCCGACTCTAGAACTGTTTGCCGGTCCAGCACAGAGCGTGGCCGACGGTTCACGCCGAGTCGGGGCGCGCCAGGACGTTGGGCAGGGTGCCGCGGATCACCGCCGACGCGACGTCGTCGAGCGGCAGCCGGTGGGCGCGCGCGTACTTGCGCAGCTCCGTGAACGCGGTGCCCGGCGCGGTCTCCCAGCGCTCGGCGAGTATTCCCTTCGCCTGCTCGATCCGCACCCGGCTGGCGAGCGCACCGCGCAACTGCTCGGTCAGCTCCTGGTACCGGGCGTGCGCACGGTGGTTGTGCAGCCCGAGGGTCGCCGCGTCCGCGAGGGTCTGGGCGATCGCCACCTCGTTGGGCGAGGGCGGCGCGGCCCGGAAGACGGCGAGCGCCCCCACCATGTCGTCGGCCCGCCGCAGCGGCACCGCGTACGCGGTGGCGATCCCGCGGCGCCGGGCGATCGTCGTGAACGCGGGCCAGCGTGAGGCGGTCGTCGAGGCGGCCAGGTCCACGGGGGCCACCGCCCGTCCGGTCCGCAGGGCTTCGCGCGCCGGACTCACGGGACCGTCCGAGGCCACCAACTCCTGGATGAAATCGGCCTTTTCGCCGCTCTGGCTGGCCGGTGCCGGGAAGTACGGGCGGGCGAGGAGCACGCCCGCGCCCAGGGCGCCGAGCAGTTCCACGCAGTGGTCGGTCAGCCGGCACAGATAGCGGGGTGGGTCGAAGCTGTCACGAATGGTGTCGAAGTACTCCAACAGGGCTGTGGCCAGGCGCAGTTCAGGTGTCCCACTGGACAAGGGACGCCCCCTTTCACCCCGCGTATCAGAGTGTTCCTGGCCGCCGTCTACCCGTGCCGCGCACGCTGTAACAGGTCTTTGACAAGCAGGACCGGAGCTCGTGGCACGACAGGGGCGTGTGCCACGATTGAAAGCCAGGCAGTGCACCCAAGGGGGAGTGGATGTACCGGAAAATGAGGGCTGGGGCAGCGGTCGTGGGGGCGGCTCTGCTCGTGGCGGCGGCTTCGTCGTGCTCCTCAGGCGGTGGGGGCGACGAGGGGAACGACGCGCAGTCTCCTGTGCGGCAGCAGCCCAAGGGCGCGGACCCGTTCTGGGTCAATCCCGACAGCAAGGCGGCGAAGGCCGCGGCGACCCTCGCGAAGGACGGCAAGGACGAGGACGCCGCGAAGGTCCGCAGGATCGCCGAGCAGCCCAGCGGCGAATGGCTTCTGCCGGAGAACGCGGAGGACCAGGCGCGCGGCTTCACCGAGGCCGCCCAGAAGGCGGACCGCGACGCGCTGCTGGTCGTCTACAACATCCCGCACCGCGACTGCGGCCAGTACTCGGGCGGCGGCGCGGCGGACGGCAACGCGTACCGGCAGTTCATCGACCAGGTCGCCGCGGGCATCGGGGACCGGCCCGCGACGGTGATCCTGGAGCCCGACGCGGTGCAGCACATGGTGGACAACTGCACGCCGGAGGAGTTCCACGAGGAGCGCTACGACCTGCTCAAGGGCGCCATCGAGAAGCTCAAGTCGTTGAAGGACACGAAGGTCTACCTCGACGCGGGCAACGCGGGCTGGGGCAAGCCGGACCAGATCTACGAGCCGCTGAAGTGGTCCGGCGTCGAGCAGGCCGACGGATTCTCGGTGAACGTGTCGAACTTCTACTCCACCGAGGAGTCGGTGAAGTACGGCAAGGAGCTGTCGGCGAAGATCGGCAACAAGCCGTTCGTGGTCGACACGAGCCGCAACGGCAACGGGCCGTACACGGGCGGCGCCGCGGACGAGCGCTGGTGCAACCCGCCGGGCCGGGCCCTCGGCGAGAAGCCGACCACCAAGACCGGCGATCCGCAGGTGAAGGCCTATCTGTGGGTCAAGCGGCCGGGCGAGTCGGACGGCACCTGCAAGGGCGGTCCGAAGGCCGGCGAGTGGTGGGGCGAGTACGCGCTGAAGCTGGCGGGTGGGTAAATCAAGCCCCTGCGGCGATTGAGCAGCGGGGTCCGGGGCGGAGCCCCGAGTCGTCACCGACGACCAGCTCCGCCCCGCGCCGGTCGGCCTAAGGCACCCGCACCCACTGCGCCTTGCTGGGCGTCCCCTGGTCGTCGGTGACGAACAGCATGTACCAGCCCGACTCCACCAGCGAGCGGCTCTTCGGCACGGTCACCGTCACCGAACCGTCCGCCTTCTTGAGGTCGAGCGCGATGGACGTCTGATCCACGTCCGTCACGTGCGTGGAGGCGCTCGGCCGGATCAGCCGGGCCGTCTTGATCGACGAGGCGTGCTCGGTCTTGTACGTGGCCGAGCCGCCGCGCCGGATCGTCTGCTGCCCGCCCTCCAGGGACGGCCTGGAGTCCCGGTACAGGTAAGGCGGCGTGTACATCTCGATGCGCTGCTCGAACGTGCCGGGCTTGGTGTTGGCCTTGTCGGCGTAGAGCGAGTCCGAGCCGAAGAACAGCACGCGGCCGTCGGGCAGGAGCAGCGAGCCCGAGTGGTAGTTGCGCCCCACGTTCGGGTCGGCGACCCGCTGGTACGTGTTCTTCTCCGTGTCGTAGATCCGGGCCTCGAGGATGTTGGAGTCGCCGCGCCCGCGGTAGTCCTCGGAGCCGCCGGAGACCAGGACCGAGTCGTCGGGCAGGATCGAGGCCTGCGGGTACCGCGTCCCCTTGTCGAGCTTCGGCCCGTCCACGAACCGCGGACTGCGGTCCTTCAGGTCGACGATCCGGGACTTCGTGCTGGACAGCTTGGACTCGCCGACGCCACCGCCGCCGATCACCATGTACTTCTGGTTCTGTGCGGGCGGCAGTTCGACGGTATTGGCCGTCTCCAGCATGTCGGGATCCGAAAGGCCGGGAATCTTCTGGAACTTGTTGGTCGTCAGGTCCCAGACACCGGGCTTGCGGCCGACGTTGTCGGGGCCGTATCCGGCATTGGCGCCCGAGTAGAAGATCTTCCCGTTCTCCATCTGGAACAGCGCGGGATACGTCGGGAACTGGCGGACGTCCTTCAGGTACGTCCACTTCTTCGTCTTCGGGTCGTAGACCTCGTTCTTGCCCGGCACCAGCTGCCCGATCTCGTCGAGCCCGGACACGGAGAGGACCTTGCCGTCGGAGAGCGTGGTCAGCGTCGGGTACCAGCGCGCCTCGTTCATCGGGTCGACCTTGATGTACTTCTCGGCGACCGGATCGAACTCGAAACTGTCCCTGATTCCCTGGAAGTCCTTCTTGTCCAGGGCGAGTTTCTGCGCGATGCCGTACACATTGCGGGCGTCCTGGCCGGTCAGGCCCTGCACCCGGTAGTTGTCCTGGGTGCCGGTCTCGTACTTGGCGCCGGACTTCTGCGCCTCGACGTACACCCGGCCGAGGCCGGGCTCATTGCGCAGGAACCGGCCGGTCGCCTTGTCGAAGACCTTCTTGGCGCGCTCGACCGTGATGTTGTCCTTGGCGACGAACGACTTCCCGTTCTCCTTGCCGGAGAAGACCGTGCCCGCCTTGATGGTCTTGGGCGCGTCCGGGTCCTCGTTGTGCACGATCATCAGGCCGCCGGCCTTGGTGACGTCGCCCTTGAGTTTCTCGTAGCGCTTGGTGCCGCCCGCGATCAGCAGATTCCCGTTCGCCAGCTGCGTATGTCCCGTGCAGAACAGGTCACTCGGCGTGGGAATCTTCTTGATGGTCTTCTTCACCGGGTCGTAGAGCCGGGTGTCGAACTTCTTCGCGTCGAAGTTCTTCTGATTGTTCCCCGAGCCGGCGACCAGCAGGATCTTTCCGGTGTGGAGCAGCGCCGCGTGAATCGTGTTGAGGCGCATGTCCTGAGGGAAGTCGATGACGTCCCAGTGCCCGTTCTCGGCCTTGTACTCCGGTCTGTTGATCTTGTACTCGTGGTACTTGGCCGATCCGAAGCGGTACAGCCAGGGTCCGTTCATCCCGGCCAGCGCCAGGACCACCACCGTGCCGATGACTATGCGCCGGGCACGGCGGCGGCTCGCACCGTCTTTCACTTGTTACGTCCCCCCAGGGAAATCTGCATGGTCTCTTCGTTGCCCCCGTCGCCCCCGCTGCCGCCGTCACCCCCGGCGCGCGGCTGCGCGGCCCAACTCGGCTTCTGCTGCGGCACGGTGTGCGCCCGCTGGGGCGCCGCCCGCTCCGGCTGCTCCTGCCGCGCGGGCTCCTCGGCCGGCTTCGGCTTCTTCTTCTCCTGGCGGAGCATGTAGCGCCACGCGAACATCGGGGCCGCCGTGATCAGCAGGGCGAACGTGGCCCAGGTGATCATCGCCGGGTGGGAGTGACCATAGACGAAGCCCGCGGTGATGGACGCGGCGAAGATGAGGATGAAGTACCAGTGGTAGCGGAAGGTCCCGAACCAGCGGTCGGGGCTGGCCGAGTCGCCCTTGGGGGTCACCACGAACTTGCTCTTGCGGCGCAGTACGGAGTCGAACAGCGCCTTCGCGTACAGTGGCGCCGACAGCGCGGACATCACCATGCCGGCCACACCGCCGGAGCCCTCGGGCTCGTGCGGCGAGACGTTGTGCCGGCGGTTCCAGATGTACAGGCCGATCTGGAGCGCCGACGCGTTGCCGTACAGCATCAGCCAGACCGTCGGGTCGATGTTCACACCCGAGGCGCCGAGACCCAGGAACAGCGCACAACTCAGCGCCGCCAGAATCCAGTTCATGGCCGCCATCGGATAGAAGATGATCATCATCGTGTAGTTGAAGAGCTTGCTCGGCGGGAGCGTGAAGAAGCCCTTCCAGTACTGCTTGAGGATCGTCTCGTACGTACCGCGCGACCAGCGCATCTGCTGCGTGAAGAAGTCCGTCCAGGCGCTCGGGCCCTCGCCGACGGCCAGCACGTCCGGGGTGTACACGGAGCGCCATTTCTTGCCGGTGGCGGGGTTGCGGTGCCGGTGGATCTCGAAGCCGGTCGCCATGTCCTCCGTGATGGAGTCGTACAGGCCGCCGATCTGCTGGAGCGCCTTGATGCGCACCGCGTTGGACGTGCCGACGAACATGGGGGAGCCGTAGCGGTTTCCGGCGCGCTGGATCAGCGCGTGGAAGAGGAACTGCTGGGACTCGGCGGCCTTGGTGACGAAGTTGTCGTAGTTGCCGTAGACCTGCGGGCCGATCACGAACCCGACGTTCGGGTCGCGGAAGAAGCCGAGCATCCGCTCCAGGTAGTTCGGCAGCGGCACGTGGTCGGTGTCGACGGAGGCGAAGAAGTCGTACTCGTCGCCGTGCGCGTCCAGCCAGGCGTTGTAGTTGCCGTGCTTGGTCTTGGCGCGGTGCGGGCCCTTCGGCTGGTTCCACTTCTCAACTCCCTTGCGGGAGAAGTGGTGCACGCCGAGGCGCGCGCAGACCTCCTTGACGGCGGGGTCGTCGCCCTCGTCGAGCAGCCAGACGTGCAGAAGACCCCGGTGGCGCAGCTTGACCGCCGCCTCCAGGGTCTTCGTCACCATCTCGAGCGGTTCCTTGCCGGGCACGAACGAGGTGAGGAACGCGACGCGCGTGCCGGTCTCCGGGACCACCGGGATCGGGTCGCGGGCGACCAGGGTCGCGTGCGCGTTCGACAGCACGTTCATGCAGCGGAAGAACTCGATGAGCCCGATCGCCACGAGCATCACTATGTCGAGCGCCGGCAGGAAGTCGTAGGCCGGATAGTCCCGTTCGGTCCAGTGCTCGGGCTGCATCAGCCAGAACAGCAGCACCAGGGAGAGCAGCGGGGCCGCGCCCAGCATGAGCGCGGCTCTGATCCTGTGCGGTTCCTGTGAGAGCAGTGAGCGGTAGCGCACCTTGTACGGCTTGTTCGGATCCGGCTGGGTCAGCGGTCCGGCGAGCCGGCTGTAGTGCTCGTAGTCGTACCGTGGCAACGATTTCCTGATGCGCCGGAATCCGCCCGTGCGGTGCGGTGGCACGCGCAACTGGGTCGTCTCGGACGGGTCGAATTCCGGTCGGGCGCCCGTCGGCGTCGACGTCATGAGTCATCCCCCCGCACGCGTCACCGCGTGGTCGTCGGTCTTGCGCCCGGACGACGGGTTCCCCTCGACCGTCTCCCCGGACGTATCACTGGCGGGCCACCGTCCCACCCTTACCTACATACATAAGACTGGTACGGCGGCCTTCCGGTTGCATGATGCCCCCCTCGACATCGGTTCATGGGCGGGGCCCCCTCCCCGCGCGCTCGGCAACCGGCTCGGGCCCGGCATGACACGGAGCCCACTTCAACTGCCTTGTACCGTAAGCATCTTGGGAGCCAATGGCTCCATGACAGAGTGCTGTGACCCGGTTCATGATCGCAAGACCGATACGGCGCGAAACAAGGTGTTTACCGGCCTTGATCCACACTTGCGCCGCGCCGTGGTTGCGCTCCCGGGGCTCGATCGCCGCAAGGGCTCCAAGGCAACGACGAAGGCCCCCCGCTACCGCGGGGGGCCTTCGTGCGAGGTGCGCCATCAGGGACTCGAACCCCGGACACGCGGATTAAGAGTCCGCTGCTCTAACCAACTGAGCTAATGGCGCCTGTCGACCCGCATAACTTTACCCGACCCTCCGGGGTGCTCCTGACCACTCGACACGCCGGTGGGATGGGTGATTTCTGTGGATTTCCATCATTTAGACCGTCAACATGCGATTTGTCGGGTTAGTTGAGACGCTTCGTGCGTGCGAAATCGAGGCTCGATATTCCAACGTCCGGCACCGGAGTGTGAGGGGAATCGCATGGAGCGCACGGAGCGCAATGATCACGGGGACGCGGCGGAGCTGACCCGCGTCCCGGTCTTCGAGGACGTCGACCCCGCCGACGACTGCGACTGCGCGGGCTGCGCCGAGTGGCGGCGCGCCGTGCCGCACCCGGTGCGGACCAAGGTCGGCGCGCGGCACGCCCTGGTCCTGGCCGCCGCCGCGGGCACCGTCATCGGCGGCCTCCAGACCACCCCGTCGGCCGCGGCCGAACACCACGAGGTCAGACCACTCACCCCGGCCCCGGACGACGAAGAGGGCAGCACGACCCCGCAGGGCGGCACGGGCCCGCTGCACGGTTCGCCCGCCCCGGCCGCCGGCTCCCAGTCGTCCGTGTCGCTCGCCCGCACCGCGGCGCTGCGCAAGACCTCGCGGGCCGCGATCATCGAGCGCGCCAAGACGTGGATCGCGGCCAAGGTCCCGTACAACATGGACAAGTACTGGAAGGACGGCTACCGCCAGGACTGCTCCGGCTTCGTCTCCATGGCGTGGGGCCTGTCGGGCAACGAGTGGACCGGGAGCCTCGCCCAGTACGGCACCCGGATCGCCAAGGCGCAGCTGCAGCCCGGCGACATCCTGCTCTTCCACAACCCGGCCGACCCGGAGAAGGGCTCGCACGTCACGATCTTCGGCGGCTGGGCGAACGCGTCCCGCACGCAGTACATCGCGTACGAGCAGACCAAGCCCGGCACACGGGTGCAGGCCACCCCGTACGCCTACTGGAGCCACGCGAACAGCTACATCGCGCTGCGGTACAAGGGCGTCACGGGCGGCAGCGCGGGGTCGAGTCCGTCGGCGACGAAGTTCCCCGGAGCCAAGTACTTCGGTCCCGGCAAGAACAACGCGTATGTGACGCGGCTCGGAAAGATGCTCGTCGAGCGGGGCGGCAAGCGGTACTACCGGGTGGGTCCGGGGCCGAAGTGGAGCGATGCCGACCGCAGGGCGACGAGCGCGTTCCAGCGCGCGCAGGGCTGGCGCGGCAAGGCCGCCGACGGCATTCCGGGGCCCACGACCTGGTCGTATCTGTCGTCGGGCCAGGGCAGGAGCATCTCCGGCGGGGGCAGCGCGGGTGCCGAGCGGTCCGGGGAGGCCTTCCCCGGCAAGGCGAGGTTCCGGCCCGGCGCGGAGAACTCCGACGTCACGAAGCTCGGCAAGCAGCTCGTGAAGAAAGGGTTCGGCAAGTTCTACCTGACGGGCCCGGGACCGCGCTGGAGCGAGGCGGACCGGCGCAACGTCGAAGCCTTCCAGCGCGCCCAGGGCTGGCGGGGCAAGGCGGCCGACGGCTACCCCGGCCCCGAGACCTGGCGGCGGCTGTTCTCATGACGCGCAACGCGGAGGGTTCCATGAGCGAAACCGACGGAGGGACGCGCGCCGCGCGGCTCATCCGCAACGAGTCCACCACCGAGATCCCGGTCCACCTCCTCTTCCGTGACGACCCGGACCCGGTGGCGGTGCCGCTGCGACCGGCCGTGGTCACCAAGGCCCAGATCGAGCGCCGGGGCGCGACGGCCCCACGCACGACGAACCGGCCCGCCGTGGCCGTCACCCCGCCCCGCCCCGCGCCGTCCGTCGACCCCGAACTCGCGGAGCGTGCCGGGCGGGTGCTGCCCGGCGTCTTCGGGCTGGCCGGCGGGGCCGTGGGCGCGGCCGGGGCGGCGGCCACGATCGGCTGGGCGGGGGCGCTGCCCCGGATCCTGACGGACCTCGCGGGCCTCGACGGGTACGCGGGCGCCGGGTTCGGGCCCGCGCAGTGGGCGGCGCTCGCCGGGTCCGGCGCGCTCGCCCTGTTCGGCGTCGGCGGGCTCGCGCGCGGGCGCACCGGCGGGGCCTGGGTGCTCACGCGCTTCGGCCGCTACCGGGGGAGCGTGCGCAGGGCGGGGCTGCTGTGGCTGAACCCGCTGGTCCTGCGCCGCCGGGTCGACCTGCGGCTGCGGCACTGGCGCAGCGAGCCGTTGCCCGCGGTCGACACCAATGGCGAGGCGCTGCGCGTCGTCGTACTCGTGGCCTGGCGGATCACGGACACGGCGCGGGCGACGCAGGGGATCGAGGACCACGAGGCGTATCTGCGCGCATGCGTGGAGACGGGTCTCGCGCGGGTGCTGTCCCGGCTGCCCGCCGAGGTCGGCGACCGGGACGCGCCGGTGCTGCGCAACGCGGAGGCCCTCGGCGACCTGCTCACCCGGCGGATCGCCGAGGACGCCGGGGCGGTCGGCATCGAGGTGTTCTCCGCGCAGCCCACCCGCATCGAGTACGAGCCGGAGGTGGCCGCGGCGATGCGGCGGCGCCGGATCGCGGCGCTCGACGCGCGGCACCGCGACACCGTCCTCACCTCGGTCGTGGACTCGGTGGAGGACACCGTGACGCGGCTGACGGCGCGGGGGCTCGTGGATCTCGACGACTACGAGCGCAAGTTGCTCGTGAAGGATCTGACGGTGGCCTTCTACACCGGACGAGGGGAGTAGCGGGGGGCCGCCCCGGGGCGCTCCGCGGGTGGCCGAGGGCCGGTGCCGGGAATTGCGATTGGTCTGGACATGCTCAACTCCCGGTTCTAGATTATTGGTTGGTCTAGACCTGAACAATCGCTGTGCGCACGGCTTCCGGCACCACGACACCCCCAGGAGCGGCAGCATGCGAAAGACCTCGAAGCGTACGAAGGCGTACGCGGCCCTGCTCGGACTGACGACCGCGGGGGCGTTCGCGCTCTCCGCGGGCGGCGCCAGCGGCCACGGCTACACCGACCTGCCCATCAGCAGGCAGAAGCTCTGTGCGGGCGGCGGTGTCAGCGGCTGCGGCGACATCCAGTGGGAGCCGCAGAGCGTCGAGGGCCTCAAGGGCTTCCCGGCGGCCGGCCCCGCCGACGGCAAGATCTGCTCGGCCGGGCACGGCAACTTCAGCGCGCTCGACCAGCCCAAGCAGCCGAACGGCAACGCCTGGCCCACCACGAAGGTGACGGGCGGTCAGAGCCAGACCTTCCGCTGGCAGTTCACCGCGCGGCACTCCACCACGGACTTCCGCTACTACATCACCAAGGACGGCTGGGACCAGAGCAAGCCGCTGACCCGGTCGGCCCTGCAGACCGCGCCGTTCCTCACGGTCCCCTACAGCGGTCAGCCGCCGGCGACGCTCTCGCACTCCGGCACGCTGCCCTCCGGCAAGTCGGGCCACCACGTGATCCTCGCGGTGTGGACGGTCGCGGACACGGCCAACGCCTTCTACGCGTGCTCTGACGTCACCTTCTGAGCCGAAGGCCGCCCCGGTGCCCCGTCCCACGGCGCACCGGGGTCTCCACATCTGACGCTGCGTCAATTATGGTGCGCGGCCATGGGATCCATGACGCGCACCTTCGCGGAACTCGTCCAGGCCCGGTGGGACGACCACAGGCCCGGACTCGCGTACGAGGATCAGCTGCTCAGCCACCACCAGGTCGCGGCCGGAGCGGCGGCCCGCGCGGCGCTCCTCGGTGAACTGCTGCCGCGGGCCGCGCAGCCCCACATCGGCCTGCTCCTCGACAACATCCCCGAGTTCCCCCAGTGGCTGGGCGCGGCCGCCCTCTCCGGCTGCGCCGTCGCGGGCCTCAACCCGACCCGGCGCGGCGCCGAGCTCGCCCGCGACATCACCCACACCGAATGCCGCGTCCTGGTCACCGAGCGGGCCCACCTCCCGCTGCTCGACGGCCTCGACCTGCCGGGCGTACGGATCCTGGTGACCGACACGGGTGCGTACGAGGAGCTGCTCGCGCCGTACGCGGGCGCGGGGCCCGAGGTCGCCGGCCGGGTGGGGCCCGGCACCCGCATGCTGCTCTACTTCACGTCCGGTTCCACCGGCGCCCCGAAGGCGGCGCTGTGCACGCAGGGGCGGCTTGCCGCGGCTGGGCAGTCCCTGGTCGACAGCTTCGGCGTGCGCCCCGACGACGTGCACTACATCTGCATGCCGCTCTTCCACGGCAACGCGGTCATCGCGGACTGGGCGCCGGCCGTGGCGGCGGGCGCCGGGGTCGCGCTGCGCCGCCGCTTCTCGGCGTCGCAGTTCCTGGGCGACGTACGGAAGTTCGGTGCCACGTACTTCACGTACGTGGGCCGCGCGGTCCAGTACATCCTGGCCACCGACGAACGGCCGGACGACCGCGACAACCCCCTCCGGGTCGGCTTCGGCACGGAGGCGGGGGCCGTGGACGCGGCACGGTTCGAGGAGCGGTTCGGGGTGCGGCTCGTCGAGGGGTACGGGTCCTCGGAGGGCGGCGCCGCGGTGCAGCGCACGGCCGACACCCCGGCGGGGGCGATCGGCCGGGCGGCCCCCGGCAGCGACCTCGCGGTCCTCGACCCGGAGACGAAGAACGAGTGCCCGCCCGCGCTCTTCGGCGAGGGCGGCCGCCTCCTCAACGGCGCGGACGCCATAGGCGAGCTGGTCAACCGGGGGCGCTCGCCCTTCGAGGGGTACTGGCGCAACGACGCCGCGTACGCCGAGCGCGTCCGCGAGCACGGCTGGTACTGGACCGGCGACCACTTCTACCGGGACGCCGACGGGTTCCTCTACTTCGCCGGGCGCGGTGACGACAAGATCCGCGTCGACAGCGAGAACCTCGCCCCCGCCATGATCGAGAACATCCTGGCCCGCTGGGCGGACGCGGCGGCCGTCGCGGTGTACGGGGTGCCGGACCCGGTGGCGGGCGACCAGGTGATGGCGACGGTGGCGCTCCGCGAGGGCCTCGCCTTCGACCCGGCCCGCTTCGACGCCTTCCTCCTCGCCCAGTCCGACCTCGGTACGAAGATGGCGCCCCGGTTCGTCCGGGTGGTGGAACGGATGCCGGTGACCGCGACGAACAAGGTCCGCCGCGGGGAGCTGCGCCGCGAGGGCTTCTGGAGCGGCGGCACCCTCTGGTGGCGCCCGCCGGGCACCCCCGCCTACCGCCCCCTGACCTCCAAGGACCACGAGACCCTCACGACGGCCTACCGGGACCACGGCCGCGACCCTCTGATCGCACCCGCCCCACCGGTGGTCAGGAGCACCCCCTGAGGCCAGGTAGTATTTACCTCGTCAACCGGCGCCATTAGCTCAGTTGGTTAGAGCAGCGGACTCTTAATCCGCGTGTCCGGGGTTCGAGTCCCTGATGGCGCACAGAAGCACACGAAGGCCCCCGCCACGGCGGGGGCCTTCGTCGTTGGTTGTGGAGCCCCGTCGCCGGGTGAACCCTCAGATCGCCAAGGACAGCAGGACCGGCGCCGCCTCCTTGTTGAGCTGCTCCGCCGCGTCGTGCAGGCGGTGCGCATGCTCGACCGGAAGGGAGAGCGCCAGGCACCCCACCGACGCGCCCGCCGTGATGGGAACGGCGGCGCACACCGTGCCCACCGCGTACTCCTGAAGATCGAGCACCGGCACCGTCGCCGGCTGCGCCGCGAGGTGGGACAGCAGCACCTTCTCGTTGGTGATGGTGCGCGAGGTGAGCCGGGCCATCTTGTGGCGGGAGAGGTGATCCCGCCGCCCGTTCATGTCGAGCTGGCCGAGGAGGCTCTTGCCGATGGCGCTGGCGTGCGCCGAGACGCGGAAGTCCACCCACTCGTTGACCGCGGGTGTCTCCGGCCCCGTCGCCATCTGTGTGACCCGGATCTCCCCGTCGACGTAGCGGCTCATGTAGACCGCCGCGCCCACGTCGTCGCGCAGCCGGTCGAGGGTGATCTGGAGCTTGTCGGTGAGGGCGGCGGCGCGGCCCTCGGCGGCGCCGAGGCTGGTCAGCGTCTCGCCGGTGACATACGCGCCGTCGGTGTTCTGCCGTACGTACCCCTCGCGGCGCAGCATGCGCAGCAGAGTCGTCAGCGGATCGGTGGGCAAACCGGTGATGCGCGCCAGCTCCGTGTCGGTGACGCCGACGCCCCGGTGGGCGACGGTCTCCAGCACGCGCAACGCGTGCTGCACCGAATCGTGCGGCTGGTGCGGCGACGCACCGTGCTCGTGCTTCAGCGCCACGGTTATCCCCCTGCATGGAACCGTTTCGGACAGCTGGGCTGCGTCCACGATAGCCGCCAACACCCCGATTGCGGGCGGTGGTTGGGGAGATTGGTGGCGCGTTCCATGCCTCTCAGCTGGAACGCGCCACCGTGGCATATGCCAAAGTCATGCACCACTCGGTGAGCGGCTGGTCACAGCACGGCGCTGAGGAACTCCTGGGTGCGCTGGTGCTCCGGCTCGCTGAAGATCTTCTCCGGCGATCCGGACTCGATGATGCGCCCCGAGTCGAACATCAGGACCTGGTCCGAGATGTCGCGCGCGAAGTTCATCTCGTGCGTGACGCAGAGCATGGTGATGTCCGTGCTGTGCGCGATGTCCCGCAGTACGTCGAGCACGCCGGCCACCAGCTCCGGGTCGAGCGCCGACGTGACCTCGTCGAGCAGCAGCACCTGCGGCCGCATCGCCAGCGCGCGGGCGATCGCCACCCGCTGCTGCTGGCCGCCGGAGAGCTGCGTCGGGTACGCGTCGCAGCGGTCGCCGAGGCCGACCATGTCGAGCAGCTCGCGGGCCCGCTCCTCGGCCTCGTCCTTGGACAGGCCGAGCACGTTCACCGGTGCCTCGGTGATGTTGCGCAGCACGTTCATGTTCGGGAAGAGGTTGAACTGCTGGAAGACCATCCCGATGTTCTTGCGGATCTCACGGATGTGCTTCTCGCCGGCCGGGACGAGCTTGCCGTCCTTCTGCTCGTGCGTGAGGTACTCGCCACCGACCTTGATGGTGCCCTCGTCGGGCTTCATCAGCGTCATCAGCAGGCGCAGGATCGTGGTCTTGCCGGAGCCGGACGGGCCGATCAGCGTGACGTGCTTGCCGGAGTCGACGGAGAAGTCCAGGTCGTCCAGGACGGTGTTGCTGCCGAACCGCTTCGTGACCTTGTCGAAGCGGATGAGCTCGCTGCCGTCGACGGCAGGATTGGGAATTTCCTGGGAAGTGCTGCTGTCAGCGGACAAGACGACGCTCCAAAACTCGCAGAAGAAGAGAAGCCGGGTAGGCGATGACGATGAACGCGATACCGACGATGCTGATGGCCTCGTAGGTGAAGGTGGTCTGGCTGAAGCCCTGGGCCTCGCCCAGCATGTCCAGCGCGCCGATCGCCATGATCTGCGGCGATTCCTTCAGCATGACGATCACGTAGTTGCCGAGCGCGGGGATCACCCTGCGCACGGCCTGCGGCAGGATCACCGCGCGCCAGGTGCGGCCCTTGGGCAGGCTCAGCGCCGTGGCCGCCTCCCACTGGCCGACGGGCACACCCTCGATACCGGCCCGGTAGACCTCGGACGTGTACGTCGAGTAGTGCAGGCCGAGCCCGACGATGCCGGTGACCAGCGGGGACATCGAGATGCCCATGGAGGGAACGACGTAGAAGAGGAAGAACAGCTGCACAAGGAGCGGGGTGTTCCGGATGAACTCGGTGACCGCCGTCACCGGCCAGCGGATCCACTTCGTCTCCGAGCGCTGCAGGATCGCCCACACGAGACCGAGCGCGAAGGCGATGATCACGCCCCAGAAGAGCGCCTGGAGCGTGACGAGCAGGCCGTCCCAGAACTGCGGCATGAAGTCCGCGACGTTGGACCAGTCCCAGTTCACTTGGCACCTCCGGCACCGGTGACGGCGTCGATCGTCGACTTGGAGCGCATCCCGCCGAGGATCACGCGCAGACCGCCCTGCGCGGGCGCCTGGCCGATACGGCTCTTGGCGTGCCGCTCAAGCAGCCGCATGAGGCGCGTGAAGATGAAGGCGAACACGAAGTACAGGACGAGCAGCAGCGTGTAGATCGGCGCGCTGTCGCTGGTGACGAGTCGCTGGAGGTTGCCCGCGAACGTCATGTCGGCCACCGCGATCAGGGAGACCAGCGAGGTTCCCTTGAGCAGCTCGATCAGCAGGTTGTTGAACGGCGGGATCATCTCCGGCCAGGCCTGCGGGAGTTCGATGCGGCGCAGGCGCTGGGTGCGCGTGAAGTTGAGGGCGATGCCGGCCTCGCGCTGGGCGGGCGGCACCGCGGCGAGTGCGCCGCGCACGATCTCCGAACCGTAGGCGCCGTAGGTGATGCTGAGCGCCAGGATGCCCGCGAACATCGGCTCGAACTGGATCCGGAACAGCATCGGTACGGTGAACGCGATCCAGAACATGAAGACCAGCGACGACGTGCTGCGGAAGATCTCGAAGTACGCCCCGGACAGGAAGCGCACGAACCACACATTGGACGTGCGCAGCACACCGATGACGAACGCGATGACGAATGCGATGATCGCGCTGAGAACCGTGACCTCGAGCGTGATCCAGATGCCCGGCAGGAACCAGTTCTCGAAGAACTTCGCGGACATCATGAGGCGGCTCCCTCGACAGGGGGACAGAGTTTCTCGACCGTGAGGTCGGTCATCTCCTTCTTCGTGAAACCGAAGGGCGCCATGATGCGCAGGAGTTCACCGCTGTCCTTGAGCTTGTGCAGCTCCTTGTTGAACGCGTCGCGCAGGTTCTTCTCCGACCTCCGGAACGCGAATCCGCCCGCTCCGTAGGCCGGCTTGCCGTCGACGATGGGCTGGAAGGGCGCGACGCCCTCGACCCCCTTCGCGCCCTTGATCACCGTACGGACCGTGACGGCCGTACCGGCGAAGGCGTCGACCCTGCCCTGGCGCACGGCGTCCAGACCGGCCACCTGGTCGGGCAGGATCAGCATGTCCTTGATGCCGTAGGCCTTGGCGTACTCGATCTCCGCGTAGGCCGTGCCCGTCGCGAACTTCAGCTTCTTGTCCGCGATTTCCTTGTACGTCTTGATGCCGTGCGGGTTTCCTTTGCGCACGATGAAGGAATCCGGCATCAGATAGTCCGGATCCGAGAACAGCACCTGAGCGCAGCGGTCCGGATTGATGTACATCCCCGCCGACACCACGTCGAACTGCTGCGCCTGGGTCAGCCCGGGAATCAGCGCACTGAACTGTGTCGGCACCGCTTTCACCTTGGCCACGCCGAGGCGCGGAAATATCACTTTGGCGATCGCCGGGGCCTCTCCGGTGACCTCGCCGTTCTCGTCGATGTATCCGTACGGGACCTCCCCCGCCACACCGATCTTGACCTCGCCCGCGTCGCGCAGGCGTTCCAGCAGATCCCCGCCCTCGACCTTCCCCTCCTCCGGCACGCGGGTACAGGCCGCGGCGCCGAACACACCCAGTGCCGCCGCTCCCGCACCGTAGAGCAGGGAGCGGCGGCGGACTGGTCTGGCGATGAATCCCTCATTGTTACCAAGTGGTGGAGCCATGGCGCGCCAATACCCGAAGCCCCCGGAGATATGCCCATCGTTTTCAGCCCTTGATAAAGCCGAGACCTGAATTCAATGCAATCCGGCAATGTCCTAACTTCATTGGATCTACGCGGTGTTGGGATTCATCTGCCGCGCGACCTCGGACTCGTACAGCGTGTGCGCGACGCGGAGCACGAGATCGTCCCTGTGCCGTGCGGCCACGAGCTGGAGACCGACCGGAAGACCGTCCCCGTCGAGCCCGACCGGCACGGAGGCCGCGGGCTGCTGGGTCAGGTTGAAGGGGTAGGTGAACGGGGTCCAGCCCGTCCATCGGCGCAGGCCGGAGCCGCGCGGCACCTCGACCCCCGCCTCGAACGCGGTGATCGGCACCGTCGGCGTCACCAGCAGGTCGTACGTCGAGTGGAAGACGCCCATGCGCCGCCCGAGCTCCATGCGCGCGTCGACCGCCGCCAGATAGTCGAGTGCGCTGTAGCGCGCGCCCCGCGTGCAGATGTCCCGCAGGCCCGGATCGAGCAACTGCCGCCGGGACGCCGGGAGGTGCTGCACCACGCGCGCCGCCCCGCTGAACCACAGGGTGTGGAAGGCTTCAACCGGATCCGTGAAGTCCGGGTCCACCTCCTCGACGTACGCGCCGAGTCCGGCGAGCCGCGTCACCGCCGCGCGCACGGCCGAGGCGACGCCGGGCCGCACCGCCACCTGCCCGCCCAGCGTCGGCGAGTACGCGACCCGAAGCCCGCGCACCCCGCCGTGCAGCGCGTCCCGGAAGCCGCCGGACGGCGGGCCCGAGGCCGACCAGTCCCGCGGGTCGGGGCCCGAGATCACGTCCATCATCAGTGCCGCGTCGGCCGCCGTGCGGGCCAGCGGGCCCACGTGCGACAGCGTCCCGAACGCGGACGCCGGGTACAGCGGCACCCGCCCGTACGTCGGCTTGAGGCCGAAGAGCCCGCAGAAGGCGGCGGGTATGCGTACCGAACCGCCGCCGTCCGTGCCCAGCGACAGCGGCCCTGCCCCCACGGCGACCGCCGCCGCACTCCCGCCGCTGGAGCCGCCCGCCGTGCGCGAGGTGTCGTACGGATTGCGGGTGACGCCCGACAGCGGCGAGTCGGTCACGCCCTTCCAGCCGAACTCCGGCGTCGTCGTCTTCCCGACGAGGACCGCGCCGTGCTCGCGCAGCCGGGCCACCGAAGGCGAGTCCTCGCCCCACGGGCCCTGCTCCGACACGGTCTTCGAGCCGCGCAGCGTGGGTGCCCCCTTCTGCAGCAGGATGTCTTTCACGGACACCGGCACCCCGTCGACCGGACCCGCGGGCTCGCCCGCGCGCCACCGCCGCGCGCTCTCCTGTGCGCTTCCGAGCGCCCCCTCCGCGTCGACCCGCACGAACGCGTTCAGCGTCGGCTCGGTCTCCTCGATCCTGGCGAGCACCGCGCGGGTCGCGTCGACGGGGCTGAACTCCCCCTTGCGATATCCCTCGACGAGGTCCTGCGCGGTCAGTCCGATGAGCTCGCTGGTCATCCGCCCTCCACCACCAGAGATCGCGACATGTTGCCGAGCATCTACCCGGGTTCACCTCGTCAGGCACGGACATCGCGGGGAAACCGTCCGGCAATGAAGATCCGCTTTCCTGGACGCGAGAAGTCGGGAACGGTCGGCCATTTCATGAACACCGGAAAGATCGTCGGCACCTGCCGACATGTGTGGATTGACCCCGCAGGCACCGGAACCTACCGTCGACAACAGAGGTACTCAACTGGGTTCCTGCACCTTGTTTCGCGCTGTGTCGCTGTCCCGACGTCCCGGCGGTTCGCCGGCTCAAGAATCACACCGGCAATGATCAGTCAGCTGAACTTGGGGCCTGCTCATGGACGTCTCTTTCCTGGGGGGACCGACACCACAGTGCGGCGTGGGCGTCGTCGCCCCGTTCGACTTCGCCCTCGACCGTGAACTGTGGCGCTGGGTTCCCGACCATGTCTCCCTCCACCTCACCCGCACCCCCTTCGTGCCCGTCGACGTCGGGCTCGATCTCGCGCGCCTGGTCAGCGAGCACGAGACGCTCGGTGAGGCCGTCCGGGCGCTCGGCGCCGCCGAACCGGAAGTCCTCGCGTACGCCTGCGCCTCCGGCAGCTTCGTCGGCGGCGTCGCGGGGGAGCGGGCGCTCAGCGCGGCGATGCAGCGGGCCGGGGAGCTGCCCGCGCTGACCACGTCCGGCGCCCTCGTCCAGGCGCTCGCCGAACTGGGCGCGCGCCGTGTCGCCCTCGTCACGCCCTATACGCGCTCGGTCACCGAATCCCTCGAGGAGTACCTGGCGGAGGCGGGCTTCATGGTCACCGGGCGCTCCTATCTCGGTCTGACCAGCCACATCTGGAAGGTGCCCTACCGGGACGTGGCGACGATGGCCAGGGAGGCGGGGCGCTCCGGGGCCGACGCGCTCTTCATCAGCTGCACCAACCTGCCGACGTACGACATCATCCCGCAGCTGGAGGCGGAGCTGCGGATCCCGGTGATCTCGGCCAATCAGGTCACCATGTGGGCAGCCCTCGCCCGGATGGGTACGCGTGCCGTGGGGCCCTACCAGGCGCTGCTCGATCCGGCGGCGCGGGTGTGGCCCCCGCCGGAACTTCCGGGGCTTCCGGAGGTGCCGAAAGAGCTGCCCCGGGAACGGCCGAGGGAACAGGAAGGGTGGGCATAGGGCATGACGTCACTGGGATTTCTCTACCCCGGACACTCCGCTGAGGACGACTACCCGCGCATCGAGATGCTGATCGACAGCGATGTACGCCTGTCCGTCGTGCACACCGACATCGGGGAGGACGCGCACCGTGTCGACGCGCTGCTGAAGATGGGCGGGCAGGACCGCCTGGCCGCAGGGGTCGAGGAGCTGCGGCTCTCCGGCGCGGAGGCGGTGGTCTGGGCATGCACGTCCGGGAGCTTCGTCTTCGGCTGGGACGGTGCGCACGAGCAGGTCCGCGGGCTCGCGATGGCGGCGGGGCTGCCCGCCTCCAGTACGTCCTTCGCCTTCGCGCACGCGTTGCGGGAGGTGGGGGCGCGGCGGGTCGCGGTCGCCGCGACCTATCCGGAGGACGTCGCGGACCACTTCGGTACGTTCCTCAAGGCGGCCGGGGCGGAGGTCCTGGCCGTCCGTGGCAGCGGGATCATCACGGCGGCCGAGGTGGGCACGTGGGGCTGGGACGAGGTGCGCGCCATGGCCCGCGCGGGCGACCACCCCGACGCGGACGCGGTGCTGCTGCCGGACACGGCCCTGCACACGGCGGCGTACGTCCGCGACCTGGAGTCCGATCTCGGCAAGCCGGTCCTCACGGCGAACCAGGTCACGGTCTGGGAGGCCCTCCGCCTGGTCGACCGCCGCGTGAACGCGCCCTCCCTGGGCGCCCTCTTCACCAAGGAACCGGTGGTCCAGGTCTGAGAGCGGCGCACGGGGCCGCGCAGAGGGGACGGGGGCTTCCGGCGCGGTGCCGGGAATAAAGCGGAGTGGGCCTCCGTTATGGCGGGGTCCAGTCACACACAGCCGTACCGTACGCAGGAGGACCAGTGATCCGCGGCGCAGCCCTCGGGACCGCCCCCACCCCCCTCTCCGTCCTGGACCTGGTCACGGTGGGCGCCGGCCGCACGGCCAGCCAAGCCCTCCGCACCGGCGTCGACATCGCCCGCCTGGCGGAAGCCCGCGGCTACCACCGCTACTGGGTGGCCGAGCACCACTCCATGCCGGGCGTCGCCTCCAGCAGCCCCGCCGTGATCCTGGCCCACCTGGCCGCCCACACGGACCGCATCCGCCTCGGCTCCGGCGGCGTCATGCTCCCGAACCACGCCCCGCTCGTGATCGCCGAACAGTTCGGCACCCTCGAAGCGATGGCCCCCGGCCGCGTCGACCTCGGCCTCGGCCGCGCCCCCGGCACGGACGGCGCGACCGCCGCGGCCCTGCGCCGCACGGACCGTCTGAACGAGGGCGCCGACGACTTCCCGCAGCAGCTGATCGAGCTGACGCGCTTCCTCGACGACGACTTCCCGGACGGCCACCCGTACTCCCGGATCCACGCCGTCCCCGGCCCCGTCCAGGCCACGTCCCCCGGCGGCGTGCAGGACCCGAACCGCCCGCCGGTCTGGCTCCTCGGCTCCTCCGGCTTCAGCGCCCGGCTTGCCGCGACCCTCGGTCTCCCGTTCGCCTTCGCGCACCACTTCTCGGCGCAGAACACCCTCCCGGCGCTCGACCTGTACCGGGAGAACTTCCGCCCGTCGGAGATCCTCTCCGAGCCCTACGCCCTCATCGGCGTCTCGGCCCTCGCGACCGACGACGACGGCACCGAGGCCCGCCGCCAGGTGCTCGCCGCCGCACTCAACATGGTGCGCCTGCGCACCGGCCGTCCCGGCCTGGTCCCGACGCCGGAGGAGGCGGAGGCGTACCAGTTCAACGAGATGGAGCGGGACTTCGTCGACTCCTGGAACTCCAACGTCATCCACGGCACCCCCGACGAGGTCCGCTCGGGCCTCGACGACCTGCAAAAGCGCACGGGCGCCGACGAGTTGATGCTCACGGCCAACGCCCACGGCGGCGACGTACGACTGCGTTCCTACGAACTCATCGCCGACGCCTACGGTTTGCCGCGCTCCTGAAGTCCGCGACCGCGTGACGGCGGCGGATCACTGGCGTGCGGCAAGCAGCCCAGAGATACGATCCGCCGCCACCGGCCGCGAGTAGAGCCAGCCCTGCCCGGTGTCGCAGCCGATCCGGCGCAGCCGCTCGGCCTGCTCCGCGGTCTCCACGCACTCGGCGGTCACGGTGAGCCCGAGCCGGTGCGCGAGCTGCACGAGCGCCTCGACGATCACCGCGTCCGCCGGCTCGGCGGGCGCGTCCCCGTCCCCCTCGAAGCCCCGCACGAACGCCCCGTCGAGCTTGAGCACCGACACCGGGAGCCGGCTGAGGTACGCGAGGTTGGAGTACCCGGTGCCGAAGTCGTCGATGGCGATCCGCACGCCCATGTCGCTCAGCGCCCGGAGGGCCTGCAGCGGCCGCCCCGCCGAACCCATCACGGCGGACTCGATGAGCTCCAACTGGAGCATTTCCGGGGCGAGTCCGGTCTCGGTGAGGATCTGCGCGACGTCCGCCACCAGATCCGAGTCCCACACCTGACGCACCGCCACATTCACGCTGACGAACACCGGCGGCCCCTCGGGATGCTCCACCTGCCAGCGCCGCGCCTGCGCACAGGCGGTCCGCAGCACCCACCGCCCCAACTCCACGATGGAGCCGTCCTCTTCGGCCAGACCGATGAACCGATTCGGCGTCAGCAGGCCGAACTCCGGGTGCCGCCAGCGCACCAGCGCCTCGACGCCGCGCAGTCCGCCGTCGGCCATCTCCACCAACGGCTGGTACTCCAGGACGAATTCACCCCGCTCGATCGCGGGCCGCAGACTCGACGACAGGGCCTGGCGGGTCATCCGGTGCGCGTTGCGCTCCGGGTCGAAGAGGGTCCAGCGGGCCTTGCCGTCCGCCTTCGCCCAGTACAGCGTGGTGTCCGCCGCCTGCATCAGGGCCGTCGTCCCGGTGCCCGCGACCTGCCGCTCGACCACGCCGATCGAGGCGGAGACCGACACCCGGTGCCCGGCCAGGTCGAACGGCTCGCGCAGTGCGTCGAGCACCGCCCGCGCCAGCTCGGCCAGCTGCTCCGTACCGGTGGAGTCCTCGACGAGCAGCGCGAACTCGTCGCCGCCGAGCCGGGCCACCAGCGGGGCGCCAGTGGCGCTCTGCGCGCGGTTCGCGCAGTGCGTGAGCCGCTCGGCCACGGCGATGAGCAGCCGGTCGCCGACGGGATGCCCGAGGGAGTCGTTGACCGCCTTGAATCCGTCGAGGTCGAGCAGGCAGAGCCCCACCCGCCCGGTCGCCCCCGTGCCCTCGTACGCCCCCGTCTCCAGGGCCGCGGAGACGCGCTCGAAGAACAGGGTGCGGTTCGGCAGCCGGGTCAGCGGATCGTGCAGCTCCAGGTGGTGGAGCCGGTCCTGGAGGCCGCGGTGCGCGGTGATGTCGCTGAGCGAGAGCAGCACGGCGTCCGCGTCCGGGAGCGGCGACACCGTGACGCGCAGCCACACCGACTGGCCCGAGGGGTACTTGAGGCGGCGGGTGCGGCTGAGCCGGGCCTGGCGTCCGCGCAGGATCTCCCAGTACGTGTCCGCGGTGCGCGCGTCCGAGCGCAGGTCAAGCAGTTGGTCGGCGGCGCGGCCGAGCAGCTGCCCGGCGGCCTCCTCGCCCAGGAGTACGTACGCGGCGTCATTGGCGCCGACGATCACTCCGTCGCGGTCGAGGACGGCCATGGCCAGCGGAGACGTGGCGAACGCCGGCCGGTAGCAGTCACCCCCGGCGCCGTCACTCTCCGTGCTGTCCGAGATCTCCGCGAGGTAGTCGTGGCATCGGCCGGGCGGGGCCACCCAGCGCGCTGTCGTGGGCCCTTCGGGCTGTGCGCTCACCGCTCGCTCCCGAGTTGCGTCGATTGGTTGCGTGGTCTGCTGCGGTCGGGTCCCTGCAGGAAAGTGTGCCGATCATAGAGGCAGGTCGGACGGCCTATCCAGCCTGATCCGCGGTGCGTGGGGGGTCCGGACCGGTGGATCTCCCTCCGGCAGATCGTTTCTGCTCGTGGTGTTCCCGCCCTCTTTCGTACTTGGATCGAGACTCGACCGACTGTGACGTTCCGTGATCGGCCGGAGTGTCGGCCCCTCACTCGTCCGGGCCAGATAAACAGGGCGAAACATGGCATAAGCCAACACTCTGGGTGGGGTGCCCCGCATTCCCGTCCCGGAGGTCGACTTGCCGCGTCCGCAGCCACTCGGGGGAGTGGACAAGACCCGCCCAAGCGCGCTCGCGGCAGCGCTCACCGCCTTTGTCGCCATGGCCGCCACGGGGCTTGTCGCGGGGCCGGCCGCGGCCGTTCCGTTCGCCGGGCCCTGCGCTCTCGAGCGCACCCCGGCCCACCACTCCGAGGGCCTGGACACCTGGAACCCGGCGTACCCGAAGCCGAAGAAGACCCTGAACGCCGTGATGGTCTTCCTGTCGTTCCCCGACGCGCGGCCCCTGACCACGCCCGACGAGCTGGCCGCCGACTACTTCCCGTCCACCAGCCGCTTCTTCGACCGGGCCTCGTACGGGAAGTTCTCCCTGGTGCCGCACCCGCAGCGGCGGTGGATCCAGATGCCGCACGCCTCCACCTCGTACGCCATACAGCGGGACTGGGACGCCGGGCACCGCGGCGCGTATCTGAGCGACGCCCTGAAGGCGGCGGATCCGCACACGGACTTCAGCAAGTACGACGTCGTGTACTTCGTCGCCGACCCGGACGCGCCCGGCGTCGACTCCGACGCCACGAAGGTCGTGAACTTCGACCGGCCGATGCGCGCGGACGGCACCGACATCCGGCGCATCGTCACGGTCTTCGAGCGGCATCCGCCGGACCGCAATGTCCTCGCGCACGAGACCGGTCACGTCTTCGACCTGCCCGACCTCTACCACCGGCCCACCGACGGCAAGGGCGACTGGGACACGTACGTGGGGGACTGGGACGTCATGGGCAGCCAGTTCGGGCTCTCGCCCGATCTGTTCGGCTGGCACAAGTGGAAGCTGGGGTGGCTGGACCGGCGGCAGGTGGCGTGCGTGCAGCGCAGCGGGGAGACGCGGCTGACCCTGGAGCCGCTCAGCACGGCGCCGCGGGGGGCCGGGGCGCCGTTCGGTACCGGTGACGGTACGAAGCTCGCCGTGATCCGGACCGGGGTCGACAGTGCGATCGCCCTGGAGGCGCGTGGGGGTTCCGGCAACGATGCGGCGACGTGCAGCCGGGGTGTCCTCGTGTACCGCGTACGCAGCGACTCCTCGTCCGGTGGCGGCCCCATGGAGGTCCTCGACGCCCACCCCCGCACGGAGGCCTGCTACGGCGAATCGGTCTACCCGCCCCTGGCCGACGCCCCGGTCGGCTCCGGCGAAACGTTCACCGTGCCCGGTGAGGACATCCGCGTGGAGGCGGAGGGCCGGACGGGTTCGGGGGCGTGGACGGTGAAGGTGACCACGGGCGGCTGAGCAGGGGCCCAACCCCGACTCCCTGGTGGGGGTGTGGGTGGCGAAGCCCCCACAACGCGCGGCGAAGCCGCGCAAAACGACGATGGCGGCCTGTATTCGCGCTTTCCGCGAATACAGGCCGCCACCGACAACGTGCGCCATCAGGGACTCGAACCCCGGACACGCGGATTAAGAGTCCGCTGCTCTAACCAACTGAGCTAATGGCGCCGGTTGACGTCGTAGACATTAGCACCAGGATCCCTGGCAGGAAAAATCGAAATCCGCACCGCGGCCTGCGCACTCGCGCGGGCCGCCCGGACGCACGCCCAGCGCATGACCTCGGGCCCCGGCAGCCAGGGGTGACGGGTGTCGGGGGCCACCAGCCAGCGGGACTCCCGGTGCTTGTCGGGGCGGAGCGCGGCGCAGGTCGTGGGGGAGGGGACCGTGACCGCGTCGCCCACTCCGTGGAAGAGCAGCGGCGGCACCGCGTCGCCCCACTCCTCCCAGCGCAGGAGGGACGGCAGCCGCTGTGCCGTGCCCGGCGCGGCGAACAGGAGCATGCGGCCCCGGTGCGTGGCGACGGGTCCCGTGCCGGGCCCCTGGGACCAGAGCCGGTCTAACATCCGGCGGCCGAAGATCGCGGGCACGTTCACCACGTCGAAGGTGGTGCCGCAGGGGAGGACGACGGGGGCCCCGGGCCTGGCGCCCCAGTGGGCGAGCGTGGAGCGGGGGTACGCCCCGGTGGACGCGAGCCAGGCGGCGCCCTCGGGCGTGACGTCGGAGATGTCGAAGTGGTCGCGCGCGGCGGGGGACACGGCCGGCGCGTAGTGGGGGGAGTACGAAGGCGCGGTGCTCATGCCTCATACATCTACAGCTTGTGAGGGGGCGGTTCCAAAGGGTTGCGGAAAATCGGGACACGGCGGGGCGGGGTGGAGTATCTTGCCCGCTGGCATATGCCAAACGATCATTACGGCGTCCCCGGTACGGCCCTGGGGGCGGCCCCGCTACGTCGTCGGTTCCTGGTTCCCGCGCAGCAGATCGCGGCCGAACTCCACCATCTTCTTCGCGTAGTCCTCGGTCCAGTCCGCCCGCTCCGCGATGTCCGCCGTGGTGAGCCGGTCGAAGCGGCGCGGGTCGGCGAGCTGCGCCGCGGCGACGGCCTGGAACTCCATCGACCGGTCCGCCGCCGCGCGGAACGCGTGCGTCAGCTCCGTGGCGCGGGTCAGCAGTTCGCTGGGGTCCTCGATGGACTCCAGGTCGAAGAAGTGCTCCGGGTCCGCGGCGGCCTCCGCCGGTTCGAAGATCAGCGGGGCGGGTCGCAGCCGGGGCTGCGGGGTACGGTCGGGCTCCGCCATGGTGCGGCCTCCTGTTGCCGGGGTGGCCCGCGGTTCGATGCCGGGCCACCTTCCATTGTCCGTCGGCCCGCAAGGGGGCACGGTCACGAGGTGTCGACCCGGTGCTTCCCCAGCCGCTCCAGCACCGAGTGGTTCGCCTCCCAGCCGTCCGGGCTGCATCAATTGGCCGCCTCCGGCGGCGTGCCGGACTTCGTCCGGTGAACGGAGGGCGTGGGTCGCCGTCATTCGGGCGGTTGCCGGGGTGCCGGTCACGGCTGCCAGGTCACCCGGTGCTTCCCCAGCCGCTCCAGCACCGAATGGTTCGCTTCCCAGCCGTCCGGGAACTTCACCGTCACCCCGAGTTGCACCGGGTCCGCCGACGGATGCTCGTCCAGGAGGTCCGCGACCCCGGCCCGGCACACCACCACGCACGCGTGCCGGTGCCGAGAGGCGAGGACGCACAGTCGGCCCGTCTCCAGATGGAACGCCGTCGCGTCCGGCCGTCCGGACAGCGGGTGCAGGACGACGGTGACGTCGAACTCCCGGCCCTGAAGCCGGTTCGCCGTGTCCACCGTGACGTCGTGCACGTCGAGCTCGGCGAGCGCCGCCCGGACCGCCGCCGCCTGGTCGCGGTGCGCGGTGCCGACGCAGATCCGGTCGGCGGACAGCGTGCCCTCGCCCGATTCGGAACGGGTGACGCCCTCCCGGTCGAGCAGTCGACGCACCACCAGGGCGACGGCCCGTACTGCCTCGGGGTCCGTGCGCGGGGTGTGCGCGGCGGGCAGTTCGAGCAGGCCCCAACCGGCCGCCGCGGCCTCGTCGATGACGCGGTCCGGGCCCGAACCGTCCGACGCCACCGCGAAGGTCAGCTCCCGGTCGCCCTCGTCCGTGCCGCTGCGGAACGGCGTGTACGGGTAGAAGGCGTCGGAGACCAGCGGTGCCGCCGACGCCGGGAGGCGCCAGGAGACCGGCAGGCGGTGCTGCGGGAGGTCCGGGTTGTGGGCGAGCAGCGTCGACACCGCCGAGGCCGACGGATCGTAGGAGAGGCCCGCCCACTGCTCCGCGCCGACGATCGAGAACGGGTCCAGCTGCCCCGGATCGCCCACGAACAGCGCCCGCTCGAACAGCCCCGCCACCGCGAGCAGAGCGTCGGAGCGCATCTGGTACGCCTCGTCGACGATCGCGTGCGGCCACGGCCCTCCCGCGTCGGAAGGCTTGACGTGCGCCCACTTCGCGGCCGTCGAGACGACGATCGGCAGCGGGGCCAGCTCGCCGACCTTCGTCGACAGGCGGACGTTCGGCAGGTCGTCCAGCGACTTGTCGTACGCGTCCGGGTCGCTGCTGTGCAGCCGGCCCACGGCGAGCTGCGGATTCTTGTCGTGCAGGCGCAGGACCAGGTCGTCGACCTGCGCGTTCGTCTGCGCCACGATCATCAATGGGCGGCCCACGTCGGCCAGTTCGAGCGCCGCCCGCACCACCAGGGTCGACTTGCCCGCGCCGGGAGGCGAGTCGACAACGACGCCGCGCGCCGTGCCGTGCAGGGTGTCGTGGAGGATGGCGGCCGTGGCCTGCCCGGCCGCCTCCGACGGGCTGAGGGCGGCGGGCGTGGTGGCGGTGGCGGTCACAGTACGTCCTCCGAAGTCACGGTGTCGGGCGCCTCCGCGTCCGTCCCCGGCGGGCCGCCGTGCGTCCACGGCGTCTCCTCCGGCTCCGGCAGCTTGGGCCCGCCGCGCTGCTCGTGCTCGAACAGCGTCCAGCACACCCGGTCGCCCTTCTCCGGCAGCGAGCCCTCGGCCGGTTCCTTGCCGCGCCCCATCTTGTCCAGGATCCGCAGCACCACCGAGGCGTCCGCGCCCTCTCCCTCGTACTCCACGAACTCCGCGGTCTGCGGCTTGCCTTCGAGGGAGCGGTACACCTTCACGCCCGCGCCGAGGCGCGGCCCGTCGTCCGTGCGGAGCGTGACGAGCGGGCGGGGCCGCTTCTTCTCGTTGTACGCCGGTGTCACCTCGGTGATCTCACCGACGAACGCCTCGCCGGAGAGGCGGCGGCCCGCCATCACCAGCGGATCGTCGAGCGCCTCCTGTGCGTCCAGGCGGGCCTGCTCGCGCTCGCGCGTCGCCAGCTTGTTCGCCGCCGTCACCGCGTCGTCCCGGCGCGGCTGCGGGGGTTCGCCCGCGGTCACCCGGTCGCGGTGCCCGGTGAACGACCAGCGGTCGCGGGTCCAGCGCTCCGCCGCGTACGCCCCCTCGGGCAGCGTGCACAGCTGGTCGAGGCCGCGCCACACCGCGTCCCACGTGGGGCGGGTGCGGGATTCGACCAGGGCGTGGATCTCCCGCTCCGCGGCCGTCAGTTCGGCGAGCCGGTCCTCGGCCTCGATCGCGTCCTCGGCCGCCGCGTGGCGCGTGCGGGCCCGGTCGTAGCGCTCGATCGCGGGCGCCAGCAGTTTGTTGTCGAACGCGGGGTCCGTGGCCGGGCCCGCCGGCGGGCACAGCAGCTGGCCGTGCCTGTCGCGGTCCAGCTCGGCGCTCTGCGCCGCCGCGGCGCCCGACGTGCCCTCCGGGGCCTCGATCCAGGCGAGCAGCGCGCCCAGGTGCTGGTCCTCCAGGCTCGACTGTCCCGTCGCCCAGTGCCGCGACAGCAGGTCCGTCATCGCGAGGAGAAGGGACGAGCCGGGGACGCGGGCGCGCTCCCCGAAGTGCGTCAGCCAGCGGCCGAGGAGCGGGACGTGCGGCGGCGCGGGGTACGGCGTCTCCGGGTCCTGCTCCGCGGTGCGGCGAAAGCGCATCGAGCGGCCGAGGAGGCGGACGAACTCGATGCCCGCGCGGCTCGGCACGATCAACTGCGGAGCGTCCGCGCACAGTTCGACCTCGACCTTGACCTTCTTGCCGGTCTCCGCGTCGACCTCGCTGCGCTCCGCGGCCTCGACGTCGCCCGCGTACGTGTCGATGTACGGCAGGACCTCGTCGGCCAGGTGCGTCAGGAACGCGAAGCGCAGGTCGCGGTCGCGGGGCTGCGGGACGACCAGGAGCCGCGGTGACGTGCGCTCCGTGCCGACGAGCGCGCCGAGCGGGGCGCCGGTCTCACCCGCCGTCGTCAGCGGGACGACCACCAGGGGGCGCTGGGACAGATGGCGGTGGCGCACGGTCGCGCTGCGCTGCGCCCGGCCCGTCGCCGTGGCTTCCAGCCGGGCCAGGTGATTGATCAGGCTCACCGGCGCCTCTCCTTACGCTCTCCGGGGTGTGCCTGCGGGGTCCGGGTCAGCACCGCGCGCCTCCGAGTACCTCTGCCCTGAGCGCCGCCGCGCGGCGCAGTGCCGCCACCGTCGGGTCCGCCGGGTCGCCCGACTCGCCGCGGGCCGCGGCCAGCACCTCCTCGACCGTGGTCAGCGAGCCCAACTCGGCGCGCAGCGGGCGGCCGAGCGCGGTCACCGCGCCTTCCCCGCGCGCGTGGTCACGGCAGTGGAACGCCAGCTCGCACGCGGCCAGGCACTCCGGCGCGTACGTCGCCGGGACCGACTCGACGGCCGCCGTCAGCTCGTCCGCCGGCAGCTCCGGGTCGAAGACCGTGCCCGGCGGGAGCGCCGCCGCGATGTCCTTGACGCGGGTCAGCCGGTCCAACTGGCGGCGCGTCACGGCACGCTGCTTGCGCACGTCGACCACCGACGCGGCCGGCAGGTTCGAGAAGTCCTTGGGGCACACGAGCACGATCCGGTCCCGCACCCGGACGTCCGCGTCCGGCATCCGCGCCGCGACGTCCTCAAGAGCCAGCACGTACACCGCCGACTGCCGGGCCGCCGCGCCCACCTTCGACGCGTCCGCCGCGCCGTCGATCATCGGGAAGGACTTGATCTCCACGACCGTCCAGCTGCCGTCCGGATGCACCACCACCGCGTCCGGCTCGAGGAACGCCGGGCTGCCCGCCACGTCGAGCGCCAGCATCGGGTGGTCCAGGAACGTCCACGTCCCCGGCGACTCGACGGCCTCCCGGAGGGCGAGCGCCGTGCGCGCCGTGCGGCCCTCGGGGCCGACCGCCGACAGGTCGGGGGCCCGTACGAGATCGGGGACCGGCTCGGCGGCCGCCGCGTCCACGCGTGCGTGCACCAGCTTCAGCAGGTCCGCGCCGCCGTCCGCCTTCACCCGCGCCTCGAAGACATTGCCACGCGCCAGGGCGAACTGGGACTGGCCGAACGAGGACGGGGCGCCCAGCGCATCCGCTATGCGCGACTTGTCGACCCCCGCGCCGTCCAGGAGAGCCCGCCTTCGACAGCCCGGATTCGACGCCAGGGCGGCCAGGGCCCTGGCGTCCAGCGGACGCGGCGGATGGTCCGGGCCGCGCAGTTCAGCGAGCCGGTGCCGCAGCCCCGTCGCCGCTGTCCTGCGACGTGGCTGCCTTGCGCTGTCGGGGAATTCGCTCACCCGGGAAAGTCTGGCACTCTCCACTGACAATCGGGGCCTGCGGGGCGGACGGGGTGGTCCGGACCGCCGCGACCACGACGTACGCACGCTCCTTCAGGCGCGCCGCGAGGAGCTGCACCGGCCGCGTCAGGAGGAGACCCGCGGCCATCACCGCGACACCGGCGAGCGCGTCGAAGAAGTAGTGGTTGGCCGTGCCCATCACGATGACCGTGGTGAGCAGCGGGTACGCGACGCCCGCCACCTTCGCGTACGGGGAGCGGCCGTGCCGCCACAGCAGGACGCCGCACCACAGCGCCCAGCCGACGTGCAGGCTGGGCATCGCCGCGTACTGGTTCGTCAGTCCGCCCATGCCCTTGGGGGCGCTCGCCGCGCCGCCCCACCAGCCGTACGAGCTGTAGTGGGCCATCGTGTCGACGAAGCCGTTGCTCGCGGCGAGCAGCCGGGGCGGGCAGGTCGGCAGCAGGACGAAGCCGACGAGGCCGATCATCGTCGAGGTCATCAGCCATGTGCGGGCCGCCCGGAAGATCTCGGAGCGGCGGCGGAACAGCCAGACCAGGACGATGGGTGTGACGAGGTAGTGAAGAGAGGCGTACCAGAAATCGGCGGGTACGCCGAGCCACGGTTCGCGGGTGAAGAGACGGTTCAGCGGGTGCTCGATGTTGAGGCCGACGGCCTGCTCGGCCCGGAGGATCGCGAGGCCGTGGTCGACGGCCTGGCTCACGTCGCCGCGCGCGAGGAGCCGGCCGGCCGTGTACGCGCCGTACACCAGGAGGATCAGCGGCAGTTCCGTCCACCAGCGGAGCCCGGCGCCGGGTATCGCTTCCGTGCGCGGTGCCTCGTCGGTCTGCGACATGCGGGCCGCTCCCCCTCTTCCCTCACGCGGCGGCCTCTGGCCACAGCCTCACTTTACGGTGTATGTGGGGCTCTGTGTGGGCGACCCCTGACCCTCCTAGACGCAGCGATCTGGCTGCGGGTTGCCCACCGGGCGGCTCCCCTCCTGGTTGCGGGATGATGGACGGGGCGATCCTTCCCGCTCGCCCCATGTTCACCCTTGAAGCCTTGTAGTTGCTTGTAGTTTCGAAAGAGGCCTGCTCATGGCACCGCGCATCCTGTTGGCCCGGCACGGACAGACCGAATGGTCGCTGTCCGGGCGGCACACAGGGAGGACGGACATTCCGCTCCTGGAAGAGGGGCGACGCGGAGCGAAGCTGCTCGGCGAGCGGCTCGGACGGGCCCCGTACGACGGGCTCGACGGGGTCGAGGTACGGACGTCGCCGCTCGTGCGCGCGAAGGAGACGTGCGAGCTCGCCGGGTTCGGGGAGCGGGCGAGTACGTGGGACGCGCTCATGGAGTGGGACTACGGGGCGTACGAGGGGCTCACGCCGGCGCAGATCCAGGAGCTTCGGCCCGGCTGGTTCATCTGGCGGGACGGGGTGCCGGAGGGCGAGACGATCGCCGAGGTCACGGCGCGGGCCGACGAGGTCGTGGACTGGGCGCGGTCGGCCGACCGGGACGTCCTCGTCTTCGCCCACGGGCACATCCTGCGGTCGATCGGCGCGCGCTGGCTCGGTCTCCCGCTCGACTTCGCGGCGCGCATCCGCCTGAACCCGACGTCGCTGTCCGTACTCGGCTGGGCATACGGCGAGCCGGCCCTGGAATCCTGGAACGAAACGGGCCACCTGGCGGCGGGCTGACCTGGTCTGCCGCCGACCGGCACCGGGGTTCTTCGACTGGGCCGGGGTTGGCGCCAGTGGTGACGTGTGCGCGGAGCCGCCCCTTTCCGGCTGCGCCGCCCCCCGCCCATCTCCCTCCCACCCGCCCCCTCCGGGGGCTCCGGCCCCACGGGGGCCAGGGAGTGCTGGTTCGGGGTTGTCGTGATCCCAGCGCGGCGCCGGGGTTCTTGCCGTGCCGGGGTGGCGCCCACACCTTCGCGGGTGCGGCCGCGGCTCGCTCGTCTCCCTCCCACCCGCCCCCTCCGGGGGCTTCGGCCCCGCGGGGCCGAAGGTCGTGCCGTGACCGGTTTCGGTAATTCAAGCCCCTGCGGCGATTGAGCAGCGGGGTCCGGGGCGGAGCCCCGTGACCGCAATGTCGTCGGGGCGAGGGTTGCCGTTTTCGTTGCGCGGCACCGGGGGCCGCCTTGCCCACCCTGCCGCCCAAGGCGGCAGATTGCCCAAGGCGGGTGCGGCCGACCTGCGCGGGCTGACGGCTTTGGCCCTGCGGGGCCAAAGGTCGTGTCGTGGTCGGTTTCGGTAGTTCGAGCCCCTGCGGCGATTGAGCAGCGGGGGCCGGGGCGGAGCCCCGTGACCGCAATGTCGTCGGGGCGGGGTCAGCGGGTGCGGTGGGGGGTTGCGTGGGCGTTCAGGAAGGTGTTGACGCCTGATGCTCGGCGGTGGGGGAGGAGGACCCGGGCCGTCGTGGCCAGCATTCCCTCGATGCGGGAGGAGCGCACGTCCCTGAGGAGGGCGAGGGTGCGCAGACCCGCCGCGGCGGATTCGTCGGGCTGCCCCGCGCGGGCCAGATCGTCCGCCAACTCGGCCGTGTACAGCGCCATGTTGCGGGTGAAGTGCGGGTCCTGGAGGGCCACCGCGCGCCGCGCGTGCCGGGACGCGCGGTCCCAGTCGCCCAGCGCCGACCAGCACTGCGCCTCAAGACCCTCCAGCTCGGCCTCGCCGTAGAACGACATCCACTCCGGATCCCCGTCCGCCGCCCCCCGCGCGAACAGCGCCTGCGCACGGGCCAGTGAGCGCTCGCAGGAGGACTGGTCGCCCAGTCCCGCCCAGCCCCCCGCCTCGCGCAGCGCGAGCAGGGACAGCAGGCGGGGCGAACCCAGCCGGGCCCCCACCCGGGTCGCCGCCTGGGCCGCCCGTACGGCCTCGCGCGGGCGCCCCGCGTCCCGCGCGAGGAACGCCGTGTTGCAGAACGCGTGCGCCTCCAGCGCCTCGTCCCCCGCCATCCGCGCCGTCGCGAGCGCCTCCGCGTAGTGCGAACGCGCGTCGTCGAAGCGGCCCGAGTCATGCGCCAACCAGCCCACGGAGATGGCCAGTTCACCCGCCCCCGTCTGAAGGCGCTCGGTGACGTCACGGTGCCCCGTACCCGCGTCGAGCAGCTCGAAGGCCGTACGCAACGGGGCCGAGGCCCGCCGGTACAGTCCGTCGGCGCCGTGCCGGTCGTCGAGCAGCCGGATCCGCCGGATCGCCTCCTCGACGGCACCGATCCCGGCCCGCGCCGGATGCCGGTCGAGGTCCGCGGGAAGCGTGGGGACGCCGAAGGGCGCCAGGGCGGCGACGGCCACGGTGGCCGTCGAGCCGGTCATGCCGGTCATGAATGCGCGACGTCGCACGTCGCTCTCCTCGTCGTACTTGGGACGCGTGTCCTGCGAACCGTCAGGGGCGGCGGCGGGGCGCGCACCCCTGCCACGTACCGCGGAGCGGGGTGCGAACCCCAGGTCCGCGAGGGCTCGGCCCGGAAACATGTGCAAGAACACCCGCTCGTACGCGTAGTTGGGGCAGCGGATCTCGCCGGCCTCCACGCGTCCGATGTAGCGCGCGTCGCAGCTGACCCGCTCCCCGATCTCCCGTGCCGCGCGCCGCACCGCGGCCGCGAACTCGCCCGGCGAGCGCTGACCGCGCAGCTCTCGGAAGGCGAGGTTCGGTCGTGGAGACTGCGGCGTCGAGGTGTCCGGGACAATCGGCGACGACGTCATGAGCGGGTCCTCCCGTGCGAACCGTGCCGGACGGCAGGGAAGCGGGGAGCGCCCGGGATCCCGGGCGGGAGTGCTGCCGCGACTTCCTTCTTCCGGCGAGGCTCGAAGGTACCGGCTGTGACGGCCGCGACACGCTGGGTTTGGCTACAAACCGGATATCTCACCCACGATCCGCCATGAACTGCCATCCTTTGCGGCGGCGTGCCGCCGTTGCTCTTGACATCGCGCGCACGTTGAACCATGTGGCGAAACCCCACGAGCGAGGAGGGGCCGACGTGTTGGACGCAGCCCAGCCCACGGTGTCACTTCCCACTACTCCCACGACGGCGCGGCATCGACCGAGCGAGGAGTGCAGCGCCGGACCGCCGGGCGACTGCGACCTGGTCACCGTGCCGGCCCGGCAGGGCCTCGAAGCGGTCGACATCCTGCGCCGAGGGTGTACGGAAACGGTTGGCCCGGTGCTGCACGACGGGGGCGGCGACACCCTCGGCTTCCTCGTCCCGCCCGGCACCGCCGACGGCTGGGACGTGCCCGGCAGCGACTGCACGCAGACGCAGGGCCGCGGCCTCGCGCTCGGCGCCCGGCCCGACCCGCCGGTCGAGGGCACGGGCTGGCTGCTCCCGCCGGACCCCGCGGAGGGACCCACGGACCTGGTCACCGACCCGGAGGTGCTGCGCGCCGCCCTCGACGAGGCAGCCCGCACGATCGAAGCAGCCGACAACTGCCGCTGACCCCGTGCGTGCGGGGCTCCTGGGCCCCGGAGTGGCCCGGGGGCGGTGGACCTGTCTTAATGGCCGGATGGCAAGGTCACGAGGGAAGCAGGCGCGTGGGCGTGGGGTGCGGGAGGCTGTCGTCGAGACGGTCGACGGCGGGCTCGCGGAGCTGGTGCCCGACCGGGACCGGCCGGCCGGCTGGACGCTGCTCGTGGACGGCGCGCCGCAGTCGCACGTGGACCTCGACGACCCGGCCCATCTCTCCTTCGAGTACCAGCGCCGCATAGGTCACGTCATCGACCTGGCCGCCGATCCGGGCCGCCCCGTGCAGGCCGTGCACCTCGGCGGCGGGGCGTTCACCCTGGCCCGCTACGTCGCCGCCACCCGGCCCCGCTCCACCCAGCAGGTCGTGGAGCGCGACGGGGCGCTGGTGCAACTCGTGCGCGGGACGCTGCCGTTGGATCCGGGGCAGCGGATCCGGGTGCGGACCGCCGACGCCCGCGAGGTGCTCGGCAAGCTGCCCGACGACTGGGCCGACGTGCTCGTGGCCGACGTGTTCAGCGGGGCGCGCACGCCCGCCCACCTCACCAGTACGGAGTTCCTGACCGAGGTACGGCGTGTGCTGCGGCCCGGCGGGACGTACGTCGCCAATGTCGCCGACGGGCCACCGCTCGCGTATCTGCGCGGTCAGATCGCCACCGCGGCGGCCGTCTTCCCCGAGCTCGCGCTGGTCGCCGATCCGACGGTGCTGCGGGGGAAGCGGTTCGGGAACGCGGTGCTCGTCGCGTCCGCGGTGGCGCTGCCCGTGGGGGAGCTGACCCGGCGGGCGGCCGGGGATTCGCATCCCGGGCGGGTCGAGCACGGCAAGGCGCTCGTGGATTTCGCGGGTGGGGCGGTTGCGGTGACCGACGACTCGGCCAAGGCGTCCCCGGCGCCGCCGCCCTCGGTGTTCCGTTAGCCGACGCCTCGCGGCTCCGCCCCGGACGTGTCCGGCTCAGTAGTCCGCGATTTCCACCGTCGGTTCGTGGTCGTGCCACGTGCAGAAGGCGGAGACCTTCTTCTCGCCCGAGGTGAATTCGACCCGGATCCACGTCGGCTGCTTCCACACCTGCACCGACCAGCCCGCCGCGGGTGTCGCGGAGACGAGCGTCGCCGAGGTCTTCTGGAGGTCGAAGACCGCCCGGCCGCCGGCCGTCGCATAGCTCTTCACGGAGCCGGTGGACGGTGGGGCGGGAGACGTCGTGCGCGGTGTGGGCGTGGGCTTCGGGGGCGGTGACGTGCGGCTCGGGGTGGCCGAGGGCTTGCGCGTCGACGCCGACGGTTCCGGGCGGTGCGTCGACGAGGACTCCGGCGACCGCGCCTGCGGCTCGTCCTGCGTGGCCGCGACGGGCAGCGCCTGCGGCGGGTCGTACACCGTGCCGGACATCACCGTGTGCACGCCCCACCACGACAGCGTCACCGCGGCCCCGGTGGCGAGCAGCCACGCGGCGCCGTGCACCAGTCGCCGACGGCCGGGCCGGGGCGGTTGCGTCGACCCGGGATGTGGCGGTGGTGTGGGGTTCTCGTGCATCGCGGGCCATACTGCACCACACGTGCCCCCGCTGTCCCGCGAGGATCCCCGTCACCCGGAAGAGAACCGAAAACCGCCGGATGGCGTACGGTGCCGTCCCATGGCAAGTGTGCTCGTGGTCGAGGACGACCAGTTCGTACGCTCAGCCCTCATCAGGCATCTGACCGACGCCGCGCACACCGTGCGCAGTGTCGGCACGGCTCTGGAGGCGCTGCGCGAGGTCGCCCATCTCCGGTTCGACGTGGTGATCCTTGATCTTGGGCTGCCCGATCTCGACGGGGCCGAGGCGTTGAAGATGCTGCGCGGGATCACCGACGTACCCGTGATCATCGCCACGGCCCGGGACGACGAGACCGAGATCGTGCGGCTGCTGAACGACGGCGCCGACGACTACCTCACCAAGCCGTTCTCGCCCGAGCACCTGTCGGCCCGGATGGCCGCCGTGCTGCGCCGCTCGCGGGGGAGCGCGGGCGCCGAGCCGCCCTCGCGGGTGATCCGGGTCGGCGGGCTCGCCATCGACCCGCTGCGCCGGCAGGCCGAGCTGGACGGGGCGCCGCTGGATCTGACCCGGCGCGAGTTCGACCTGCTGACCTTCCTCGCCGGGCGGCCCGGTGTGGTCGTCGCCCGAAAGGAACTGCTCGCCGAGGTGTGGCAGCAGTCGTACGGGGACGATCAGACCATTGACGTTCATCTGTCGTGGCTGCGAAGGAAGTTGGGGGAGACCGCCGCGCGGCCGCGGTATCTGCACACCCTGCGCGGCGTCGGCGTGAAGCTGGAGCCGCCGGCATGAGGTGGGCGCTGGTGAAGGTGTGCCTCGCCGTCACGACGATGGTGGTGGTCGCCTTCGCCGTACCGCTCGGGCTCGTGATCAAGGAGATGGCGCGGGACCGGGCCTTCTCCAACGCCGAGCGGACCGCCGCCGCCATCGGCCCCACCCTCTCCATCACCACCGACCGCGACCAGCTCGCCCGCGCCCTCGCCACCGCGCAGACCGGCGGCGAGGACCGGATGTCGGTGTACGTCCCCGCCGCGGGCGAGCACCAGGAGATCCGGCTCGGCAAGCAGCGGGTCGATTCGGACCGGCTCGACATCCGGCAGGCCGCCGTCGTGGACGTGCCGGGCGGCTCGGTGTGGCTCCAGCCCATCGCGGTCAGCACGGGCAAGATCGCCGTCGTCGAGGTGTACGTGCCCGAGGCCGAGGTCACCAATGGGGTGACGACGGCGTGGGTCGTCCTCGGCGGCGTCGGGATCGCGCTGATCATCGGGTCCGTGGCGGTCGCGGACCGGCTCGGCGGGCGGATGGTGCAGCCCGCGCAGCGGCTCGTGGGCGCCGCGCACGACCTGGGGGACGGCAAGCTCGGGGCGCGGGTGCCCGAGGACGGGCCCACCGAGCTGCGGCTCGCCGCCGTCGCGTTCAACTCGATGGCCGATCAAGTGGTGCAACTGCTCGCCAATGAACGGGAGTTGGCCGCCGATCTCTCGCACCGGCTGCGGACGCCGCTGACCGTGCTGCGGCTCAACGCCGCCTCGCTCGGGGACGGGCCCGCCGCCGAGCAGACGCGGGCCGCCGTCGAGCAGCTGGAGCACGAGGTCGACACCATCATCCGCACCGCGCGGGAGGCGAAGCCGCAGACGGCGGCGGCCGGGCCCGGCGCGGGCTGCGACGCCGCCGAGGTGATCCGTGAGCGCATGGACTTCTGGTCGGCGCTCGCCGAGGACGAGGGGCGCAAGGTGCGCGTCGCCGGCGTCGACCGTCCCGTACGGATACCGGTCGCCCGCGGCGAGCTGGCGGCGGCGCTCGACGCGCTGCTCGGCAACGTGTTCCGGCACACCCCGGAAGGCACGGCGTTCGCCGTGGACGTGCACCGGGCCGACGGCGCCGTGATCGTGCTCGTCTCCGACGCGGGCCCCGGCATCGCCGACCCGGAGGCCGCGCTGGCCCGCGGCAAGGACGACGCCGAGATCGGCTCGACCGGGCTCGGCCTGGACATCGCGCGCCGGGTCGCGGAGTCCACCGGCGGCGACGTACGCCTCGGCTCGTCCGTGCTCGGCGGCACCGAGGTGCGGATCTGGCTGCAGCTGGAGGGGTACCGGCCCGCCGCGGGGCGCCGCGGACACGGTCGGCGCGGCCGGGAACGCAAGGGATTGGTCCCTACCTTTAACCGGTCCCGATCCCTTACTTAAGCGAACCCTAAGATCCTCAACACCCTTCCCGCTTGCCCGAATTGCCGGTTCCCGGCTCGCTAGCGTGCTGCCGCGCCCCCTCGTCCTCGTGGGCGCGTCCACCCCCCACGCACACCTAAGGCAGGCACGCCATGAGCAGCAATACGCACCGGCGCAGGTTCAGCGGCAAGAAGAAGGCGATGGGCGGTGTCGTGGCCGCCGCGCTCGTGGGCGGCGGCGGTTTCCTCTTCTCCTTCGGCGCGTCCGCGGCCCCGACGGCCGAGGCCGGCTTCTCCCCGTACGTCGACACCTCGCTCACCCCGGCGTTCGACCTGGCCGGCTCCGCCAAGGCCACCAGCGTCAAGGAGTACACGCTCGCCTTCATCACCTCCGGCGGTACGTGCGCGCCGAAGTGGGGCGGCGCCACCGACCTCGGCGCCGACAAGGTCGCCTCGCAGATAGGCGACTTGAGGTCGGCGGGCGGCGATGTGCGGGTCTCGTTCGGCGGCGCCACCGGCACCGAGCTGGCGCAGGCCTGTTCCTCGGCCTCCGACCTGGCGGCGGCGTACCAGAAGGTCGTCGACGAGTTCGACCTCACCAAGGTCGACTTCGACATCGAGGGCGGCGCGCTGCCCGACACGGCGGCCAACACCCGGCGCGCCGAGGCGATCGCGACGCTTCAGAAGGACAACCCCGGCCTGAACGTCTCCGTGACGCTGCCGGTGATGCCCGAGGGCCTCACCCAGGACGGCGTGAACTTCCTCAAGAACGCCAAGGACAACGGCGCCTCGCCCGACCTCGTCAACATCATGGCGATGGACTACGGGGCGTCGTACAGCGGCGACATGGGCGACTACGCGGAGCAGGCGGCGACCGCCACACAGGCGCAGGTGAAGTCGGCGCTCGGCCTGTCGGACGCGGACGCCTGGAAGGCCGTCGCCCTCACCCCGATGATCGGCGTCAACGACGTCTCGTCCGAGGTCTTCACGGTCGACGACGCCGAGCAGCTCGTCTCCTTCGCGCAGGAGAAGGGGCTCGGCGGTCTCTCCATGTGGTCGGCGACCCGCGACAAGCAGTGCGAGGGCGGGGCCGCCGACTCGGCGCAGCCGACGTGCAGTTCGGTCGAGCAGGAGGCGAACGCCTTCCAGAAGGCGTTCGCGAAGCTCGGCTGACCACCGACCAGCACCGCCCCCCCACAGGCGGAAGCCCCGACCGGCTCACCCCCCATCCGGCCGGGGCTTTCCGTCGTGCGAGGGGCTCAGGTCTGCGAGGACCGCCACTCCTCCGCGTAGTCGTCGAAGATGCCCCGCAGATGGTGGCCGATCTTCAGGTAGTCGAGATTGTCGAGGTTGGCCAGCGAGACGCGGACCGACCACTCCGGGCCCTCGAAGCCGCCGCCGTTGAGGAGGACCACACCGGTGTACTGGGCGAGCCGGAACAGGGCGTCGACCGGCTCGTAGTTCTTCTCCAGGAACTGGGCGAACGACGGGCCGTGGACCCGCTCGGCCTCGGCCAGGAGGTCCAGCTCGATGTAGTAGGCGGCCCGGTGCGGATCGTCGCTGATCTTCATCTGGGCGCCTTCGAGGAGCAGGTCGAGGCGCTGCTGGACGATGGAGCGGATCCGCATCTTGTACGCCTGTCCCTCCTCCAGCATGTTGAACAGCGAGAAGAGCGACATCATCACCTGCTGCGGCAGCGACAGGCCCGCCGTGTGGTTGAGCGCCACCTGCCGGGAGTCCGCGACGAGCCGGTCGATGAACCTGATCTTCTCCGGTTCCAGGGTCAGCGAGCCGTACCGCTTGTTCAGCCGGTCCTTCTCCGCCTGCGGAAGCCGGGCGATCCGCTCGTCGATGACGTTGTCGTCGTGCAGCCCGATCACGCCGAGCCGCCAGCCCGTGCACCCGTAGTGCTTCGAGTACGAGTAGACGAGCAGGGTGTTGCGCGGCAGGTCGGCGGCGATCGAGCGGAAGCCCTCGACGAACGTCCCGTACACGTCGTCGGTGACGATCAGCAGGTCCGGGTTCTTCGTCGCGACGATCTCCTTGATCTGGTTCGCGACCCGCGTGCTCAGCGCGAGGGACGGCGGGTTGGAGGGGTTCACCAGGCAGACCAGCTTGATTTCCGGGTCCTCCAGCTTGGCGACCTCCTCCTCGGGGTACCGCCACTCGCGCACACCGGTCTCCGCGAAACTGCCGGCGGAGATGTACGTGACGTCGAACTCGTAGGTGTCGAGCTCGGGGATCTCGATGTACGGGGTGAAGACCGGGACCATCAGCGCGATCTTGTCGCCCTTCTTCAACAGCCCGTTCTTCATGAGGGAGTCGAAGATGTAGCACATGGCCGCCGTGCCGCCCTCGGTGGCGAACAGCGACAGATTGTCCGCCGGGGCCTTCTTGCCGAACATCTCGTCCGCGAGGTAGCCGCGCACCACCTGCTCGCCGTGGTGGAGCATCCGGTCGGGCACCGGATAGTTGTCGCCCGTGATGCCGTCCGTCAGCTCGTGCACCCACTCGTCCTTGTCGAACCCGAAGCGCTGGATGCCGTGCTGCACGCACTGCGCGAGCAGTTCGATGCCCGGCAGGTCCGGGTGGCGGCGCACGAACGTGTCGAAGCGCTCGTACGCGCCGTGCTTCTCCGGCATCCCGCCGAGGTTGTCGGCGGTCCACACGCGCCGCGACTCCTCCAGGGCGAAGTAGCCGAGGGCGTAGAACGCCTCGCGGGGGCCCGTGGCGATCCAGTTCGGGTTGCCGCGGCCCGCGTTGAGCATCTGGCGGCTGGACTTCTCCTTCTGGCCCGGCTTGTCGGCCTGCGCCTGCTCGGCGAGGTCGATGAAGATGTTCTTCAGCTCGAAGGGGGAGAGCTGGGCGTACTGCTGGATCTCTTCGCGCGTGAACGTCGTCTTGGTCATGAGGGGTCCTTAAGTGCGGTGCGGGGACTCAGTGTTGGAGGAGGACGATCACGGCGCCCCAGATGGTGAGGAGCACGTTGCCGACGGCGTACGGGATCGTGTAGCCCAGGGTCGGCACCTGGGAGCGGGAGGCCTCGTTGATCGCGCCGATCGCCGCGGTGGTGGTCTGGCCGCCCGCGAGGACGCCCATGAGCAGCGGGAAGCGCATCTTCTGCACGTAGTGGCCGAACAGGAAGCCGACGATCAGCGGGACGACGGTGGCGACGGCGCCGAGGACCAGCAGGCCCCAGCCGGCGTCGGAGAGCCCCGAGGTGAAGCTCGGGCCCGCGTTGATCCCGACGACGGCGACGAACAGGCACAGGCCGAGCGTGTCCATGAACCACTGGGCGCCCGGCGGCACATTGCCGTACGTCGGGTACTTGCCGCGGATCCAGCCGAAGACCAGGCCCATGATGAGCGCGCCGCCCGACGTGGACAGCGAGATGGGGACGCCGGAGACGGTCAGCGCCGGGATGCCGATGCAGCCGCCGAGGAAGATGCCGAGCCCCACCCAGATCATGTCGGTGGCGAACGAGGTGGGCACCGGCTTGCCGATCGCCGCGCCCGCCGGGTCCACAAGGCGCTTGGGTCCGGTGAGGACGAGCGTGTCACCGCGCTCGACCTTCGACGAAAGCCGGTAGGGGAACTCGGCGCCCGAGCGGTAGATCTTGTCGATGTAGACGCCGACCATGAACGGCTCGCGCCGCAACTCCGCGACGGTCCTGCCCAGTTGTGCCTTCTCGGACGCCACGACGTGCAGCGTCTCCGTCTCGTAGCCGAGCAGCTCCACGTCGTCGGTCTCGCCGCCGATGTGGGTGCGGGCGTCGTAGTCGACGAGGGAGCCGCGCAGCGCGCTCACCGCCACGACGTCGCCCGCGCGCAGCACGGTCTGCTGGGTGTGGTCGAGGATCTTCCCGTCGCGGCGCACCCGGGTCAGGTAGATGCGGTGGCCCAGCTCCTTCTGCTGGTTCTCGAAGTCCTCGATGGTGCGGCCGACGATGTCCGGACGCTCGATCGTGTAGGCCCGCAGCACCACCTCGTAGTAGCCCTCGGCCAGGTCCGGGTCGTTGTCGGGGGCGTCCAACTCCTTGGCCATCTGCGCCGATTCGGCGGCGAGGTCCTTCTTGTAGAGCTTCGGCAGGACGTTGGCGAGGAGCATCGCGCACAGGATGGTGCCGAGTGGGTACGTCACCGCGTAGCCGATCGCGACGAGGTTCGCCTCGTGCTTGGCGTCCCCGGAGGACAGGCCCGGCAGGGTGCCGATGGCGTCCTGCGCGACACCGATCACGGCGGACTGGGTGAGCGCGCCGCCGAGCAGCCCGGCCGAAAGACCGGGGCCGTAGCCGAGCAGCGAGGCGAAGAGCCAGCAGATCAGCAGGCCGGACACGCAGACCACCACGGCGTTGAGCACCTGCGGCAGGCCGTCCGTCTTGAGACCGCGGAAGAACTGCGGGCCGACCTTGTAGCCGAGGGCGAACAGAAACATGATGAAGAACAGGCTCTTCACCGTGCCGTCGATCTCGACGCCGGTCCACGCGCCGAGCAGCAGGCCGGCGATGAGGCAGCCGGTGACGGCGCCGAGCGCGATGGCCTTGTAGCGGATCTTCCCGAGCAGGAAGCCGAAGGCGACCGTGATGAAGACGAGGAGTTCCGGATAGGGCTGGAAGATGTTCCGGACGAAGAAGTCGATCATGCCGTGGGACGTCCTCTCAGTGGCCGAGGATGCCGACGAGTACGGGGCCGGTCAGCGGGAGCAGGAAGTTGGAGAGGGCGTACGTGATCGTGTAGCCGAGCATCGGCACCGACGACTGCGCCACCTGGGTGACCGCGGTGATCGCGGGGGTCGAGCACTGCTGCCCCGCGATGGCGCCGATCAGGAGCGGTTTCTCGATCTTGAGGAGCTTGCGGCCGACGAACAGCGAGACCGTCGCGGGGATCAGCACCATCGCGATCCCGGCGAACGGCAGCAGCGCCCCGTACTGCTTGATCAGGGGCCAGGCCTGCGGCCCGGAGACGAGGCCGGTGCAGGCGATGAAGACCGCGAGCCCCATGTCCTTGATCGTCGACGCGGCCTGCGGAGGGAACGCGCCGAAGGTCTGCGAGCGGGAGCGGAACCAGCCGAAGAGCAGCCCGGAGATCAGACAGCCGCCGCCCGTGCCGAGCGACATCGGGATGTCGCCGAACTTGACCACGACCTGCCCGAGCAGTGAACCGGCCGCGATGCCGAGCCCCAGATAGATGAAGTCGGTGGCGTCGTTCTTGACGACCGAGCCAATCCTGGCGACCAGCTTGTTCAGGCCCGAGCGGGCGCCCACCAGGGTCAGCACGTCGCCGCGCTGCACCGTCGTGTCCCCGTTGGCGGGCATCGCCTGGTCGCCGCGGGTGATGTCGGTGACGTAGACGCCGTCCCGGTGGAACTCGGGGTGGGTCTTCTGCAGTTCGTCGATCGTCTTCCCGTCGAGCGCCTTGTCCGTGACGGAGACCTCGCGGGAGGCGAGCGGCGAGTCGAGCCCCGGCACGCCCGGTGTCTCCGGGCCGATGACCCGGCCCGCCTCGATCACGTTCGCCCGGCGGCCGACCAGGAGCACCAGGTCGGAGAGGGTGAGCTCCAGGTCGGGCGCGACGTCGAGGACCTTGCTGCCGCGCTTGACCGCCTCGACGGTGACCCGCTCGCCGAGCGCGGACTGCAGATCCCCGACCGTACGGCCGTCAGCGGTGGTCACCAGGTACGTGCGGCCCACCATGCCCGGCAGGGCGGGGCGCTCGTCCGCCTCCAGGCTGCCGCGGCTGCGCGTGCGCTCCCACAGCTCGCGGGCGGCGTCGCGCAGGTTGATGCGCATCATCATCGGCATGATCTGGCTCGTGTAGAGCACGATCGTGATCAGGCCGAAGAGGTAGCAGACCGTGTACGCGGTGGCGACGTTGCCCTGGTACTCGGTGATCTGGGCGGCCGTGAGGTTGCCCAGCTTGCCGATGGACTCGGTGGCGGTGCCGACCACGGCGGACTCGGTGGCCGCGCCGGCCAGGATGCCGGAGGCCGTGCCCACGTCCAGGTCGAACCAGTCGGCGAGACCGAGCGCGATGCCGATGACGCAGACCAGCTCGATGCCGCACAGCACGAAGAAGCGCAGGCTCTTCCGGTTGAGGTTGCGGAAGAACTGCGGCCCGGCCATGTAGCCGAGCGCGAAGATGAACAGCGCGAAGAACACTGTCTTCACGTCGTCGGAGACGTGGGCCTTCGTCCAGGCCCCCAGCAGCAGCGAGACGATCAGCGTCCCGCAGATGCCGCCCAGCGTCAGCGGCCCCACGCGCAGCTTCCCGACGAGGTAGCCGAGCGCGAGGCTCACGAACAGGACGAGTTCCGGATGGTCCTTGAGCACACCCATGGCGGCTCAGGTCGTCTCATAAAGCGGCATATGACACATAGAGGAAAAATAAGGGCGCTCCCCGAGTGCTGCCACGCGAACACCGCGCGGGGGCGCACGGCGCGGCGGCCCCCTCCGCCGCCGCGCCGCACTTTCCCTCCTGGCCTTCTCCTGCCAGGGGCTCTACCGGGGTGCGTCCCCGAGCACCGCGTCCACGGCGGGCAGCACGCCGGCGCGGGCGGCCTGGCCGTACCAGAGCGCGCTCGACTTGGGGGTACGCGCTTGCGTCGCGTAGTCGACGTAGACGGCGCCGAACCGCTTCTCGTAGCCGTACGCCCACTCGAAGTTGTCCATGAGCGACCAGAGGTAGTAGCCGCGCACGTCCGCGCCGTCGGTGATCGCGCGGCGCACCGCGGCGAGGTGGCCGTGCAGGTACGCGATGCGCTCCGGGTCGTGCACCCGGCCGTCGGCGTCCGGCTTGTCGGGGTAGGCGGCGCCGTTCTCGGTGACGTACAGCGGCAGTCCGCCGGTCACCTCGGCGTAGCGCGTGATCAGCTCGTGCAGGCCGGTCGGGTCGATGGACCAGCCCATCTCGGTGCGCTCGCCCGGCGTCTGGTGGAAGGCGACGTCCTCCGAGCCCGGCCACGGGGAGTGCTCGCTCTCGCCGTGGCCGTCGGCGCGCGGCCCGCTCGGGGCGTTCTCGGCGGCCGACACCAGGGACGGCGTGTAGTAGTTGAGGCCGAGCGCGTCCAGCGGCTGGTGGGCGGCGGCCAGGTCACCGTCCTGCACGAAGCTCCAGTCGGTGATCCGGGCCGTGTCGGCGAACAGGCCCTGTGGGTAGGCGCCCTGCAGCATCGGTCCGTGGAAGACGCCGGTGGCCAGGTTGTCGATGCGGCGGGCCGCGTCGAGGTCGGCCGGGTCCTGCGAAAGGGGGCGAACCACGGCCGAGTTGAGGCTGACCGCGATGTTCGCGCGCGGCGGCAGCACCGAGCGCAGGGCCGAAGTGGCGAGGCCGTGGCCGAGGTTGAGGTGGTGGGCGGCGCGCAGGGCGGCGAGCGGCTCGGTGCGGCCGGGGGCGTGCACCCCGGAGCCGTAGCCCAGGAAGGCGCTGCACCAGGGCTCGTTGAGGGTGATCCAGTTCTCGACGCGGTCGCCGAGGGCCTCGCCGACCATCGACGCGTACTCGGCGAACCGGTACGCGGTCTCCCGCTCCGGCCAGCCGCCCGCGTCCTCCAACTCCTGCGGCAGATCCCAGTGGTAGAGGGTCAGGAACGGCTTGATGCCCCGGCCGAGCAGCTCGTCGACCAGGCGCCGGTAGAAGTCGAGGCCGCGCTGCACGGCGGGCCCGCGCCCGGTGGGCTGCACCCGGGACCAGGACACGGAGAAGCGGTACGACTGCAGGCCCAGGTCCGCCATGAGCGCCACGTCGTCGCGGTAGCGGTGGTAGTGGTCGACGGCGATGTCACCGGTGTCGCCGCCGGCGGTCTTTCCCGGGGTGTGGCTGAAGGTGTCCCAGATGGAGGGGGTGCGGCCGTCCTCCCGTACGGCGCCCTCGATCTGGTACGAGGAGGTGGCGGCGCCCCACAGGAAGCCGTCCGGGAAGGTGATCGATTCAGGCATGGAAGCGCTCCCATGAGGTGGGGGACAGGAAAAGGACAGGAGGGGCGGGCACGGCGGGGCCGCGCGGGGTGAGGCGGCGGCTCCGCCCCGCGCGCAGAGACCCCGGAGGGCGGGTTGCCGCGGTTCAGCTCTTGACCGCGCCCGCGGTGATCCCGCCCACGATGTGCTTGCCCAGGAAGGCGAAGACGAGCAGCAGCGGCACGGTGGAGATCAGCGCACCGGTCAGCACGATCGACGTCTCCACTGTGTGGCTGCCCGCGCCGAGGTTCGCCAGGGAGACCTGGAGCGTCGGCGTGCCCGTGTCGGTGAGGACGATGAACGGCCAGAAGAAGTCGTTCCACGCCTGCACGAAGGTGAGCATCGCGAGCACGGCCATCGCGGGCCGCGCCACGGGGAAGACCACGTGCCAGATGACTCGCAAGCTGTTCGCGCCGTCCACCCGGGCCGCCTCGACGAGCTCGACCGGCAGCGCCTCCACGAGGAACTGCCGCATGAAGAACACGCCGAACGCCGCGACCAGCGACGGCATGATGACCGCCTGAAGGGTGTCCGTCCATTTCAGGTCCGTGATGATCTGGTACAGCGGGATCACGGTGAGCTGCGGCGGCACCGTCATGGTGGCGACGACCAGGGCCAGCAGCATGTTGCGGCCCTTGAAGCGGAGCTTGGCGAAGGCGAAGCCGGCGAGGGTCGCGAAGACGACCGTGCTGGCGCTGATCACGCTCGCCACGACGGTGGTGTTGATCAGGGCCACGCCCATGTGGACCTGGTTCCACGCGACGGACAGGTTCTCCATCAGGTGGGATCCGGGCAGCAGCGGCGCCGGGGCCTGCTGCACCCGCTGACTGTCGTGGGAGGCGGCCACCACGTTCCAGTACAGCGGGAACAGCGAGACGAACGCCGCCACGATCAGCAGCACATAGGTGAGCGGTCCCGCCTTGCGCTGGTCGCCCGCGCCGGGCGCGAAGCGGCGCCGCGCGGCAGGGGGCGCCGGGAGTTGGACGGTCATGGATCAGCCTCCCAGCGTCTTGCGGTTGCGGCGGGCCACGAGTGCCTGGATCGCGCCGACGAGCAGCAGGATCAGCAGCATCACCCAGGCGATGGCCGAGGCGCGGCCCAGGGAGTTGTTGGTCCAGCCGGTCTGGTACATGAGCAGCGAGAGCGTCTGGTACTGCCCGCCGCTGCCGCCGCCGATGCCGACGCTTCCGCCGTACAGCATCGGCTCACCGAACAGCTGGGTGGCGCCGATGGTGGAGACGACGATGGTGAACAGGATCGTCGGCCGGATCGAGGGGATGGTCACGCTGACGAACTGCCGCCAGCGGGAGGCCCCGTCGAGCGCGGCGGCCTCGTACAGGTCGTTCGGCACGGCCTGCATCGCGGCCAGGTAAATGAGCGCGTTGTAGCCGGTCCAGCGCCAGGTCACGATCGTCGAAATGGCTATCTGGGAAGGCCACTTGCCCGACTCCCACTGGATCGGGCCGATCCCGATCGCGTCGAACAGCGAGTTGATCATGCCGTAGTCGGTGTTGAACAGCTGGGCGAAGACCAGCGTCGCCGCGGCGATCGAGGTGGCGTACGGGGTGAGGACCGCGACGCGCAGGAAACCGCGGCCGCGCAGGTGCGAGTTGAGCAGATGCGCGAGCCCCAGGGCCATGAGCAGCTGCGGGACGGTCGAGATCACACCGATGGTGAACGTGTTGGACAGCGCCCGCCAGAAGAACTCGCTGTCCGCGAGGCGGGTGTAGTTGTCCAGGCCGACCCACTGGGCCTGGTCCTCCGCGCCGAGCTGGACGCTGTGCAGCGAGAGCCAGCCCGTGTAGATCAGCGGGAAGAGACCGAAGGCCGCGAAGCAGAGGAAGAAGGGGGCGATGAACGCGTACGGGGACCCTTTGAGGTCCCAGCGGTAGAACCTGCTGCGCCAGTTCGACGGTGCGGGCTGCCGGGCCGGGCCGGCGGAGGGTGGGGCGGACGGCGGGCTGCCGCCGGCGTCCGCCTTGACGGAGGTGGCCACGCGGGCTTTCCTTCCGGTTTCGAGGTGCGGGGAATGCGCTGGGCTTGGCCGACGGGCGCGGTCCCCGCGTCCGGTGGACGGGTGCGGGGACCGCGGTCATCGGCCGTCCGTCACTGCTCGATCTTGTCGTCGACCAGCTTCTTGACGTTCTCCCACGCCTTCTTGGGGTCGGTGCCCCGCTGCTCGACGTCGAGGACGCCGTTGTCGGTGATGAAGGTCTTCACCTGGCCGTCGCTGGCGCCGATCGGCGCCGGCTTGATGCCCTCGGCGATCGTCGAGTAGATCTGCCCGATGGGGGCGTCACCGTAGTAGTTGATCTTCGCGTTCTTCACGGTGTCCGAGGCCAGACCCTCGTTGGTGGACGGGATGTTGCCGATCGCCGTGAAGACCTTCTCCTGCTGGGCCGCGGTGGTCAGCCAGGCCGCCAGCTCGGTGGCCTCCTTGACGTGCTTGCCGGAGGCCGGGACGCCGAGGAAGGAACCGCCCCAGTTGCCGTTCTGCGGGGGCAGGGCGACGTCCCACTTGCCCTTGTTCCCGGCGCCCGCCTGGTCCTGGATCTGGCCGAGCATCCAGCTCGGGCAGGCGACGGTCGCGAACTTCGAGTTCTTGAAGCCGGCGGCCCAGGTGCCCTTCTCGTCGAACTGCCGCAGCTTCGCGGTGTAGCCGTCCTGGGCGGCCTTGGTCGACAGGTCCCAGGCGGTCTTCACGCCGGGGCTTGTGTCGTAGATCAGCTTGCCGCTCTTGTCGGAGTACTGCACCGGCTGGCTGGAGAGGACGGCGTTGAACAGACCGCCCGCGGAGTCGGTGAAGACGGTGCCGTTCGGCGCCTTCTTCTTGTAGTCGGCCGCGACGTCGAGGAACTTCGACCAGTCGCCCTTCCACAGCTTCGCGACCGCCTCGCGGTCCGTGGGCAGTCCGGCCTTCTTGAAGAGGTCCTTGTTGTAGCAGACGGCCATCGGGCCGATGTCGGTGCCGAAGCCGATCACCTTGCCGTCGGACGTCGTGGCCTGCTTGGTCTTGAAGTCGAGGAAGTCGCCGGTGTGGTCGCCGCCCGCCTTGGACAGGTCCTCCCACTTGTTCGCCATGGTGGGGCCGGTGGCCTCGGCTATGTAGCCGATCTCGATGGCCTGGATGTCGGCGAGACCGCTGTTGCGGGACATGCGCAGCTTGAGGGCGTCCCAGTACTTCTGGCCGTCGGTGACATGGTCCTCGACGATCTTGATGTTCGGGTGCGACTTCTCGTACGCGGCGTAGAGCTTGGCGCTGTCCTTGCCGTTGTCGAAGCCGAACACACCGAACGTGCCGACGTGCAGGGTGATCTTCCCACCCGAGCTCGTGTCCGAGCCCGAGTCGGTGTCGCTGGCGCTGCAACCCGTCGCCAGGAGTGCGGCGGCGGCGAGGCCGGCGGCCGAGGCCAGTGCGGTGCGGCGGGCTGGGCCGCGCGAGGTGCCAGAAGTGCGCATTGCGTCCTCCAATGACTCAACTGCTGTGAGGGTGCCGACCCCGGCCAACTGCGGTAATGGGCCCGCGGTTCTGGTGCTGCGGCTCGCTCGGGGAACGTGCGGGATGTGTACGCGTGGGGTACTGTGGGAGCGCTCCCACAAGTGATGAGTTGAAGACTCGTGCCTCGGGATGGGGGTGTCAAGGTCCCGTGCAGACTGATGTGTCTTCAGTTATCAGCCTGTTATGGGGCGTCGGACCCGGCCGAGGGGGGTCGGAGCGGGGCGGTGGGCGTTCCGCTCCGGGCGTCGGACGCGAGTGCCGGGCGAAGATCAGGCTGTTAGATTCCTGGCCGGGCCAGGGGCAACGGGAGGCGGACCATGGCAGCTCACGGAATGCGGCACCGTAGTGGCGGTCGGCCCACTCTGGAGGAGGTCGCGGCGCGCGCGGGCGTCGGCCGCGGCACGGTCTCCCGGGTCATCAACGGATCGCCGCGGGTGAGCGAGGCGACGCGGGCGGCCGTCGAGGCGGCCGTCGCCGAGCTCGGCTACGTACCGAACACGGCGGCGCGTGCCCTCGCGGCCAACCGCACGGACGCCATCGCCCTCGTCGTGCCCGAGCCGGAGACCCGCTTCTTCACCGAGCCGTACTTCTCCGACGTGCTCCGCGGCGTCGGGGCCGAACTCGCGGACACCGAGAAGCAGTTGATCCTGACCTTCGCGGGCAACGACCGCGAGCGGCAGCGCCTCGCCCAGTACCTCGCGGCGCACCGGGTCGACGGGGTGCTCCTGGTCTCCGTGCACGCCGACGACCCGCTGCCCGACCTGCTCGGACAGCTGGAGATCCCCGCGGTGGTCAGCGGCCGCCGCTCGGCCGACGAGTCCCTGCCCTCGGTCGACTCCGACAACTACGCGGGCGCCCGCTCGGCCGTCGAGCACCTCCTGTCCAGGGGCCGCACCGCCATCGCCACCATCGCGGGCCGCCTCGACGTCTACGGTGCGCAGCGCCGCGTCGACGGCTACCGGGACTCCCTGGAGGCCGCGGGCCAGGAGGTGGACGAGCGGCTGATCGTCGAGGGCCACTTCAGCGAGGAGGGCGGCCGGCGCGCGATGGCCGAGCTCCTCGACACCCGTCCGGACCTTGACGCGGTCTTCGCCGCCTCCGACGTGATGGCGGCGGGCGCGCGGCAGGTGCTGCGGGAGGCGGGACGGCGGATCCCCGAGGACGTGGCGCTGGTCGGCTTCGACGACTCGGCGATCGCCCGGCACATGGACCCGCCGCTGACCAGCGTGCGCCAGCCGATGGAGGAGATGGGGCGCGCGATGACGGATCTGCTGCTCGCCGAGATCGCCGACCGGCGCCCCGCGGCGTCGCGGGGGCTCGACTGCCCGCAGCTGGTGCTGCCCACGGAGCTGGTGGTCCGCGCCTCGTCGTAGCCGCGGGGTGTGTCCGTACACGCCGAAGGCCCCGGTTCTCTCGAACCGGGGCCTTCGGACCCTTCAGGGTGAGTGACGGGACTTGAACCCGCGGCCACCTGGACCACAACCAGGTGCTCTACCAACTGAGCTACACCCACCATGCCCGGTCGTTTGTCTTTCTTCCGACCGGCCGAGAAAAAGTGTACAGGGTCCGAAGGGGTGCTCGCGCACACCTTTTCCCGCAGGGGGCCGGACCCCGTACACAGGGGCTTACGAGGGGTTATTCCGCAGGCAGGACGTGCTTCGCCGCGATGGTCTTCGCGGTGTCCGAGTCCGGGCCCGGCTGCGGGACGAAGACCGCCTCGCGGTAGTAGCGCAGCTCGGCGATGGACTCGCGGATGTCGGCGAGCGCCCGGTGGTTGCCGTTCTTCTCCGGACTGTTGAAGTACGCCCTCGGGTACCAGCGCCTGGCGAGCTCCTTGACCGAGGACACATCGACGATCCGGTAGTGGAGGTACTCCTCCAGCGTCGGCATGTCACGCAGCAGGAATCCGCGGTCGGTACCGACCGAGTTCCCGCACAGCGGGGCCTTGCCCGCGTCCTTGACGTGCTCACGTACGTAAGCCAGGACCTGCTCCTCGGCGTCCGCGAGCGTCGTGCCGCCCGCCAGCTCGTCGAGGAGACCCGAGGCGGTGTGCATCGTGCGCACCACCTCGGGCATCTGCTCCAGGGCCTCGTCCGGCGGGCGGATCACGATGTCCACTCCGTCGCCGAGTACGTTCAGCTCCGAGTCGGTGACCAGTGCGGCCACCTCGATGAGCGCGTCGTTCGCCAGCGAGAGTCCGGTCATCTCGCAGTCGATCCACACCATGCGATCGTTCATGCGCCCAACCCTACGGGTCGGACCTTCTCGCTGGCAGACGACGGGCGTCAGCTCCTGTTCACAGTGCTACGTCACACGCCTACGAAGCCGTGCGGGGACCCGGCAGTCCCGCGGGCCCCATCGGCATCGAGGCCGCGGGCGGCCCGAGCGCGGTCGCGGCCGCCGTGCGCCGGGCCTGTGCGGGGACCGGAGCCCCCTCGGGACCCGGCACGCCCGCGAGATCGATCGCCCTCTCGGGCTTGTCCGGCTTGGCGTGGCCCTCGCCCGGCTGCGGCCTGCGCGCCCGGTAGGCCGCCCGGTACGCGGCCGGGGACGAGCCCAGCTGCCGCCGGAAGTGCCCGCGCAGCGCGACGGGGGAGCGGAAGCCGCAGCGGCCCGCCACCTCGTCGACCGAGTAGTCGGACGTCTCCAGGAGCCGCTGCGCCTGGAGCACCCGCTGCGTGATCAGCCACTGGAGTGGGGCGGACCCCGTCAGCGACCGGAAACGGCGGTCGAAGGTGCGGCGGCTCATATAGGCGCGGGCGGCCAGCGTCTCCACGTCGAACTGCTCGTGGAGGTGCTCCAGGGCCCAGGCGACGACCTCGGCCAGCGGGTCCGCGCCGATCTCCTCGGGTAAAGACCTGTCGAGGTAGCGCTCCTGGCCGCCGGTGCGGCGCGGTGGGACCACCAGTCGGCGGGCGAGCGCTCCGGCCGCCTCGTTTCCGTGGTCCGTGCGCACTATGTGCAGACACAGATCTATTCCGGCCGCGGTGCCGGCGCTGGTCAGTACGTCGCCGTCGTCCACGAACAGCTCCCGCGGGTCCACGTGGACCGACGGGTACCGCTTCGCGAGTGTCGGTGCGTACATCCAGTGCGTGGTGGCCGGCCGGCCGTCGAGCAGGCCTGCCGCGGCGAGCACGAAGGCTCCCGTGCACAGGCCGACGATACGCGCGCCCTCCTCGTGCGCGCGGCGCAATGCGTCCAGTGCCTCCTCCGGTGGCGGAGAAGTGATGGACCGCCAGGCGGGCACGACGACCGTGCCCGCACGCGATATCGCCTCGAGCCCGTGCGGTGCGGTGAGTTCGAGTCCCCCTGTGGTCCTGAGGGGTCCCTCTTCACCCGAGCACACGAGCAATCGATAGCGCGGAACTCCCGCGTCCTGTCGGTCGATTCCGAACACGGAGAGCGGAATGGAGCTCTCGAAGATGGGTCCGCCGCTGAACAGCAGCACCGCGACGATCTCTCGTCGCCGGCGCCCCGACAGCTTGCGAGCCGCAGCCTCAGGCGCAGTGATGGAGTCGTGGCTCATGCTGCTAAGCCCCCCTCGGTGATCGCGGCTCCCTCAATATTTTGACGGGTTGTTCGCTCCTGCACGTTTCCCCTCGGTGATGCACGAAGTCCCCCGCCGCCTTCAGATCAGACAGTCATGATCGAATCTACTGCGTCCCATGGTGCCGTCGTGACCAGTTAAGAACCTGACAGATTGTCGACATGGCAACTTGGCGTGAAGCATTCGATCACGAAGCGTTGCACTCGGGGGCGTTGCTGGGAAGTGGGCCTCAACTCCGTGGCCGGTCCCCGTAGGGCGCAGGCGCCCTTCCTCGTGCTTTCCGCCCTGGTCGAACGGGGGTTGGAAGAGCCGAAACGCAAGGCGGGGCCCCGTGACCCAAGTTGGCTGAAAATTATCGGAGAGCCGCGTTGAAAACGGTCAGTCAACCGGCGTATCCGACCCGGCGCGACGCCCGCCGCGCCGCGAACCGGAGGCTGTCGGGCGGCGCCGGGCGGAGCGTCCGCAGCATTGTTCACTGTGCAACTGTGCAGCCCCGCGCTCCGACTGTCGAAGGAGCATCCGGCACGCCGCGGTGATCGCCACGAGACCCAGGGCGGCGCCGACCGCGCCCGCGGCCGACGCTCCGTACCAGACGAGTACGAGCGGTACCAGAAAGCAACTGAACGCGGCCCAGCGGACCACGTCGCCCACCCCGTCGGCCCGCGCGGCCTCCGTGGGCTCCGCGGGCGCGGCGGCGGGCCGTGGCACGGGCCGGGGCTCGGCGTGGTGGTGCGCGGCGCGGGGCTGATGCGCGATGGTCGATCCGGGCACGGAGCGCTCCCTGTGTCTTTCGGTACGGGAGTTCAACGCCGCCGCCCCGCCGGGGTCACTTCGCCGGGGGAGGACAGACGCCCAGTTGAGTACGGAATCCGCCTGTACGGGGCAGCGACCATTGCCATACGGTCGCCCCTCGTGCATGCTCCCCTGAACGCTGCGGAGCGGGACCATCGAACAAAGAAGGCGCGGGTCTGGGCCCAGGGGTCAGAGTCTGGGCAGAGAAGGAGTGTCGCCGTACCCTTGGGGGTATGGGGTTGGGAAGATGATTCCCGGACACAGCTCCGTTGATCAGTTGTCGTCCCTCTCACGAGGCCCACGAGGTACACGCCGAGACACTCATGGCCGGTCACGAATTCCCCGAACCCGCGGACCGCAAGCGGCAGGTCGCCGACCCGACGGCGACGCCCGAAGCGGCGGAAGAGACACGTCAAGCCTGTGATCCCGCTTTCAAGCACGGTGTCGTCGTCGGTTTCGACGGCTCGACATCGAGCGAGCGGGCGCTGGCGTACGCGATCGGCATGGCCCACCGCTCGGGCTCGGGGCTGATCATCGTCCATGTGGCCAACCGGCTGCCCACCACGGTGTGGGCGGGGTGCGAACCTCCCGTGTTCGTGGACGTGCCGGATCACCGCACGGAAGTCCTGGGTCTCGAACTCGCCTGTGCGGACTATCTGGCCGAGGTGCCCTGGATCCTCGTCGAGCGCGGCGGCGACATCTGCCACGAGCTGGAGGAGGTCGGGCACGAGTACTCGGCCGACGCCATCGTCGTGGGCTCGACCCACGGGCTCGTCGGGCGGATCTTCGGCTCGGTCGCGGGGCGGCTCGCGCGGCGCGCGCAGCGCCCTGTCATCGTCATTCCCTAAGTCCCGTCGGGGCGACGGCAGTTGAAGCGGCGGCTCCCGTACCACTTGGATAAATCTACTCCCGCGTACAGGTGCTTTGTGCCCTTGTGAAGGGTAAATACCGTTCGCACAGCTCTCGCACATTGCACGAAGGGAGCCCGCTGTGGACAAAGACGTCTCCGCGGGAAACGCCTCTACTGGATCGACACTTGGTCAACTCGCCCTCGGGCTCACCCTCTTGGCCTTCGGCCTCGGTCACACCGGTGTGATAAGCGGCGTCACGGCGGCCGACGCCGTCGCGCTCGCGACGTACGTGGGCGGGGTCGTCCTCTTCGCTGCGGGGCTGCTCGCCCTGCGCGGGGACGGCTTCACCGGCACCGCCTTCGCCGGGCTCGGTGCCTTCTGGTTCACCTGGGGCATGGGGGCGGGCGACGCCGTGTCGGCCAACGCCGCGGGCCTCTTCCTCGCGCTGTTCGCGCTGCTGGCGCTCAGTCTGACGCTCGGCTCCGCCGGGGCGGGTGTCCTCGTCAGGGGCATGTACGGGGCGCTGTTCCTGGCCCTCGCGCTGCTTTCGGCGGCCTCGTTCGGGGGCTTCGACGGGGTCGCGGAGGCCGGTGGCTGGTGCGCCGCGGTGGGCGGGGTGCTGGCCTGGTACGGGGCGACTGCCGCGGTGGCGAAGCTGCCGGTGGCGTTGCCCGGACGCGCTGCCGGCCGGGGGGTGACGGCCGCCGGCTGACAGCCAAGGGCCGGGGCAATGGGCGGCCCCGGCCCTCGTGGGAACGGGTCCCGTGCGCTTGGTGGCGTGCACGGGACCCGTTTGCGTGTCTTGTTGCGCTGCGGCGGGGTTGCGGTCGCGGGGCGCTGCCCCGGACCCCGCGCCTCAATCGCCGGCGGGGCTTGATGTGGGGCTCTGCCCCAGGCCCCGCTGCTCAAGCGCCGCAGGGGCTTGAAAGACCTGCTCAAGCGCCGCAGGGGCTTGATTGGCCCGCTCAAGCGTCGCAGGGGCTGGAAGGCCTGCCCAAGCGCCGCAAGGGCTTGAAAGGACTGCTCAATCGCCGCAAGGGCTGGAAGGCCTGCTCAATCGCCGCAAGGGCTGGAAGGCCTGCTCAATCGCCGCAAGGGCTGGAAGGCCTGCTCAAGCGTCGCAGGGGCTTGAAAGGACTGCTCAAGCGCCGCAGGGGCTGGAAGGCCGGCTCAAGTGGCGCAGGGGCTGGGTTGGGTTATTCGACCGTGACCGACTTTGCCAGGTTGCGGGGCTTGTCGATGTCGCGGCCGAGGGCCAGGGCCGTGTGGTAGGCGAGGAGCTGGAGGGGGATGCCCATCAGGATCGGGTCCAGCTCGTCCTCGTTCTTCGGGACGACGATCGTGCGGTCGGCCTTCTCCTGCTCCTGGTGGGCGACCGCCAGGATGCGGCCGGAGCGTGCCTTGATCTCCTCCATCGCGGCGCGGTTCTTTTCGAGGAGGTCGTCGTCGGGGACGATCGCCACGGTCGGGAGCGCGGGCTCGATCAGGGCCAGCGGGCCGTGCTTCAGCTCGGAGGCCGGGTAGGCCTCGGCGTGGATGTACGAGACCTCCTTGAGCTTCAGGGAGGCCTCGCGGGCCACCGGGTAGCCCCGGACGCGGCCGATGAACATCATCGAGCGGGCGTCCGCGTACTCCTCGGCGATCTTCTTGATCTCCGCCTCCTGGTCGAGGATCGCGGTGATCTGGGCCGGGAGCTTGCGCAGGCCCTCGATGATCCGCTTGCCGTCGGCGACCGAGAGGTCACGGATGCGGCCCAGGTGCAGGGCGAGCAGCGCGAAGGCGACCGTGGTGTTGGTGAAGCACTTGGTCGAGACGACGCAGACCTCGGGGCCCGCGTGGACGTAGACGCCCGCGTCCGACTCGCGCGCGATGGCCGAGCCGACGACGTTCACGACGCCGAAGACGCGGGCGCCCTTGCGCTTCAGCTCCTGGACCGCCGCGAGGACGTCGTACGTCTCGCCGGACTGGGAGACCGCGATGTAGAGGGTGTCGGGGTCCACGACCGGGTTGCGGTAGCGGAACTCGGAGGCCGGCTCGGCGTCCGCGGGGATGCGGGCCAGCTCCTCGATCATCTGGGCGCCGATCAGGCCTGCGTGGTACGAGGTGCCGCAGCCGAGGATCTTCACGCGGCGCACGGTGCGGGCCTCGCGGGCGTCCAGGTTGAGGCCGCCGAGGTGGACGGTGGAGAAGCGGTCGTCGATGCGGCCGCGCAGCACGCGGTCCACGGCGTCGGCCTGCTCGGAGATCTCCTTGTGCATGTACGTGTCGTGGTCGCCCATGTCGAAGGAGGCGGCCTCGAGGTCCACGGTGGTCGGCTCGTTGGCGGTGCGGGTGCCGGCCGTGGTGTACGTACGGAAGTCGTCGGCCTTGAGCGTGGCCATCTCGCCGTCGTCGAGCGTGACGATCTGGCGGGTGTGGGTGATCAGCGCGGCGATGTCCGAGGCGACGAACATCTCCTTGTCGCCGATGCCGAGGACGACCGGCGAGCCGTTGCGGGCCACCACGATGCGGTCCGGGAAGTCGGCGTGCACGACCGCGATGCCGTACGTGCCCTCGACCAGGTGCAGGGCCTCGCGGACCTTGTCCTCGAGCTCGGTCTGCTGGGAGCGGGCGACGAGGTGGGTGAGCACCTCGGTGTCCGTCTCCGAGCGGAACTCGATGCCCTCGGCGGTCAGCTTGGCGCGCAGCTCGGAGGCGTTGTCGATGATGCCGTTGTGGACCACCGCGACCTTGTCGTCGGCCGACATGTGCGGGTGCGCGTTCTCGTCGGAGGGGGCGCCGTGCGTGGCCCAGCGGGTGTGGGCGATGCCCGTGGTGCCCTTGAAGCGGGCCGGGACCTTCGCCTCCAGGTCGCGCACCCGGCCCTTGGCCTTGACCATCTTCAGACCGGCCGCCTTGGGGCCGGTGATCACGACGCCCGCGGAGTCGTAACCCCGGTACTCCAGGCGCTGCAGCCCTTCGAGAAGGAGCGGCGCGACGTCACGCTTGCCGATGTAACCGACGATTCCGCACATATGTGGTGTTGATCCCCTCGGGTAGTGGGTCCGCGGTCAGCCGTAGACGATGCGGCGCAACTGCCGGAGCGAGAGCTCCGGCGGCGCCACCGCCCGGTACCGCAGGTCCGCCGTGATCTGTTCGAAGATCTCCGCGTTCACCAGGCCCTGACCCTGGAGCTCGCGGTGTCGGCGGCGGACGTAGTCCTCCGTCGACTCGTCGAAGTAGGCGAGCACGTCCTGGACCACCCGCAGCGCTTCGCCCTTGCTGAGGGCGGTGCTGCGCGTCAGGTGATCGACGAGTTCCTCGTGCACGAGGACGATCCTCGGGGTTTCGGGGTCGTTTCGCAAGAATTCTGCCCGATATCGGGCAGGGAATTCGCTCGGGTGGTCGTGGTTGCGGTCGCGGGGCTCTGCCCCGGGCCCCGCGCCTCAATCGCCGGCGGGGCTTGATTGTGGCCGGTGGGGCTTAGTTGCGGCCGCGTTCACCTGGCGTACCCCTGGAGGATAGGTGCCTCAAGCATCTTTCCGGGCATGGACATTCCACGCATGGGCGTACCCGCCGAGCTCGCCGACCGGTCCCTCGCCGAGCAGCACGAGTACCTGCGCAGCCGGTTCTCGCGGCGCACGATGATCCGCGGCGGGGCCGTCACCCTGGGCGCGGTCGCGGGCGGGGTCTTCGTGCCGGGGGCCGCGAGCGCCGCACCGGCGACGGCGACCGCCACGACCGCGGGCGCCCCGGCCGCCGAGGCCGTCGACGGCGCGCTCGTCGCCCCCTTCGGCCGGCACCTCTCGTACGGCGACGACGCGCGCACCGAGATGACCGTGTCCTGGCAGGTGCCGGTCGCGGTGAAGGACCCCTTCATCCGGGTGGGTGCGAGCGCCGGTGAGTTGTCGCGGAAGATCCCGGCGGAGCTGCGGGCGCTGTACACCCCGGCGGGCGTCGGCACCAGCGCCGACCACACCCAGTACTACGTGCACGCCAAGCTGACCCACCTCAAGCCCGGCAAGACGTACTTCTACGGGGTCGGGCACAAGGGCTTCGACCCGGCGTCGCCGAAGTTCGCGGGCACCATCGGCACCTTCACCACCGCGCCCGCCCGCTCGGAGCGCTTCACGTTCACCGCCTTCGGCGACCAGGGCGTCAGCTACCACGCGCTCGCCAACGACAGCCTGATCCTCGCGCAGGGGCCGTCCTTCCACCTGCACGCCGGTGACATCGCGTACGCCGACCCTTCCGGGCAGGGGAAGACGACGGACACGTTCGACGCGCGGACCTGGGACCAGTTCCTCGCGCAGACCGAGACCGTCGCCAAGTCCGTGCCGTGGATGGTGTCGTACGGCAACCACGACATGGAGGCCTGGTACTCGCCGAACGGGTACGGGAGCCAGGAGGCCCGGTTTGCGCCGCCCCGGAATGGACCCGATCCGAAGAACCTGCCGGGTGCCTACTCCTTCGTGCACGGGAACACTGCCGTCATCTCGCTCGACGCGAATGATGTCTCGTACGAGATTCCGGCGAACCTGGGGATCAGTGGGGGTACGCAGACCACGTGGTTCGAGCGGCAGCTGAAGAAGTTCCGGGCCGCCGGGTCCGGGATTGATTTTGTTGTGGTGTTCTTCCACCACTGCGCGTACTGCACCGCCACCGCGCACGCCTCGGAGGGGGGCGTGCGACAGGAGTGGGTGCCGCTGTTCGAGAAGTACACCGTCGACCTCGTGATCAACGGGCACAACCACGTCTACGAGCGCACGGACGTGCTGAAGGGCGACAAGGTCACCAAGGAGCTGCCGATCGGCGGCACCGCGTACCCGGAGACCGACGGCGTCGTGTACGTCACCGCCGGTGCGGCGGGCAAGGGGCTGTACGAGTTCCCGGTCGACGACACGTACGAGGGCAACGAGAAGAAGAGCGATCCGTTCGCCTCGTACGTGACGCAGAAGGGGGGCGGCAAGAAGGCGGTGACCGTCGACTGGTCGCGGGTCCGGTACACCAACTACTCGTTCCTGCGGGTCGATGTGGAGCCTGCGCCTGTGGGGCGTACGGCGAGGTTGACCGTGCGGGGGCTTGCCGAGACGGGGGCGGAGGTCGACCGGTTCGTGGTGGCGCGGCGCGTGCGGGCGTAGTGGTTGCGGTCTCGGGGCTCTGCCCCGGACCCCGCGCCTCAATCGCCGGCGGGGCTTGAAAGGCGTTTCAGGATCGCTGTCTTCGCCAAGGTGAACTCCTCCTCCGTCAGGACGCCCTCGCGGTGGAGGTCGCCCAGCTCGCGGAGGCGGCGGAGGAGGGCGTCGTGGTCGTCCTCCGCGGGCGCCGGGGGCAGTGGGGCGGGCTGGGGCTTCTCCAGGGCGGGGGTCGAGGTCGCGTGGGGGAGGCGCGCCTGGACCGCTGCCGCGACGAGGGCCATCAGCGAGTCCTTCTTGAAGCCCCACAGCTCGATGGAGTTGGGGTCGTACTTCGGCGGCGCCTTCGTGGGGGACGAGCGGACGGTGAAGCGGAGGCAGCCGTTCTCCAGGCCGAGCGCCGGCTGCCACTCGACCGCCGTGATGTCGCCGAGCGCGAGCTCCCGCGTGCCCGCGGAGGACTTCGCGTCCTCCGTCTTCCAGTTCCACTCCAGGCGCACCCGCTCGCCGTCGAAGCTGGCCGTGCCGTCCCCGGCGGAGCAGGACAGCGGTACGGCGGGCCCGGGCAGCAGATACGTGTCGCAGGGCGACGTGGGCACCTCGTCGAGCAGCAGCGCGTTGCGCACCTCGTCCACGAAGTACTCGGCGACGCCGTAGCGGTCCGACTCGACGGTGAGCTGGTACGGGTCCGCGCCCTCGGTCAGCTTCCCGCCCGTCGCCTGGATCAGCGGATCGGCGCCGTCGCGCAGCCGCAGCCGCAGCCGGCCCGTCTTCTTTCCCTGTTCGAAGGAGGCGCCCGCGAGCGCCGTCAGCGGCACCGTCAGCTCGCCCAGCGCCTTGCGGAGCAGGTTCACGTTCTTGTCCCGCCCCGGGACCAGCCGCAGCGAGTCCCCGAGAAACGTCCATGTGCCGTCGCGCTGGATGATTTCCGCCATGCCGACATTCTCGTACGGGAAAGGGGCTCGGGAGGACCGTCTCCCGAGCCCCTGGTCCGTAGGACCGGACAGACCCCGTTACGCGATGGGGTTCTCCAGGTCGCCCACCAGCTGCAGGGCGCCCGACGGGTCCGCCAGGTCGACCATCTGCTCGTTGTTGCGCAGCTGGAGCCGGTTCAGGGCGGACAGCGAGAAGCTCGGGGCGAACATGTCGAACCGCTCGAACTTCTCGGCCAGTTGGGGCATCGACTCCTGGTAGTCGCGCACGCACTCCGCGACCGCCGACCAGAACGTCTCCTCGTCCACGACGCCGTCCTCGACGAGGTTCGCCGAGAGGAAGCGGAAGAAGCAGTCGAAGACGTCCGTGAAGATGGAGAGCAGCTTCATGTCGTCGGGGACTTCGGCCTTGATGCGCTCCACGGCGGGCGGCAGGACCGCGTCCATGTCCATCACCGCGATCTCCTCGGCGATGTCCTTGAAGATCGACCGCTTGACGACGCCCTGCTCGTCCAGGACCAGGATGACGTTCTCGCCGTGCGGCATGAACACCAGGTCGTAGGCGTAGAAGCTGTGGAGGAGGGGGGTGAGGTACGACTTCAGGTAGGGCTTCAGCCACTCGCGGGGGGTGAGGCCCGAGCGCTCGATGAGCGCGCCCGCGAAGGACTTGCCCTCGCGGTCCACGTGCAGCAGCGAGGCCATCGTCGCCAGGCGCTCGCCGTCGGCGAGCGAGTTCACCGGCGACTCGCGCCACAGCGCCGCCAGCATCTTGCGGTACGGCGAGTAGCGGTCGGTGGCGGCCTCGTACTCCAGGTGCCGGTAGCCGACGGCCGCGCACTCGCGGATGATCGTCAGGCCGGTGTCCTTGAGGACCTCGTCGTTCTCGATGAGCCCGGCGAGCCAGTCGTTGATCGCCGGCGTCGCCTCCATGTACGCCGCCGAAAGGCCGCGCATGAAGCCCATGTTGATGACGGAGAGGGCCGTCTTCACGTAGTGCTTCGTGGGCTCGCTCTTGTTGAAGAACGTGCGGATCGACTGCTGCGCCAGGTACTCGTCGTCGCCCTCGCCCAGGCACACCAGGTGCTGCTGGGCGACCTCGGCGGCGAACGTGACGGACAGCTTGTTCCACCACTGCCACGGGTGGGCGGGGATGAGCAGGTAGTCCGCCGGGTCGAGGCCCTTGTCGCGCAGCACGCCGTCGAAGCGGTCCAGGGTGGCCCGGCCCAGCTCGGCGCGGAGGAACGACTCGTACTCCATGCCCGCACCGGCCGTGAACGCGGCGCGCTCGCGGGTCGCCGCCAGCCAGATCAGCCGGACGGGGCTCGCCGTCTCCGGCGCGTACGAGAGGTACTCGTGGACGCCGAAGCCGAGCCGGCCGTTGTTGGCGACGAAGCAGGGGTGGCCCTCGGTCATGCCCGTCTCGATCGCCTGGAAGTCGCCGGAGGCGGCGAGTTCGGCGGACGTCACCCGGGGCTTCGTCAGCTTGAAGCAGGTGCCGGAGAGCGTGGAGGAGATCTCCTCCAGGTAGACCGGCAGGACCGACTCGCTCAGGCCCAGCCTGTCCTTCATCTCGATGAAGAACTCCAGGGCGTTCAGCGGGAGTTCCGCGCCGTCCCGGTGGCGGGTGATCGAGTCGGCGGACACCTGCCAGTGGTCGAGGCGCAGTCGGCGCGCGGTGAACTCGTAGCGGGTCAGCCCGTCGTCGCTGAGCACGGCGAACCGGTCCTGGCCCGGTGCGGCCTCGGGTATGAGGAGCCGCTCGTGGCTGAACTCGGCCAAGGCCTTGCGGATGAGGAGGCGGCCCGCCTCGGTCCAGCGCTCGGGGGAGAGGTGGGTGGCGGCGTCGGCGATGGTCATGCTGCGGTCGTCCTTCCCGTGGCCGCTTCGAACTGGGCGCGCGTGCAGAAGCTGAGCAGCGCCTTCTTCTCGGGCTTGTCGATCTCACGCTCGGGGACGAAGCCGACGGCCTCGTTCAGGGCGTGCACTGCCTTGTTCTGTACGTCCGGTTCGACGACCACGCGCTCGACCGACGGGTCGGCGAAGAGGTGCTCCATCACCGTCGTGATCACGGCGCGGGTGAAGCCGGGGATCCGCACGTCGGAGGGCGCGGTGAGGAAGTGCATGCCGATGTCGCCGGGCTCGGGCTCGTACAGGCCGACGAGCTCGACGTGGCGCGGGTCGTAGCGCTCCATCAGGAAGGCGGGTTCACCGTCGTGCAGTCCGAGGAAGGCGTCGTGGTGCTCGTGCGCCGCGATGGACATGTACTCGCGCTCGACGTCCTGGAGCTTCGCCTCCTGCATCAGCCAGAAGGCGGCCTTGGGGTCGGTGACCCAGCGGTGCAGCAGCTCGGCGTCGGCGTGCGGGTCGACGGGACGGAGGGACAGTTTCCCCAAGGTCCCGTGCGTGGTGCTTGTAGTGCTCATGCTGCGAACTCCTGGAACGCGATGGTCTTCTCGACGGGGTAGTACTCGGTGCCGAGCAGCTCGCCGATGATGTAACTGTTGCGGTAGGCGCCCATGCCCAGGTCGGGGCTGGTGATCGAGTGGGTGTGCACGCCCGCGTTCTGCAGGAAGATGCCGCGGCCCGTGGTGTCGATCGAGTAGTTGCGGGCGACGTCGTAGCGGCCCCGGCCGTCCCAGCGGATACGGTCCTTGACCGGCTCCAGGAAGGCGGGGGTGGCGTACTTGTAGCCGGTGGCGAGGATCAGGCCCTCGGTCTCGAGCTCGAACTCCTTGTCCTGCTCCTCCTGGTGCAGGCCGAGGGTGTACGTGCCGTCCTCGTGGCTTGCCGTGCGCAGCGCCGAGTTGGTGAGCAGGCGCGTGGGCACGGGGCCGTCGAGGCCCTTCTGGTACAGCAGGTCGAAGATGGCGTCGATCAGCTCGCCGTCGATGCCCTTGAACAGGCCCTTCTGCCGCTCCTCCAGGGAGTAGCGGGTCTGCTCCGGCAGCGCGTGGAAGTAGTCGATGTAGTCCGGGGACGTCATCTCCAGCGTGAGCTTGGTGTACTCCAGCGGGAAGAAGCGGGGCGAGCGCGTCACCCAGTTCAGCCGGTAGTCGTGCACGTCGATCTCGCTGAGGAGGTCGTAGTAGATCTCGGCGGCGGACTGCCCGGAGCCGACCAGCGTGATCGACTTCTTCTTCTTGAGCTGCTCCTTGTGCTGCACGTAGCGGGAGTTGTGGATCATCCCGTCGCCGCCCAGGCCCTGGCAGGCCTCGGGGATGTACGGCGGGGTGCCGGTGCCGAGGACCAGGTGGCGGGCGCGGTACGTCTCGCCCTTGTCGGTGTGCACGACGTACAGCTCGGCCGTCTCGTCGTAGCGGACCTCGGTGACGCTCGTCGAGAAGCGGATGGAGGACAGCTTGGCGGCCGTCCAGCGGCAGTAGTCGTTGTACTCGACGCGCAGCGGATAGAAGTTCTCGCGGATGTAGAACGAGTACAGCCGTCCCGATTCCTTCAGGTAGTTGAGGAAGGAGTACGGGGAGGTGGGGTCGGCGAGCGTCACCAGGTCCGACATGAACGGGGTCTGGAGGTGGGCGCCGTCGAGGAACATGCCCGAGTGCCACTCGAAGTCCGGCTTGGACTCGATGAACAGGCCGTTGAGTTCGTCGATCGGTTCGGTGAGCGCGGCCAGGCCCAGGTTGAAGGGGCCGAGGCCGATCCCGATGAAGTCGTAACGGTCAGGATGCGCGGTCAAGGGTGTCTCCCAGGTACTGCTCGGCGTGGCCGGCGATGAGGTCGAGGACGGCCGAGATGTCGGCGAGCGTCGTCTCGGGGTTGAGCAGGGTGAACTTCAGGTACTGGCGCTCGCCCACCTTGGTGCCCGCGACGACGGCGTCACCGGAGGCGAACAGGGCTTTGCGGGCGTGCAGGTTGGCGCGGTCGATCTCCGCCGGGTCGGTGACGTCGGCCGGGATGTAGCGGTAGACGAGCGTGGACAGGCTCGGCTCCACGACCACGTCGTAGCGCGGGTCGGCGGCGAGCAGCTGCCAGCCCTCGTACGCCAGGTCGCAGACCTCGTCGAAGAGGCCGCCGATGCCCTCGGCGCCCATCACGCGCAGCGTCAGCCACAGCTTGAGCGCGTCGAAGCGGCGCGTGGTCTGCAGGGACTTGTCGACCTGGTTGGGGATCCGCTCGGCGACCGTGCGGCGCGGGTTGAGGTACTCGGCGTGGTACGTGGCGTGCCGCAGCGTGGCCCCGTCGCGGACCAGGATGGCGCTCGAACTCACGGGCTGGAAGAACGACTTGTGGTAGTCGACGGTGACCGAGTCGGCGCGCTCGATGCCGCCGAGCCGCTCGCGGTTCTTGTTCGACACGAGCAGCCCGCAGCCGTACGCGGCATCCACGTGCATCCAGGTGTCGTACTGGGCGCACAGCTCGGCGATCTCCGGCAGCGGGTCGATGGAGCCGAAGTCGGTCGTCCCGGCGGTCGCGACGACGGCCATGGGGACGAGGCCGTTCTCCCGGCAGCGCTGAAGCTCGGCGGCGAGGGCCACGGTCTGCATGCGCTTCTCGCGGTCGACCGGGATGGAGACGACCGCGTCCGGGTCGAGGCCGAGCAGCGTCGCGGACTTCTTGACGCTGAAGTGGCTGACCTCGGAGGCGAAGACGCGGAGTGTGGCCAGGTCCTTCGACTTGGCCTCTTCGCGGGCCAGCAGCAGCGCCTGGAGGTTGGACTGCGAGCCGCCGGAGGTGAACACGCCGTCGGCGGCCGGGCCGAGGCCGATCCGCCCGGTGGTCCAGTCGATGAGCTTGCGCTCGATGAGGGTGCCGCCCGCGGACTGGTCCCAGGTGTCGAGCGAGGAGTTGACCGCGGCGAGGATCGCCTCGCCCAGCACCGCGGGAATGACGACCGGGCAGTTGAGGTGGGCGAGATAGCGGGGGTGGTGGAAGTAGACGGCGTCGCGGAGGTAGACGTCCTCCAGCTCGTCCAGGGCGGCGATGGTGTCCTTGAGGGGCTCGTCCAGGTCGACGGCGTCGACGGTGGGGGCGAGGGCGTCGGGGGTGACACCGGTGAACGGCCGTGTGGTGGTGGCGAGTTTGGCCGCCACCCGCTCGACTCCCTCGGTCACGGAACTGCGGTAGAGCTCCGCGGTGGTGTCATTGAGCAGGTGCGAGCGCATGAACGGTTCCTCCGGGTGGGGTGAGGTGGTTCCCGGGTGGGGCAGGAAAAAGGGCGAGGTCGCGAACCCGAGGATTAGGTTAGCCTAACCTAATTTTGGCCCGCGACCCCGCCCCCTGTTCATGGCCGGAAAGGGCCGAAACGGGCTGGTTCCTATGGTGTTTGTGAGGCTGTGCCGCGCTTACGCGGCGGCGCGCAGCGCGTCCTCGCTCACGCCGCGCCGCCAGTACCCGACGAACGTCACCGCGCGCTTGTCGTAGCCGCGCTCCCGCACGAGATGCCGCCGCATCTCCTTCATCGTCCCGGACTCGCCAGCCAGCCAGGCGTACGGACTGGCGGCCTCCGGGAGCCGCGCGGCGCGCACCGCGTCGACGGCCGAGGGGGCGCCCTCGTCGCGAACCAGCCAGGTCACGGTGACATCGGCGAGCGTGATGATCGGCTGGATGTCCTCGCGGTGCGGGACCTCCAGATAGACGTGCGCCGAGACGTGCTCGGGCAGCCAGGCGAGGACGCCGAGCGCGGCCGGGAGGGCCGTTTCGTCGCCCCACATGAGGATGTGGTCGAAGTCGTCCTGTGGCTGGCAGCGCACCGCGGCGTTGTCGGCGATCGCCGGGCCGAGCACGACGGCACGGTCTCCGGGGGCCGCGGCGCGGGCCCAGCGGCAGGCGGGACCCGAGGTCGCCGGGTCGTCGTCGTGCAGGACGAAGTCGATGTCGACCTCTTCCGCAGGGAAGCGGCGCTGGCCGCTCAGCGTGTACGAGCGCATGATCGCGCGCTCGTCGTCCGGGATCGCCCGGTACGCCGTGTGCCAGCCGCGGCCGTCGTCGCCGGGGGTGATCGGCGGGAGCACGGGGGCGTCCTGGCCCGGGTGCGGCAGGAAGAGGGAGAGGGACTGGTCCCGGCCGCCGCCGTGGAAGTCGGCGAGGTCGGGACCGGTGAAGGTGACCCTGAGGAGCGACGGGCCGAGCCGCCGCGTGCGGACCACTTGCAGATCGAAGAATCGGAAAGGGGCAACAGCGGGGGCTTCGGCCGTCGTCGTCATGGGATCAGGACACCTTCTTCGCCGTCTCGATGGCCTTCGCGAGGTTCTCCAGCATCGGAGCGCACTTGTCGTAGGAGAGGATCGGCTCGGGGGAGCGGGCGATGACCTGTCCCGCCTTGACGGCCGGCAGCTTCTTCCAGGTCGGCTCGTCGATGTCGGCGGGCTGAATGGCCTGGGCGCGGTCGTCCATCATGATGATGTCGGCCTTGTGCTTGTTGACGTTCTCCCAGCTCAGGTTCTCGAACCAGCCGCCGGACGCCTTCTTCGAAGCCTCCGAGGGCTCCACGAAGTTCACGCCGAGCGCCTTGAAGTACTCCAGGTCGATGGAGAGGTTCGTGCCCGAGACGTAGAAGATGTCGGGGCTCGCGCTGCCCGCCATCACCTTGATGTCGGGGTTGGCCTTGGCGGCCTTGCGCAGCCGGGCCGCGGCGTCCTCGAAGCGCTTCTTGGCCTTGACGACCTTGTCGTCCTTCAGGTCCGCGCCGAGCGACTCGGCCAGCTTGTAGACGTGCTCGAGCGGCGTGGTGAGCTGCCGGTCGTAGACGGAGATGCCGACGCTCGGGGCGAGCTTGGCGACCTTCTTGGCGGACTCCTCGGGGACGTACCAGAGGGTGCCCGCGCCGTCGAAGATCGTGGTGATCAGCACCTGCGGGGACAGGCCCGCGTACTTCTCGATGTTGAACTGGCCCCACTCGTTGCCGATGACCGTGACCTTGTCGACGGGCATGTCGCCGGCCTGCACGTCGGGCTTGCCGCCCTTCGTCGTGGTCGGGCCGAAGACGCCCTTGACCTCGACGCCGTAGTCGTAGAGGGCGGCGGCCATGCCCGTGAAGGCCACGATGTCCGTCGGGACCTTGTCCAGCTTCACGGTCTTGCCGCGGTCGTCCTTGAACGACCAGGGGCCGGACTTCTTCGCGGCACCCGCCGAGCTCGAACCCCCGTCCTTGGAGCCACCGTCGCCACAGGCGGCGAGCGCGGCTCCGAGACCGATGGCGCCGGTCGCGGCGAGGATGCCGCGGCGGCTGGGGCGGGACAGTCGGGCGTTGCGCATGCGGACTACTTTCGGACGTGCCGGGGCGTCGGCCGGACGGGACGTAAACTCAGGGTAGGTTAACCTAAGTTCCCGGCGTGTCCAGAGGGTGGGGCCGAGTAAAAATCAGCCCCGCCGGCGATTGAGGCGCGGGGTCCGGGGCGGAGCCCCGCGACCGCAACCGCACGTCAGGTGGTCAACCCCAGCTCCCGCGCGATCAGCATCCGCTGCACCTCGCTCGTGCCCTCGCCGATCTCCAGGATCTTGGAGTCGCGCCACATGCGGGCGACCGGGTACTCGTTCATGAACCCGTACCCACCGTGGATCTGCGTGGCCTCCCGCGCGTTGTCCACCGCGACCGTCGACGAGTAGAGCTTCGCGAGCGCCGCCTCCTTCTTGAACGGCTCTCCGGCGACGAGCCGCGACGCCGCGTCCCGCCAGGCCAGCCGCGCCGTGTGCGCCTTCATCTCCATGTCGGCGATCTTGAACTGGATCGCCTGGTAGCCGCCGATGCTGCGCCCGAAGGCCCGGCGCTCCTTCGCGTACTTCACCGACTCGTCGACGCAGCCCTGGGCGAGCCCGGTGGCAAGGGCCGAGATCGCGATCCGCCCCTCGTCGAGGATCCGCAGGAACTGGGCGAAGCCCCGGCCCTCGGTGCCCAGCAGGTTCTCCGCGGGCACCCGCACGTCGTCGAAGTGCAGCTCCCGCGTGTCCGACGCGTTCCACCCCACCTTCGAGTACGGGGCCGCCACCGTGAAGCCCGGTGTCCCGGACGGCACGATGATGGAGGAGATCGACGGGCGGCCGTCGGCGGTGCGGTCGGTCACCGCCGTGACCGTCACCAGGCCGGTGATGTCCGTGCCGGAGTTGGTGATGAAGCACTTCGTGCCGTTGATGACCCAGTCGCCGGTCTCCTCGTCCCGGACGGCCGTGGTGCGGGTGCCGCCCGCGTCCGAGCCCGCCTCCGGTTCGGTCAGCCCGAACGCGCCCAGCATCTCGCCCGCGCACAGCTTCGGCAGCCACTCCCGCTTCTGCTCCTCCGTACCGAAGAGGTGCAGCGGCATCGCGCCGAGCGAGACCCCGGCCTCCAGGGTGATCGCGACCGAGGAGTCGACGCGCGCCAGCTCCTCCAGGGCGATGCCGAGCGCCAGATAGTCGCCGCCCATGCCGCCGTACTCCTCGGGGAACGGCAGTCCGAACAGGCCCATGCGGCCCATCTCGCGGACGATCTCGTAGGGGAACTCGTGCCGCTCGTAGAAGTCGCCGATCTTCGGGGCGACGACCTCGTGCGCGAACTCCTCGACGGTGCGCCGCAGTTCCTCGTGCTCGGGGGAGAGGTGGTGATCCATGACTGCCTCACTGCTCCTGGTCGGACTCGGCCTCGGGTGCGAGGGCGGAAACGGTGCGGGACGGGCTCGGTCGGCCCAGATGCCCGGCCATCCACCTGCTGGTGGCGGTGAGACGGCCGAGGTCGACCCCGGTCTCGATGCCGAGCCCGCGCAGCATCCAGACGAGGTCCTCGGTGGCGAGATTTCCGGTGGCGCTCTTCGCGTACGGACAGCCGCCGAGGCCGCCCGCGGAGGCGTCCACCGTCGTCACGCCGTGCTGCAGCGCCGCCAGGGTGTTGGCGAGCGCCTGTCCGTACGTATCGTGGAAGTGCACGCCGATCACGTTCGTCGGCACGCCCTCCTCGTTCAGCTCCGCGAGCAGCGTCTGTACGTGGCCGGGGGTGGCCACGCCGATCGTGTCGCCGAGGCTCAGCTCGTCGCAGCCCATGTCCATCAGGGACTTGGCGACCGAGACGACCTGATGGACCGGGACCGGGCCCTCCCACGGGTCGCCGAAGCACATGGAGAGGTAGCCGCGGACGTGCGCCCGGTTCTCCTTGGCCCGCGCCACGACCGGCTCGAACACGGCGAGGGACTCCGCCACGGTCCGGTTCAGGTTCGCCTTGGCGAAGGACTCGGTGGCGCTGGCGAACACGGCCACGCGGTTCGCGCCGAGTGCCAGCGCCCGGTCCAGGCCGCGCGCGTTCGGTACGAGGACCGGGAGGTGGACGCCGGTCCCGAGGTCCTGGAGCCGCGGGAACAGGTCCTCCGCGTCGGCCAGTTGGGGCACCCACTTGGGGTGCACGAAGCTCGTGGCCTCGATGGTCGTGAGGCCGGACCGCGCGAGGCGGTGGATGAACTCGGCCTTCACCTCCGTGGGCACGGCCCGCTTCTCGTTCTGCAGCCCGTCGCGGGCGCCCACCTCGTGGATCCGGACGCGGGCCGGGAGGTCCTGGGTGGGGACGACCATGGGGAGTTCGGCGGTCATCGCGCGGTCCCCTCCCCGTCGGCCGGACCGTCGTCCTCGGGGGCCACGACGGCCAGGACCTGGTCCATCGCCACCGTCGTCCCCGGCGCCACGTCCAGCTCCGTCACCGTGCCCGCGTGCGGGGACGTGATCACGTGCTCCATCTTCATCGCCTCCACCACCAGCAGGCTCTGGCCCGCGGCCACTTCGTCGCCCACCGCCACCTTCACCACGGTCACCGTGCCGGGCATCGGCGCCGTCAGGGAGCCCGCACCGCCGGCCCCCGCCCCGGTCAGGCTCGCCGCCACCGGGTCGTGGTCCCGCACGTGCCAGGCGTCGCCGTCGCGCGCCAGCCAGTCGCCCGCGGTCGCGGTGAGCCGCGCGGGGACGGCCGGCTCGCCGTCCACCAGGACCTCCGTGCCGCGCACCCGGACCTCGACCGGATCGTGGCCCGCGGCCCGCAAGGGGTGCACGGTCCACGCCGGTTCCCCGCCGAGCCGCCAGCCGCTCGGCCGGTCGAACGGGTCCGTCCAGCCGTCGGTCGCGGCCGGGGCGAGCCGCTCCTGGCGCAGCACGCCCGCCGCCGCGTACACCTCCGGCGGGACCTCCGCGTCGACCAGCTCGTCCGTCACGCGCTCCACGAGCCCCGTGTCCAACTCGCCCGCCACGACGTCCGGATGGGCGAGCAGGCGCCGCAGGTACCCGGCGTTCGTCGGCACGCCGAGCGTCACCGTCCTGCCGAGCGCCGCCCGCAGTCTGCGCAGCGCCGTGTCCCGGTCGGGGCCGTACGCGATGATCTTCGCGAGCATCGGGTCGTAGAGGCTGGACACCTCTGTGCCCTCGGTGAGGCCGGAGTCCGTGCGGACGCCCTCGCCCTCGGGCTCGCTCAGCGCCAGGACCGTGCCGCCGGAGGGGAGGAAGCCGCGCGCCGGGTCCTCGGCGCAGAGCCTCGCCTCCACCGCGTGGCCGGTCAGCTCGATGTCGTCCTGGGCGAAGCCGAGGCGCTCGCCCGCCGCGACCCGCAGTTGCCACTCGACCAGGTCGATGCCCGTGACCAGCTCGGTCACCGGGTGCTCGACCTGAAGCCGCGTGTTCATCTCCATGAAGCAGTACGCGGCCGGGTCCTCGCCCGGCACGATGAACTCCACCGTGCCCGCGCCCCGGTAGCCGCAGGAGCGCGCCGCCTCCACGGCCGCCGCGCCCATCGCCGCGCGCGTGGCCTCGTCGAGCAGCACGGACGGCGCTTCTTCGACGATCTTCTGGTGGCGGCGCTGGAGGGAGCACTCGCGCTCGCCGAGGTGCACCACGTTCCCGTGGCCGTCCGCCAGGACCTGGATCTCGATGTGCCGGGGCCGGTCGATCCAGCGCTCCACGAGGAGCGTGTCGTCCCCGAAGGAGGCCCGCGCCTCGCGCCGGGCGGCCGCGATCTCCTCCTCCAGGACGGTCAGGTCGCGGACGAGGCGCATGCCCTTGCCGCCGCCGCCCGCGCTCGGCTTGAGCAGCACCGGGGCGCCCAACTTCCGCGCCGCCTCCGCCAGTTCCGGATCACGCCCGCCGGGCACCACCGGGACCCCGGCCGCGCTCACCGTCTCCTTGGCGCGGATCTTGTCGCCCATCAGCGCGATCGCCTCGGCGGGCGGGCCGATGAAGACCAGGCCCGCCTCCTCGCAGGCCCGCGCGAACGCCGCGTTCTCCGCGAGGAATCCGTAGCCGGGGTGCACCGCCTGCGCCCCGGTCGCCGCCGCGGCCTCCAGGAGGCGCTCCGCCACCAAGTAGCTCTCGGTGGCCGCCGGCGGGCCGATGCGCACCGCCTCGTCCGCCTCGCGGACATGCCGCGCGTCCGCGTCGGCGTCGCTGTACACCGCCACCGAGCGGATGCCGAGCGCCCGCAGCGTACGGATGACACGCACCGCGATCTCTCCGCGGTTGGCCACAAGTACCGTCTCGAACACGTCTGACTCCGCCCCTCACATCCGGAAGACGCCGAAGCCGGCGGACTTCTCCGGCAGCGGCGCGTTGGCACACGCGGTCAGGGCCAGGCCGAGGACCTGGCGGGTCTCCATCGGGTCGATCACGCCGTCGTCCCAGAGCCGGGCCGTCGCGTAGTAGGCACTGCCCTGTGTCTCGTACTGGGCGCGGATCGGGGCCTTGAAGGCGTCCTCCTCCTCGGCGGGCCACTGTTCGCCGCGCGCCTCCAGCTGGTCGCGCTTGACGGTCGCGAGCACCGAGGCGGCCTGCTCACCGCCCATCACGGAGATCTTGGCTCCGGGCCACATCCACAGGAAGCGGGGGCTGTAGGCCCGGCCGCACATCGAGTAGTTGCCCGCGCCGTAAGAGCCGCCGATCACCACGGTCAGCTTCGGCACGCGCGTGCACGCCACCGCCGTGACCATCTTGGCGCCGTGCTTGGCGATGCCGCCCGCCTCGTAGTCCCGGCCGACCATGAATCCCGAGATGTTCTGCAGGAACAGCAGCGGGATGCCGCGCTGGTCGCACAGCTCGATGAAGTGGGCGCCCTTCTGGGCGGATTCGGAGAACAGGATGCCGTTGTTCGCGACGATGCCGACCGGGTGGCCGTGGATCCGCGCGAAACCGGTGACCAGCGTCTGCCCGTACTCCGCCTTGAACTCGGCGAACCGCGAACCGTCGACCACGCGCGCGATGACCTCCCGCACGTCGTACGGGGTGCGCGAGTCCACCGGCACCGCCCCGTAAAGGCCCGCCGGATCCACCTTCGGCTCGATGGCCGCGCGCGCCGTCCACGGCAGCGGGCCGCGCTCCGGCAGCGTCGAGACGATCGTGCGGATGATCCGCAGCGCGTGCGCGTCGTCCTCCGCGAGGTGGTCGGTGACGCCGGAGACCCGCGAGTGGACCTCGCCGCCGCCCAGCTCCTCGGCCGTCACCACCTCGCCCGTCGCGGCCTTCACCAGCGGTGGGCCGCCGAGGAAGATCGTGCCCTGGTTGCGGACGATCACCGCCTCGTCGCTCATCGCCGGGACGTACGCGCCGCCCGCCGTGCACGAACCGAGCACCGCGGCGATCTGCGGGATGCCCGCGCCCGACATCCGCGCCTGGTTGTAGAAGATCCGCCCGAAGTGCTCGCGGTCCGGGAACACGTCGTCCTGCATCGGCAGGAACGCGCCGCCGGAGTCCACCAGGTAGACGCACGGCAGCCGGTTCTCCAGGGCCACCTCCTGGGCGCGCAGATGCTTCTTCACCGTCATCGGGTAGTACGTGCCGCCCTTGACCGTCGCGTCATTGGCGACGATCACGCACTCGCGGCCGCTCACCCGGCCGATCCCGGCGATCACGCCCGCGGCCGGCGCCTGCCCCTCGTACATCCCGTCCGCCGCGAGCGGGGCCAGCTCCAGGAACGGGGAGCCGGGGTCGAGCAGCGCGTCCACCCGGTCCCGCGGCAGCAGCTTGCCGCGCGAGGTGTGCCGCGCCCGGGCCTTCTCGCCGCCGCCGAGCCGGGCCGCCGCGAGCTTGGCGCGCAGCTCCTCGCCGAGCGCCCGGTGGGCCTCCTCGTTGGCTCGCCAGGCCTCCGACGCGGGGTCCGCCGCGCTCGTCAGCTCCGGTGCCTCGTGCATCCCGCGGCCCCCTCATGTTGTTAATGAGCGTTAACCCGTTTCGGTCAGGTTAACGCTCGCTAACGTCCCTGTCTAGAATTGCCTCATGGCCACCAGAACCGACGCCCCCACCCGCCGCGAGCAGATCCTCAGGGAGGCCGCGCGGCTCTTCGCCGAGCGCGGGTTCCACGGCGTGGGCGTGGACGAGATAGGGGCGGCGGTCGGCATCAGCGGCCCCGGCCTGTACCGGCACTTCGCCGGCAAGGACGCGATGCTCGCCGAACTGCTCGTCGGGATCAGCGGGCAGCTGCTCACCGGCGGCAAGCGGCGGGTCGCCGAGGCGGAGCACGGTCCTGAGGCGCTGCTCGACTCGCTCATCGAGGGGCACATCGACTTCGCGCTCGACGACCGCGACCTGATCACGCTGCACGACCGGGAGCTCGACCGGCTGCGCGACAGCGACCGCAAGCTGGTGCGGCAGTTGCAGCGCCAGTACGTGGAGCTGTGGGTGGAGTCCGTGCGCAAGGTCTATCCGGAGCTGTCGGAGTCGCACGCGCGCGTGGCCGTGCACGCGGTCTTCGGGCTGCTCAACTCGACGCCGCACCTGAGCCGTCCGGGCTCGCTGCCCGGCCGGACGGCGACCGCGGGGATGCTCCACAAGCTGGCGCGTGGCGCGTTCGCGGCGGCTGCCGCAGAGTGAGGTCGGCGGCTGCCGCGGAGTGACCTGTATCTCTGGACGCTCCTTGCGACTCACGGGTAACCTGCCCTGAGCAAGCGCTTAGTCGCTTGGCTGCTGTCCGCACACTCGTCGTAGAGGGAGAGTTCTCCGTGCGCCGTACCGTTTTTGATGAGGACCACGAGGCGTTCCGGGAGACCCTGCGCGCCTTCATCGAGGCCGAGGTCGTCCCCCACTACGACGAGTGGTTCCAGCAGGGCATCGTGCCGCGCGAGCTCTACTCGAAGATGGCCGACCTGGGCCTCTTCGGCATCAACGTGCCGGAGGAGTTCGGCGGCGCCGGGCTCGACACCCACAAGTTCGAGGCCATCCAGTACGAGGAGACCGCCCGCGCCGGTGTCTCCTTCGGCGGCTCCGGCGTGCACGTGCTGCTCGCCCTGCCGTACATCAAGCTGCTCGCCACCGACGAGCAGAAGAAGCGCTACCTGGAGAAGTTCGTCACCGGCGAGGAGATGTGGGCCCTCGCCATGACCGAGCCGGGCACCGGCTCCGACCTGGCCGGCATGAAGACCACGGCCAAGCTCTCCGACGACGGCACGCACTACGTGCTCAACGGCTCGAAGACGTTCATCACCGGCGGCGTGCACGCCGACCGCGTCATCGTCTGCGCCCGCACCGCCGCGCCGACCGCCGAGGACCGCCGCCACGGCATCTCGCTGTTCGCCGTCGACACCAAGCTCGAGGGCTACTCGATCGGCCGCAAGCTCGACAAGCTCGGCCTGAAGACGTCCGACACCGCCGAGCTGGCCTTCGTCGACGTGAAGGTCCCGGTCGAGGACCTGCTCGGTGAGGAGAACAAGGGCTTCTACTACCTCGGCAAGAACCTCCCCTCCGAGCGCTGGGGCATCGCCTACGGCGCGTACGCGCAGGCCAAGGCCGCCGTGCGGTTCGCCAAGGAGTACGTCCAGGACCGCACCGTCTTCGGCAAGACCGTCGCGTCGTTCCAGAACACCAAGTTCGAGCTGGCCGCCTGCCAGGCCGAGGTGGACGCCGCCGAGGCCGTCGCCGACCGCGCCCTGGAGGCCCTCGACGCCGGTGAGCTGAGCGCCGCGGAGGCCGCCTCCGCGAAGCTGTTCTGCACCGAGGTCGCGCACCGCGTGATCGACCGCTGCCTCCAGCTGCACGGCGGCTACGGGTTCATGAACGAGTACCCGATCGCCCGCCTGTACGCGGACAACCGCGTGAACCGCATCTACGGCGGCACCAGCGAGATCATGAAGTCGATCATCGCGAAGAACATGGGCCTGTAACCAGCAGAGAATCTTTGCTCGGTACAACTGATCCCATGCATCAGGCACTCGAATCCCTCCTCGATCTGCTCGACCTCGAGCAGATCGAGGAGGACATCTTCCGCGGCCAGTCCCGGTCCTCCGTCGTCCCGCGCGTCTTCGGCGGGCAGGTGGCGGCCCAGGCGCTGGTCGCGGCCGGGCGCACCGTCCCGGCCGACCGGCACGCCCACTCCCTGCACGCGTACTTCCTCGTCGCGGGGGACCCGGGCGCGCCCATCGTCTACACCGTCGACCGGATCCGCGACGGCCGCTCCTTCACCACGCGCCGCGTCGTCGCCGTCCAGCACGGCCAGCCGATCTTCCACCTCTCCGCGTCCTTCCAGACGTACGAGGACGGGCTCGACCACCAGGCGGACATGCCGCCCGCGCCGGACCCGGAGTCGCTGCCGACCGCGGAGGAGATGCTGCCGCGCTACGTCGACGACGTGCTGAAGCCCGACGTCGTCCAGCGGCTCCTCGAAGCGCGCGAGGCCGTCGACCTGCGGTACGTGGACGCCCCGCCGTTCGCCTTCGTCGGCGACCCGCAGCCCCCGCGGTCCCAGGTCTGGTTCCGGGCGCGGGACAAGCTCGCGGACGACCCGCTGCTGCACGTCTGCCTCGCGACGTACGTCTCCGACATGACGCTGCTCGACTCCGTGCTGCTCGCCCACGGGCGGGGCGGCTGGGCCGTCGGCGACGTCGTGGGTGCGTCCCTCGACCACGCGATGTGGTTCCACCGGCCGTTCCGGGCCGACGAATGGCTGCTGTACGACCAGGAGTCGCCGTCCACGTCCGGCGGACGCGGGCTCGGGCAGGCCCGGATCTACACGCAGGACGGACGGCTCGCGATCACCGTCATCCAGGAGGGTGTCGTTCGCGTTCCGCGTTGATCGGACATACCGTCACGTACATGGATGTACGGGTGGACGACGGTGCGCGTGGCAAGGAAGAAGCGGGCGGGGAGAGCGTCTTCACGGTGCTCGTCGCCGCGGCGGCCAATCTGGGCATCGCCCTCGCGAAGGCCGTCGCCGGTGTCATCAGCGGTTCCAGCGCGATGCTCTCCGAGGCCGCGCACTCCTTCGCCGACACCGTGACGGAGCTGCTGCTGCTCACCTCCCTGAAGCGCAGCGACAAGCCCGCCGACGAGGACCATCCGCTCGGCTACGGAGGCGAGCGGTACGTATGGGCGCTGCTCGCGGCCGTCGCCACGTTCGTGGGCGGCGCCGTCTTCTCCCTGTACGACGGGATCCACACGCTCGTCGCGGGCGAGGAGCTGGGCAACCCCGTGGTGTCGTACGTGGTGCTGGGTGTCGCCTTCGTGCTGGAGGGGTTCTCGCTGCGTACCGCCCTCAAGCAGGCGCGGGGCGAGGCGACGCGGTTGCGGGCGCCCTTCGGCACGTATCTGCGGCACACGCCCGACACGGCGGTGAAGGCGGTCGTCCTGGAGGACAGCGCGGCCCTCGCCGGTCTGCTGCTCGCGGCCGGCGGGCTGCTCGGCTCGCAGCTCACCGGGGCGGCGGCGTGGGACGCGGCGGCGTCCCTGTGCATCGGTCTGCTGCTGCTGTGGGTGGCGTGGGTGCTCGGGCGGTCCAACGCGGAGCTGTTGGTGGGGCGGCCCTTGCCGAAGCCCTTCCGGGACGAGATCCGCACGATCGTGCTCGGTGTCGCGCACGTCGAGGCCGTGCTTGAACTGACGACGCTCGTGCAGGGGCCGCGGGAGGCGCTCGTCGCGGCGAAGGTCGATTTCCGGGATGCGTCCACCGCGGCGCAGATCGAGTGGGCCTGTGAGGATGCGTCGCGGCGGATTCGGGAGCGGTTTCCTGCGGTGCGGCGGGTTTTTCTCGACCCGACCCCGGGGTTCGCCGCGCGTCGTACGGAGGGGCTCAACCCTTGGTAGTTGCTTGCGGCACCCCGGGGGTGCGGTCGCGGGGCTCTGCCCCGGGCCCCGCTGCTCAATCGCCGCAGGGGCTTGATGTGCTCGACCGGCGCTGAGGGCTAGAGGAGGCCCGCCGCGTCCAGCAGGTAGGCCGTCATCGGGTCGTAGTGCCTGGGGCTTGTTACGTGGTCGTCCAGGGGGATCGTCACCTGCATCGTGCCTTCGGACTCGCCCACGAACAGGGCCGGGTCGTTGCAGTCCGCGTAGCCGACGGAGTCCAGGCCGCGCTGGGCCGCGCAGCCCGCCCAGCCGTGGTCGGCCACCACCAGGTCCGGCAGCGGGCGGCCTTCGCGGGCCAGACCGTCGAGGATCGCCGCCATCGGGTCGGGGGAGTGGGTGTGCCACAGTGTCGCGCCCCGCTCCAGCATCGCGACGTCCGCGAACTGGAAGACCATGCCCTCGTCCGTGGCCAGACCCTCGGGGATCACCACGATCTCGCAGCCCGCCGCGCGCAGCGCCGCCGCCGTCGCCCGGTGGACGTCGAGGAGGCCGCCGGGGTGGCCCGTGGCGAACAGGACCCGCTGGTTGTCCTCCGCCGCCTTGCGCAGCCGCGCCGCCGTGCGGTCCAGGGCGTCGACCGTCAGTTCCGCGTCGATGGTGTCCTGGCCCGAGCGGTGGTCGGGGTCGGCCACGACTCCGCAGCGCTCGGCCATGACCGCGAGCACATCGCGCTCGTCGGTCCAGCGGTCGCCGAGTTCCAGGCCCAGCCAGTAGTGGCGGTCGCCGTTCGCGAGCCTTTGGTAGTGCGAAAGGTTGTTCTCGCGCGGGGTGGCCACGTCGCCCGCGATGCGCGTGCGGACGAGGTGGTCGATCAGGGCGGCGCGGGTCGGAACATCGCTGGGGATTCCGGGTATCGGCATGTGCCCATTGTGCCGGTGGCCGCGGCGGGGCGTTGATCGGTTCCGGGGAGTGGACCCGCGGCCGCCCGCGTCAGGGCCGATGGCGGAGTGCGAACCAGAGTTCCATGCGGGTGTCCGGGTCGTCGAGGTCGGTGTCCAGGAGCGTGGCGCAGCGGGCGATGCGCTGGCGGACCGTGTTGCGGTGGATGCCCAGGGCGAGGGCCGTGCCCTCCCAACTGCCGTGCAGGGAGAGCCAGGTGCGCAGGGTGTCCAGGAGGGCCGGCTTGTCCGCCAGGGCGGCCGGTGTCGGCGCGGAGGCGTCGTCCGGGCGGTGGTGGGCCAGCGGGGTGCGGGTCGCCCGTGCGCGGGTCAGGGCGTGGGCCGCCTGGGCGTCGGCGAGCGGCAGGTCGCGCGGCAGCACGGGCGCGCTGACGCCGAGCACATGGCCCGTGTGCGCCGTGACGTCCTGGTCGGACGGGATCAGGGCGCGGGTGAGCGAGCCGTCGGTGGCGGTCGCGGTCAGGGGCGTCGCCAGGTCGGGGGCCGGGCGGGGGGTGACGGGGCGGGCGTGGACGACCCGCCACGTGGTGTCGGCGCCCAGGAGCTCCGTCGCCGTCTGCGCGCGGTCCGCGCCGAGGAGGAGGTCCACCAGGGTCGCGGCGCGGCGCGTGTCGCCCGTCGAGCGGTGTTCGCCCGTGAGGAGGGAGAGCAGGACGACCGCGGCGCCCGCGATCGTGTGGTCGCCCGGCGAGCGGGCCTGCGTCGCGAGGCCGAGCGCGCCGCCCGTGCTCAGGGCGTACGCCGACAGATGCGTGCCGCCCACCGTGTCCGCCGCCGACGACGGGGTGGGGAAGAGGTGCGTGGCGTGCGGGCGGACCACCGCCGTCAGCTCGGCGAGCGCCTCGCTCACCGCGCGCGGCGGACGGGTCCCCGCGTGGTGCGGCTCGTCGCCCTCCGGGGTGACGGCCACCGCGAACCCGCCGGTGCGCTGGGCGAGTTGACGCAGGACGGACGGCAGGGGGTCGGGGCGCGCCGCCGCCGAGGCCAGCGCCTGCTGGGCCTCCGTCACCCGGCGCAGCTCCGCGTTCCTCGCCTGGGCCATCAGCTCCCACACGGCCCGCGCGATCCCGCTGAACGTGGTCCGCGGCGGCACCTCGATGAGCGGGATGCCGCGCCGCTCGCAGGCCGCGACCAGCTCCGGCGGCACCGTGTCGAAGACCGGCGTCACACCGAAGCCGAGTGCCACCGCCCCGCCCCGCGCGACCCGCTCCGCGTACTCCTCGAAGTAGTCGTCGGGCGGCGCCGCGGGCGCGTGCACGCCCGCCGTCAGGAGCAGCTCGCCGCCCAGCAGGAACGGCTCCGGGTCCGTCAGCTCCGACGTGTGCGCCCCGTGCACGAGGACGGCCGCCGCGTCGGGGCCCGCGATCCGGCGCAGGCCGAGGTCGGCGCGGGCGAGCACCGCGGAGAGCGGAACGCCCTGGGTGGGCGGTGCGGTCACGGTCACCTGTGGACGATTCCTCTGCTCAATTTCCGATGAGTGGATGAAACGTACACTTCAGTGCTGCTTTTCGGCCACCTAGATTTCTTGCGACCGGTGGGTGCGGGTACGGGCGGATGTCCCCGACACCCCAGAGGCCCCTCAGAGGTTTCGCAGCCGGACACTCCCTTTGCACGACACGCCACCGAGGTGGACCAAGGAGGACGCCCCATGGCCGTCGACTACATCGTGATCGTCGTCTACCTGGCCGGAATGCTGGCAATGGGCTGGTGGGGCATGCGCCGCGCCAAGTCCAAGAGCGACTTCCTGGTCGCGGGACGGCGGCTCGGCCCCGCCATGTACTCCGGGACGATGGCTGCCGTCGTGCTCGGTGGCGCCTCCACCATCGGAGGCGTCGGCCTCGGCTACCAGTACGGGCTCTCCGGCGCCTGGATGGTCTTCACCATCGGCCTCGGCATCCTCGCCCTGTCGGTCTTCTTCTCGGCGCGCATCGCCCGTCTGAAGGTCTACACGGTCTCCGAGATGCTCGACCTGCGCTACGGCGGCGGCCGGGCCGGGATGATCTCCGGCATCGTGATGTGGGCGTACACGCTGATGCTCGTCGTCACGTCCACCATCGCGTACGCGACGATCTTCGACGTCCTCTTCGACGTGCCGCGCACGCTCGCGATCGTCGTCGGCGGCACCATCGTCGTCGCCTACTCGACGCTCGGCGGCATGTGGTCGATCACCATCACCGACATGGTCCAGTTCGTCGTGAAGACCATCGGCGTGCTGATCATTCTGCTGCCCGTCGCGGTCATCAAGGCCGGTGGCTTCAGCGAGATGAAGGCCGCGCTGCCGACCTCGTACTTCGACCCGCTGGGCATCGGCGGCGAGACGATCTTCACGTACGTGCTGATCTACACGTTCGGCATGCTCATCGGTCAGGACATCTGGCAGCGCGTCTTCACCGCCCGCAACGACAAGGTGGCCCGCTGGGGCGGCACCGTCTCCGGTGTCTACTGCCTGCTCTACGCGATCGGCGGCGCGGTCATCGGCACCGCCGCCAAGGTCCTCTACCCCAAGGGGCTCGGCCAGGCCGACGAGGCGTTCGCGCAGATCGTCAAGGACGAGCTGCCCGTCGGCATCCGCGGGCTCGTGCTCGCCGCCGCCCTCGCCGCCGTCATGTCGACGTCCTCCGGAGCGCTCATCGCCTGCGCGACCGTCGCCAACAACGACATCTGGAAGCGGCTGCGCGGCATCAAGCCCGAGGACGCGGGGGAGAGCGAGCACGACGAGGTCAAGGGCAACCGGATGTTCATCCTGGGCCTCGGCATCGTCGCGATCGTCATCTCGATCCTCCTCAACAACGTCGTCGAGGCGCTGACCGTCGCCTACAACCTGCTCGTCGGCGGGCTCCTCGTGCCCATCCTCGGCGGGCTGATCTGGAAGCGCGGCACCGGCGCGGGCGCCCTCGCCTCCGTCGCCGTCGGCGGCCTCACCGTCATCGGCGCGATGTGGCGCTACGGCATCCTCGCCAACGAGCCCGTGTACTACGGCCTGGTCGCGTCACTCGTCGTCTACGTGATCGTGTCCCTGGCCACCAGGCCGACCGACGCAGCCGTCCTCGCCAACTGGCGCGAGCGGCTCGCCGGGCGCGGCGCCGAGGAGCCCGAGCCGGCTCCCGCCGTCGCGGCGCAGTAAGCCGCAGCACCGCGGCAGACAGCAGCAACGCAGTACCGCAGCACCGCAGTAAACCTCGCAGGAAAGAAGGCATGCGCGCTATGAACAGCAACGAGACGCCCCGCGTTCCGGTCGGCCCCACGGGAGCCGTCGGACCGGTCGACTCCTCCCGGGTCCCGCGCTACGCGGGTCCGGCGACGTTCGCCCGCCTGCCCCGGCTCGACGAGGTGGACGCCGCCGACGTGGCGGTCGTCGGCGTCCCCTTCGACACCGGAGTCTCCTACCGGCCCGGCGCCCGCTTCGGCGGCAACGCGATCCGCGAGGCCTCCCGCCTCCTGCGCCCCTACAACCCGGCGCAGGACGCCTCCCCGTTCGCGCTCGCCCAGGTCGCGGACGCCGGTGACATCGCCGCCAACCCGTTCAACATCAACGAGGCCGTCGACACCATCGAGGCCGCCGCCGACGACCTGCTCGGCTCCGGCGCCCGCATGATGACGCTCGGCGGCGACCACACCATCGCGCTGCCGCTCCTGCGCTCGGTCGCGAAGAAGCACGGCCCGGTCGCGCTGCTGCACTTCGACGCGCACCTCGACACCTGGGACACGTACTTCGGCGCCGAGTACACGCACGGCACCCCGTTCCGCCGCGCCGTCGAGGAGGGCATCCTCGACACCTCCGCCCTCTCCCACGTCGGCACCCGCGGCCCGCTCTACGGCCGCTCCGACCTGACGGAGGACGAGAAGCTCGGCTTCGGCATCGTCACCTCGGCCGACGTCTACCGGCGCGGCGCCGACGAGGTCGCCGACCAGCTCCGCCAGCGCATCGGCGACCGCCCGCTGTACATCTCCATCGACATCGACTGCCTCGACCCGGCGCACGCGCCCGGCACCGGCACCCCGGAGGCGGGCGGCATGACCTCCCGCGAGCTCCTGGAGATCCTCCGCGGCCTTTCTTCGTGCAACCTGGTGTCCGCGGACGTCGTCGAGGTGGCGCCCGCGTACGACCACGCGGAGATCACGTCCGTCGCCGCCTCGCACACCGCGTACGAGCTGACGACGATCATGTCCCGCCAGATCGCCGAAGCGCGCGCCTGAGAGGTACGCGCCGAGAAGGAGACGGGCACAAAGTGACGCACGACCACGACCTTGAACTGACGCCCACGCCCGCGCAGACGGAGGCGGCGCTCAACCCGCCTGCCGGGCGCACCGGCGGCGATCTGGTCGTCGAGACCCTGCACGGGCTCGGCGCGTCCACCGTGTTCGGACTGCCGGGGCAGCACGCGCTCGGCATGTTCGACGCGCTGCGCCGGTCGTCGCTCAGGTACGTGGGGCTGCGAGTCGAGAACAACGCCGGGTTCGCGGCGGACGCGTACGGCCGGGTCACGGGAGAGGTGGCCCCGCTGCTGCTCTCCACCGGGCCCGGCTCGCTCATGTCCCTCGCCGCGCTCCAGGAGGCGGCGGCCGCTTCGGCTCCCGTCCTCGCGATCGGCAGCCAGATCCCGGTCGCGGGGCTCGGCGGCGGACGCCACGGCTATCTGCACGAGCTGCGCGACCAGCAGGCCTCGTTCCGGGACGTGGTCAAGTCCGTCCACGTGGTCCGTACGCAGTCCCAGATCCCGTCGGCGATCGCCGCGGCCTGGGAGTCGGCGCTCAGCGCCCCGCACGGCCCGGTGTGGGTGGAGATCCCGCAGGACGTGCTGCTCGCCGAGACGGTCCTGCCGGTCGTCACGGGGGTGGACGCGACGCCGCACGAGCTGGTGCCGCGCCCCGAACTGACGGCTGTGGCAGCCGACCTGCTCGCGCGCGCCGAGCGTCCGGCGATCATCGCGGGCGGCGGTGTCGTCCGCGCGGACGCGGCGGGCAAGCTGCGCGCGCTCGCCGAGCGGATCAACGCGCCGGTCGTCTCCACCTTCGGCGGCAAGGGCGCCTTCCCCTGGGAGCACCCGCTGTCGCTCCAGTCCTGGATGGAGGACCGGCACACGACGGACTTCCTTGAGGACGCCGATGTCCTGCTGGTCGTCGGTTCAGGACTCGGTGAACTCTCCTCGAACTACCACACGTTCACGCCGCGCGGCCGGGTCGTCCAGATCGAGGCCGACGCCGGCAAGCTGGAGTCCAACCACCCGGCGCTCGGCATCCACGCGGACGCCCGCCTCGCGCTCCAGGCGCTGGCCGAGACGGTCGCCGAACGCCCCGACGACGGGGCGCCCGCCCGCGTCGCCGCGGTCCTGAAGGCTGTACGGGACCGGATCGACGCGCAGGAACTCACCCTGGAACAGGACGTGTTGGCGTCCGTGCGCGCGGCCCTGCCGGCCGGCGCCCCGTCCTTCTGGGACATGACGATCCTCGCCTACTGGGCGTGGTCCGCGTGGCCCGGCGCCATGCACTCGGCGCAGGGCGCGGGCGGCCTCGGCTACGGCTTCCCGGCGGCGCTGGGCGCGGCGGCGGCCGACCCGACCACCCCCGTCCTCGCGGTCTCCGGCGACGGCGGCGCCATGTACTCCATCGCCGAACTGGCCACGGCGAAGCAGTACGACCTGAACGTCACCTGGCTCATCGTCGACGACGGCGGCTACGGCATCCTCCGCGAGTACATGACGGACGCCTTCGGCGAGGCCACCGCGACCGAGCTGGCCCGCCCCGACTTCGTGGCACTCGCCGAGTCCTTCGGCGTCCCCGGTGTGCGTACGACGCCGGAGACGCTCCGCGACGACCTGGCGAAGGCGCTGGCCGCGCCGGGGCCGCACGTGGTCGTGCTCCCGGCGCTGCTCAGGATGTTCGCGCCGACCCACCTGGGTGAGGACTGACCCCGCGTAGCGGGGTGCCGGAGGCATGCCGATGAGTGAAATCCCCGCCGTATCAGCCTCCTTGAAAGCCTTGCCAGCCGGCCAGGGCTTTCAGAACTGCTGCTGCTTTGCGCCGGGCGGGAGCATGCAGGGAGTGCGCACCGCGAAGGAGAAGCGTTGGGGCTTCGTCTTTCCGGAACCTACGGTGTCCGCCTCCACCACGTAATCGTTCTTCTTGTTCCGGGCGCTCAGTATCGACGATTCGTAAGCGCTCTTGAATTCCCGATACGAGGTGATCTCGTATCCTTGCTTGGTGAGTTTGGACCGCAGGGTACGCACGATACGGGTGTGATCCGTCGACGGAGCCGACGAGTAGATGTAGTAGAAGAGGCTGTACCGGCCGTCCTCTGCCACCTCGTCATTCGCCCCTATGCACGCCTCGAAGTGTGTTTTGGCGGTGGATGCGATGGTTTCGACCCCGGCCGCCTTGGCCAGATGAGTGGTGTACTCCTTGGCCCGCTTCAGGGCCGCATCCTGCTCCATGCGCGGCAGTGGGTCGTTCCGGCCGTCGTCTTGGGACACGCACCCTCCAGTCATCAGCAGCACGGCGCACAGAGCAACCGCCCTGCGGGCAAGGCGATGTCCAACCGATGAGCCCGTGAGCATGTGCGAAGCCCCCGCTTCCGATGATCGTCATCAGCACTGCGGTCGCCGAGTGTAGGGCGGGTCAGGAGTACGCGTACGTGCTCTCGGGATGTGGTCCGCGGCCATGGCCGAAAGTCGCCTCATCTTGAGCAGTGCGCCGCTGCTCCCGTGCGAGCGGAGCAGCGGCGCACTGGCCGGGCGTCTACCAGATCGAGTCGACCCACTCCGGGTGGTCGATGAACGGGTTGCGGTTGTGTTGGTAGGTGTCGTAGATGACGTCGTTGCGGTTCTTCTCGAAGGCGTCCGGCGGGTCCTCGGCGCTCCACGTCTTCAGGACCGAGAGCTTGCCGATGTTCGGCGCGCTGCCGTTGTCCACCGAGTCGTTGGGCTCCAGGTCGGCGAAGGAGTCGTCGCCCTCGTAGCGGACCGCCATGTAGAGGATCATCCGTGCGACGTCGCCCTTGACGGCGTCGCGCGGTTCGAACGAGTCGTCGTCGGTGAGGCTGCCGCCGCCGTTGTCGACCGCGCTGCCGCCGTTGTCGAAGTCCTTGTTGCCGCGGATCGAGTTGACCGTGACGTCCTCGGGGCGCAGGTGGTGCAGGTCCGTGCCGGGACCGGTCGCGGTGCCGAAGTCGCCGTGCGACTTGGCCCAGACGTGCTCGCGGTTCCAGTCGCCGCTGTCGCCGCCGTTGGCCGACTTGGCGCGGGAGACGCCGCTGTACAGCAGGATCACGTTGGAACTGTTCGCCGGGTCCTGGTCGGTGGCCTTCAGGGCGTCCCAGACCGCGTCGTAGGAGAGCTTCGTCTGGTCGCTGATGATCGTGTGCAGCGCGCTCTTCAGCTCGGTGCCGGTCTTGCCCTCGGCGTCCTGGTAGTACGTGTCGTCGTACGCGGCGGTCGGGTTCGCCGTGGCCGTCGCTGTCGCCGTGGGGAGGGCGAAGGCGGCGAGTACGGCCGCGGTGGTGAGGGCGACGGTGCGTATGTGGATTCCGGGCATGTGGGGTGTCCGTCCGTTCTACGCGGGTTGACTGGTGGAACGGAGCGTGACATGAACACGTATGGATTGGGTGAATGCGGGGCGTCGATCGTGTGACGACAAGGGCCCCTGACTGGTTGTCAGGGGCCCTTGTCGCGGGTGGAGTTACGGGATCAGTTCACGTCGGACGGGTCCAGTCGGTAGATCGACTGCGAGGTGGAGGAGTCGGAGGAGCCGGCAGAGTCGGAGGACTTGCTCTTGCTGTTCTTGCTCTTGCTGTACTCGCTCTCCTTCACCGCCGTGCCGTGCTTCTTGACCCACTTGGTGACCGCGGAGCTGACGTCGTTGCCGCCGCCCATGGGGCCGCCCATGCCGCCTTCGCCGACCTGGATGTAGTGCAGCTGGCCGCTCTTGACCAGCTTCTTGAGCTTGGCGACGGTCATGCCCTTGTCGGAGCCGGTGAAGCCGTACATCGAGATGACGGGCTTCTTCGTGCTCAGGATGGTCTGCGCGGCGGACTGCGAATTGGACACCGCGAGCAGCCACTTGGCGCCGTCCTGGTGCTTCTCCAGGTACGAGATCAGGTCGCTGTCGACGCCGCCCATGCCACCGGGACCACCACCCATGCCGCCGCCCTGCCGGCCGCTCTCCTGCCGACCGGAGCCGGAGCCGGAGCCCGAGCCCTGGTTGCCGTCGCCCTGGCCGCCGGGAATCTCGCCGCCGCCCGGCATGCCGCCGCCCTGCTGGGAGCCGCCGCCGGGGAAGCCGCCCTCGGGCGCCTCGCCGCCACCGGGCATCTCGCCGCCACCGGGCATCTCGCCCCCGCCGGGCATCGAGCCGCCGCCCTGCTGGGAGCCCCCGCCCTGCTGCGAACCGCCCCCCGGCATCTCGCCCCCACCGGGGAACCCGCCGCGGCCACCGCCACCGCCCCCACCGGGACCGCCCATGCCCCCGCCCGTCGAGGGACCGGCCGTCGGGTTCGTACCGCCCATGCCGCCGCCCCCGCCGGAGGAGAGCGGTTCGGAGAAGGAGTAGGCCGCAGGGCCCGCCACCGACGCGACGACCGCCGCCGCGACGGCCACCGCGAACAACCGCAGCCTGCGGCCCGACGCCGTACGGAGGACCAGCAGACCCACGAGGGCCGCCGCCATGACGAGCGCGACCACCGGCCACAGCCATCCGTTCCAGCCGGAGGCGCGGCGCAGCAGCACGACCGACCAGATCCCGGTGACGCCGAGCGCCACGGGCAGCACCCACGCCCACCGCTTGTCCGTGCGGAAGGCGCGCAGCAGCATCACGCCGCCGCCCCCGCACAGCGCCGCGATACCGGGGGCGACCGCGGTCGTGTAGTACGGGTGCATGGTGCCCTCGGCCGTCGCGAACGTGACGTAGTGCAGCACCAGCCAGCCGCCCCACAGCACCAGCGCGGCGCGCGTGACGTCGGTGCGCGGGGCGCGGCCGCGCAGCACCAGGCCGCCGATGAGAGCGATCACCGCGAACGGGATGAGCCAGGAGATCTGGCCGCCGAGCGTGTCGTTGAAGAGCCGGCCGAGGCCCGCCGTGCCGGAGAAGCCGCCGCCTCCGCCGCCACCGCCCCCGCCGTTGCCCTCGCCGCCGAGGATCCGGCCCAGGCCGTTGTAGCCCATGATCAGGTCCCAGGCGGAACCGTCCGTCGAGCCGCCGATGTACGGGCGCTCGTCGGCCGGGACGAGGGAGACGGCCGTGGCCCACCAGAAGCTGGAGACCGCGAGCACCACGGCGGCGAGCACCAGGTTGCGGACCTTCTTCGCCCAGCCGAGCCGCGACGCGTACACGTACACGGCGAAGACCACCGGCAGCGCGATGTAGCCCTGGAGCATCTTCGTGTTGAAGGCGAGACCGAAGCACGCCGCCGACGCGAGCAGCGGCAGCAGCCTGCCGTCGCGGGTGGCGCGCAGCGCGAGGGCCGCGCCGCCCACCATCAGCAGCACCAGGAGGGTGTCCGGGTTGTTGTCCCGGTTGATGGCGACGGTGATCGGGGTCAGTGCGAGCACCAGCGCGGCGACCGCCGCGGCCGCGTGGCCCCACACCCGCTTCACGGAGGAGTGCAGGATCCAGATCGTGCCGAGCGCGGCGGCGATCTGCGGCAGCATCATCTGCCAGGTGCCGAAGCCGAAGATCCGGCAGGACAGGCCCATCGTCATCAGCGAGAGCGGCGGCTTGTCCACGGTCAGGAAGTTGCCCGCGTCGATGGAGCCGAAGAACCAGGCCTTCCAGCTCTGCGTGCCGCTGTAGACGGCGGCGCTGTAGAAGCTGTTGAGGCCGGACGAGGACAGGTTCCAGGCGTACAGCGCTCCGGCGAGCACGAGGATCGCCAGCAGCGCCGGCAGGGACCAGCGGGGCGCGCGGTGCGCCGTCGGCGGGTCCGCCGGGGGCGGCGGCGCGGGAGCGGGGGAGAGCGGTTCGGTCGCAGTGGTCACCAGTGCACCGTGCACGGCCACGGTGGGCGCGCGCTGTGGCGAAGCTGGGTGCCACCTGTGGATGCCGACGGGACACCGGTATACCGGCCGGTGGCGTGCGTCGTTCATGGAAAGGGAAAGTCCGCGCGGGCGTCACGGGTCGCGCTCTACGGTGACTCCATGTCGCGCAGACCCGTACGCTCCGTGCTCGCCACCGTCGCCCTGACCGCCGCCTGCCTGACGGTCTCGGTTCCGGCGCAGCAGGCCACCGCCGCCGACACCGGCGCCCCCGGACGCTGCTCCCCGGCGGTCTCGATCACCGGCTACTCGGACGCCCTCGACAAGACGACGTACGACGGCACGTTCGTCGGGAACATCTCCGCGCTCGCCACGGACCGGGGCGGCCGGATCGCCGCGCTCTCCGACCGCTCGTCCCTGTTCGGCCTGGACGGGAGCACGCTCGCGCCCCGCTCCGTGGCGCCGCTCGCCGACGAGAAGGGGGCCGCGCTCGACTCCGAGGGCCTGGTCGTCGACCGCGACGGTACGTACCTCGTCACGTCGGAGACCGAGCCCTCCATCCGCCGCTACGACCGCTCGGGCGCCCGCATCCGCGACCGGCTCCCCGTCCCGGCGATGCTTCAGGACCGGGCCCGCGACAACGCCTCCTTCGAGGGCCTGACGCTGCTGCCCGGCGGCCGCACCCTGCTCGCCTCCATGGAGTCCCCGCTCACAGGCGATCAGGTCGACCGGCTCCAGACCTGGCGGCGCACGCCCACGGGCTCCTTCGCGCCCGCCGCCCAGTACGGCTACCGCGCCGACGCGAACCTCGGGATCTCCGAGGTCACCGCGGCCCCCGACGGCCGCCTCCTCGTCCTGGAGCGCGGCTTCACCAGCGGCGTGGGCAACACGATCCGGCTGTACGCCGCCGAGCTGCGCGGCGCCACCGACACCTCGGGGCGCGCCACCCTCACCGGCTCCGAGACCGGTGTCCGCCTCGCCCACAAGAGGCTCCTCGCCGACCTGGGCGACTGCCCGTCGCTCGGCGCCCCGGCCCACCAGCCGCAGCCGAATCCGCTGCTCGACAACATCGAGGCGATGACGGTCACGGGCCGCGGCCCGCACGGCACGCTCCGGCTGCTCCTCGCGAGCGACGACAACCAGAGCGCGAACCAGATCACCCGCTTCTACTCGCTGCGGATTGTTACGACGGGATGAAATCCGACCCCGCTCGCGTTGGCCCTTCGGCAGGTCAGGGCGAGAGGGCCGAGTGAGCGGGAGGCGGGCAGGGCGTGGCGGAGAAACGGGGCTGGGCGAAGCGTCTAGGGGGGTACGCATGGCGGCATCCCAAGGACGTCGTGCTCGCACTCGGGGCCTCGCTCGGCGGAATGGGCGTCATGGCGCTCGTCCCGCTGATCACGAAGGTGATCATCGACGACGTGATCGGGAACCACTCCCGGTCCATGGCCGTGTGGGCGGGCGCGCTCATAGGCGCGGCCGTCGTCGTGTACGTCATGGCGTTCGTCCGCCGCTACTACGGCGGGCGGCTCGCCCTCGACGTCCAGCACGATCTGCGCACCGGGATGTTCGATTCGATCACCCGGCTCGACGGCCGGCGCCAGGACGAGCTGTCGACGGGGCAGGTCGTGGGCCGCGCCACCAGTGACCTTCAGCTGATCCAGAGCCTGCTGTTCATGCTCCCGATGACCATCGGGAACGTCCTGCTGTTCCTCATGTCCCTGGTGATCATGGCGTGGCTCTCGCCGCCGCTCACCCTGGTCGCGCTGGCCGTCGCCCCCGCCATCTGGTTCATCGCCAAGCGCAGCCGCTCCCGGCTGCACCCCGCCACCTGGTACGCGCAGGCGCAGGCCGCCGCGGTGGCCGGGGTCGTCGACGGGGCGGTCAGCGGGGTCCGGGTCGTGAAGGGCTTCGGGCAGGAGGAGCAGGAGACCGGCAAGCTCAAGACGGTCGGCCGCCGGCTCTTCGCGGGCCGCCTGCGCACCATCCGGATGAACGCGAAGTACACCCCCGCGCTCCAGGCCGTGCCCGCTCTCGGGCAGGTCGCCATGCTGGCGCTGGGCGGCTGGCTCGCGGTGCGCGGGCAGGTCACGCTCGGCACGTTCGTCGCGTTCTCCTCGTACCTCGCCCAGCTCGTCGGCCCCGTCCGGATGCTCGCGGTCGTCCTCACCGTCGGGCAGCAGGCCCGCGCCGGTGTGGAGCGCGTCCTCGAACTGATCGACACCGAGCCGAGCCTCGTCGACGGCACCAAGGAACTGCCGGCCGACGCCCCCGCGACCGTCGAGTTCGACGACGTGAGCTTCACGTACGCGGACGCCGAGCACTCCGTCCTCGACGGCCTCTCCTTCGAGATCCGGGCCGGTGAGACCCTCGCCGTCGTCGGCTCCTCCGGCTCCGGCAAGTCCACCGTTTCGCTGCTGCTGCCGCGCTTCTACGACGTCACGCACGGCGCCGTCCTCGTCGGCGGCCACGACGTGCGCGAGCTGACCACGGCGTCGCTGCGCTCCGCGATCGGGCTCGTGCCCGAGGACTCCTTCCTGTTCTCCGACACCGTGGGCGCCAACATCGCGTACGGCTTCCCGGAGGCGACGCAGGAGCAGATCGAGCAGGCCGCGCGCGCCGCGCAGGCCGACGGATTCATCAAGGCGCTGCCCGAGGGCTACGACACCAGGGTCGGCGAGCACGGCCTCACCCTCTCCGGCGGCCAGCGCCAGCGCGTCGCGCTCGCCCGCGCCATCCTCACCGACCCGCGCCTGCTCGTCCTCGACGACGCGACGTCCGCCGTGGACGCCCGCGTCGAGCACGAGATCCACGAGGCCCTCGCACAGGTGATGGCGGGCCGTACGACGCTGCTGATCGCGCACCGCCGCTCCACGCTCGGCCTCGCCGACCGGATCGCCGTCCTCGACGGCGGGCGGCTCGCCGCGATCGGCACGCACGCGGAGCTGGAGGCGGACTCGCCGCTGTACCGGCGCCTGCTCACCGACCCCGACGAGCTGGGCGGCGTCTCGCCCGGCCACACCGCCCCCGCAGGGGAGCCGGCGGAGGACACCTCCGTGCGCGCGGAGCTCGACGCCGAGTTCGACGCCGAGCGGGGCGTCACCCCCAGCCTGTGGACGGGCGACCGCGAGCCGCGCGACACCGCGCTCGCCGGGATGCCCGCGTCGCCCGGACTCCTCGCCCGGGTCGACGCGCTGCCGCCGGCCACCGACACCCCGGACATCGACGAGGCGCGGGCCGTCACGGCCGAGGAGTCGTACGGCCTGCGCAGGCTGCTGCGCGGATTCGGGGCGGCGCTGCTGATCAGCCTCGCCCTGGTCGCCGTCGACGCGGGCGTCGGCCTGCTGCTGCCGATCCTGATCCGGCACGGCATCGACGAGGGCGTCACACAGCTCGCGATCGGCGCGGTGTGGTCGGCGTCCGCGCTCGCGCTGGTCGCCGTACTCGTGCAGTGGGCCGCGCAGTTCGGCGAGACGCGGATGACGGGCCGGACCGGCGAGCGGGTGCTCTACTCGCTCCGGCTGAAGATCTTCTCCCAGCTCCAGCGGCTCGGGCTCGACTACTACGAGCGGGAGTTGACGGGGCGCATCATGACCCGGATGACGACCGACGTGGACGCCCTGTCGACGTTCCTGCAGACCGGGCTCGTCACCGCGTTCGTCTCCCTCGTCACGTTCTTCGGCATCATGGCCGCGCTGCTCGTCATCGACGTACAGCTCGCGCTCGTCGTCTTCGCGACGCTGCCGCCGCTGATCATCGGGACGTTCTTCTTCCGGCGCTCCAGCGTCAAGGCGTACGAGCTGGCGCGCGAGCGGATCTCCGTCGTCAACGCCGACCTTCAGGAGACGGTCGCGGGGCTGCGGATCGTGCAGGCGTTCCGGCGCGAGCGGGACGGCGCCGAGAAGTTCGCCGCGGGCAGCGCCAGTTACCGCAAGGCGCGCATCCGCGGCCAGTGGCTGATCTCCGTGTACTTCCCGTTCGTGCAGCTGCTCTCGGCGGTGGCGACCGCGGCCGTGCTGGCCGTGGGCGCGCACCGGGTCGACGCGGGCACCCTGACGACCGGCGCGCTCGTCGCGTACCTGCTCTACATCGACCTGTTCTTCGCGCCCGTGCAGCAGCTCTCCCAGGTCTTCGACGGCTACCAGCAGGCCACCGTCTCGCTCGGCCGCATCCAGGAGCTGCTGCGCGAGCCGACGTCGACGAAGAACGCGGAGCGGCCCCGCGAGGTGCCGTCGCTGCGCGGCGAGATCGCCTTCGAGGACGTGGACTTCGCGTACGGGACCGACGAGGTGGCACTGAGCGACGTACGGCTCCACATACCCGCGGGCCAGACCGTCGCCTTCGTCGGGGAGACCGGCGCGGGCAAGTCGACCCTCGTCAAGCTCGTCGCCCGGTTCTACGACCCGACGGGCGGCCGGGTCGCCGTGGACGGCATCGACCTGCGCGAACTCGACCTCACCGAGTACCGGCACCGGCTCGGCGTCGTCCCGCAGGAGGCCTACCTCTTCCCCGGCACCGTCCGGGACGCCATCGCGTACGGCCGCCCCGACGCGAGCGACGCCGAGGTGGAGGCGGCGGCCCGCGCGGTCGGCGCGCACGAGATGATCGCGACGCTCGACGGCGGCTACCTCCACGAGGTCGCCGAGCGAGGCCGCAACCTCTCCGCGGGACAGCGCCAGTTGATCGCCCTGGCCCGCGCCGAACTCGTCGACCCGGACATCCTGCTGCTCGACGAGGCGACGGCCGCCCTCGACCTCGCCACCGAGGCCCAGGTCAACCAGGCCACGGACCGCATCTCCGGAAAGCGCACCACCCTCGTCGTCGCCCACCGCCTCACGACGGCGGCCCGCGCGGACCGGGTGATCGTGATGGACCACGGCCGGGTCGCGGAGGACGGCACGCACGACGAGCTGCTGGAACTGGACGGGAAGTACGCCGCGTTGTGGCGGACGTTCCTCGGCGAGCCCGTGGAGGTCAGCTCTTCGACGTGATGTCGGAGATCTTCTTGGTCGCCAGCTCCGACTGGACCGTCAGATAGGTGTACGAGACGTGCTTCCCGGTGCCCCAGGTGAGGCGCACCGTGGAGTACGTCTTGCCCATGCCGCTGTCGCCCGCCGTCACCCTCCAGGCGTTCGGCACGTTCTGCGCGCGCAGCACACCGTCGGCGTCGTGCTGCTTCTCCCAGTTCGTGAGACGGGAGCGCAGATCGGAGGTCAGGTAGAACTGCCGAAGCTGCGCGGCGAGCGCGTTGTCGCCGGGATCGTTCGCGACGTCGATGTACGCGCCGTAGAAGTGCGCGACCCGGTCGTAGACGGCGGCCGGATCTCCGCTGCGGGCGGGGGCGCCCGAGGGGTTGTCGGTGGTGCGGGGCGCGGCGGCGCTGGGGACCGCGAGGGCGACGGTGAGCAGTCCCGCCCCGAGGACGTAGCGTGCGGTGCGGTGCATGGATGTCATGACGGACCCGCCTTTCGGGCCGGGCCGGCGCGCAACCGCCCGGCCGGTCTGTCGCGTCAGTTCAACAGTACGCTGGTGCCGATGTGACGGGAGGGGCTGCGGTGCGCGGACAAGGGCTCGGTGAGGGCGGCATACCCACGCCGCGCGGGCCCCGTCGGGTGCTCGCGCCGACGCTGTCCGTCCTGGTCGCGGCGGCCCTGCTGGTCCTCGGCGGCCCCACGGTCACCGGTGTGCAGGCCGCCCCGCTGTGCGGCGGCCACCAGGCCCGCACCCTGCACTTCGACACGGGCCGCACGGTCCTCTACAAGAAGAGCGGCTACGTCTGCGCCGTCACCTACGCCAAACGACCGGGTGCCCGCCGCACCATGTCGGTGAGTGTCCAGGCACGCGGCAACCGGGCCGTCGTGGACAAGGGCCGCTACACGCGGCACGCGGGCCCGGTCACCGTGCACGCGGGACACCGCTGTGTGCGGATAAAGGGCGCCGTGGGCTCGGACTCGGTGCACACCGGCTGGATCCTGTGCTGAAAGCCTGTGCACAACACCCCCCGTCTGCGCCGCGGCGGCACAGGCGCTGAGCGCGGCGCCGCCACCCGTTACACCGTGACCGCGCATCCCACCGGCCTGCTGCCGCCCAGGGCCACGTAGAGCGAGGTGGCCGGCGGGCACGCGGAGCGCGTCCGCACGGCCTTCACCACCCGGTACCGCGGGGCGCGGCTGCCCGTCCCGGCGCACGCCGTCTCCCGGACCTGGCCCCGGCCCACGGCCGTGACGCAGTCGCCGACGATCGTGCTGGGGCCGCCACCGCCGCCCGGATCGCCGGGGTGCGGGGGATCCAGATTGCGCATGCAGGCGTAGCCGCGCGCCACGGACCCGTCGCCGTTCTCGTCGGCCGCGGGCCGCTTTTCGCTGATGTGCAGCACGAAGTCGGTGTGGGCCGGGCAGGCGGGGCCGCCCGTCGACTCCCCGTCGTGCCGGGCGAGGACGCGGGCGACGGCCCGCTCGCTGCGGCAGGGCACCTCGTTGAACGACGTGCGCCCCCGCGAACTGCACTCGCCCACCGCCAGGAACACCGCCCCGTACCCGGAGGACGCGCGACTGGAGGGGCGGTCGTCCGAGGAGCCGGGCGCCCCCTGGCACCCGGCGAGCGCGAGCGCCAGCAGCGGCACCGCGCACACCGCTTCGACCCACCGCGCGACCATGGCAATCCCCCCGGCATACCGCTCAAGCGTGGCCCGTGGCGGCGGGCGCACGCCAGGTGTGCCGGGGGCTTTGCGTCAGTTGGTGACGGCGTGCGCGGAACACGGCGTACGCCCCCCTACGGACGGGTCAGTACGACAGCCCGTAGCCGATCGGGTAGAGGACTCGCGCCGGATCGTCGGCCCGCTGCACGGGCACCGGCAGCTTCCCGCGCGGCTCCGCCCTCCCGGCCAGCACCCGCACGGCCGCCCGCAGTTCGACGTCGATCCACGAGTACGCCGCCACGTGCGCGTCGGCGGCGGGCAGTTGGGCCACGTCGTACGGGTTGCGCATGGACAGCGTGACGACCGGCACCCCGGTCTCGGCCACCGCGTTCACCAGAGCCTGCTGCGCGCTGCCCGCCGTGACGTTGTACGTGCCGACGACCACGGCGTCCTTGCCCTTCGCCGCCGCCACCGCCTGCGCGATCGTCGCCTGCGTGGGCGCCGTGCCGGTCGCGAGCACCGTGGCGGTGAAGCCGAGTTCGGTGAGCGCCGCGCCGATCACGGTGGTCGGCGGGCCGTCGCTGAGGGACGGGGAAGCCGGATTGGCGCCAAGCACGAGCACGTTCCTGTGCGTGCGGCGGGACAGCGGCAGCAGCCGGTCCTTGTTGACCAGCAGCGTCGTCGTGCGCTCGGCGATCCGGTCGGCGGCGGCCAGGTGCGCGGCCGTGCCGACGGTCCGGTCGACCCCGGAAGAGGAGACGTACGGATCCTTGAGGAGCCCCAGCTTCGACTTCAGGCGCAGGATGCGCAGGATCGACTCGTCCAGCCGCGCCTCGGTCAGCTCCCCGGCGCGCACGGCCGCGAGCACCGCTTTCCAGGAGACCGACAGGTCCGGGGGGTTGAGCAGCTGGTCGACACCCGCCTTCAGGGCGAGCACCGGCACCCGGTCGTCGCCGTACTTCGTGCGAACGCCCTCCATGCCGAGCGAGTCGGTGACCACGACGCCGTCGTAGCCGAGCTGCTCGCGCAGGATGCCGGTGAGGATGGGGCGGGAGAGGGTCGCCGGGTCCTCGGACGGGTCCAGGGCCGGGACGACGATGTGGGCCGTCATGATCGAGTCGATGCCGGCCGCGATCGCCGCCTTGAACGGCGGCGCGTCCAACTGCTCCCACTGCTCGCGGGTGTGGCTGATGTACGGGATCCCGGTGTGGCTGTCCGTGGCGGTGTCGCCGTGCCCCGGGAAGTGCTTGGCCGTCGAGGCGATGTGCGAGGACTGGTAGCCCTTGACCTCTGCCGCCACCATCCCGGCGACGGCCTGCGGGTCCGCGCCGAAGGACCGTACGCCGATCACGGGGTTGGCCGGGTTGACGTTGACGTCGGCGTCGGGCGCGTAGTCCTGCCGGATGCCGAGGGCGCGCAGCTCGGCCCCGGCGATCTGGCCCGCCCTGCGTGCGTCGTCGCGGGAGCGGCCCGCGCCGAGGGCCATCGCGCCGGGGAACAGGGTCGCGGGCTTGCCGACCCGCGCGACGATGCCGTGCTCCTGGTCGGTGGATATCAACAGGGGTATGCGGGAAGGCTGTTGGAGCCCGGCCCGCTGAATCCCATTGCTCAGGTCGGCGATCTGGTGCGGATTGCGCACGTTGTGCGCCCACGCGAAATAGATGATCCCGCCGAGCTTGTACGTGTCGATCAGCTCGGCGGCGGTGCGGACGCCGATCTCCTTGAGGTTGGCGTCGATGTCGGCCTGGTCGGGGTCGGTGGCCGAGTGGCCGTACACCCGCATGACGAAGAGCTGGCCGACCTTCTCCTCCAGGGACATCCCGGAGATGATCCGCTTCAGGGACCGGTCGGACGCGGGGGCGCCCACGGCCCTCGCGGCGGGGGCACTCAGTCCCATCGCGGTGGCGCCGACCGTGGCGGCGGCGAGCACGGAACGTCTGGACAGTGGCACGTTCGCTCCTTCCGGAGGAGGTGCGGAGCCTGAAAATAACTTCCGAGCGCAACGGATATCCGGAAAATTTCTGCCGGTCAAGAGTCCGCGCAGCGAAGGGAGTTGGAGTGCGCGCATCGGGGAGAGGGGCCGTCACCGGCACTTTGGAGGGGGCGCACCGGTGACGGCGACGCTGCCGGCCGCAGGCGGCGGAGAGGGTTTGTCAGCCTTCGCAGCCAGCAGCGATGCCGACACCGCGCTGCGGTGACTCTCCGGCAGCGTGTCCTTCTGACGGAAGCATGCTGGCAGGGGTTCCCGGAATTCGAGGATTTCGTGAAATCGGTGCGCAAGTGGTGAACGTGGCGGCCGTGGTGGGTCCGCCTCACTCTCCCGCCGTCGCCGACACCAGGCAGGCGTCACCCTGTACGCGCAGCGCCTCGACGACCGCCCGGACCGCGGGGCGGCGCGACGTCCCGGCACGCCACAGCACGTACAACCGCCGCCGCGGTACCGGATCGAGCCGCACCGCCACCACGCCCCCGGGCAGTTGGCCGCGGCCGAGCCGGGGGAGCACCGCGATGCCGAGACCCGCCGCCACGAGCGCGGCCAGCGTCGGATTCTCCTCGGCCTGATGCGCGATGAGCGGCTCGTGGCCCGCGGAGCGCATCGTCCGCAGCAGCCAGTCGTGACAGACCCGGCCCGGCGGCTGCGAGACCCACCGCTCGCCCCCGAGCTCCTCGCGGCGCACCGATGCCCGCCCGGCCAGCGGATGCCCCGCGGGCACCACCAGATCGCACAAGTCGTCCCCGATGACCGCCTGTTCGACCCCGACGGGAGCCGGCAGCGGCGCGATGTCCCAGTCGTGCGCGACGACGAGGTCGACGGCGCCCTTCGCCACGAGGTCCACCGACAGATGCGGATCGACCTCGGAGAGCCGGGTGTCGAGCGCGGGATGCCGCACGGCCAGATCGGCGAGCGCGCCGGGCAGCAGCCCCCGCGCAGCCGAGGCGAACGCGGCGATCGTCAGCCGCCCCGCCGGTACCCCGCGCCGCTCCTCCAGGCCGGTCTCGGCGCGCTCCATGATGGCCATCAACTCATGAGCGGTGTCGGCGAGTTGCAGCGCCTCGTCGGTGAGCCGGACGCCCCGCCCCTCCCGTTCGAGCAGCACCGTGCGGGTCTCCCGCTCCAGCTTCGCGATCTGCTGCGAGACGGCGGACGGCGTGTAACCGAGCGCCGTCGCGGCGGCGCCGACGGTGCCGTGCACGGAGACGGCGTGCAGGGCACGCAACCGCTGAAGATCCAACATCGCCCGGTCCTCCCCGCGTCTCCCATTAGCAGAGCTTCATCCAACCATGCAGCAATCATCGCTGGTGCTACATGGTCGCGGCCGGTGATCCTCGACGCATGAAACCCACGCACACCGCCCTCGCCGTACTCGTGGCGGCTCTCTGGGGCGTCAACTTCGTCGTCATCGACATCGGCCTCGCCCACTTCCCGCCGCTCCTCTTCTGCGCCCTGCGCTTTCTGCTCGCGGCGCTGCCCGCGATCTTCCTCGTGGGACGGCCGCGGGTGGCGTGGCGCTGGGTCGTGGGGGTGGGGCTCGCGCTCGGCGTCGGCAAGTTCGGGCTGCTCTTCGTCGGCATGAACGCGGGGATGCCGGCGGGCCTGTCCTCCCTGGTCCTCCAGGTCCAGGCGGTCTTCACCGCGGGCATCGCCTTCGCGTTCCTGCGCGAACGCCCCGGCCCCGTCAAGGTCCTGGGCATGGCGGTCGCGCTCGCGGGCATCGCCGTGGCGGCGGTCGACGAGGGCGGCTCGGGTCCGCTCGGCGCGTTCGCGCTCGTCCTGGTCGCGGCGGCCTTCTGGGGCGTGTCGAACGTCCTGACCCGCAAGGCGTCGCCCGAGGCCCCCTTCGCGTTCATGGTCTGGTCGAGCGCGGTCCCGGTACTCCCGCTCCTGGCCCTGTCGTTCGTGTTCGAGGGCCCGCGGCGCGACGCCGAGGCGCTGACGTCCCTCGACCTCCCGGGCGCGGGCGCGATCCTCTACGTGGCGCTGGTCACCACCCTCTTCGGCTTCACCGCGTGGAGCCGCCTCCTGCGCCGCTACGACGCGTCGACGGTGGCCCCGTACTCCCTGCTGGTCCCGGTCTTCGGGATGTCGTCGGCCGCCCTGTTCCTCGGCGAACCGGTGAGCCCGCTCAGGTGGTGCGCGGCGACGCTCCTGGTGGCCGGAGTGGCGTTGACGTCACGGGGCTCCGCCCCGGCCCCCGCTACTCAATCGCCGCAGGGGCTTCATCGTGGGTGGCCAATTCAAGCCCCGCCGGCGATGGAGGCGCGGGGTCCGGGGCGGAGCCCCGAGGCGTCGGGCACGGTCGCCGCAACGGAAACCGCGGGCTAGGCCGACTCGTTCAGCAGCCGCCCCAGGTGCTCCCGCCCCGCCCCGAGCACCTCCGGCAACGGAACCGCGGCCTCATACCAACGGGCTTCGTACTCCCAGCACAGCCACCCGTCCCAGCCCTCCCGGCTGAGCACCTCCACGCAGTCCGCCAGCGGCAGCACCCCGTCGCCGAGCCCGAGCGGCGTGGTGTCATCGGCCCCGGCGATGTCCTTGACCTGTACGTAGCCGAGGTACGGAGAAAGCGCCGCGTACGACACCACGGGCTGCTCGCCGCCGAGCCACGTGTGCATCACGTCCCACAGCGCCCCCACGCTGCGGTGCCCGACGAGACCGAGGATGCGGGACGCCGCCGCCCCGGTGCGATGCGAGTCGTGCGTCTCCAGCAGCACCCGCACCCCACGGTCGGCCGCGTACTCGGCGGCGACGCCGAGCCGCCGCGCCGCGGTCGCGTCCGCCTCCTCGGGGCCCTGCTCCTCGCCTCCGCCGGGGAAGACCCGCACGTACGGGGCGCCGAGGTCGCGGGCCAGGTCCACCAGGGCACGCACGTCGTCGAGCACCGGACCGTCCTCGCCGGGCGCCGCCACGCGCGCGTACCCGGCCACGCCGAGGACCTCCACCCCGGCCTTCTTGAACTGGGCCACGACATCGGCCCTTTGATCTCTCCCGATCCCCGGATGCACCGGCTCCTCGGGGTGGGCGCGCAGCTCCACACCGTGATAGCCGTGCGCGGTGGCGAGCGCGAGCACGTCGTCGAGCGGGAGACCGGGGACACCAAGGGTGGAGAACGCCAGCTTCATGGGCGGGACCCTACCCGTCACTCGGCCGTCCTATGGAGGGCGAGTTTCCAGTCCTGGCCGAGCAGGTCCGCGCCGAAGGAGCGGTGCGGTTTCTCGCCGACCAGGACGAAGCCGTGGCGCTGGTAGAGGGAACGGGCCGCCTTCAGCACGTCGTTCGTCCACAGCGTCATCTCCCGGTACCCGACGCCCCGCGCGAAGTCGATGCAGGCCCGCACGAGCCGGTCGCCGATGCCCAGGCCGCGTGCCTCCGGTTCCACCAGGAGCAGCCGCAGGCGCGCGGTGCCCGGAGCCTCGTCGCGTACGCACATCACGCAGCCCACGGGGCGGCCGTCCAGCTCGGCGATCCACACCCGCTCCAGGTGCGGGTCGTGGTCCTCGGCGAAGTCGGCGACGATGCGCGCGACCAGGCCTTCGTAGTCGGCGTTCCAGCCGAACTCGGCGGCGTACAGCGCGCCGTTGCGCGCCACGATCCAGCCCAGGTCGCCGGCGCCCGGCTCGCGCAGCAGCACGTTCTCCGGGTGCGGGGCCGCGTGGCCGTCGCCGAGCACCTCGCGGACGGTGCGCAGCGCCTCGGACAGGCGGGTGCGGTCGGCGGCGGGGACGGCGGAGAGCAGTGCGCCGACGGTTTCCCGCGAGCGCTCCTCCAGGAGGTCGGCGGTGGAGCGGCCGCGCGCGGTGAGGGTGATGCGGCGGCGCCGCGAGTCCCGCTCGGACGAGCCGCGCTCGACGAGCCCGTCCCGCTCGAACTTGCCGAGGATGCGGCTCAGGTACCCGGCGTCCAGGCTCAGCCGGACGCGCAGGTCGGCGGCGTCGACCCGCTCCGTGTGCGCCAGTTCGTACAGCACGCGGGACTCGGTGAGGGTGTACGGGGCGTACAGGTGGCGGCTGTAGTCGAGCGCGCCGATCACGTTCGTGTAGAAGCGGTTGAAGGACCGGATGTCGTGCACGGTCATGGCCGTTCACCTCGCTGCTCGGACAGTTGACTCAGTCAGAGGTTCGGGGTGGTGCCCACAGTACGCCGGGGGTGGGGGCGCGTCCACGAGCCGGACGTCCGTGACGGCCCGAGAAGGCGGCCCGGTCAATTCCGTGCATACGGCAGGTATAGCGGTTCAAGGGCGGCCCATGGGTTGGCCAAGCCCTCCCGTGACGTTGTCCCCGAGTTCATCGCGGGACTCCTCCGCGCCACATCGCGCGCGCCGGACAGTGGGACAACGGCCCGTCGCACGCGGGCCGTTGGCATGCCCGGACCGCCGTCCGGCACCTCACCTCAGGGGACTCTCATGGCCGAACTCACCCGACGCAGACTCCTCGGCTCCGCGGCCGGCGCCGTCGGCGGCGCCGCCGCCCTCTCCCTCCTTCCGCCCAGCGTCCAGAAGGCGGTCGCGGCGGGCCCGCCCCGCAAGGGCTCGCTGCGCGACATCGAGCACGTCGTGATGCTGATGCAGGAGAACCGTTCCTTCGACCACTACTTCGGCACGCTCAAGGGCGTACGCGGCTTCAACGACCCCGAGGCGCAGAAGCTGGGCAGCGGCCGCTCGGTCTTCTACCAGCCCGACGCCGAGAACCCGAAGGGCTATCTGCTCCCGTTCCACCTGGACACGCACACCTCCAGTGCCCAGGCCATCCCGTCGACGAGTCACGCCTGGTCGGTGCAGCACGAGGCCTGGAACAACGGGAAGATGGACCGGTGGCTCCCGGCCCACCGCAAGGCCGACGGTGCCAACGGCCCGTACGTGATGGGCTATTACACGCGCAAGGACATCCCGTTCCAGTTCGCGCTCGCGGAGACCTTCACGATCTGCGACAACTACTTCTGCTCCGTCTTCGGCCCGACGTGGCCCAACCGCCTCTACTGGATGACCGGCTCGATCGACCCGGGCGGCACGAAGGGCGGCCCGGTCCTCAACAACACCGCGCCGCAGCCCTACCGCTGGACGACGTACGCCGAGCGTCTCCAGGCCGCCGGTGTCAGCTGGAAGGTCTACCAGCAGGACGACGACTACGGCTGCAACATGCTGGAGCAGTTCGCGAGCTTCAAGGACGCGAAGCCCGGCTCGGACCTCTACGAGCGCGGCATGCGCCCGCAGCCCGAGGGCACCTTCGAGGACGACGCCAGGAACGACCGGCTCCCGGCGGTCAGCTGGATCATGCCGACGTCCTACGAGTCCGAGCACCCGGACTATCTGCCCGCGGCCGGAGCCGACTTCGTCGCCCGCAAGATCGAGGCGATAGCGAGCAACCCGAAGGTCTGGGCGAAGACCGCCTTCATCCTCAACTACGACGAGAACGACGGCCTGTTCGACCACGTGACCCCGCCGACGCCCCCTGCGGGCACGGCGGGCGAGTTCGTCCAGGGGCTGCCCATCGGCGGCGGCTTCCGGGTCCCCGCGATCATCGTCTCGCCCTGGACGGTGGGCGGCTGGGTGGCCTCGGAGTCCTTCGACCACACGTCGGCGCTGCAGTTCCTGGAGCGGTTCACGGGCGTGCGGGAGCCGAACATCACCGACTGGCGCCGTGACACGTTCGGCGACCTCACCTCCGCCTTCCGCTTCTCCGACGCCAGGCCCGCGGCGCCCGGCCTCCCCGACGACACGGCGCAGCAGTGGGAGCAGGCGAAGCAGGACGTGGCCACCCTCCCGAAGCCGAAGCTGCCGGGCGCCGACCAGTCCTTCCCGGAACAGGAGAGGGGCCGCAGGCCGCACGTGTGACGGCGTGGGCGGGGCGGCCGGGGTCGTGGCGGGCCGGTGTCAGGCGCCGTCCCGGCGTCCCGGCCACGCCGCCAGCGCGAACTCGGCCACCCCCGCCAGCTCCCGCGCGTCGGCGCCGTCCCGTGCGCGCTGCGACAGTCCCTGCACCACGGCGGCGAAGTACGAGGCGAGCGCGGCGGTGTCCGTTTCCTTCGGCAGTTCACCCGCCGCCAGCCCCTGGCGCAGCCGGTCCTCGAAGGAGGCGACCCCGGCGTTGCGCACGTCGCGCAGGAACGCGGCGACCTCCGCGTCCTGTTCCGTCACGTTCGTCGCGGCGCTGTTGGCCAGACAGCCCGCGGGGTGCGAGGGGTCCGCGTAGATGCGGGCGGCCTCGCGCAGGACGCGGGCGAACGCTCCGTACGCCGTCGCCTCCTCGGTGAGCGCCACGCCGACGAAGGCGCCGACGGGGGACCGCCCGTAGACCTCGACGGCCTCCTTGAACAGCGACTTCTTGTCCCCGAACGCGGCGTACAGGCTGGCCGGGCGGATGCCCATGGCCGTGGTCAGCTCGCCCACCGAGGTCGCTTCGTAGCCCCGCTCCCAGAACAGCCGGACGGCCACGGCCAGCGCCGCGTCGCGGTCGAACGTGCGCGGCCGCCCGCGCGGCCGGGTCTTTCCCTCAGTCGTACCGCCAGTCATGTCGCCACTGTACCGGCTTTTCTTGAGCGGACACTCAAGAAGAGTGCTACGGTCCTCTCGGCTTGTTCTTGAGTCATCGCTCAACAAATAACGGTGCTTGCGGAACCGGAGGCATGACGCATGGTGGCGACGGACGAAGGGCACACCCTCGCAGGCTGGACCGGCTGCGCGCTCGCCGCGGCGGGGGCCGCGATCACGGGGCTGGGGATCATCGGCTGGCGGCCGGGCGTTTGGCTCGGCCTCGCGGTGCTCGCCGCGGCCGCGCTGCTCGCCTGGGCCCTGCATCTCGCGGGCTGGGGGAAGCCGCCGGGACCGCGGCCGAGCGGCCAACACCCCTTCCGAGTACGGGACATGACTGCCCGTGAAGGTCATGCGAACTGCGTCGGGTGCCGGCTGGCGGGGCGTCGCCCCCGCGCCGCCGTCTCCCCGTAGCGGTGGCTACGCGCGCGGCTTCCCCGTCGAGCCCCGCACCACCAGTTCCCCGCGGATCTCCACGATCCGCCCCTTGGGTGCCGCCTCGCGGCCCATCGCGATCCGGCCCGCCCGCGCCGCCGCCTCGGCGAGGGGGAGGTGGACCGTCGTCAGGGGCGGTGCGGCGTCGACGCTGAAGGGCAGATCGTCGAAGCCGACCACCGAGACGTCCTCGGGGATGCGCAGGCCCGCCTCCCGCAGTGCCGCGCACGCGCCGAGTGCCACCGTGTCGTTGGCCGCGACCACGGCCGTCAAGTCCGGCTGCCTGCGCAGCAGTTCGGTCGTCGCCGCGTAGCCCGACGCCCGGTCGTACGAGCCGTGCGCCACGAGGCCGTCCGCCTCGGCCACCCCGGCGGCGGCCAGCGCCTCGCGGTGGCCCTCGAGGCGGTGCCGGGTCGTGGTGCGCTCCTCGGGGCCCGCGACGTAGCCGATCCTGCGGTGGCCGAGGCGGAGCAGATGCTCCGTCAGCTCCCGCGCGCCGCCCCGGTTGTCGAAGGTCAGCGCCACCGCCTCGGTGTCCGGCACCGGCGGCCGTCCGCACAGCACCACGCGCGTCCCGGCCTCCGCGAGCCGCCGCAACTTGCTCGCCACGGCGGCGACATGGGCCGCGTCCTCGATCGCCCCGCCGGTGAGCACCACCGCCGCCGCGCGCTGGCGCTGCAACAGGGTGAGATACGTCAGCTCGCGCTCGGGCTCCCCGCCCGTGTTGCAGACCACCGCGAGCCGCTCGCCGCCCGCCCGGCCGCCGGGGCCGACGATCTCCGACTGCACCGCGGACGCCATGATCCCGAAGAACGGGTCGGCGATGTCGTTGACCAGGACCCCGACGAGGTCCGACGTGGCGGCCGCGAGGGCGCTGGCCGGGCCGTTGAGCACGTAGTCCAGGTCGTCCACGGCCTTGAGCACCCGCTCGCGCGTGTTCGCGGCGACGGGGTAGTTCCCGTTCAGCACACGCGAGACGGTGGCGGGGGACACCTGCGCGCGGGCGGCCACGTCCGCCAGGGTCACGGTCATCGAGTCAGCCTCCGTGAAGGGTCCGGGGCCCGGGATGAGGTCCCGAGAGCCCCGGTCTCGTATCCGCTCTTGTCCGAGCGGCAGTCCAGAGGCTAGCTTCTCCTTACGTAGAAAGCGCTTGCTACGAAAGATTCCGCAGGCGTGACCCCGCGTATGCGGCAATCAGGCGGCAGTACGCGGCACACGAGTGGCCGGCCGGCCGGAGGAAGGGACTCACGTGACACGCAAGACGGTGCGCATCGCCATGAACGGTGTGACGGGGCGCATGGGCTACCGCCAGCACCTCGTCCGCTCCATCCTCGCGCTGCGCGAGCAGGGCGGGCTCGACCTCGGCGACGGCACGGTGCTGTGGCCCGAGCCGATCCTCGTGGGGCGCCGCGAGCACGCCCTGAAGGCGCTCGCCGAGAAGCACGACCTCGACCCGGCCAACATCTCCACCGACGTGGACGCCGTCCTCGCCGACGACAGCGTCGACATCTTCTTCGACGCCGCGATGACCCACACCCGCGAGGACTTCCTCAAGAAGGCGATCGCCGCGGGCAAGCACATCTACACCGAGAAGCCGACCGCCACCGGCCTGGAGGGCGCGATCGAGCTGGCCCGCCTGGCGCGCGAGGCGGGCGTCAAGTCCGGTGTCGTCCAGGACAAGCTGTTCCTGCCGGGCCTGCTCAAGCTGAAGCGGCTCATCGACGGCGGCTTCTTCGGGCGGATCCTGTCCGTGCGCGGCGAGTTCGGCTACTGGGTCTTCGAGGGCGACTGGCAGGAGGCGCAGCGCCCGTCCTGGAACTACCGCTCGGAGGACGGCGGCGGCATCGTCGTCGACATGTTCCCGCACTGGGAGTACGTGCTGCACGAGCTGTTCGGCCGCGTGACTTCGGTCAACGCACTGGCCGCCACGCACGTCCCGACCCGCTGGGACGAGAACGGCAAGCCCTACGAGGCCACCGCCGACGACTCCGCGTACGGCATCTTCCAGATCGAGGGCGGCATCGTCGCGCAGATCAACTCCTCGTGGGACGTGCGCGTCAACCGCGACGAGCTGGTCGAGTTCCAGGTCGACGGCACGGAGGGCTCCGCCGTCGCGGGGCTGCGGGGCTGCCGCGTCCAGCACCGCAGCGCGACGCCGAAGCCGGTGTGGAACCCGGACCTCCCGGCCACCTACTCCTTCCGCGACCAGTGGCAGGAGGTGCCGGACAACACCGAGTTCGACAACGGCTTCAAGGTCCAGTGGGAGCTGTTCCTGAAGCACGTCTACGCGGGCGCCGACTACCACTGGGACCTGCTGGCCGGTGCGCGCGGCGTGCAGATGGCGGAGCTGGGCCTGAAGTCGTCGGCGGAGGGCCGCCGCCTCGACGTTCCCGAGATCTCCCTCTGATCCCACTTCCGAGATCCCCATCGGCCGGGCTGCTGGCAGCCCGGCCGCCCGACAACAGCCTGGAGGCTGCTGTGCCGGCCGGTTCCCCACGCGGCACGCGGCGACTCCCCCGACGGCCCCGCGCGTTCCTGGAGGCGGCGTGACCATCCATCTTCCCCATGGCCCCGGCGAGTTGACGGCCTACGAGCCGCGTGCCGAGCCCCTGACCTTCGACACCGGCGCGCCGCTCGCGTCCCGCGTCGTGTTCTCGGCGGCGCACGTCGTCGCCGACCCGTTCGCCGACACCACCCCGGACTCCCCGGCGGCCGTCGACTGGGACGCCACCCTCGCCTTCCGCCGCCACCTGTGGTCGCACGGCCTCGGCGTCGCGGAGGCCATGGACACCGCGCAGCGCGGCATGGGCCTGGACTGGGCGGGCGCCGCCGAGCTGATCAGGCGGTCCGCCGCCGAGGCGAAGACGGTCGGCGGCCGGATCGCGGTCGGCGTCGGCACCGACCAGATCGCGCCCGGCGCCTCGCTCGCCGAGGTCAGGGCCGCGTACGAGGAGCAGCTCGCCGTCGCCGAGGAGGCCGGGGCGCAGGTGATCCTGATGGCCTCGCGCGCGCTGGCCGCCGCGGCGAAGAGCCCGGAGGACTACGCCGAGGTCTACGGCCACCTGCTCCGGCAGGCCGCCGAGCCCGTCGTCCTGCACTGGCTCGGCCCGATGTTCGACCCGGCCCTGGAGGGCTACTGGGGCTCGGCTGACCTCGACACCGCCACCGACACCTTCGTCGAGATCATCAAGGCGCACTCCGACAAGGTCGACGGCATCAAGGTCTCGCTCCTCGAAGCGCAGCGCGAGATCGACATCCGCCGCCGCCTCCCGAACGGCGTGCGCTGCTACACCGGCGACGACTTCAACTACCCGGAGCTGATCGCCGGCGACGACCGCGGCTTCAGTCACGCGCTGCTCGGCATCTTCGACCCGCTGGGCCCGCTCGCCGCGAAGGCGGTGCGCACCCTCGACACCGGCGACGTCCAGGGCTTCCGTGAACTCCTCGACCCGACCGTCGAGTTGTCGCGCCACCTGTTCCAGGCGCCGACCCGCTTCTACAAGACCGGCGTCGTGTTCCTCGCCTGGCTCTCCGGCCACCAGGACCACTTCACGATGGTCGGCGGGCTCCAGTCCGCGCGCTCGCTGCCGCACTTCGCGCGTGCCTACGAACTCGCCGACCGGCTCGGCCTGTTCCCGAAGCCGGAGCTGGCCGAGGCCCGGATGAAGAACCTGCTCGCCCTGTACGGAGTCACCTCATGAGCTTCCTCGCGGATCCGCGCTTCTCCATCAACCAGATGACCGTGAAGCAGCTCGGGCTTCCGGAACTCGTCGACGCATGCCGCGAGTTGGGCGTCCGGCACGTCGGCACGTGGCGCGCGCCCGTCCAGGAGTACGGCGTCGAGGCCGCGGCGAAGCTGCTGCGTGAGGCCGGTCTCGACGTCACGACGCACTGCCGGGGCGGCTTCCTCACCGCGATCGACGAGACCGAGCGCAAGGCGGCGATCGAGGACAACAAGCGGGCCGTCGACGAGTGCGTGACCCTCGGCACGGACGTCCTGGTGCTCGTCTCGGGCGGCCTCCCGGCCGGTTCGTACGATCTGCCGGGCGCCCGCGAGCGCATCGGGGACGCGCTCGTCGAGCTCGCCCCGTACGCCGCCGAGCGCGGCGTACGGCTCGCGATCGAGCCGCTGCACCCGATGTACGCGTCCGACCGCTGCGTCGTCTCGACGCTCGCGCAGGCCCTGGACATCGCCGAGAACTTCCCGGCGGAGCAGGTCGGCGTCTGCGTGGACACGTACCACATCTGGTGGGACGACCGGGCGCCCGCGCAGATCGGGCGGGCCGGGGCGCAGGGCCGGATCGCGACGTTCCAGCTCGCGGACTGGACGACGCCGCTGCCGGAGGGCGTCCTCAACGGGCGCGGGCAGATCGGCGACGGCGCGATCGACATGCGGTACTGGCGCGGACTCGTCGAGGCGCAGGGGTACACGGGGCCCATCGAGGTCGAGCTGTTCAACGACGGTCTGTGGGCCCGCGACGGGCGCGAGGTGCTGGCGGAGACGGCCGAGCGGTTCACTGCTCACGCCGCGTAGAAGTTTTCTCTACAGCCGGAAGTTTTCTCGGCAACCACGTACAACCCTTGGCGCGGTCCGGGTGTCGTACTTGTTGTCGGAATACCCAGGGGGGGATCTGGGGGGATCGGGAGTTCCGGCGCAGGAGGGGGAGAGCCCGAGGGGCCCGGTCCGCGGACCGGGCCCCTCGCAGCGCTTCATGGGGCGCCAGTTCTTCTGAGGACGACGGTCCTCAGAAGAAGACCCCGCAGCGCAGCAGTACGTTCGCGTACGGGCGTGCCTCTCCCGTGCGGACGACGAGGCGCGCGTGCGCGGAGAGCGCCTTCAGCTCCTCGTGCGTGACGAAGTCCAGGGGCGCCAGGCGCTCTTCGAGCAGCGCGGCGGCCTCCGGGTTCGCGCCCCGGACCTCGCCCGCCGCGGTGGCCGCCTCCACCACCAGCTCGTCGAGCAGCCCGTCGAGCACCTCGGCGAAGGACGGCACACCGGCCCGGAAGGCGAGGTCGACGACGCGCGGGCCCGCCGGGATCGGCATGCCGACGTCGCAGATCAGCACCCCGTCGCCGTGCCCCAACTCCGCGACAGCACCGGCCAGATGCCGGTTGAGTATTCCGGCTCGCTTCACTGGGAATCACCTCGTCCGGCGTTGCCCTCCAGACCGTCGGGCCCGCTCTTCCGGCCGGGGGTCCGGGGGTTGTCCCCCGGGAAGACACAGCACAGCGCCGCGACCTCCTCGGCGGTCGGGTACGAGGCCTGCGCACCCTCCTTGGTGACGGCGGCGGCCCCCACCTTGGCCGCGTAGGCGGCGGCATCGGCGAGCGACTCGCCGGTGCCGAGCCGCCAGGCGAGCGCTGCCGTGAACGCGTCACCGGCACCGGTCGTGTCGACGGCCTTCACCTTCACCGCCGCGACCCGCCGCGAGCCCGCCGCGTCCGCGACGAGCGCGCCCTCGGAGCCGAGCGTGACGACGACCGAGCGCGGGCCGAGCGCGAGCAGCTGCCGCGCCCAGTCCTCCGGGTCGTCGCCCAGGTCGGTACCGGCGATGACCTTCGCCTCGTGCTCGTTGACGATCAGCGGGTCGCAGGCCGCGAGCACCTCGTCGGGGAGCGGGGCGGGCGGCGACGGGTTGAGGACGAGCCGCGCCTGCGGGGAGAGCGAGCGGGCCACCTCGGCGACCGTCTCCAGCGGGACCTCCAGCATCACGGAGACGACCCGCGCCCCCGCGAACAGCTCGCCCGCCGCCCGTACGTCCTCGGGCGTCAGCCGCCCGTTGGCGCCCGGCGACACCACGATCGAGTTGTCGCCCGACGGGTCGACGGTGATCAGCGCGACCCCGGTGGGCGCCCCGCCGACCAGCACGCCGGACGTGTCCACGCCCGCCGCCTCCATCGATCCGCGCAGCAGCTCGCCGTGCCCGTCGTCGCCGACCCGCGCGAGCAGCGCCGTACGCGCCCCCAACTTGGCGGCGGCGACCGCCTGGTTGGCGCCCTTGCCGCCGGGGTGGGTCGTCAGGTCGGAGCCGAGGACGGTCTCGCCCGCGGCCGGCCGCCGGTCGACGCCCACCACGAGGTCGGCATTGGCCGACCCCACGACGAGGAGGTCGTACGTGTTCATGCTGTGCCTTTCTTCGTACGTCACGCCAAAGGGTACGAGTGCGTCACTTGAAGTCGGCGACGTTCTTCGCCGTGACGACCTTCACCGGCACCTTCACGGCCGAGGAGATCTTCTTGTCCTTCGCCGCGGAGATCGCGTTCTGCACGGCCATCTTCCCGAGTTCGCGCGGCTGCTGGGCCACGGAGGCGTACAGCGTGCCCGCCTTGACGGCCTTGAAGCCGTCGGGCGTGCCGTCGAAGCCGATGACGGGGACGGACTTGCCGGCCTTGGAGCCGAGCGCCTTGATCGCGCCGAGCGCCATCTCGTCGTTCTCGGCGAAGACGCCGTCGACGTCGGGGTGCGACTGGAGCATGTTCGTCATGACGTCCAGGCCCTTGGTGCGGTCGAAGTCCGCGGGCTGCTTGGCGACGACCTTGATGCCCGGGTACTCCTTGATCCCGGCGGCGAACCCGGCACCGCGCTCACGGCTGGCCGACGTACCGGCCTGGCCCTGAAGGACCACGATCTTCCCCTTGCCGCCCAGCTTGTCGGCCATGACCTTCGCGGCCTTCTTGCCGCCCGCGACGTTGTCGGAGGCGACGAGGGTGGCGGCCTTCGCCTTGTTGACGCCGCGGTCGGCGGCGACGACGGGGATGTCGGCCTTGTTCGCGGTGCGCACGGACGGGCCGACGGCGTCGGAGTCGACCGGGTTCACGATGACGGCGCTCAGGCCCTCGCTGGTGAAGTTCTGCAGCTGGTTGGCCTGCTGCGAGGCGTCGTTCTGCGCGTCGGTGACGGTCAGCTCGACGCCCTGCTTCTTCGCCTCTGCCTGCGCGCCCGCACGCATCTCCGTGAAGAACGGGTTGTTGAGCGTGGACACGGCCATGCCGAGCTTCAGGTCCTTCTTGCCGCCGGAGCCACCGGTGTTGTTCCACACGGCGAGCCCGCCGACGATCGCGACGGCGACCACGGCAGCGAGCACGTACTGCATCCGCTGCTTCGGCCCACCGGCCCCGGCACCCGCGGCGGCGGGCTGGGCCCCGGCCTTGCGGCGCGCGGTGTCGAGCAGCACGGCGAGCGCGATGACGACGCCGATGACGACCTGCTGCCAGAAGGCGGACACCGAAAGGAGGTTGAGGCCGTTGCGGAGCACGGCGAGGATCAGCGCGCCGATGAACGTGCCCGACGCCTTGCCCGTACCACCGGCCAGCGAGGCGCCGCCGATGACGACGGCGGCGATGGCGTCCAGCTCGTAGCCGTTCGCGGCCTGCGGCTGCGCGGAGGCGAGACGCGAGGCGAGCACGATGCCGGCGACGGCCGCGAACAGGCCCGACAGACCGTAGATGACGAGCTTCTGCCGCTTCACGCGCAGACCGGAGAGGCGGGCCGCCTCCTCGTTGCCGCCGATCGCGTACATGGACCGGCCGATGAACGTACGGCCGAGGACGACCGCGGTGACGATGCCCACCACGACCATGACGATGACCGGCACCGGCAGCCAGCCGCCGAGCGTGTCACCCAGCTTGGAGACCGAGTCGGGGAACGGGATCGGCGAGCCCTGCGAGATCACGAGCGAGAGCCCGCGCCCCACCGACAGCATCGCCAGCGTCGCGATGAACGGCGGCAGCTTCCCGTACGAGATGAGCAGGCCGTTGACGAAGCCGCAGGCGATACCGGTGACGACGGCGAGCAGCACTGCTATGACGACCGGCACGCCCTCGTTGGTGGCCGCCCACGCGAGGACGGTCGCGGACAGTGCGGCCACGGAGCCGACCGACAGGTCGATGCCCGCCGAGACGATGACGAAGGTGACGCCGAACGCGAGGATCGCGGTGACGGCCGCCTGCACGCCGACGTTCAGCAGGTTCTGCGTGGTCAGGAAGTCGCCGGACATCAGCGACATGGCGATGACCAGGACGACGAGCGCGGTCAGCGCGCCGTTGTCGAGGAGCAGCCGCAGCAGGCTCCCGCTGTTCTTGGCCTGTGTCTTCTTGAGCGTGTCAGTGGTCACGGGAGCCCTCCTCCTCGAAGGCGCTGTGCTGCTGGTTGCTGACGGCGAGTGCCATCACGGAGTCCTGGGTGGCGTCGTCGGCGGCGAGTTCACCGGCGATGCGTCCCTGCGCCATCACAAGGACCCGGTCGCTCATGCCGAGGACTTCGGGGAGATCGCTGGAGATCATGAGCACGGCGTGCCCCGCGGCCGTCAGCTCGTTGATGAGCTGGTAGATCTCGACCTTGGCGCCGACGTCGATACCGCGCGTCGGCTCGTCGAGGATCAGCACCTTGATGTCGGCGAGCAGCCACTTGCCGATGACGACCTTCTGCTGGTTGCCGCCGGACAGGGTGCGCACGTGCTGGCCGAGCCCGGCCATGCGGACACCCAGTTGCTTCGCGATCCGCTCGGCGGCCTCGTGCTGGCCCTGCCGGTCGACGAACCCGGCGCGGGTTGCGGAGCGCAGCGTGACCAGCCCCAGGTTCTCCTCCACCGACTGGTCGAGGACGAGCCCCTGCCCCTTGCGGTCCTCGGGGACGAGCCCGACCCCCGCGGCCATCGCGGCGTTCACGTCGTGCCGGGGCAGGGCGCTGCCCGCGACCTCGACGGAGCCGGAGTCGTACGGATCGGCGCCGAAGACGGCCCGGACGACCTCCGTGCGCCCCGCGCCCACGAGCCCCGCGATGCCGACGACCTCACCGGCCCGCACCTCGAAACCGACGTCGTGGAAGACGCCGTCCCTGGTCAGACCCTCGACCTTCAGCAGCGCGGCGGCCGTGTCCCGGCCGTCCGGGCGTTCGCGCGGGTACTGCTGGTCGATGGAGCGGCCCACCATGAGGCGGACGAGCTCGTCCTCGGGGGTGGAGGCGGGCACCTGCCCGACACTGCGCCCGTCCCGGATGACGGTGACCCGGTCGCCGAGCGCGGCGATCTCCTCCAGGTGGTGGGTGATGAAGACGATCCCGACGCCGTCCTCCCGCAGCTGCCGCACGATCGCGAACAGCTTGTCGACCTCCTCGGAGGTCAGCACGGCGGTCGGCTCGTCCATGATCAGCACACGTGTTTCGAGGCTGAGCGCCTTCGCGATCTCCACCATCTGGAGCCGGGCGATGCCGAGTTCGCGCACCCGCGCGCGTGGCGACACATTCACGCCCACGCGCGCGAGGAGCGCCTCGGCGTCGCTCTCCATCTTCTTGCGGTCGACGAGCCCGAACCGCCGGGGCTGCCGCCCGAGGAAGATGTTCTCGGCGACGGTCAGATCAGGAACGAGATTGAACTCCTGATAGATCGTCGCGATCCCGAGCCGTTCGGCGTCCTGCGCACCGTGGATGCGGACCTGCTCGCCGCCGACGGTGATGCGGCCCTCGTCGGGCGTGTAGGCGCCGGAGAGCATCTTGATCAGCGTGCTCTTCCCGGCCCCGTTCTCACCGAGCAGGACGTGCACCTCCCCGCGACGCAGGTCGAAGTCGACGCTGTCGAGCGCGACCACGCCGGGGAAGGTCTTCCGTATCCCTTCGATACGCAGCAACTCTTCGGAGCTGCTCATCCGTTGCTCCTCTCCATTGAGGTGGGCGTCTGTGGGGGTTCGCCGCAGGAGCGCCGTACGACGAGGTGGGCGGGGAGGGTGACCGACTCGGGCACCCGTCCCTCGATCCGGTCGACCAGGGCGCGCACGGCGGCCCGGCCGAGATCCTTGGTGGGCTGGGCGATCGCCGTGACGGGCGGATCGGTGTGCACGAACCACGGGATGTCGTCGAACGCGGCGACCGCGATGTCGTCCGGGACGCGCAGCCCGCGCGCGCGGATGGCGTCGAGCGCGCCCAGCGCCATCAGGTTGTCGGCCGCGAAGACGACCTGCGGCGGCTCGGGCAGGTCGAGGAACGCCTCGGTCACCCGCCGCCCGCTGTCCGCCTGGAAGTCGCCCTGCCCGATGTAGGCGTCCGGCAGCTCGATCTCGTACTCGGCGAGGGCCTCGCGGAAGGCGTCGACGCGCTCGCTGCCGGTCGTGGTGGCGGCGGGCCCCGCGATGATCGCGAGCCGCCGGTGCCCGAGCCCGTACAGGTGGGCGACGAGGTCCCGCACGGCGCCGCGCCCGTCGGACCGCACGACGGGCACGTCCACGCCGGGGATCCACCGGTCGACGAAGACCATGGGGGTACCGGTGCGGGCCGCGTCCAGCATGAGCGGCGAGCCGCCGTCGGTGGGGGAGACGAGCAGCCCGTCGATGCGCCGGTCCAGGAGGTTCTGGACGTGGTGGTCCTGGAGGTCGGGCCGTTCGTCGGCGTTGCCGATGATGACGCTGTAGCCGAGGGCGCGGGCCTCCTCCTCGACGGAGCGGGCGAGCTCGCCGAAGTAGGGGTTCAGCACGTCGCTGATGACCAGTCCGAGCGTGCGGGTCTGCGCGGTGCGCAGCGAGCGGGCCACGGCGTTGGGCCGGTACCCGAGCGACTCCACGGCGGCGAGCACGCGCGAGCGTGCGTCCGGGCTCACGGACGGATGACTGTTGAGCACACGGGAAACCGTGGCCACGGACACCCCGGCCGCAGCCGCGACATCCTTGATACTCGCCATCGCGGGCCACCTCCTTGTGGCTGCATGGAATCGATTACACGGAGGATTGGAATCGATTACACGAGGTGGGGGCAAGACCCTCCGGGGGGTCGTGACGTGATCGTGATGGAGGCGGATGGTGCCCCGCTCACGGGGCTCCGCCCCGGACCCCGCTGCTCAATCGCCGCAGGGGCTTGAAGTATCGAGCCCCTGCGGCCGTAACGCCGGTTCGGCAATTCAAGCCCCGCCGGCGATTGAGGCGCGGGGTCCGGGGCGGAGCCCCGAGGCCGTAACGGCGTCGCGGCCCGAACGGGATTGTCGGTGCCGCGTGCGATGGTGGACACACCGCAACGCCCCACGGATGACGAAGACGGAGCCCAGGACGTGAACCACGCGCAGCTCACCACACTCGGCAGAGCTCTCCGCGTGCTCGGCGAGCACGGCGAGAAGCTCACCGGCGACACCCCGGACGACGTACTGCACGAGATCCGCGGCGACCTGACCCGCGCGCTCGACCAGCTCGACGACGCGGTCTCCGGCGACAAGCCCACGACCCGCTGCAAGGAGCACCCGTACGGCCCGGTCGAGGAGTCCGCGCAGGACCTCTGCCTGTTCTGCGAGACCCGCCGCCGCAAGGCCCGCCGCTCCCAGATCTCGGGCGAGCCGGGCCCGGCCCGCCGCCCCACCGACGAGCGCCCGGTCCTCTCCCGCTACGGCACCCGCGAGGACCGCCCGCAGCCCCAGCAGCGCTGGATCCCGGAGATGTGGAACGGGCAGGTGTGGCAGCTGTGCGGCACCCCCCGCCACGACCGCCGCGAGGCGGACGCCTACCTGGCGGCCCAGCGCCGCCGCCCGGACGCGGCGATGGCGTACCGCCTGGTGCACGAGTTCACCGACTACGAGGTCGTACGGGTGTGGGGCACCCCCGTGCGCGTGGACCCGGAGCCGATGGGCGGGATCTGAGCCGCACCGCCGCGGACCGGGGCCCGGCGGCCCCTCCCGCGTTGTCGGACCCGCCCGCTACCGTCGGATCATGGCGAACCAGCAGGCGGCTGCCGGAGCGCGGCAGATGGCGCGGCTCGAGGGAGTCCTCGAGCGGATCACGTACGCCAACGAGGAGACGGGGTACACGGTCGGCCGGGTCGACACCGGCCGCGGCGCCGGTGATCTGCTGACGGTCGTCGGGGCGCTGCTCGGGGCGCAGGTCGGTGAGTCGCTGCGGATGGAGGGCCGTTGGGGCTCCCACCCGCAGTACGGCAAGCAGTTCACTGTTGAGAACTACACGACGATCCTTCCGGCCACGATCCAGGGAATCCGCCGCTATCTGGGCTCCGGCCTGGTCAAGGGCATCGGCCCGGTCTTCGCCGACCGCATCACGCAGCACTTCGGGCTCGACACCCTCGACATCATCGAGGAGGAGCCCAAGCGCCTCATCGAGGTCCCGGGCCTCGGCCCCAAGCGGACGAAGAAGATCGCCGACGCCTGGGAGGAACAGAAGGCCATCAAGGAGGTGATGGTCTTCCTGCAGAGCGTCGACGTCTCGACGTCCATCGCCGTCCGCATCTACAAGAAGTACGGCGACGCCTCCATCGGTGTCGTGAAGAACCAGCCGTACCGGCTCGCCTCCGACGTCTGGGGCATCGGATTCCTCACCGCCGACCGCATCGCCCAGTCCGTCGGCATCCCGCACGACAGCCCGGAGCGGGTCAAGGCCGGTCTCCAGTACGCCCTTTCGCAATCAACCGACCAGGGGCACTGCTTCCTGCCCGAGGAGCGGCTGATCGCCGACGCCGTGAAGCTGCTCCAGGTCGACACGGGCCTCGTCATCGAATGTCTCGCCGAACTGGCCCTGCCCGACGAGGACTCCGGCGAGCCCGGCGTGGTACGCGAGACGGTGCCGGGCGAGGACGGACAGCCGGTCACCGCGATCTACCTGGTCCCCTTCCACCGGGCCGAGCTCTCCCTCTCCGCCCAGCTGCTCAGGCTGCTGCGCACGGAGGAGGACCGGATGCCCGCCTTCCAGGACGTCGCGTGGGACAAGGCGCTGGCCTGGCTCGCCGACCGCACGGGGGCGCAGCTCGCGCCCGAGCAGGAGGAGGCGGTCAAGCTCGCGCTCAGCAAGAAGGTGGCGGTCCTCACGGGCGGCCCCGGCTGCGGAAAGTCGTTCACCGTGCGGTCCGTCGTGGAGCTGGCCAGGGCCAAGCGCGCCAAGGTCGTGCTCGCCGCGCCCACGGGCCGCGCCGCCAAGCGGCTCGCCGAGCTGACCGGCGCCGAGGCGTCCACGGTCCACCGTCTCCTGGAGCTGAAGCCGGGCGGGGACGCCGCGTACGACAAGGAGCGGCCGCTCGACGCCGATCTGGTCGTGGTCGACGAGGCCTCGATGCTGGACCTGCTCCTGGCCAACAAGCTGGCGAAGGCGGTGCCGCCCGGCGCGCACCTGCTGTTCGTGGGGGACGTGGACCAGCTGCCGAGCGTCGGGGCGGGGGAGGTGCTGCGGGACATGCTGGCCGAGGAGAGCCCGGTGCCGGCCGTCCGCCTCACCCGGATCTTCCGGCAGGCGCAGGAGTCCGGCGTCGTCACGAACGCGCACCGCATCAACTCCGGGACGCAGCCGATCACGACGGGCCTCAAGGACTTCTTCCTGTTCGTGGAGGACGACACCGAGGAGGCGGGCCGGCTCACCGTCGACGTGGCCGCCCGCCGGGTCCCCGCCAAGTTCGGCCTCGACCCGCGGCGCGACGTCCAGGTGCTCGCGCCGATGCACCGGGGCCCCGCGGGGGCGGGGAACCTGAACGGGCTGCTCCAGCAGGCGATCACCCCCGGCCGCCCCGAGCTGCCCGAGAAGCGCTTCGGCGGCCGCGTCTTCCGGGTGGGCGACAAGGTCACCCAGATCAGGAACAACTACGAGAAGGGCGCGAACGGCGTCTTCAACGGCACGGTCGGCGTCGTCACCTCCCTGGACACCGAGGAGCAGCGGCTCACCGTCCGGACCGACGAGGACGAGGAGGTGCCCTACGACTTCGACGAGCTGGACGAGCTGGCGCATGCCTACGCTGTGACCATCCACCGCTCCCAGGGCAGCGAGTACCCGTGCGTGGTGATCCCCGTCACGACGGGGGCCTGGATGATGCTCCAGCGGAATCTTCTCTACACGGCGGTCACGCGCGCCAAGAAGCTCGTCGTCCTGGTCGGTTCGCGCAGAGCGATCGGCCAGGCGGTGCGTACGATTTCGGCCGGTAGACGCTGTACTGCCCTGGATTTCCGGCTGTCGGGCCGGTCTGTTCAAAAGATTTGATCGATCAGACGAGTCGCGAAGGTCACAACCACTTCCGGAACCAGGGCGAAGGGGGCAGGATGAGCAAGTTGGCGGCACTCAGTGCCGCCAATGAGCCCAATGGTCGACCCCGAGTGCACTCTGCTGGGCCAAGTGGGGGAAGGTAGAGACAGTCAGGGCACCTCGAAGAAGAGGCACTACGTCGGTGAGGGATGACGTGAGCGAGCAGAACGAGAAGGCTGTAGTACTCCAGTACGGCGACGACGAGTACACCTACCCGGTGATCGACAGCACCGTGGGCGACCAGGGCTTCGACATCGGGAAGCTGCGGGCCCAGACAGGCCTGGTGACCCTCGACAGTGGATACGGCAACACCGCCGCCTATAAATCCGCGATCACCTATCTCGACGGTGAGCAGGGCATCCTGCGTTACCGCGGTTACCCGATCGAGCAGTTGGCCGAGCGTTCCACCTTCGCCGAGGTCGCCTACCTGCTGATCAACGGCGAGCTCCCGACGGTCGACGAGCTCTCCACCTTCAAGAACGAGATCACCGGGCACACGCTCCTGCACGAGGACGTGAAGCGGTTCTTCGACGGCTTCCCGCGGGACGCCCACCCGATGGCCATGCTGTCCTCCGTGGTCTCCGCGCTGTCCACCTTCTACCAGGACAGCCACAACCCGTTCGACGAGCAGCAGCGTCACCTGTCCACGATCCGGCTGCTCGCGAAGCTGCCGACGATCGCGGCGTACGCCTACAAGAAGTCGATCGGCCACCCGTTCGTCTACCCGCGCAACGACCTCGGCTACGTCGAGAACTTCCTGCGCATGACGTTCTCCGTGCCCGCGCAGGAGTACGACCTCGACCCGGTCGTCGTCTCCGCGCTGGACAAGCTGCTCATCCTGCACGCGGACCACGAGCAGAACTGTTCGACGTCCACGGTGCGCCTGGTGGGCTCGTCGCAGGCCAACATGTTCGCGTCGATCTCGGCCGGTATCTCCGCGCTGTGGGGTCCGCTGCACGGTGGCGCCAACCAGTCGGTGCTCGAGATGCTCGAGGGCATCCAGGCCGCCGGCGGCGACGTCGACGAGTTCATCCGCAAGGTGAAGAACAAGGAAGACGGCGTGAAGCTCATGGGCTTCGGGCACCGCGTCTACAAGAACTTCGACCCGCGGGCGAAGATCATCAAGGCGGCGGCGCACGACGTCCTCTCGGCGCTCGGCAAGTCCGACGAGCTGCTCGACATCGCGCTGAAGCTGGAAGAGCACGCGCTGGCCGACGACTACTTCGTCGAGCGCAAGCTCTACCCGAACGTCGACTTCTACACCGGTCTGATCTACCGGGCCATGGGCTTCCCGACCGAGATGTTCACGGTGCTCTTCGCCCTGGGCCGTCTCCCGGGCTGGATCGCCCAGTGGCACGAGATGATCAAGGAGCCGGGCTCCCGCATCGGCCGCCCGCGCCAGATCTACACGGGCGTCGTCGAGCGCGACTTCATCCCGGTCGAAGAGCGCTAGGTCAGCCACAGCTGAATTTGAGCCCCGCCGGCGATTGAGGCGCGGGGTCCGGGGCAGCGCCCCGCGACCGCAACCCCGCCCCACCGCAACAACAGGCCGGGTCAAGCTGCGCAGCAGAAAGCGCCCCGCTGTCGGTCCCCCCACGGGCCGACAGTCGGGGCGCTTTCCTTTACCCGGGTCGGATTCCCCCCACGGGATCCGGCCTGGGGGTATGGATGCGTCAGCCGCCGGAACACGTACCGCCCGGGCGGGCCGCTCAAGCTTCCCGGCGCACGTGCCCCGGCCAACGCTTTCGGGACGACCGTCCCCCAAGACGGGTCCCTCTGATGCCGAAACGTCCCCCAAGACGTTCCTTCATCGCCTCCTTAGACTCACGAGACCCGCAAAGGGTTACGTCCAGACCGGTGTGATCTGCGTCTCTTGCATATGTCCCGTGCGTTCACAAGAGGTTCGATATGTGGATATCGGCCTCTGTGGGGGAGTGCTGCAATTGTGCCGTGTGGATTATGTGTAGGTCCAGGGTTCTTTGAAGTGGAATCAGGCACGGCCCACGAGTTCGTAGCCGGCCTCGTCCACCGCCGCGCGCACCGCGTCCTCGTCGAGCGGCTCGGCGGAGACGACCGTGACCTGTCCGGTGGCGGCGACCGCCTGGACGGAGGCGACTCCTGCGAGCTCGGAGATCTCCTCGGTGACCGCGCCCTCGCAGTGGCCACAGGTCATGCCCTTGACCTCGTACACGGTGGTGACGGCGGGAAGCTCGGTGTGGGCGCTCATGTCGTACTCCTTGGTGGTGAGGCATCGTTCGACGCGCTCGACCCTATACCCCTAGGGGGTACTTTTCCAAGAAGGATCACGGCGGGCGAGCGACCGCACCCAGGCCAGCGCCAGGAGGGTGATGACGGCCAGTCCGCCGACCGAGAAGAGCGTGAAGAGGTGCTCCTGGGCGTCGGTGGGCTGCGGGATGAAGCCCTGGGCGAAGAGCGAGCGGTCCAGGCCCGTGCTGGTGAGGCGGGCCACCAGCCAGAGCGCGATGCCGTGCATCGAGTCCCAGAGCGCGTGCAGGAGCGAGACGCCGAGGTACGTGCCGATCACCGGGGCCGCGAAGCGGTAGCGGCCGCTCGGGCGGCGGAAGGAGAGGAGGACCGCTCCGGAGATCGCCGTCCACAGGCCGTGGCCGAACGGGGCGAGGAGCCCGCGCAGCACCTCGGTCTCCAGCAGGGCGCGCAGGTCGATGCCCTTCATGGTGATCGCCGCGTTGAACGCGTAGCCCGCGCTCTCGAACGCGGCGAACCCGAAGCCGACCGTCGCGCCGAGGACGAGGCCCGCGCGCAGTCCGCTGACGCGCGGGTGGCGGTGGAGCACGTACATCAGCGCGAGCAGCTTGACCGCTTCCTCGATCAGGCCGACGCCGGCGAACATCCAGACCGACGGGTGCAGGAGGTAGTACTCCATCACCGACGCCCCGAGGACGCCGAGGATGCCGCCGACCAGGAAGCAGCCGAGGATCAGGCTCACGCCCAGGTCGCGGCCGTGCCGCTCGTACGCCCACAGTACGAAGGCGGCCGGGGTGAGGAAGCTGCCCAGCAGGATCAGCGTGGGCAGCAGCGTGGTGTTCTGCGTGGCGTACGTGACGACCGCCGTCAGGACCCACAGCGCCAGGCCGCCCCAGAGGCAGCGCTTCCAGAGCCCGGTGCGGATGTGCGGTCCCGGCGGGGGCGGCTGCTGGGGGATGCGGGCCTGGGGTGCCCCGAAGGGCTGCTGGGGCTGCGTCACTGCGAATCCCTCCGGCTTGCCGGTAACTGACGGACGCTCTGGCCGATTTGTCCGAAAGTTTAGAGTGGGGCCGGTTATGTCGCAGTGCGGGCGCCGGGCCGTCGTCGGCACGGCCCGACGCCCTCGGGGGCGCCGCTCAGTCCTTGCGGCCGCGGTTGCTCGGCCGCGAGGCCACCCAGGCGCGGACGGTGTCGGCGTACCAGTAGGGCTTGCCCGACTCCACGTGGTCGGGCGGCGGCAGCAGACCGTGCTTGCGGTACGAGCGGACGGTGTCGGGCTGCACGCGAATGTGCGCGGCGATGTCCTTGTACGACCAGAGCCTGCGGTCGTTCATCGGTGGCTCCTCCCTGGCGGGCCGCACGGCGGCTCGGGGGTGCCGCCGTGATCAGCTCAGCCTGTGCCCGGTGAACGAGGTGAACCGTGATGAAGGGAGGGCCTGTGGGACGCCTGTGACGCAGAACCCGCGTAGGCCTGACATGTGTGACGTGATGCGGGCGTTTGTGACGTGAATGATGCAAAGGGGGCGCGCCGCGGGCGCATGCTCCGGCGCGCGAGCGGACAGGTGGAGCGTCAAACCCCGCAGGAACGCAGGAAGCGGCGCGTGCGATCGGCGATCGGGAACGGACGGTCCGGTTCGCACGGGTACATGTCCTGCTCGACGATCGCGAAGAGGTCGACGTCGAGGCGTCCGGCGGCGGCCAGGACCGGCTCCAACTCCGGTACTCCCCGCGGAGGTTCGCACATCACGCCCTGCGCCACGGCCGGGCCGAACGGCGTGCCCTGCTCGCGCACCCCGGCCAGGACCGCCGGGTCCACCTGCTTCAGGTGCAGATAGCCGATCCGCTCCCCGTACGTCTCGATGAGCTTGACGCTGTCGCCGCCGCAGTACGCGTAGTGGCCGGTGTCCAGGCACAGCGACACGAGGTTCGGGTCGGTGGCGTCGAGGAGGCGCGTGACGTTCTCCTCCGTGTCGACGTGGGTGTCGGCGTGCGGGTGGAAGACCAGCTTCAGGCCGTAACGGTCCTGCACCTCGCGCCCGAGGCGCTCGGTCTGTGCGGCCAGGTGGCGCCACTGCTCGGCGGTCAGGCGGGAGTCCTCCAGCACCTCGCCGGTCTTGTCGTCGCGCCAGAAGGACGGGATGACGACGAGGTGGTCGGCGCCCATGTCGCGGGTGAGTCCGGCGATGGAGGAGACGTGCTCCCACGTCTTCTCCCAGACGGCCGGGCCGTGGTGCAGGCCCGTGAACACCGTGCCCGCCGACACCTTCAGTCCGCGCCGGCCCGTCTCCTCGGCCAGCACCCGCGGGTCCGTCGGCAGATAGCCGTACGGTCCCAGCTCGATCCACTCGTACCCGGCCTCGGTGACCTCGTCGAGGAAGCGGTGGTACGGGACCTGCTGCGGGTCGTCGGGGAACCAGACGCCCCAGGAGTCCGGGGCCGAGCCGATGCGGATGCGCGCGGGCGTGGTCGTCATGAAATCAGCCTCAAGCCGCCCGAAGAAGGGTGTCAAGGCGTGGTCCGAATGTCAGGACAAAATATTGACAGGCGGCTCGGACGGGTCTAGATCTGTCGGGGCGACGGATGACGGATGACGACGACGCATGACGGACGAGGAACGGCGGGCGCGTAACGGCGGACGCCGTGCCGAGGGGGCCGAGGGGATGGAGTCGGGCGTGGACGAGGCAGCGGGCGTCGACCTCCGGTGGCTCGCCCGGACGCGGGCCGAGGAACCGGAGGCGGTCGCCGAGGCCGCCGCACGGCGCAAGCGGCGCCCGCTGCTCGGCACGGGGCGCAGGCTGCTGGTCGTGGCCGCGGACCACCCGGCCAGAGGTGCGCTCGGAGTGGGGGAGCGGCCCCTCGCCATGGCGGACCGGGGCGAGCTGCTGCGGCGGCTGTGCGTCGCGCTGGCCCGGCCGGGCGTCGACGGGGTGCTCGCCTCCGCCGATGTGCTGGAGGACCTGCTGTTGCTCGGGGCCCTTGAGGGCAAGGTCGTCATCGGCTCCATGAACCGGGGCGGGCTCGCCGGGGCCTCCTTCGAGCTCGACGACCGGTTCACCGGGTACCGGGCCGAGGACCTGGACCGGATGGACTTCGACGCGGGGAAACTGCTGCTGCGCGTCGACCACGACGATCCGGGCTCCGGCTCCGTACGGACGCTGGAGGCCGCCGCCCGCGCCGTCGACGCGATGGCGGCGTACCGGCTGCCCGTGTTCGTCGAGCCGTTCCTGAGCCGCCGCGACCCCGAAACAGGCGTGCTGCGCGCCGACTTGAGCCCGCGGGCCGTCACCACGTCGATCGCCGTCGCCTCGGGCCTCGGCGGCACCTCCGCGTACACCTGGCTGAAGCTCCCGGTCACCGACGACCCCGACGCCATGGCCCGCGTCATGGAGACCTCCGCCCTGCCCGCCGTACTGCTCGGCGGCGACATCAAGGACGGCGACCAGGACGCCACGTACGAGAGATGGCGGTCCGCGCTCCAACTGCCCACCGTACAGGGGCTCGTGGTGGGACGGTCGCTGCTGTACCCCGCCGACGGGGACGTCGCGGGCGCCGTCGACACGGCGGTGGGCCTGCTGTGCACCACGCGCACGGACACCTAGGAGGAGAGTAGAGGCATGACGCATCTTCCACGGGGCAGCGCCGCCGACGGTCCCTACGCCCTGTCCGTCGACCCCGACAAGGTCGGCTGGGCCCGGGCCGGGCTGCGGGTGCTCGAACTGCCGGCCGGGCAGACGCACGGCTTCGACACCGGGGAGAGCGAGTGGATCGTGCTGCCGCTGTCCGGTGGATGTTCCGTCCGCGCGGAAGGGATGAACATCGAACTGGCGGGCAGGGGCGACGTATTCGGTTCAGTGAGCGACTTCGCCTACGTTCCGCGCGACACCAGCGTGGAGATCTCCTCCGGTGCGGGAGGCCGGTTCGCCCTGGCAGGAGCGAAATGCGGTCGACGACTCCCCGTCCGCTACGGCCCCGCGCCGGAGGTTTCCGTCGAGGACAGGGGCGGTGGGCAGAGCGCACGGCAGGTGCGCAACTTCGCCTCCGCCGACGCCTTCGACTGCGATCAGCTCATCGCCGTCGAGGTGATCACTCCCGGCGGGAACTGGTCCTCGTACCCGCCGCACAAGCACGACGAGCACCGGCCGGGCGAGGAATCGCTGCTCGAGGAGATCTACTACTTCGAGATCGAGGGACCGGGCGGCTACGGATACCAGCGTGTGTCCCCGTCCAGGCCCGGCGGCACCGACCTCCTCGCCGAGGTCCGCGCGGGTGACACCGTGCTCGTCCCCGACGGCTGGCACGGTCCTTCGATCGCCCAGCCGGGGCACGCCATGTACTACCTGAACGTCATGGCGGGACCGGGGGACGAGCGGGAGTGGAAGATCTGCTTCCACCCCGATCACGCCACGGAGGGATACCGATGACCCGAACGGTACGACTCACCGTCGCCCAGGCCCTCGTCCGCTTCCTCGCGCACCAGTACACGGAGCGCGACGGCGCCCGGCACCGGCTGATCGGCGCCACCTGGGGCATCTTCGGCCACGGCAACGTGGCGGGCCTCGGCCAGGCGCTCCTCCAGTACGGCGACGACATGCCGTTCCACCAGGGCCGCAACGAGCAGGCGATGGTGCACGCCGCCGTCGGCTACGCGCGCCAGTGCGACCGCCTGTCCACGCACGCCGTCACCACCTCCATCGGCCCCGGCGCCACGAACCTCGTCACCGGCGCCGCCCTCGCCACCATCAACCACCTGCCCGTGCTGCTGCTGCCCGGCGACGTGTTCGCGACGCGGCCCGCCGACCCGGTGCTCCAGCAGCTCGAAGTGCCGTACGCGGGCGACGTGTCGGTCAACGACTGCCTGCGGCCGGTGTCGAAGTTCTTCGACCGGATCGACCGCCCCGAGCAGTTGATCCCGGCCGCGCTCCAGGCCGTGCGCGTGCTCACCGACCCCGTCGACACCGGCGCCGTCACGCTCGCGCTGCCGCAGGACGTGCAGGCGGAAGCGTTCGACTGGCCGGAGGAGTTCTTCCGGGAGCGGGTCTGGACCGTGCGCCGCCCCGCGCCGGACCCGGTGGAACTGGATTCCGCCGTACGGGAGGTGGAGCGCGCCCGGCGTCCGCTGATCGTCGCCGGTGGCGGGGTGCACCACAGCGGCGCCGAGGACGCCCTCAAGGACTTCGCCGACGCCACCGGCATCCCCGTCGCCTCCACCCAGGCCGGCAAGGGCTCGCTCCGCCACGACCACCCCGCCGACGTCGGCGGCATCGGCCACACCGGGACCGCCACCGCCAACGAGCTCGCCCGCACCGCCGACCTGGTGATCGGCGTCGGCACCCGGTACACGGACTTCACGACGGCCTCCGCGACCCTCTTCGCCAACCCCGGGGTCCGCTTCCTCAACCTGAACGTCGCGGCCGTCGACGCCCACAAGCTGGCCGCCCAGCCGCTCGTCGCCGACGCCCGCGCGGGTCTCACCGCGCTGCGGGAGGCGCTCGGGGGGAGGTACCGGGCCGAGCCCGCGTACGTCGCCGAGTACACCGAGGACAAGGAGCGCTGGGAGCACCGCGTCGACGCCTGCTTCACCGCGGACGACGACCTCGTGCACCCGACCCAGGCCCAAGTGCTCGGCGCACTCGACGCGTTGGCGACCGAGGACGACATCCTCATCAATGCCGCGGGCTCGCTCCCCGGCGATCTGCACAAACTGTGGCGGGCCCGCTCCCGCGACCAGTACCACGTCGAGTACGGGTACTCCTGCATGGGCTACGAGATCCCCGCCGCGCTCGGCGTCGCGCTCGCCGCGCCCGGCAGGCCCGTGTGGGCGCTCGTCGGCGACGGCACGTATCTGATGCTGCCCACCGAGATCGTCACCGCGGTCCAGGAGAACATCCCGGTCAAGGTCGTCGTCCTGCAGAACCACGGGTACGCGTCCATCGGCGGCCTCTCGGCGTCCGTCGGGGCCGAGGGCTTCGCCACGCAGTACCGGTTCACGGACGGGCAGGGGGCGTACGCGGGCGCGCCGCTGCCCGTCGACCTCGCCGCCAACGCGGCCAGCCTCGGCATGACCGTGCACCGCGCCAAGACCGTGCGTGACCTGCGCGAAGCGCTTGCCGCCGCGCGCGCCGCCACCCGCCCCACATGTGTCTACGTGGAGACCGAAACGGCAGACACAGTGTCGGGCCCGCCTCCCGCGCAGGCGTGGTGGGATGTTCCTGTGGCCGAGACGGCGGAGCGCAGCGCCGCGGTCAAGGCCCGCGAGGAGTACGACCGGCACGCCGCCGGTCGGCGCCACCACCTCTGAGAAGTACGTAGCCGTCACAGGAGTTGCCCGTATGTCTGACACGAAGTTGGTCCACCACTGGATCGGCGGCAAGACCGTCCAGGGCGCGTCGGGCAATCACGGCCCGGTGACCGACCCGGCGACCGGCGCCGTCACCACGCACGTCGACTTCGCGAGCGTCGAAGAGGTGGACGCGGCCGTCGCCGCCGCCAAGGAGGCGTACACGTCCTGGGGCCAGTCCTCGCTCGCCAAGCGCACCGAGATCCTCTTCCGGTTCCGCGCGCTGCTCGACGCCAACCGTGACGCGATCGCCGAGCTGATCACCGCCGAGCACGGCAAGGTGCACTCCGACGCGCTCGGCGAGGTGGCCCGCGGCCTGGAGATCGTCGACCTGGCCTGCGGCATCAACGTGCAGCTGAAGGGTGAGCTGTCCACGCAGGTCGCCACCAACGTGGACGTGTCCTCGATCCGCCAGCCGCTGGGCGTCGTCGCGGGCATCACGCCGTTCAACTTCCCGGCCATGGTGCCGATGTGGATGTTCCCGATCGCCATCGCGACCGGCAACACCTTCGTACTCAAGCCGTCCGAGAAGGACCCGTCGGCGTCGCTGAAGATCGCCGAGCTGCTGTCCGAGGCGGGCCTGCCCGACGGAGTCTTCAACGTCGTCCACGGTGACAAGGTCGCCGTCGACCGCCTCCTGGAGCACCCGGACGTCGCCGCCGTCTCCTTCGTCGGCTCGACCCCGATCGCCAAGTACATCCATGCCACCGCCTCCGCCAACGGCAAGCGCGTGCAGGCCCTCGGCGGCGCCAAGAACCACATGCTGGTGCTGCCCGACGCCGACCTGGACGCCGCCGCCGACGCCGCGGTCTCGGCCGCGTACGGCTCGGCCGGCGAGCGCTGCATGGCGATCTCCGCCGTCGTCGCCGTCGGCTCGATCGGCGACGAGCTCGTCGCGAAGATCAAGGAGCGCGCCGAGAAGATCAAGATCGGTCCGGGCAACGACCCGACGTCCGAGATGGGCCCGCTCATCACGGCCGCCCACCGCGACAAGGTCGCCGGTTACGTGAAGGGTGCGGCGGCCGAGGGCTGCGACGTCGTCCTCGACGGCAGCGACTACACGGTGCCCGGTTTCGAGAACGGCCACTGGGTGGGCCTGTCCCTGCTGGACAACGTGCCCACGACCGCCAAGGCGTACCAGGACGAGATCTTCGGCCCGGTCCTGTGCGTGCTGCGCACGGAGACGTACGAGGAGGGCGTGGCCCTCATGAACGCGTCCCCGTTCGGCAACGGCACCGCGATCTTCACCCGGGACGGCGGCGCCGCCCGCCGCTTCCAGCTGGAGATCGAGGCCGGCATGGTCGGCGTCAACGTCCCGATCCCGGTCCCCGTCGGCTACCACAGCTTCGGCGGCTGGAAGGACTCGCTCTTCGGCGACCACCACATCTACGGCAACGACGGCACGCACTTCTACACGCGCGGCAAGGTCGTCACGACCCGCTGGCCGGACCCGGCCGACGCCCCGGCAGGCGTGGACCTGGGCTTCCCGAGCAACCACTGAGGCCCCTGAGCCGTCCGGAGTACGGACAGTTCGCTGTGAACTTCAGCGCCCCTGCTGCGGTTCCCGTACGTAGGGGATGAACCGGGCGGCTTAAGTCGACCCCCGTATATGACCTTGGATACGAAGGTCATATACGGGGGTCGTCGTGTATGTATCGGCCGACTTTGCGAACACCTGAAGAATCGCGCGCAGTTGGCGGAAGCGGTGGTGCGGATTCCGAAGGAAAACAGGCGTTGACGTTCGGATATCGGCGAGGTTGCATGTCGCGCCGGGAGCGGCCCCCACCCCCACCACCTCATTCCTCGGAGGCGATAGCGCTCCCGCCCGAATCCCCTGCCGCTCGAGTCGATCGGAACCGCTTCATGACCGACACGCTTCGCTCCGCCGCCGCCCCACCGGCGGAGCCCCTGCCGGACCAGGCACCTGAAGGTTCTCCCCAGAAGCTCAAGCGTTCCATCGGCGTCGTCGGAGGCACCCTGCTCACGCTCTCCTGCGTGACGCCCGCCTCCTCGCTGTTCGTCGTCGTCCCCGACCTGTTCGGCAGCCTCGGCACCGCCACCGCCCTCACCATCGCCATCGGCTCGCTGATCTGTATCGGCGTGGCGTTCCTCTACTCCGAGCTGGGCACCCTCATCCCCAGCGCGGGCGGCGAGTACGCCATGGTGTCGACGCTGGCCGGGCGGCTCGCGGGCTGGCTGGTCTTCGTGCTGTCCCTGCTGGTCGTGTTCATCGTGCCGCCGGTGATCGCGATGGGCACGGCCGACTACCTGGAGCCGGTCATCCACCTCGACCCGGCGATGGCGGGCGCGGGCGTGATGCTGCTGTCCACCCTCGCGGGCCTGCTCGACCTGCGCGCCAACGCGTGGATCACCGGCATCTTCCTCGTCCTGGAGGTCATCGCGGCGGCCCTCGTCGCGGTCCTCGGCTTCGCGCACGCCGAGCGCGGCGTCGGCTCGCTCGGCTCGATGCAGGTCGCGGGCGAGGGCGGTCACACGGACGTGGTGACCGGCATGCTCGTCGTCTCCGGCCTCGCCATCGCCCTCTTCGTCACGCAGGGCTTCTCCACCGCCGTCTACCTCTCCGAGGAGCTGGAGAACCCGCGCAGGTCCGTGGCCCGCACCGTCCTCGCCACGCTCGTCATCTCCTCGGTGATCATCCTGATCCCGGTCGTCGCGATCACGATGGGCGCCAAGGACGTCTCGGCGCTCACCTCGGGCAACATCAGCAGCATGGTCGTGGCCTGGTCGAACTCGGCGGTCGGCACGTTCGTCTCGCTCTGCGTCGCGCTCGCCATCATCAACGCGGGCATCGTCATGGTCATCCAGAACTCCCGCGTCCTGTTCGCCTCGGCCCGCGACAAGGCCTGGCCAGGACCGGTCAACAACGCGCTGTCCCGGCTCGGCCGCTTCGGCTCGCCGTGGGTCGCGACGCTGGTCGTCGGCGTCCCCGGCGCGGCGCTCTGCTTCGTCAACCTCGACACCCTGTACGGCGTGACGGGCGTCTCCGTCACCGGCATGTACCTGCTCGTCGCGGTCGCCGCCCTGTTCGCCCGCCGCGGCGCCCACAAGGATCAGCCGGCCTGGCGGATGCCGCTGTGGCCGGGGATCCCCGTGGTCCTGATCGCGCTGATGATCTACATCCTGATCGAACAGGAGGTCACGTACCTCCTGTGGACCGGCGGAATCATGGCGGTGGCCACCCTCTACTGGGCCTTCTACCTCCGCCCCCGCCAGGCGACCCGCTGGCTGGTGTCGGTCCCCGAATAAGCCCCTGCGGCGATTGAGCAGCGGGGTCCGGGGCAGCGCCCCGCAACCGTCACCACAGCTGCCCCGTCTCCACCGGGAGGCCGGACACCAACGACGAGTTCCCGGCCACCCCCACCGCCAGCGCAAGGGCACCGTCCCGCGCGGTGGCCCCCTTGCCCGCCGCGGGTACCGCCCCCTCGTCGCTGCCGTCACCGAGCGGCCCGAACAACTCCTTCAGCATCCGCAGATCCCCACCCCCGTGGGACCCCGCCGACTTCTCGAAGGAGATCTCCCGCGGCGCCTCCCACAGCGGCCGCAGCAGGATCGACGTACGGCCGGGCCGGTCCATGACCACCCCGCCGTGCGAGGCCCCGTCCCCGCCGGCGGCGACCTTCGGCGGCTGCCAGGTGTTCTCCTCGACCTCCAGCTCCAGGCGGCCCCCGGTCCCGTTGAACATCACCCGGTAGCCCTCCCAGGGCGAGTACGCGGTGAGGTGGTACGTCATCGTGGCCCCGGAGTCGTACCGCACGAGCACCGACAGATCGTCCTCGACGTCGATGGCGTCGCCGAAGACGTTCCGGTCGCGCACATAGCCGTCGCCCGCCGCCTCCGCGTCGACGTACAGGGACGTGAGGTTCGGGTCGTCGGCGAGGTGGATGGCGTACGGGTCGTCGGCGGCCTCGGAGGAGCCGTGGGCGCGCACGTAGTCACGGCGCAGGCCGGTCCGCTCGCCGTTGTCGCGCCCGTAGAAGACGAGCCCGCCCTCCGCGTACACGCGGGAGGGAGCAGCGCCGAGCCACCAGTTGACGAGGTCGAAGTGGTGGCCGGACTTGTGCACGAGCAGGCCGCCGCTGTGCTGCTTCTCGCGGTGCCAGCGGCGGAAGTAGTCGGCGCCGTGCCGGACGTCGAGCAGCCACTCGAAGTGCACGGAGCGGATCTCGCCGATCGCGCCGTCGTGGAGCAGCTGCCAGACCTTCTCGTGGGCCGGGTTGTAGCGGTAGTTGAACGCGACGGACAGCTCGCCGCCGGTCCGCTCGGCCGTCTCCAGGATGGCGCGGCACTTCTCCGCGTCCGTCGTCATCGGCTTCTCCGTCACCACCCGGCAGCCCGCCTCCAGGGCGGTGTTGATGTACGTGTGGTGGGTCGCGTCGACGGTGGTGACGACGACCTCGTCGATCCGGTGCGCACGCAGCGCGGCCCCGAAATCGGCCGGGTCACAGGCGGCGGCCTCCCCGCCGCCGAGCGAGCCGAGCAGCCGGTTGTGGTGGGCGATACGGGTCGGGCTCGGGTCCGCGAGGAGGGCCACGTCGTAGTGGGGGCGGGCACCCAGGGCCTTGGTGTACATCTGGGCGCGGTGGCCGGTGCCGATGATCGCTGCGCGCTTCATGGAGGTCAGGATTCCTTTCGCGGGGCCGGTCCTGTGGAGCGGCGGACTATCAACTCGCTGTCCAGGGAGATCTGTTCGGGAGCGCGGTCCGGGTCGTCGAGGCGGCGCAGCATCAGGTCGACGGCCCGCTCGCCGAGCGCGTCGAGCGGGATGCGGACCGAGGTGAGGGCGGGGGTGGCCGTGGTGGCCAGGAGGGTGTCGTCGGCGCCCACGACGCTGACGTCGTCGGGCACCCGTACCCCCCGGTCGGCGAGACGGGACAGCACGCCGAGCGCCATCAGGTCGTTGTGCGCGACGATCGCGGTGGCGCCCGCGGCCAGGGCCAGGTCGGCGACCTGCGCGCCCGTGTGGAACTTGGGCTCGTGCGGGCCGAACTCGGTGACCTTCAGCTCCAGTTGCTCGGCGGCGTAGCGGACGGCGTGGCCGCGCTGCTCGCTCGACCAGGAGTTGCGGGCCCCCAGGATCAGGGCGAGGTGGCGGTGGCCGAGCGCGTGCAGATGCGCCACGGCCTGGCGCAGTCCGTCCTCGCTCGGGGCGACCACGGAGGACACGCCGACCACGCTCCGATTCACGGCGACGCTCGGCACCTGCCGGACGACCTCGCCGAGCCGGGCGCCCTCCATCCTCGGGGCGACGAGCAGCAGCCCGTCCACCTGCCGGGCGAGAGTGAGCGCCAACTCGTACTCGTCGTCGGGGTGTTCGTCGGTGTCCGCGAGGAACACGGCGTAGTCCTTGCGGCGGGCGCGGGCCTGCACGGCCTTCACGATCACCGCGAAGAACGGATTGGCGATGTCGGGCACGATCAGCCCGAGCGTCCGGGTCCGCCCCTCGGCGAGCGACCGGGCGATGCGGCTGGGCCGGTACCCGAGCCGCTCCGCCGCGGCGAGCACCCGGGCCCTGGTCTCGGGCCGCACCTGATGCGGCGAGGCGAAACACCGGCTGACGGTGGACGGCGAGACCCCGGCGATCTCCGCGACTTCTTCAGCGCTCGGGACCGCGCCGCTCGACCGGTCGTTGCTACGCATGACGTACCCCCTCACCCTTCCGTTCTCGCGGGTCGGCAATTCCAGCCCCGCCGGCGTTTGAGGCGCGGGGGCCGGGGCGGAGCCCCGCGGCGTGACGGCGGTCGACCGCCACCGCGGCCAACGCCAGCACACCCGTCACCAGGGGCGCCAGCAGCACCAACTGCCATACGCAGACCGCCGACACCAGCACCGCTCCACCCAGCATCGCCGTGCCCGAGGGATCAGCGGCGGGGCGGGCCCACCGACCGGTCGACGACCACGTCGCCGCCATCCGCACCTGGTACACGACCACCGCCCCCGCCGCCCCCGCGACGACCACCGCCAGCACGCCGAAGAACGGAACGTCCCCCGCCGCGGCGGCAAGCCGCAGGTCCGCGCCCAGGAAACCCAGCACCGCGAGGCCCACCGCACCGACCCGCACCCCGCCGGGCAGCGCCGCCCGCCAGTCCGCCCAGAACCGCCGGGCCGTACCGGGCGAGGGCCCGTCCGGCACACAGCGACGTACCGCCGCGCACCCCGCCGCCATCGCCGCGGGCCACGTGACGACGAGCAGCGAACCCGCCGCCACCAGCACCCCGGTCCACAGCACCTCCGCGAAGAGCGTGAACCGCTCGCCGTACGGGGTGTCGCGCCGCGCCGCGGAACCCGCCCCGCTCATCCCGCCCATCGCGCTCATCCCTTCATCCCGGAGGTCGCCGCGCCCTCGATCAGCAGCCGCTGGAACGCCACGAAGAACGCGATCACCGGCAGCAGCGAGAGGACCGACATGCCGAGCATCGCCCCGTAGTCCTGGCTGCTCGTCGAGTCGACGAACAGCCGCAGGGCCACCGGCAGCGGGTACTTCTCCGGCGACTGGAGGTAGACCAGCGGCGCGAAGAAGTCGTTCCACGACCAGATGAACGTGAAGATCGCCGTGGTGATCAGGGCGGGCCGCAGCAGCGGAAGGACGATGTGGCCGAAGATCCGGAAGTGCCCGCAGCCGTCGATCAGCGCCGCCTCGTCGAGGCTGCGCGGCAGATTGCGCACGAACTGCACCATCAGGAAGACGAAGAACGCGTCCGTGGCGAGGAACTTGCCGAGCAGCAGCGGGACGTACGTGTCGACCAGGCCGACCTGCTGGAACATCGTGTACTGCGGGATGAGCAGCAGGTGCGTCGGCAGCAGGATCGTGCCGATCATCACCGCGAACATCGCGCCGCGCCCCCGGAACCGCAGCCGCGCGAAGGCGTAGGCGGCGATCGAGCACGACAGGACGTTGCCGATCACCGAACCGATCGCCAGGAGAAGCGAGTTGGAGAAGAAGCGCCACGCAGGCACCTCGGCGATGCCTTCGAGCGCGGTGCCGAAACCGCTCCAACTGATCTTCGACGGCAGCAGGCTGAAGCTGGAGATGATCTCGTCGGCGGGCTTCACGGACGCCGTGAACACCCAGAACACCGGGTAGAGGAGCACGAGCAGCAGGGCGACGGCGCCCACGTGCCACAGGGTCGAACGCGTGCCGGTCGTGGTGGTAGTCGCGGCCATCGTCACTTCTCCTCGCCCGCGTAGTGGACCCAGCGGCCCGAAGTCTTGAAGAGCAGCGCGGTGATCACGCCGACGACCAGCAGCAGCACCCAGGTCAGGGCCGCCGCGTAACCCATCCGGAAGTCGTTGAAGCCGAGTTCGTACAGGTACATCGAGTACACGTGGGTGGATCCCGCCGGGCCGCCGGTGCCGTTGGAGAGCACGAACGCCGAGTTGAACATCTGGAAGGCGTGCACCATCTCCAGGACCAGGTTGAAGAAGATGACGGGCGTCAGCATGGGGACCGTCACCGACAGGAAGCGGCGCCAGGGGCCCGCCCCGTCGATCTCCGCCGCCTCGAACAGATCGCGCGGGATCTGCTGCAGCGCCGCCAGGAAGATCACCATCGGTGCGCCGAACTGCCAGACGGAGAGCGCGACCAGGGACATCAGCGACCAGTCGGGGTTGGAGATCCAGCCGCCCGTGTGGATCCCGAACGTGCCGAGGAACTGGTCGACGACGCTGCCGGTGGAGAACAGCAGGCGCCACACGATGGCCGCGCCGACGCTCGCCCCGATCAGGGACGGCATGTAGAAGGCGGCCCGGTAGAAGTTGCGGCCCTTGCGGCGGGTGTGGAGCAGCATGGCCACGCCCAGCGCCGCGACGAGCTTGAGGGGCGTCGCGACGACCACGTAGAGCAGCGTGACGCCGACGGTGTCCCGGACCTCGGGGTCGTCGAACAGGATGCGCCGGTAGTTGTCGAGGCCGATCCAGCGCGGCGAGTCGAACAGGTTGTAGTCCGTGAACGACATGTAGAGCGAGAACAGCATCGGCCCGAGCGTCAGCAGGGCCGCGCCGATCATCCACGGGGTGAGGAAGACGTACGCGGAGCGGTCGTTCGCGCCCCGGCGGCGCTTTTTGGGGCTGGTCGAGGGGGAGTCGCCGCCGCGTGCGCGGGGTATCGCGGCGTCGGTCGTCGTCGTAGAGGCCATGTGGACTCCGTACGGTTTCGAGGGGCGGGGGCGGCCTTGCGCGGGGTCCGGCCGTCAGGCGAGGACGACCTCCGACTGGTCGAAATAGAGATCCACGGCCTGGTCCACGGAGACGCTGCCGTAGAAGAGCTTCTCGGCGACGCGCTGCAGGTAGACGTTGAGGGACGCGCCGCCGTCGGCGGGCGGCGGCGGGGTCGCCGCGAGCGTCTTCGCGACCCGGTCCTCGTACGTCTGCACCTGGCGCACCTTGGGGTCCGAGACGTCGGCGGCGCCCTCCTGGCTCGTGGTGGGCGGCATGCCGATGTTGGTGCCGAGGATCTTCGCCACGCGCCGGTCGTTGACCATGAAGTCGATGAACCGGGCGCTCTCACTGAGGTACGGGCTCTTCGCGGCGGCGGCGATCAGCATGCCGGGCTTGGCGTAGATGCCGGAGCGGCCGGTGTCGCTGGGCACCGTGCCGAGGCTGAGCGTGCTGCCGCGCATGTCGCTGCGGCCGCCGACCTGGTTGTCCCACTCCAGGTAGGAGGCGGCCCTGCGGGTGGTGATGGGGAAGCCGGGCAGCGATTCGAGTACGGCGTCCGGGCCCGCGAGCGCGCCCTCCTTGCGCCAGCCGTCGACCAGCGTGAGGTAGCGGCGCATGTCGTCGCGGTCGAAGCCGAGCGCGCCCTTGTCGGTCCACATCTGGAGGCCCTGCTGGCGCATCCACACTTCGAGGCCCATGTAGTTCTGGCCGGGGTTGTCCATGCCGTACTGCACGGGGCCGCCGTGCCGTCTGCCGTACCGGGTCACCTTGAGGGACTGCTCCATGAACGAGTCCCAGCTCATGCCCGCGGCCGGCTTCCGGGCACCGGCCTTGGCCCACGTCTCGGCGTCGTACATCAGGGAGACGCAGTTGCGGCCCAGCGGCAGGGCGACGCGGCGGCCGTCCACCTCGCCCGCGGTGCGCAGCGACCTGACCACGGTCGAGGCGTCGATCTCCTTGCCGGAGCCGGTGTGCGGGCCCAGGTCGGCGAGCACGCCGTGCTCACCGAGGGTGCGGATCCAGGCGTAGTCGACGTGCATCACGTCCGGCGGGTTGCCGCCCGCGGCGGCGGTGCTCAGCTTCGGCCAGAAGGCGTCGAACGCGGCGAAACTGGACTTCACCTTGATCTTGGGGTGCTCGCGCTCGAACACGGTGATGCACTGGTTGATGAGGTCGGCCCGGCCACTGTCGCCCCAGAAGAAGTAGCGCAGGGTCACGGTGCCGCCGGCGCCGACGGACCGGGCGGGGCCGCCGCAGCCGGTCAGCGCGGCACCGAGGCCGGAGGCGAGCAGGGCGGACAGGGTGGTGCGACGGGAGGGGGCGGCGCTGCCCATAGGGGGCCTCCACGAGCGGCTCGGTGGTGGGCGCTGTCGAGGAGGGACGCTTGCATGCGCTCGCAGGCCGGTCAATGGGTTGCGCAGCAATTTCCGGAACCGACCCTTCCCACCAACTCCCTTGGCTGCACACCCTCTTGACGCACCCTGCGAGCGCTTGCAGGATGTTGCCGTTCCTGGTGGCGCGGCACCGGGGTGCCGCAGCCTGCGGGCAAAATCAAGCCCCGATCTTTTGAGCCCCTGCGGCGATTGAGCAGCCGGGTCCGGGGCGGAGCCCCGAGGCGTGGGGGCGGGTGGGTGTACTACCGGGGTGGTACGCGGAGGCGCAGAGCTCCGACCACCGGATGCGGTGGTTGTCGGCGCAGGCGCATACCGTTGACGCATGTTTTTTCGACGGCGCGGGTGGCGCGAGCGAGTACGCGGGTGGCCGCGACGGTGGATCGCCGTCGCGGCCACCCTGGTGGTGCTCGCGGGGGCGGGGAGCTGGACGGCGGCAGCCTCGGGCTCCGGCACGCCCAGCGTGCACCGGCAGGACCGGATGATGCCGATGGGCGGCGGGGTGCGCATCGACACCTCGTACTTCACCGCGGGTGACCCGTCCCACAAGCGCCCCGCCGTGCTGCTCACGCACGGCTTCGGCGGCAGCAAGGCCGACGTGCGCGCCGAGGCGCAGAAGCTCGCCGCCCACGGGTACGCGGTCATGACCTGGTCGTCCCGCGGTTTCGGCAGGTCCAACGGGAAGATCGGCCTGAACGATCCGCGGCACGAGGTGGCCGACGTCTCCCGCATGATCGACTGGCTGGCGAAGCGACCCGAGGTGGAGCTCGACAAGCCGGGCGACCCGCGCGTGGGCGTCTCGGGCGCCTCGTACGGCGGCGCGGTCTCGCTGCTCGCGGCGGGCCACGACAAGCGGGTCGACGCGATCGCCCCGCAGATCACGTACTGGAACCTGGCGGACGCGCTGTTCCCCGACGGCGTCTTCAAGAAGCTGTGGGCGGGCGCCTTCTTCACCTCCGGCTCCGCGCAGCTCGGCACGCGCACCAGCGAGGCCGGTCTCGCCTGCGGCCGCTTCGAGGAGAAGCTCTGCGACATGTACAAGCGCGTCGCCGTCTCCGGGAAGCCGGACGACGCGGCCCGCAAGCTCCTGGAGGAGCGCAGCCCCGTGGCCGTGGGCGACCGCATCAAGGTGCCCACGTTCATCGCCCAGGGCCAGACCGACTCGCTGTTCCCGCTCGGCCAGGCCGACGAGATCGCGCGCCACGTCACGAAGAACGGCGCGCCGGTCCAGGTCGACTGGCTGAACGGCGGGCACGACGGCGGCGACATGGAGCTCGACCGGCTGCACCAGCGCGTGACGTCCTGGTTCGACCGCTACCTGAAGGACGAGAACGTCGACACGGGCCCCGCGTTCCGCGTCACCCGCACCGGCGGCGTCGACTCCACGGACGGCGCCGCCAAGCTGCGCGGCGCGAGCGGCGACATGTATCCGGGCCTGCGCGGCGAGCGCCGCACCGCGGTGCCGCTGAAGACGGCCACCGAGACCTTCCAGAACCCACCGGGCGGGGGACCGCCGTCGATCTCCTCCGTGCCGGGCCTCGGCAAGGTGTCGAACCTGTCGACCTCGCTCGGCACCGGATTCTCCCTGGAGTACCCGGGACAGTTCGCCCGCTTCGACTCGGCGCCGCTGAAGCGCTCGGTGCGCATCACCGGCTCCCCGACGGCCACCGCGCACGTGAAGTCCTCCACCGGCGAGGCCGTCCTGTTCGCGAAGGTGTACGACGCCGGGCCCGACGGGACGCGTCAGGTGCTGCCCTCGCAGCTCGTGACGCCGCTGCGGGTGACCGGCGCGGGCGGCGCGGGCAAGGACGTGCGGATCACGCTCCCGGCCATCGACCACCAGGTGCAGAAGGGCCACACGCTGCGGCTCGTGCTCTCCGCGACCGACCTCGGCTTCGCCTCGCCGAACGAGCCGGCGACGTACCAGGTCTCGGTGCGCGACGGCCTGAGCCTGCCCACCGCCCCGGACGTGCGGACGCAGGCCGAGTCGCTGCCGTCGTGGGTGTGGTGGCTGCCGGCCGGGGCGCTCGTCGTCGCGGCGGGGCTGCTGTTCACGGCCCGGCGGCGGACGGCGGCGCCCGCGCCCGACCCGGCGCTCGCCGAGGTCCCGCTGCAGATCACCGACCTGGGCAAGAAGTACGCGGGCTCCACGGACCGGTACGCGGTGCGTGACCTGTCCTTCCGCGTCGAGCAGGGCCAGGTCCTCGGCCTCCTCGGGCCGAACGGCGCGGGCAAGACGACGACTCTGCGCATGCTGATGGGCCTCATCCGGCCCGACGGGGGCGGGATCCGGGTCTTCGGCCATGCGATCAGGCCGGGCTCCCCGGTGCTGTCCCGCGTCGGCGCGTTCGTCGAGGGCGCCGGCTTCCTGCCGCACCTGTCGGGCCGGGAGAACCTGGAGCTGTACTGGAAGGCGACCGGGCGTCCGGCCGAGGACGCGCACCTCGACGAGGCCCTGGAGATCGCCGGCCTCGGCGACGCCCTCGCCCGCGCGGTGCGCACGTACTCGCAGGGCATGCGCCAGCGCCTCGCCATCGCCCAGGCCATGCTCGGCCTGCCGGACCTGCTGATCCTCGACGAGCCCACGAACGGGCTCGACCCGCCGCAGATCCGCGAGATGCGCGAGGTGATGATCCGCTACGCGCGCGACGGCCGCACGGTCATCGTCTCCAGCCATCTCCTCGCCGAGGTCGAGCAGACCTGCACGCACCTCGTGGTGATGGACCGCGGTCGGCTCGTCCAGGCGGGCCCCGTCGCGGACATCGTCGGCTCCGGGGACACCCTGCTCGTCGGCGTCGCCGGTGAGGTCTCCGACGCGCTCGTGGAGAAGGTGGGCGCACTGGCCGACGTCGACTCGGTGGTCAAGGTCGACGACGGCCTCCTGGTCCGCCTCGTACCCGACCGCGAGGACGCGCCCGCACCGGCGTCCGATGCGGACCCGGACGCGACGACCGGCCTCGCCGGCACGTCCGACCCGGCGGCCCGGCTGCTCGCGGAGCTGGTGCGGCTCGACATACCGGTGCGCTCCCTCGGGCCGCACCGGCGCCTGGAGGACGCGTTCCTGACGCTGATCGGAGGGGCATCGGCATGACGACGACCGAAGCCGAGACCGGGGCACGCGACGTGCCCGAACGCGCCCACGGCTACCGCCCCGCCCGCACGCTGCCGCTGCGCGTGGAGCTCGTACGCCAGGTGAAGCGGCGGCGCACGCTCGTCATGGGCGCCGTCCTCGCGCTGCTGCCGTTCGTGCTCGCCATCGCCTTCGCCATCGGCGGGGAGCCGGGCGGCGGCGACAGCGGGCGGATCACCCTGATGGACACGGCCACCGCGTCGGCGGCGAACTTCGCGGCGACGAGCCTGTTCGTGTCCGCCGGATTCCTGCTGGTCGTCCCGGTGGCCCTGTTCTTCGGCGACACGATCGCCGCCGAGGCGAACTGGTCGAGCCTGCGCTACCTGCTGGCCGCGCCGGTGCCGCGGGCCCGGCTGCTGTGGTCCAAGCTGGCCGTCGCGTTCGGGCTGAGCCTCGCCGCGATGCTGCTGCTTCCGCTGGTCGCGCTCGCGGTCGGCGCGGTGGCGTACGGCTGGGGGCCGCTGGAGATCCCGACCGGCGGGACACTGCCCGCGGGCACGGCCGCGCAGCGCCTGCTGCTGGTCGTCGCGTACATCTTCGTGTCCCAACTGGTCACGGCGGGGCTCGCGTTCTGGCTCTCGACGAAGACGGACAACCCGCTGGGCGCGGTCGGCGGCGCGGTCTTCCTGACCATCGTCGGCAATGTCCTCGACGCGGTCACCGCGCTCGGCGACTGGCGCGACTTCCTGCCCGCGCACTGGCAGTTCGCCTGGGCGGACGTGATCCAGGCGCAGCCGGAATGGGGCGGGATGATCCAGGGGGCTTCGGTGTCGGTGGCGTACGCGGTGGTGCTGTTCGCGCTGGCGTTCCGCGGGTTCGCGCGCAAGGACGTGGTGTCGTAGGGGTCCCGGTTCCCCGGGGGACCGGGTTCCGTGGGGGAATGTTCAACTCCCTTGTGACGTAACCCTTTTGGGATCCGGTCGCAATGCTTTCGAGCGCTCCCGGCGGCCGCTCCGCGCGTCACAGGGCACATGACACTGACGCAGGGAATCCAGACGCGCGGCGCCACACGGCTGGGCGCCGCGCTGCTCCTCGGCGGGCTGCTGCTGACGGGATGCGGCGGACCCGACGGCTCGGCGGACCGGGCGGAGCAGGCCGACGGCAGGGTGAGCCGCGGCTCGGGGACCGACGAGCGCTCCACGTTCGCCCTGGACGTGGACACCGCCTCGTACGGGTACGCGCGGCGCAGCCTGGGGGAGGGGCGGCTGCCGGATCCGGGGTCCGTGCGGCCCGAGGAGTTCGTCAACAGCTTCCGCCAGGGCTACCCGCGCCCCAAGGGCAACGGCTTCTCGGTGACCGTGGACGGCGCCCGCACCGGCGACGACGGCCGGCGCCTGGTGCGCGTAGGCATGGCGACGGCGCAGTCCACGTCCGAGGGCGAACGGCCGCCCGCGGCGCTCACGTTCGTCGTCGACATCTCCGGCTCCATGTCCGAACCGGGCCGCCTCGACCTGGTCCGCACCTCGCTCGCCACCCTCACCGACGGGCTCCGCGCCGACGACTCGATCGCGCTGGTCACGTTCAGCGCCGAGGCGGAGACCGTGCTGCCGATGACCCGCCTCGGGGCGCGCGGCGGCGAGACCCGCGAACGCGTCCGGCGCGCCGTCGACACCCTCGAACCCACGGACTCCACCAACCTGGCGGCGGGCATGGAGACCGGCTACGCGACGGCGGTCGAGGGGGCACGGGCCGGCGCCACGAACCGCGTCGTCCTGCTCTCCGACGCCCTCGCCAACACCGGCACCACCTCGGCCGACACCATCCTCGAACGCGTCGCCGACGCCCGCCGCGAGCACGGCATCACCCTGTTCGGGGTGGGTGTGGGCAGCGACTACGGCGACGCGCTGATGGAACGCCTCGCGGACAGGGGCGACGGCCACACCACGTACGTGTCCTCGGAGCGGGACGCCCGCAAGGTCTTCGTCCAGCAGCTCCCGGCCAACGTGCAGTTGCGGGCGCGGGACGCGAAGGCACAGGTGGAGTTCGACAAGGACACGGTCGCCGACTTCCGCCTCCTCGGCTACGAGAACCGCCGCGTCCGGGACGACGACTTCCGCGACGACAGCGTCGACGGCGGCGAGGTCGGCCCCGGCCATACGGTGACGGCGCTCTACGCGGTCAGGCTCCGCGAGGGCGCCGAGGGCAGGATCGCGAAGGCCACGGTCCGCTGGCTCGACCCGCAGAGCCGCGCCCCGCGCGAGGCCTCCGGCCAGGTGTCCGCGTCCGACCTCGACCGCGACCTCTGGTCGCCCGCCACCACGCCCCGCCTGCGCGTGGCGGCGGCCGCCGCCTACTTCGCGGCCCACCTGAGCGGCGACTCCGGGTCGCCGTCCCTGGCGCAACTCTCCACTTACGTCGACGAACTGGCATCGACCACCGAGGACACGGATGTGCGCGAACTCGGCGAGGCGATCAGCAGGACACGCTCGCTGGGTGAGCCCGGTTCAAGCCCCGCCGGCGATTGAGGCGCGGGGTCCGGGGCGGAGCCCCGAGGCCGTAACCCCGTTACCGGCTAACGGATCTGGCGCCCCGAGATCGCCCGCGCGATCACCAGCCGCTGGATCTCACTCGTGCCCTCGAAGATCGTGTAGATCTTCGCGTCCCGGTACATCCGCTCCACGGGGTGCTCCCGGCTGTAACCGGCCCCGCCCAGCACCTGGACCGCCTTCTCGGAGGCGGCCACGGCCAGTTCTCCGGCGCGCAGCTTGGACATCGAGCCCTGGCCCGCGTCGAAGACCTTGTCGTTGCGGGCCATCCACGACGCCTGCCAGATGAGGAGGCGGCACGCCTCGATCTCCGTGCGCAGGTCGGCGAGGGCGAAGGCGATCGCCTGGTTCTCGATGATGGGACGGCCGAACGCCTCGCGCTCGCCCGCGTACTCCAGCGCGTACTCGTACGCGGCGCGCGCGATCCCGAGCGCCTGCGCGCCCACCGTCGGCCGGCTGACCTCGAACGTCGACATCGCGGCCTGGCCGCGGGAGCGCGACGTCCCCTCGCGGGCCCGCGCGAGACGCGCGTCCAGCTTCTCCTTGCCGCCGAGCAGGCAGTGGCCGGGGACCCGGACGTCGTCGAGGAAGACGTCGGCCGTGTGCGAGGCGCGCAGGCCCAGCTTCTTTATCTTCTTGGCGCCTTCGAGGCCCGGCGTGCCCGGCGGCACGATGAACGCCGCCTGTCCGCGCGAGCCGAGCTCCGGGTCCACGGAGGCGACGACGACGTGCACGTTCGCGATGCCGCCGTTGGTGATCCAGGCCTTCTGGCCGGACAGCACCCACTCGTCCTTCGCCTCGTCGTAGCGGGCGCGCGTGCGCATCCCCGCCACGTCGGACCCTGCCTGCGGCTCCGAGACGCAGAACGCCGCCACCTTCGGGTCGTCCTCGTCGCCGTAGCACTGCGGCACCCACTCGGCGAGCTGGTCGGGCGTGCCGGAGGAGAAGATCCCGGCGACCGCGAGCGAGGTGCCGAAGAGGGCCATGCCGATGCCGGCGTCGCCCCAGAACAGCTCCTCGTTGGCGATCTGGAGGGAAATGCCGCTGGGGTCGCCGAACATCTCGGCGAGGGACTCGAATCCGTAGAGGCCGATCTTCGCGGCCTCCTGGATCACCGGCCAGGGGGTCTCCTCGCGCTCGTCCCATTCGGCCGCCGCGGGCCGTACGACGTCGGCGGCGAAACCGTGCACCCAGTCGCGCAGATCGCGCTGTTCCTCGTCCAGTTCAAGGGAGAAAGCCATGATGGACCCGGATCCCCTTCCTTCCTCACGCCTTGGGAATGTCGAAGTAGCGGGTCAGGCCGGAGGCGAGCGCGACGTCGCCCGCGATCTTGACCTTGCGCATCATGAACATCGTGACCGGCGAGGAGTTGCCCGAGACCAGCTTGAGGAAGTCGGCGTCGCCCATGATCAGCGTGACGCGCGGTTCCGCGTCCGAGCGGCCCTCGGTGACCGTGCAGGTGCCGTTCGCGATCTTCGTTTCGTAGACCGCCTCGGGGACCTCGTCCTGACCGGTGACCTTCCAGCGGATCAGCGCTTCGAGGGAGCCCGCGACGTCGGGCTTGAACTGCCGCTCCATGCGCCCGAAGACCTCTTTGAGGACGCGGGTGCGCAGTGCCTCGTCCCGCGCGATCTGGTTGATCTCCTTCGCGGAAAGCCCCTTCACGATCCGCGCGAACTCCTCGGGCGTGACGCTCGCGAAGTCGAGCGCCGCGATCTCCTCGGCACCGCTCATGGGCTCACTCTCCTTGGTGTGGTGGTCCTTATCGCAACCTTACCGCTCGGTAAGTTTACTGATTGGTAAGGTTACGGCGACGTGGATAGGCTGACAAGAGTGACGGGCACATCGGGAGCGGCTCAAGGGCGTACGGCGGCGCGGCGGAAGCGCGTGCCGCGCCAGGTGCGCGAGCAGCAGATCATCGACGTGGGCGTGCGCGTCTTCGCCAAGCGCGGCTACCACGCCGCGTCCGTGGACGAGATCGCCGAACTCGCCGGGATCTCCAAGCCGATGGTGTATCTGTACCTGGAATCCAAGGAGGGGCTGTTCCTCGCCTGTCTGCGCAGGGAGGCCGGGCGGCTCGTCGGCGCCTTCCAGGAGGCCGCGCGAGGTGCGGGGGCCGCGCCCGAACTGCGGCTGCACGCCGGGCTCTCCGCGTTCTTCGCGTTCGTCGCCGAGCACCGCGACAGCTGGGTCGTGCTGCACCGGCAGGCGTCCGAGCTGAGCGAGGCGATCGCCGCGGCCGTGGCCGACGCGCGGCGCGCGGTGATGGCCGAGGTGGCCGGGCTCATCAGGGACGGCATCTCGGACAGTGGCCGCGGCTCCCGGCTGGGCGACGAGGACGCCGACTTCGTCGCGCACGCCCTCGTGGGTGCCGCCGACTCGCTCACCGACTGGATGGAGCGCAACCCCGGACAGTCCCCGGAGGGCATCACGCTGCGCCTGATGAACATGGTGTGGGTGGGGATGCGGGACGTGCTCGACGGTGAGGTCTGGCTGCCGTAGACGGCTGGTGCCGGTCCTGTGGGGCACTTGCTGCCGTTGATTCGTACCGGGCCATTGAATTTTCCTTACGCGTAGGTAAGTTGACTCACGAGTAAGTACGAGTCGGGCAGCCGCGCACACGGGAGCCGTCATGGGCGTACGCAAGGATCTGAAGCGGGCCGGGAAGCGCGGCGACCTGGCCGATCGCGCCAAGGTCGAACTGGTCAGGGACGAGCACGGAGCCGTGCGCGAGGCGCGCGTCGCGGCGCTCGCCGAGCCGCCGAAGGACGGGTCCACGCCCGCCGACATCCCGTATCGGAACGCCGAGGACGAGCCGGGCGCCGTCGTCGTACGGCGCAAGGAGGGTGATCAGTGGCGGCCGGTCACCGCCGCCGCGTTCGCGCGTGAAGTGACCACCACCGCCAAGGGGTTGATCGCGGCGGGGCTCGAACCGGGCGGCCGCGTCGCCCTGATGTCGCGCACCCGCTACGAGTGGCAGGTCCTCGACTTCGCGATCTGGGCCGCGGGCGGGCAGACCGTCCCCGTCTACGCGACGTCCTCGCCCGAGCAGATCGAGTGGATCGTGCGGGACTCCGGCGCCACGATGCTGATCGTCGAGACCTCGGAGAACGCCGCCACGGCCGAGGAGGCGATAGCCGGGCTGCCCGAGGACGACCGCCCCGGCATCCGCCGGATCGACGACGGCGCCGTGCTCGAACTCGCCGCCCTGGGTGCCGGAGTGGCCGACGAGGAGGTCGTCAAGCGGCGGGCCGCGCTCACCCCCGACACCATCGCGACCATCTGCTACACCTCGGGCACCACCGGCCGGCCCAAGGGCTGCGTCCTCACGCACGGCAATCTCTACGCCGAGGCCGCGAACACGGTCGAACTGCTGCACCCCATCTTCAAGGCGATCACCGGGCAGTCCGCGTCGACGCTGCTGTTCCTGCCCCTCGCGCACATCCTGGGGCGGACGATTCAGGTGGCGTGCATGCTCGCCCGGATCGAGCTGGGCCACTGTCCGAGCATCAAGCCCGACGAGCTCCGCCCCGAACTGCGCTCGTTCCGGCCGACGTTCGTGGTCGGCGTGCCGTATCTCTTCGAGAAGATCCACGACACCGGGCGCGCGACGGCCGAGAAGCTCGGGCGCGGCTCCTCCTTCGACCGCGCCGACCGGATCGCCGTGCGGTTCGCCGAGGCGCACCTGGCGCGGTTCCTGGACGGGGGCAAGGGGCCGGGACCCGGTCTCAAGCTCGCCCACGGCCTGTACGACCTGCTCGTCTACCGGCGCGTGCGCAAGGAACTCGGCGGCCGGCTCCGCTACGCGATCAGCGGCGGCTCGCCCCTGGACCGCAATCTGAATCTGTTCTTCTACGCCGCCGGGGTCATGATCTACGAGGGATACGGCCTCACCGAGACCACGGCCGCCGCCACGATCACCCCGCCGCTCAAGCCGCGCCCCGGCACCGTGGGCCTGCCCGTGCCCGGCAGCGCCGTCCGGATCGCGGACGACGGCGAGGTGCTCGTCAAGGGCGGCATCGTCTTCGGGGCGTACTGGAACAACGAGGCCGCGACCGGCCAGGTCCTGGACGGGGACGGCTGGTTCGCCACCGGTGACCTGGGGGAGCTGGACGGCGACGGCTATCTGCGGATCACCGGACGCAAGAAGGACATCCTCGTCACCAGCGGCGGCAAGAACGTCTCCCCGGCCGTCCTGGAGGACCGGCTGCGCAGCCGCTCGCCCATCGGCCAGTGCATCGTCGTCGGCGACAACCGCGCCTACGTCGGCGCTGTGATCACCCTGGAGCCGGAGTCCGTCGCGCACTGGCTGAACGTGCGCAAACTCCCCGCCGACACCCCGATGTCCGAGGTGATCGCCGACCCGCGGATCGTCGCGGACGTCCAGAAGGCCGTCGACTACGCCAACGAGGCCGTGTCGCGCGCCGAGTCGATCCGCAAGTTCACCCTGGTGGAGGGCGAGTTCACGGAGGACAACGGCATGCTCACCCCCTCCCTGAAGATCAAGCGGACGGCCGTCCTGACCGCGTACGAGCGGGAGATCGAGGAGCTCTACGGTGCCTGAGGCCCACCGCGAGCACGGTCATGACTACGACGTCCTCGTCGTCGGCTCCGGGTTCGGCGGCTCCGTCTCCGCGCTCCGGCTGACCGAGAAGGGCTACCGGGTCGGCGTCCTTGAGGCGGGGCGGCGCTACACCCGCGACACCCTGCCCCGTACGTCCCTGAAGCTGCGCGACTATCTGTGGGCGCCGCGCCTCGGGATGTACGGGATCCAGCGCATCCACCTCATGAAGAACGTGATGGTGCTCGCGGGCGCCGGAGTGGGCGGCGGCTCGCTCAACTACGCCAACACCCTCTACGTACCGCCGCCGGCCTTCTTCCAGGACCGGCAGTGGGGGCACATCACCGACTGGCAGGCCGAACTCGCGCCCTACTACGCGCAGGCCCGGCGGATGCTCGGCGTGCGCACCAACCCGACCACCACCGAGGCCGACGAGCTGCTGCGCGACGCGGCCGGCCGGATGGGCGCGGGGGACACCTTCCGGCTCACACCCGTGGGCGTGTTCTTCGGCGACGGCCGGGACGCCGACGGCACGACGACGGGCGCGCCCGGCAGCCAGGTCCCCGACCCCTACTTCGGCGGCGCGGGCCCGGCCCGCGCCGCCTGCACCGAATGCGGCTCCTGCATGACCGGCTGCCGCGTCGGCGCGAAGAACACCCTCACCGAGAACTATCTGCACCTCGCGGAGAAGGCGGGCGCCGAGGTCCGGGCGCTGACGACCGTGACCACGGTCCGTGAACTGCCCGACGGGGCGGGCTTCGAGGTCACGACCGTGCCGACGAACAAGCGCCGCCGGGGCCGCCGCACCGTGCTGCGCGCCCGCCGCGTCGTCCTGGCAGCGGGCACGTACGGCACCCAGACCCTGCTGCACCGGATGCGCGACGAGGGCGTCCTGCCGCGCCTGTCGCGCCGCCTCGGCGAGCTGACCCGCACCAACTCCGAGTCCCTGGTGGGCGCGCTGACCTGGCCGCGCCGCTACGGGCGGCCCGACATCGACTTCACGCGCGGCGTCGCCATCACCTCGTCCGTGCACCCGAACGCGAACACCCACATCGAGAACGTCCGGTACGGCAAGGGCTCCAACCTCATGGCCCTGATCTGCGTACCGCAGTACCGGCAGAACCTGCCGAAGCCGGTCGCCGCCGCGCTCGCGTTCCTCGCCCACCCGGTCCTCGTCGCCCGCACCGTCGCCCTGCGGCACTGGTCGGAGCGGACCATCATCGGGCTCGTCATGCAGACCCACGACAACTCCCTGACGACGAGCCTGGACCGGCGCGGACTGCTCACCGCCGAACAGGGCCACGGCACCCCGAACCCCGTCCACATACCCGAGGGTTGGCAGGCGGCGGGCCTGATCGCCGAGTCCATCAACGGCTTCGCGGGCACCAACCTCGGCGAACTGATGGGCAAGCCGCTCACCGCGCACTTCCTCGGCGGCTGCGCCATCGGCGACTCTGCGGAGACGGGCGTGATCGACCCGTACCACCGGGTCTACGGCCATCCGGGGCTGTCGGTGGTCGACGGCTCCGCGGTCTCCGCGAACCTCGGCGTGAACCCGTCCCTGACGATCACCGCGCAGGCCGAGCGGGCGATGTCGTACTGGCCGAACAAGGGGGAGACGGACACCCGGCCCGAACAGGGCGACGGCTACCGGGCATTGCGGCCGGTGGCACCGCACGGACCCGTCGTGCCCGCGGGTGCGTACGGGGAGTTGCGGCTGGAGTGACCCCACACCCGCCTCGAATTCCGGCATTTTTGGCCTATTGCCGCATAACGTGAGTGTGGCCAGGTCGTGTCCGCGGAAAGCCGGGAGAGTCGATGAGTCAGCGGGACGAGGTCGTCGAACGCGTGGGGTGGTCGCTGCCGGGCTGGCTGGGAGCGGCGGCGGGAGCGCTCGCTCTCGCGGGCGCGGTGTACGGATGCCGGCTGCTCGGCTGGATCCCCGACACGGCCACCGACTTCCTCGGGCCGAACGCCCCGGCGCGTGGGGATGACGCCCTTCGCGCCGCGCACGGCTCGCTCGTCGCGGGCTGCGCGGTCCTCGCCGTGCTCGCCTTCGGCGGACTGACCCGCTGCCGCTCCGGCGACGCGCTGGGGCTGAGCCTCTTCGGCCGCTACCGCGGCACCGTGCGGCGCACCGGACTGCGCTGGGTCAACCCGCTCGTACTGCGCCGCCGGATCGACGTACGGCTGCGGCACTGGCGGAGCGAGCCGCTGCCCGCGGCGGACGCGGACGGCATGGCGCTGCGCGTCGAGGCGCTGGTGGTGTGGCGGGTGCGGGACACCGCGCGGGCCCTGTTCGCGGTGCAGGACCACGACGCGTATCTGCGCGGACAGATCGAGGTGGCGCTCGCCCGGGTGTTCTCGCGGCTGCCGCCCGACGCCTTCCACCCCTCCGCCCCGACGCTGCGCGACCCCGAGTCCGTCGGCGCCGAACTGGCCCTGACGCTGTCGCGGGAGTGCGCGGCGATCGGCGTCGAGGTGCTCGCGGTGCGCCCGACGCGCATCGAATACGCGCCCGAGGTCGCCGAGGCGATGCACCGCCGCCGGATCGCGGCGCTGGACGCGCGGCAGCGGGCGGGCGTGCTCAGCAGCGTCGTCGACTCGGTGGAGGACACCCTCGAACGGCTGACGGGGCGCGGCCTCGTGGAGCTGGACGAGTACGAACGCAACGCGCTGGTGAGGGACTTGACGGTGGCGTTCGCGCGCGGCGACTCGGGGACGTGAGGAAGCGGGTGGGCGGGCCCCGTACGGAGCCCGCCCACCCGCTCTTCGCGCCTGATCAGCGCTCGGTGTTGACGCTGTACAGCCTGCGCGACCAGACGTAGCCGACGACCGTGAGCCCCGCGCACCAGGCGAGCGAGATCCACCCGTCGTTGCCGATCGCCGAGCCGGTGAGCAGCCCGCGCAGGGTCTCGATCATCGGCGTGAAGGGCTGGTTCTCGGCGAACCAGCGCAGTCCGGGGGCCATCGACTCGGCCGGCACGAAGGCGGAGCCGAGGAACGGCAGGAACTGGATGAGCAGCGGCTTGTTGCTCGCGGACTCGACCGTCTTCGACTTCAGGCCGAGCGCCGCCGCCACCCAGGTCACCGCGAAGGCGATGGCGGCGAGCAGCCCCGCCGCGGCCAGCCACTCGACCGGGCTCGCGTCCGGCCGGAAGCCGAGCGCGACGGCCACGGCGAGGACCAGCACCAGGCTGACCGTCGTCGTGAGGACGCTGCCGACGACATGCCCCGTCATGAACGAGGACCGCGTGATGTTCATGGTGCGGAAGCGGTTGATGATGCCCTCGGTCATGTCCTGGCAGACCGCGATCGAGGTCGACATGGCCCCGGCGGCGACGCCCATGATCAGGACGCCGGGCGTCAGGTACTCCAGATACGCGCCCCGTCCCGCGCCGCCCGACATCGAGTCGCCGAAGGCGAACACGAAGAGCAGCAGCATCAGGATCGGCATCATGGACGCGCCGAGCGAGACGGCCGGGTAGCGCAGCGCGTGCTTGATGTTGCGCCGCAGCATCGTCATCGAGTCGTGCACGGCGTAGGTGAGGGTGCTCATCGCAGGGTCTCCTTGACGTGCAGAGGGGTGTCGGCGGTGCCGTCGCCGGTCAGGGCGAGGAACACGTCGTCGAGGTCGGGGGTGTGCACGGAGAAGTCGGCGGCGTGCACGCCGGCTTCGTCGAGCCGGTCGAACAGGGAGCGCAGCGCGGTGAGATCGCCGTCGCCCGCGATCCGCAGGGTGAGCTGCTCGTCGTCACGGGCCGAACCGGGGAAGGCCTCGGCCGCCCGCTCGTACTCGGCCGTGTCGGTGAACCGCAGCCGGACGTGGCTGCCGGGGATCTGCGCCTTGAGCTCGTCGGCGGTGCCCTCGGCGACGATCCGGCCGCCGTCGAGCACGGCGATCCGGTCCGCCAACTGGTCGGCCTCCTCCAGGTACTGCGTGGTGAGGAAGACGGTGACGCCCCCGGCGACGAGCGAGCGCACGGTCTCCCACATGGTGCGGCGGCTGCGCGGGTCGAGCCCGGTCGTCGGCTCGTCCAGGAAGATCACCTGCGGGTCGCCGACGAGCGTCATGGCGAGGTCGAGCCGCCGCCGCATGCCGCCGGAGAAGGTGGCGGCGCGCTTGCCGGCGACGTCCGCGATGCCGAACCGTTCGAGCAGTTCCTTCGCCCGCTCTCTGCCCTCGCGCTTGCCGAGCCGCAGCAGGTCGGCCATGAGGATCAGGTTCTCCTCCGCGGTGAGCAGGTCGTCGAGTGCGGCGAACTGCCCGGTGAGCCCGATCGCGGCGCGCACCCCGTCCGGCGAGCCGGCGACGTCGTGCCCGGCGACCTGCGCCTGTCCGCCGTCGGCGTCGATCAGCGTGGACAGGATGTGCACGGTCGTCGTCTTCCCGGCCCCGTTCGGCCCGAGCAGGGCGAAGACCGAACCGGCGGGGATCCGCAGATCGATGCCGTCGAGGACGGTCTTGTCGCCGTAGGACTTGCGCAGGCCGACCGTGGAGACGGCGAGCGGGGTGCCGTCGGCGACGGTTGAGGTGGATGTGGACATGACAGATGAAGGCATGGGGCCCTCCGGTGTGAGGGTGCGGGTGATGGCGCCCGGTGGCGTGAAGTGCCGAGCTGTGTGAAGGAGTTGGTGCGCGGTCGTGCTCAGGGCTTGGCGCGGCGGATCTCGATGTTGCCCCACTTGGTGCGGGCGCGGACCTTGACGGTGTCCTCGGACTCCGCGGGCGCCTCGGAGGCGGTGAGGGTGTTGCGGACCTGGCCGTTGTCGGAGCTGGCGTCGAGCCAGGCGGCGGTGCCCTCGCGGATGCCGACCTCGATGGCGCCGAAGTTGGTCTCCAACTGGACGGTGCCGCGGGCGACATCGTGGACGCGCAGCGCGCCGTGGGCGGTGGTGGCGGCGACCGAGCTCTCGGCGCGGCCGATCTCGATGTCGCCGTGCGCGCCGTTCACCCGCAGCTCGCCGGTCACGACGTCGACCATGGTGGTGCCGTGCGAGTTCTTCAGGACCGCGTGGCCGTCGACGAGGCCGACCCGCACCTGGCTGGAGCTGGCGGTGATCTCGGCCGCGCCCTCGACCCGGTCCACCCGGATCGACCCGTGCGCCGACTTCAGGCGCAGCGGCCCCGAGGTGTCGAGGCGGAAGTCGCCGCCCGAGGTCTTCACGTCGACCTTGCCGAGCCGGCCCTCGCCGATCACATGGGTCCAGGAGCCGGTGAGGTCGACGGCCGAGCCGGTGGGCAGTTCGACCGTGATGTTCACGATCCCGCTGGGGCCGATCATGCGGCGCTCCGCCGTCCTGACGGTGAGGACGCCGCGGGCGAACGAGACCTCCGTCTGCTCGGCGGCCTTGACGTCCTTGCCGCGCTTGGGGTTTCCGGGCTTCACCTCGACGACGGTGTCGGTGCGGCCGCTCGCGGTGAACTGGATGGAACCGGCGCCCACGTGGGCGTTGACCGCGATGGCTTCGGGGGTCTCGTAAGTAGGCATGGCTGTCCCGTCCTCCTGGCTCGTAGGGGCGTCCCCGCTGGTGGGACGTGGTGTGCCGTTCTGCTGGCGGTGGCGCTGTGCTGCTGGTGCGGGTGGGGTGCGGCTAGCGGACCCAGCCCGTGAAGCTCTGTCCGACGGTGCGGCTCTTCTCCGGTGTGCGGGGCGCCGCGCCACCGTCCACGGCGGCCGACACGGCGCGCACCAGCCACGCGTTGACCGAGAGGCCCTCGCGGTTCGCGGCCTCTTCGGCGCGGGCCTTGAGGTGGGCCGGCAGGCGCAGGTTGACGCGGGCGGTGCCGCCCTCGTCGGTCTCGGGTGCGGGCGGGGCGGCGGGGGTCTCGGCGGGGCCGACGGGGTCGGCCGGGGTGTCGCGCGGGGGCGGTGTCACCACGAAGTCGGGGTCGAGCCCCCGCAGCCGTACGTCGACCGAACCCGGCGCCAGATCGCGGGTGATCTCGTCCATCGCGGCGGAGAGCACGTTGAGCATCGTGAGCCGGGTGGCCGACTCCAGGGGAGCGGTGAGCCGCTCGGCCAGCTCGCGTGCTTCGTCCCCGCCTGCTTCGGCGGCCACCGCGAGCTCGCGGTGCAGGGTGTCGACGTAGGGCGTGAGGTCCATGACGTCATCATGGCACCACTATGGCGCCACGCGCAAGCGTTATGGCACCAAGTGGTGCCAGATGGCATCACGTGGTGCCACATGACGCTGTGGTGGCGTCACGTGAAGGTTGCGTGCATGGTGAACCGTTTTCGGCTCCCATACGTGATCATCGAAGACACATTTATGTCGTACCTCTGAGGAAATTCATGACGCGCAGATGGGCGCTTATCACCACGATCGCCGTATTGACCGTCGCCCTGGGCTTCGTCGTCGTCCAACTGGTGCGCGGTGACCAGGGTTCCGAGAAGGCGCAGGCCGACGAGAAACCCGCCGCGTCGTCGAGCCCGAGTGCCACCGCCGAGTCGCTCGACGGCCTCGGCTGGTGGCCGCTGCACCGGTCCGGCACCGCGAAGGCCGGCGAGCACGACGCCGGGTTCGACGGCGGCGTGCAGTGGACCGACGGTCCGGAGGGCGGCGCCCTGCAGCTGAACGGCAGCAGCGGATACGGCAGCACCAACACCCGGCTCGACACCGAGAAGAAGGACTACTCGGTCGCCGCGCGGGTGCGTCTCGACAGCCAGAGCCTGAAGGGCATGCACACCGCCCTGTCCCAGGACGGCGAGCGCAACAGCGCGTTCTTCCTGCAGTACTCGGGGCAGGACCAGAACTTCGCCTTCAGTTTCCCCGGCGCCCGTACCGTCGCGGAGTCGTCGGAGCAGCCGCAGCCCGGCCACTGGTACCACCTGACCGGCACGTACAGTCAGAAGGACCACCGGATGCGGATCTACGTGGATGGAAAGCTCGCTGGAACCAGGGTTGCTTCCAGCAGCGTGAAACCTACTGGCGGCGTGATCATCGGGCGCGGCAAGTTCGGCGGGAAGGCCTCCGACTACTGGGGCGGCGACCTCGCCGATGTGCATGTCTACGACCGCGAGTTGACGGCCCGCGAGGTGAGCTCGCTCTCCTCGAACGAACCGGGCTGACCGGCACCGCCGAGTCGAGCTTCACCGCCGCCTCCGTCCGGTGGACGTCGCACGGGCGTCCGCCGGACCGGGGCGGCTCCTGCCGGTGTGCCCGCATCCGGCGAAACCGTCTTCCCCCACAGACGATCCGGAGAGGAAGGGCCTTGTCGGCCAGCGCTTCGAGCGAACACCGGATACCCGGCCCCCACGCAGCTGACCTCCACCCCGACGAATTCCTCAGAGCGCTCTACGACTGCCACGGAACCGCTCTGCTGCAGTTCGCCGCGCGGCGCCTCGAAGGCGACTGGCACCGCGCCGAGGACATCCTCCAAGAAGTCGCGATACGCGCCTGGCGGCACGCGGCGGAACTCGACCCGACCGCCGACTCGGCGCGGCCCTGGCTCTTCACCGCGCTGCGCAACCTCGTCATCGACGGCCACCGGGCCCGCCAGGCCAGACCGCCGGAGACCGGCGACCCGGAACTGGCCCACCTGCCGGTGTCCGACGGCGTGGACCACATCCTCACCACTCAGGTGCTCATCGACGCCCTCGGTGACCTGCGGCCGAGCCAGCGCGAGGTCCTGCTGAACGTCCACTACCTCGGACGCACCGTCAACCAGACGGCCAAGGTCCTCGGCGTGCCGCCCGGCACCGTCAAGTCCCGCACGTACTACGCCGCCCGCGCCATGCGGGAGGCGCTGAACAGGCGTGGCCTGTACGCGCACGACGTCGGGAGCGGTGAGGCGGCGTGACACTCAGCCGACCAGCCGTCCCGCGTGCCGGGTGATCTCCAGGCCGAGCGGACCGGTGTCGAGCGAGCCGTCCGCGGCGGTGCGCCAGCGCCAGCCCGTGGGCGCCTCGCCGAGCACGAGCAGCGCGTCCCCGCGCCGCATGGTGGAGACGACCCCGTCCCGGCGCGGGAGTTGAGTCGCCTCCACGACGAACAGGTGCGGCACCTCGCCCTGCACGGCGAGCCTGCTGCTGCCCTCGATGAGACGGAAGACCTGGGTGACATCGGCCGAACCGGCTTCCGGGACACCCGCGTTCGCCGCCTTGGCGCCGGCGAACGCCTCCTCCAGGCTGGCCGCGCTGTGCAGCCGCGAGCTGCGCGTCTCGTCGCCGGTGAGGAGCCGTCCGTCGGCCAGCGAACCCACCAGGGTGACCTGGGCGAGCGCCCCCACAGGACCGGCGAGCGCCTCCAGGACGACGGCGCGCGCCATGCGCCGCACCTCCTCGTCGGGGCCCGTCACCGAGACGGGGCCCGCGGCGCGGGACAGGTCGACGAGCACGCGGTCGGGGCCGTTCAGGCCCACCGTCACCGTCAGCGCGTACGGCAGCGCCGGCTCGCCGTCCGGGCCGGGACGGTGCAGGTCGTCGGGCGAGATCGTCCAGCGCTCGCCGTCCGACTCGGCGGTCCAGGGCTCCGGCGCGGACTCCTCGGCCCCCGCGAGCAGCAGCCCGAGCCGCTCCTCGGAGTAGACGACGGCGTACAGATCGGGCAGCGAGCGGCCGGAGCGCAGGCACGCGCCCGTCAGCCGGCGCAGACCCGCGTCGACCACGTCGAGCGCCTGCCTGCCGGTGACCGCCGCGGAGGCGGCGACCGGCTTCGGCGGGCGGTTCCGCAGCTCCGTGACGATCAGCACCGTCACCGCCGCGATCAGCGCAAGACCCAGCACCGCGGCCAGGACGTACCAGATCATCCACTGACTCCTTGTCACAAAAGCGGGGGAGGCACGGCTGCTGCGCCGTGCACCCGATGGCCACTACGGCGCCGGTGGGCGGATGGTTCACAGAAATCTCCCGTGAACCATCCGTGGACCGGCCCCGTAGTCACGTCAGTGGTACGGGAGCCGTCGACCGCGGCTGCCCAGGCCCCCATTCACCGTGGCTGGAGGACGTTTTCGTGTCGTTGATGTTGACCGTGGTCGAGGCGGGTGGTGACGCGTTCGACGTCCACCTCGACGCCGACCCCGACACGCCCATGAGCGCTGTCGCGGAGGCGCTGGCCGGGGCGGGAGGCGTGCCCCGGCCGCCGGAGGGCCTCGGCCTGTACGCCGACGACCGGCTGCTGCCCGCCGACATGCGGCTGCGGGACGCGCCGCTCCAGCACGCCGCCATCGTGGGCCTCGGCCGCCCGGCCGGCACCGCGGCCGTCGAACCCGACGGCCTGGTCGAGGTCCGTGCCGTCGGCGGTCCCGGCGCGGGCGCCGTGCACCGGATCGACATGGGGGAGTACCGGATCGGGCTCGGCCACGACGGATCGGGACAGGTGCTGCGCGCCATTCCCGACCGCCCGGCAGCCGTCCTGACGGTGGGCCCCGGCGGCCGCTGCCACGTCGCGCCCGACCCCTCGGTGCCGGGCGACAGCCCGCTGCAACTGGACCGCGAGGACATCACCGGGTCGACCGCCTGGCCGGTCGGCGCCCAACTCCTCGTAGGCGACTGCCTGCTCGAACTCGCCCTGCCGCAGAAGCCCGACGCCGCCGTGCAGCCCTCCGAGGACGGCACCGGCTGGGACTACAACCGGCCCCCGCGGCTGCGGCCCGCCGAGCGAATCACCCGCTTCACGCTGCCCTCGCCGCCCGCCCCGCTCGCCGCCCGGCCGCTCCCGTGGATCGCCGCGGCGGCCCCGCTGGTCATGGCCGTCGTCGGCGCGTTCGCCCTCCACCGCATGACGATGCTGCTGTTCGGGCTGCTCTCCCCGGTCGTGATCGTCGGCAACTACGTGGTGAGCCGGCGCAGCGGCCGCCAGTCGCACTCCAACACCGTCGCCGAGTACGAGGCGAAGAAGGCCCGGATCGAGGGCGACGCGAGCGAGGCCCTGACGGCCGAACGCACCGCCCGGCGCCGTGGCTTCCCCGACCCGGCCGAGGTCGTCCTGACCGCCGTCGGCCCCCGGCGCCGCCTGTGGGAGCGTCGTACGAACGACGCCGACTTCCTCGAACTGCGCGTCGGAACCGCCGACATGGACTCCGATGTCGTGCTCCAGGACCCGACGAAGGACGAGCACCGCCGCCAGGACCCGTGGACCGCGTACGACGTCCCCGTGACGGTCCCGCTGCGCGAGCACAACGTCCTCGGCATCGCGGGACAGGGCCCGGCCGCGCGCGCCGTGGCCCGCTGGACGGTCGCCCAGGCCGCCGTCCTGCACAGCCCCCGCGACCTTCAGATCCACCTCCTGACCACCGGCGAACAGGGCCGCGACGGCTGGTCCTGGCTGCGCTGGCTGCCGCACGTGCGCAAGAGGTCCGGCGACACCCCGGCCAGCATCGGCTACGGCACCGAGACCTGTGCCCGCCGCGTCGCCGAACTCACCGCGCTGATCACCGAGCGCGCCACGGCGACGGCGGCCGAACGGCGCGGCAAGAGCGCCGGACCCGACGTGCTCGTCATCCTCGACGGCGCCCGCAGGCTGCGCTCGCTGCCCGGCGTGACGCAGATCCTGCGCGACGGACCGGCCGTCGGCGTCCGCGCCGTCTGCCTGGACGCCGAGGAGCGGCTGCTGCCCGAGGAGTGCCAGGCCGTCGTCGCCGAGGAGCCCGGCGGCACCGTCCGCGTCGGCCGCTCCGGCCGCGGCACCGTCACCGGCATCCGCCCCGACACCGTCTCCGTGGACTACTGCCGTTCGCTGGCCCGCGCCATGGGCCCGCTGCGCGACCCGGGCGGCGGCGACGAGGAGGCCGCGGTGCTGCCCGCCTCCGCGCGACTGCTCGACGTGCTCGCCCTCGACCCGCCGCAGGCCGAGGGCATCCGGGCGCGCTGGCTGGCCGGGGGCCGCTCGACCCGGGCGGCCGTCGGTGTCTCCCTCGACGGCCCGTTCCACCTGGACCTGAAGCGCGACGGCCCGCACGGCCTCGTCGCCGGCACCACCGGCTCCGGCAAGTCCGAACTCCTCCAGACCATCGTCGCCTCGCTCGCCGTGGCGAACCGCCCCGACGCGATGACGTTCGTCCTCGTCGACTACAAGGGCGGCTCCGCGTTCAAGGACTGCGTCGACCTGCCGCACACCGTCGGCATGGTCACCGACCTCGACGCCCACCTCGTCGAACGCGCCCTCGTCTCCCTGACCGCCGAACTCACCCGCCGTGAGCACATCCTCGCCGCGGTCGGCGCCAAGGACATCGAGGACTACGTCGACCTCCTGGAGCGCGAGCCGAGGGCGGGCCACGACCCGATGCCCCGACTCCTCATCGTCATCGACGAGTTCGCCTCGATGGTGCGCGACCTGCCGGACTTCGTGAAGGGCCTCGTCAACATCGCCCAGCGGGGCCGCAGCCTCGGCATCCACCTGATCCTCGCGACACAGCGCCCCAGCGGCGTCGTCTCCTCCGAGATCCGCGCCAACACCAACCTGCGCATCGCGCTGCGCGTCACCGACTCCGGCGAGAGCCAGGACGTCCTCAACTCCGGTGAGGCCGCCTCGATCTCGCAGAGCAACCCCGGCCGCGCCTACGTGCGCCTCGGCCAGAACTCCCTCGTCCCGTTCCAGTCCGGACGCGTCGGCGGCCGGCGCCCCGGCGCCACCACGGTCTCGCTGCCCGCGCCCTGGGCCGTCGCCGTCGGCTGGGAACGGCTCGGCGAACCGCTCCCGACGCGCCCCCGCGCCGCCGCCGCGCCCGCCGAGGTCGAGACCGACCTCACCGGGCTCGTCACCGCGATCCGCGAGGCCGACCGGACGATGGGCATCCCCGCCCAGCACAGCCCCTGGCTGCCGCCGCTGCCCGAGACCCTTGTCACCGGCGAACTCCCTCCGGCCCCGCCCTCGGACTACGACCTGGCGCCCGTCGGGTACGGCGTCGTGGACCTGCCCGCACAGCAGGCCCGGCAGTCCCTGGTCATCGACCCGGCGACGCTCGGCCACCTGCACATCATCGGCTCGCCCCGCCAGGGCAGGTCCCAGACGCTGCGCACCATCGCAGGCGCCATGGCCCTCGCACACTCCGCCGACAAGCTCCACATGTACGGCATCGACTGCGGCAACGGCGCGCTGCTGCCCATCGAGGGACTGCCGCACTGCGGCGCCATCACCCAGCGCACCCAGCCCGACCGCGTCGCCCGGCTCCTTGCCCGCCTCACCCGCGAGCTGACCCGCCGCCAGGAGATGCTCGCTGCCCGCGGCAGCGCCGACCTGCCGGAGCTCCGCCGCGCGCTGCCGGAGGCCGAACGGCCCCCGCACATCGTGCTGTTCATCGACCGCTGGGAGGTCTTCGACAAGCAGCTCGGCGAGTACGACTCCGGGAACCTGCTGACCTCCGTCATGAACCTGCTCCGCGACGGCGCGAGCGTCGGCATCCACCTGCTGATGACCGGCGACCGCGCGCTGTTCTCCAGCCGCGTCAACGGCTCCACCGAGGACAAGCTCGTCCTCAAGCTCAACGAGAAGTCCGAGTACGGCCAGATCGGCATCACGCAGCGCAACGTCCCCGACGAGATCCCGCCGGGCCGCGCCTTCCGCGCCGCCGACAAGGCGGAGGTGCAGATCGCGCTCCTCACGGAGAACCCGGAGGGCCAGGCACAGGCGGGCGCACTCCACCAGATCGCCGAACACTGCCGCACACAGTCCGCCCAACTGCCGCCCACCACCCGCCCGTTCCGCGTCGACACGCTGCCGGACCGGCTCAGCTGGGAACAGGCGATCCAGTACGTGCCGCGCAGGCTGCCGTCGCCGCGGTGGGCCATCGCGGGTGTCGGCGGCGACGAACTCGCGGCGGTCGGCCCGGACTTCTCGGTCACGCCGACCTTCATGGTCTCCGGCCCCGCCCGCTCGGGCCGCAGCACGGTCCTCTCCACGCTCGCGATGTCGCTCCTGTCGACGAAGACACCCGTCGTCATCGGCGCGCCCGCCAGGTCGCCGCTGCGCAGGCTCGCGGGCCGCCCCGGCGTCCTCGCGGTCTACGAGGACTCCGACATCGACCCGACGGCCCTCGAACAGGTACTGGGGTCGGCGCCGCAGGGCGCCGTGGTGATCCTGGACGACGCCGACCTGCTGCTGAAGACGAAGGCCGAACCGGTCCTCACCCAGATCGCCAAGTCCGGCGCGGAGAACGGCCGCGGCCTGATCATCGCGGGCCAGACCGACCGCCTGTCCTCCGGCTTCTCCGGCTGGCACACGGAGGCCCGCCGCAACCGCAGCGGCCTCCTCCTGAAGCCGCAGAACATGAGCGACGGCGACCTCATCGGCGTCAAGATCCCCCGCAGCCGCCTGAACGCCCCCACCGCGGGCCGGGCGATCCTGCACCTCGGCGACGGGGTGCTGCGCACGATCCAGGTACCGGAGACGGTGCTGCCGGCGGCGGTGGACTGACCGTATCCGCAGATGAGTTGAGGGCTCCCGCCGAACGTGATCAACGTATTCGGCGGGAGCCCTCACTCATGTCCGGCGGTTCCGCTCAGCCGTCGACCGGACGACATGGCCGGTCCAGGTCAGCCAAGGCCTCCGGGCTTGCCCCAGCCGTAGTGCTCCGCGGTCCCCGGGACCTTGCCGTTGCGGGTGTCGCTGATGGGGCGCACGTTGAAGTGCGGACCCACGTCCCCGACACGGTCGGCGCGGCCGTAGATGTGCCCCGCGGAGTGGTCCTGGATGACCACTTCGCTGCCGTCGTCGCGTACGTAGTGGAATTCCTTGGTCTTGATTGTTTCGCCGGCCCTCCCCTTCATCATGTTGAACTTCGTATGCGGCCACTTCACCTTTTCCTTGTTCGGCTTCTCCATGTCCACGCGCTCGACCTTGATGGGCCGCTGCCGCTTCTCGATGCCCAGGTCCCGCAACGCCGCCCGGAACGCGCCTTGCTTGGTGAGGAGGTGCCGGTTGGCGGGCACCTCCGACGCGCAGGTCTGCGGAGCAAGCCCCAGGACGTCGACCCAGGTGTGCGGGTTGTGGACGTACGCGACCGGGTTGTCGGCCGGTTCGAGGCCCAGCGGGTCGGGGGAGGCGTAGCGCGCGGTCTCGGGGTCGTAATGGCGGAAGTAGTTGTAGTGGAAGCCCGTTTCGGCGTCCTCGTACTGGCCGGGGAAGCGCAGCGGCGTCAGCGCGACGGCGTCCCGGTTGCGGCTGGTGGTGCCCCACAGGGTGGAGCGGGAGCGCCAGGCGATGTCGCCCCGCTCGTCGACCAGCTCGGTGGGCGTGCCGACGAGGTCGGTGACGATGGAGAAGAAGCGCGAGTCGTACGCGTCCTGCGTCCTCGGATCCTTGCCGCGCGGCCTGCGCTCCAACTGGGTCAGCGGACGGTGGCCCTCGTGGTCCCAGGTGGTGGTGACGCCCGTGGTGCTGTCCGTCTGCTCGGCGAGCCGGCTCGCGTCCCACGTGAAGCGGACCGTCTCCGCCGTCGAACCATCCTCCGCCATACGGAACTTGGCGGTTCGGCGCCCCAACGGGTCATACGTGTAACGCCACTCGACGCCGTCGGGTGTCACGCACGCCGTGAGGCGGTCCTCGGCGTCCCAGGTGTAGCGCCAGGTGTCGGGCTTCTTCGACAGGCGGCGCTTCTGGCGCAGTACGACGCGGCCCGCCGCGTCGTACTCGTAGCGGACCGCGCCCGCGCTCTGGACGCGGGTGCCGGAGTAGGTGCGCTCGCCGCGGGCCTCGGGGCGGCCCGCCTTCTCCGGCCAGGTCGCCGTGGTCTGGTTGCCCGCCTGGTCGTAGGCGTAGGACTCGGTCCAGTTCTCGGCGGTGACCGTCAACGGGCGCCCCGCCGGGTCGAGTTCCATCCGCCGGCCGACGCCGGTGACCGTGTCCGTGACGGACGTGAGCAGGCCGTCCTCGCGGTAGCCGTAGTGCCGGTCGCGCAGGGTGCGTCCCGCGGCGCCGAGGCCACGGTTGACGGCGCGTCCCGCCAGGTCCCACTTGGTCGTGGCGGCCACGGACCCCGGGCCCCAGGTGCGGGCCAGCTCGCGGCCGAGGACATCGTGGCTGAAGGCGATCCGGTGCCCGTCCACGGCGAGGCCGTCCCGGTTTCCCCGCTCGTCGTAGGAGAGTTCGGTGACGACGCCGGACGGGGTGGTGCGGGAGGTGCGGCGGCCGAGCACGTCGTAGCCGAACGCGGTGCGCCGCCCGTCCACGGTCTCGGCGAGCACCCGCCCCATGACGTCCCGCTCGTACTCCACCGTCGACGTGGCGGAGGACATCCGGGTGAGCGCCCCGGACAGGTCGTAGTCGTAGGACGTGACCGCCCCCGCCACGTCCTTGCGCACGAGGTCGCCGAAGGCGTTGATCTCGTAGGCGATCTCCTCGCCGAGCGGCGTCGTACGGGCGACGGTGCGGCCCGCCGCGTCGTGGGCGTACGTGGCCTCACGGTCGTCGAAGTCGCACTCGCGTATCAGGCGGCCCGCGGCGTCGTACGTGTAGTCCCAGGTCAGGCCCTGCGGGTTGGTGACCCGCGTGAGGCGCCGCTCCCGGTCGTAGCCGAAGGTGTGGCGCACCCCGTCGGGTCCCGTGCGGGCCGCGATCAGGTCGAAGTGGGTGTACTCGTAGCGGGTGGTGGCGCCCGCCGGGCTGGTGGCGGAGCGGCAGTTGCCCTCCCCGTCCCAGGTCATGCGCTCGACCAGGCCGTCGGGCCCGGTGCGCCGCACGAGCAGCCCCTCTACGGTCCACTCGTTGCGCACGACCGCGCCCAGCGGATCGGTGACCGTGACGACGCGCCCGAAGGCGTCCCGCTCGACGGTCTCCCGCGTCCCGTCCCCCCGGTCGACGGCCATGGGCAGCCCCGCGGCGTCGACCTCGTACGAGACGACGCCGCCCGCCGGATCGGTGAGCGAGGCGAGGGCACCGTTGGCGTGCCGGGTGAGGCGGTGCACGGAGCCGTCGGCCGCGACGGATGCGACGAGATTGCCCCGCTCGTCGAACTCCTGCCGCTCGACGCTGCCGTCGGGCCCCGACTCCGTGACCGGCAGGTTCAGCTCGTTGTACGCCGTCGTGGACCGGCTGCCGTCCGGGTGGTGGACGACGGTCGGGTTGTGCCGCTCGTCGTACTCGACGCGGGTGGTGTGGCCGAGGGCGTCGGTCCGGGACAGCAGATTGTCCCAGCGGTCCCACTCGGAACGGACGACATTGCCCAGCGGATCGGTCTCGGCGACGACCTGATGCAGCTCGTTGAGCTGGTAGACGGTCGTGGCGCCTTCGGCGTCCGTGAAGTACGAACGCCGCGCGTCGCGGTCGTACGACCAGCTCGACGACAGATACCCCTCGGGCCCGACGGTCTCGGTGATCCGGTTCTCGTCGTCGTACACGTACCGGTAGACGGAGTGGTTCCGGTCCGTCCAGGACGTGATCCGGTGCCGCTCGTCGTACCCGAACACCATGGGCCTGCCGAAGGAGTTGACGACGTGCGTGAGGTTGCCCTTGGCGTCGTGCTCGTACGACATGACCTCGACGGGACCGTCCGGCGTGGCGACGGAGAGCTGGAGGACGAGCCCGGCGACGCAGTGGACGTCGACGCGGTACCCGCCGGAGTGCAGCAGCGCGGTGGGGGTGCCGTCGGCGAGCCGCTCGACGGTGACGGAGTTGAGGTTCCGGTCACACCAACCTGCGAGCCAGTACAGCCCGTTGGGGTCATCCGGATTCTTGGTGAAGGTCCGTACGACACCGGTGTGCGGGTCGGTGACACGGTAGGTGTCCCCGTCCTCGGCGGCACGGGCGAGCGCCAGCCGAACCCCTTCCTCGGGCCATACGGAACCGCCCTCGCCTGCCGTGTCCGGCAACCCCGGATAGAACAGAATCGACCCGTCCTCACGGGTCCACGCGACCCGCCCCCGCTCGCCGACCTCAAGCCGCTCGTCGAGCGTGGAGGCCCAGGAGGGCCCGAAGAACTGCCCGTACCGGTAGCTCGACAGATACGTACGGGACACGGCCAGCGACAGCACACCGGGCAGGGCGAGATCGGTCTCCGGCAACAGCATCTCGCCACTGGCCACATCGACCGGGTCGGTCGCGCAGGTGCGCCTGTCGATGCCGCGCCCCGTGACGCGGGCGTCCGGCGTCTTGACCGCGCCGGGCTTGGGCCCCTTGAGCGCCGCCCCGATCCCGCCGAGCCCCTTGAGCGCGGCGGCGCCGCCCCCGACGATGCCGATCACGCCGAGCACGATCTCGCCGATGTTCCAGTCACCGGTCTCGGCCATGATCGACATATTGATGCCGAGTGAGGCCGCACCTGCAACGACCGCACCGATCGTGAGCGCGATCCCCACACCCTGAAGCCCCGGCACCAACATCGCCAGCACGCCAAGGACGGCGCTGATGATGCCGAGGGCCTGGCTGAACGCCTTCTTGATCTTGTCCCAGAGGCTGTAACCGGCGACCGACTCGTCCCGCGCGTCGTCCAACTTCTGCGCCGCTACGGACGCGTCGTCCTCACGCACCTGCCGCGCGTCCTCGGCGAGCAGCCGGGCGGCGTCCAGGTCGGCCTGCGCGTCATCGGCCTGCGCCTGCGCGGAGGACTGCTTGCTGTGGGCCTCGTCCAGGGCGCGCCGGGTGCTGGCCCGCGCTTCCTTGTCGTCCGGCGGGTGCTTCTGGCCGTCGAGGTGGCTGATGTCGGCGGTGAGCGCACTCACCACATCGGTGGCGGAATCGAGCCGCTGCTTCGCCTCGCGCCCCTTCTCCAGGGCGTTGTCGGCGTTGCGCTGCTGATCCCGCAGCGAATGCACGTACACATCCAGCGCGCCGGCTGCCTGGTCGTACGAGCTGTGCAACTTGCGCACCTGCTCGGCCAGATCGCCGAGCTTTTCCCGGAGTTTGTCCATCGTCTTGCCCTCGCCGACCTGGTTGTTCTCCAGGCCGGACACGAGGGGCAGGGCATCGCCCGCGTTGTCCGCGACGGAGCGGTACTGGCGGGCGAGATCGCCGAGCATGTCCGCATCGCCGGGAGTCGGGTCGTCCGAGAACCCGAAGACATCTTCCCAATCGGACACCGCAGGCCGGACCATGGCCTTAACCTCAATTTCGTTGAGTCTTACGAGTTTTCTCAGAACCTCGACGTGCGCTATTACCCCCGTTTGTTGGGGATCAGCACCTTGTTAATGAGACTGCCGGACTGGTGATGGGTGAATTGGAACCCGTTGGTCCCCGAGGCGTCCAGCTTCAAGTAGGACGGGATGGGGTTTTTCCCCTTGTAAATGGGCGTCACGCTGTATTTGATGTCCTCTCCGGAATCAAGAGCATTGCGAATTGCCCTCTCGTAGTGCAAATGGACCGGGTTGTTCATGTGGCGGTGCCCGGTGATGAAATTCAGCGGGTGCTTGTTCGAGCCGCCGATCTGGGCGCCGAGCAGATGGCAGCGATTCATCGGGTCGGGGGTCTTTCCCCCTGGCCAACCCGGCGGCTCGGTAGTGGGCCTTGCGTTGGTCTTGCCGCCCGTCATGCCCGGGTCGAGCTTGGCGGACATTTTCCCGGTGCGCTTGAGGCGGTCGCTCGAGAACCTGACCTTCCCGCCCCAGGTGGGGTCCCGCTCGTCACATTTGACCAGACCCAGCGGGTCGCTGAACGACTGCGGATTGTCGACGTACGCCACCGGGTTGGGGGCGGGGCCGAGCCCCAGGGGGTCCGGTGCCGTGTACCGGCCGCTCTCCGGGTCGTAATGCCGGAAGTAGTTGTAGTACAGGCCGGTTTCGCGGTCCTCGTACTGACCCGGGAAACGCAAGGGTGTCACCGCCGTGGCACCGCGGCTGTGCGCGGTGGTGCCCCACATGGTGGTGCGGGAGCGCCAGGCGATGTCGCCCTGTTCGTCGACGAGTTCGGTGGGGGCGCCGACGAGATCGGTGACGATGGCGAAGAAGCGCGAATCGTACTCGCCCTGTCCCCGCGGCTTGCGCTCCAGCTGGGTGAGAGGCCGGTGGCCGTCGTGGTCCCAGGTGAGGGTGACGCCGGTGGTGGTGTCGGTCTGCTCGGCGAGGTTGGAGTCGTCCCAGGTGAACAGCACGGTCTCGACGGCGCTCACGCCGTCCTCGGCCATGCGGTACTTCGCGGTGCGGCGCCCCATCGGGTCGTACGTGTAGCGCCACTGGACGCCGTCGGGGGTGACGCAGGCGGTGAGGCGGTCCTCGGCGTCCCACTCGTAGCGCCAGGTGTCGGGCTTCTTCGACAGGCGGCGCTTCTGGCGCAGCACCATGCGGCCCGCGGCGTCGTGCTCGTAGCGGACCGAACCCGCTCCCTGGATACGGGTTCCGGCGTAGGTGCGTTCGCCGCGGGCCTCGGCGCCGGGCGCCTTCGCGGGCCAGTCGGCCGCCGTCTGATTGCCCGCCTGGTCGTACGCGTAGGACTCGGTCCAGCCGTCGGCGGTGACCGTCAACGGGCGTCCGACCGGATCGAGTTCGATGTCCTGGCGCTTGCCCGTCGCACGATCCGCGACGCCGGTCAGGTGGTTGTCGGCCCGGTAGGTGTAGGACCGCTCGCGCAGGGTGCGCCCCGGTGCGACGAGGGAGTGGGAGACCGAGCGCCCGGCCACGTCCCAAGCGGTCGTCGCGCTCACCCCGGAGGCCGCGCTTCCCCGGGAGCTCGCGCTTGCCCGGGAGGTCGACGCGCCCCAGACGCGGGCGAGTTCCCGCCCCACGACGTCATGGGTGAAGTCGAGGCGGTGACCGGCGGAGGTGAGGGTGTCGCGGTTCCCGCGCCCGTCGTAGCCCAGCTCGCTGACGGCGCCGGTCGGGGTGGTGCGGGAGATGCGCCGACCGAGCACGTCGTAGGTGAAGCGGGTGGTCCGTCCGTCGACGGTCTCGGCCACGATCTGGCCGAGGGCGTCCCGCTCCAACTCCAGCGTCGAGGTGGGGGAGACCGCCCGGACGAGTGCCCCGGCCGAGTCGTACGCGTACGAGGTGACCGCCCCCGCCACGTTCTTCTCCACCAGCTCACCGACGGAGTTGTACCGGAAGGTGATCTCCGCTCCCAGCGGCGTGGTGTGGGACACGGCCCGCCCCAACGCGTCGCGCTCGTAACGGACTTCACGGTCGTCGAAGTCGGACTCCGCTATCAGGTTGCCCGCGCGGTCGTAGGTGTAGTCCCAGGTGAGACCCTGCGGGTTGGTGACCTGGGTGAGGCGGAGTTCGGGATCGTAGGCGAAGGTGTGGCGGACACCGTCCGCAGTGGTCCGGGCCGACAGCAGGTCGAAGTGGGTGTACTCGTGGCGGGTGATGCCGCCCGCGGCGTCGGTGGAGACGCGGCAGTTGCCCTCGCCGTCCCAGGTCATCCGCTCGACCCGGCCGTCGGGCGCGGTCCGCTCCGCCAACAGGCCCTCGACGGTCCAGGCCGCGCGGGTGACCGCGCCCGCCGGGTCGGTGACGACGGTGGGCCGGCCGAACGCGTCGCGCTCGATCGTCGACCGCTCCCCGGCCGGGTTGCCGATGACGACGGGCAGGCCCGCGCCGTCCACCTCGTACGAGGCCTGCGCACCGACCGGGTCGATCACCGAGGCGACCGCGCCGCCCGCGTGGTGGGTGAACCGGTTCGTCGCGCCGCCCGGTGCCGTGACGGCGGTCAGATTGCCCCGCTCGTCGAACTCCTGGTGCCAGACCGCCCCGGCGTGGTCCGTCATCGTGACGGGGAGGTTCAGCGCGTTGTACGTCGCCGTGGACCGGCTGCCGTCGGGGAGTTCGATGACGGTGGGGTTGTGGGCCCGGTCGTACTCGTACCGGATCGTGTCGCCGAGGGCGTCGGTATCGGCGAGGAGGTTGTCCCAGCGGTCCCACTCGGACGTGGTGGTGTTGCCCAACGGGTCGGTCTCGACGACGACTTGATACAGATCGTTCAGCTGGTAGACAGTCGTGGCGCCGCACGCGTCGGTGTAGTGGTTGCGCTGCTCGACGGGGTCGTAGGACCACTGCGAGGAGAGATAACCCTCAGGACCGATGGTCTCGGTGATGCGATGCGCGTCGTCGTAGACGTAGCGGTAGGTGCAGTCGTTGCGGTCGGTCCAGGCGGTGATGCGGTGCTGCTCGTCGTAGTCGAACACCAGCGCCTTGCCACTGGAGTTGACGACATGGCTGAGGTTGCCGTCCGAGTCGTGCCGGTACGACATCACCTCGACGGGTCCTTCGGGAGTGGCGACCGCCACGTCGAGGAGCAGCCCGACGAGACAATTCACTTCCACGCGGTAGCCGCCGGAGTGGACCATCGCCGTCGGCGATCCGTCCTCCTCCCGCTCGATGCGCACCTCGTTGTCGTTCCGGTCGTGCCACCGGACCAGCCAGTGCACGCGGGTGTCGCCGTCGGAGCCGTCCGTGGCGCGGTCCGTGAAGTGGTGGACGATGCCGGTGTGCGGATCGGCGACCGAGTAGGCGACCCCGCCCTCGGCCGTCTCCTCGGCGGCCAGCGGCAGGCGCGCCCCCTCCTCGGGCAACACCAGGTCGTTCGCCGGGCCGGCCGAGGGGAGCCGCGGGTAACTCAGAATCGACCCGTCCTCACGCGCCCAGAACGCCCGCCCCCGGCCGTCGACTTCGAGCCGCTCGTCGAGGGTGGAGGCCCAGGAAGGCCCGAAGAACTGCCCGTAGCGGTACGTCGACAGAAACGTCCGGTTCAGCCGCAGCGGCAGCACACCGTCCAGGTCCAGGTCGGTCTGCGGCAGCAGCATCTCGCCGGTGGCCACGTCCACCGGGTCGGTCGCACACTTCTTGACGCCCCCGCCGCGGCCGTTGATGCGGAAGGCCGATCCGATCTTGTTCAGCCCGTTTTGCGCGGCGCCCTTCAGGGCCGAGCCGATACTCCCGGCGCCCTTGAGCAGCGCGCCACCGCCGGCAACCATTCCCACGACGCCGAGGACGATCTCGCCGATGTCCCAGTCGCCGGTCTCGGCCATGATCGACATATTGATGCCGAGTGACGCGGCGCCGGCGACGACGGCCCCGATGGTGAGGGCGATTCCGAGGCCTTGGAGGCCGGGCACGAGGAGGGCGATGACTCCCAGCACGGCACTGATGATGCCGAGGGCCTGACTGAATGCCTTCTTGATCTTGTCCCAGAGGCTGTAGCCGGCGACGGATTCGTCGCGGGCGTCGTCGAGTTTCCCGGCGGCGACGGCGGCGTCCTGCTCACGGACCTGGCGGGCGTCCTCGGCGAGCATCCGGGCGGCGTCGAGGTCGGCCTGGGCGTCGTCGGCCCGGGTCTGCGCGGAGGACTGCTTGCTGTGGGCCTCGTCGAGGGCGCGGCGGGTGCTGGCCCGGGCTTCCTTGTCGTCCGGCGGGTGCTTGACGCCGTCGAGATGACTGATGTCGGCAGTGAGCGCCTTGACGACATCGGTGGCGGATTCGAGCCGGTCCTTGGCCTCACGCCCCTTCTCCAGGGCGTTGTCGGCGTTGCGCTGCTGGTCGCGCAGGGAGTGCACGTACGTGTCCAGGGCGCCGGCGGCCTGGTCGTACGAGCTGTGGAGCTTGCGTACTTGCTCGGCCAGGTCGCCCAGCTTGTCCCGGAGTTTGTCCATCGTCTTGCCCTCGCCGACCTGGTTGTTCTCCAGGCCGGAGACAAGGGGCAGGGCATCGCCCGCATTGTCCGCCACGGAGCGGTACTGGCGGGCGAGATCCCCGAGCATGTCCGCATCACCCGGGGTCGGGTCGTCCGAGAACCCGAAGACGTCTTCCCAATCGGACACCGCAGGCCGAGCCATGGCCGCTACCTCACTTTCCCTGTTCTGCGTCGGCCGTACCGGCTGCGTCCGTCGTGTCTGTCGAGTCGCCGAAACGGAGCGACTCCGCGATCGCGTCGAAGACCTCGTAGAACTGCTCCGCCAGATCCACGTTGGGAGTGGAGCTGGCGATCACCAGGTAGTCGTGGGTATTGGGCACCGGGACGAGGGTGTGCCGCACCGCGGTGGGAACCCGCTTCCCCCCGTAGTCCACGTCCTCGACGCGGGAGATCCGCCCGGCCGCCCCGGCGTGCGGCAGTTCCACCAACTCGACCTCGCCGGGCGGCAGACCGGTGCCTTCCGCATCGGTGCCGAGCTGCACGCCGGCGGCCATGACGAGGTCCGCCAGATCCTCCGACTCGCCCTCCGGAACGGTGATCCGCAGCACCACCGTGGTGGCGCTGAGCACCAGCGGGCCACTGCCCGCGCGCAGGATCCTGAGCATTCCCGAGGCTCGCAGAGCACCCTGCGCGTGCGCCTCGCGGGCGATGCGCCGGGTGTTGCGGATCAGCCCGTCCACCTGCTCGCGGGTGAGCTGGGGGGCCTTCTCCACCTGTGCCTCGATGCGGCGGCGGATCGACGCGTCCCGGGTGCTCGGGTCGAGGTCGAGATGCCACCACGAATCGGGGAACCTCAGGCTGTATTCCGCGGGCGCGGCCGCCTCCGGCTGATCCGTGGTCGGTTCCGTCATGGCGCTTTTCCCTTCGGCGCGACGTTCCTCCGTCACGCGTCCTGCTTGTCTTCGTCGAGCGACTTGACGGTCTCGTCGTCCGTCTGCGTGAAGTTCTCGGCGATCGTGTCCGTGTTGTCGGCGAACGTCTTCACGTTGTCGTGAACCCGCTCGTGACCTGCCACCCACGCCTTGTCGAACGCGTCGAGGGCGTCCGCGAGCGTGCTGTCGCCGGCCAGGCTCTTGAAGTCCCCCGCGCCGCCGGTGGCGTTGTAGAGCGTCGCGGAGTTCCCGATCAGATCCCCGATGTTCTGGAGCTCCTTGACGGTGTCCTTCAGGTCCTGCACAGGCACGCTGATGTTGCCCATCGGTGTCTCCTCTCCTGTCCCAGCCGCCCGGCCCCGCCCTCACAGGGGAGAGCGGGGCCGGACGATGCGGGGGAGCTTCAGCCGATGGAGCCGGCGGTCTGGTCGTCGGTGTCGACGAACGCGTCGGCGACCTGCTTGATGAACTCGCTGACACCCTGCAGACCCTCGATGGCCTTCTCGGTGCCGTTCTTGTACTCCTCCCAGTACGGGCGGAACTTGGACTCGGAACCGGGCGTCGCGTAGGCCGCCTCGACCATCTCGTCCATCTTGGTGTTGGCCTCGTGCAGGCTCTGCTGCATGAGTTCCTTCTGGTTCTGCAGCCAGGTGGACGCCTCGCGCATCTCGTCGGGGCTGATCTTGATGTTGCCGCCGGCCATCTCGGCTCCTTCTCTCGTTCTCGGTTCGCCCGCGGTCGTAGATCCGCGCACACCGGGGTCTACGGGGCACCTGGCGAGGCGGTTCATGCCTGTTGCGGAACGGTGACGAAACTGCCCTCTGTGGCCTTGGCCAGCGGGAACCGTCGGCGGTTCCAGCCCGGCGAAGCCCCCAGCCAAGTCCTGTGTCAGCCGGTCAAGTTGGTTGACTGAGGGCTCCGCCAGGTGATCCCATTGCGTTCTTATTGGTGTTACTCGGGGGGATCGCAGTGGCGCTGGATCATTTGATGACGCAGGCGCGGTTTCTGGGCGCCGCGCAGTTGGAGATGCTCGAGGAGATGGCCGCGGCTCTGCGGCAGCCGTGCGAGGCCATCGTCGATCCGACCTCGGATCTGGTGGACGGCGCATTCAGTGATTACTTCCTGAACCGTCTGAAGATCCACCACGCGACGTCGGAGGAAAAGTTCAAGAAGGTCTCGTTCGAGTACGCCTTCATCGCCGCGGCTCGCTATTCCGGCGCCCACGCGACCAAGACGCGATCCCAGACCTTCCAGGGCGCCGATGTCACGGTGGACGGGGTGCGCTGGTCCCTGAAGACCGAGGCGGCGGCGAAGATCAGCAAGTCCAGCATTGTGGTGTCGAAGTTCTCCGAGGCCCGCTGGATCAGGGACTGCGAGACGCCCGGTGACTTTGCACGCGAGTGCGTCCCGAGATTTCTTCGACATCTGGACGAGTACGACAGAATAGTCACGCTGCGCGCATTTTCCGTGAGCCCTGTACTCGTTCGCTACGACCTGGTGGAAATCCCGAAGAGCCTGCTGGTCGGCGTGGCCGACCTCGGGCCGGAGGATTTCACGCCACGTACCAGGAACGGCGGCAGTTCCGCGCTCGTCAGGGACGACGGCGGAATAGCCTGCAAAGTGGTGCTCGACGGCAGCGTGGAAAAGGTGACGTTGAGCAGAATCTCGCTTCGTCGCTGCCGGGCTCACGCGAGCTGGACGGTTCCTACGATTCCGGAGAGCGAGGAAGAGTAGGCGAGGGGAGAGGGATCACTCGGCGGCGGAAATCAGGCCGCCGTGAGATCCAGCTGCACCGGTGCCGGTACCGCCTCTTTCGACGGTTCGCTCGGCGACACGATGTCGCTCGCCCGGAGACTGGTCCCGGGGAGTACGACACTCCCCAGCTCCGGCTGATTCCCGGTCAGTACCCACTCGGCGACGTGCGCCAACTGGTGCGAGATGAGCGGCGGTACGGCATCGCCGATGTGCCGGTACATGTTCGAGACCGCTCGCGCCTTGAAGACGAAGTCCTCCGGAAACCCGGAGAGCAGGCCGAGCTCGCGAACGGTGCAGAGCCGGTCCTGTTCCGGATGCGAGTACCGGCCATTGCCGAAGTGCGAGCACTCCCGCTTGATCGTGGGCGACGGCCTGTCCCACCACAGTCGCCCGTAGATGTCAGGGTAGGAGCCGAACTTGCCGGCGGCGATCGTCCGCTTCATGGCCGGGGTCAGGACGATGTCGGCGTCGGGGTGCTCCCGCATGTCGAGCCAGGACCCGCCGTCGTGGGGGGTCGCCTGGAGCCGCCTGCGCGTGACGTCCGTACCGATGGAGGGGGAGACGTGCATGGCATCGTCCGGATGCCGCTCGCCCGCCGCGATCCGAGGCAGATGGCTGATCGTCCGCCGCACCGAAACGGCCTCCGGGTTCACCGTCGCATCGCCCCACAACTCTTCAAGGGTGTGGAGTTGCTTGTCCTCACGGACCGCGATGACCAGGGCACGCTCGCGCTGCTGCGGCAGCCCGAACCTGTTGAGCATGTGAGTGCTGGCATGCACGCTGTAGCGCATGTCCTTCAGGTCCGCGCGGAGCTGCTCGAAGTGATGGCGGAAATTGCCCTGCAGCATCTCGCGCGCATTCTCCATGACGAGAACGGAGGGCATCAATTCCGCGACGAACTCCGCGGTCTTCCCGATCAGCGAGTTCCGGGCATCGTCCGCGACGTGGTTCTGCGGATTGGCCCGGGACAAGCCCGTGCAGGGTGGGCAGGCGCTGAGCACATCGAGTTCCCGTCCCTCGAGCCGCTGGTCCAGCAGCGACCGAAGCCTGGCCCCGGAAAGCTCGGCGATGTCTTCCTCGAATGGCTGGACGTTCATATTGGCGGCATAGGTGTCGTTGCACTCCAGCGACCCCCTGCCGCTGCTGGGCTTGCCCAGCTGGGCGTCAACGGCCCCGACCAACTCGAAGTCACCGTGTGTATGGAAGCCGTAGCTCATTCCGCCGGCACCACTGAACAGGTCGGCGAACGTCCATCGGTGCATCCAGCTGCCCTTCCCTCGGCGACCACGACAGTCGCGCCGCGATCCTAGCGACCTCGTCAACGCTCGATGGGACCCCACGAGCACACCGGACATTGTGGCGGTAGCCACTGACATTCGAGGCGAACCCTGCCTCATGTCCCGCCCCGGTCCATCGACATCCATCGCTGAACATTTATCCGGCTGGTGAGTCTACTTGTGCGGTTGCCTGTGCTGATTTCGAGCCGCGGGTGCAGCGAGCCTCATGAAGCGGGCCGCAACTGCTGGTGCACGAGGTGATTGCGGTGGGCTGCGCCACGGCGCTACTTGAGGCGCCAGGGGGCCGAGCGATGCACTCAGCGCGGATGTGTCGATGACTGGGGCCCCGCGATACGGCCACGCCCGTCACTCGGGCTCGGTGCTACCGGTCGTGCAGGATTTCGGGCCGCGTGACGGGAACGATGGTGATCAAGCCGTCGAGGCCCTTGAAGTCATCAGGGTTGGTGGTGAAGAGGGGGAGTTCCTCGGCAGCCGCGACTGCGGCGATCATCAGGTCGGCCACTCGCCGGCGTGGCTTTCGACCTGCCGAAACGACGGCGGCGCAGATCCTCCCGTAGATGCGGGCAGCCTCCACGTCAAAAGGGATGGGATCGAATTCGTTCTCAGCGCGCTGCAGGACGTCCATGCGCCGGGCCCGCTCGGCATGCTCGTCGTAGTCGCTCTCTTCGGCGTTGCCGCGTACCTGGTGGGGGCCCGCGGAAAGTTCCGCGAGGGTGATGGCGGTGATGGCCATCTCGGCAGGCAGTTCATCGGCATCGATCCACTTGCGCAGGATCATAATGTTGGTGTCGAGCAGCCCCTGCTCGTGCTCAACGGGCATACGGGTCGTCCAACTCCTGCTCGACGACGACGTCCTGGTCGTCACGGAAGGCGTCCAGCGAGATGTCAGGGGCGGTGCTTGACATGGCCGCGAACTCGGCACGGGGAACGAAACGACGCCTGCGCCGGAGCGGGACGAGCTCGCCGACATGGTGCCCATCACGGGTGACGGTGAACGCTTGCCCTCCTTGGACGGCGTCCATGATCTCTTTGGAGCGGGTGCGTAGATCACGCTGAGTGATCTCGGGCTGCGCTGTCATGCTGCCCACGATATCGACAGTGTGCTACCTGGTGCTACCGCGTGCTTCAAGCGCGGGTACGCCGACGTGAGCCGCTGCCGCTGCGACGCAGGCCTGCCAGCATCCGCGATCGCGTATGAGTGAAGTCGCTTGGTCTCACGGTGATGTGCTGCCAGGCGCACTCGCCTGGCCAAGTGGCTCAACGGCGGGGCCCCGCCCGCTCAGGTGGCCGATTGGGCGGGTAACGGCGTGTCGCGAAGAAAGGCTCTGACCAGCAAAAAGGCCCCGCCGAAGCGGAGCCTAAGAAAGGCGCCCCCGGCAGGACTCGAACCTGCGGCCAAGCGCTTAGAAGTGACTCGGGCCATCGCGGACGATTTGCGCCCTGACCTGGTGTTTTGGAGTGTCGGTCGACACGGGAGAAAGTGACGCCACCGTGGGTCCACCGGAAGTCATCATTCCGACTCCCTTCAAGGGAGTCCTTCAGGGTGCGACGACAGAGAGACGTAACACTCAGTTGCGCGGTGTCGCAGCCTCCTTGACCTGACACACCGAGCACTGGCCCTACTGAGGGACCGGCCCATTCGAGCAGGTCAGTGCCTTAGCCGGATAGTCGGACACCTGGGGCACTTCGTGTTGGCCCAGGGTGCATCCTGGGTGCCAGTTTGCGAGTAACTCGTAAGGTACGTCGTGGAGTTCGTGTCTGCTGTTCCACTCCCAATCCAGAGGGATCGCCCCTATCGTGATCAGGGTGTCCACAGCACCCGCATCCGCTCCCGGTGGCCCTCCGCCGCCCGGTTGGCGGCAACACCTACGGGGCCGTTGGGCAGCCCGGCACGCCCTACCGCGGTTCGGTTACTGGTTGCTCAGTCGGGGCGCCATCGTGCTTACGATGTGTGGGGCCCTATACGTCCTCGACGGCTTCCTGATCGGCTGGGCGAACGCCTACGACGTGATGGTCGGAATCACCTCGCCAGCTGACGTCCGCCCTCAGTGGTGCGCATGGCCGCTGTCCTTGATCGGATGGGCTGCGATTCCCGCCATTGTCGGCGCGGCGGCTGGGTATGTCATCACCGAACAGATCCAGGCCCACCATGCCCGTGAGCTGCACGATGTCCTCGACGAACTGCGCCGACTGGCTGAACAGCCCGGTCCGCCGTCCTCCGGGGGCGGCGTGTGATCTCCCTGTACGACGCATATGAAGTGGGCAGTGACGCTGTCAGGCGCGCGATCTTGGCGTTCGGCGCCCGTCATCTCCCAGAAGGCGCCGGGCCGAACTCCGAACCGGACTGGAAGAGAGCTGAGAAGCACTTCACCCATCTGATCGAGACCATCATGGGAACGGCAGTTCCATCCCAGGCAACCACCACCGCCATCGTGCACCGGGCCGAGAACGAAGCCATCGGATTTCTGCTGGCGGTCAACGCCCGGCCCCACTACCGCTGTCCAATTTGCGTCAAGCGGCAGGGTTCTTCGCGATGAACCCCCGGTCTACTCTGGAGACGTGGTGACGGAAGTCGAACGCGCCCAACACGCGGCCGCCCTACGCGGACTGCTCTTCCTTGCGTGTCCTGACGCGCCCTCCACCGCGATCACCGAAACCGCTCGGGCCATCGAACAGGGCGCAGACGAGGTGCCTAGAGAGCCTGTACCCGAAGCCCAAGCACTCACTGAGCAGGTGCCCAGGCCGGGTGACGAACAGAACTTGAGTGACGCGTCCCTGCGTGACGCGGACCTGACCCGCGCGGCCCTGCGGGGCGCAGACCTGCGTGGCGCGGACCTGACCCGCGCGGACCTGACCCGAGCGAACCTGATCGGCGCAGACCTGAGCGACGCGCTCCTGACTGGCGCGTATGCGCGTGGTGCGTTCCTGCATAACGCGAACCTGACGCGCGCGTACCTAGGCAGCGCGACCCTGAGCCACGCCTTCCTGACTCGCGCGAATCTGACCCGAGCGGTCTTGACCGAGGCGGACCTCCATCGCGCGCACCTGAGCCACGCGGACCTCCGTGGCGCGGACCTGACCGGCGCGATTCTGCGTGATGCGGACCTGAGCGGGGCAAGGCTTAAGGACGCCTTGGGAGTACACCTTCCGCCGGGCGCGGTCTGGAACCGGGAAACTGTGTGGCCAGTCGCGTTGGAATCAGTTGTCTTGCAGTACTCCGACGAGATCAGTCCCGGTATCTATCAGGTGCATGGTGGGCGCGCGCCAGACCGACCAGGCGCCGTTCGGGTCTGAAAGACGTGTGTTGCAGCCTTCTCGACCGGATACATCGGACACTGGCTCTTCCAGGAGGTCCGGTTCGTTTATGCACTTCAGGGGCCTAACTGGATAGTCAAACACGTGGCATACCCTCTGTCCGGAGATGAGCTTGCCGGTCGTGGCACTCTTGGCAGCAAGCAATGGCGGGCGAGAGGAGACGAAGTGTCGGAGGCCAGTCCGCGCGGAACCTACTTGGTCATCACAGAGGCGCTACGGACGGCGGTAGAGCATGGCGAGATCGTTGACGCTCTCCCGTCCGAAGCCGACCTGATGCGGTCGCACGGGGTCTCCCGGAACACGATCCGGCGGGCGCTCAAGGTTCTTGAGGCGGAAGGCGTTCTGGAGTCCGCACCGGGCATCGGTTGGCGAGTTGCTCGCGGTGGCGACCGTCGGACGCTCGCCGAGCGCATGACCGACATGATCTCGGAGGACTCGTTGGCCATCGGAGACACGTTTCCGTCAGAGGCGAAGCTCTGCGAGCGCTTCGGGGTCTCACGTACGGCCGTTCGCCGGGCCATTGCCCAGATGGAGGGGACTGGGTTGCTTGACACCGTTCACGGCAAGGGGCGGACAGTACGCGCTCTCCCGTCAACCAGCGTTCGGTCGTAGCCTTGGCAGCCATGGGACTGACTGAGTGGGCGTACTCGCTCTCCGAATCGCTGCTGGCCGAACCGCTTCCACGCCGATGGACGCACTCACTCGGAGTGGCAAAGCGAGCCCGTTCCTTGGGCCCGATCCTCGGTAGCGATGCAGAGCTGCTGGAAGCTGCCGCGGTACTGCATGACATTGGGTACTCGCCCACGATTGCCACCACCGGATTTCACCCGCTGGACGGAGCCCGGTTTCTGCGCGACCAGGAACGAGCGGACGAGCGGGTGGTCCGCCTCGTCGCGCACCATTCCTGCGCGCTCTTGGAGGCCGAGGAGCGCGGATTGAGGGCGGACCTGGAGGGGGAGTTCGAGTTGGAACGTCCTGACCTCGTTGATGCCCTGCTCTACTGCGACATGACGACGACGCCGGACGGGACGGAGACCACGCCGGCCGAGCGGCTGGGGGAGATCGAGCACAGGTACGGCCCGGACACCATCGTGTGGCGGTTCATTCGGCGTGCAGCTCCCGAGATTCATGCGGCCGCGAATCGGGTGGAGGGTCGGTTGGCACGAGCCTCCGCCGGCGATTAGCCGATGTAGGGCTCTCGACGCGAGTCATCGAGGCCGTGCCGAATCCGAAGCATCATCGAGGGATGGATTTCGAGTCCATCGAGGTCCGTTGGGGAAACCCAGCGGACCTCTTTCGATTCGCTGCTAGTCCTAAGAGAGCCACCAACAGGGTGGGCTCGAAAGCAGATGGAGAATTGCTGCCGGACTTCGCCATCGTCGTACGCGAGTACGTGCTCGGGGTCCGTGTAGAGCCCGACGATGCTGTCCACCTCAACGTCTATGCCGGTCTCCTCCGAAACCTCCCGTACTGCGGTGTCAGCGATGCGTTCGCCGATGTCATGACCGCCTCCGGGCAGCGCCCACAGGTCGTTGTCGGTCTTGTGGATAAGCAGCAACCGCCCGGTGTCGTCCCGAACGACCGCAGTCACCGACGGGACGACGGAATTGGCCTTGGGTGCACTCGGGTCGCGGAAGTAGTCAATGCGGCTCATCAGTCCGTGCCTTCACAGTCTGCGGGTGAAGTGATTGGGCGGGCAGATTCCCATACTTTCTCGACGCTCTCAGCGTAAGAGTCGAAGAGTTCGCCTCCGGGCACACGACGCAGGTGCAGTACAGGGGCCATGTAGGCGCCCACGCCGTAGAGGTGTCCGTTCGTCAGCATTTCGTCATCGGCCCTGTAAATCGAGTTGTACAGGGTCGTGCTGTGCAGCCGGAACTCCACTCCAGGAAGGCCGAAGAGCGGGCCGTAGTTGACGAGGGCATTGCGGATCTTGCCCGCCATGGCCCCGCCGATCCCCTCGTCCTCTCCGCGCACGGCAACGGCCGGCGACGTGGGCTCTCCGAGCATGAGGCGGATCGGCACACCATCGGCCGACTTCTCCTTCACGATGCGGTGGAACGTGGCGTCTTCCGTGAGCCAGAACCCGGAGTACACCAATAGGTCGAACTGGCGAGTCGCTGTGGAGTAGAGCTTCGGCCAGAGGGTCTGCATCACGACGGAGCGGTGCGGATAGAGCCTGACGAGCTCTGCGTTGCCTGAGGCGGTGACCTCGGCTGACGTGCGTTCGTCCGGCCACAGGTACGAGACCTCGCACTTCAGGAGCGACGCCGTTGCGTACTGGAAGCGACGGTATGGCTTGCGTTCTGGCTCGTTGATCCAGCGCTCGACCGTCTTGGATGCCACGCCCAACCGCTCGGCTACCTCATCGAGGCTGAGGCCAAGATCCACGATCGCGCCGCGCAGCCGCTCGTTCGCCACGGCCAACCTCCGTCTCTCTGGGACGACTTGGTACGACTTCACGCTAACCGAGAACGACTTGAGCCGTACACCTGCGGAGTCGAGCGTCGCCCCGGCCGCGGCCAGTCTGTAGGTACATCGAGCACGAGGGCTCGCGGAACTCAAAAAGTCGAAGGACTTGACGACGCGAACCTCCCTCTGCATGATGAGGAACACGTAATACATGTTCCTCTCGTTCGGATCGGTTCATCGAGCGAGTGGAAGTGGTTTGACCTGCAAGATCGGGCGTTGAGTCCTCGGATTCGGCGCCAAGGGGCCCGGGACAGATCGGGCCGAGGGCACCCGGCCCTTGTCATCGGGATGGCTTAGGTCGAAAGACCACGTCTCCATACGCCTACAACGTGGCCATGCCGCGCTACCTGATACGGGCGCGGCACCCGCGAAGGAGACACCGCACCACCTCAGCTTTCGCCGCCTCGTGCGGCGGCCGGCTGCCCGATCCGCATCTCCCGAAGGTGCGGTGAGGGGGAGCCGCGAACGCTCCGCTCATCCCGGTTGGCGTCGTCTCACCAACGCCTGCGCCCGCCGGTCTTCCAGTCCCTCCTTCCTTTCCAGGAGTCGGCCATGACCGAACGCATCATCCCCGTGGACAACTTCGGCCCGATCGCGCTCGACCTGACGATGAACGCCGGCAGCATCCGCCTCGCCGTCGACCCGACGCTCAAGCAAGCCCGCATCGTCCTGACCACCGAGGCCACCTCCGGCCCGTCCGCCGACGCCGTCCGCGACACCGTCATCCGGCAGAGTGGCCAGCGCGTCACGGTCCGCGTGCCGGACGTCGAGGGCTCCGGTGGCGGTCAGACCACGATCCAGGTGGGCGGCAACACGATGACCTTCTCCGGCGGCAACGGCGTCTCGTTCGTGGGCGGCAACGTCTACGTCTCCGGCAACCGCGGCGGCCGGGTCTTCATCAACGGCCGCGAGGTCACCGCAGACAGCGCGGGCGACGCCTCCGCGGCGACACCGATCACGGCGACCGTCTACCTGCCCGCCCGGTCCGAGGCGCAGATCAGCACGCACTCTGCGGACACCGTGGTCACGGGCGAGCTGGCCCGGCTTGACTACGACGGCTACTCCGGCACGGTCACCGCCGAGCGGGTCGGCGACCTGGACGCCGGCATGACCTCCGGCAGCGTCCGGATCGGCGAGGTGACCGGCACGCTCGCCGCGAACCTGACCTCCGGGAACTTCACGGTCGGCGCCTACAGCGGCACCGACGCCCGGCTGACGATGACCTCCGGCAACGTCCGGATGGCCGCCACCCCGCAGTCCACCGGGCGCCTCGCGGTCGGCATCACCTCCGGCAACGCCTCCATCACGGGCGCCGGTCACCTGAACGTCCGCCGCCGCGTGACCAGCGGCAGCCTCCACATCAGCTAGTCCCGCGCTCGCCCGTCACGGACCTACCTTCCGGCCCCGCCCGTGCGCGGGGCCGGAACGAGGAGAGCTGATCATGTCTCAGACCTGCGTGTTCTGTGCCATCGCAGCGGGCAAGGCCCCGGCGACCGTTGTGCGCGAGTGGGACGACGTCCTCGCGATCCGCCCGCGCGGCGGGGTGAACGAGGGCCACGTCCTGGTCATCCCGCGCGAGCATGTCGCGGACGCGGGTGTCGACCCTGCGGTGTCGGCCCGCTCGATGGCGTGCGCGGCCGAGCTGATGGCCGAGTGCCCGAACGCGAACATCATCACGTCCAAGGGTGCCGAGGCGACCCAGACCGTCTACCACCTGCACATTCACGTCGTGCCCCGCAGCACGGGCGACGACCTGCCGTTGCCCTGGACCCCGCAGCAGACCGAGGAGGGCCGGTGAGCGGCAAGCTCTCAGTCGTCCACGCCCGCGAGCCGATCCCGTCCGAGGGGCCGAAGGTCTTCCTTGCCGGGCCCACCCCGCGCGCCGGAGGCGACGTCGAATCCTGGCGCCCCTCCGCCGTCGCGGAACTGGCCGCCCGCTGGACCGGCCCGCACCCGTTGACCGTGCTCACCCCCGAATCCAGGGGCGGGAAGCGGGCCGAGCACTACGACGACCAGGTGGGCTGGGAGACCGACGCTCGCACCGCCGCCGACGCCATCCTGTTCTGGATTCCGCGCGACCTGCGCTCCCTGCCGGGCTTCACCACCAACGTGGAATTCGGGCTGGACGTCGCCACCGGCCGGGCGGTGCTGGGCTGCCCGCCCGACTGCCCCAACCCCGAGCGCAACCGCTACCTGATCTACGTCGCCCGGCGCCACGGCGTCCCCGTGCTCGACACGCTCGCCGACACAGTCACGGCCGCCCTGTACCTCATCGCGGCCCGCTAGGCCGCCACACCGCCCCTAGCTGGGGCGCTCACCTCGCCGCGCTCGCGGCGGAGGTCCGGAACGGGTGCCGTCTCACCACAGCCTGCGCCCGTCCGGCTTCTCCAGTCCCTCCCATCAGGAGTTTCGCCATGAAGTCTTTCGTCGGTACGCACCAGGTCGTCTCCGCTGACGACTACATCGAACTCGCCCTCGGCACCCCGGTCGACCTGTGGCTCGGGGTGGAGGGCGAGAGCGCCGAGGAGCGCGCGGCCCGCCAGGACGCGGCGCGCGACATCCTCGCCGACAACCCGCACCTGGTCGACGACGCGATCCGCCTCGCCGCCGACGCGCTCGACACGTACGTGCCGGAGCCGGGCAACGTCCTCCCGCTGAACCGCCCCGTCGCCCGCCGCCGCACCCGCAAGGGGGTCGCCGCATGAGCGCCCCGGAGACCATCGAGCGTCCGGCGGTTCCGCCACTGACGCGCCCGGAATTGGGCCTGGCCGGAGTCGGCGCCGTATTCGCGGCCGGCGTCGGCTCGCTCGGCTTCCTCGCCTCCTTCGACGCCGTGTCCTCTGCCGCGCTGCGGTGGGGGTTCGAGCAGCCGTGGATGCTGCCGGTCGGCATCGACGTGGCCATCCCGGTGTTCACCGTCGCCAACCTGCTCCTGATTCGTATGGACATGGCGCTCGCGTGGGTGCGCTGTGTGCCCTGGCTGCTCACCCTGGTGACCTGCGGTCTGAACGTCGCTGCCGGACACGGGATGTGGGCCAAGCTGGCGCACGGCACGATGCCGCTGCTGTGGGTGGTCTTTTCCGAGATCGGCGCCCACATCTACGCCGTCCGCATCGGCGCGGTGACCGGCCGCCGGATGGACAAGATCCGGTGGACGCGGTGGCTGCTCGCCCCCTGGCCCACCTTCACGCTGTGGCGCCGGATGACGCTGTGGGAGATCACCTCCTACGCCGACGCGCTCGCCCGTGAGCGGGAGCGGCAGTTGGCCCGCGCGGACCTGCGCGAGCAGCACGGTCGTCGCTGGCGTTCGAAGACGCCACGACGGGCGCGGGTCCTGCTCAAGCTGGGTGATCTCGCCCCGGCCGGTGAGGAGCCTTTGGCCCCGCCGGTCGAGGAGAAGCCCGCCCCGGTCAAGGAGCAGGCGCCCAAGCCGCCGCGGAAGCGGACGGGCAAGGCCAAGGCGCCCAAGGCGTCGAGGACCCCGGCCGAACTGCTCACCGAGGCGCGGGAAACCACCGCCGAGTGGGCGGACGGCGCGATCAACGCGGAAGCGCTCCGCACCGCACTGCACTGCTCGGCCGCGAACTCCCGCGAACTGCGCGACCAGTTGCTGAGCGAGCGCGCCAACCGCCCGCTGCACGCCGTCGAGACGGCCGGGGAGGTGGCGGCATGAGCACCCTGTTAGGCGTTCTCGCCGTCTCCGGTCCGCTGGCCGTCGGATGGGCGGTGCATGTGCGCTGGCTCGGCCGGCGCCTGCACGTCGCCCGCCGTGACCCGCTCACCGGGCTGCGTACCCGCGACGCCTTCACCCGCCGCGCCACGGCCCTGCTCAAGGACCCGCGCGCGGTCGTGGTGCTGGCCGACGTGGACCGGTTCAAGCAGATCAACGACACCTACGGCCACGCCGCCGGGGATGTCCTGCTGAAGGCCACCGCCGACCGGCTCACCCGCCACGTGGGCCGCAAGGGGGTGGCAGGCCGGCTCGGGGGCGATGAGTTCGCTGCCGTCCTCATTGACGAGCACGGCGTCGCCGCCGACCTGCTCGCCCTGCTGCACGGCATCCTCGCCCGCCCCGTCGACGGCCAGAACCCCGACGTGCACACCACCGTCTCGCTCGGCTGGGTCCGCGCCGCCGACTTCCCCACGGACGACCTGTCCGGTCTGCTGCGGCGGGCCGATGAGTCCATGTACGCGGCCAAGCAGGCGCGCACCGGCCTCAAGCGGGCCGGGCTCGGCAGGCTCTTCGCCACGGTCGCCGGGCGCCGCTCCGGACGCCGCGGCGCCCGTACCGCCCCGCCCTCGATCGGGGTCGCGGCATGACGGGGCTGCGGATCGGCTCGGTGTGCACCGGATACGGCGGCCTGGACACGGCCGTCCAGGAGGTGTTCGGCGGCACGCTCGCCTGGGTCGCGGACAACGACCCCGGCGCCGCCCGCATCCTCGCCCACCACCACCCCGAGGTGCCCAACCTCGGGGACATCACCGCCGTCGACTGGCACGACGTCGAACCGGTGGACATCTACATCGGCGGCTATCCGTGCCAGCCGTTCTCCCTGGCCGGCGAGCTGAAAGGAACCGCTGATGAGCGGCACCTCTGGCCGTACATTGCCCGTGCCCTTCGGGTACTTCGACCCCGCATCGCGGTCTTTGAGAACGTCGCGAACCACCTTCGACTCGGCTTCGACACTGTCCTCTGCGACCTTGCCGGCCTCGGGCTCGATGCGGACTGGGACGTTGTACGCGCGGACGAGGTCGGCGCTCCGCACGAGCGGCGCCGCCTCATCGTCCTCGCCACAGCTCCCGACGCCCTGCGCGAGGGACTGGAAGGGCGAGGGATACGAGGGGCAGCTTCCCAACTCGGTAGCGCTGCTGAAGACCCCCACGGCACAACTGGCGGTCAACGGCGGATCGCAGCATCCCGACAAGCGGCGGTCTGGCGGGCACGGCCCGACGCTGGCCGACGAGGCCGAATGGCTGCTGCCCACCCCGACCGCGACGGACACGATCCGCAGCGCTGGGGCCGATACGCCCCGGCCATCGCGCGGTGGGAGGCGGTCACGGGCCGCCGTGCCCCCTGGGCAACTGACGATCGCGGACGCCTGAGCCCCGCATTCGTCGAATGGATGATGGGCCTGCCCGCAGGCCACGTCGCCGCCGTTCCCGAACTGACCCGCACCCAGCAGCTCAAAGCGCTCGGCAACGGCGTGGTGCCCGCGCAGGCCGCCGCCGCGCTGCGTCTGCTGTCGGCGCGCGCCGGTTCCTTCGAGCAAAGGAGCGCGGCATGAAGTCCCAACCGATCGTTGGCACCGCCGTCTTCAGCCCGGTGATGGAGGCGGCCGGCTACCGCTGCCAGTGCAGCGGGCAGTGCGGCAACCCGCACGCCAAGGGCGAGGGGCGCTGCCTGCACGAGCACGACGGCTACACCAGCAAGCACGGGCACCGGGTGCGGCTGATGGCCGCCCCGGTCGACCCGCTCGCCTCGCCGGTGACGGCCGCCTCGCTGCCCGCCGCCGAGCTGGTCGCGTGGTGCCCGGACTGCCACACCGCCGCCGCCCGCCGCGCGCGCCGCACGGCCGCCGCCCCGGCTGCCGAGGCGCCGGGCCTGTTCGACCTGTAACCGCCCGTCCCCGACTCGTACGTGTGCCACGGGCCCGGTCGCCCACCTCTCACAGCGACGACCGGGCCCGCGATCCCTCACACCCGGAAGCGGAAGGAAGTTCAGTGAATCACCCCGACGAGAACCACGAGTTCTTCGAGCACCTCGAAGCCGAGATGAACGCCGACCCCGGCGGCGAGGTAGTCGACCTCGACAAGGCGCGCAGCGCTCGTGCCGGGTCGGCCGACCGTGCGGCGGTCGAGTCGCCCGACTCTGTGGTCGACGAGTCGGCCGTCTCCACCGCCGTTGAGTCGGCCGACGAGGACGACGAGGAGTCGCCCGACTCGGCACCGGCGAAGTTGGTCGACCCGCCCAACCTCCCCAAGCCGGGAATCACCACCTTCAAGCGCAAGCCGATCCTGCCGTCGTGGCTGACGTCCAAGCCGGGCTTTGTGTCCACGGTGCAGCGCGCGAGCGGCAATGCCCTGTACGCCACGGTGTTCCACGGCATCCGCACCCCCTGGTACGCGCTGCGCCTGTCCATGGACGCTCCGCGGGGTGCGGCCCGGCTGGTCTCGCAGACCAACCGGTGGGTGTGGGACGCCGAAGCGGCCCCGCTGCGCGCCTACGAGGTGGAGCACGAGAACACCGGCGAGTACCTGAAGCTGTCCCGCCAGCGCGATAGGCGGGTACGGCTGCGGATGCTGGTCATGGCGCTGGCCGGGCTCATCGGGGTGCCGCTGGCGCTGGCCGCCTACGTGCTGGCGCCCGGCATGCTGGTGCTGTTCGCGTCGGCCGCCGTGCTGGTGGCCGGGTTCAAGGGCGGCACCGTCGACGAGCCGGTGATCAGCCGCGCGGTCCTGAAGACCGAGCTGCAGAAGCTGACGCACCCGATCGTGCTGCGCGCCCTGGACAACATCGGCAACGCCAAGCTGACCGCCGCCATCAAGAAGGGCGGCGACATGAACGGCATGCGCTTCACCTCCGAGGTCACCCGCGACGGCCCCGGCTACCGCGCCGACCTCGACCTTCCCTGGGGTGTCACGCCGGAGGACATCATGGAGTCCCGCAAGGCGCTGGCTTCGGGTCTGCGGCGCAAGGTCGGCTGCGTGTGGCCGTCGGCCGACCCGGACGAGCACGAGGGCCGGCTGATCCTGTGGGTCGGGGACAAGCCGATGAACGAGACCACCAAACCGGCCTGGCCGCTGCTGAAGTCGGGCAGCGTCGACCTGTTCAAGCCGGTCGTGTTCGGCAACGACCAGCGCATGGGGGATGTGGACGTCACCCTCATGTTCGCCTCGGTCGTGGTCGGTTCGATCCCGCGCATGGGCAAGACGTTCTTGATGCGGCTGTTCCTGCTCATCGCCGCACTCGACCCGCGCGCGGAGGTCCACGCGTTCGACTTCAAGGGCACCGGCGACTTCGGGGCCCTGGAGCCGATCTGCCACCGCTACCGGGCCGGCGACGAGGACGAGGACATCGAATACGTCCTGCACGCCCTGCGCGAGCTGCGCCAGGAGCTGCGGCGCCGCGCGAAGGTCATCAAGTCGCTGCCGCGTTCGCGCTGCCCGGAGTCCAAGGTCACCCCGGAACTCGCGAACGACAAGACGCTCGGGCTGCACCCGATCGTCGCCGGGTTCGATGAGTGCCAGGTCCCGTTCGAGCACGAGAAGTACGGGAAGGAGATCGAGGAAATCGCCACTGACCTGGGCAAGCGCGGTCCCGCGCTCGGGATGACGATGCTGTTCGGCACCCAGCGCCCGGATGCGCAGTCGCTGCCCACCGGCATCAGTGCGAACGCCGTGCTGCGGTTCTGCCTCAAGGTCATGGGCCAGCCCGCCAACGACATGGTGCTGGGCACCTCGATGTACAAGGCTGGATACCGGGCGACGATGTTCTCCCGCACCGACCGGGGCATCTGCTGGATGGCCGGCGAGGGCGACGACCCGCGCATCGTGGCCTCCGCGTTCGTCGACGCCGTCGGCGCCGAGCAGGTCGTGGCCCGCGCGCGGAAGATGCGCGAGGAGTACGGCAACGTCACCGGCCACGCCATCGGCCAGCAGCCCGAGACCGAGACCGCTGGGTTCGACCTGCTCGCCGACGTGTTGAACGTCGTCGCGGTCGACGAGGAGAAGGTGTGGAACGAGAAGGTCGCCACCCGCCTCGCCAACCTCCGCCCCGAGGTCTACAGCGGCTGGAAGGCCGAGACGGTCGCCAAGAACCTGCGCCCGCACGGCGTCAGCGCGCTCGATGTCTGGGGCACCACGGACAAGGGCAAGGGCACCACCCGGCGCGGCATCGCCCGCGCCGACGTCCTCAAGGCCGTCGCGGAGCGTGACGAAAAGTAGTCCCGAGAGGGGCGCGCACCGCTGCTAGGTCTAGCACCCCCGCGCTGCTAGACCTAGCAGCCCCGCTAGCACCCCATTCCCCGTCTGATCAGGGAACTCGCATCTAGCACCTCACCTGCGGGAATCCCCGAAAACCTGCCCGGAGGGCATCCCATGACACCCCTGCTCGCTGCTAGCGCCTGCCTACTCGTCGTCACGCTCGGTTACGTCGCAGTGTGTGCGGGCAGCCCGTACGGCGACTGCCGCCGCTGCCACGGCATGGGCCACGCCATCAAGACCGACCGCAAGGGCCGCCCCAAGCGCGGCAAGACCTGCCGCCGCTGCCACGGCCACGGCAAACGGATACGCGTCGGCCGCCACCTGTTCAACCTCTGGCTGCGCATCTACCGCGACGGCCAGCACCAGACCCCCACCACACCCGCCCACCCGTTCGCGAAGAAGGGATGACCCATGGCCGTCACGTTCTCGCTCGTCGCCCTGTTCGGACTGGTCCTGTTCCTCCTGCTGCGCTCCCGCTCGCTCGGCTACGGCAGCGCGTTCGTCGCCACCGGCTTCGGCTTCTTCCTCGCCTCCACCGGTGCCGCAGGCCCCATCAACCAACTCGCCACCGCCGTCATCGACGCGTTCCAGCAACTGTGAGGAGGACCGACGCCATGCCCCAGCACCCGACCCTGATGGCCGCCGGAGAGCTGCGGACCGCACTGGAAGCGCACGCCCGCGGCGACGTCCCCGCCACCATCACCGCGCTCATGAGCATCGACACCGGCTCCTGGACCGCCATCCGCGACCGTCTCGCCGAGTTCGGCGGCACGCTGCCCGAACTCCTGGCCACCGTCGACCGGGAGCGGTCATGAACGGCGACCTCATCGCCGCCGCCGCGCTCGCCACCCCGGCCGCCCTGTTCGCCGCGATCACCTTCACCGGCCACGCCCGTGCCCGCCGCGCCGACGACACACTCACCGCTGCTCTGGCGGCCACCACGGCGCCGGACGGGCCGGGCGGGCCCGGCGAGCCGCACCCCGCGCCGGAGGACGAGAGCGGATCCGGGGCGGCCGTCATCGTCTTTCCCCAGCACCGAACCCGCACCACCCCGACTATCCCGAACACCGTTGAGGGGAACGCCGCGTGAGCGCGGTCCTCCCAGCCTCATCCGGAACGCGGTGCCGTCTCACCACAAGCCTGCACCCCGCCCCCGGTCCTCCCAGTCCCTCCATGTGATCAGGAGAACCAAGAACATGACCACAACCGCCATACCCGGCCCGGACGTACGGGAGCTGCGCTCGTTCAGCTTCGGCGGCGGCTGGCAGTCCACCGCCGCACTCGTCCTCGCCGCCCGCGGTGAACTCGACTACCGCACCTTCCTGATGGCCAACGTCGGCGACGACTCCGAACACCCCGGCACGATCCGCTACGTCGACGAGTACGCCCGCCCCTTCGCCGAGGACCACGGCATAGAACTCGTGCTGCTTGATCGGGTCATGAAGCGCACCGGGGAAGTCCGCACTCTGTATCAGGACCTCACCCGGCCCGGCTCGCGCTCGCTGAAGATCCCGGTACGGATGTCGAACGGGGCCCCCGGCACCCGTTCCTGCACGGCCAGCTTCAAAATCAAGGTCATCGCGGACGAACTCAAGCGCCGCGGTGCCAGCGCCGAACATCCGGCCACAGTCGGGATCGGCATCAGCCTCGACGAGATCGGCCGGGCCAACAACCGACGCTGTGAACCTCACGAGCGCATCGAATACCCGCTGCTGGAACGCGGCATCCGGCGCATCGACTGTGCCCGCATCATCCGCAGCGCGGGCCTGCCCGTGCCGCCCAAGTCTTCCTGCTGGTTCTGCCCGTTCCACCGGCCCGAAGCCTGGCAGGAGATGCGCCGCAGCGAGCCGGAGCTGTTCGAGAAGGCGTGCCAGCTCGAAGACCTGCTCAACGAGCGCCGCGACATGCTCGGCAAGGACCACGTCTACCTGACCCGGTTCGCCCGCCCGTTGCGCAAGGCGATCCCGGACGGCGTGGACGTCCTGCCGTTCGACGAGTTCGACACCGGCTGTGACTCCGGCTGGTGCATGACCTGAACAACGCCCGAGGCGGGGTGCCGTCTCACCACAAGCCTGCACCCCGCCCCGGATCTCCAGTCCCTCCAAGAGAGCAGGAGAACCCCCAGCATGACCCATCCGACCCCCCTGCGGCGAGACGGCCTCCGGCCACCTGGGCCCGCACTGCTGTCCACCGCGCTGACGCTCGCCGCCAAGGGCGCACCCGTGTTGCCCCTGCGGTCCGGGAAGGTGCCGTTCGGTAACTGCCCGGACTGCGCGCACAACGCGTGCGGCGGACGGCCCCACATGAAGACGCCGGGCCCCTGCTGGTGCCCCGCCCCCTGCCACGGGTGGGCCGCGGCTACCGCCGAGCCGGACACGCTCACCTCTGCCGCTTGGTCGACCGCGTGGCGCAGGGCGGTGGCTGTGGCCTACCACCCGGCCGGCGCCGGTCTCACGGTTGTCGACCTTGACGACGCGGCGGCCATCGCGTGGGCCAGGCTGAATCTGCCTGCCACCCGCACTGTCACCACGACGCGCGGTGAGCACTGGCTGTACCTCGGGACGATGCATTCGGCCAACGCGGTGCGGCCCGGCGTCGACATCAAGTCCGCTATGGCCTACGCCCGTTGGCTCGGCCCCGGCACCGGCACCATGACCGGTCTGCCGGACGCCGTGCGCTCCCTGACCGTCCGAGAGGAAGAGGCCACCCGGCTCGGCGCGGTGGCCTCTTCCAGCGCCTCTCACGCGCTGTGGAAGCGGGAGGTGGCCCACGGCTGCCGTCACACCGAGGGCTACGTCCGTACCGGTCTGGAACGCGGTCTGGCCCTGATCGCCGAGCATCCCGATTCCGGCGCCGGAACACAGGCGTTCGCGGTCGGTCGGTTCCTCGCCCGGCAGCACGCGCAGTGCCCCGGCCCGTGCGGACTGGACGCTCTCGCCGAGCAGGTCGTGACGGCCGCCGTCGTGGTCGGCGTCCCCGAGCCGTACGCGCGCCGCGCCGTCACCAACGGCCTGAACCTCACCGCGTCCACCGCGGCGTGACCCCCGTACGCACCACCACGGAAAGGAGGGGCCTTGCATGAACGCCGAAGAACTGCCCGCGCCCTCCAACCCCATGGCCGTCGCCCGCCGCATCCTGCCGGACTGGCAGAACGAGGACGGACAGATGGTGTGCCGGCGCTGGCGAGGCTCATGGATGCAGTGGAGCCGCACGCACTGGCGCGAGATCGACGAGGAGCAGATCCGCGCGGGCATGTACGAACGCCTGGAACACGCGGTCTTTCTCGTGCCCGGCAAGGGTGACCAGATGGAGCCGCGCGAGTGGGCCCCGACGAAGCCGAAGATCAGCAACCTGTTGGACGCACTCGGCTCCATCACCCTGCTGCCCGCCGACGTCGACGCTCCCGCCTGGCTGGACCGCGGCGGCGAGGACACGAGCGAGTGGGGTCCCATCGTGGCGTGCACGAACGGACTGTTGCGCATCCGGGACCGGGAACTACTGACCCACACCCCGGACTTCTTCAACCACGTCTCCGTCCCGTTCGCCTACGACCCGGAGGCCACCGCACCGGAGTGGCACCGCTTCCTCGCCGACATCTGGCCCGATGCCCCGGACGCCATCGCGGCGCTTCAGGAGTGGTTCGGCTACGTCCTGTCCGGCCGCACCGACCAGCAAAAGATCCTGCTCATGGTCGGCCCGTCCCGCTCCGGCAAGGGCACCATCGCCCGCGTCATGAAAGAGCTGGTCGGCAAGAACAACCTCGCCGGCCCCACTCTCGCCGGGCTCGGTACCAACTTCGGGATGGCCACACTGATCGGCAAGCCGCTCGCGGTCATCTCCGATGCCCGCCTGTCCGGCAATGACAGTCAAGTTGTGGAGCGGCTGCTGACCATCTCCGGTGAGGACACCATCGACATCGACCGCAAGTTCCGGCAGCAGTGGACGGGGAAGCTGCCTACTCGGCTGATGATGCTGTCCAACGAGCTGCCGAACTTCGGAGACTCCTCCGGCGTCATCGCCCGACGCTTCATCGTCCTCAACTTCACGCGTTCCTGGCTCGGTCAGGAAGACTCCACTCTCCTGGACCGGCTCGTTGCGGAACTGCCCGGCATTCTCAACTGGGCCCTGGACGGGCTCGCGCGCCTCCAGCGCACGCGCAGGATCACCGAGCCGACGGCCAGCCGGGATGCGGTCACCACCATGCAGGACACCGCGTCGCCGACGACCGCGTTCATCCGTGAGCGCTGCGCCACGGGATCGGCCTGCACGATCCCCGTCGACAACCTGTGGGCGATCTGGCGCGAGTGGGCCGAGGACAACGGCGTGAAGCCCGGCAGCAAACAGGTCTTCGGCCGCGATCTCCAATCCGCCATCCCTCAACTGGCCGTCAGCCGGCCCCGCGAGGGCGAGACCCGCGTGCGCATCTACACCGGCATCACGGTCCGGCCCGTGCCCGGAGCCACCGAGTAACGCCCGCAATCGCCAGGACCGCGGACCATCGCGGACCACACCATCTGACCTGCACCTTTTCCCGACCCCGATTGCGGACCATCGCGGACCACGCCTCCAAGAGTGGTCCGCGATGGTCCGCACAACACCCCCTGCAAAACCGCAGGTCAAACAGGGTGGTCCGCGATGGTCCGCGGTCCACAGCATTGTGCCGCCAGTTTTCCCCGCCACTCCCGACGCTTCCCCGAGGAGCCACGGAATGTCTCACCAACCCCTGCTCGAACACCAGAAGTGCGCCTGGTCGACCGGGCCCCAAGCCAAGTCACGGAGCGGACTGTCCGACTCGACCCACAAGAGGAGCGCGCAATGACGACGGCTCTGCCGAGGTCGCGAGAAGACAAGCTCACGCTCGCGGAGATCTGCGAAGACCTGACGATCTCGCGCTCCACCTTCTACGACTGGCGCGCCAAGGGGCGCGCGCCGCGTTGCATCAAGCTGCCCAACGGTGACCTCCGGATCAGGCGCAGCGACTACGAGAACTGGCTCGATGACCGGGAGGACTGCGCCTGATGGAGGGCACTTACAACGTCAAGATCTGGAAGATCGGGACCCGGAAGCAGGCTCGCGGCACCACCTACACGGTCCGGTGGACCGTGGACGGTAGGGAATGGCGGGCGCCGTTCAAGACCCGCGCACTCGCCGACGCCTTCCGCTCCGAGCTGGTCGGCGCCACGCGTCGTGGCGAGGCGTTCAGCCTTACCACGGGCCGCCCGGTCTCCCACCGGTCCGGCGCGAGCGACGTCAACTGGTACGACTTCGCTGTGCAGTTCGCCGATGCGCAGTGGGTACGCACGGGTGGCAACAACCGCAAGAACGTGGCGAAGGCGCTCACCACAACCACGGTCGCGCTGCTGCGAACGTCGCCGACGAACTTCAAGCCGGTGGACGTACGGACCGCCCTACGGGAGTTCGCGTTCAACACCCGGCGCCGGGAAGAGGCCCCGTCGGCCGTGGCGGCCATCCTCAAATGGGTGCAGCGGAACACGCTCTCCATGGCCGCGTGGGAGGACCCCGCCAAGGTGGCCGAGGTGCTTCAAGCGCTCTCCCTGAAACTCGATGGCAGCACGGCCGCGGCAAGCTCGGTCAAGCGCCACCGACGGATCCTGAACGTCGTCATGGAGTACGCCGTGACGCATCAAGTCCTCAAGGCGAACCCCCTGCCCAAGGGGAAGGGGACCGCGCCGAAGACGTCGACCACTGTCGACAAACGATCGCTGCTCAACCCCACGCAAGCGGCGCGCCTGCTCGGCTGGGTGCGGCAGCGACCACGTGGCGGCCAACGGCTCCATTCCTTCTTCGCCACGATGTACTACGCGGGGGCCCGGCCCGAGGAAGTCATCGCGATGCACGTCTACGACGTCCACCTGCCGGATCGGAGCGCCGAGGACCAGTGGTGCGAGCTGGTGTTCCACACGGCTCAGCCCGAGGTCGGGAAGAACTGGACGGACAACGGTGAGATCCACGAACGACGTGGGCTCAAGGGCCGCGCTCGGGACGACACTCGTGTCGTTCCTGGCCATTCCTCGCTGACGCGCATCCTGCGTGAGCACATCGCGGCGAGTGAGCTGAAGCCCGGCGACCTTCTGTTCCCTGGCGAGAAGGGCGAGATGCTCGCAGGCTCGGTCATTCGACGCGCGTGGCGTACGGCACGTGAGAAGCAACTCACCCCCGAGGAGTTCTCCTCACCGCTCGGGAGGCGCGTGTACGACCTGCGGCACACCTGCCTGACGAACTGGCTCAACGACGGCATCCCGCCCGCGCAGGTAGCTGAGTGGGCAGGCAATAGCGTGCCCGTGCTGCTCACCACATACGCGCGGTGCATCTCTGGGCAGCTCTCGGACCTCAAGAAGCGCATCGAGGCGAGAGGAGACCTCCCGGAGCTGTCGGACACGGCCTGACAGCCGGACAGCGCAGGGCCCTCCCCACGGTCGCCAGGGGAGGGCCCTGCGCTTCACTGTATTGATTGCCGGTAACTGCCTAGTGGAGCAAGCTCGAAGGGAGATCCGTACTTGATGAATCAGTCGCCTGCCACGCTCGGCGCGTCCAAGGCTGCGCGAGCCTTGGTTGTGAATCCCTCAAGATGCACGTAGCTGTCGACGAGATTCTCATGAGCCCGGATTACATAGGGGCTCGTCTCGGCGTCGCTGAGGTTCAGTCGGTATGTGACGGATTCGAGAGTCAAATCCGCAAGGCTTACGGCATGCATCACGACGTTGTCGATCTTGCGGGCGAGCTCGGCGACCTCTTCTGGCCCTTCCACGGCGACCACGGAACGTGCAGTGCGGATCGGTGGCCAAAGTTCTGATAGTTGTTGCAAGACGGCGGTGAAAGCCGCCAAATCGCGCTCGTCTCGCGGTGTATCGCCCCAGACCTCGTGAGCTTGTATCCACTCCTCAAGCGCCCGCTGAAACTCGGCCACAGAGGCGATGAACGTGCTGTACACCTCACGTCGGCCCTCGCGGCGCCACTGGCCGTGTTGATTCTGTCTCTGTAGGCGACCTGTCAGGAATGCGGCCCCCAACGTCCCGCCGGCCCCCAGGACGCCGCCGACGGCGGCCCCGGCAAGTGCTGCAATCCCTGAGTCCATCCTTGCATTCTGGCGCGACACACCCACCGCGCATCACCGGTGTCACCGAACTTGTAAGGCAGACCGCCGACCGTGACCGTCATGCGCCGATCGTCCTCTGCTGTCGGCATAGGGGTGCCGGGTGGACAACAGCATGCCGGTGCCGCCGCCTAACCGTTCCACGTGGCGCATCCCAGGGCAGACTCGTGTCTGGAAGCGCCACCGTGTATCCACCGTGGCCACCCGCAAGAACCCGGTGACAGCCGGACAGCGCCGGATCTTCCCCACGGTCGCCAGGGGAGGGTCCGGCGCTGCCGTGTGTTCAAGAAGACCTGCTCTGACCAGCAGAAAGGCCCTACCGAAGTAGGGCCTAAGAGAGGCGCCCCCGGCAGGACTCGAACCTGCGGCCAAGCGCTTAGAAGGCGCCTGCTCTATCCACTGAGCTACGGGGGCCGGTGTGTGGCCGGTGGCTTGGTCGGGCGGATGTGGGTGATCCGTGACCTTGCCGGGGACAAGGATAGGGCTCCCGGGTCCCTGTCCCTGCTGCTTCGCCTCCGCGGCACGATGTGGAGGTTCGGTGAAGCGGTCCCGATAATCGCAGGTAGGTACGAATCCTGCAGCGCTTTTGGCGTCATACGCCTCGGGTGTTGTGCACTCGTTATGCCTGCGCCCCCAGTCGCCCCTTCCGTCCCGCTGTGTGCTTCCTGTGCCTTATCGCGTGACTTATCGGCACGCAGACGTGGTCATATGCTTCATAAAGCAGCCAAAATTGGGCATTCTTCACGTGTGGTGACCTTGGACGTTCGGCCTCAGCTGCTCGACGCAATTACCGCGCTGCGCGACCGTGTCGCCGCCGCGCGCTTTCCGCTCCCGCTCGCGGGGGCTCCACGCGCGCGTGCCAACCGCGGCGAACTGCTCGCACAGCTCGACGACTATTTGGTGCCCCGCCTGCGGGCTCCCGAAGCGCCTTTGCTCGCCGTGGTGGGCGGATCGACCGGCGCCGGCAAGTCGACCCTGGTGAACTCCCTGGTGGGGCGGGTCGTGAGCGAGGCCGGGGTACTGCGGCCGACCACGCGTACGCCCGTCCTCGTCTGCCACCCGGACGACCACCACTGGTTCTCCGGGATGCGGGTACTGCCCGACCTCACGCGCGTATGGGTGCCCAAGCAGGCGGACGGGGGCCTGGATGCGGAAGGTGAGGAGGAGGACGATCTCGAGGGCGTGCCCGATGTCGAGGTGCGGGTGTTGCGCGTGGAGACCTCCGGGGTCCTGCCGCGCGGGCTCGCCCTGCTCGACGCCCCCGACATCGACTCCCTCGTCGCCGAGAACCGCACGCTCGCCGCACGGCTGATCAGCGCCGCCGACGTGTGGGTGATGGTCACCACCGCCTCCCGTTACGCCGACGCGGTGCCCTGGCGGCTGCTGCGTACCGCCAAGGAGTACGACGCGTCGCTCGTCACCGTGCTCGATCGGGTGCCCCACCAGGTCGTCACCGAGGTCTCCCGGCAGTACGGCGCGCTGCTCGCCAAGGCCGGGCTCGGCGAGGTGCCGCGGTTCACGGTGCCGGAGCTGCCGGAGTCGACCGGCAACGGCGGGCTGCTGCCCGCGACCGCCGTCGCCCCGCTCCGCGCCTGGCTCACCCATCGCGCCCAGGACCCCGAGGCGCGCGCCCGCGCCATGGCCCGCACCGCCCGCGGAACGCTCGACTCGCTGCGTGCCCGGATGCCCGAACTGGCCTCGGCCGTCGCAGCCCAGCACTCCGCCATGGTCCGGCTCACCTCCGCCGTCGAGGACGCGTACGAGAGCGAGCACGCGCGCGTACTGGAGCGTTTGCGCAAGGGCGGTGTCCTCTCGGGGAACGCGTTGAAGCACTGGCGCAGTTACCCGGCGGACTGTGCGGCGGGCAAGCTGCTTGATGCTCTCGTGGAGAGCCTCGGTTCGTTGCTGGCGTGTGCGGTGACCGCCGCCGACGAGCGGGTGGAGGAGGCCTGGCGTCGGGAGCCGGGCGCGCGGGCCCCCGAGCTGCGTAGGCAGGAGACCGAGTCCGAGACCGCCGAGCAGCGGATCGGTCTCGCCGTACGACGCTGGCGGCGGGTGCTCGAGGAGTACGCAGAGGACGAGGTACGGGTCGCCGCCCAGGCGATGGACGCATCGCCGCCCGACGCCGAGGCCGTCGCGGCGCTTGTCGCCACCGGCCTGCTCGGTGGGCGCCGGGGCAAGGCCGCCGGCGAGAACCTGGCCGAGCGGATCGGCGCCCAGGCCGCCCTGCGGCTGCGGGACCGAGGCGGGCAGCTCCTGAACGAGTACCTGGACACCGTCATCGGCGCGGAGCGTGAGCGCCGGCTCGCGCCCCTCGACGCGCTCGACATCACACCCGAATCCCAGGCCGAGTTGATCGCGGCCCTTTCGCTGCTTCAGAAGGAGAGGTGAGGGCGCTGACCGCCGTCACGGGCAACACCGGCTCCACAGGCCGCACCGACCCCACGGGCCACGCCGCTTCGACCGATCGCACCGATCCCACCGATCCCACCGATCCCACCGGTACCACCCGTCGTATCGACCCCACGGACGACTCCGATCTGACCGACCTCGCGGACAACCTCGGGGACGCGGCGTCCGAAGAGGCCGCGGCGTCCGAAGAGGCCACGGCGTCCGCGGGCGCCGACGGCGGTGCTTCGCGCGCCTCCGGGGGAGCCGATCGGCGTACGGGAGCCACCCCCTGGGACGACGGGCTCATCGCGCGGCGCGTCGCCAAGCAGGGCGGTGAGGTGGCGGTGCCGGCCGGACCGGGGACGTATGACGGGCAGTTGAAGCAGCGGCTCGACGCGCTGCGCGAGCTCGTCGGGCTCTCGCGCACCCGGCTCGACGGGGCGACCCTCGCCGAGGCCGGACAGGTGCTCGACGAGGCCGCGGCCCGGCGGCGGCTCTCCTCGCGCCACACGGTCGTCGCGATCGCGGGAGCCACGGGCAGTGGCAAGTCGACGCTGTTCAACGCCCTCGCGGGGCTGCCCCTTTCGGAGACCGGGCTGCGCAGGCCCACCACCTCCGCGCCGATCGCGTGCAGCTGGACGGACGGGGCCGCAGGGCTGCTCGACCGGCTCGGGATTCCGGGGCGGTCGCGGCGGCGGCCCGTGCAGGGGCAGCAGGGCGAGGCGCCGCTGGACGGGCTGGTCCTCGTCGACCTCCCCGATCACGACTCCGCCGCGACCGAGCACCGCGAGCAGGTCGACCGGGTGCTCGGCCTGGTCGACGCCGTCGTGTGGGTCGTCGACCCGGAGAAGTACGCCGACGCCATGCTCCACGAGCGGTATCTGCGGCCCATGGCGGGGCACGCGGAGGTGATGTTCGTCGTGCTCAACCAGATCGACCGGCTGCCCGGCGACGCCGTCGAGCAGGTCCTGGACGACCTGCGGCGACTGCTCGACGAGGACGGCATCGCGCTCGGCGAGCACGGGGAACCCGGCGCCACGGTGCTCCCGCTCTCCGCCCTCACCGGTGAGGGCGTGGACGAACTGCGCGACTGCCTCGACCAGGTGACCAGCGAACACCGGGCCGCCGCGCGCCGGATCGGCGCCGACGTCGACGCCGCCGCCGATCACCTGAAGCCGGTGTACGCGGCCGGGCGGCAGAGCGGGCTGAGCGAGGAGGCCCGCGAGGAGTTCGCGGACCGGCTCGCCGAGGCCGTCGGCGCGGCGGCCGCGGGCCAGGCGGCCGAACGGGAGTGGAGCCGGGGCGCGAACCGGGCCTGCGGCACGCCGTGGCTCAGGCTCTGGCGCTGGTATGAGGAGCGGCGCGCGGCAGGATCGCCCGTCACCGCCCCCGTGGTCGCGGCCGACGAGGAGGAGGTCACGGCCCGGCAGCGCGTCGAGCACGCGGTGCGGGTGGTCGGCGACGCCGCCGCGACCGGGCTGCCCGAGGCGTGGGGGCAGGCCGTGCGGGAGGCCGCGACGCGGGGCGGGGAGGGCTTGCCCGAGGCGCTCGACGAGCTGGCCTCCGATGCCGCCGCCGACCAGCTGAAGCCGGAGTACGGGGCCGGACGGCCGCCCAGGCCCGGCTGGTGGCCGGTCGCGGTGTTCGCCCAGGTGGGCATGACGCTGCTGCAGGTCCTGGGTGTGCTGTGGCTGTTCGGGCAGGTCGTCGGGGTCTTCTCGTCGAACCTCGGCGTGCCGCTGCTGCTGATGCTGGCCGGGATCGTGGGCGGGCCGTGCGTGGAGTGGTCCTGCCGGATGGCGGCGAAGGGGCCCGCGCGCCGGTACGGGCAGGAGGCCGAGCGGCGGCTCAGGGGCGCGGCCGCGGCCTGTGGCAGGGCGCGGGTGCTCGATCCGGTCGCGGCGGAGCTGCTGCGGTACCGGGAGGTGCGGGAGCAGTACGTACGGGTGACGGGGATTTCCACAACCCGCGGGTAGGGCACAGGCGTCGGCGGGGATCGCGGCGCGGGGGCAATCTGTGATCGCGGCTCGGGAAGGGCTCGGGCCGCGCACGGACGTCCTGGCCGAGCGGGCCGGGTGGGGTACGGGAGGGGTTCCGGATGAGCAGCGACACGATGGTGACCGTGGTGGGGAACGTGGCGACGACGCCGGTGTTCCGGGAGCTGCCGACAGGGCCGGTCGCCCGGTTCCGGCTCGCGTCGCACGCGCGCCGCTTCGACCGGGTGCAGAACGCGTGGGTGGACGGGCACACAAATTTCTTCACGGTCTGGGCCTGGCGTGCGCTGGGGACCAACGTGCAGAGTTCGTTGGCGCTCGGCGAACCGGTCGTGGTGCAGGGCAGGTTGCGGGTGCGCGACGAGGAGCGGGGCGGGCAGCACTGGACGTCGGCCGACATCGAGGCGGTCGCGATCGGGCACGATCTGTCACGCGGCACCTCCGCGTTCCGCCGCTCGCAGCCGCCTCGGGCGGAGAGCGTGCCGCGGGGTGATTCTCCGTGGGACACGGCGAAGCCGGACGGGGCGAGTACGGGGGCCGGGGCCGGCGGCGCGGCTTGGCCGACCGAGGCGGCGTCGACGGCGGAGGAACAACCGGCGCAGGCCGAGCCGGACTTGGCGGAGCCGCAGCCGGTGGGGTGAGCGCGAACTGGTGACGTGACCGCAACTGATGATGAGGCCGCAACGGGTGTCGTGACGTGGCTGATCGGACGCGCGTGGCCCTTCGATGACGGCCGTGGCCGAACTGCGGCTTATCTGCCGTCGTGGGCAGGGGATTTGTCGATACGCCCAGTTCGGCAACGGTGTTGGCGATAACGATTGCGATTCGGATCGGTTGCCGGAAGGCGGCTCCGAGGATCACTGAAGATCATTTCCTTAGGATGCCGAGCGTGACTCCAGGGCTCGTTGCGGCCTCTGCGCACCAGGCGCGGCTGCGGGTCAGGAGAGCAAGGGCCAGCCGATTGACCGAGGTTGGCGTTGATTCTGCCGGCGGGACACCACCCCCCATGTGACCATCCGTCCCGCCTGAAGGGGAATTACGTGTTTTCTGTGTGCTCACGGACCGCACGGCGAGGACGAGGCGCAGCCCGTCTCGCCGCGGCGGCCCTGATGTCGGGACTCATGGCGACCGGGGCGATATCCGGCGCGGGCGTCGCGCACGCCGACGACGGTGCCACGGAGCAGAGAGGTGCGAGCGCCACTCTGGCCGGACTGGAGACGTACGACTCGGCCGTGATCCACGAGGGCGGGAAGGACGAGACGGTGTCGGCGGGCCTGTTCCGGATGGCCGTCGAGGGCGGTGGGACGCTCCAGACGTACTGCGTCGACATCCACAACCCGACGCAGCCGGACGCCAAGTACCAGGAGACGGCCTGGTCCGGCACGTCGCTGCACGACAACGCGAACGCGGGCCGCATCCGCTGGATCCTGCAGAACTCGTACCCGCAGGTCAACGACCTCGCCGCGCTCGCCCGCAAGGCGCACGTGGGGAGCCTCACCGAGAAGGAGGCCGCCGCCGGCACCCAGGTCGCGATCTGGCGCTACTCGGACAAGGTCGACGTGGACGCGGTCAGCCCCGCCGCCGAGAAGCTCGCCGACTATCTGCAGCGCGGCGCGCGTGACCTCGCGGAGCCGCAGGCCTCGCTGACCCTGACGCCGCAGGCTGTCTCCAAGCGGCTTGACAGCACGGACTCTCCTGCCGGAGCGGACGCGGACGCGGGTGCCGATGCGGATGCGGATGCGGATCGGGGTGCGGGGGCTCCGGGATCGGAGTCTCGGGGGCTGGTCGGCCCGGTCACGGTGCACACGAACGCCGAGAGCGTGTCGGTGCTGCCGCCCGCCCGGGCCGCCGCGGCCGGCGTCAAGATCGTCGACAAGGACGGCGCGCCCGTCACCACCGCGAAGAACGGCAGCCGGCTGTACTTCGACGTGCCGAAGCGGTCCAAGGCGGGTTCGGCGGAGCTGACCGTGCAGGCCTCGACGACGGTTCCGGTCGGCCGGGCCTTCGCCTCCGACAGCAGAAGCCAGACCCAGATCCTCGCGGGCTCCAGCGAGTCCACGGTCTCCGCGACCGCCACGGCTACCTGGGCGAGCGAGGGCGCCGTGCCCGCGCTGTCGGCGCGGGAGAACTGCGCCGAGAGCGGCGTGGAGATAACGGCCACCAACAGCGGGGACGCTCCGTACACCTTCACCCTCATGGGCAACCGGCACACGATCCAGCCCGGTGAGACGCGGACGGTGCCGATACCGCTCCAGGAGGACCAGGCGTACGACTTCACGATCGAGGGGCCGCACGGTTTCGAGAAGCGGATACGCGGTGTGCTCGACTGCGCGACGACCTCGGCGGCGGGCGCCGGTGCGGGCGACGGACTGACCACGCAGACGACGACGCAGCCGAGCCCGGCCTCCGTCGGCGGCACGGGCTCCGACAGCGGGGCGGACACGGACCTGGCCGAGACGGGCAGTTCGAGCGCGACGCCGATCATCGCGGGCATCGCCGTGCTGCTGGTCCTCATCGGTGGGGTGTCGGTGGTCCTGAGCCGCAAGAAGAAGTCGCCCGGCGAAGGCGAGTGACCGCGCCGGAGTCGGCTCGGCCGACCCCGGCCCACCCACCCCCACCCCCACCCCCACCCCCACCCCCACGCCCAGCTCGGATTGAGCGTGCCGCAACCCCCTGACCTGCGCTGTCATCTACATGTCAACGGGATGTGATCACCGGTGCCTAGCGTCAAGTGCGTTGGTTGCCCGGTACGTCCACAACCCGAGGGGGACATCGCACATGTCGAAGCACATGTCGAAGAAGAGCAGGCTGGCGGGGACTGTTCGAGCCGCTGCCGTGGCGGCGGTGCTGACCGCAGGCAGCGCGGTCGCGTTCGCGCCGGCGGCGCACGCGGACGGCGCGGAGCACTACTACATCGAGATCGGCGGCACCGGTCCCACGACGAACAAGGACGGCTGCCCCAACACCAATTCGTCGTACGACGCCGCGAACGACGCGTTCGGCCTCGGCGCCTCCGCGATCAAGGTGTGCTACCCGGCGTCCGCGGGCCCGCTCATCGGCCCGTCCGGCGGACTCGTCGAGCCTTCGGGGAAGGTCAACCCCGAGGCCCTCACCTCGCCGACCTACGACGCCAGCGTGCAGCTCGGCATCGAGCGGGGGCTGAAGGCGGCGCAGGACACGCACAACGCGCACCCCGACGCCCAGCTCACGATCACCGGCTACTCCCAGGGGGCGCAGGCGGCGGACGTGGTGCTCCAGAAGATCGCGAAGGGCGACACCGGTATTCCGCGCTCGCAGGTCGACGGCATGCTCTACGCCGACCCGATGCAGCCCGACACCGGTTTCGGGGCCAGTGTCCCGAAGGGGCTCGGCATCCCCGGCGTGGCCTCCGCGCCCGGCGCGGGCCCGGCGAACTTCGAGGGCATCCCGGTCAAGCGGTTCTGCATCGTCGGCGACCCGGTCTGCGACCTGCGGTCGATCACCAACGCGCCCCATTACTTCGACATCCATCCGCTGTATCCGGCGGTCGCCATCCCCAAGAACCTCACCCGCACCGGTGGGAACGGAGTCGAGTGGCTGAACCAGAACGGTGACCCCGTGTAGGTCGCATCGAGGGTCACGCGGTGCCGGTCCCTGATGACACGGGGGTGCAACAGGGGCCGGACACGGGGCGCCGGACACGGGGCCCTAGGCCCCGTCCTCCGGGGCCTCGCGCCCGTCGCCGAGGTCGTCCAGCACGCGGGAGATGCGCGCCCGGTTGGCTTCGGTGTCGGGGAGGGCGGTGCCGCGTTCGAAGAAGTCGCGGGACCCGGACAGATCCTCGGCCACGGCGTCGTGCCAGAGCAGCCGGTGCCGTATCGCGAGCTCCGGGGCGGTGCCGGTCGTCCCGTCCAGGACGGTGCGCGCACGGCGCCGGAGATCGGCGGCGGCCTCCAGGTTGCCCAGCTCGGCCTCGGCCGTGGACAGCCGGTCGAGGGCGGCGGCGTACAGGGGGACGTCGCCGAGACGTCTGGCCAGGCTCTCCGCCTTGCCGAGGGTGCCGACGGCCTCGGTGGGCCGCCCGAGATCGAGTTGGAGGCCGCCGAGGCGGAGCAGGGTCTTGCCGAGGAGCCGGGGGCTGCCCGCCTTCTCGGCCAGCGCGATCGCCTTCAGATAGCGGTCGTACGCCTTGTCGTGCTCGCCGAGCTGGTGGTGCATGTCCCCGGCGCGGGTCATGATCGAACCCGTCAGCCACTCGTCGTGCGTCAACTCACCTGCGAGCCGCAGCACTTCGCCGAAGTGGGTCATGGACTCGGCGACCCGCCCCTCCAGATTGGCGAAGGTCCCGAGGCCGGCCGAGGCCCTGGCCTGTTCGTGGCGGTCGTGGGCCCGGCGGCTGATGTCCAGGGCCTGGCCGAACCAGTCGCGGGCCTGCTCGTAGCGGCCCTGGACCCCGTACAGAATGCCGAGTCCCGTGCGGAGTGCGGAGTCCATGCGGCGGTCGGTGGCCCGGTCGAGCAGGGGGAGCAGCATGTCCAGCGCGGTGCGGCACTCGTGGAACCGGCCCTGTCTGGTGAGGTAGTCGACCAGGCCCTCGGCGATCCAGCACGCCTCGTCCACCCGGCCGACGGCCACTGCCTGACCGACGACGTCGACCAGTTCGCCGCCCGCCTCGTCCAGCCAGGCCGTCGCCTCCTCCCAGTCGGTGAAGGGGCCGATGCCCTGCGGTCCCGTCGGGGTGGACGACGTACCCCAGTCGCTGGCGCAGCGGGCGGCGGCGACGTACAGCCGGAAGACCCTCTCGCGTGCCGCCGAGGCTTCGTCGGGGGACGCGGCGGCGACGCGGCGGGCGTACACCGCGACCAGGTCGTGCAGGCGGTAGCGGTCGGCGGTCACCCGTTGCAGCAGGCTCGCGTCGGCGAGGTTCTCCAGGGCGCGCTCGGCGTCGGCGGGCGGCAGGTCGAGCAGCGCGGCGAGCGTCAGCCGGTCGAGGCGCACGGTGGGGGAGAGGCCCAGGACACGGAAGGCGTGCTGCTCGGCGGACGGGAGCTGGGCGTAGGAGATCCCGAACGCGGCCTCCACGCTGCGGTCCTCCACCGCGAGTTCGTCGAGGCGGCGCTCGTCGTCGGTCAGCCGGGCCGCGAGGGCTTCCACCGCCCAGGGCGGGCGGTCCTGTATGCGGGCGCCCACGATGCGCAGGGCGAGGGGGAGCCGTCCGCAGAGCGCGGCGAGTTCGCGTACGGCGGCGCGTTGGTGACCGGCCCCGGCGTCGGCCCCGGCGTCGGCCCCGGCGTCGGCCTCGGGGTCCTCTTCCTCGCCGCCGACGATCCGGGTCAGCAGCTCCGTCGCGTCGTCGATGCCGAGCGGGGACAGGGAGACCCGGCGGTCCACGTCGAGGCCGGTCAGGCGCCGACGGCTCGTGACCATCACCAGGGTGCCGCGACCGGCGGGCAGCAGGGGGCGCACCTGTTCGGCGCGGGCGGCGTCGTCGAGTACGAGGAGCAGCCGGAGGGAGGCGGTGGCCGCGCGCCACGACGCGGCCAGCTCGTCCAGGTCCTCGGAGTCCTGCCCCTCGCCGGCGCCCACCGCGCGGAGTAATCGGCGCAGGACGCGCTGCCGCCCCACGGCCTCGCGCCCCTCGCGGTGCCCGTGCAACTCCACGAACAGGCAGCCGTCCGGATACCGGCCGCGCAGGGCGCGCGCGGCGCGCACCACCAGCGCGGTCTTGCCCACGCCCGCCATGCCGTCGACGGCCCGGACGGTGACCTCCTGGTCGTCGGCGGGGGCGACGAGGAGCTGGTGCTGTCGCTCTCGGCCGGTGAAGTTGCTGATGTCGACGGGCAGTTCGTGCCGGGCCGGATGCGGGCGGGGTGAGCGGTCCGGCCGTGCTTCCTGTACCGGGGCTGGTGCCGGCGCCGGCGCGGGTACTGAAGCGGAGGGGACGGTCCCGTCGGGCGACGGCGACGGCGACGGCGATGGCGACGGTGACGGTGACGGCGATGGCGACGGCGGCGGGTACGGATCGTCGCCCCGCAGAACCGCCGCGTGCGTCCGGCGCAGTTCGGCGCCGGGCTCCACGCCCTGCTCGTCCACGAGACGGCGGCGCACGGTCGCGTAGACGTCGAGCGCGTCGGCCTGCCGGTTGGCGGCGTGCAGGGCGCGCATGAGCAGGGTGGCCAGCGCCTCGTTGTAGGGGTGGGCGGTGGTCAGGGAGAACAGCTCGCCGATGGCCTCCGAGTGCTGCCCGGCGCAGAGTTGGCAGTCCACCTTGTCCTGCACGGCCAGGAGCCGCTGCTCCACGAGCCGCAGCCGTTCCCCTTCCGCGAACGGTCCGGGGATCCCGGCCAGGGGCTCACCGCGGAACAGTTCCAGCGCGCGGGACCATACGTCCACCGCGGCCGCCCGGTCCCCGGCGTTCTTCGCCGCGTGCCCCTCGGCGACGGCCTCCTCCCACCGTGCGACATCCACGGACGCACGTCCCGGAACGAAGCGGTACCCACCGCGAACGGTCTCGATCACAGAAGCCACGGAATCCGTCGAGCCGTCGCCGGGGGCATCCAGCCGACGCCGTAACCGATGCACGTAGACGGGGATCACCCTGTTACCGGTGCCGGGCGGCTCCGTCCCCCACACCCCGTCGAGCAGCTGCTGCCGACTGACCGTCCGCCCCGGCCGCAGCAGCAGGGAGATCAGGAGCGCCTGCTCACGAACCGGCCCGAGCTCCACAGCGGCTTCGCCCCGCCACGCCTGGGGCGGACCGAGAAGAGCGAAACGAAGTTGCTGGTTCTGGTTCGCTTCCGTGGGCAACTCGCTCGGAATCGGCACGCGGCGAGGGTAACCGGGCGGCACTCACCCCCACCCCTTCCCTGCACGACCCCCACAAGACCTGCGCCCATCGCGTACGACGACGACACATCCGTCTGCCCGACGGGCGGCCCGCGGTCCCGGACGGGGCGCCACCGACAGTGACGTAGCCGCTACGGCAGGGCGTATCGAAAGCGCAGTTCAGGGCCCTCCGTCGATACGGGTTTCCGCCGAGCGGTGGCTGTACGGCAAGATGGGGTGTATCTGCCCTCACGCGGTGGAGCCGCAGCACGCGGGCCCCTTACTGCGATACACACTTCGACTGCCGGACGGTTTCTCTTGGCTGAGTTCATCTACACCATGCGCAAGGCGCGCAAGGCGCACGGCGACAAGGTGATCCTCGACGACGTCACCCTGAGCATGTACCCGGGGGCGAAGATCGGCGTTGTCGGCCCGAACGGTGCCGGTAAGTCGACCGTCCTGAAGATCATGGCGGGCCTTGAGCAGCCGTCGAACGGTGACGCCTTCCTTTCGCCCGGTTACAGCGTCGGCATCCTCATGCAGGAGCCGAAGCTCGACGAGTCCAAGACCGTTCTGGAGAACGTGCAGGACGGCGCCGCCGAGATCATGGGCAAGCTCAAGCGCTTCAATGAGGTCGCCGAGCTCATGGCCACCGATTACTCGGACGAGCTCATGGAGGAGATGGGCAAGCTTCAGGAGGACCTCGACCACGCCGACGCGTGGGACCTCGACGGTCAGCTGGAGCAGGCCATGGACGCCCTGGGCTGCCCGCCCGGCGACTGGGCCGTCACGAACCTCTCCGGTGGTGAGAAGCGTCGCGTCGCGCTCTGCAAGCTGCTGATCGAGGCGCCCGACCTGCTGCTCCTCGACGAGCCCACCAACCACCTCGACGCCGAGTCCGTGAACTGGCTGGAGCAGCACCTGGCCCAGTACAAGGGCACCGTTGTCGCGATCACTCACGACCGGTACTTCCTGGACAACGTCGCCGAGTGGATTCTCGAGCTCGACCGCGGGCGGGCCATCCCCTACGAGGGCAACTACTCGACCTACCTGCAGAAGAAGTCCGAGCGCCTCAAGGTCGAGGGCAAGAAGGACGAGAAGCGGCAGAAGCGGCTCAAGGAAGAGCTCGAGTGGGTGCGGTCCAACGCCAAGGGCCGTCAGACCAAGTCGAAGTCGCGTCTGGCCCGCTACGAGGAGATGGCCGCCGAGGCCGACAAGATGCGGAAGCTGGACTTCGAGGAGATCCAGATCCCGCCGGGCCCGCGCCTGGGCAACATCGTCGTCGAGGTCGAGCACCTCAGCAAGGCGTTCGGGGACAAGGTCCTCATCGACGACCTCTCCTTCACGCTGCCGCGCAACGGCATCGTCGGTGTCATCGGTCCCAACGGTGCCGGTAAGACCACCCTGTTCAAGATGCTTCAGGGCTTCGAGGAGCCGGACTCCGGCGCCATCAAGGTCGGCGACACCGTCAAGATCTCGTACGTCGACCAGAACCGCTCCAACATCGACCCGAAGAAGACCCTTTGGGCCGTGGTCTCCGACGAGCTCGACTACATCAACGTCGGCCAGGTCGAGATGCCGTCGCGTGCGTACGTGTCGGCGTTCGGGTTCAAGGGTCCCGACCAGCAGAAGCCGGCCGGTGTGCTCTCCGGTGGTGAGCGCAACCGCCTGAACCTCGCGCTCACCCTCAAGCAGGGCGGCAACCTGCTGCTCCTCGACGAACCGACCAACGACCTGGACGTCGAGACCCTCAGCAGCCTTGAGAACGCGCTTCTCGAGTTCCCGGGCTGCGCTGTGGTCGTGTCCCACGACCGGTGGTTCCTGGACCGGGTCGCCACGCACATCCTCGCGTACGAGGGTGAGTCCAAGTGGTTCTGGTTCGAGGGCAACTTCGAGTCCTACGAGAAGAACAAGATCGAGCGGCTCGGCGCGGACGCCGCCCGTCCGCACCGCGCCACCTACAAGAAGCTGACCCGCGGCTGATGGCTCGCCACGTATACGCCTGCCCCCTGCGTTGGGCCGACATGGACGCGTACGGACACGTCAACAATGTCGTGTTCCTCCGGTACTTGGAGGAAGCCCGTATCGACTTCCTGTTCCGGCCCGACAAGGACTTCCAGCAGGGGTCCGTCGTGGCGCGCCATGAGATCGACTACAAGCGGCAGTTGGTCCACCGGCACCGTCCGGTGGACATCGAGCTGTGGGTGAGTGAGATAAAGGCCGCCTCGTTCACGTTGTCGTACGAGGTCAAGGACGAGGACGTGGTGTACGTGCGCGCCTCCACGGTCGTCGTGCCGTTCGACTTCGAGGCGCAGCGGCCGCGCCGGATCACCGCCGAGGAGCGGGAGTTCCTCGACGAGTACCGGGACGACGACGCGGACCGTGCGGAGGCGCTCGTCGCATGAGCGCGCCCGTGCTGTTCCTGGCCGACTCGGGGGAGGCGGCGGACCTCGCCGCCTTCCTCGGCCGGCTGCTGCACTACGACAAGGCGGCCGCCGTACGGCTGCGCGCGCAGGCCGGTGGCCAGGCGCTCGCGGTGTTCGGCCGGCCGCCTTCGTTCGAGGTGCTCGCCGTGCGTACGGCACGGCTGCTCAAGCCGTACGAGCACGGGATCGAGGACTCCCTCGACGTGACCGTGTCCGCGGGGGAGTTGCTGGACTCCATCCGTGACGAGGGCGAGACGGACACCACCGTCACCGTCCCCGCCGCCGTCACCGGTCCGCCCTGGGCCGGGGTGCTGCCGCCGCTCGGCGGCTGGGAGCGGGTGGCCGGGTTCCCGGACGCCGACGCGCTGCGTGGGCTCGTGAAGGCGGCCGTGGCCGAATTCCGGGCGCGTGTCGAGCAGTTGGCGCCCGAGGCGCGCACCCGCGGTGAACTCGACCGGATCGGTGGCGAGGTCTGGTCGCGGGAGATCGGCACGAGCGGGGCTCCGGTGCGGATCGTGCATGCCGCGGCCTCCCTCGGGTTCCTGCGCGGGTCCGAGGTCGACCTGCTGGCGGCCGGGGCGTGGGTGAGGCTGCGCACCGCGTACGGGTCCGTGGCGGTGCGGAGGGCGTCCGCCGGGTTGGGTGGGCTTTCCGTCAGTCCCGCCTGAGTCCCGTCCGAGCGTGCGCCCAGACGGGGTGCGGCCTCGGGGCTCCGCCCCGGACCCCGCTGCTCAATCGCCGCAGGGGCTGGAAAAGGGGCTTGACCGGATGCGTCAGCCCGCCGTGTTCACCATCGAGGCAGCCGCGTACGTCAGGTAGTTCCACAGCGTCCGCTCGTGCTCCTCGGAGAGGCTCAGTTCCTCCACCGCCACCCGCATGTGCTTCAGCCACGCGTCGTGCGCGGCACGGTCCACCTGGAACGGGGCGTGCCGCATCCGCAGGCGCGGGTGGCCGCGGTTGTCGCTGTACGTGCGGGGGCCGCCCCAGTACTGCATGAGGAACAGCGCGAGGCGCTCCTCGGCCGGGCCCAGGTCCTCCTCCGGGTACATGGGGCGCAGCAGCTCGTCCTGTGCGACGCCCTCGTAGAAGCGGTGCACGAGGCGGCGGAACGTCTCCTCGCCACCCACCTGCTCGTAGAACGTCTGCTCCTGAAGCGTGTCGCGCGGGATCTCAGTCACCCCTCCATGCTCTCAGACGCACCGGCCCAGGGCCCCGGTCCTAGGACCCCTCCGGCTCCGGAGCGGGGGTCGCCGTTTTCCGGTTGCCGCAGGACAGTGGACATATGGGCGCAGAGCACACCGGAGATCTTGAGCAGCTCGCCGTACGGGCGCGGGCCGGGCTCGTGCGCGAGATCGATCACAGTGGGGCCTGGGACGCGGATCCGGTGTGGCGGGAGGCGTTCGCCGCGGTGCCGCGCCACCTGTTCGTGCCGTACTACTTCGTCGGCGTGCCCGGCGGATACGAGCGGCTGTGGGGCGAGCACCCCGACCCGGAGCGGCGCGAGCGGTGGCTGCGCGGCGCCTACGCCGACGAGCCGCTGGCCACCCGGCTGCGCGACGGCGAGCTGGTCTCCTCCAGCAGCCAGCCGTCCCTGATGGCGCGGATGCTCGTGGGGCTGCGGGTGCGGGGCGGGGAGCGAGTCCTGGAGATCGGCGCGGGCACCGGGTACAACGCGGCGCTGCTTGCGTACCGGGTCGGTGCCGAGAACGTCACATCCGTCGACCTCGATCCCGAGATCACCGAATCCGCCCGCAGCCACCTCGCCGCGGCCGGCTGTCACCCGACCCTCGTCACGGGCGACGGGGCGCGCGGCTGCCCGCGGCGGGCACCGTACGACCGGATCATGGCGACGTGCGCGCTGCCCTCGGTGCCGCGGGCGTGGCTCGGCCAGTGCGCGGCCGGGGGCCGGATCCTCGCGCCGCTGTCGACCGGGATCGTGGCCCTCGACGTGCGCGACGCGGAGTACGCGCAAGGGCGCTTCCTGCACACGCCCGCGTACTTCATGGCGTTGCGCGGCGGCGCGGGCCCGGCGCCTGAGGCGTGGATCGGGGGCCTGCCCCACCCGGTGCTGCGGGAGGAGTCGTTCCGGTTCCTGCTGACGCTGACGTCGGGGCGCCTGGACGCGCGCGAGGTGCTCTCGCTGTGGGAGCGCGAGGGGCGGCCCGAGCGCGAACGGTTCGGGGTGACCGTGCGCGGCGAGCGCCAGTGGGCCTGGCTGGACGATCCGGACGGACCCCACACATGGCAGTTGCCGGACACCCCGTAGGGCGCCCGGCAACTTCCTGCTGCTCCGTGTGCTCAGCCGCGCCGGATCGTGATCGTCGTCCACGCTCCGACGTGCACCCGGTCACCGTCCTGCAGCGGCACCGGGACGAACGGCTGGATCGGTTCGTCACCGCCGTTGACCGTCGTGCCGTTCGTCGAGTTCTGGTCGACGACGGCCCACGTGCCGTCCGGCTGCTGCACGAGCACCGCGTGCTGGTGCGAGACGCCCGGGTCCTCCGGCGGCACCGACAGGTCGATGTCGGGCGACTCCCCGGTGGAGTGCCGGCGCCGGCCGATCGACAGCTGGTTCCCGGTGAGCTGACGCTGCTGCTCCGGCGAGTACGCGGGCAGGTTGAGCCCCGAGGCCTCGGGGCCGCTGCGCTGCATCATCGCCATGAAGTAGTCGCGGTCCGGGCCGATCGTCGCCGACCACGTCACCGGCCCCTGCGGCTGCTGCGGAGGGTGCTGCTGGTACGGCGGCGGGGTCGTGGAAGGACCGGCCGACGGGTCCGACGGAGGCGGCAGCATCCAGTCGTCCCCGTTCGTGCCACCGGGACCACCCGGGCCGCCGGGGCCACCAGGGCCGCCGAACGACGGGTTGTGCGGCTGGGGCGGGCCCTGCGGGTCCTGGTGCTGGGGGAAACCGGGCGGCGGGGGCTGCATGGGCCCCGGCTGCACGGGCTGCGCCGGTCCGGGCGGCGGCGGGCCCTGCGGGTCCTGGTGCTGCGGGAAGCCGGGCGGTGGGCCCGGCTGCGCGGGCGGGGCCGGGGCCGGAGCCTGCTGCTGGAAGCCCTGCGGGGCGCCGCCGCCCGTCTCGTCGAAGGACGGCGGCGGCGGCGGGGCCTGACCCGACGGCTCGGTCCCGAACGGCGACGGCGGGATCGGCTCCGCGGGCCGGTTCATCTGCGAGGGCCGCGAGCCCTGGTACTCGTACGAGTCGGGTCCGGGCGGCTGCTGCTGGAAGCGCAGCGCCGGGTTCGGGCCCTGAGGGTCCTGGGGCTGCTGGGGCTGCTGGGGGAAGCCGGGCGCACCGGGGCCGCCCTGGCCGCCCGACGTGGGCAGCGGCGGGTTCGGAGCCGCGGGGGTGTACGACGTCGCCGTGTTCGTGAGGAAGTTCCAGCGGCACTCCTCGCAGAACGGGGCGCCGCCCTCACGCGGCGTACGGCACTGCGGGCACAGCTCGGGCGTCCCGGCCCCACCCTGGGGCGCCTGCGGCGCGGCCGGCTGCGGGGGATAGCCGTAGCCGGCGGCCGGGGGCGGCGGAGGGGGCGGGGGCACGGCACCGGCCATGCGGTGACCGCAGACCTCGCACCAGTCGTCGGAACCCGACTGGTGTCCGTTCGGGCAGGTCGGCATGTCGGCGCTTCCCCCTCTCCTTCAAGTGCAAGCCGGGCTTGCGGTAGTGCGTGGGTGGTTATTTCTTGACGCGAACCGTCTTGGTCGACCGGGTTTCGAGAGTCATCTCGTCGGCCTCCGCGACCTTCGTCTTCAATCGAACAGTACCTTCCGCGGCGTCCACCACGTCCACCACCTTCGAAAGCAGCTTGGCCGTATCGGCGTTCCCGGAAAGCGCCGCCAGCTGCACCGCGCGGCCCAGCTTCGCGGTCGCCCCATCCACATCACCCGATTTGCGGGCGTCAAGACCCTGCTGAATGACTTGTGCCAGTTCGGCCTGGCCCGTGTAGTGGGCAACCTGCGGGTTGATCGACGTAGAGGCTGCCATGTCGTCCGTCCACACCGCACGGACGAGACCCTGTGCCCCCGGCGCCACAGCCTGCGCCGAGCCGTCCGGCTGCGGGATCACCAGGGAGACGCGGGCGGCGAGCATCTCCTGGCCGAGCTCGGCGTCCGGGACGCGCACGCACACGTGGTAGTCGCGGGACTCGTCGCCCCAGGAGCCGGTCGGATAGTCGCCCGCCCGCGGACCCGCCTCCGTGCGGCGATCCGTCAACTCCTCGACCGTGGGCGCGACTTGCTTCACGAACTTGATCTCGGAGTCGAGCGGCGTCCACAGCCGCAGGCTCACGTCCGCGACCTCCTTGCCCATCGCCGTCTCCATCATCTGCGTGAAGTCCTCCGCGAGATGCGCCGGATCGGCAACGATGTCCGCGGTGCCGAGGAGGGCGGAGGCGACTCCTGTGACCTCCTTCACCTCCCAGTCCGTACCGACGCCACGGGCGTCACAGGTGAAGCGGCCCGCGCACGCGTCGAGCGTCGCCCGCAGATCCTCCGGCGACTCGTGCTCGTTGCGGCCGTCGGTGAGCAGGATGCCGTGCTTGATGGCGACGTCCGCCGAGTTCAGCAGGCGGTCGGCGAGGCGCAGCCAGGTGCCGATCGCGGTGCCGCCGCCCGCCGAGAGCTTGCGCAGCGCCTGCTTGGCCTGACCGCGGGTCGCCGGGTCCGCGACGGAGAGCCGGCCCCCGCCCGGATAGATCTCCTTGGCCACATGGGTGCCCCCGATCACCGCGAAGCGCACCCCGTCGCGCAGCGCGTCGATCGCGGCGGCCGAGGCCTCGCGCGCGCCCCGCATCTTGGTGGGCGGATAGTCCATCGAGCCCGAGCAGTCGACCATCAGCGCGACCGCGGCGTCCGTGCCCCCGCCCGCGACGCTGTAGAGATGGGGAGCGCTCACCGCGCCCCCCACGGTGCCTCCCCCGGTCGAGGTCACCGTGACGATCGCGTTGACCTCGCGGCCGCCCTCCGGCAGATATTCGTTCTGGTAGACCTCGACGCTGAACTGTGGAACGTGCGATTTCGAGAAATTGGCCATGGCGTCATGTCCCCCCTGAACAAGACCATTTGTGCGGCTTTCCCGCGCTACGCCGATCCTGCCCCCGTCTGCGGCACCGGGAACGGCAGCACCGCCACTGTTACGTTGTCGTGGCCCCCGCCGTCGAGGGCGTGGCCGACGAGCACCTGCGCGGCGTGCAGCGGGCGCTCGGCCGCGTCCGCGGGCAGCGCGCGGGCCATCTCGTCGGCGGACTCCGCGTAGTTCCACAGCCCGTCCGTGCAGACCACGACCACTCCGGGGCGGTCCGGCTTGAACGACGCGGTGTGCGGCTCCAGTTCGTACGCGTCCGCGCCGAGCCAGCCCGTGATCGCGTGCGCCCGCTCGTCCGCGTACGCCTCCGCCTCGCTCATCAGGCCCGCCGCGACCATCTGCGCGGCCCACGAGTCGTCCTCGGTGAGCCGGGCCGCGGGCGCCTCGCGGTCGTCGGGCACCCAGTAGGCGCGCGAGTCGCCGATCCAGCCGACGACGAGCAGCTCCTTGGTGACGATCGAGGCCACGAAGGTGCACGCCGGCGCGTTCTGGTTCGGCTTGTGCTCGCGGGCCGTCTCGGGCTCGTCCGCGAGCGCGTTGACCGACTCGGCCGCCGCGACGATCGACTCGTGCATGGCCTGCTGCGGGTGCGTGCCGCGCGGCAGCGCCTCGTGCAGCGCCTCGGTGGCGGCGCGGGACGCGGCGAGCGAGGCATCGTCGGGCCGGGTCGCCGAGGACACCCCGTCGCAGACCACGGCGACGACGGCCGCGGAGCCGTCGGGCAGCGCCGCCGAGGAGATCACGAAGGAGTCCTCGTTCCTGTGGTGGCGCAGGCCCCGGTCGCTGACGGCGGCGACCGCGCCCAACTCCTGCTCCATGTGGTCGCGTTCGCGCGGCTGCGCGTGCCCGCAGTTCTCGCAGTAGCCGTCCGGGTCGACGTGCCCGGAGCGGCACGCCACGCACAGCTTGGTGCCTGCCGCCGGCGTCGCCGCCTCCAGCTGCTCGGGCGTCGCGGTGCGCGGGTCGGGCGCGGCGAGCCGGAACGTATCGCCCTCCGCGTCGGCCGGCGGCCCGTCGAAGCGTACGGCGGCGGGCAGTTCGGAGCCGCCGGAGTCCGTGCCCTGCAGGTCCGTCGGCAGGTGCACCGGGGCCGGCTGGTCCGAACCGTCCAGATCGGGGGCCGCGGGCCAGTCGACGGAAGCGGTCTCTTCGGCGCCGTCCCGCCCGGCGTCCGGCGTGCCTGGCCGGGGCGCCGAGGAAAGGTCGTACCCGCATGCCCCGCAGAAGCGATCGGCCTCCTCCAGAGGCTCCTCGCAACTGGGACACACCGACATAGCGGCCGCCTTCTGCGTCTGCGACATCCTCACACCCACGTCCGGGGGCGGTAGCGGTTCGCCCGCTCCACCAGTTCGATCCTCTCCTCGCCGCGCTGAGCGAGCCTTGCCAGGGTCCGGTAGGAACGTTCGAGACCGAGGCGGAGGCCGCGCTCGTCCAGATCGCTGCCGAGCACCACCGTACGCACGGGGTCCTGAGCGGGACCGGAACCCTGCCTACCGGAGAGTACCCAGTCCAGGGCCGTGCCGAGCACCTCGGTGGACAACTGCTCGCGGCGCACCGCGTCGAGGCCGAACGAGTCCAGTGCCTCGACCTGCCCCGCGGCGGCCGTCAGGTCGTGCAGCAGCGGGTCCCCGTTCGCCCCCTGAGCCGTCCGGCCGCGCAGCCGTGCCCGCACCGAGGCGACCCGCGCCGCCGTGTAGTGGATCGACGACTCGGGCACCGACTCCAGGGTGTGCACCGCGCCGCCCCGGTCGCCGGAGGCGAGCTGCACGCGCGCGAGGCCGAACGCCGCGCTGACATAGCTCGGGTCGGTCGCCCACACCAGGCGGTAGTACTCCGCCGCGTTGTCGAGCTGGCCGAGCACCTCCGCGCACACGCCGAGCGCCAGCTTCGGCGCGGGCTCGCCGGGGAACGCGTCGTATATGGCGTCGAAGGACAGTGCCGCGTTCGTGTGGTCACCGGTCGCGAGCGCCGCGACGCCCCGGTACCAGACCACCCGCCAGTCGTCGGGATGGTCGGCCTCCAGAGCTGCCAACCCGCGCGCGGCCGAGTCCAGTTCGCCCATCTCCAGGCGGGCCCGCAGCTCCCGCAGGCGCAGTTCGAGGGAGTCGGCGGGCGCCGCGTGCAGCGCGGCGATCAGCTCGCCGGGCGCCGACGTCATGAGGCCCGCGAGGAACCCGGCGTTCGGATCCCCCGGATCGACGCGCGGCACCGGCAGCGCGAGCGCGGTGCCCTGCCCCTGCAGCGGTTTGACGAGCTCGTGCGAGGACGGCGGCAGCGCGGGCGCGACGGGCGGCGGCGGGGGCAGCGCGGCCACCGCCTTCCGTGAGCCCCGGCCGTTGCGGACGCGGACCGGGATCTGCCGCGCGCCGAGCGGCGACACCTCGCCCTCCAGCAGGGCGAACAGCTCCGTGTCCGTGACCTTCACCTCGGGCCCGAACAGCGTCGACAGGGCCGGCCTCGGCCGGTTCGTCTGCAGCGCGACGACCTCGCGCAGGACACCCGTCAACTGCTCGGCCATCTCCTGCGCCGAGGCGAAGCGGCGGGCCGGGTCCGGGTCGGTGGCGCGCACGAGGAGCCGGTAGAACGACTCGTAGGTGCGGAACACCTCGATGTTGTCGGGGTCGGGCAGGGAGTCCACGAACACGCTCGTGTACCCCTGGAAGTCGAAGGTCAGCAGGGCGAGCGTACGGGCCACGGTGTACAGGTCCGAGGCCACCGACGGGCCGAGCTCCGCGACCTCGGGCGCCTGGAAGCCGACCGTCCCGTAGATCGCGCTCTCGCCGTCGTCCATCCTGCGGACCGCGCCCATGTCGATGAGCTTGAGCTGGTCCTCGGTCTGGATCGCGTTGTCGACCTTGAAGTCGCAGTAGAGGAGATTGCGGCTGTGCAGATGGCCGAGCGCCTCAAGTGCCTCGATGCCGTACGCGCACGCCTGCTCCACCGGCAGCGGATCCCGCCTGCCCTCAGGAGTGCGCCGCTCGTTGGCGATCTCCTTGAGGGACTTGCCGCCCACGTACTCCATGACGATGTAGCCGTCCAGGGAGCCGGTGCGCTGGTCGAGATGCTCGACGAAGTTGTAGATGCGGACGATGTTGGAGTGCTCGATCTCCGCAAGGAAGCGGCGCTCCGAGATCGCGGCGGCCATCGCGTCCTGGTCGCCCGTGTCGAGCAGGCCCTTGAGGACCACCCAGCGGTCGGACACGGCGCGGTCCACGGCGAGATACACCCAGCCGAGCCCGCCGTGCGCCAGACAGCCCACCACCTCGTACTGACCGTGCACGACGTCGCCCGTCGCCAGCTTCGGGACGAACGAGTACGGGTGGCCGCACTTGGTGCAGAAGCCCTCCGTGCGGCCCGGCCGGTCGCCGCGCGAACGGCCCACCGGGGCGCCGCAGTCCGACCGCGAGCAGAACCGCTTGCGCTCCGGCACCTCCGGGTGCTCCTGCACCATCGCGCGCGGGTCGGGACGCGGCACGTCCGGCACATCGACGAGGCCGACGCCGAGCCGCGCCCGCCCCGAACCGCTACCGCCCGCCCCGGAGCTGCGCACCGACACCGAACGCGACGTCGAACTCCCCGAAAGGGAACGGGAGAGCCGCCCCGACACCGACCGGCGCGACTGCGAGGAACGCGAGGAGGACCGGGCCGAGGCCCGCGAGCTGGAGCGGGAACTCTGCGAACCGCGCTGCCCGTTCCGCTGGCCCGCGATGCCGGTCGGCGGCGACGCCACCATGCCGCTCGGCGACACGACGGGGGCGAGCCCGCACATGTCGCAGTACAGCTCTCCGCCGCCCATGTCCTCGTACGAACCGCCGCAGCCGGGCCGCTGGCAGGAGGACGCCGCGGCGGGCGCGGACGGGGGAGCGGCCTGCGGTGCCTGCGGGCGGGGGACGGGCCGGTGGGTGGGGGCGCTGCCTCCGTAGGCGCGGCCGGCCGGCTGCGGCTTCAGGCCGCACGTGTCGCAGTAAAGCTCCCCGCCCATGTCCTCGTACGAGCCCGTGCAACCCGCTCTGGTGCACTTCTGGTCCGCCACGCTCACGACTCCCCCCTGGTCGTTCTGTCGGCGGGTGCGGCCAGCGCGTCCGCCGCCGCTCTCTGATACCTCAGCACTGCCGCCTCCGCGGCCCGCAGATTGCAGGGCGCACTCCACAGCATGCGCCGCGCCGCGTCGTACCGCTCCACCAGGAACGGATCCTCCGCGAAACCGAGCCGCGCCACCTTCGCCTTGTACGCGTCCAGCCTGCCGCGCAGCTCCGCGCGGACCGCCAGCGGGGCCGTCACCGCCGTCAACGACTCGCGGGCCCGCAGCAGTTCGTCCTCCGCCTTCGTCTCCAGCGACTCCAGGAGCGGCGAGAGCCGGTTCCACTGGCCGTGCCTGCGGTACTCGGCCGCCGTCGCCAGCTGCTCCTGCAGCACCGTCGGCGGACCCGACACCGCGGGCACGTCCGAACCCGCGATCTTCGCGAGCACCTCGCCGCGCGCCGAGCGCGCCTCGGCGAGCGTGCGGTCCGCGCGCGACAGCACGTCCCGCAGCCGGCCGAGCCGCACCTCCGCGTCCTGCCGCACGGTCAGCACGGCCTCGATCTCCCGGCGTACGTCCTCCAGGGCGCGCGCCTCACGGTCGTACGCGGTGGTGTCGGGGCGGCCGCCGCCGGGCGCCGAACTCCCCGCCGCGTGCTGCCAGTACGCGAGCGGGTCCGACACCACTTCCTCGCGCAGCCGGGTCAGCGTCGCGGTGATCCGCTCCAGGTCGTCGCCCGCCGGGTGCTCACCGGGGCGCACCCCCACGGAGTGCGCGAGCTGCCGGGTGCGGGCCAGCTCGGCGGCGAGCAGGTCTATCCGGGCGGGCAGCGCCGACCACACCGCGTCGGCGGCCACCACCATGTCGAGCGACGACGCGTACAGCGTGTTCATCCGGTCGACCAGCGCCACCAGCGTGAACTGCTCGGACAGCTTCGCGGGTCCGGTGATCGACGGCGAGGCGCCGCCCGCGCCCTCCATCGCCGGCCCCGGCGCGATCGTGACGGACTCGCCGCGCAGCAGCTCCGTCAGCTCCACCAGATCGCCGCGGCTGGGCATCCTGCGCCGCGAGCGGATCTCCCGCGCCGTGCGCAGCGCGTCCGCGTACGCGTCGAAGTACGCCCACAGCAGCGTGATCTCCTGCTCGGCCGAGGCCCAGCGCTCCTGCGTCGTCCCGGTCAGCCGGGCGCCCTCCAGGAGTCTGCGCCCCGCGTGGTCCTGGAGGGCGAGCAAGGACGTCTCGATCGCTTCGTGCTCCGCGCCGAGCCGGGCCAGGGCACGGTCCACCTCGTCCCGGTCCAGTACTGGACCAGCGGGTCCCGCGACGCCCATCGATCACCTCTCGCTTCCGTCGTGTCCCTGCCGCGCTGCGTGTCACTTGTACTTCGGTGCGGGCGGTCCCGAGGAGGGGCCGAGCGCCGGCTTCAGCCAGTGGTCGTAGGACTTCTGCCAGCCGTCCGACTTGCGGTAGTCCACCAGCACCTGGTTGACCCGGCGGACCAGGTCGTCCGCGCCCTTCTTCATGGCGACGCCGTAGAACTCCTTGGTGTACGGCTCGCCCTTGAGCTCCACCGTCGGGTCCTGCGCCGCCTGGCTCGCCGCGAGCGCGCCGTCGGTGACCACCGCGTCGACCTCGCCGAGCTGCAGCCGCACCAGGCAGTCCAGCTGGTTCGGCACCGTTGTCGAGATGTCGGCGCTCTGCGGCAGACCGCCCTCGTCGACCGGCTTCTTCTTGCCGTCCTTCAGCGACTGCTCGGCCGTCGAACCCGCAGCCGTACAGATCCGCTTGCCCGCGAGCGAGGGCCCGTACCCCTTGATGTGCGAGGTCTTCGGGGCGAGCACCTGCTGACCGGTCTGGAAGTACCCGGTGGAGAACGCGACGTCCTCGAGGCGGTCGCAGCTTATGGTCATCGTGCGGACCACCATGTCGACGTCGCCGCGCTTGATCGCCGGGATGCGCTCATTGGTGGGGATGGCGCGGAACCGGACCGCGTCGCGGTCGCCGAGGATGTCGCCCGCGATCTCGTGCGCGAGATCGATGTCGAAGCCCTCCAGCTCGCTGCTCTTCGCCGTGCTGTTCGGATCGCGGTAGCCCCAGCGGTAGCTGTTCTGGTCGACGCCGACCGAGAGATAGCCGCGCTCCTTGATGGCCGCCACCGCGCTGCCGCTCTCGGTGCTCGACGGGCGCAGGCTCCGCTCGGGCTCCTTGCCCTGCACATCGGGGTCGCAGTCCGACGCCCGCACCTGCCGGCCGTCGGCGACACCGCCCGAGGCGTAGCTCGTCGTGCTGCCGTCGTCGCCCGAAGGGCGCGTCTGCGTCACCGGGAGCAGCAGCGCGAACACCGCCGTCAGGGCGCAGGCGACCGCCATGGCCGCCACGCCGCCCCAGCCGCGCAGAGTCACCTTCCGCGCGTTCCTTCGCTCAACCATCGCCGCACCCCCTCTCACCGGTACTCCGAAAGCCTGCGCCCGATACCGACCACCGCGCCGCTCGCGGCCAGCACCGCCAACACGGCGGCGCCCACGGGCAGTCCGGTCATCGCGTTGCGCCCCCCGCTCGCGTTGTCACTGAACTGACGCTGCTCGTGCACGAGGGCCGTGTCCAGATTCTTGTCCACCAGATCGAAGCACTCACCCGTCGGCTTGTCCTTCTTCGAACCGATGATCTTGTCGAGTGCGCCCTGGTAGTTGCCCGCGTCGTCCTGCTCGCGCGCTTCCCGGTGGCGGCCCAGCCACGCCTTCATGCTGGCGTTCGCCTTGGTCACGGGCGCGCGGCCGTCGTCGTCGCCCTCGCCGTCCGCGAGTGCGTACGCCGCCTTCAGCTTCCCCGCGAGCGCGGTCATCTCCTGCTGGAAGTCGACGTCGTACTTGTCCTTGGTCTCCCCGTTCACGGACACCGTCTCCGCGCCCCGGCTGACCAGTGTCAGGTTCTCGCTGCCCCGCGCCTTCAGGGACGCGATGCTCGCGTCGTGCAACACGTTCAGGGACCGTACGCCATGATCGTAGGAAGAACTCAGTCCGCTCCGGGCGACGGTGTGTCCGACGACGAGCCACAGCAGCACCACCGTCGACGCCGCCGTCGCGGCGAGCAGCCCCTGGTTGAACACCCGGTTCGTGAGGCGGTAGTTGCGCCGCTGCGTCCACGCGAGGGCGGCGAGTGCCAGCACCCCGAAGGCGATCGCGATCCACGGGTAGGGCGTCGCCGAGTCGTAGTCGTCCCGCAGCCGCTGGTTCTCCGTCTTGTAGAGGTCCTCGGCGGCCGGGAGCATCTCGGTCTGCATCTTCTCGTTCGCGTACCGCAGATACGCGCCGCCCAGCGGGTAGCCCTGCCGGTTGTTGGCCCGGGCCCGCTCGATGAGGCCCTTGTACTGCGGCAGCAGCTTGTTCAGCTCCGCGATCGTCTTCGCCGAACGGGTGCCGGGGTCGGTGCTGGTCGCCGCGGTCACCAGCTTGTCCGCCGCGGTCCTGATGTCCTTCTCGTACCGCTCGCGCGCCGCCACCGGTTCCTGGCCCCCCGCCAGGAAGCCGCTCGACGCCGCCGTGTTGGCGTCCGCGAGCGAGCGGTAGATGTCGGCGGCGTCGGCGCTCAGCGGCTGGCTGGAGTGCAGCACGTCGTCCGCGGCCGCCGCCCGGTCCGTCATCTGCCAGGCCGTCGTCGCGCCGAACGCCACGACGAGCAGGGCCAGTACGGCCCCGATGATGCGCAGCCGCCCCGGCTCGGTCGTGGCCCCCGCCTTCAGCCGGTCCACACCCTCCGCCCAGGCGGTACGCCGCCGGGGCGCGGGCGCGCCCGGCGCCCCGCCCCGCTGTGCCTGTGGTGGCACGCCCGGCATCGACGGCGGGTCGGCGGGGCGCTCCGGCGGCGCCACGCTCCCGTTCGACGGGTATGTCACTTCGACCCTCCCCCATGGTCGTACGTCGGTCGCAAGTATCGCTTGGGCGACTGACATCCGCACGGGCATTCACTGGATCTTGTGCGGAAGCGCTCCGCTGGGGAACACGTGGGGGGCGGGGGTTCGGTTCCCGTTCGGTGTTGCGCTGGGGCGGGGGTGCGGTCGCGGGGCGCTGCCCCGGACCCCGCTGCTCAATCGCCGCAGGGGCTTGACTGTCGTCCGGTGGCGCTTGATGTGTAGTGCTTTCTTACTCGGGCGTGGACCTCGGGGGGTGCTCCTGTCGCGTCCAGGCCCAGGAGGGCCGCCCCCAGTACCGGGGGTTCCGCCACGACCCGGGGTACCGCTCTCGGTGCCTCGTTCGCCAGCAACATGCCGACGCGGTCGTTGAGTTGGGGGTGGCGGGCGGCCAGGACGCCGCCGCCCAGGAGGACCGGGACCTCCGAGTCCAGGAGGTCCAGGCGGCGCAGGGCCACCGTGGCCATCGCCACCACCTCGTCGGCCATGCGGTCGACCAGGGAGCGGGCCACCGGGTCGCCGGTCGCCGCCGTGGTGAAGAGGACCGGGGTGAGTTCGTGGCGGCGGGTGGACGGGATGCGGCCCAGGTGCAGCGCCTCGATCAGGGCGTACATGGAGTCGAGGCCGAAGTGGGCGGGCAGCGAGTGCATCAGGGCCGTCTCCTCGCCGCGGCCGTCCGCCGCGCGCGCGGCGAACCAGATGGCCTCCTCCGCGAGGCCGCCCCCGCCGCCCCAGTCGCCGGAGAGCCGGCCGATCGCGGGGAAGCGGGCCGTGCGGCCGTCGGGCAGCATGCCCGCGCAGTTGACGCCCGCCCCGCACACCACGGCGACGCCGCGCGGTTCGGCGTCCTCCAGGAGGCCGGCGCGCAGCACCGCGAAGGTGTCGTTGCGGACGTCGACCCGCGATCCCCAGCGGCGCGCCGTGAGGGCGCGGGCCAACTCGCGTTCCTCCACCGGCAGATCGGCGTTGGCCAGGCACGCCGACACGTGGTCGACCGTGCTGACGCCCGCCTGCGCGAACGCCCGGTCGACCGCCTCCGCCAGGACGTCCACGGCCGGTTCCGCGTTCCCCCGCTGCGGCTGGAAGCCGCCGCCGCGGGCCGCGCCGAGGACGGTGCCGTCGGCCGCGACCACCGCGACGTCGGTCTTGCTGTTCCCCGCGTCGATGGCGAGGACCGTCATGCCCACGCGAGGTGCTCCCGGTTGTGCGCGATCAACTGGTCCGTGAGCTGCTCGGCGTACTCGATCTGGCCGATGAGCGGGTGCGCGAGCAGCGCCTTGAAGACGCGGTCCCTGCCGCCCTTCAGGGCCGCCTCCAGGGCCAGGTCCTCGTAGGCGGTGACGTTGGCGATCAGGCCCGCGTACAGGGGGTCGAGCGCCGGTACGGGCAGCGGCTTCGCGCCCTTCGCGTCGACCGCCGCCTGCACCTCGATCACGGCGTCGTCGGGGAGGAAGGGGAGCGTGCCGTTGTTGTACGTGTTCACCACCTGGTGCGGCGAGCCACCGCCACCGAGCAGTGACGCGGCCAGGTCGACGGCCGCCTCGCTGTAGAAGGCGCCGCCCCGCTTGGCGAGCAGCTCCGGCTTCTCGTCGAGGTTCGGGTCGCCGTACATGGCCAGCAACTCCCGCTCCATCTCCGCCACTTGCGCGGCGCGGGACGGCTTCGTGCGCAGCTCCCGGACGACCGCGTCGTGCTGGTAGTAGTAGCGCAGGTAGTAGGACGGGACGACGCCGAGGCGGTCGACGAGCGTGCGCGGCATGTGCAGGTCGTCGGCGACGGCGTCGCCGTGCTCGGCGAGCAGACGCGGCAGCACGTTCTCGCCGTCGGGGCCGCCGAGGCGCACGCCCAGCTCCCACGTGAGGTGGTTGAGCCCCACGTGGTCCAGGTGCACCTCCTGCGGCGCCACGTCGAGGAGCCGGGCGAACTTCCGCTGGAAGCCGATCGCGACGTTGCACAGGCCGACGGCCTTGTGCCCGGCCTGGAGCAGCGCGCGGGTGACGATGCCGACCGGGTTGGTGAAGTCGATGATCCAGGCGTCCGGGTTGGCGCGGCGCACGCGCTCGGCGATGTCGAGGACGACGGGGACCGTGCGCAGGGCCTTCGCGAGGCCGCCCGCGCCGGTCGTCTCCTGGCCGACGCAGCCGCAGTCCAGCGGCCACGTCTCGTCCTGGTTGCGGGCGGCCTGCCCGCCGACGCGGAGCTGGAGGAGGACCGCGTCGGCGTCGGCGACGCCCGCGTCCACGTCGGACGTGGTGCGGATGACGCCCGGGTGGCCCTGCTTGGCGAAGATGCGGCGGGCGAGTCCGCCGACCAGTTCGAGGCGTTCGGCGGCCGGGTCGACGAGCACCAGCTCCTCGATCGGCAGCGTGTCCCTCAGCCGCGCGAATCCGTCGATGAGTTCGGGTGTGTAGGTCGATCCTCCGCCGACCACGGCGAGCTTCATGAAAATCCCTTAGCCCTTTACTCCGGTGAGGGTGACGCCTTCGACGAAGGCCTTCTGTGCGAAGAAGAAGACGAGGCAGACCGGCGCCATCACCAGCAGGGTGGCCGCCATCGTCAGGTTCCAGTTGACGCTGTGCGCCGACTTGAAGGACTCCAGGCCGTAGCTCAGCGTCCAGGAGGCCGGGTTCTGGGCCGCGTAGATCTGCGGCCCGAAGTAGTCGTTCCAGCAGTAGAAGAACTGGAAGAGGGCGACGGCGGCGATACCCGGCTTGGCCATCGGCACCACGATCTTCAGCAGCGTGCGCAGTTCGCCGCAGCCGTCGACCTTCGCCGACTCGATGTACTCCTTCGGGATCGTCAGGAGGAACTGACGGAGGAGGAAGATCGAGTACGCGTCGCCGAACGCCATCGGGATGATCAGCGGCCACAGCGTCCCGGCGAGGTGGAACTGCTGCGCCCACACCAGATACATCGGGATCACGATGACCTGGGGCGGCAGCATCATCGTCGAGATGACGAGCATCATCGCGGTGCGCCGCCCCCGGAAGCGGAACTTGGCGAGCGCGTACGCGACGGGGATCGCCGAGCACACGGTGAACAGCGTGCCGAGCCCCGCGTACAGCAGCGAGTTCTTCCACCAGTCGAGGAAGCCGTCGGTCTGGAGGACCGCCTTGTAGTTCTCCCAGTGCCAGGAGTCCGGCCACAGGTCGCCGCTCATCGCCTGCCCGTCGCTCATCACGGACGTCAGGAAGACGAACACGAAGGGGAGGACGAAGAGCAGCGCCACGGCGATCGCGATGCTGTGCACGGCGATCCAGTTGAGGACCCGCTGCCTGCGGGCGCGGCGCGCGGCGGGACCGCGCTCGGGAGCGGGCCCGGCGGTGACGGCGGGGCTCGGCCTCAATGGCGAGGTGGTTGTCAGTGCGGGCATGTCGATCAGTCCTCCGCCGCGAGCAGACCCGAGCGCTTGCGCATGAGCAGCGAGGTCACGGCCATGGCAATGGCGAACAGGACGAGCGAGAGCACGCACGCCGCGCCGGTGTTGAAGTTCTGGAAGCCCATCGAGTAGACGAGCTGCGGGACGGTGAGCGTCGAGTGGTCGGGGTATCCCGGCTGGATGACGGTGCCGGGACCGATCGAGACGCCCGAGGCGATCTTTCCGGCGACGAGGGCCTGCGTGTAGTACTGCATGGTCTGCACGACGCCCGTCACCACGGCGAACATGACGATCGGGGTGATCGAGGGCCAGGTCACGTAGCGGAACTTGGTCAGCGGTCCCGCGCCGTCCAGCTCGGCGGCCTCGTACTGCTCCTTCGGTACGTCGAGCAGCGCGGCCATGAAGATGACCATGAGGTCGCCGATGCCCCACAGCGAGAGCACGACGAGCGAGGGCTTGGCCCAGGCCGGGTCGTTGAACCAGTTGGGCCCGTCGATGCCGACCTTCGCGAGGATCTCGTTGACCGGCCCGGAGCCGGGGTTGAGCAGGAAGACGAAGGCGACGGTCGCGGCGACCGGTGGCGCCAGGTACGGCAGATAGAAGGCGGTCCGGAAGAAGCCGACACCGCTCTTGATCTTCGTGACGAGCAGCCCGAGCGAGAGCCCGAACACCACGCGCAGCGCCACCATCACCACGACGAGCCACAGCGTGTTCCACAGCGCGGGCCCGAACAGCGGCATGTCCCGGAACACGTACACCCAGTTCCGCAGCCCCACAAAGGTGGGCGCCTTGATCTGGTTGTAGTGCATGAACGAGAAATAGACGGTGGCGAGCAGCGGATAGGCGAAGAAGGCGCTGAATCCGATCAGCCAGGGGGAGAGGAAGCCCAGCGTGCGCAGTCTGCGGCGCGCGGGGTTGGAAAGGGTGAGTGCCATGGCGCGCTCCTCAGTTCTGCGACTGCAGGGTGTCGGCGTCGATGAGTCTGTCGAGGCGCCGCAGGCCGCCCTTCAGGTCGTGGACCTCGCCGGCCTCCTCGCCGTAACTGAAGTCCTGCAATTGCGTGATGTACATGCCGCCGTTGGTCGAGGGCGGCATCACCTGGCTGTACTTGTTCTTCGCGATTTCGAGGAACGTGCGGAACGTCGGATCGGCGTCCAGCTTCGGTGACTTGAGCGCGGCGAAGGTCGACGGCACGTTGTGAATGGCGTTGGCGAACTTCACGACCTGATCGGTGTCCGAGGTCAGGAACTTCACCAGTTCCCAGGCCGCGTTCTGGTGCTTGCTGCTGTGCGCGATACCGGCGACGGTGCCGGTCAGATAGCCGCGCCCGTACGTCTCGGCCTGGTCGTCGGGGACGGGCAGCGGCGCGACGCCCCAGTCGAACTTCGCCTTCGCCTCGTTCAGCATGAGCCCGCGCCACTCGCCGTCCATGTGCATGGCGAGCTTTCCGCTCAGAAAGGCGTTCTGGTTCGACATCTCGTCGCCGAACGAGGTCCGGAACCGCTCCAGCGCCTTGTATCCGCCCTGCGCGTTCCTGAGTTGGCGGGCCGTCTTGAAGAATTCGTACGAAGCCGGCTCCTTGGCGAGCCGCGCCTTCCCCTTGGCGTCGAAGTACGTGGGGCCCCACTGGGCGAACAGCCGGTCCGGGCTGTTCTGGTAGAGCCGGAAGTCCGGCATGAAACCGACGCGCTTGTACGAGGACCCGTTCCTGACGGTGAGCTTCTTCGAGTCGGCGACGAATTCGGACATGGTCCGCGGCGGCCGCTCGATGCCCGCCTCCTTGAAGGCGTCCTTGTTGTAGTACATGCCGAAGGCGTCCGCGAGGAGCGGCAGGGCGCACTGATTGCCGCGGTAACTCGTGTAGTCGAGCAACGACTTGGGAAAGACCTTGTCCATCTTGAGCCCGGTCTTCTTCATGAACGGGTCGAGGTCGACCCACATGCCGGAGTCGCAGTACTGGCCGACGTTGTTGGTGGTGAACGAGGAGACGACGTCGGGGGCCTCGTCGCCGCCGGCCCGCAGGGCCTGGTTGGTGGTGGCGTCCGAGACGTTGCCGGTCGCCTGCACCTTGATGTTCGGGTGCAGCTTCTCGAAGCGGGCGATCGAGTCGTTGATCGCCTTCACTTCGCCGGGCGCCGACCAACCGTGCCAGAACTTCAGCGTCACGGGCTTCGTCGGGTCGTCGGCGGCGCTGCCGGTACTCGGATTGGCGCAGCCGGCGAGCAGCAGTCCGGCCGCGGCGAGCCCAAGGGGCACGTGCGGGGGTATGCGCCATCGCGGCATGGCGAACGTCCTTTGCGTGTACGGGGGTGGGGATCTTCTGCGAGTGAGGGGTTACGCGGGGGTGCTGGTGTCGAAGACCGTGGCGCGGGCCCGGGTGAGGGCGGTGCGCAGGGCGCCCGTGAGGATGGGGTCGCCGGTGAGGTCGCTGAGGCGCAGCTGGGGGCGGGGGAGGGCGAGCCCGCTGAGCTGTTCCTCCACGCGGTCGCGCAGGGCGTCGCCCCCGGCCCTGGCCACCTGGCCGGACAGGACGACGAGTTCGGGGTCGACGACGGCGACGACGGAGGCGAGTCCGGCCGCGAGCCGCACGGCCACCTCGTCGAGGACCCGGTCGTCGCGCATCGCCTCGGCCAAGTCCTTCGCGCCACCCGCGAGTTCGCGCACCGCGGCGGCGGCGACGAGGCTCTGCAGCCCGCCGCCCCCGTCCGAGCGGGCGACGGTGTCGGAGCCGCCGCGGGCCAGCGGGGCCCCCGGCAGCGGCATGTAGCCGATCTCGCCCGCCCCGCCGGTCGCCCCGCGCAGCAGCGTCCCGCCGAGCACGATCGCGGCGCCGACGCCCTCGTCGACGTAGGCGAGCACGAAGTCGTCGTGGTCCTGTGCGGCGCCCTCGTACTGCTCGGCGATCGCGGCGAGGTTGACGTCGTTCTCGATGGAGACGGGGGTGCCGAGCACCTCGGCGAGGTCGTCGCGCAGTGTGCGCGAGTGCCAGCCCGGCAGGTGCGGGGCGTAGCGGAGCTGGCCGGTGTGCGGGTCGATGGCGCCGGGGGTGCCGATGACGGTGGCGGTCAGGTCGGCGCGGCCGAGCCCCGCCTGGCGCAGCGCCCCGTCGGTGGCCTCGGCGACGAGCTGCGCGGTGCGGTGCCGCACGTCCTCGCTGACGGCCCTGGCCTCGATGCGGCGGCGGCCGCGCTCGGCGCCGGTGATGTCGGCGACGACGGCGGTGATGCCGGTCGGGTCGGCGGACAGGGCGGCGACGTGCGCGGCGCCGGGGTCGATCTCGTACAGCAGGGCGTTGGGGCCCGGGCGGCCGGTCTGGCTGCCGGTGGTGCGGACGAGGCCGGCGGTTTCGAGGCGGCCGAGCAGCTGCGAGGTCGTCGGCTTGGAGAGGCCGGTCAGCTCACCGATCCGGGTGCGGGTGAGCGGGCCGTGGGCGACGAGGAGGTCGAGCGCGGCGCGGTCGTTCATGGCGCGCAGCACGCTGGGGGTGCCGGGGGTGGCAGCCATCGGGGTCCGGCCTCCTCGTTCTGTTAGGAAGGTTTCCTATCTGGTTGCGAGGAACGTAAGTCGCCCGGGAAGGTGCCGTCAATAGGGGAGTGCGAGTCAATCGGGGAGTGTGAACAGCGTCCGCGTGCGGGAACGCGTGAGGCGCAGGCCGCGGTGTGCGGCCTGCGCCCCCGAAACGCAAGAACCCGGATCGAAGGTCAGGCTGAAATGCCTTCGATCCGGGCCAGGGCCTCGTCCGCGCCGAACGGTTGCAGATACGGCAACCAGCGCGGGTCCCTATGTCCGGTCCCGATGATGCGCCACGCGAGGCCCGTCGGCGGTGCGGGCTTGTGGCGCAGACGCCAGCCGATCTCCACGAGGTGGCGGTCGGCCTTGACATGGTTGCAGCGGCGGCACGACGCCACCACGTTCTCCCAGGCGTGCTGACCCCCGCGACTGCGCGGAATCACGTGGTCGACGCTGGTTGCGACGCCACCGCAGTACATGCACCGGCCGCCGTCACGGGCGAACAGTGCGCGTCGGGTCAGAGGAACGGGCCCCCGGTAGGGCACCCGGACAAACCTTTTGAGCCGGACCACGCTGGGGGCGGCGACGGTTCGTGTGGCGCTGTGCATGAAGGCGCCGGACTCCTCGAGGCACGTGGCCTTGTTCTCGAGTACGAGTACGAGCGCGCGGCGGAGCGGTACGACGCCGAGGGGCTCGTACGACGCGTTGAGGACCAGGACATGCGGCACGGATGCCTCCTTGTACGCCGGCGGCGCGTGGCTCGCGCCGGGACGATCTCCTAGCCAGTCTCCCCTCACGGCTGGTCATGGCGCCACCATGTCCACGTAACGGGCTGGGAGTGTTTTCGACCACACGCCCTTCATTCCCGGCGCGAACCCCGTGGAGACCCTTGGTGCGGCACGGGTCACCCGGTGATCACCGTCTCTCCCTTGAACATGACGACGATCCACACACAATGCCCCGTTAGTGTGGTGGGTCTGCCCGCTCCTGTTCCCAGAGCGTTGTCCCGAGGCGGGCAGATGGCTAAGCCTGGAGGTACCTGCCGTGATCTTGTCCGTCCTGTCTGCCGCGGGGGCGAGCGATGCCTCGGCCGACCCCGATCGACACACCCTCAAGGACGCCCAGGAGCAGGCCGGTCAGGCCGCCGGCTGGGTCGAGCAGAACTGGTCCACCTGGCTGAGCGTGGGCCTGCGGATTCTGCTGATCGTCGTCATCGCGTTCGTGCTGCGTGCGGTGATACGCAGGACCATCACCAAGTTCGTCGAGCGGATGAACCGCAGGGGCGAGAGCGGTGCCAGCACCGCGCTCGGTGGACTTCTTGTGAACGTCGAGCGACGCCGCCAGCGTTCGGAGGCGATCGGCAGCGTGCTGCGCTCCGTGGCCTCGTTCCTCATCCTGGGCACCGCCGCCCTCATGGTGCTCGGCGCCTTCAAGATCAACCTCGCGCCGCTGCTCGCCTCCGCCGGTGTGGCCGGTGTCGCGATCGGTTTCGGCGCGCGCAACCTGGTCACCGACTTCCTCTCCGGCGTCTTCATGATCCTTGAGGACCAGTACGGCGTCGGGGACACGATCGACGCGGGCGTCGCCTCCGGTGAGGTCATCGAGGTCGGCCTGCGCGTGACGAAGCTGCGGGGCGCCGAGGGCGAGATCTGGTACGTCCGCAACGGCGAGGTCAAGCGGATCGGCAACCTCTCCCAGGGCTGGTCCACCGCGGCCGTCGACGTCACCGTCCGCGCCGACGAGGACCTCGACAAGGTCAAGGCGACGCTGACCGAGGTCGCCGAGGCCATGAGCAAGGCCGAGCCGTGGAACGAGATGCTGTGGGGCCCGGTCGAGGTGCTCGGCCTGGACAGCGTGCTGCTCGACTCCATGGTGGTCGGTGTCTCCGCCAAGACCATGCCGGGCAAGGCCCTGACCATCTCGCGCGAGCTGCGCTGGCGCATCAAGCGGGCCTTCGACGAGGCGGGCATCCGCATCGTCGGCGGCGTCCCGGTCCAGCCGGAGGGCGAGGCCGCGGCCGACCCCTCGGCAGGCGTGTCGGCCCCGTCGGCCTACGCGTCGGCGACGTCCCCGCAGTCCCTGGCGGCGTCCCCGATCCAGCAGCCGAACCTTTCGAAGTAGCCGTCCGTACGACGAGCGCGGGGCGCGGGAGTTCTTCTCCCGCGCCCCGCCCTCGTATCAGAACCCTTCACACCGCCCGGAGCTGCGAGGGGTGTGTCGAGCGGCGCAGCAGCGGCAGGGCCACGGCCGTGGCCAGCAGGCAGGACGCGTAGACGCCGACCGGGACGAGGAGCGGCAGCGCCCAGGGGACCGGTTGCCGGGCGAGCATCGCGTACGCCGCGTGGATCGCCGTACCGCCGACGGTCGCCAGGACGAGGGCCGGGGCCAGCGGCAGCCCCGTCTCCAGGAGCAGGGACCGGGTCAGGATCCGGCGCGGCACCCCGGCCGCGACCTGCGAGGCGAGCGCCCGGCGCCTCGAGGACAGCGACTCGCCGGTGCCCACGGCGAGCGCCGCCAGGCTGATCAGGAGGGCGATCAGGACGGCGGCGGCCGTGAGGTTCAGGCCGTACGTGTAGTAGCCGACGTCCTGCGGCACACCGGTCTCGGCCGCGTTCGTCGCCAGCTGGTCGAGCAGGATCTCCCGGATCCCGGCCAGGCCGACCCCGACGACGGTGACCAGGATGACGGCCGCGTGGCTGCGGGCCGCCGCCCACGCGTCCTCCCGCAGCCGGTGTGCGGCGAGCAGCACTTCGGGGCGTTCGGTGCGCGGGGCCAGCCGCTGTCCGACGAGCCGGGCGGCCGTCCCCGCGACCCAGATGGCACCCGCCCCGCTCAGTACGACGGCGCCGACGACGAACAGCGGCAGGGACGCGAGCGTGCCGGAGGTGCCGCGCGCCAGGACGATTCCCGTGCCGAGCGCGACGAGGACGGCGGGCACCAGCAGACCGACGACCGGTCGCGGCCCCCGCCCCGCCCGCTCCCGCCGCACGTGCCCCAGCGGCGAGGTGATGACCCGGCGCAGCGCCAGCGTGCTCACCAGGACGCCGAGCACGGGCATGGCGAGCGCCACGCCGACGGCGCCCAGCCACGCGAGGGGGTCGACCGCCCGGCCCGAGCTCAGTGCCGCCGTCGCGAACACCGCGCATCCGACGAGCGATCCCGCCAGGCAGGCGAGCCCGGCTTCCAGGGCCGCGATCCGCCGCACCTGCTTCGGGCCCGCCCCGCCGAGCCGCAGCCCGGCGAGCCGCCGGTCGCGGTGGACCGCGCCGATCCGGGCGCACTGCCCGAGGAAGCCGAGTACCGGGACGAGGAGCAGGAGCAGCCCGGCCACGACGCCGTGCCGAGTGCCCGGCTGGTCCAACAGGCCGTTCCCGTACGGGAACCAGACCTGGCCCCGCACGCTCGCCAGGGCAACGGCCGCGCACGCGAACCCGGTCGCCACGGCCGCGCCGAGTACCGTGAGCGCCGCCCGCCGCCGCTCCAGGCGGTCCGCGCCGCGGGTCAGCAGCCAGGCGAGGCGCAGATCGGAGGAGACGCTCATTCGGCCACCGCCACCGTGGGCACGGAGCTCTCCTGCACCACCCCGTCCTGCAGGCACACCTCCCGGTCCGCGTAGGCCGCCACCTGCGCCTCGTGCGTCACCAGGACCACGGCCGTGTGCGTCTCGCGGGACGCGTGGACCAGGGACATGAGTACCTGTTCGGTGGCGAGCGAGTCGAGGGCCCCGGTCGGCTCGTCGGCGAAGACGACCTTCGGGCCGGTCACCAACGCCCGTGCGAGCGCGACCCGTTGGCTCTGTCCGCCGCTCATCTCGCCGAGCCGTGCGTCGCGCTGCCCGCGCACGCCGAACCGCTCCAGCCACGCGTCGGCCTCCGCCTGCGCCGCCGCACGCGGCCGGCCGGCGAGCAGCAGCGGCAGGGCGACGTTGTCGAGGGCGTTCAACTCCGGTATCAGCTGGCCGAATTGGAAGACGATCCCGAACTCGGTGCGGCGCAGCTCGCTCAGCCGCTCCTCGTCGAGCCGGTCGAGCCGCTCGCCGTTGTACGTCACCGACCCCTGGTCGGGGTGCACGATGCCGGCCAGGCAGTGCAGCAGCGTCGACTTGCCGCTGCCACTGGCGCCCGAGACGGCGAGGATCTCGCCGGGGCGGATCTCGACACCGGCGCCGCGGAGCGCGGGTGTTCTGCCGTAGGACTTCGTGAGTCCCACGGCTGTCAGGAGTGTGCTCATGCTGCGGTGACCTCCGCGGTCAGGGTGGTGAGCCGGGCGGCGGTGGTGGTCATCCAGCGCAGGTCGGCGTCGAGGTGGACGAGGGCGTAGTCGGCGGAGAGAACGGTGGTCAGATCGGCGCCCGGATCGCTCTTCACGGCGGTGAGTTCACGCATCCGTGCCATGTGCGCGGCCCGCTGGGCCAGCAGGTGGGCGGCGGGGTCGGCGCCCTGGTCGGCGACCAGGATGGAGACGACGACCTTGGCGAAGATCTCGTTGGCGACGTGCGGCGCGGGCGGGGTGATCTCCCCTGCCCAGTCGAGGAGTTCGCTGCTGCCTTCGGGCGTCGACCGGTACAGCGTGCGCTCGGGTCCGCCGTCGGAGTCGGTGCCGTCGACCTTCACCAGTCCGTCGCGGACCAGTCGCTGCAGGGTCGTGTAGACCTGCGCGTAGGCGAGAGGGCGGGCCTGCGGGAATCGTTCGTCGTGCCGTCGCTTGAGGTCGTAGCCGTGGCGTGGACCGTCGGCGAGCAGCCCCAGCAGGACGTGGCGGGTGCTCATGGAGGCAGTATGTACGGCGTATATGTACCGAGTACATAGTGAGACGCGAGCCGGGACAAGTAGCAGTCCCCACTCCGTTTGCCGCTGAGCCCTGAGGGTCAGTCCCGGTGGTCCGTGGCCACCCCGTACGCCCCCACCGACCACAACGAGAACCCGTACTGCGTCGCCCTCTTGTCGCCCACGACGCGGACGAAGCGGGTGTCCTTCGCGTCCATGCGGACCGACTCGTGGCCGCCCTGGCCGTCGCGGACGGTCGCCGCCGTGCGCCAGGTGCGGCCGTCGGAGGACGTCTGGACGCGGTAGTGCTTGGCGTAGGCGTCCTGCCAGTGGAGGGTCACCAGGCCGAGGCGGGTCGGCTTGGCGAGTTCGACCTGCCACCATTCGCCGTCCTTGACGGGGGACGACCAACGGGTGTCGGACCGGCCGTCATTGGCGTCCTTCGCCGGGAAGTCCGGGGTCTCGTCCGCCGAGGAGGAGGCCTTGCCGGAGCGGGCCAGGTCGGGGCCCGCCGTGCGCGGGTAGGCGCGGACCGAGAGCGTGCGGGTCTCGTCGCCGAAGCGCAACGTGATCTCGTACGTGCCCGCCGGGGTGTCCTCGGGGACCGTGACCTGCACCGGCACGTCCACCTTTGTGCCGCGCGGGAGTTCGGACCGGTGCGGCAGTTCGACCTTGATGCCGTGCGGGGCCTTCGCCGTGAGGCGGCCGCGGACGTCGGCCGGGCGCTGCGCCGTCAGATGGGCCGTGATCCGCTGGGGCCTGCCGCCGATCTCCGCGTCGGTCTCGGTGCGGGCGAGGGAGACGGAGGCCTCGGGGGCGTCCGCGTACCAGGGCACGATGTGGGACACCGCGTCGTCCGCGGCGCCCGTGACCCGTACCGCGTCCGCCCGCGTGTTCTTCGCCTTCAGTTCCGTGAAGCCGCTGCCGGCGAGCGTGCCGACGCGCTTCCAGCCCTCGCCGGGTACGTGCGCCTCGACCGCGCCCGAGGCGCCGGGGTCGGCGAGGACGGTGACCGTGGACAGCGTGCGGGGGCGGGGGAGTTCGGTCCGCGCGCCCTTCGACGCGTCCGCGCGGTCCGTGCCCGACCAGGACGCGAACTCCTTCTCGGCGCGCGCGACGAACGGCTCCAGCACACCCTTGCCGACCGTGATCCCCGACTTCTTCAGGCCCTCGCGCAGGGCCCCCAGACGGCGCGCCGCCTGCCAGGCCGCCGCCTTGTCGTCACGGCCCGCCGCCTCCAGCATGTCGACCGCGGCCTCGCCCGCCTGCCCGAAGCGGCCCAGCTTCTCGGCCCAGGGGCGGACCTCGGAGTCGAGGTCCGTGCCGTCCAGCGCCGACGGCGTGCGGCGCATCTCGGTGAACGCGTCGCGCAGCGCCTTCGCCGCCTTCTTGTTGCGGTCCGCGTCCGTCGTCGTACGCGCCTTCCAGAACGCCGAGAGCAGGGGCTTCAGGTACGCCGACTCGTCCGAACCGAGCACCGACGACGCGTCGTTGCCCGCGAGCGCCGCGATCGCCTTCCCGGTCTCCTTGTCGCCGTCCGCCAGATCCTCGATCGCCGCCCGCCAGGACTCCTGCGCCCGGTAGTCGCGCGGGTTCCAGGCGTAGTCCGCCGTCGTGAACAGCGGGATGCGGGAGGCCGCCGGCTGCTCCATCGCCGTGGCGAGGACCGCCGCGGAACCGGACGCCACCGCGGGCTCCCTGCCCATGTACGGGCCGAGGAATATCCGGTCCTGCGCGTAGTCGTTGACCGGGTAGTTGTCCATCGTGAGCAGCTTGTGGCCGCCGCCGAACGCGCTCTGCACGCCCGCCAGTTCACCGCCGGTGATGGTGCGCGGCACCACACCGACGCCCGTCCACGCGACCTGCACCGCGTCGTCCAGGTCGCGGGAGAGCGCCGTGCGGTACTCCGTCGCGCCGTCCTGGTAGTACTCGGTCGGCATCAGGGACAGCGGCTCCGCGTCCGGGTGGCGGCCCGCCAGGTGCTTGGCCACCGCGTTCGCGACCTTCGCCTGCGCCTTCGCCGCCGCGTCGGGCCCCGAGCCGAACTCCCGCGCGTCCGACTCGCAGTGCCACTCGCTGTACGACACGTCCTGGAACTGCAGCTGGAAGGCGCGGGCCCCGAGCGCCCACATCGAGTCGACCTTGCGGGTGAGCGTCTTGATGTCGTCCGGCGACGACATGCACATGGCCTGACCCGGCGCGACCGCCCAGCCGAGCGTCACGTGGTTGGCACGGGCCCGCTCGGCGAGCCTGCGGAAGTCGGCGCGCTGGGCCGCCGGGTACGGCTCGCGCCAGCGCGCCTGGCGGTACAGGTCGTCGCCGGGCGCGTACAGGTAGCGGTTCTGCTTGGTGCGGCCCATGAAGTCGAGCTGCTCCAGGCGCTGCTGCGTCGTCCACGGGGTGCCGTAGAAACCCTCGGTCAGCCCGCGGACCGCCGTGCCCGGCCAGTCCCGTACGACGACTCCGGCGACGGTCCGCCCGTCGAGCAGCTGCCGGAACGTCTGCGCCGCGTGGAACAGGCCGTCGGCGCCGATGCCCTCGACGGCGACTGTCGGTGTCCCCGACACGCGGCCCACGGCGAGCCGGTAGCCGCCGGACGGCAGGTCGCCGCGGGCGCTCGCGCCGAGCCCGCGCAGGGTCGCGTCGAGCGCGCTCGCCTTCCCGCCGGGGGAGGCGTGGCGGTAGTCGCCCGCGCCGGACCGGGCCTTCGGCGACTCGGTGCCGAGCCGCACCACGAGCCGCGCGCCGCGCGGGACGTCGGCCTCGGTGTCGACCTGCCCGATGTGCCGGGCGCCCGCGTCGCGCAGCGTCGTGCGCAGCGCGTCCACGGCGTACGGGTCGGAGCCGGGCGGCGCCACGAGCGTCACCTCGTCCGGGACCGCGACCCCGTCCGCCTCGTCCGAGGCCTTGAGGGACTGCGGCCTGGGCCACACCGCGGGCAGCTTCGCGTCCGGCTTCAGGTCCCCCGTGGACGTCCCCGGCACGGGAGGAGCGGCGACGGCCCCCGTGGCCCCGCCCAGCGTCCCGGCGATGACGGCGACCGCGAGGGCGGCCGCCCTCTTCCTGCGCCGGAGCTGCACGACGTACTCCTTGGTGGTCGATCCGGTCGGTGGTCGGGCCGGGGTGGTCGATCCGGGCTCGCGAGGCACCTGGGATGAAAGGTGCCCCAAGAATAGAACCGTCCGTGGGCGGGAACCGGACGCACCGGCGAGTTCCCTGGTGAGACCGTAGTTTTTCCGGTTCACGCGGCCCTGTGGGAAAGTTCCTTTCGTCGTACACAATGTGACCAGCAACACGTTGTTCCCCGGAAAAGGTCTGCGCCCGCGCCTTCTGGGTAGGGCTCCCGACTCCCGACGCCTTACGACGAAGGAGGCCCCCGTGGCCGCATCAGCACAGCTCCTGCTCTCGGCCCTCTCCAAACAGGCGGAACTCAGCCCGATCGACGACACGGACCTGAGCAGCCTCGACGAGGCCGACACCAGCACCTGCTCCTTCGAAGCCCCCCTCACCAGCGAGCCGCCCTTCGCGGACTACGCCCCCCTGACTTCCGAGCCGCCCATGACCGACGAGGCGCCGCTCACCTCCGAGCCCACCCCCGGCTGGATCGCCGCAGGCTGAGCCAGTGACTCTGGCCCGGCTCGCCGCGCTGCACGGAGTGGCCACTTCCTACTCTCCGGCGCCGGGCCGTACCGTCCGCGCGTCCGACGCGGCCGTGACGGCGGCCCTTGCCGCGCTGGGTGTCGACGCGACCGCGGCCCCCGTCGAGCCGCCCGTGCGGCTGGTGCCGCCGACGGTCGTCGTGTGGGCCGACGGCGGCGTCCCCCGGTGGGCGGCTGGTCTGCCCGCAGGCGCCGAGCTGCTGCTCCGGCCGGAGGGCGGCGACCGCTTCGAGCCCTGGGAGCCGGGCGCCGCGACCCCGCCCGGCACGCACCGGCTGCGCGTCGCCGTGCCCGGCGGACGCGGCGCCGAGGCCCATCTGATCGCCGCGCCGCCCACCGCCCCGGCCCCGCCCCGGCGCGCCCACGGCCTGCTGGTCCAGCTGTACTCCCTGCTGTCCCGCCGCTCCTGGGGCATGGGCGACCTCGCGGACCTCGCCGATCTGGCGTCCTGGTCGGCCCGCACCCACGGCACCGGGTTCCTCCAGGTCAACCCCTTGCACGCGGCCGTCCCCCGCGGGCCCGACGGCGGCACGGACCCGTCGCCGTATCGCCCCTCCTCACGGCGCTTCCCCGACCCCGTGCACCTGCGGATCGAGGACATACCCGAGTACGCGTACGTCCCCCAGCACGCCAAGGAGGCCGCCCGGCTGCGGGAGGCGGTGCTCTCCGGAGGTCAGCTGATCGACCGGGACGCGGTGTGGGCGCTGAAGCGGACGGCGCTCGAAGCGATCCACGAGGTGCCGCTCACGCCGGGCCGCCGCGCCTCCTACTGGGACTTCCTCGCGGCCCAGGGAGCGGCGCTGGAGGACCACGCCACGTACTGCGCGCTCGCCGAGGTGCACGGCCCCGACTGGCACGACTGGCCGGCCGCCCTCCAGGACCCGCGCTCGGCCGAGACCGGGCACGCCCGCCGGGAGCTGATGGACCGCGTCGACTTCCACTGCCGCCTCGCCTGGCTCACCGAGGGACAGCTCGCCGCCGCGCAGCGCGCCGCGCGCGAGGCGGGCATGCCGATCGGGCTCGTGCACGACCTCGCGGTCGGCGTGCACCCCGGCGGCGCCGACGCGTGGGCGCAGCGCGACGTCTTCGCGCAGGGCATGCGGGTGGGCGCGCCCCCGGACGCGTTCAACGCCCGCGGCCAGGACTGGGGCCTGCCGCCGTGGCGCCCCGACCGCCTCGCCGAGACCGGCTACGCCGCCTTCCGCGACCTGCTGCGCGGCGTGATGCGCAACGCGGGCGCCGTCCGCATCGACCACGTCATGGGCCTCTTCCGGCTCTGGTGGATCCCGGAGGGCGCGCCTCCGACCGAGGGCACCTACGTCCACTACGACGCCGAGGCCATGCTCGCCGTGCTGCTCCTGGAGGCGTCGCGCGCGGGCACGTACGTCATCGGGGAGGACCTCGGCACCGTCGAGCCGGGCGTGCGCGAGACGCTGCACGAGCGCGGGGTGCTCGGCACGTCCGTGCTCTGGTTCGAGCGGGACTGGGCGGGCGACGGGCGGCCGGTCCCCGCCGAGGCCTGGCGCACGGACTGCGTCGCCACCGCCACCACCCACGACCTGCCGTCCACCGCCGCCCGCCTGAGCGGCGACGACGTACGGCTGCGCGAGCGGCTCGGCCTGTCGACGGCGAGCGGGGCCGAGGCGGCGGCGGAGGTGGCGGAGTGGCTCGCCCTGTTCGCCCGGATGCGCCTGCTGCCGCGCGGCACGCACGACGAGGAGGAGGCGGTGCGGGCGGTCCACCGGTTCCTGTGGCGCACGCCCGCCCGGATGACCGGGGTGTGGCTGCCCGACCTGGTGGGCGACCGGCGCCCGCAGAACCTGCCGGGCACCTGGACCGAGTACCCGAACTGGCGGCTGCCCGTCGCCGACGCCGCGGGCCACCCCGTCACCCTGGAGGAACTGGCCGCATCTCCCCGCGCGCACGCCCTGCTGGCCGTGTTCACGGAGCCGCCCGCGACGGCCGAAGTGCCCCTTACAGGCCCCCCGGACGCGCGCGCCGTTTAGGCGTTCGCTACGTTGGGCTCGTGGACAAGAAGAACGCCCTGCGCGCCGGCGCCCTGGCCTCCGGTACGACGCTGATGATGCTGCTCATGTCGTCCCCCGCGCTCGCGCTCACGCGCGACGACGGCGACGACCCGGGTACCGGCCTGAGCGTGATCGAGACGCTCGGCCTGTACGTCGTGACGCCGATCGTCCTGTTCCTGGTGATCGCCGGTCTGGTCGCGCTCGGCGACAAGTCCCGCAAGCAGCAGAAGCAGGGCTGAGGCCCCGGCCTCCCCAAGGTTTCCCCGTCGAGGGCACCCGCCGCGTTCGGTCGCGGCGGGTGCCCTCGACGCGTCTGCGCGGGCAGGATGGGCGGGTCGATCCGGGCGTCACCGCTTCTGGAGGCCTCATGGACAGCACCGGCTCACCGCACAGCACCGGTTCAGTGATCGTGGTCGGCGCGGGCCCGACCGGCCTGCTGCTCGCGGGGGACCTCGCCGCGGCGGGCGTCCCCGTCACCCTCGTCGAACGGCGCCCCCACCAGATCAGCAACCTTTCCCGCGCGTTCGCCGTGCACGCCCGCACGCTGGAACTGCTCGACGCGCGGGGCCTTGCCGACGAGCTGGAGGCGAAGGGCCAACAGCTCCAGCGGCTGCGCCTGTTCGGCAGCCTCTCCCTCGAACTGGCCGAACTGCCCTCGCGTTTCAACCATCTCCTCGTCGTCCCCCAGTACGAGGTCGAGAAGCTTCTCGAACGGCGGGCCGTCGACGCCGGGGTCGGCTTCCTCTACGACACCGAGGTGGTAGGCCTCGCGCAGGACGCGGACGGTGTCACGCTCCACGTACGCGCGGACGGGGAGTCGAGGGACCTGCGCGCGGCGTACGTCGTCGGCGCCGACGGAATGCGCAGCATCGTGCGCTCGGTCGTGGGACTGCCGTTCCCCGGCAGGTCCGTCATCCGCTCGGTGGTCCTCGCCGACGTGCGGCTCGCCGAGCAGCCGGACGACGTGCTCACCGTGAACACGGTCGGCGACGCCTTCGCCTTCATCGCCCCGTTCGGCGACGGCTACTACCGGGTGATCGCCTGGAACCGCGCGCACGACGTGTCGGACGACGCGCCGCTCGACCTCGACGAGGTCAGGGAGACCGCCCGGCTCGCCCTCGGCCGGGACTACGGCATGCACGACGCCCGCTGGATGTCCCGCTTCCACAGCGACGAACGGCAGGCGCCGAAGTACCGCGTCGGCCGGGTGCTGCTGGCCGGGGACGCCGCCCACGTGCACACCCCGGCGGGCGGCCAGGGCATGAACACGGGCATGCAGGACGCCGCGAACCTCGGCTGGAAGCTGGCGGCGGTCGTCGACGGCCGCGCACGCGAGGACCTGCTGGACACGTACGAGGCGGAACGCCGTCCGGTCGGCAAGGCGGTGCTGCGCAGCAGCGGCGGCCTGGTCCGCCTCGCGATGGCCAAGCGTCCCTGGACGCGCGTGGCCCGCTCGGCGGTCACCACGACCGTGCACAGGTCCCGGCCCGCCCGCACCCGCGCGGTCGGCCGGCTGACCGGCATCGGCTTCGCGTACGGGGGACCGCGGGGCGCGCACCGGCTCGTCGGCAGGCGGGTCCCCGACGTGCGGCTCGCCGACGGCACCCGGCTCTACGTGGCGCTGCGCGAGGGCAAGTTCGTGCTCGTCCTGCCGAAGGGGGCGAACGGGGCGGGGGCCGAACTCCTGCCCAAGGAGGCGGCCGTCGTGACGCACTGGGCGAGCGACCGGGACCTGACGCTCCTGGTGCGCCCGGACGGCTATGCGGCGTGGGCGGGAAAGGCCCTCGACCATTCGGAACTGTCGAAAGGTATTGTGCAAAACTTTCGATGGACGTAATGAATAGCGGGATGTGACGGTAGGGCCGTCGAACCCTCCTCCCAGAAGGACACAGATGGCCCTGCTCGACCGCACGCGCACCACGTCCACGCCTGCCACGTCAACGCCCGCCATGCGCAAGGGGGTTGGCGGTGGCATCGGGGCCGGGCTCGCGCTCGCCCTGCTCGCCACGGTCGTCTGGTCCGGCAGCTTCGTCACGGCGCGCGGACTGCACGACAGCGTGCCGCCGATCCAGCACGCGTTCTGGCGCTGGGTGGTGGCGATCGTGGCCGTGGCGCCGTTCGGCGTGCGGGCGGTGTGGCGCGAACGGGCGGCGCTGCGGCGGCACTTCAAGTTCGTGGCGCTGGCCTCGCTGCTCGGCATCGCGACCTACAACACCCTCGTCAACCAGGCGGGGATGACGACCTCCGCGGGCAACATGGGCATGATCATGGCCGCGTCGCCGGTGCTGATGGCGGTCTACGAACGCCTCGGCGGGGCGCGGCTGGGGCCGCGCCGCGTGACCGGCACCCTGATCGCCTGCGCGGGCGTCGTCCTCCTCGTCAGCAAGGGCTCCCTCACGCCCGACTTCGCTCCCGGCGACCTGTGGGTGGTCGCGGCGGCCGTCTGCTTCGGCTCGTACAGCGCCCTGCTGCGCCGCAGGCCGAGCGGGCTCGGCGGCGTCGCCTTCCTGTTCGCGACGTTCGTGCTCGGCGCGCTGATGCTGCTGCCCGTGTACGTGACGAGCGTGGTGGTGCAGGGCGGCTTCGAGGTGCGGGCGGGCACGGCCCTGCCGCTGCTGTACGTGGGCGTGGTGTCGTCGGCGGTCGCCTTCTTCGCGTGGAACAAGGCGATCGCGCTGGTCGGCGCGGCGCGTGCGGGCGTCGTGTACTACCTGCAGCCGGTGTGCGTGGCGGTGCTGTCGTACCTCGTCCTCGGCGAGTCGATGGGGTGGGCGCAGGTGGGATGCATGGCGCTGATCCTGGGCGGGGTGGTGCTGGCCTCGGTCGCCTCGCCGCGATTTGCCGGAACGGCAACAAAGCGGGAGACCGACGGGTCGTGACGGCAGGATCGAAGGGTGCCGCGAAACTCCCCTGAGCTGGAGGAAACGATGCCCGAGCTGCCCGAACCGATCCACCGCCTCGTGCCCTCACCGGCCGGCCGCACCCACCTCGTGGAACAGGGGTCGGGCCCGCTGGTCCTGCTGCTGCACGGCTTCCCGGAGTCCTGGTACTCGTGGCGCCGCCAGCTCCCGGCGATCGCCGCCGCCGGATTCCGGGCCGTCGCGATCGACGTGCGCGGGTACGGGCGTTCGTCGTGGCCGGACGACATCGCCGCCTACCGGATGCTGGAGCTCGTCGAGGACAACGCCGCCGTGGTGCGCGCCCTCGGCGAGGAGTCGGCGATCGTGATCGGCCACGACTGGGGCGCGAACATCGCCGCCACGTCCGCGCTGGTCCACCCCGACGTCTTCCGCGCGGTCGGCCTGCTGAGCGTTCCGTACGCGCCGCGCGGCGGCCCACGGCCCAGCGACGTCTTCGCCGGGATGGGAGGCGGCGAAGAGGAGTTCTACGTCTCGTACTTCCAGGAGCCGGGCCGCGCGGAGGCCGAGATCGAACCGGACGTACGGGGCTGGCTGCGGGGCATCTACGCCGCGCTCTCCGCCGACACGATGCCGGGGGCCGAGGCGCCCGACCCGCACTTCCTCACGCGCGGCGGCCTGCTGCGCGACCGGTTCCCCGCGACGCGCCCCGGCTGGCTGACGGAGGACGAACTCGATGTCTACGCAGGGGAGTTCGAGCGTACGGGGATGAGTGGCGCGCTCGCCCGCTACCGGAACATGGACCGCGACTGGGAGGACCTCGCGGCGTACGACGGCGCCCCGATCACCCAGCCGTCCCTGTTCCTCGGCGGCGGCAGGGACGCCTCCACGGTGTGGCTCTCCGAGGCGATCGACGCGTATCCGAAGACCCTGCCGGGCCTTGTCGGCTCCCACGTCCTCGACGGGGCCGGCCACTGGCTCCAGCAGGAGCGACCGGACGAGGTCAACCGGCTGCTGGTGGAGTGGCTGGGGGAGCTGCGGCGGCCGTAGCCGCGCCGGTTACGGTCGGGGCGTGAGCACGATGCGCGGGGCCCGGGCGGCCGAGGTCATGGAGCGGCACCAGGTCCCCGTCTATCTGGGCGCGCTGGTGGTCGGCGGCCTCGTCGGCCTGGCCGCCCCCGGCGCGGGGCCCGGTCTCGAACACGCCATCAACCCCGTCCTCGCCGCCCTGCTGTACGTGACCTTCCTCCAGGTCCCGGCCGCCGAACTGGTCCGCTCGCTGCGCGCGGGCCGCTTCCTCGCCGCCGCCCTCACCGTCAACTTCGTCGTCGTGCCGCTCGTCGTCGCGGCCCTGTTCGCGTTCCTGCCCGACGACCGGGCGGTCCGCCTCGGCGTGCTGCTCGTGCTGCTCTGCCCGTGCGTCGACTACGTGATCGTCTTCAGCGGACTCGCGGGCGGTGCCGGTCAGCGGCTGCTCGCGGCGACCCCGCTGCTGCTGCTCGCGCAGATGGTGCTGCTGCCCGGGTTCCTGTTCCTGTTCATGGGCTCGGAGCTGAGCGATGTCGTGGCGGCGGGGCCGTTCGTCGAGGCGTTCCTCACCCTGATCGTCGTGCCGCTCGCGCTCGCCTGGCTCACCCAGGCGTGGGCCGCCCGCCGCCCGGCCGGGCAGCGGGTCTCCGACGCCATGGGCACGGCCATGGTGCCGCTCATGGCGGCCACCCTGCTCACGGTCGTCGCCTCCCAGCTCCCCAAGCTGGACGACAACCTCGGGGACGTCGCGCGCGTCGTGCCGTTCTACGCCCTGTTCCTGCTGGTGATGGTGTTCGCGGGGCGCGCCGTGGCCCGCCTGTACCGGCTCGACGTGCCGTCCGGTCGGGCCGTCGTCTTCACCGGCGCCACCCGCAACTCCCTCGTCGTCCTGCCCCTCGCCCTGTCCCTGCCGGACCCGCTGGCCGTCGCGGCCGTGGTCGTCGTCGCCCAGACCCTCGTCGAGGTCGTCGGCATGGTGGTCTGCGTACGGGCGGTGCCGCGGCTGCTCGCCTGAGGCCGAGAGGCGCTAGGGGCTGGTGGAGATCTCCATCAGGGGGAGCGTGCGGCCCGGGATCGAGCCCGAGGCGATCGCGCCCGCGTGCCGCGCGCCCATCGCCTCGTAGAACGGCACGGCGTTGGGGTCCGCGGCCCAGCCGACCTTCCTGAACCGGGCCTCGCGCGCCGTGTCCCGCACGTGCTCGAAGAGCAGCCTGCCGACCCCGAAGCCCATCGCGCCGGGGTCCACGAACATCAGGCCCAGCTCGCCGACCGGCGGCGCCCCTTCGAGCGTCACCAGGCCGAGGACCCGGCCGTCCGCGTCCTCAGCGACGGTCGTGCGGCGGCGCGTGACGTCGGCGGGGCGCAGCGTCAGCTCCTCCACGCACGCCTTCATGAACGCCTCGTCGTAGCCCCAGTGCGCCTTGGACCGCAGGGCGAGCGCGGAGAGCGGCGCCGCCTCGTCGGGGCGGGCCGGGCGCAGGCGCGGGAAGTGTTCGGTACGAGCCATGGGGTCAGCGTAGGACGGGCGGGGGAGCGGCTACGTTGTGGCGTATGAGCAGCGAGAAACGAGTGCCGGGGCCCGACCGGTGGGACGTGAAGAAGCTGGTGATCCTGCGCACCCTGCGGGAGTGCGGCACCGTCACCGCCACCGCGCGGACGCTGCTCATGACGCCGTCCGCCGTCTCGCAGCAGCTCACCAACCTCGCCAAGCAGCTCGGCGTGCCGCTCCTGGAGGCGCAGGGGCGGCGGGTGCGGCTGACCGACGCCGCGCAGCTCGTGCTGCGGCACGCGGAGGCCGTCTTCGCCCAGCTGGAGCGGGCGGACGCCGAGTTGGCGCAGTGGGTGCACGGCGAGACCGGGACCGTGCGGGTCGCCGCGTTCTCCACCGCCGTGCCCGCGCTCGTCGTGCCCGCCGTGCGGCAGTTGCGCACCGCCCACCCCGGCGTCACCGTCCGGGTGCGGGAGGCGGAGGCCGGGCAGGCGTACGAGCTGCTCGCCACCGGTGACGTGGACCTCGCGCTGTCGCTGGCCGCGCACGCGCCGACCGCCCGCGACCCCAAGTTCACCCGGGTGCCGCTGCTCGCCGATCCGCTGGACGTCGCGCTGCCGGTGGGGCACCCGCTGGCCGCCGAGCCGGGGCTGCGGCTCGCCGATCTCGCCGGAGAGCCGTGGATCTTCGGCGGGTCGGGGCCCTGGTCGGAGATCACGACGAACGCGTGCGAGGCCGCCGGTTTCGTGCCGGAGCAGGCGCACAGCGCGGCCGGGTGGACCGCGATCCTCGCCATGGTCGAGGCCGGGATGGGCGTCGCGCTGGTGCCGCGGATGGCGGCGGCGCGCCGGGACGGCGTCGTGATGTGCCCGCTCGGCGCGGACCGTCCCGTACGGCATGTGGTGGCGGCCGTACGGAAGGGCTCGGAGGAGGGGACGGCGGTACGGCGGGTCCTGGAGGCGCTGACCGTTCAGTAGAACCGAGCAGTGGAACCGTTCAGCGGAATCGTTCAGTAAAACTGAAATACCACCTCGAAAACTTTCGATGGACCTGTGGCCTGTCGCGCGCGACAGTGAGCCCATGACCCAGACGACACCCGCCCAGGACCAGGACCCGCACGCCAACGACGCCGCCCCTTACGGAGGCGGCGACCCGTACGCCGACTACCGCACCTTCGGGGACGCCGACGCCTTCACCGAGCTCGTCGACCTCGCCGACCGGCGGCTCGGCGGCGGTGTCATCGCCGCGAACGACGAGTTCTTCGCGATGCGCGAGAACCTGCTGCTGCGCGAGCGCGCCGTCTTCGACCCGGAGCACTTCGGGCACAAGGGCAAGGTCATGGACGGCTGGGAGACCCGCAGGCGGAGGGGGACTGCGGACTCCCCGTTCCCGGCGCCCGAGGACCACGACTGGGCGATCGTCCGGCTCGGCGCGCCCGGCGTGATCCGCGGCGTGATCGTCGACACCGCCCACTTCCGCGGCAACTACCCGCAGAAGGTGAGCATCCAGGCGACGAACGTGGCCGGCAGCCCCGGCCCCGACGAGCTGCTCGCCGCCGACGTGAAGTGGGAGGAGGTCGTCCCGAAGAGCCAGGTCAAGGGCCACGCGGCGAACGCCTTCACCGTGACGTCGGAGCGCCGCTACACGCACATCCGCGTCTGCCAGCACCCCGACGGCGGCATCGCCCGCCTGCGCGTGCACGGCGAGGTCGTCCCGGACCCCGAGTGGCTCGACCTGCTCGGCACGTTCGACCTGGCGTCGGTGCTCAACGGCGGCACCTACGAGGACGCGTCCGACAAGTTCTACTCGTCGCCGACGCAGATCATCCTGCCCGGCACGTCCCGCAAGATGGACGACGGCTGGGAGAACCGCCGCCGCCGCGTGCACGGCACGAACGACTGGGTCCGCTTCCGGCTCGCCGCGCAGGGCACCATCCGCGCCGTCGAGATCGACACGGCGTACCTGAAGGGCAACTCGGCCGGCTGGATAGCCCTGAGCGGCCGGGACGGCGAGACGGGCGAGTGGTTCGAGATCATCCCCCGTACGAAGCTGCAGCCCGACACGCTGCACCGCTTCGCGCTCCCGACCGAGGCCGTCGCCACCCACGTACGCCTCGACGCGTTCCCCGACGGGGGCGTGGCCCGGATGCGCGTGCACGGCAGCCTGACGGAGACGGGCCGCAAGGCGCTCCGCGACCGCTTCACGCAGTAACCAACCGGGTCCGTACGGGACTTCACCGCCCGAGGCGGCGCTCCCGGTCGAAACGGCGCAGCACACGCACGATGTGTGCCGCGCCGACCAGACCGCCGAGCGTCAGCCCGTACGGCGTGAGAGGCACCGTCATCGCAACGGCGACCACGGTCACCGCGACGGCGATCACCGCACCGCTCACCAACGCGTAGACGATTTCCACCGTCATCGCGTCCTTCTCCACCCGTGACTCCCGACCGGCCCCCATGCACGCAATGTTCGCACGCGTGCACGGGGGCCGGATCAGGTTCGGGAGCGGTTACGCGTCCGCGCTCTGCGCCTTCAGCGCCCGCTCCACACCGGCCCGCGACTCCGAGACGAGGCGCCGCAGCGCCGCGCTCGGCTGCGCCGAGGCCAGCCACTCGTCCGTCGCGGCCAGCGTCTCCCGCGACACCTGGATCGCCGGGTAGAGGCCGATCGCGATCTGCTGCGCCATCTCGTGGGAGCGGGAGTCCCACACGCCCTTGAGCGCCTGGAAGTACTTCTCCGTGTACGGAGCGAGCAGTTCGCGCTGGTCGGTCTGGACGAAGCCGCCGATCACCGCTTCCTGCACCGCGTTCGGCAGCTTGTCGGTCTCGACGACCGAGGCCCACGCCTCCGCCTTGGCCTCGGCGGTCGGCCGCGCGGCGCGGGCGCTGGCGGCGTGCCGCTCACCGGCCGCCGTCCTGTCCCGCTCGTACTCCGCGCCGATCTCCGCCTCGTCGTAGCGCCCGACCGCCGCGAGCCGCTGGACGAACGCCCAGCGCAGCTCCGTGTCGACGGCGAGCCCCTCGATCGACTCGCGGCCCTCCAGCAGGGCGTCGAGCAGGTCGAGCTGCTCCGGCGTGCGGGCCGCGGCGGCGAACGCGCGGGCCCACGCCAGCTGGTGGTCGCTGCCCGGCTCGGCCGTCCGCAGGTGGGTGAGGGCCGCCTCGGTCCAGCGGGCGAGCAGCGCGTCCCGGTGGGCGGGCGCCGAGTACAGCTCAAGCGCGAGCTTCACCTGGCGGTGCAGCGACTGCACGACGCCGATGTCGGACTCCTTGGCCACGCCCGACAGGACGAGGTCGAGGTACGCGCTCGTCGACAGCTCCGCGTCCCGCGTCATGTCCCAGGCCGAGGCCCAGCACAGGGCGCGCGGCAGCGAGGCCTCGAAGTCGCCGAGGTGCTCCGTGACGAAGGACAGGGACTCCTCGTCGAGACGGACCTTCGCGTACGACAGGTCGTCGTCGTTGAGCAGGATCACCGCGGGGCGGCGCTTGCCGACCAGCTGCGGCACCTGCGTCGACTCCGTGGCCGTGACGTCGAGTTCGATGCGCTCGCCGCGCAGCAGCTTGCCGCTCGCGGTGCCTGTGTCCGGAGCGGACAGGTCGTAGAAGCCGATCGCGATGCGGTGCGGCCGCAGCGTCGCCTCGCCCTTGGCGCCCTCGGGAAGGGCCGGGGCCTCCTGGCGGACGGCGAAGGCGGTGATCACGCCGTTCGCGTCGGTCTCGATCTCCGGGCGCAGGACGTTGATGCCGGCCGTCTCCAGCCACGCCTTCGACCAGGACTTCAGGTCCCGCCCGCTGGTCTCCTCAAGGGCGCCCAGCAGATCGCTCAGCCGCGTGTTGCCGAACGCGTGCCGCTTGAAGTACGCCTGCACGCCCTGGAAGAACTCGTCCATGCCGACGTACGCGACGAGCTGCTTCAGGACGCTCGCGCCCTTCGCGTACGTGATGCCGTCGAAGTTCACCAGCACGTCGTCGAGGTCGCTGATGTCCGCCATGATCGGGTGCGTGGACGGCAGCTGGTCCTGCCGGTACGCCCACGTCTTCATCTGGTTGGCGAACGTCGTCCACGAGTGCGGCCACTTCGAGCCCGGCGCGTACGCCTGGCAGGCGGCCTCGGCGAACGTGGCGAACGACTCGTTCAGCCACAGGTCGTTCCACCACTCCATGGTGACCAGGTCGCCGAACCACATGTGGGCCAGCTCGTGCAGGATCGTCGCGGCCCGGCCCTCGTAGGCGGCGTCGGTCACCTTCGAGCGGAACACGTACTGGTCGCGGATGGTCACCGCGCCCGCGTTCTCCATCGCGCCCGCGTTGAACTCCGGCACGAAGAGCTGGTCGTACTTGGCGAACGGGTACGCGTAGTCGAACTTCTCCTGGAACCAGTCGAAGCCCTGCCGCGTGACCTCGAAGATCGCGTCGGAGTCGAGGTACTCGGCGAGCGAGGGCCGGCAGTAGATGCCCAGCGGCACGCTCTGCCCGGTCTCCGCGTTCTCGTAACTGGAGTGCACCGAGTGGTACGGGCCGACGATCAGCGCCGTGATGTACGACGAGATGCGCGGCGTCGGCTCGAAGGCCCAGACGTCGTCCTTGGGCTCCGGCGTCGGCGAGTTGGAGATCACGGTCCAGCCGCTCGGCGCCTTCACCGTGAACCGGAAGGTCCCCTTGAGGTCCGGCTGCTCGAACGAGGCGAACACGCGACGGGCGTCGGGCACCTCGAACTGCGTGTACAGGTAGGCCTGTTGGTCGACGGGATCGACGAACCGGTGCAGACCCTCACCCGTGTTCGTGTACGCGCAGTCGGCGACGACCTTCAGCTCGTTCGGCCCCGACTCCAGATGCGGCAGGGCGATCCGCGAGTCCCGGAAAACGGCGGCGACGTCCAACGACCGGCCGTTGAGCACGACCTCGTGCACGGCGTCGGCGATGAGATCGATGAAGGACTCGGCGCCCGCCTCCGCGCTGTCGAAGCGCACGGTGGTCGCGGACCGGAACGTGCCGCCTTCCTGCGCGCCGGAGAGGTCGAGATCGATCTCGTACGAGTCAACGGTGAGCAGCTTCGCCCGCTGCTGCGCCTCTTCACGGGTCAGATTGGTGCCAGGCACGCGGTCATCTCCTATTAAGCGGTCTACGTTTGTGACGTTTCCGGTCATCCTTCCACGCGGGGTACGCGAAGGCGATGTCCGTTTCCCGCCGGTGAACACGCGTGACCGGAGCGACGGTGGAGCCATGACCAGGTACACCGCGCTTCCCATCGGCCCGACCGCCCTCAAGGAACTCCGCACGACGGACGACGCGGGCCACGCCCCACGTCCGTACACCGTGACCGGCGACGCCTCGGCCGGCTCGCCGCTGCGCTGCTGTCTGCGGCCCGCCGCCGAGGGCGAGCGCATCGCCCTCGTCTCGTACGCGCCCCTGCGCCGCTGGGCCGCCGAGACGGGCGCGGACCCCGGCGCGTACGACGAGCAGGGCCCGGTCTTCATCCACGCCGAGGACTGCGGCGGCCCGTCCCCGGACCCGACCGGCTACCCCTTCGCCCGCCCCGGCGCGCTGCGCGCCCTGCGCCGCTACGACGCCCGCGGCCGCATCGCGGGCGGCCGACTCCTGGAGATCCCGGCGGACGGACCGACGGCCGGCATCGACGCGGCCCTCGACGAGGCGTTCGCCGACCCGGACGTGGTGCTCGTGCACGTCAGGGCCGTCGAGTACGGCTGCCTGCACTTCGCGGTGGCGCGCCCCTGACCCCGAACGCGCGAGGGGCGGCCACCGGACACCGGTGACCGCCCCTACGGCGACGTAAAGCGGCTTACTTGGCCGACAGCTCCTGCGCGACCAGCTCCGCGATCTGCACCGCGTTCAGCGCGGCGCCCTTGCGGAGGTTGTCGTTGGAGATGAACAGCGCCAGGCCGTTCTCCAGCGTCTCGTCGCCCCGGATGCGGCCCACGTACGACGCGTCCTTGCCGGCCGCCTGCAGCGGCGTCGGGATGTCGGAGAGCTCGACGCCGGGGGCGGAGCCGAGGATCTCGGTGGCGCGCTCCGGGCTGATCGGGCGGGCGAACCGGGCGTTGACCTGGAGGGAGTGGCCCGAGAAGACCGGGACGCGCACGCAGGTGCCCGAGACCTTCAGCTCCGGGATCTCCAGGATCTTGCGGGACTCGTTGCGGAGCTTCTGCTCCTCGTCCGTCTCGTTCAGACCGTCGTCGACGATCGAGCCGGCCATCGGCAGCACGTTGAACGCGATGGGGCGCTTGTAGACGTTCGGCTCGGGGAAGTCGACGGCCTCGCCGTCGTGCGTCAGCTTGTCGGCCTCCGCGATCACCTTCTGTGCCTGGCCGTGCAGCTCCGCCACGCCCGCGAGACCGGAACCGGACACCGCCTGGTACGTGGCGACGGTCAGGGCCTCCAGGCCCGCCTCGTCGTGCAGCGGACGCAGCACCGGCATCGCGGCCATCGTCGTGCAGTTCGGGTTCGCGATGATGCCCTTGGGGCGGTTCGCGATCGCGTGCGGGTTGACCTCGGAGACGACCAGCGGCACCTCGGGGTGCTTGCGCCATGCCGAGGAGTTGTCGATCACGACGGGGCCCTGGGCGGCGACCTTCTCGGCGAGGGCCTTGGAGGTGGCGCCACCGGCGGAGAACAGCACGATGTCGAGTCCGCTGTAGTCGGCCGTCGAGGCGTCCTCGATCGTCACGCCGTCCAGCACCTTGCCGGCGCTGCGGGCCGAGGCGAACAGGCGCAGCTCGTCGACCGGGAAGTCCCGCTCGACGAGGATCTTGCGCATGACCGTGCCGACCTGACCGGTGGCTCCGACGATTCCGACCTTCACAGGGTCCTCCGTGATTTTCGTGCAAGCGGCCATCCGGCCTGGCGGGTGTGTCCATGATGCGTCTGTCCAGGCCCGCCTTGTCCAATCCATTGTCCGGGTTCCGGGACGGTATGGCGCTGGCCACAGTTTCAGGGCCCCTCGGTGAACGTTTCCGGCGCTCCCGGCGTCGTAGGGCGTACGCGGGGAGGGGAGGCGCAGTGCTGCGCAGAAAACCGAGGGGGCGGCCGGACGACCCCCTGGACGCGGCCGTCGAGGACCGGGTGCGGGCCGTCCTTTCGCTGGGCGGCGTGCCGTACGCGGACCTGCCGGACGGCGTGCAGCAGGTGCGCCTGCGGCTCCTGGAGCGGGCCGCGAAGGGGCAGGACGCGCCCCGCGACGTCTCCGCCTGGGCGGCGGTCGTCGCGTCCAACCTCGCGATGGACTGGCACCGGGCGCGGCGCCGCCAGGAACGCCTCGGCGAGCGGCTCGCCGCGCTGCGCCAGGAGGACGCGCGGGACGCCGCCGACACGCGCGTGCTGTCGATGGCGGTGGCCCAGGGCCTCGACCAGCTGCCGGACGAGCAGCGGCAGGTGGTGGTGCTGCGCTTCTACGCGGATCTGCCCGTGCGGGACATCGCGGCGGAACTGGGCGTGCCCGAGGGCACCGTCAAGAGCCGCCTGCACACGGCGGTGCGGATGCTGCGGGTGCGGCTGCGCGAAGGGGAGGTGGTGTGACGTGAACGACTTCGCGCACGAGGACCGGCTGCTGATGCTTGCCGCGACGGGTGAGCCGCTGCCGGCCGACGACCCCGACGCCGCGGCGGTCGCGGCGGATGTCGCGGTGCTGCGCGATCAGGTGCGGGGCCTCGGCGACGCGCTGGCGTCCCGCCGGGAGCCGGTGCCGGTGCCGGTGCCGGTGCCTTCGCCGGTACGTCGCCGCCGTCCGCTGCGGCTCGCGTTCGGCGGGCTCGTCGCGGCGTGCGCCGCCTCGCTCCTGGGCGGGCTCGTGTGGCTCGGGGTGAGCGAGCCGGACGGGGGCGGTGATGCGGCCGACAGCAAGGCGGTCGCGCCCGACGCCTCCTCGGCCGCGATGGAGGTCGCTTGTTCGCGGGTCCTGGTGGAGGGCCGGGTGACCAGTGTCACGCCGCGCGCGGACGGAGACGTCCGGGTCGTCCTCGACGTCGAGCGCTCCTACCGCCCGGAACGGTCGGTGCGCACGACGACGGTGACGCTCGACGGCGCGGCCGAACACGATCTCCGTCCGGGGACGTACACGTTGATCCGAGTGCCGGTGCGTCCGGCCGACCGCCAGGACTGGAAGACGGGCCGCGCCGTGACGACGGCCCGCGCGGACATCCTCCGCGCACTCCCCCAAGCCCGAGACCTGACATGCCCCGGCCCCTCGTAACGCTCGCCCTCCGGCCGCGCCGGGCGGAGCCGCTCCTATCAAGCCCCTGCGGCGATTGAGCAGCGGGGTCCGGGGCGGAGCCCCGATCTTTTGCAGCCCCGCCGGCGATTGAGGCGCGGGGGCCGGGGCGGAGCCCCGGGGCGTCCACGACGGAAGGGGCGGTCACCCGTGGGTGACCGCCCCCCCCGATCACGTTCCGCCGAAGGCTAGGGCGTGACCTTTTCGATCTGCACGCTGCCGACACCCGCGGCGACCCCGCGCTCGTTCAGCAACCGCACCTGCCCGAAGAACTCCCGCCCCTCGGGCGCCGCGGCCCCCGCGACAACCTGCGCGGAGACGGAGGCCGACGCCCCGTTCGCCAGCGAGACGGCCTTCGACCCGTCGACCTTCACCGTGCCGAGCGACGGCGCGAAGAAGACGTCGACGTAGTCGTACTCGGTCGAACCGGACGGCACCGAGTAACCGTCCACCTTCACCGTGTACGTACCGGCGGCCGGCTTCGCGATGCTCACGGACTCCTCGGAGTCGCCGTCGGCGGACTGCCCGACGACGTTGCCCGCCTTGTCGTAGACCGTGAGGTCGAGGTCGGCGGCCGAGTCGGAGACCTTGCCGATGGTGACGTCGAGCTTGTCGGCACCCTCGGGGACCTCGACGGTCGACGTCTGCGTCGCCCCGTTGGCGATCGTCGGCCGCTCCGACTTGGAGGAGCCGAGCGCGCCGCCCTGGAGCTTGCCGCCCGTGATGGCCGCGAAGTTGTTCGTGACCTTCCAGTCGACGTCGGCCGGCGTGCCGACCTTCGCCTCGGGCAGCGTCCGCACCGCCGGGTCGAAGGCCGTGCCGAACACGGCGACGTCCAGCGTGTACGGGTTGTCGAGCAGCGGCGACGTGCGGCGCGCCTCGACCTCGATCTCCCAGACACCCGCCTGCGGCGCGTCGTACGAGCGCAGGTCGGGGCGGCAGCCCGCACCCGTGCCGTCCCCGTAGTTCGGGTAGCAGTTTGGCGTCGACGTCGGGTCGACCGGGACGCCGTACGGGTGGATGGAGATGAAGCGGGTCTGGCTCTTCGCGGCGAGCCCGCCCATCCGCACCTCGAGCGACTTGGCGCCCTCGGGCACCGTCACGAAGTACGACTTCACGCTGTTGCGCTGCACCGAACTCTTCGCCTGGTACGTGTACTTGACCGGCGAGGAGACGACGGCCGTCGTCATGATCTGCTGGTCGACGCCCTCGGTCTTCGGGTCGTCGACGCGCAGGATCGCGCTGCGCAGACCGGCCGAGGAGGGCTTCGCCTGCACCTTCACGGTGACCGGCTTGTTCAGCGGCAGGTGGACGACGCTCGACCCGACGATCGAGAACGTGTCACCCGAGTTGTTCTTCAGCGACAGCCGGTGCGCCACGGACTTCGACGAGCCCGAGGTCCGGGTGACCGTGACGTCGTAGGTCTTCTTCTGCCCGGCCTTCAGGCCGCCCTCGCGGTCGTAGATCCCGGTGCCGGAGCCCGGAGTCTTCAGCTCCTGGTCGAGCGCGGTGTCGACGGGCGCCTTCACGGTGTACGTGTGGGCGCTCGCCCCGTCCTTGATGGAGTCCCAGGCGTCGACGATGTCGATGAGGCCGGAGCCCTCCGCGTACGACTGCTCGCCCGGGATGTGCTTCGCGGTCGAGGTGAGCGCGGTGCGCAGCTTCGCCGGGGTCAGCGACACCTTCTTCTGCTTGGCCGCCGAGATCAGCAGCGCGCTCGCGCCCGCCGCCTGCGGCGAGGCCATCGACGTGCCCTGGAGCATCGAGTAGCCGGCGGGAAGCGAGTAGCCGGACTCGGGCGTCGGGCTGCCGGGCAGCCAGGTCTGGGTGGAGTTGATGGCGGCGCCGGGGGCCGAGATGAGCGGCGCGAAGCCGCCGTCCTCACGCGGACCGCGCGAGGAGAACGGCATCATCGCGTAACTCTTCTCGACGGCGGAGCCGTAGTTGGCGGCCCACGTCTCCTTGGAGATGGACGCGCCGACGGACAGCACCTTGTCGGCGAGGCCCGGGTCGCCGATCGTGTTCGCGCCGGGACCGGAGTTGCCCGCCGAGATCACCAGCTGCACGCCGTACTGGTCGATGAGACGCGTGTAGAGCTCGGCGCGCGCGTTGGCGCCGTCGTTCAGCGCGGGCAGGCCGCCGATCGACATGTTGACGATGTCGACGCCGCGGTTCGCCACGAGGTCGATCATGCCCTCGGTGAGCGCGACGTTGGTGCAGCCGCCGGTCCAGGTGCAGGCCCGCGAGGAGACCAGCTTGGCGCCGGGCGCCGCGCCGTTCATGTTCTTGTTGCCGAACAGGGAGTTGGCGGCCGTGATGCCCGCGACGTGCGTGCCGTGCTCGGACTCGATGACGCCGATGTTGACGAAGTCGGCCTTCTTGCCGACCCAGTCGCCGCCGTAGGGGTCCATCGGGACGTCCTTGCGGATCTGCACGACGAACGGCTGGCGCTCGACGACGTCGGTGGACGGGTCGTCCTTGCCGAAGTAGCCGACCTGGTGGCCGTCCTTGTACGGCTTCATCGGGGTGTCGTCGGTGAAGTCGCCGTTGTCGTTGAGGTCGACGGTCACCGTGCCCTTGGCGGCGTCGTACAGGACGCCCCACTTGTCGGTGGTGTCGCCGTCCCGGTTCGCGTCGCCCTTGGCGTCGCCGCCGGCGGTGACGGACTCCGCGAAGGTGCTGATCCCGTACGACCCCTGGGCGGCCTTCCAGGTCCGGCCGCCGTACGTGAACGTGGGTCCGCTCACCTGGCTGACCATCGGCCGCCACGTCGCGTCGCCGTCCACGATCGGGTCGGTCGCCGTGACCCAGTCGACGATCTTGCGCTCGCCGGTGGTGGTCTTCTGCAGCGCCGGGTGCCCGAGGTCGACACCCGAGTCGAGGATGCCGATGGTGGTGCCGCGGCCGTCCGCCTTCGGGTTCTTCTTCACGAAGTCGACGGCGCCCGTCTCGAAGGACGGGTTGTACGGGTTCTTGGCGGGCGTGCTCTTGCCGGGCCCGCTGTACGAACCGGTGGCCTTCTTGGCCGCGCCCTTGGTCGTGTCGGCCGCCGGGGTCGGATCGTCGAGCGCGATCTCCTGGCGCAGGTCGATGCCGTGCACGGAGTCGAGCTTCTCGGCTGCCTTGATGGCGGCCTCGGCGCGGGCCGTCGGCACGGTCGCCCGTACGTAGCCGAGCTTGTCGTAGGTGCGGCCCACGGAGCCGCCCTTGACGGCGTCGAGCCGGCCCGCGACCTCTTCGGTCTTTCCGGGGGCCGTCGCGAGCATCATGGTCACGTTCTTCGCGCCGTCCGCCTTGGCGTCGGCGAGCAGTTCGGCGTCCTGCGCGCCGAGCTTGTCGCTCGCGGACTTGACGGTCGGCGTCGGCGTGGCCGGGTCCGCGTCCGCGGCGAAGGCCAGGGGGATCGGCCCGGTCGCGGCGAGCGCGGCCACGAGTCCTGCCGCCGTCGCGAGCCGGGCCGCGCGTCTCGCGCCCGATATGGGGGCGCGTTGGGGATCGGTGGTCATCAGCATCCCTGTACGTAAAAGGTGAAAGGGATCCGGATTTCGGTGCCGGATGACCGCTCAGCTTGATGCAAGGGACCACGTTTTGGGGAGAGTTGCCCGAGCCGGGAGGCCGCCATGGCGTACTTCCGCCATGCGTCATCCCGTCCAAAACGGGACGGGTCGGGCAAGGCGCGTAACACCTGCACGGAGGGCCGGATACCTCTAGCGTCAGGGGATGAACAAAGAGCTGAGGGTGGCGGCCTACGCCGTGTGCGTCAGGGAGGCGCAGGTGTTGCTCGCCCGCTGGGTCGCGGGGGACGGAAGCAAGCGGTGGACGTTGCCCGGTGGGGGCATGGACCACGGTGAGGATCCCTACGACACGGTGATCCGGGAGGTCGACGAGGAGACCGGTTACGTCGTCGACCCGGTCGCGCTCCTCGGTGTCCACTCCGTGCTGCGCCGCTATCCCCGCAAGCTCGGGAAGATCGCCGACTTCCACGGGCTGCGGCTCGTCTACGAGGGGGAGATCACCGGTGGGGCGCTGCGGCACGAGGAGAACGGGTCGACCGACATGGCGGCGTGGCACGACCTCGCGGCGGTCCCCGACCTCCCGCGCGTCGAACTGGTCGACGTAGGCATGCACCTGTGGCACGACCGCCCCCGGGCGGGCCACGTGTCCTCATAACGCCCGACCGCCCCTGCGCCACGGGGCTCCGCCCCGGACCCCGCTGCTCAAGCGCCGCAGGGGCTTGATTTAACGGCCCCCGGTTCCCACGGAAGGTGAACTCGGAGTGACCGGGTGGGCGCGGGGGGCCCATGCTCGCGTGACGGTGCGGGGGCCGCCCAGTGGGCCTAGATCCACGTACCGTGATCGGCGTTGCGCGTTGCGTCGCCGTTCACGCACAGGTCACCCCCGCTGCCAACGATCCAGTACGGAACTGTCGACGCGTTCGTACTCGGGGAGACCGCGCCATGTCGCGCACACGCTCTGTCACCACAGCCGCCGCAACGATCGACCGCCGCGCACTCCTGACCGCGACCGGCGCGGTGACCCTCTCGGCCGGCATCGGATACGCCCTCGGCCCCGCGGGCGAGACCCGCGCCGCCGCCCACCCGGCCGCCGCCCCGGTCCGGGCGATGTCCCGCAAGGCCCCGGCCGCACCCCTCGCCCCCTACACCCGCGGCACCACCCTCGCCGCGGTCGCCACCGGCGCCGCGGGCTCCGGCTACCGGCGCCTCGGCGACGGACCCGCCTGGACCCGCGTCGTCCGCACCGAACTCGGCGACGCCGGAGGCGGGCGCGAGGCCAAACGCACCCCGCTCGCCGCGTTCGTCCAATTCACCGACCTCCACCTGGTCGACGTACAGCACCCCCTGCGCTACGAGTACCTGAGGTCGCAGACGGCGAGCGCCTGGCGCCCGCAGGAGGCGCTGAGCGTGGCCGGGGCCGTCGCCCTCGTGGAGCGGGTGAACGCCCTGCGCGGCGCACCCGTCACCGCCTCGCCGCTGCACTTCGTGATGACGACGGGCGACAACACCGACAACAACGCCCGCTCCGAACTCGACTGGTTCCTCAAGGCGATGAGCGGCGGCCGCATCCGCCCCAACACCGGCGATCCCCGCCACTACGAGGGCGTCCAGAACAGCGGACTGCCCCTCTACTGGCAGCCGGACGACGGGTTCCGGGACGCCGACAAGCGGGACCACGGCTTCCCCCGCATCCCCGGCTTCCTGGACGCCGCGATCTCCGAACTGCGCAGCCCCGGCCTGAACCTCCCCTGGTACTCCACGGTCGGCAACCACGACTCGCTCCCCGGCGGCTGCTACGCCCCCGCCGACCCGTACTTCGCCGAGTTCGCGGTGGGCGGCCGCAAGCTGATGGACCTCGACGCGGCCACCGGCAAGGCGATCTGGGACAACGTGCAGCAGGGCGGCGACCCGAAGGGCAGGGCGTTCAAGGAACTCCTCGTCTCGCACAAGCGCAAGATGCGCCGGGTGACGCCCGACGAGTCCCGCGCCCCGTTCACCCCGACCGAGTACCTCGCGGCCCACCTCGACCCGGCCCACATGGGCCCGGGACCGATCGGCCACGGCTACACGCAGGCCAACCTGGCGTCCGCGACGCAGCACTACGCGTTCCGGATCTCCGACGACGTCCTCGGCATCAGCCTCGACACCACCGACCCGGCGGGCCACTACGAGGGCTCGATCGGGACGTCCCAACTGGACTGGCTGAAGGATGAACTGAAGGGTGCGGAGCGGCGCGGCGACCACGTGATCGTCTTCTCCCACCACACCTCGAAGTCGATGCGCAACCTCCGCGAGGACCCGAACCACCCCGGCGAGCAGCGGCACGGCGGTGAGGAGCTGGCCGCCCTGCTCGCGGCGCACCGGCCCGTCCTCGCCTGGGTGAACGGCCACAGCCACAAGAACGACATCACGCCGCACTCCGGCGCGGACGGCGCCACCGGCTTCTGGGAGATCTCCACGGCCTCCCACGTCGACTTCCCGCAGCTCGCCCGCATCATCGAGATCGCCGACAACCGCGACGGCACCCTGTCCGTGTTCACCACGCTCATCGAGTCCTCGGCCCCGCACCGCACCGACTTCACGGACCTCACGCAGACCGGCCTCGCCGCCCTCTACCGCGAACTCTCCTTCAACGCGCCCGGCTCGCGCGCCACGCTCTCCGGCGCACCGGGCGACCGCAACACCGAACTCGTCCTGCGCAAGAACTGACCCCGGCACCGCCGGGCGTCACCGCGGCAGGACCACGACGTACGCCGCCGGATCCCGGTCCCCGGCCGCCATCAACGCGGTCCGTACGACGGCGGCCTGCTGCTCCAGCGACTCGCGCAGCTTCTTCGGCGTGATGTGCACGACCGTGATCCCGAGCCGCTCCAGGTGCTCGCGCTTACGCGCGTACTCGCTCCAGAGCGCGGAGTCGTCCTGTTGAAGGCCATGGCGCGGCGCACGCGTGTCCAGGTCCACGGCGACGGAGTGGTCAGGCCAGAACGCGTCGACGCCGCCGAGGTACGGGCCGCCGGGCAGCCGCAGATCCACGTTCCACACCGGGTCGGGCAGCCCGTGCTCGCGCACCATCGCGTACAGCCGGTCCTCCGCGATGGTCCGCCCCTCGGCGAGCAGCGAGTCGACGGCGTCGACGACGTGCGGCCGGGTGAGGAGCCGCGCCTGCGACAACTCCCGTACGACGGCCGCCGGTTCGCAGTGCCCGCCGCGCACCGCCTCGGTGAGCAGCCGCCGCACGGCGCCCGCGTCCGACAGCTGGGCCACCGCGTCGGCGAGGGCGCGCGGCACCGGCGCGACCGGAACGCCCGTCAGCTGTACGGGACTCGGCAGCCCGGCCGCCCGGATCAGCCGCGCGAAGGCGGGGGAGCGCAGCCGCCGGGTGCGCGGGACGAGCACGTCGATGTGGTCGAGCGAGGCCACCGGGGGAGCGGAGGAGAAACCGTGCAGCGCGAGACCGGCGAGCCCGGTGACCATGGCGTCGCCGTACGACGTGGGGCCGGGGGCGTTCGGGGTGTGCTGCGGGGGCACGCCGTCCGGGCGACCGCGCCGCTCGGGGGCCCGGCCGGCGTACAGCAGGACGGCCTGCAGCCGCTCCTCGCCGGTGGGCGGGCCCGGGTGCAGCAGGTACACACCGGGCAGCAACCGCTGCCAGGGTCCGCCGGGCCGGCACTGCTCCTGGACGGCGGCGGCGCCCACGCCGTGCGCCTTCAGTTGCGCGGCGGTCATCAGGCGCGGCTGGTTCCCGAGCAGGTGGCGCAGCGGGCGGGGGGACAGCGGAGCGGGGGTGTTGTGGTTCATGACCCCGCCATTCCCGCTCGCGGAACCCCCGCTAACCGCTGTTACACCCCCGTAGACAACCCAGGACATCGTCGCACTAAAGCCCAACCCCCCACATGCCGAAAACCCCAGGCGATACCAGGGGTTACGGCCCCGATTACCCGCGTTCGGTAACACTGCGGGATACGGCCCCAAATCAAGCCCCTGCGGCGCTTGAGCAGCGGGACCTGGGGCAGAGCCCCAAATCAAGCCCCTGCGGCGCTTGAGCACCGGGACCTGGGGCAGAGCCCCAAATCAAGCCCCTGCGGCGATTGAGCAGCGGGGTCCGGGGCAGAGCCCCGAAGCCCCGGTGCCGCGCAACAGCAACCGGGGCCCGAGCCCGGACCGGTCAGACGGCCGCAGCCGCATCGCAGGCCTGCCCACGCAGCGCCCTCGCCAGATCGTCCCGCGCCTCAAGCACGAGCCGCCGCAACGCAGGCGCAGCCTGCTCGTGCCCGGAGAGCCACGCATCCGTGGCGGCCAACGTCTCCTCGGAGTCCTGCAACGACGGGAACAGCCCCCGCACCACATCCATCCCGATCTGAATCGACCGCTCGCCCCACACCCGCTCGATCACGCCGAAGTACTTCTCCGCGTACCCCGCGGTGAGCGCCCGCTGCGACGGCTGCTGGAACCCCGAAATCGTGGCCTCCACCAGCGCGTTGCTGAGCGCGTCCGACTCCACGACCTGCGCCCAGGCCTGCGCCTTCACGGCCTCCGACGGCCGCGCCGCGAGACACCGCACCTGGTGCCGCTTGCCGGACGCCGTGTCGTCCCGCGTCAGCTCGTCGGCGAGCACCCGCTCGTCGGCGACCCCGTACGTCGCGAGCGTCTCCAGGAACGCCCACCGCAGCTCCTGGTCGACCTCAAGACCGTCGATCTTCGCGCCGCCGTCGACCTCCAACAGCTTTCGCAGGAACTGCAGATCGGCGTCGCTGGACGCGACCGAGCCGAAGAACCGCGCCCACGTCAGCTGGTGCTGGCTGCCCGGCTCCGCGATCCGCAGCTCCTTGAGCGCCCCCTCGGCGAGCAGCCGCCCGCCCTCCTCGCGCCACTCGGGCGCCGCGTAGTGCACGAGCGCGGAACGCGCCCACGCGTGCAGCATCTGGAGCACGCCGATGTCGGACTCGCGCCCCGCGAACCGCAGCACGAGATCGATGAAGTCCCGCGCCGGCATCAGCGCGTCCCGCGTCGCGTTCCACAGCGCCGTCCAGCACAGCGCCCGCGCCAGCGGGTCGGAGACGTCCCCGAGCCGCTCCCGGAGCATCACGAGCGAGCACTCGTCGAAGCGGATCTTGCAGTACGTGAGGTCGTCGTCGTTGACCAGCACGAGCTCGGGAGCCTCGGCCCCGGCCAGCTCGTCCACCACGGTCCGCGGACCGTCGACGTCCAGCTCGGCGCGCGCGTACCGCTCGACCGACCCGCCGGCCGTGCGCCGGTACAGGCCCACGGCCACCCGGTGCGGCCGCAGTTCGGGGTGCGAATCGGCCGCCTCCTGCACCACCGCGAGCTCGGTGATCCGCCCCTCGGCGTTCAAAGTGACCTGCGGCGTCAGCGAGTTGACGCCCGCGGTCTGCAGCCAGGACCGGGACCAGGCCGCGAGGTCGCGCCCGCTCGTCTCCTCCAGCGCCGACAGCAGATCGCCCAGCTCGGTGTTCCCGTACGCGTGCCGCTTGAAGTACCGGCGCGCGCCTTCCAGGAACGCGTCCCGGCCGACGTACGCGACGAGCTGCTTCAGGACGGAGGCGCCCTTGGCGTACGTGATGCCGTCGAAGTTGAGCTTCGCGTCCTCCAGGTCCCGGATGTCGGCCGTGATCGGGTGCGTGCTCGGCAGCTGGTCCGCCCGGTACGCCCACGACTTGCGGTTGTTGGCGAAGGTGATCCAGCCGTCCGTGAACCGCGTCGCCTCCACCATCGAGAACGCGCCCATGAAGTCCGCGAAGGACTCCTTCAGCCACAGGTCGTCCCACCAGCGCATGGTGACGAGGTCGCCGAACCACATGTGGGCCATCTCGTGGAGGATCACGTTCGCACGCCGCTCGTAGGACGCCTGCGTGACCTTGCCGCGGAAGATGAACTCCTCGCGGAAGGTCACCATCCCCGGGTTCTCCATGGCGCCGAGGTTGTACTCGGGCACGAAGGCCTGGTCGTACTTCCCGAAGGGGTACGGGTAGTCGAAGTGGTCGTGGAAGAAGTCCAGGCCCTGCTTGGTGACCGTGAAGACGTCGTCGGCGTCGAAGTACGGGGCGAGCCCCTTGCGGCACATCGCGCCGAGCGGGACGACGAGCTTCGACCCGTCGTCGAAGGACCGCTCGTAGGTGTCGGTCACGTAGTGGTACGGCCCGGCGACCACGGCGGTGATGTACGTCGAGATCGGCTTGGTCTCGGCGAACTGCCAGACCCCGTCGACCAGTTCGCCCGCGCCGTTGGACCACGCCGTCCAGCCCTCGGGCGCCTGCACGCTGAACCGGTAGGGGGCCTTGAGGTCGGGCTGCTCGAAGTTGGCGAAGACGCGGCGCGCGTCGGCGGGCTCGTACTGCGTGTAGAGGTAGACCTCGCCGTCCTCGGGGTCGACGAAGCGGTGCATGCCCTCGCCGGTGCGCGAGTAGGCGCACTGGGCGTCGACCACCAGTTCGTTGTCCTCCGCCAGGCTCTCCAGCTGGATGCGGTTGCCGTCGAAGACGGCCGCCGGGTCGAGGTCCTCGCCGTTCAGCGACACGGCGGTCACGGTCGGCGCGATCAGGTCGACGAACGTGCTCGCCCCCGCCTCGTTCGACCGGAACCGGATCGTGGTCACGGACCGGAAGGTGCGCGGCCCCTCGCCGGCGAAGTCGCCGACCGCGGAGCGCAGGTCGAGAGACACCTCGTACCCGTCGACGGACAGCAGACCCGCCCGCTCGCGGGCCTCGTCGCGGGACAGATTCTCACCGGGCACGGCGGCACTCCTTCGTGACGTAACTGTTCAGCCGCCTACGATCCTCGCACGCGGCTCCGACACCGGACATCGGGGAATGGACCGGGCACGGACCGTGTTGCCGCAGCCGAGACAACCCGGTGAACCTTGAGGAGAACCATGTCCGAGAAGACCCCCGTCGACTTCTGGTTCGACCCCCTGTGCCCCTGGGCCTGGATGACTTCGCGTTGGGTCCTGGAGGTGGAGAAGGTCCGCGACATCAAGGTCCGCTGGCACCTGATGAGCCTCGCGGTCCTCAACGAGCCGCGCCTCGACGAGCTGCCCGAGGAGTACCAGGAGATGATGCGCACCCAGGCCTGGGGCCCGGTGCGCGTCGTCATCGCCGCTCAGGAGGAGCACGGCGCGGAGGTCCTCGGCGACCTGTACACGGCGCTCGGCACCCGCATCCACAACCGCGGCGAGGGCCCCACGAAGGAGGCCGTCGCGGGCGCCCTTGAGGAGGTCGGCCTGCCGGCGTCCCTGCTGGACCACTGGGACGGCACGAAGTACGAGCCCGAGCTGCGCGCCTCCCACAAGGAGGGCATCGACAAGGTCGGCCAGGACGTCGGCACGCCGGTCATCGCGGTGCCGGGCGCCAACGGCGAGCAGATCGCCTTCTTCGGCCCGGTCGTCACCCCGGCCCCCAAGGGCGAGGAGGCGGCCAAGCTCTGGGACGGCACGCTGCTCGTCGCCTCGGTCCCGGGCTTCTACGAACTCAAGCGCACCCGTACGGTGGGCCCGATCTTCGACTAGTCGTCGATGTCGTCGGGGAGCCTGCCGTGCCACGGTGACAAGTGGCGCCGCAGCGTCAGGCACCCGGGGGTGGCGCAGCGCCAGGTCTTGTTGATGTCGCCCGGGCTGTGGCCCTCCGAGGCCAGGTACGCCTCTTCGTGGGGCTTGAGCTGACGGAAGCCTCGCATCCCGTGGCAGGTGCGGCAGTCCCAGTCGTGGTGCTCTGCTTTCATCATGCAGCCAATTTCCCCCGGAACCCGGCATACCAACAGACCCCCGCGAGTCACATCCTCGCGGGGGCCTGTCCTTTCCACCGCCCGCCGCACGTGAAGGGTGAGAAGACGATCACGAGGCGGGACGCATCACGCTGCGGTGCCGGCTACGGCACCAGCAGCAGGTTGTTGGCCCGCTCCTTCGCGGCCGCGTACCGCTTGGCCACGTCCTGCCAGTTGACGACCCGCCACATCGCCTCGATGAAGTCGACCTTCTGGTTCTTGTACTGCAGGTAGAACGCGTGCTCCCAGGCGTCGAAGACGAGGATCGGGGTCGAGCCCTGGCCGACGTTGCCCTGGTGGTCGTAGATCTGCTCGACGATGAGCCGCCCGCTCACCGGCTCGTACGCGAGGACGCCCCAGCCGGAGCCCTGCGTGGTCGCCGCGGCCTTCGTCAGCTGGGCCTTGAAGCCGGCGAAGGATCCGAAGGACTCCGTGAGCGCGTCCGCCAGCTCGCCCACACCGTCCGCCGCCAGCGGCTCGCCGCCACCGTCGCCGGTCATGTTGTGCCAGTAGATGCTGTGCAGGATGTGGCCGGAGAGGTGGAAGGCCAGGTTCTTCTCCAGGCCGTTGATGGAGCCCCACTGTTCCTTGTCGCGGGCCTCGGCCAGCTGCTCCAGGGTGTCGTTCGCGCCCTTCACGTACGCCGCGTGGTGCTTGTCGTGGTGCAGCTCGATGATCTGCGGGTTGATGACCGGCTCAAGCGCCGCGTAGTCGTACGGAAGCTCAGGAAGCGTGTACGTGGCCATGTCTCTCCGTGCCCTCCGACTGCTTATTGCAACTCTCTTGCAAGTGCAGGCTAACAGCAGGAGTGTCGGGCACAACGAAAGGGCCCCCGGACCAAGTGGTCCGGGGGCCCTTCGCGTTGAACGTTGAACCGGGTGCGGCTACTTCTTCTCGGCCAGCTTCTGCCGCGCGTAGCCGACGGCCGCGAGAATGACCGCGAGGCCGCCCGAGAAGTACAGCTGGATCCGCGTGTCGTGCTCGCGGGCCATCAGGACGAAGACGGCGACCATGCCGACGAGCGCCAGGATCGTCAGGTAGGGGTACGCCCACATCTTCACGACCAGCTTCTCCGGCGCCTCGCGCTCCAGCTTGCGGCGCAGCACCAGCTGGGAGACGGCGATGAAGAACCAGACGACGAGGATGATCGCGCCGATGGTGTTGAGCAGCCAGGCGAAGACGTCGTCCGGGCGCCAGTAGCTGAGCAGCACGCAGACGAAGCCGAATACCGCCGACATCAGGACGGCGACGCGCGGCACACCGCTCGTGACCTTGCCGATGACCTTCGGGCCCATGCCGCGGGCGACCAGCGAGCTGGCCATGCGGGAGGCGCCGTAGATGTTGGCGTTCATGGCGGAGAGCAGCGCCACGAGGATGACCACGTTCATGATCTGACCGGCCGCGGGGACGCCCAGGTGGTCGAGCGTGGCGACGTACGGGCCCTTGGTCGGGATCTCCTTCGCCGTCCAGGGCAGGAGGACCACGACGACCGCCATCGAGCCGACGTAGAAGAGGGCGATGCGCCACATCGCCGTGCGGACCGCCTTCGCGACGCCCTGGATCGGGTGCTCGGACTCGGCGGCGGCGATCGTCACCGTCTCCAGACCGCCGTACGCGAAGACCGATGCGAGCAGGCCGACGATCAGCCCCTCCGTGCCGTTCGGCATGAAGCCGCCGTGGCCGGTGAGGTTGGACATGCCGGGGGCGTCGACGTCGGGCAGCACACCGAGGATCGCCAGGACGCCGATGACGAGGAAGAGCACGATCGCGGCGACCTTGAGGGCGGCGAACCAGAACTCGAACTCACCGAAGTTCTTCACGGCCGACAGGTTCGTGACCGTGAACAGCAGCATGAAGAGGGCCACCCAGGCCCACTCCGGAACGCCGGGCACCCAGCCGTGCACGATCCCGGCGGCGCCGATGCCCTCCAGGCCGACGGCCACGCAGAGCAGGAACCAGAACGACCAGCCGGCGGTGAACCCGGCCCACGGCCCGATGCCCCGCTCGGCGTGCACCGAGAACGAGCCCGATGCCGGGTACGCGGCCGCCATCTCGCCCAGCATGCGCATCACGAGCATGACGAGCGCGCCGGATATCGCGTAGGCGAGGATGATCGACGGGCCCGCGGCGGCGATCGCCGTGCCGGAGCCCACGAAGAGCCCCGCGCCGATCACGCCGCCGAGCGCGATCATGGAAAGATGGCGCTGCTTGAGGCCGTGCGACAGCGACGGCTCGGCCGGCTCCTGTCCCTCCGGCCGCGCGTCCGCACTCTCTGCTGTGGACTGCGCTGAGTTCCCAGACATGGGTGTGCCCTGTTCAGTAGCGGTGACGGTCCTGGCGTAAACGGTGCGTAAAACTGCCACAGTCTCGGCGCACGGCCCGCTCACAGGGAATAGGTTTCCGGTATACGGACACCACGCTCACACGCCGCGACGATCATGTCGACGTTCGGTGAACGCGTGGCCACCGTTCAGGCACGCCGCGCGCGCAACTCCCGTACGCCCGCGACCGCGAGGACCAGCAGCGTCGCCCCGCTCGACCACAGCAGCTGCGGCCGCGCCGTCGAATCGGTCAGCATCAGGCCGAAGACCACGGCCATCGCGGCGATCGCCGCCCAGGTCAGCCAGGGGAACGCCCACATCTTCAACACGAGCCGCTCCGGGGCCTCCTGCTCGATGCGCCGCCGCAGTCGCAGCTGGGACACGGCGATCAGCGCCCACACGAACAGCAGCACCGCGCCGACCGAGTTGAGCATGTAGAGGAAGATCGTGTCCGGCCACTCCAGGTTGAGCAGCACCGAGATGAAGCCGAAGGCCACCGACGCCAGGACCGCGCGGCGCGGCACCCCGCCGCCGCTCACCTTCAGCAGCGACTTCGGCGCCTCGGCCCGCTCGGCCAGCGAGAAGATCATGCGGGAGGAGCCGTAGAGGTTGGCGTTCAGCGCCGAGAGCAGCGCCACGAACACCACGATGTTCATGATCTGCGCCGCCGACGGGACGCCGATCGAGTCGAGGACGGTGACGTACGGGCTGATCCCCGCCTTCTGCGCCGTCCAGGGCAGCACGGTCACGATGACCAGCATCGACCCGACGTAGAAGAACAGGATCCGGTACACCGCGCTGCGCACCGCGCGCGCCACCGAGCGGGCCGGGTCCTCGGACTCGGCGGCCGCGATCGTGACGACCTCCAGGCCGCCGAACGCGAAGACGACCGCGAGCACGCCCGAGATGACGCCCGACCAGCCGTGCGGCAGGAAGCCGCCGTCCCCGGTCAGATGGGTGAGGCCGACCGGATCCGTGTCCGGCAGCAGGCCGAAGATCGCGAGGGCGCCGAGCACCAGGAACGCGACGATCGCGAAGACCTTGAGGGCCGCGAACCAGAACTCGAACTCGCCGAAGTTCTTCACCGCCGTCAGGTTGGCGACCGTGAAGACCACCATGAAGAGCAGCACCCACGCCCACTGCGGGACGCCCGGCACCCACCCGTTCGCGATCTGCGCCGCGCCCGTCGCCTCGACGGCGAGCACCACGACGAGCATGAACCAGTAGAGCCAGCCGACGCTGAACCCCGCCCACTTGCCGAGCGCGCGCTCCGCGTGCACCGAGAAGGAACCGGACGCGGGCATCGCGGCGGACATCTCGCCGAGCATCCGCATCACCAGCATCGCGAGCGCGCCCGCGATCAGGTACGAGACGACGATGCCGGGACCCGCGACCGCGATGCCGGCGCCCGAACCGACGAACAGTCCGGCGCCGATGACCCCGCCGAGGCCGAGCATCGTGAGGTGGCGCTGCTTCAGCCCGGCGGAGAGTGGTTCGTCTTGCATGGGGCTTCAGCCGATCTCGGATGTGCGGTGCGCGCGGGTGCGCGGTTTGGCGGGAACCTACAGTCTCCCGTTCGAGCACCCCGACGTGCAAAACGGACTCGCCCCGTGACGAGCATCACCTTGTACGAGGTGTAGGTGCCGTTGTTTGTTCGGAGCCCACCAACACCGCACAGGGCCCTTTGTCGACCGGCGACCGTGATCGCCGCAACACCCCCGGGATAGCGTCACAAAGTCCCACCCTGCCCCGACCGCAAGGTCCTCTCACTGAACGCGGAGTCCCCATGAGCACCGCCGCTGTCACGACCGCCCGTCCGGGCAAGGTCCTGGCCGACCTTCTCCCTGCCTCCCGCACCAAGGACATCGCCCTGGTCCTCGGTGGCGCCGCCCTCACCGGCATCGCCGCGCAGATCGCGATCCCGGTGCCGGGTTCGCCGGTCCCGGTCACCGGACAGACCTTCGCCGCGCTGCTCGTCGGCACCGCGCTCGGCGCCCGCCGCGGCTTCCTCGCGCTCGCCGTGTACGCGCTCGCGGGCATGGCCGGGGTGCCGTGGTTCGCGGAGGGCGGCTCGGGCATGGCGATGGCCTCGTTCGGCTACGTCGTCGGCCTGCTGCTGGCGTCGGCCGCGGTCGGCGCGCTCGCCCGGCGCGGCGGCGACCGCTCGATGCTGCGCACCGCGGGAACGTTCCTGCTCGGCGAGGCCATCATCTACGCGGTGGGCGTGCCGTACCTCGCCCTGTCGGCCGGGATGAGCCTCACGGCCGCGATCGCCGCGGGACTCACCCCGTTCCTGCTCGGTGACGTCCTCAAGGCGGCCCTGGCGATGGGCGCGCTGCCCACCGCCTGGAAGCTCGCCGGCAAGTAGCCGCCTAGCGCGCGCCCGGTCCGGTCCGGCGGGTCCACCACAGGCCCGCCCCGCCGGCCGCGAGCAGCGCCGCGCCCGCCGCGCCGAGCGGCAGCACGTCGTCACCGACACCGGTCGACGGCAGGTTCTCCTCGCCGCCCGTCCTGTCCCCGCCGCCCTTGTCGCCTTTGTCGCCGGCAGGGGCGGCCGGCTTGTTCTCCGTGCCGAGCAGCAGCGGCGTGACGGGCGCGTTCGGCGAGGGGCTCGTCGTGCCGAACGGCACCGGCCCCTGCTGCCAGTACGTCTTCTTCGCGTCCCCGCTCTGCACCGGCAGACAGATCTTTCCGGTCTTTTCGAGATCGAAGGTCGCGGCGACCTTGTACGACTGTGTTTTCCCTGCCTTCAGGTTGTTTATGGGGCAGGAGAAACCGCTGTTGGATCCTTTCGGCAATTTGCTTTCCGGTATCGCGGTGCAGCCCGGCACATCCTTCACCACGAGCCCGTCGAATCCCACCACGGCCAGATGGATCCGGCCGCTTCCCTTGCTCCCCTCATTGCCGACGGTCGCGAGCAGATTCTGCGTCTCCCCGGTCCTGTTGTCGGCCGAGATCTGCTTCGGCAGCGCCGTGGTGAGCTTCACCCCGGCGGGCGCCTCGTCCACCGCCTTGCCGCCCTCACCGCTGCCCGGACCAGGTGTGTCGTCCGCCGCCGCGGCGCCCGGCAGCACCATGCCCGCCGTCACCGCGGCCGCGCACAGCGACCCGGCAATTTTGACCCGACGTCGTGACCCCATGTTCGTCCCCCTTGGTGTTTCACGATCCCCCAACCACCGTCGAATTCACGGCACTTGAAGAGGTACCACAAGATTCCTCCGCACTATGCTGGGGCGGCGCGAAGTGCCGACTTTGTGCTTCTCTGTGTTTCGGGGGTGCAGTCGATTGCCTGGAAACGCGAGCGGAGGCGTTCAGGGGCTGGTGGTGGCTTCCCGCTACCGCCTGGACGAATCCATAGGCCAGGGGGGAATGGGACGCGTGTGGCGCGCGGTGGACGAAATGCTCGACCGCCGGGTCGCCGTCAAGGAAATGCGCATCGATGGGCTCGACCCCGAGGACGCCCGCACCCGCCGCGAGCGCACGCTGCGCGAGGCCCGCGCCACCGCCCGCATCGACCACCCGGGCGTGGTGCGCGTCTACGACGTCGTCGACGAGGGCGAACGGCTGTGGATCGTCATGGAGCTGGTCGACGGCCGGTCCCTGGACCAGATCCTCGTCGAGGACGGACCGCTGTCCCCGGACGAGGTCGCGCGGATCGGCCTGAGCCTCGCGGGGGCGCTGCGCCAGGTGCACGCGGGCGGCGTCCTGCACCGGGACATCAAGCCCGGCAACGTACTGATCGAGCGCGTGGGGCGGCGCCGCGTGATGCTCACCGACTTCGGCATCGCCGCGATCCAGGACGCCAAGGCGCTCACCATGGTCGGCATGCTGGTCGGCTCGCCCGACTACATGGCGCCCGAGCGGGTCGCGGGCCGCCCGCAGGGGCCGCCGTCCGACCTCTGGTCCCTCGGGGCGACGCTGTGCGCGGCGCTCGGCGGCAGCTCGCCGTTCGCCCGCGAGACGACGCTCGCGACCCTGCACGCCGTCCTCTACGAGGAGCCGCGACTGCCCCCGGAGGCGGGTCCGCTGAGCCCGCTCCTGACCGGCCTGCTCGCGAAGGAGCCGCAGGACCGCCCCGACGTCGACGCGGTGGCCCTGGCGCTGGCGCCCGCCGAGACGCCGAAGACCCCGCAGGCGCCCCCGCCCGCGACCCGCACCCTCGACATCGGCCTGCGCCGCCCGGAACCGAAGCCGGAGCACGCGGAACCGAAGCCGGAACCCGCGGCACCGCGGGCCGCGACTGCGGGCCGCCACCGCCGCAGGACCACGCTCGTCGCGGCCGGGGGAGTACTGGCCGCGGGCCTCGCGGTGGCCCTCGCCCTCACGCTGCCGAACGGCGACCCGCGCGCGGGCGGCGCGACCCCCACGACGTCACGGCCGCCCACCGTCGAGGGCACGTCACGGCCGCCGACCGAGAGCCTTCCGGCCGGGGCGCGGCGGGAGGCGGGGTTCGCGTGGGTGCCGCCGAAGGGCTGGGAGCGGGTGGTGAAGACGGCGTCCGAGGTGCACTACACGGCACCGGACGGCACGCAGGAGCTCGTCGCCCAGTCGGCCCTCGCGAAGGACGACCTCCTGGCGACATGGCAGAAGTCCGAACGCGCCGCCCACCAGGGCCAGGACTACCGAAAGCTCCGCCTGACCCGTACCACGTTCCGCGGCCGCCCCGCCGTGGTCTGGGAGTACCTCTTCACCCTCAAGGGCGCCCGCTGGCACGCCGAACTCCTCGGCTTCGAACGGGGAAACAGGTCGTACCAGGTGGGGACGTGGTACCGGCCGGAGGTGGAGGGCCGGGCGCGCGCGATGTACGAGAAGGTGAAGCAGACGTTCACGCCAGCAACATCGAGCCCCGCCGGCGATTGAGGCGTGGGGTCCGGGGCAGCGCCCCGTGACGCCGACCCCGGACCCGCGAAACACTCACGCCTTGCGCTGAGCCAACCGCTCACGAACAAGCGAGAACCCGACCACGAACGCCGCGACGAGCAGCGACAGAAGGACCTGCTCACGCCCCGCGTCATCCGTCAGCATGTACACGAGCACGAACGAGATCGCCGCGATCGTGGCCCACGTCAGGTACGGGAACAGCCACATCTTCACGACGAGCTTCTCCGGCTGATCCCGCAGGATCATGCCGCGCATCTTCAGCTGCGTGAAGCAGATGACGAGCCACACGAACAGCGCGACGGCTCCGGAGGAGTTCAGCAGGAAGTTGAAGACGGTGTCCGGCCACTGGTAGTTGAACCAGACGGCGAGGAACCCGAAGACGACGGAGCCGAGGATCGCGGCCCGCGGCACACCGCGCGAGGTGGTCTTCGCGAAGGCCTTCGGGGCGTCGCCCCGCTGCCCGAGCGAGAAGGCCATGCGGGAGGCGGTGTAGAGGCCCGAGTTCAGGCAGGAGAGCACGGCGGTCAGCACGATGACGTCCATGACCTGCCCGGCGTGCGGGATGCCGATGGAGTTCAGCGCGGCGACGTACGAACCGTCCTTGGTGATCGACGGGTCGTTCCACGGCAGCAGCGTCAGGACGACGAAGATCGAGCCGAGGTAGAAGATGCCGATGCGCCAGATCACGGAGTTCGTGGCCTTGGTGACGGCCTTCTGCGGGTCCTCGGACTCACCGGCGGCGAGCGTGACGATCTCGGACCCCATGAAGGAGAAGACGACCATCAGCACACCGGTGAGGATGGCGCCGGGCCCCTCGGGGAAGAAGCCGCCGGAGTCGGTCAGATGCCCGAGCCCGCTGCCCGGGTTGTCCGAGCCCGGCAGCAGGCCGAACACGGCGAGCAGACCGACGATCACGAACGCGGCGATCGCGACGACCTTGATCCCGGCGAACCAGAACTCGAACTCGCCGTAGGAGCCGACGGCCGCCAGGTTCACGGCCGTGAGCACGACCATGACGATCAGGGCCCAGCCCCACTGCGGTACGCCGGGTATCCAGCCGTTGAGGATCTTGGCTCCCGCCGTGGCCTCGACGGCGAGCACCACGACCCAGAAGAACCAGTAGAGCCAGCCGATGGAGAACCCGGCCCAGCGGCCCAGGGCCTGGTCGGCGTAGGCGGAGAAGGAGCCGGAGGACGGCCGCGCGGCGGCCATCTCGCCCAGCATCCGCATCACGAGGACGACCATCGCACCGACGAGGGCGTACGAGATGAGGATGGCGGGTCCGGCGGCGGCGATGCCGGAGCCGGAGCCGACGAACAGTCCGGCTCCGATCACGCCACCGATGGCGATCATCGACAGGTGCCGGTTCTTCAGCCCTGCCTTGAGTTCGCCGTCGCCGGTGGGCGGCGTCTCGGATGCGGCCCCGGAGGTGGGGGGCGACTGCGTGGTCATGTGCACGGGTCCTTACGTTTGCGGTAAACGTGCGTTCGCATTCAACGCACCGAGGGACCCGATCGGAAGCTTTGAGTCCGGATCGTTGTCAAGGTCACGACGGGCGGCAGGCGGGCACCCGGAAGCGGCTACCCGGCGCGCGACGTGCCACACTCGGACCCATGCGCGTGTACCTCGGCTCGGATCATGCCGGCTACGAACTCAAGAACCACCTCGTCGAATGGCTCAAGGCCCACGGCCACGAGCCCGTCGACTGCGGGCCCCACATCTACGACGCCCAGGACGACTACCCGCCGTTCTGTCTCCGCGCCGCGGAGCGGACGGCGGCGGACCCGGACGCCCTCGGCATCGTGATCGGCGGCTCCGGCAACGGCGAGCAGATCGCCGCGAACAAGGTCAAGGGCGTGCGTGCGGCCCTCGCCTGGAGCGAGCAGACCGCTGCGCTCGGTCGCGAGCACAACAACGCGAACGTGATCTCCATCGGTGGGCGGATGCACACGGAGGAGGAGGCGACGAAGTTCGTCGAGATCTTCCTGGCGACGCCGTACTCCAATGAGGAGCGCCACCAGCGCCGCATCGACATGCTGTCGGCGTACGAGACGTCCGGCGTCCTCCCGGCCATCCCGGCGCACCACCCCCAGCAGGACTGAACCTCTCCCGGGCGGGGCTTGGCCATTCAAGCCCCGCCGGCGATTGAGGACAGGCCTTTAAAGCCCCTGCGGCGATTGAGCAGCGGGGTCCGGGGCGGAGCCCCGATCTTTCGAGCCCCGCCGGCGATTGAGGCGCGGGGTCCGGGGCAGGGCCCCGAGACGTCAACCACGGTTACCGAAAGGACCCGGCGTGCCCGAGGGCCACACCATTCACCGGCTCGCCCGGGACCACGCCGAGAAGTTCGCCGGCCGCACGGCCACCGTCACCAGCCCCCAGGGCAAGTTCTCCGACGCCGCGGCCCTCCTCACCGGCCAGGAACTCACCGGGACCGAGGCCCACGGCAAGCACCTCTTCCTCCTGTTCGGCGCGGAGCACTGGGTCCACATCCACCTCGGCCTCTTCGGCAAGTACACCTTCGGCCCCACCCCCGCCCCGCCGCCCACGGACACCGTCCGCCTCCGCCTGGCGAACGACACCCACTATGCGGACCTCCGCGGCCCCACCACCTGCGCCCTGATCACGGACGCCGAGAAGCAGGCGATACACGACCGCCTCGGCCCGGACCCGCTGCGCGAGGGCGAGGACCCCACCAGGGCGTACGAGCGGATCTCCCGCAGCCGCACCACCATCGCCGCGCTCCTCATGGACCAGAAGGTGATCGCGGGCGTCGGCAACGTCTACCGCGCCGAGGTCCTCTTCCGGCACGGCATCGACCCGTACACCCCCGGAAAGCACCTCACCGCGGACCAACTCACCGCCGTCTGGGACGACCTGGTGGCGCTCATGCACGACGGCGTCCGCGTCAACCGCATCAACACCGTCCGCCCCGAGCACACCCCCGAGGCGATGAACCGCGCGCCGCGCGTCGACGACCACGGCGGCGAGGTCTACGTCTACCGGCGCGCGCCCCAGCCGTGCCACCTGTGCGGCACCGAGATCCGCACGGCGGAGCTGGCGGCCCGCAACCTCTTCTGGTGCCCGACCTGCCAGCCCACCGGCACATACGCGTAACTAGAACCCGTGCGGCAGCCACGGCGCGACCGGCGAACCGAACGCCACGGACGCCTCCGCGAGCGCCCCCGGCCGCAGCTCCCGCACCCGGCCGGCCCCGGCCAGCTCCAGCAGTGACACGTCGCCGAGGTAGGCCGCGCCCAACTCCCGTACGGACAGCGCGAGATCGGCCGGCTCCTCGGTGCGCTTGCAGGACGCGCCGCCCTTCGCGTCGCCCGCGAGCCGCCAACGCCCCTCGTTCCAGGGGCAGAAGGCGTCCCGCACCTCCAACACGACGTCCACGGGGGTGAGATACGTACGCGCTTCAAGGGCCTCGGCCACATCGACCAGCCGTACGTGCATCGAGTCGCGCACCCGTACGTCGCACCGGCGGATGTCGGAGACAAGTGAGAACAGCGGATCGTCCACCGGGAGGTTCCCGCACTCCACGGTCTCCGTCAGGTCGATGCCGCACAGGAACCGCCACAGCGCCGCGTACGCCGCGGGCTCGACGGCGGTCGCCTCGCGCACCAGGACCCGGCTGCGGTCCACCCCGTGCTCGGAGTCGGGGCGGACATGGAAGCGCGTGAAGCCGACCGGCTCGCCGTCCCGCTCCGCCACGACGCACTGCAGCGGCGAGGCCCCGCCCCGGTCCTGCTCCGGGTCGAGCAGCGGCAACCGCTCCCAGCCCGGCAGCCGGGCGAGCATGCCCGGCCGCGTGCCCACGGTCCGCAGATACACGGACTCGCACCGCTCGGCGCCCTCCGCCGGGTCCACGTACCGCAGCCGCACCCCGTCGGCCTCGGCGGGCGCGTCGATCCGTACCTGCCGGGACTCGATGCGCACCGTGGCCTTGCGGGTCCCGGTGCCGTAGCCGAACCGCCCGTAGATCACGGGCTCGGACGCCGTGAGCACGGCCAGGGGCTCGCCCCAGCCGCGTACGTCGTCGAGCTGACGGCGCATCATTTCGGTCAGGATGCCGCGCCTGCGGTGCGTTGCCGCGACACTGACCATCGTCACGCCCGCCGCGGCGACGAACGCGCCGCCGGGCACCGAGACACGGAACGGAAAGGCGCCCGCCGTGCCCACGCACTCGTCCCCGTCCCACACCCCGAGGGAACGGTCCGGGACGGTCAGCTCCCGGTACAGACCACGTTCCACCGCGGACTCGGCCACCCCGCCGAAGGCCCGCTCGAGTTTCGCGTACCACTCGTCCCATTCGCTGTGTCGCAAGGTGCGCAGATCGGTCGCCATAGGCCATCCCTACCAGGGCGGGCAGCGGCGGGCGAGAGAATTTCCGTCGCGTACCGGGGCTGACGGGCGTGCCCGAAAAGGGGGACAAGTGGGACCTCCCGTGCACAGGTCCGGACCCGGTGGATAAGGTCCACGAACAATGTCGGTACGACGAGAGCGGCGAGGGCGCGAACAGCGCGCGGAAGCCGATACGTTTCCGGCCCGGTTGCGGATGCGTGTGCACCGGGTCCGCACCGCCGTGCGCAAATCGGGAGTCGACTACTTCCGTGGCGACGGCTCGGACTGGGTCGCGCTCGCCGGACTGCTCATCACGATCCCGCTGATCGCCTTCGCCACCATCCTGAACCCGGTGTGGTGCGCGCCCGCCATGCTCGTCCTGCCGATCGTCGCGGGCGGACTGCTGCTGCGCCCCGCCAGCCTGCTCGGCCTGTACGCGGCGGCGGCCGCGGCGCTGATCGTCGAATCGTTCCAGCTCGGCCCCTACACGCAGCGGGCGGCCGGGGTCACGCCCGGCACCGTGCTCACGGTCGCGGCCTGCGGATTCTTCGGGCTGCTCATCGCCCAGTTCCGCAGCCGGGTCGGCGTGCCCTGGCGGCGCGGCGGCACCATGCTCTTCGACCTGCGCGAGCGGATCCGTACGCAGAGCCGGCTGCCCAAGCTGCCGCAGGGCTGGCACCGCGAGATGGCGCTGCGCCCGGCGGGCGGCCAGTCCTTCTCCGGCGACTTCGTGGTGGCGGCCCGCACCGGCAACGGGCGCACCCTGGAGGTCGTCCTCACGGACGTGTCGGGCAAGGGCATGGACGCGGCCTCCCGGGCCCTGCTGCTCGCCGGTGCCTTCAGCGGACTGCTCGGCTCACTGCCGCCGCACGCCTTCCTCCCCGCGGCCAACGGCTATCTGCTCCGCCAGGACTGGGACGAGGGCTTCGCGACCTCGATCCACCTCGTCCTCGACCTCGAATCCGGGGACTACGAGCTGTACTCGGCGGGCCATCCGCCGGGCCTCCAGCTCAGTGCGGGCACCGGGCGCTGGGAGGAGAAGGCGGCCGAGGGCCCGCTCCTCGGCGTCTACGACGGCGCCGAGTTCGACGCCACGAAGGGGACCCTGCGCCCCGGCGACGTGCTGATGCTGTTCACCGACGGTCTCGTCGAGACCTCCGAACGGGACATCACCGAGGGCATCGACCGCCTCACCGGGGAAGCCGACCGGTATGTCACCGGCGGCTTCCACGGCGCGGCCTGGCACCTCATCGAGGCGGTGGCCAAGGACGTCAACGACGACCGGGCGCTGCTGCTGATCTGCCGGGACGCGTGAGCGCACGGCGGGCAGCCGTCACACCCCCACGCTGACCCGTGGTTCCTCGGCCGCCGGTGACCGCCCCTTGACGGGCAGGATCCGGGCCAGCCACTCGGACCGGCCGGCCGCCAGCGGGCCGAGCACCGCGAGCAGCAGTACGTACCCGGCGATGAACGGCGAGAGGCGTTCGTCGAGCCCCGCGCCCGCCGCCATCGTGGCGAGGATCAGCGCGAACTCGCCGCGTGCGAGCAGCGTGGTCGCGATGTTCGCGGCGGGCCCCGAACCGAACCCGTAGATCCTCGCGGCCCCGAGCCCCGCGAGGACGTTCATCACGAGCGTCAGGGCCACCGCGGCGAGCACCGGCCACAGCACGGTCGGCAGGTCGCCGGGGTCGATGGAGAGCCCGAACGCGAAGAAGAAGATCGCGCCGAAGGCGTCCCGCAGCGGGTGCACCAGGGTGCGGATCCGCTCGCCGGACGAGGTCGCGCCGAGCATCAGGCCGACCATGAACGCCCCGATGGCGTCGGCGACCCCGAACCACTCCGAGACCCCGGCCACGAACACGGCGACGCCGAGGAAGGAGATGACGAGGAGTTCGTCGTCCTTGGTGTTGAAGAGCTTGCCGACGATCCGGGTGCCGAACCGTGCGGCGAGCGCGAGCAGCAGCAGGAAGCCGAAGGCCTTGCCGCCGTCGAGCACGGCGGCCGACAGCGAGTCCGCGCCGGACAGGATCGGCTGCAGGGCGGCCAGGTACAGGGCGAGGAAGATGTCCTCGACCACGATGATGCCGAGGATCGGCTTGGTCTCGGGGTTTCCGAGGCGGCCGGTGTCCACGAGGACCTTGGTGACGATCGCGGACGACGAGATGCCGAGCACCCCGGCGAGGACCAGAGCCTCGGATGTGCCCCAGCCGAGGGCGAATCCGAAACCGAGGCCGGCGCCGACGTTCAGCGCGAGGTACGTCCCTCCGGCGAGGGCCATCTTGCGGCCCCCGGACTTCAGGTCGTCCATGTGAAACTCGAGGCCGAGATAGAAGAGCAGCAGGACGAGGCCGAGCGCGGAGAGCATCTCCAGGTCGTGCGGATCGGAGAGCAGCACGACGCCCGGCGTGTGGGGGCCGAGGAGTATCCCGGCCAGGATGAACAGCGGAATGGTGGGAAGTCCTATGCGTCCGCCGAGGCGGGCGAGGACGGCGGCGGCGAGGAAGGCGCCGCCCATGGCGATCAAGGTGTCTGCGTGTCCGATGGGCCCGATCCTCCTTGGTCTTGAAGCCCGGTCGTCCGGAGTGACTAGAGGCTTTGGTCAAGAGAGCGTCAAGAAAACGTCAATACTTAGCTTACCAAACGACCTGAGGGGGGTATCCGGAGCCGTGTGAGAGGGTCGGCGGCATGCTCACACTCACGGAAGTGGAGGCGCTCGCGCGCCGGGCCCACGAGGGCCAGCAGGACAAGGCGGGCCGCCCCTATGCCGAGCATCTGGCGGCCGTGGCCGAAGGGGTGCGGACCAGGGGAGGCGACGACGCGCAGCTCGCCGCGGCCTGGCTGCACGACGCGATCGAGGACCACGCGCTCACGGAGCAGTGGCTCGCCGATGCCGCGCTCCCGGACCGGACGAAGGCGATCGTGCGGGCCCTGACCAAGCGCGCGGGCGAGCCCCCGCAGGAGTACGCGCGGCGCATCCTCGCGACTCCCGGCGCCCGCCTGGTCAAGGAGTCGGACCTGGCGCACAACGCGAATCCGGGCCGCCTCGCCGTCCTCGACGAGCCGACCCGGATTCGGCTGACCCAGAAGTACGCGAGGATGCGCGCGCTCCTGGGGATCGACTGAGCTCCCCTCCTGCGGGGAGAGGCCCTACGGCAGGATCGAGTCCACGTAGCCGCCGTCCACCCGCAGGGCGCCACCGGTCGTCGCGCTCGACAGGTCGGAGGCCAGGTAGACCACCATGTTCGCGATCTCCTCGGGCTCGATCAGCCGCTGCAGCAGGGACTGCGGGCGGTGCTCGCGCATGAAGGCGCGCTGCGCCTCGTCCCAGGGCAGCGAGCGGTCGACCAGTTCGTAGACGAAGTCCTCGACGCCGCCCGTGTGGGTGGGGCCCGCGATGACGGAGTTGACGGTGACGCCGCTGCCGGCGGCCTGCTTCGCGAAGCCGCGGGTCACCGAGAGCAGGGCCGTTTTGGACATTCCGTAGTGGATCATCTCGGCGGGGATCACCACGGCGGAGTCGCTGGCGATGTTCTGGATCCGGCCCCAGCCGCGCTCGGTCATGCCGGGCAGGTAGTGGCGGATGAGGCGGACCGCGGCCAGCACGTTCACCTCGAAGTAGCGGCGCCACTCGTCGTCGGTGATCTCCAGCGGGTCGGCGGAGCCGAAGATGCCGAGGTTGTTGACCAGGATGTCGACGTGGGGGAGCGCCCGCGCCGCGTCCCGCAGTCCGTCCTCGGTGGTGACGTCGGCGGCCACCGGCACCAGATCCGCGCCCGGTACGTCCGCGGCGATGCGGGCGACCGCCTCGTCGACGCGCTCCCGGGTCCGGCCGTTGACGCCCACGCGTGCCCCGGAGCGGGCCAGGCCCGTCGCGATGGCGGCGCCGATGCCCTGGGTGGATCCGGTGACCAGGGCGGTGCGTCCCGTCAGGTCGATCTGCATGAGACCGGGCTCCTCGTGGTTCGGGTAAGGGTGGGCGGGTTCCCCCGTCCCACCCTTACCCGAACCACGTCAGGCGCGCTGCCTGGCCCGTGCCGTCTCGGTGGCGTCCTTCTTGAACGCCCACGGCATCCTCGGCTCCATGGCGAACCGGAAGATCCGTTGCACCGGCGGTGTGCACAGGGCGGTGACGACCGCGCCGGCGATGAGCGTGACGGCGACCTCGCCGTACGGGGTGTGGATCCAGTCCGCGTCGAACCAGCCCCAGAACCGGGAGCCCTTCGCCAGGAACCCGTGCAGCAGATATCCGTACAGCGTTCCGGCGCCGAGCACCGTGAACCACGTCCTCCGCCCCGGCACCCACGCGAAGAAGCACGCGGTGAGCACGAGCGAGCAGCCGAACAGGGCGAAGGTCATGACGACGCCGACCCACCACGGGACGCCCAGCTCCTGGGCGCTGTCGCGGTGGTAGAACCACACCGACGTCATGCGCGGAGCCGCCCAGTAGGCGAGCAGGAAGGCGCACGCCGCGATCGGCACGGACAGGATCCGCACCTCGCGCCGCCGCACGAGCTGGAAGTGCTCGGGCTTGAGGAACAGGCCGAGTACGAAGAACGGCAGGAACTGCAGTACGCGCTGCAGGTCCAGGTCGTCACCGATGTCGGGGGAGACCGACGCGAGTATCGCGATGGCGATGGAGAGCGGGATCGGCCACCGGACGATCTTCCAGATCGGGGTGGTGAGCCGCCAGATGAACAGCGCGACGAGGAACCAGGTCAGAAACCACGGATCCAGCAGGCTGATCGGATGCGTGGGGTCGTCGTCCGCCCACCGCTTGAAGAAGCTGTACGCGACCTCGAAGATCACGTACGGCACCGCGACACCGGTGATGAGCCGCCGCAGCCGGTCGGGCCGCATGTCGAAGCTGCGCGAGAAATAGCCGGAGATGATGATGAACGCCGGCATGTGGAACGTGTAGACGATCTCGTACAGCGCCTCGGCGGTGCGGCTGCCGTCCGTCAGCGGTTCCCAGGAGTGGCCCATCGCCACGAACACGATGGCCAGATATTTGGCGTTGTCGAAGAACGCGTCGCGCTGCTTCGGCTTGGGGGTGCCGGCCTGAGCGGGGGCCGGGGCGGGCGCGCTCGGCGCCGGGGTCTGCTGGTCGTTCCGGGGAGCCGCGTCTTCCGCAGGCCGCGCGGCCGGGGGCAGCGGGGTGCGGTTCGAGCCGTGTGGGTACAGCGAGTTGGTCACTGGCCCTCCCACCGGAAACTCGGGGGGACCGTAAGGGGTCGCACTGCGCCGTGGGGGATGATGGCAGTGTGGAACATCTGAGGCACCCTAGTGGGGCGCCTGTGATTTCGTAAAACCATCGACTCGATTCCTCCTAGGTGTTTCCGGGTACCCCCGATTTCCTGGAGGTCGACATGGGGATTCTGTGCAGCCGCCCCCGTCGATTTGCCCACTATTGCGCGGCTCATCCCGCTTAAAGGGCGCATAACGCTCGCGGCGGGCCGTGGCGGGATGACCGTTTTGCCCCGTGCTGTTCAGGCGGTAATTGGACATCACATTTCCTAGGTTTTCCTGTGTGGGAACCAAGGGGAAACTGGGAGAAAGCCTGCAGGTCGCGCCAAGGGCGAGCGCGCGGGGCGGCCGGGGCGATAGAAACGATCAAGCCGAAACCCGCGGGTACGTGGCCGACGATGCGTCACGGGCCGCATAAGGGCGCCGGGTTGGTGGCACGATGGTTCTGGCGGGGGGTGGGGCCTGTACCCCCCGGGCCGGGAGAGCGGACCGACCTAGGGTGTGATCAGTGTGGCCATTTCGCTGTCAGTTGTGCTGTTGTTGGCGATCGTCCTCGTCGTCCTCATGCGCGGCGGCTCGCTCAAAGCGGGGCCCGCCATAGTCGCGATCCTCTTCGGCTTCTTCCTCGCATCGACGGGAATGGCGCCGGCGATCAACAACTTCCTCAACTCGGTCGCGGACAGCGTCAGCGCGATCCATTTCTGAGGCGGCGGCCAGGCGCCCGGCACGGAGCCGCGAAAAGCCTCCGGCCCGCTTCCACGCGGAGTGGAAACGGGCCGGAGGCTTTCACAAGAGCGGGCGACGGGAATCGAACCCGCGTAGCTAGTTTGGAAGACTAGGGCTCTACCATTGAGCTACGCCCGCACGGCCGCACCGCTGGTCGGTGACCGCGGTACGCAGGCATCGTAGCGGGTCGGGGGCGCCGATTGCACACCCTCTTCCCGCCGGCCCGAAACGCGGGAGCCGCACTGCCTGCGGGCATGTACCCTACGTGTCGCACCGACGGGGTGTGGCGCAGCTTGGTAGCGCGTCCGCTTTGGGAGCGGAAGGCCGTGGGTTCAAATCCCGCCACCCCGACCAGCGTTCGGAAGGTGGCCGGCGCATCCGGGACCGGCCGCTCCGGAGTTCTCCAAGATCGCATTGTGGGTCAGCAGCGGCGTGCCGTTACTATGCAAGCTGCATGCCCGTGTGTCTCTAAAGCCGGGCACGATCCCAGAAGTCAGCCCCCAAGGAGACCCACCGTGAAGAGCGCCGTCGAGACCCTGAACCCGACCCGGGTTCGGCTCAGCATTGAGGTGCCCTTCGAGGAGCTCAAGGACAGCCTCGACGCGGCGTACAAGAAGATCAACCAGCAGGTCACGGTGAAGGGCTTCCGCAAGGGCAAGATCCCCGCCCGCGTCATCGACCAGCGCTTCGGCCGCGGTGCGGTTCTCGAGGAGGCCGTCAACGACGCGCTCCCGAAGTTCTACACCGAGGCCGTCAACGAGGCGGAGCTCAACGTCCTCGGCCAGCCCGAGGTCGACATCACGGACCTGAAGGACGGCGAGACGCTGAACTTCACCGCTGAGGTCGACGTCCGCCCGACGATCGAGATCCCGGACTACTCCGGCATCGAGGTCGAGGTCGACGCCACCGAGGTCACCGAAGAGGACGTCGACAAGGCCGTCGAGCAGCTGCGCGACCGCTTCGCCTCCACCGCGCCGGTCGAGCGCGCCGCCGAGGACGGCGACGTCGTGACGATCGACCTCGAGGCCAAGGTCGACGGCGAGGTCCTCGAGGACGGCGTCGCCTCCGGTGTCTCGTACACCATCGGCTCGGGCGAGCTCCTCGACGGCATCGACGACGCCGTCAAGGGCCTGGAGGCCGGTGGCGAGGCCACCTTCACCTCCGAGCTCAAGGGCGGTTCCGCCGAGGGCAAGGACGCCGAGGTCACCGTCAAGGTGAGCCAGGTCGCCAAGCGTGAACTGCCCGAGCTGGACGACGAGTTCGCGCAGCTCGCCTCCGAGTTCGACACCCTCGACGAGCTGAAGGCCGACAGCCGCAAGCGCCTCGAGAACCAGAAGCTGAACGACCAGGCCACCCAGGCCCAGGAGCGCGTCCTCGAGAAGCTGCTCGAGCTGGTCGAGGTCCCCGTCCCGGAGAAGCTCCTCGAGGACGAGGTCCAGACCCGCAAGCACAACCTCGAGAACCACCAGCTCGCCCAGATGGGCCTGAACCTCGAGAAGTTCCTCGAGATCCAGGGCAAGACGGTCGAGGAGTTCGACGCCGAGACCAGCGAGCAGGCGGTCAAGGGCATCAAGACGCAGTTCGTCCTCGACGAGCTCGTCAACAAGGAGAAGCTGAACGTCAGCCAGGAGGAGCTCACCGAGCACCTCATGCGCCGCGCCGCCTCCTCCGGTATGTCCCCCGACCAGTTCGCCCAGGCCGTCGTCGAGGGTGGCCAGGTCCCGATGCTGGTCGGCGAGGTCGCCCGCGGAAAGGCCCTTGCCACGGTCGTCGAGGCCGCCACGGTCAAGGACACCAACGGCGAGATCGTCGACCTCTCGGACGACGAGGAGGAGACGGAGGAGGCCACCGAGGCCGCCGCCGACTCCGCCGAGGAGAAGAAGGACGAGGCGTAACGCCTGCGTCCCTAGCGCACGCGAAGGCCCCCGAAACCGTCACGGTTCCGGGGGTCCTCGTGATTCGGGCACCGCGCGCCCGTCAGGGCGCCGTACCTGCGCTCACAGCGAACAGTTCCTTCCGTGGGATTCCCCGGAGGGAGCCGCGCGTTAGGGTCCATGAAGAGGAGGGCAGGGGAGTCCGAGCACGGCCCCCGGCCCCAGCTAAAGACGCGAGACGGCGCGTAGCCGTCAGAGACGAGCAGGTGGATACGTGACGAATCTGATGCCTTCCGCCGCAGGCGAGCCGTCCATCGGTGGTGGCCTCGGCGACCATGTCTACAACCGGCTGCTCGGCGAGCGCATCGTCTTCCTCGGCCAGCAGGTCGACGACGACATCGCGAACAAGATCACCGCACAGATGCTGCTCCTTGCCGCCGACCCGGACAAGGACATCTACCTCTACATCAACAGCCCCGGTGGCTCCGTGACGGCCGGCATGGCGATCTACGACACCATGCAGTACATCCCGAACGACGTCATCACCATCGGCATGGGCATGGCCGCCTCCATGGGCCAGTTCCTGCTGACCGGCGGCTCGCCGGGCAAGCGCTTCGCGCTCCCGCACACCGACATCCTGATGCACCAGGGCTCCGCGGGCATCGGCGGTACCGCGTCGGACGTGAAGATCCAGGCCGAGTACCTGCTGCGCACGAAGAAGCGGATGGCCGAGATCACCGCGCGCCACTCGGGTCAGACGGTCGAGACGATCATCCGTGACGGTGACCGCGACCGCTGGTTCACCACGGAGGAGGCCAAGGAGTACGGCCTCATCGACGAGATCATTTCTGCCGCTACGGGCGTTCCGGGCGGCGGCGGCACCGGCGCCTGATCCCCGCGATCACGCCGGCACGGCCAGCCAAAGCCCACCCTCACCAGGACGGAACACCGACCATGAACAACTTCCCCGGCAGCGGCCTGTACCAGGGCCCCCAGGTCGACAACCGCTACGTGGTTCCGCGCTTCGTCGAGCGCACCTCGCAGGGCGTGCGCGAGTACGACCCGTACGCGAAGCTCTTCGAGGAGCGCGTCATCTTCCTCGGCGTGCAGATCGACGACGCGTCCGCCAACGACGTCATGGCGCAGCTGCTGTGCCTGGAGTCGATGGACCCGGACCGCGACATCTCCATCTACATCAACAGCCCCGGCGGCTCGTTCACGGCCCTCACGGCCATCTACGACACGATGCAGTTCGTGAAGCCGGACATCCAGACGGTCTGCATGGGCCAGGCGTCCTCCGCGGCCGCCGTGCTCCTCGCCGCCGGTACGCCGGGCAAGCGCATGGCCCTGCCGAACGCGCGCGTGCTGATCCACCAGCCCTCGGGCGGCACCGGCCGTGAGCAGCTCTCCGACCTGGAGATCGCGGCCAACGAGATCCTCCGCATGCGTACGCAGCTGGAGGACCTGCTGGCCAAGCACTCGAACACGCCGATCGAGAAGATCCGCGACGACATCGAGCGCGACAAGATCCTCACGGCCGAGGACGCCCTCGAGTACGGCCTGGTCGACCAGATCATCTCGACGCGCAAGATGAACAACGAGGCGATCGCGTAAGACCGCGCTGTATCGTCTGCCATTCCCCTTGGCGCGGACACGAACTCCCTACGGGGTGAAGTGAACCGTGCCAAGGGGGGCCCGAACGGGGGGCCCGGCAAGGTACCGTCGGATACAGGCACCAGGAGCCGCTTGTGCGAGCGTCTCCCAGGCGAAGGGGAAGCACCTCGTGGCACGCATCGGTGACGGCGGCGATCTGCTCAAGTGCTCGTTCTGCGGAAAGAGCCAGAAGCAGGTCAAGAAGCTCATCGCAGGCCCCGGTGTGTACATCTGCGACGAGTGCATCGACCTCTGCAACGAGATCATCGAGGAAGAGCTCGCTGAGACGAGCGAAGTGCGTTGGGAAGAGCTTCCCAAGCCGCGCGAGATCTACGAGTTCCTCGAAAGCTACGTCGTAGGACAGGAAGCCGCCAAGAAGGCCCTGTCCGTCGCGGTGTACAACCACTACAAGCGCGTCCAGGCCGGCGAGAACGGCGGGGCGAACGGGCGGGACGACGCGATCGAACTCGCGAAGTCCAACATCCTGTTGCTCGGCCCGACCGGCTCCGGAAAGACGCTCCTCGCGCAGACACTGGCGCGGATGCTCAACGTCCCGTTCGCCATCGCCGACGCGACGGCGCTGACGGAGGCGGGCTACGTCGGCGAGGACGTCGAGAACATTCTGCTGAAGCTGATCCAGGCGGCCGACTACGACGTCAAGAAGGCCGAGACGGGGATCATCTACATCGACGAGATCGACAAGGTGGCCCGCAAGTCGGAGAACCCGTCGATCACGCGCGATGTGAGCGGCGAGGGCGTGCAGCAGGCCCTGCTCAAGATCCTTGAGGGCACGACCGCCTCGGTCCCGCCGCAGGGCGGCCGCAAGCACCCGCACCAGGAATTCATCCAGATCGACACGACCAACGTGCTGTTCATCGTGGGCGGCGCCTTCGCCGGTCTGGAGAAGATCATCGAGTCGCGGGCCGGTGCCAAGGGCATCGGGTTCGGTGCGACCCTGCACTCCAAGCGCGAGCTGGAGGAGAAGGACCAGTTCCAGGAGGTCATGCCGGAGGACCTGGTGAAGTTCGGGATGATCCCCGAGTTCATCGGCCGTCTCCCCGTGATCACCTCGGTCCACAACCTCGACCGCGAGGCGCTGCTCCAGATCCTCGTCGAGCCGAAGAACGCGCTGGTCAAGCAGTACCAGCGGCTCTTCGAACTCGACGGTGTGGAGCTGGACTTCGAGCGCGAGGCGCTCGAGGCCATCGCCGACCAGGCGATCCTGCGCCGCACCGGCGCACGCGGTCTGCGCGCCATCATGGAGGAGGTCCTCCAGTCGGTGATGTACGAGGTGCCGTCCCGCAAGGACGTGGCCCGCGTCGTCATCACCGCGGACGCCGTTCACTCCAACGTGAATCCGACGCTGATCCCGCGTGACTCCCGGGGCGGCGGCAGCGGCGAGCAGAAGTCGGCGTAGCGGCACGCACGCTGTACGAGAAGTACGAGAAGGGCCCCGGTCGGATCGCCGACCGGGGCCCTTCTCGCGCGGTTCCTACTCGGGGACGCGGACCTCGTTGCGCAGCTTCGCCGTCGTGTCGGCGGCCTCGCTCAGCGGCTGGTCCTTCTTCGAGATGATGGCGCCGGCGTCCGAGAACACGATGTACGTCACCGTGCTGTGGTCACCCCAGATGCACATCGGCATCGTGAAGCTGGACGGCACGCCCGCGCTGGACGAACTGCCGCTGGGCATCGCGTACTTGGCGTTCTGGCACTTCAGGACGCCGTTCTTGAAGCCGGCCGGCTCGAACTTCTCGGGGGAGCCCTCGAAGGAGACCTTGGCGCCGCCGGCGCTCTCCTTCGACTTGTTCTGCATCTCGGTGAACATCGAGTCGACGACCTTCTCCGGGTCCTCGATCTTGCCGTAGACGCCGCCGAAGTTGATCGCCTTCTGCGTGGTGCCGGAGCCGGCCGCGTAGCTGGCGCTCACGCTCTTGGGGTCGGTGACGCCCCACTTCTTGGCTTCCGCCAGGTCGCTCTCGCTGAAGCTGCCGCTGCTGGACGCGTTCGAGGTGCTCTTCTTGTACTCGCCCAGGACCGTGGCGGGCGTCGTCAGCTTGTGCGCGCCGTCGTCCTCGACGGACGAGCCACCGCCGCCCCCGCCGCTGAACATGAAGTAACCGCCGACGCCGAGCGCCGCCACCACGACGACCGCGCCGATCACGATGCCCAGCGTCTTCTTGCCGCCGCCACCAGCGGCCGGCGGCTGACCCGGGAACTGGCCGTACGGGGCCTGCTGCGGCTGACCGTAGGGGCCGGGCTGCTGGGGATGGCCGTAACCGCCGGGAGGCTGCTGCGGGGGCTGGCCGTACGGGTTCGGCTGCTGCGGCGGAACGCCCTGAGGCGCCTGCTGGGGCGGCTGCTGCGGGTAACCGTAGCCGGGCTGCGGAGCCTGCTGCGGCTGACCGTACGGCCCCGGCTGCTGCGGCTGGCCGTAGGGGCCGGGCTGCTGGGGCTGCTGACCGTACGGTCCCGGCTGCTGGGGCGGCTGGTTCCCGTACGGGCCCGGCTGGTTGTGGCTCATTACTCGCGTTCCCTCCCGTTGCTTATGTGCTGCTGACATCCTGGCGTACGCAGGTGCGATCCGTTCCACCGGATTCGGTTTCAGTACGAGCTTGTAACCCCTCTAAACTGGCCCCGTGACCGAGAACTCTCAGCAGCAGACGCCAGTGCCCACCTCCGAACTGCCGACCCAGTACGCGCCGGCCGAGGTAGAGGGGGCGCTGTACGAGCGCTGGGTAGACCGCGGCTACTTCACCGCCGACGCGAAGAGCGAGAAGCCGCCGTACACGATCGTCATCCCGCCGCCGAACGTCACGGGCTCCCTGCACCTGGGGCACGCGTTCCAGCACACGCTCATGGACGCGCTGACCCGTCGTAAGCGCATGCAGGGCTTCGAGGCCCTGTGGCTGCCCGGCATGGACCACGCCGGCATCGCGACGCAGAACAAGGTGGAGCAGCAGCTCGCCGAGGAGGGCAAGTCGCGGCACGACCTGGGCCGCGAGGAGTTCGTCGCCCGCGTCTGGCAGTGGAAGAACGAGTACGGCGGCAAGATCCTCGGCCAGATGCGCCGCCTCGGCGACGGCGTCGACTGGTCGCGCGAGCGGTTCACGATGGACGAGGGTCTGTCGCAGGCCGTCCAGACCATCTTCAAGAAGATGTTCGACGACGAGCTGATCTACCGCGCCGAGCGGATCATCAACTGGTGCCCGCGCTGCCTGACCGCCATCTCGGACATCGAGGTGGACTACCAGGACGACGACGGCGAGCTGGTCTCCCTCAAGTACGGCGAGGGCGACGAGACGGTGGTCGTCGCGACCACGCGTGTCGAGACGATGCTGGGCGACACCGCGGTCGCCGTCCACCCGGACGACGAGCGGTACGCGCACCTCATCGGCAAGCGCATCAAGCTGCCGCTGACCAACCGCACGATCCCCGTCGTCGCGGACACGCACGTCGACCCCGAGTTCGGGACCGGCGCCGTGAAGGTCACGCCCGCCCACGACCCGAACGACTTCGCGATCGGGCAGCGGCACGACCTCGAGACCATGACGATCATGGACGAGCGCGGCGTCATCACCGCGCCCGGCCCCTTCGAGGGTCTCGACCGCTTCGAGGCGCGCTCCGCCATCGTCGACGCCATGCGCCAGCAGGGCCGCGTCGTCTCCGAGAAGCGCCCGTACGTCCACTCCGTCGGGCACTGCTCGCGCTGCAAGACGACCATCGAGCCGCGCCTGTCGCTGCAGTGGTGGGTCAAGGTCGAGACGCTGGCGAAGAACGCCGGTGACGCGGTCCGCGACGGCCGCGTCACGCTCCACCCCAAGGAGATGGAGAAGCGCTACTTCGACTGGGTCGACAACCTCAACGACTGGTGCATCTCGCGCCAGCTGTGGTGGGGCCACCGCATCCCGGTCTGGTACGGGCCGAACGGCGAGGTCGTCTGCGTCGGCCCCGACGAGCAGCCGCCGGGCACCGAGGCCGAGGGCTGGAAGCAGGACGAGGACGTCCTCGACACCTGGTTCTCCTCCGGCCTGTGGCCGTTCTCCACGCTGGGCTGGCCGGAGCAGACGCCGGACCTGGAGAAGTTCTACTCGACCGACGTCCTGCTCACCGGCCACGACATCATCTTCTTCTGGGTCGTCCGGATGATGATGTTCGGCCTGTACGCGATGGACGGCGAGGTCCCGTTCAAGACGGTCGCCCTGACCGGTCTCGTCCGCGACGAGAACGGCAAGAAGATGTCGAAGTCGTTCGGCAACGTCGTGGACCCGCTGGACTGGATGGAGGAGTACGGCTCGGACGCGCTGCGCTTCACCCTGGCGCGCGGTGCCAACCCCGGCACCGACGTCCCGATCGGCGAGGACTGGGTCCAGGCCTCCCGGAACTTCGCCAACAAGATCTGGAACGCGACCCGCTTCGCGCTCATGAACGGCGCGACCGTCGAGGGGCCGCTGCCGGACCCGTCCGAGATGACGGCGACGGACCGCTGGATCCTCTCCCGTCTCAACAAGACGGTCGCCGAGGTGGATGCGTTCTACGACGACTACCAGTTCGCGAAGCTCTCCGACTCGCTGTTCCACTACGCGTGGGACGAGGTCTTCGACTGGTACGTCGAGCTGTCGAAGACGACGTTCATGGCGGGCGGCGAGCCGGCCAAGGTGTCCGGCCGGGTCCTCGGTGAGGTCCTGGACGTCATGCTGCGCCTGCTGCACCCGATCGTCCCCTTCGTCACCGAGACGCTGTGGACGAACCTGACGGGCGGCGAGTCCATCGTCATCTCGGACTGGCCGAAGGACAGTGGCTTCCGCGACGACGCCGCCGAGCAGGAGATCGCGACGCTCCAGCAGGTCGTCACCGAGGTCCGCCGCTTCAAGGGCGACCAGGGCCTCAAGGCGGGCCAGCGCGTCCCGGCCCGCCTCACCCTGGACGGCACGGCGCTCGCCGCGCACGAGCCGGCGATCCGGCAGCTGCTCAAGCTGCAGCCGGAGGGCGAGGGCTTCACCGCCACCGCCACGCTGCCGGTTGCGGGCGCCGAGGTGGCGCTCGACCTGTCCGGCGCGATCGACGTGGCCGCCGAGCGCAAGCGGCTGGCCAAGGACCTCGCCGCCGCCGAGAAGGACAAGGCGCAGTCCGAGGGCAAGCTGGGCAACGAGGCGTTCCTCGCCAAGGCCCCGGACCACGTGGTCGACAAGATCAAGGGCCGCCTCGCCAAGGCGGACGAGGACATCGCCCGCATCCAGGCGCAGCTGGAGCGACTGCCGCAGGCGTGACCGTACGCACCTCAGGGCCCCCGGAACCGCCGCGTTCCGGGGGCCCTTGTGCGTCCCGGCGCCCGCTACGAGATGCCCGGCGGCACCGGGTCAAGGTAAGAAAGGGGACGTACCGGGTGTAAATGCGGTGATAGGGGCTCCATGCACGACGAGGCCGACGGGGCGCCGACGGGCGGGGCCGGGGCGAGCGCCGCGGGCCGCCGACTCGGCCGCCTCTGGTCGCGCCTGGAGCGCTGGCGCGGCACCCCGCACGCCGTGGACCTCGCCACCGCCGCGGGCTGCTTCGCCCTCATGGGCCTGGACATCCCGGGCCTCGCCAGGGCGGACAACGCGCTGGGCGGGGCGTCCGCCACGCTGGTCCTCGCCCTCGGCGCCGCGACGCTGCTGCCGCGCAGGCGCGAGCCGTGGGGGCCCTGGCTCCCGTTCGTCGTCGGCATGGTCTTCCTCGGCTGGCTGCACGACGTGACCCTCATCCAGTTCGCCCTGTACTCCGTGGCCCGCTACCGGGGCCGCACCTACGGAATCCTCGCCTGCTGCGGCTACCTCGTGTGGGCCTGCGCCGCGTACGCGCTCTTCGAATGGCCCGTGCATCGGGGCGGCGGGAGCGTGAGCCAGTTCCTCGCCCTCGCCGTGCCCATCGGGGTGCTCGCCACCGGTGTCGGCATCGCCGCGCGCCGTATCGACCTCGTGCGCGCCCTGGAGGCCAAGAACGCCGAGACCTCGCTGCTCCAGGCCGTGCAGCAGGAGCGCTCCGACGTCGCGGGCGACGTGCACGACTTCGTGGGCCGCGAGCTGACGATGCTGTCGGTACGGGCCGAGGTGCTGTCGCGGCGGGCCCGCGGCGAGCACTGGGAGCAGGACTTCGACGAGCTGTCCGAGACGGCGCGCCGGGCCCATCTGCTGCTCAACGAGATCGTCGTGCGCCGCGGCAGCGGAGGCGGCGCCCCCACGCCCGGCCTCGACGCGCTGCCCCGGCTCGCCGAGGAGAGCGCGGCGGCGGGCAACGAGGTCGCCGTCGAGGTGGACGCCGCGGCCCGCGCGCAGTCCCCGCTGCGCCAGGCGGCGGTCTACCGAGTCGTCCAGGAGTGCCTCACGAACGCCGCGAAACACGCACCGGGCCGGCCGGTGTCCGTCACGGTGGCGGTCGCGGCGAACCGCCTGCACGTCACGGTCGTCAACCCCCTGCCGACCGACACCCCGACGACCACCCCGGTCTCGGCGGGCACGGGCACGGCGGGGATGGCCGAGCGGGTCCTGTCCCTGGGCGGCACCTTCGACGCGGGCCCGACGGACCATGGCACGTACGAGGTGAAGGCAGCCTTCCCGGCAAGGACGTAGTGGGTGTTTTCAGGGGCGCGGGGAACTGCGCGAAACGGGACCACAGCAACACGGCACCCGCAGAACCGCCGGAGGCCTACGCCGCCATCATGCGCTGCAACCCGTCGAAGTCGTCCACACACTTCCCGCACCCCAACGCGACGCTGTCCAGCGGATCGTCCGCGACGAACACCGGAATCCCCGTGCCGGAGGCAATCCGCAGATCGAGACCCGGCAGCAGCGCACCCCCACCGGTCAGTACGATCCCGTGCTCCATCACGTCCCCCGACAGCTCCGGAGGGCACTCCTCCAACGTCGCCTTCACTGCGGCGATGACCGCCTCGACGGGCTCGTCGAGCGCCGCCCGCACCTCGCGCACCGTCAGCTCGACGGTCTTCGGGAGGCCCGCCACCTTCTCCCGCCCCCGCACGGTGAACGCCCGCATCTCGAACGCGTCCTCGCCGGGCACCGGCCACGCCGAGCCGATCGCGACCTTGATGTCCTCGGCCGTGCGCTCGCCGATCAGCAGCCCGTGCTCCTTGCGCACGTAGTCCGTGATCGCCTCGTCGAAGCGGTCGCCGCCGACCCGCAGCGACTGCGAAGTGACCACGCCGCCCAGGGAGATGACGGCGACCTCGCTCGTGCCGCCGCCGATGTCCACGACCATCGAACCGCGCGGGTCGGCCACCGGGAGGCCCGCCCCGATCGCCGCCGCCATCGGCTCCTCGATCAGGTGCACGGCCTTCGCCCCGGACCGCTCCGCCGCGTGCACGATGGCCCGCCGCTCCACCGGGGTGACCCCGCTCGGTACGCACACCACCATGCGCGTACGGGGACGGCGCCCCGGCACCGCCTTGCGGACGAAGTGCCGGATCATCGCCTCGGCCGCCTCGTAGTCGCTGATCACGCCGTCCCGCAGCGGCCGGATCGCGGTGATCGACCCCGGCGTGCGCCCGATGGTCTCCTTCGCCTCGCTGCCCACCGCGAGCACGTCACCGCGCCCACCCGGCTTCCCACCCGGCTTCCCGCCCGACTTCGCGCCCGACTTCGCGCCCGGCTTCCCGCCCGACTTCACGGCGACGACCGACGGTTCGTTCAGCACGATGCCCTGACCGCGCACGTACAGAAGGGTGTTGGCGGTGCCGAGATCGATGCCTATGTCCATGATCCGCAAGTTTGCCGGGTCGATGACCGTTCCGGAGGGACCAAGGTCCTGAAACGGACAGGTCGAAAGTCCCGAAACGGGACGTCGGGTGGTGTCGGGCGCGCTGTCGGTGGACCTCCGTAGACTGGCGGGTGTGAGTGACCTCCCCCCGCGCGACAGCAGCGACTACGACCCCGCAGACGACGCCGATCCGTTCGAGGAGATCGTCGGCGAAGAGACCACCCGCGACCCCGACCTCGCGGTGATCGAGGCGGGCAGCCGCACCCTGCGCACCCAGGGCGGCCCGCCCCAGGGCGACGGCATCCCGGCGCGCCCGCAGGACCCCGAGGTGGAGAAGGCGCTGCGGGTGGTGGAGGCCGAGCTCGCCACGCGCTGGGGCGAGACGAAGCTGGAGCCGTCGGTCGCCCGTATCGCCGCCCTCATGGACGTACTCGGCGAGCCGCAGAAGGCGTACCCCTCGATCCACATCACGGGCACGAACGGCAAGACGTCCACGGCCCGCATGGTCGAGGCCCTGCTCGCGGCCTTCGAGCTGCGCACCGGCCGGTACACGTCTCCGCACGTCCAGTCGATCACCGAGCGGATCAGCCTGGACGGCGCCCCGATCGAGCACGAGCGCTTCATCGAGACGTACGACGACATCAAGCCGTACGTCGAGATGGTCGACGCCCAGCAGGAGTACCGGCTGTCCTTCTTCGAGGTGCTGACCGGCATGGCCTACGCGGCCTTCGCCGACGCGCCGGTGGACGTGGCGGTCGTCGAGGTCGGCATGGGCGGCAGCTGGGACGCGACGAACGTGATCGACGGATCGGTCGCGGTCATCACCCCCATCGACCTCGACCACACCGACCGGCTCGGTTCGACGCCCGGTGAGATCGCCGGCGAGAAGTCCGGGATCATCAAGCAGGACGCCTCCGTGATCATGGCGCAGCAGCCGGTGGACGCGGCGCAGGTGATCCTCAAGAAGGCCGTGGAGACGGACGCCACCGTGGCCCGCGAGGGCCTGGAGTTCGGCGTCGTGCGGCGCGAGGTCGCCGTCGGCGGCCAGTTGGTCACCCTGCGCGGGCTCGGCGGCGAGTACGAGGACATCTTCCTTCCGCTGCACGGCGCGCACCAGGCGCACAACGCGGCGGTCGCGCTCGCCGCGGTGGAGGCGTTCTTCGGCATCGGCTCCGAGCACGCGCGCCCGCTCGACATCGACACGATCCGCACCGCGTTCGCCGCGGCCACGTCGCCGGGCCGGCTGGAGGTCGTGCGCCGCTCGCCGACGGTCGTCCTCGACGCCGCGCACAACCCGGCGGGTGCCCGGGTCACCGCCGAGGCGATCGGCGAGGTCTTCGACTTCAGCCGCCTCATCGGTGTCGTCGGTGCCAGTGGCGACAAGAATGTACGGGGGCTCCTGGAGGCCTTCGAGCCGATCTTCGCGGAGATCGTCGTGACGCAGAATTCCAGCCACCGTGCGATGGACGCCGACGAGCTGGCGGGCATCGCGGTGGAGGTCTTCGGCGACGACCGGGTCCAGGTCGAACCGCGGCTCGACGACGCCCTGGAGGCCGCGATCACGCTCGCCGAGGAAGAGGGCGAGTACGCGGGCGGGGGAGTGCTCGTCACCGGGTCCGTGATCACGGTCGGCGAGGCCCGGCTGCTCCTCGGGAAGGGCTGATCGCCGTGCGCATTCTGTGTTCCTCGACCCTGATCGGCGAGTTCTTCGTCATCGGCTTCGCCGGTCTCGTGGCGATGAAGGAGCCCGATCTGTCGGCCGGGCTCGTGTGGACGGTGTGCGGGGTCGCGATGCTGCTCAGCGTGCTGCTGTGCGGGATGGTGACGCGGCCCGGCGGGGTGCAGCTCGGCTGGGCGCTGCAGATCGCCCTGATCATCAGCGGCTTCTTCGTCCCGGTCATGTTCTTCCTCGGCGCCTGCTTCGCCGGCTTGTGGGGGACCTCGGTCCACTTCGGCCGCAAGGTCGACGAGGCCAAGGCCCGCTGGGCGGCACAGGCCGAACAGGCCGAACAGGCCTGAGCCCGGGGACCCCGCCCGCCTGCCGCCGTGCTGGTCACGCCCTGTAACCTCGGGCGTCACCGCACATCCAGGCCTACAAGGAGTTCCGCGAATGACCCAGCGCACGCTCGTCCTGCTCAAGCCCGACACCGTTCGCCGCGGCCTGATCGGCGAGGTCATCGGCCGCATCGAGCGCAAGGCCGGCTGGACGATCAGCGCGCTCGAACTGCGCAGCCTGAGCCAGGAGACGCTGGAGGCGCACTACGGCGAGCACAAGGGCAAGCCGTTCTACGAGCCGCTGGTCGCCTTCATGTCCTCCGGCCCGGTGGTCGCCCTGGTCGTCGAGGGTGAGCGTGTGATCGAGGGCGTACGCCAGCTGGCCGGTCCGACGGACCCGATCGCCGCCGCCCCCGGCTCGGTCCGCGGCGACTTCGGCACCATCGTTCGCGAGAATCTGATCCACGCCTCCGACTCCGAGGAGTCCGCCGAGCGGGAGCTGAAGATTTTCTTCCCGGATTTCGCGTAACGGACTTCTCGCATTCCGGACTTCACGCCAGACGCGTGAGACACGCGGTGTCCGCTCCATGAGACCGGTCGAGTTCGTTTTCTGATGTCGTGTCAGTCACGGAGCGCCACTGACCAGGAGCGGCCCGAGAATTCGGGCCGCTCTTTTGCATATGCGGCCCGTTTGGGGGAACGCAATCCTCCGTCGGCACGTCCCCATTAGCGGGGCGGGGACTCCCATGCTGACAATGGCGAAGACCCTCGCGCCGTGATCGTGCAGGCGAGACTACGATGGAGCCTCCACGCCACACCGCGTCCACCTCTCGCCTACCTGACAAGCCATCAAACGCTCCACTTGGGAAGGCCAGACGAATCCTGATGGGGAACTCAATGTCGTTCATCGGCCGTGACATGGCTGTCGACCTCGGGACCGCCAACACGCTGGTGTACGTCAGGGGTCGAGGGATCGTGCTCAATGAGCCGTCCGTGGTCGCGATCAACACCAACACCGGCGGCATTCTCGCGGTGGGTGCCGAGGCCAAGAAGATGATCGGGCGTACGCCGGGCAACATCGTGGCGGTCCGCCCGCTGAAGGACGGCGTGATCGCCGACTTCGAGATCACCGAGCGGATGCTCCGCTACTTCATCCTGAAGGTGCACAAGCGGCGCTACCTCGCCCGTCCGCGCGTCGTCGTCTGTGTGCCGTCCGGCATCACCGGCGTCGAGCGCCGCGCGGTCATCGAGGCCTCCTCGCAGGCCGGCGCCCGCCAGGTGCACATCATCGAGGAGCCCATGGCCGCGGCCATCGGCTCCGGCCTCCCGGTCCACGAGGCCACGGGCAACATGGTGGTGGACATCGGTGGCGGCACCACCGAGGTCGCGGTGATCTCGCTCGGCGGAATCGTCACGGCGCAGTCCATCCGCGTCGCGGGCGACGAGCTGGACAACGCGATCATCCAGCACATCAAGAAGGAGTACTCGCTCCTCCTCGGTGAGCGCACCGCCGAACAGATCAAGATCACGATCGGCTCCGCGTACGACCTCGACTCCGACGAACACACCGAGATCCGCGGTCGCGACCTCGTGTCCGGCCTGCCGAAGACCGTCGTCATCTCGGCGGCGGAAGTCCGCAAGGCGATCGAGGAACCGGTCAACGCGATCGTCGACGCCGTGAAGACCACCCTCGACAAGTGCCCGCCCGAGCTGTCCGGTGACGTAATGGACCGCGGCATCGTTCTCACCGGTGGCGGCGCCCTGCTGCGCGGCCTCGACGAGCGGCTGCGTCGCGAGACCGGCATGCCGATCCACATCGCCGAGGACCCGCTCGACAGCGTGGCGCTCGGTTCCGGCAAGTGCGTCGAGGAGTTCGAGGCGCTCCAGCAGGTCCTGGACGCCTCGCCGCGCAGATGATGTGAAGGAAGACGTCCGCCGTACGAGTGCCTGCCACCTCGTGCGGCGGATCGTTGATATATAGGCAAGGCATAAGAAATCCTCCTACGCACCGCTCGACGTAACCGACTACCGCTCGACGCAACTGACAGAGGAAGGCACGGCCGCCGCACGTGAGGGACACACGAGAGAGCCGGCTGCTCCTGGTGCTGCTGATCGCCATCGCGTTCGCACTGATCACGGTGGACATCCGCGGGGGCGAGGACTCACCGGTCGACGGTGCCCGCCACGCCGCCGCCACGGTCTTCGGCCCCGTGGAGAACGGCGTCTCCGGCGCCGTCGACCCGATCGGCAACGCCATAAGCGCGGTCCGCGACTCCGACAAGCGGCACGACCGCATCGGCCAACTGGAGCACGAGAACGCCGCATTGAAGGCGAAGCTCGGCAGCGGTGACCGCAACCGCAGCAAGGTCCGCCAGCTCGACTCCATGCTGAAGACGGCCGGCGCGGGCCAGTACGGCATCAAGGGCGCCCAGGTCATCGCCATCGGCTCGGCCCAGGGCTTCTCCTGGACCGTCACCATCGACGCCGGTGCCAACGACGGCCTCAAGCGCGACATGACCGTCCTGAACGGGCAGGGGCTCGTCGGCCGCGTCACCACCGTCGGCCCGAACACCTCCACCGTGCTGCTCGCCAACGACCCGGACTTCACCGTCGGCACCCGCATGGAGAAGACCGACGAGCTCGGCTTCGCCTCCGGGCAGGGCGACCGCCCGCTGCGCGTCCAGCTCCTCAACGGCAAGGCCAAGGTGAACAAGGGCGACCGCCTCGTCACCTTCGGCTCCCAGGCCGACAAGCCGTTCGTGCCCGGCGTCCCCGTCGGCCGCGTCGTCCGCGTCGACCCCTCCGGCGGCGACCTGACCCGCACCGTCTACGTGAAGCCGTACGTCGGGTTCACCAAGCTCGACATCGTGGGCGTCGTCGTACAGGCCCCGCGCGAGGACCCGCGCGACACGGTGCTGCCGAAGAAGCCCGCCAAGCCGAAGCCGACGCCCACGGTGACCGTGACGGCCACCCCGGGCGCCGACACGGGCGGCACCGGCAACGGCACCGGCAACGGCGGGAACGCCGCCGACAACAACGCAGACCAGCAGCAGTAGCAGGAGGAGCAAGGAATCATGCGCTTCAACCGAATGCTGCTCTCCACGGTCCTTGTCGTCGTGGCCCTCGTCGTCCAGGTCTGTGTCCTGGCCCGGCTGCAACTGCCCGGCGCCGTACCCGACCTGATGCTCCTGACCGTCCTCGGCCTGGCCCTCGTGTACGGGCACGTGGGTGGCGCCTTCGTCGGCTTCGGCGCGGGACTCCTCGCGGACCTCGCCCCGCCCGCCGACCACGCCGCGGGCCGCTACGCCCTCGTGCTCTGCCTCATCGGCTACCTCGCGGGCCTCGCCAAGCCCGAGAGCGGGCAGCTGCGCTCGGCCGCCGGGCCCATGCTCGTGGTCGTCGGCGCCGCCATCGGCACGACCCTGCTGTACGCGGGCGTGGGCGCGCTCGTCGGCGACACCGCCGCCCGCGACGTCGGCCTCGGCAGCCTCATCTTCACGGCGGCCCTCTACGACCTGCTGCTCGCCCCGTTCGTCGTCCCCGGCGTCATGGCACTCGCCAGACGCGCGGAGAACGATCCGCTGGGCGACTCCTCCGGCGGCTCCGCCAAGGCCGCCGACGTCTCCTCCGGCTGGCTCTCCGGCGGCGGCACCGGACTCAGCATCGGCGGCCAGCGCGGCGGCGGTCTGCGCATGAGGTCGGTCAAGGCACGCGCCTCCCGCGCGGGCCGCATCAAGGGGGTCAAGCGCCTGTGAACGCACGGCAGTTGACCGACGACGTCGCAGGCACGCACAGCTTCGGCGTGTACACCTGCTTGTACTCGTACACGTCCTGAGAGGGGGAGCACGCCACCGTGTCCAACATCCCCGAGACGGGCCGCACGCCACGCGTTCAGATCCGGCTCATCATCCTTCAGATCCTCGTCCTCTCCCTCCTGCTCACCCTCGGCGGCCGCCTCTGGTACCTCCAGGTGCGCAACGGCGACGAGTACGCCAAGGAGGCCTCCGGCAACCACGTCCAGCAGGTCGTCACGCCCGCCACCCGGGGATCCATCCTCGACGCGCGCGGCATCCCGCTCGCCGACAACGAGACCCGCCTCGTCGTCTCCGCGTCCCGCACCGACCTGATGAAGATGGACGACGAGGGCAAGGCCGTCCTCACCAAGCTCGCCAAGGTCCTCGGCATGCAGCCCAAGACCATCCAGGAGAAGGTCCGGCTCTGCGACGCCGAGACGCCGCAGCCCTGCTGGAACGGCTCGCCGTACCAGCCCATCCCGATCACCGACGAGGCCACGCCCAAGCAGGCCCTGCAGATCCGCGAGCGCAGCGAGGACTTCCCCGGCATCACCGCCGAGCCCACCGCCGTGCGCCGCTACGCGGGCCCCGGCGGCTCCAACACCGCGCAGGTCCTCGGCTATCTCTCGCCGGTCACCGACGCGGAGATCGAGAAGGCCAAGAACTCCGACTCGCCGTACCTGCGCTCCGACCAGGTCGGCCGCAGCGGCCTGGAGCGCACCTACGACAAGGATCTGCGCGGCAAGGCCGGCGTCACCCGCTACGAGGTCGACAACCTCGGCCGCGTCATCGGCCGCGCCGAGAGCGACAAGGCCGAGCCCGGTGCCAACGTCGTCACGTCGATAGACGCCCGCGTGCAGTCCGTCGCCGAGAAGGAGCTGGACGCGGCCATGAAGGCCGCCCGCCACGAGTTCGACAAGAACACGGGCAGGAACTACAAGGCCGACGCCGGCTCCGTCGTCGTGATGGAGGCCAAGACCGGTCGCGTCGTCGCCATGGCCTCCAACCCGACGTACGACCCGAACGCCTGGGTCGGCGGCATCTCCGGCAAGGACTACGCCCAGCTCACCGGCAAGAACTCGAACTACCCGCTGCTCAACCGGGCGATCCAGGGCCAGTCGGCGCCCGGCTCGATCTTCAAGGTCATCTCCTCGACCGCGGCGGTCAACGCGGGCTACCCGTTCAACGGCCGCTACCCCTGCACCAGCTCGTACTCGATCGGCAGCCAGGTCTTCAAGAACTTCGAGTCGGAGAACTTCGGCCCGATCAGCCTCGGCCGCGCCCTCGAGGTCTCCTGCGACACCGTCTTCTACGGCCTCGCCCACAAGGAGTGGCAGAAGCTCGGCGGCATCAACCCCAAGGGCGGGGTCGACGCCGACGACTCCTTCTACAAGACGGCCCACCAGTTCGGCCTCGGCAAGGAGACCGGCATCGACCTCCCCAACGAGGTCAACGGCCGCGTCCCGGACCGGAAGTGGAAGGAAAAGTACTGGGAGGCCAACAAGGACGCCTGGTGCAAGGGCGGCAAGAAGGACGGCAGCTACGTCGAGCGGCTCAACTGGGAGAACTGCCGCCAGGGCAACAAGATGCGCGCCGGTGACGAGGTCAACTACTCCATCGGCCAGGGCGACACCCTCGTCACGCCGATCCAGATGGCCCGGATCTACGCGGCCATCTCCAACGGCGGCACGCTCTACCAGCCCGCCGTCGGCAAGGCCGTCGTCAGCGCCGACGGCAAGCAGGTCAGCGAGATCGCCCCGAAGTCGCAGGGCAAGCTGCCCTTCACCAAGCAGACCCGCAACCACATCGACCAGGCCCTCGCGGGCGTGGCGACGCGGGGCACCGCCGCCTGGCGCTTCGGCGGCTGGCCGCAGAACAAGATCCCGATGCACGCCAAGACCGGCACCGCCGAGGTCTACGGCAAGCAGACGACGTCGTGGTTCGCGACGTACACGAAGGACTACTCGGTCGTCATGACGATCTCCCAGGGTGGTACCGGTTCCGGCGCCTCGGGCCCCGCCGTCCGCAAGATCTACGACGCCCTCTACGGCGTCGACAACAAGGGCGGCATCAACAAGAAGAAGGCCCTGCTGCCCGAGCCGGAGAAGAGCCTGCCGAAGATCCAGAAGGACGGTTCGATCGACGCCCCGAAGATCGAGCCGTTCCAGCCGGGCAAGGACACGACGCCCGCCCAGCAGGAGCTGGCGGCGACGCTGCCGACCTCCTCCTACGGCAACAGCAGGAGGGACTGACCGGTGACCGGCAACGGATTCTCCGTCTCCGGCTACGGGCCGCGGCGCTCCACCATGACGCGGCTCATGGCCCGCGACTCGGTGGTGCGCAGGCTCGACTGGCCGATGCTGCTCTCGGCGGTCGCGCTGTCGTTCATCGGCGCCGCGCTCGTCTACTCGGCGACCCGCAACAGGACCGAGCTCAACCAGGGCGACCCGTACTACTTCCTGTTCCGGCACGTGCTGAACACCGGCATCGGCGTCGCGCTGATGGCCGGCACGATCTGGCTCGGGCACCGCACGCTGCGCACGGCCGTGCCGATCCTGTACGGGATCTCCGTCTTCCTCGTGCTCCTCGTGCTCACCCCGCTCGGCGCCACCGTGAACGGGGCGCACGCCTGGATCGTCATCGGTGGCGGATTCTCGCTCCAGCCCTCCGAGTTCGTGAAGATCACGATCATCCTGGGCATGGCGATGATCCTCGCGACCCGCGTCGACGCGGGCGACCGCGACCATCCCGACCACCGCACCGTGCTGCAGGCCCTCGGGCTCGCCGCCGTCCCGATGATGATCGTCATGCTGATGCCGGACCTCGGGTCCGTCATGGTGATGGTGATGATCGTGCTCGGCGTGCTGCTCGCGTCGGGGGCCTCCAACCGGTGGGTGCTCGGACTCATCGGGGTGGGCGCCGCGGGCGCGGTGGCCGTCTGGCAGCTGGGCGTCCTGGACGACTACCAGATCGCCCGGTTCGCGGCCTTCGCCAACCCGGCGCTGGACCCGGCGGGCGTCGGCTACAACACCAACCAGGCGCGCATCGCGATCGGTTCCGGCGGCCTCACCGGCTCGGGCCTCTTCCACGGCTCGCAGACCACCGGCCAGTTCGTGCCGGAACAGCAGACGGACTTCGTGTTCACGGTGGCCGGGGAGGAGCTCGGCTTCGTGGGCGCGGGCCTCATCCTGCTGCTGCTCGGTGTGGTGCTGTGGCGGGCCTGCAAGATCGCGCGCGGCACGAGCGAGCTGTACGGCACGGTCGTGGCGGCCGGCATCATCGCCTGGTTCGCCTTCCAGGCCTTCGAGAACGTGGGCATGACGCTCGGCATCATGCCGGTGGCGGGCCTTCCCCTGCCCTTCGTGTCGTACGGAGGTTCGTCGATGTTCGCGGTGTGGGTTGCGGTGGGTCTGCTGCAATCGATCAAGGTCCAGCGGCCCATGTCGGCCTGATCGGCACTGATCGAGCCGTACCCGGCCCCTGCGGCGATTGAGCAGCGGGGTCCGGGGCGGCGTCCCGAGACCTTGGCCCCGGTGCCGGTGACGTCTAAATTCGGGTTATGGCGGAGACCAAGCGCGAGATCGAGCGGAAGTACGACGCCCCGACGGACCGGTTCCGGCTGCCCGACCTGCGCAAGGTCCCCGGCGTATCGGCCGTCGTCGACAAGGGCGTCGTCGAGCTCGACGCCGTCTACTACGACACCGAGGACCAGCGCCTCGCCACGGACAGCATCACCCTGCGCCACCGCAGCGGCGGCGACGACGCGGGCTGGCACCTGAAGCTGCCGGTCGCCCTCGCCGAGGGCGTCCGCGACGAGGTGCAGGCACCCCCGTCCGCCACCCTGCCGCGCGCCCTCGCGGGCCTCGTCCGCTCCCGGGTCCGCGGCGACGAGCTGATCCCGGTCGTCCGGCTCCGCTCGTCGCGCGACGTGTCGCATCTGACCGGCGCCGACGGCGCACTGCTCGCCGAGGTGTGCGTCGACGCCGTCCGCGCCGAGCGGGCCGACGGGGAGCGGTCCACCGCCTGGACCGAGATCGAGGTCGAACTGGCGGACGGCGCCGACCCCGCCTTCCTCGGCCAGGTCGAGAAGCGGCTGCGCAAGGCGGGCGTCGAGCGCTCCACCTCCGCGTCGAAGCTGGCCCGCGCCCTCGCCGAGACCGGGGCCAGGACCCGTACGCCCGACCAGCGGGCCGAGGGGGAGCCGGACTCCGCGGGCGACCACGTCCTCACGCGGCTGCGCGTCCAGCGCGACGCCCTCGTCGAGCTCGACCCCGCCGTCCGCCGCGACCTGCCGGACTCGGTGCACCAGATGCGCGTGGCCACCCGCCGTATGCGCAGCGCGTTCAAGTCGTACAAGAAGGTGCTCGACCCGGCCGTCACCGAACCCGTCGGCGAGGAGCTGAAGTGGCTCGCCGCGGAGCTGGGCATCGACCGGGACCGCGAGGTGCTCACCGAGCGGCTCACCGCGCGGATCGACGCCGTGCCGCGCACCCTGCTGCTCGGGCCCGTCCGCGGCCGGCTGCGGATCTGGGCGGTGGCCCAGCGGCACGGCTCGCGCCGCCGCACGGTCGCCGTGCTCGACGGCAGGCGGTACCTGGCGCTGCTCGACGCCCTGGACGCGCTGCTCGCCGACCCGCCGCTCCTGCCGCGGGCCGACAAGCCCGCCGCGGGGGTCCTCGCCAAGGCCGCCCTCAAGGACCACGCCCGGCTCGCCACCCGTGTCGAGCACGCCCTGTCGCTGCCGCCCGGCACGGACCGCGACCTCGCGCTGCACGAGGCCCGCAAGGCGGCCAAGCGCGCCCGGTACGCGGGGGAGACGGCGGTGCCCGCGCTCGGCAAGCAGGCCAAGAAGTTCGCCAAGCGGATGAAGAAGGTGCAGTCCGTGCTCGGTGAGCACCAGGACTCGGTCGTCGCGCGCGAGACCCTGCGCCAGCTCGCGATCCAGGCGCACGCCGCCGGGGAGACGGCCTTCACCTGGGGCCTGCTGTACGGGCAGGAGCAGGCGGCCGCCGCCGAGGAGGAGCGGAGGCTGCCCGGGCGGTGGGAGAGCGCGGCGGAACCGAAGCTTTCGGCGGGTTAGGCTTGAGGGTCACCCCTGTCAGCTCACGAAGGTCAACGGTTATGTCTGCCGAACCCGCCGCCTCGACGGTGGAGTCTGTCTTTCCGCAGCTCGAAGCCCTGCTGCCGCATGTGCAGAAGCCGATCCAGTACGTCGGCGGTGAGCTGAACTCCACGGTGAAGCCGTGGGAGGAGTGCGACGTCCGCTGGGCGCTCATGTACCCCGACGCGTACGAGGTCGGTCTGCCCAACCAGGGCGTCATGATCCTGTACGAGGTGCTCAACGAGCGCCAGGGCGTCCTCGCCGAGCGCACGTACAGCGTGTGGCCGGACCTGGAAGAGCTCATGCGCGAGCACAAGGTCCCGCAGTTCACGGTCGACAGCCACCGCCCGGTGAAGGCCTTCGACGTCTTCGGACTGTCCTTCTCCACCGAGCTCGGCTACACGAACATGCTGACGGCGCTCGACCTGGCGGGCATCCCGCTGGAGTCGAAGGACCGCACGGTCGAGGACCCGATCGTCCTCGCGGGCGGCCACGCGGCCTTCAACCCCGAGCCGATCGCCGACTTCATCGACGCCGCGATCATCGGCGACGGCGAGCAGGCCGTGCTCGACATGACCGAGATCATCCGCCAGTGGAAGGCCGAGGGCCGTCCCGGCGGGCGCGAGGAGGTGCTGCTCCGCCTCGCGAAGACGGGCAGCGTCTACATCCCGGGCTTCTACGACGTCGAGTACCTGCCGGACGGCCGCATCGGACGCGTCGTGCCGAACCGCTCGGGTGTCCCGTGGCGGGTCAGCAAGCACACCGTCATGGACCTCGACGAGTGGCCGTACCCGAAGCAGCCCCTCGTGCCGCTCGCGGAGACGGTGCACGAACGGATGTCCGTCGAGATCTTCCGCGGCTGCACCCGCGGCTGCCGTTTCTGCCAGGCCGGCATGATCACGCGCCCCGTGCGGGAGCGAAGCATCACCGGCATCGGCGAGATGGTCGACAAGGGCCTCAAGGCGACCGGCTTCGAGGAAGTCGGCCTGCTCTCCCTGTCGAGCGCGGACCACTCCGAGATCGGTGAGGTCGCGAAGGGCCTGGCGGACCGGTACGAGGAGGACAAGATCGGTCTGTCCCTCCCCTCGACCCGCGTGGACGCCTTCAACATCGACCTGGCCAACGAGCTGACGCGCAACGGCCGCCGCTCCGGCCTCACCTTCGCCCCCGAGGGCGGCAGTGAGCGCATGCGCAAGGTCATCAACAAGATGGTCTCCGAAGAGGACCTGATCCGTACCGTCGCGACCGCGTACGGCAACGGCTGGCGCCAGGTGAAGCTGTACTTCATGCTCGGCCTGCCCACCGAGACCGACGAGGACGTCCTGCAGATCGCGGACATGGCGGCCAACGTCATCGCCAAGGGCCGCGAGGTCGCGGGCAACGACATCCGCTGCACGGTGTCGATCGGCGGATTCGTCCCGAAGCCGCACACCCCGTTCCAGTGGGCGCCGCAGCTCAGCTCCACGGAGACCGACGAGCGCCTGGCCAAGCTCCGCGACAAGATCCGCGGCGACAAGAAGTACGGCCGCTCCATCGGCTTCCGCTACCACGACGGCAAGCCCGGCATCGTCGAGGGCCTGCTCTCGCGCGGTGACCGCCGCATCGGTTCCGTCATCCGCGCCGTCTACGAGGACGGCGGCCGCTTCGACGGCTGGCGCGAGTACTTCTCCTACGACCGCTGGATGGCCTGCGCCGCCAAGACGCTGCCCGAGTACGGCGTCGACGTCGACTGGTACACGACGCGCGAGCGCACCTACGAGGAGGTCCTGCCCTGGGACCACCTGGACTCCGGTCTCGACAAGGACTGGCTCTGGGAGGACTGGCAGGACGCCCTCGACGAGACCGAGGTCGACGACTGCCGCTGGACGCCCTGCTTCGACTGCGGTGTCTGCCCGGCGATGGACACGAACATCCAGATCGGCCCGACGGGCAAGACCCTGCTGCCGCTGACGGTCGTGAAGTAGACCCGTAAGTACGTGTGTGGGGCGGCCGGTTGACCAACCGGCCGCCCCACACATGTGTCGTCACGGACCCAACTGCATCCGGGGGAGCGCCGGTTGCGTCTGGAGAGACATGGAAGACGTGCAGGACAAGCGGATCGAGCAGACACCACGACCCCAACAGGGCGACGAGGGCTGCCTCGTGGCCGCGATCAGGCTGCCGCTGCGGATCCTGATGGTCGTCCTCGTGGTGCCCCTGCGCCTTGTGTGGGACGCGCTCGTGGCGGTCGGCCGCTTCGTCGGCACCTGGCTGCTGCTGCCGCTCGCGCGGGCGATCGGCTGGGTGCTGTACGGGCTGCTGGTGTGGCCGTGCGTGATGCTGTGGCGCTACGTCCTCGCACCCGTCGGACGCGGACTGCTCTGGCTCGGACGCGTGTTGCTGGTCGTCCCCGCGGTGTGGCTGTACGTCCATGTCCTCGCACCCGTTGGGAGGGCGCTGTGGGACTACGTGTTGACGCCGCTCGGCCGTGGACTCGCCTGGCTGGCACGGGTGTTGGTCGTGGTGCCGCTGCTCGCGGTGTGGCGCTGGGTGCTCGTGCCGGTCGGCCGGGTACTGGGCGTCGTCGCACGCGAGATCTGGGACGCGCTCCGGTTCGCCTGGCGGATCGCCGGGTACGTGTCCCGTGCCGTCGGGCGGGTGCTGCGGTGGCTCCTCGTGGACCCGCTGCGCTGGGTGTACCGCACGGTGCTCACCCCGGTCGGGCACGTCGTCCGTGACTGCGTACTGCGGCCGGTGGGGCGGATCGCCGCGAGCGTCCGCGCCGCGGCCCGGCAGGCGCGGGCCGATGTGCGGCGGGCGCTGTTCGGTCCGCCGCGGCCCGCTGAACCGCAGGTCAGGGAGGTGCGGGAACCGGGCGGCCCGCAGGGACGTAGTCTTGACAGCAGTACGACCGCTCTTACGCAGAACGCATTCATTAAGGACTAGGACACTGGGCAAGCGACAGCCCGTAGGCCCGCCGCCCGCACCCGCGGTGCAGCGCATCCGTCTGCGCTACACCAAGCGCGGCCGCCTCCGGTTCACCAGCCACCGTGACTTCCAGCGCGCCTTCGAGCGTGCGCTGCGCCGCGCCGAGGTGCCCATGGCGTACTCGGCGGGGTTCACGCCGCACCCCAAGGTGTCGTACGCCAATGCCGCACCCACCGGCACGGGCAGTGAGGCCGAGTACCTGGAGATCGCGCTCACCGCGCCGCGCGACCCCGAGAAGCTCAGGGCGCTCCTCGACGAGTCGATGCCCACCGGCCTCGACATCGTCGACGCCGTCGAGGCCCGCACCTCGGGCCTCGCCGACCGGCTCACCGCCTCCGTGTGGGAGCTGCGGCTCGACGGTGTGAGCGTCGAGGAGGCCACGCGCGCCGCGGAGGCGTTCCGTGCCGCCGAGACCGTCGAGGTACAGAGGAAGACAAAGAGCGGGATCCGGACGTTCGACGCCCGCGAGGCCGTCGTCAGCCTGGACGCGGTCGAAGACTCCGACGTTTCGGCAGGTCCGGCTGATAGGCCGGGCGACACGGGCTGTGCGATACTGCGCCTGGTTGTTCGGCACGTGACGCCTGCCGTTCGACCCGACGACGTCCTGTCCGGTCTTCGCGCCGTGGCCGACCTGGCGCCGCCGGTCCCCGCAGCGGTGACCAGGCTGGCGCAGGGGCTTTTCGACGAAGAGACCGGCACGGTGACCGACCCGCTCGCGCTCGACCGCGAGGCAGACCGGGCCGCCCCACAAAAGGCGGCCGCAGGAACTGCCACCGCGACGGCGCCTGCCGTGGAAGGTCCCGCGTAAGGCGGTCGTCGTAGCGCCGCCCTCGTACTCGGGAGCCATCTGGGTCGGGCAGCGCACCCACCCAAGGACTTTCGCCAGGCCGTACGTACATCGCGTACCGGAACCGGCGAGAACAGACAGAGAGCCTCCGTGCGGCGCCCGCGCCCCGGACCGGCGGCACCGCGCTCGACTCGATGCGCGTGAGCCGCAGACGTCACCGGTCACGGATCAGGCGCGGCGCCCGGAGGCCCGACGGGAGATCCACCCGCATGCCCGAGACCGAACCCACCAACCCTGAGCTGGACAGCCCCAGCGACACCCTGCCCCCGCGCCGCCGGCGCCGGGCCGCGTCGCGTCCCGCGGGCCCGCCGGTCGCGGCCGGTGCCGCCACCGAGGACGCCGCTGTGGCCATACCGGCCACTGCCGCACAGACTCCGGCCGCCGACGAGGCGCCCGTCGAGACCCCCGCGGCTTCCCCGGCCGCCGAGGCCCCCGACGAGCCCGCGGCCCGGCCGCGCCGCCGTGCCACCCGCCGCGCCTCCGCGCCCGCCGGTGCGCCCACGCAGGCCGAGCCGACGACCGTGGTGGCGGAGCCCACCGAGGCCGTCGCCGAGCCCGCCGCCGAGCCGGTCGCCGCCGAGGAGCCCGCCGCGCCGCGCCGTCGCCGCCGTGCCACGCGCACGGTGTCGGCGCCCACCGCCGAGGCCGCCGCCCAGGCCGAGCCCGCCGTGGCCGAGGAGCCCGCCGCGGCTCAGCAGGCCGAGCGGACCGAGGAGCCTGCCGCCGCCGAGGAGAGCGCCGCCCCGCGTCGCAGCCGCCGCCGCGCCACCCGCACCACGTCGGCTCCGGCTGCCCAGGAGGCCCCGGCGGCCCAGGCCGCACCGGCCGAGGAGCCGCAGGCCGAGCCCGAGGCCGCCGCGGAGCCCGCCGCCGAGCCGGTCGCCGCCGAGGAGTCCGGCGCGCCGCGCCGCAACCGTCGCCGCGCCACCCGTGGCGCCGCCGCGCCCAGCACGCCCGCCGCGCCCCCCGAGGTCTCCGACGCCATCGCCGCCGAGACGGAGGGCGAGGCCGCCGCCGAGGACGAGTCGCCGCGCCGCGGCCGTCGCCGCGCGACCCGCAAGGCCGCCGGCGGTTTCGCCGAGCCGAAGACCGCCAAGAAGGGCGGAGCCAAGGCCGGCCGGGACGAGAAGGACGACGAGTCGCGCCCGAAGCGGCCCTCCGTCGCCACGTTCCAGGCGCCGGTCTTCACCGAGCCGATGTTCCAGACGCCGGAGCGGGCCGCCGCCGCTGCCGCGGCCGAGGCCGCCGAGGAGAAGCGGCCCGAGCCCGCCGCCGAGCCGGCCGCCGTCGTCGAGGAGGACCTGGGGCCGCGCCGTCGCCGCCGCCGTCGCGCCTCCGACGAGCAGCAGCCCGCCGCAGAGGCCGCCCCGGCCGCCGAGACCGAGGCCGAGCCGGCCGAGGCCGAGGACCAGGACCAGGACCAGCGGTCCGAGGAGAACGACGAGCAGGACGAGCACGGGGACCGCCCGGCCCGCCGCCGTCGCAGGGGCGGCCGTCGCCGTCGCCGCGGCGAGTCCGCCGACGCCGAGCACGACTCCGAGAACGAGAACGAGGCGGGCGGCTCCGACGAGGACTCCGAGGCCACCGCCTCCGACTCCGACGACGACGGCGCCGACTCCGACGAGCAGCGCGACGAGTCCGCCGGCTCCGGCGGTTCGAGCAGCAGCCGTCGCCGTCGCCGCCGTCGCCGCCGCGCCGGTGACGCGTCCTCCGAGGGCGACGGTTCGACCGACGACCCGGAGCGCACGGTCGTCAAGGTCCGCGAGCCGCGCAAGAAGGACGAGAAGGCCGAGCGCTCGGCCGCCTCGGACGAGGTGCAGTCCATCAAGGGCTCCACGCGTCTTGAGGCCAAGAAGCAGCGCCGCCGCGAGGGCCGGGAGCAGGGGCGCCGCCGCGTCCCGATCATCACCGAGGCCGAGTTCCTGGCGCGCCGCGAGGCCGTCGAGCGCGTGATGGTCGTCCGCCAGCAGGGCGAGCGCACCCAGATCGGCGTGCTCGAGGACGACATCCTCGTCGAGCACTACGTCAACAAGGAGCAGTCGACCTCGTACGTCGGCAACGTCTACCTGGGCAAGGTCCAGAACGTGCTGCCGTCGATGGAGGCCGCCTTCATCGACATCGGCAAGGGCCGCAACGCGGTGCTGTACGCCGGTGAGGTCAACTTCGAGGCGCTCGGCATGGCCAACGGGCCGCGCCGCATCGAGACCGCCCTGAAGTCCGGCCAGTCCGTGCTCGTGCAGGTCACCAAGGACCCGATCGGCCACAAGGGCGCCCGCCTGACCAGCCAGGTCTCGCTGCCCGGCCGCTACCTGGTCTACGTGCCCGAGGGCTCGATGACCGGCATCAGCCGCAAGCTGCCCGACACCGAGCGCGCGCGTCTGAAGACCATCCTCAAGAAGATCGTTCCCGAGGACGCGGGCGTCATCGTGCGCACCGCCGCCGAGGGCGCGAGCGAGGACGAGCTGCGCCGCGACGTCGAGCGTCTGCAGGCCCAGTGGGAGGACATCCAGAAGAAGTCGAAGCAGATCTCGACGTCGTCGCCGAGCCTGCTGTACGGCGAGCCGGACATGACCGTCCGCGTCGTGCGCGACATCTTCAACGAGGACTTCTCCAAGGTCATCGTCAGCGGTGACGAGGCGTGGGACACCATCCACGGCTACGTCAACCACGTGGCGCCCGACCTGTCGGACCGCCTGTCCAAGTGGACGTCCGAGGTCGACGTCTTCGCGACGTACCGGATCGACGAGCAGCTCGCCAAGGCGCTCGACCGCAAGGTGTGGCTGCCGTCCGGCGGCTCCCTGGTGATCGACAAGACCGAGGCCATGATCGTGGTCGACGTCAACACCGGGAAGTTCACCGGCCAGGGCGGCAACCTCGAAGAGACCGTGACGAGGAACAACCTCGAAGCGGCCGAGGAGATCGTGCGCCAGTTGCGGCTGCGCGACCTGGGCGGCATCGTCGTCATCGACTTCATCGACATGGTCCTGGAGTCCAACCGGGACCTCGTCCTGCGCCGCCTGCTGGAGTGCCTGGGCCGGGACCGGACCAAGCACCAGGTCGCCGAGGTGACCTCGCTCGGCCTCGTCCAGATGACGCGCAAGCGCGTCGGCCAGGGCCTCCTGGAGTCCTTCTCCGAGACCTGCGTGCACTGCAACGGCCGCGGCGTCATCGTGCACATGGAGCAGCCTGCGTCCAACGGTGGCGGCGGCAAGCGCAAGAAGCGCGGCCGCGGCGGCAACGGCGCGGACCACCAGCACGAGACGCACGTCCACGAGTCGGCGCAGGCCCCGGCCGCGGAGCGCACGCAGTCCGAGTCCGAGTCCGAGGCCGAGGTCGCCGCGGAGGCCGCCGCCCCCGTGGCGCTGCCCGAGCCCGAGTTCGTCCCCGACGAGGAGCTGTACTCCAGCGCCGCCGAGGCGGAGGCCGCGGCAGGCCGTGGCCGTTCGCGGCGCCGAGCCACGCGGCGTGCGTCGGCCCCGGCCGGTGCCCCGAAGGCGGAGGCCGAGAAGCCGGCGAAGTCCGGCAGGAAGGCGAAGGGCGACAAGGGCGACCGTGCCGAGAAGGCCGAGGAGCCGGTCGTCGTCGAGGCCGAGGCCCCGGCGCCCGAGCCGGTCGTCGAGGAGCCGAAGGCCGCCGAGGCCGTCGCCCCCGAGCCGGTGCAGGACGAGGCCCCCGCGCCGCGTCAGCGCCGTCGTGCCACGCGCAAGGCGTCGGCTCCCGCCGGTTCGCCGAAGTCGTCCTCCGAGGAGGCCGCCGCGGTGACCGTCACGGAGCCGGTCGTCGAGGAGACCAGGGCGCCCGAGGAGCCGAAGGCCGTCGAGCCCGAGGAGCCGAAGGCGACCGAGTCCGCGGCCCCGGCCCGTCCGCGTCGTCGCGCCGTCCGCAAGGCCGCCGCTCCGACCGCGGCCGAGGACACGGCCGTCGTGGTCGTCCCGTCGGCCGCCGACGAGGCGCCCGCCGAGGACGCCCCTGCGGAGGCCGAGGAGGCGCCCGCCGCCAAGAAGACCGCCAAGAAGACGGCGGCCAAGAAGGCGACGGCGAAGAAGACGGCCACCAAGAAGACGGCCGCCTCCAAGACGACCGCGTCGAAGACGACGGCCGCCAAGAAGACGGCCGCGACCAAGACGGCCGCCAAGAAGACGACGGCCAAGAAGGCGACGGCGAAGAAGACCACCGCCAAGAAGACGACGGCCAAGAAGACGACCGCGAAGAAGACCGCGGCGGCCGAGCAGCAGTCGCTGCCGTCCGTCTCGGCCGCGGCCGAGTAGGGCCCGAGGTCACCAGCCCGGACCGGGCCGCGACGCCCCCGCACAGCGCTGCTGTGCGGGGGCGTCGTCGTACGAGGGACGTGGTGCGGGGGTGACGGTGAGATGTCGCGAAGTGCACGCGATGTGACCCCCGCCTCTTGGTGCACGGGCAACCGCCTGTAAAAATCAGGCGGTCATACAAGTGAAGGACATGGGCGGGCGTTGGGGAGACGCGTGTCTGTGTCAGGGGAGGGAACGTGATGGCGCACATGCGTCTCAGAGGCACGGGCCGGCACCGTGCCGCGAAGCCGGCCAAGGGCGGACGGCAGGCGGTGGCCCTGGCCACCGTGCTCTCGGCGGCCGGGGTGCAGGCGGGAGTCGCCGAGGGGACCGCGCAGGCGGACACCACGCGCACCTGGACCGAGGGCCCGATCTTCAACAACCCGCTGGGCACCGCGCAGGAGCAGTACGCCATCCGCACCCGGCTCGTCGAACTGACGGACGCGGCGCTGCCCGGCTCGACCATCAAGGTCGCCGTCTTCCACGTGTGGGAGCAGACGATCGTCGACGCGCTGAAGCGGGCGAGGGACCGCGGCGTGCGGGTGCAGATCCTGCTCGACTCCACCAGCAAGACCGACCGGCCGGACAACACGGTGTACTCGCAGCTGGTCGCGCTCTTCGGCACCAGCCGCGCCAACCCCTCCTTCGTGCAGCTCTGCCCCACGGACAAGTCCTGCCTCGGCGACCCGAAGTTCGGGAAGTCGATCATGCACAACAAGTTCTGGCTGTTCTCTGCCGTCGAGGGCGCCACGAACGTCGTCGTGCAGACCACGGCGAACTCCACGCCGTCCGCGAGCACGAAGTTCTTCAACGACGCGCTCCAGCTGCCCAACAACCGGGTCCTGTACAACGCGTACGCGGACTATTTCGACGACATGGCCGTCAAGGACTGGGCGAACTGGGACTACCGCACGGTCAGCAACGGCCACTACAAGGCGTACTTCTTCCCGCGGGCCGGCACCACGAACTCCACGGACACGCTGCACTCGGTGCTCAACAACGTCTCGTGCACCTACAAGGACGCGGCGACCGGCGCCACGAAGAAGACGGTCGTGCGCGCCGCGATCTTCCAGATCACCCGGCAGGCCATCGCCGACAAGCTGGTCTCGCTGAAGAAGGCGGGCTGCACCGTCCAGATCGAGTACGCGACGTCCGACAGCGGCACCTGGAAGTCGATGCACGCGACCGGCGCCCCGCCGGTGCGCTGCTACAACGACCCGCGGACCTCGCCGACGACGCCGTACATCATTCACACCAAGTACGTGGCGATCGACGGCGTGTACGACGGTGCGCGCAACAAGATCACCTTTACCGGCTCGCAGAACGCCTCGAACCCGGCGCTGCGCGAGAACGACGAGGCGTACGTCAAGATCGACGACGACTCAGTGCACAACACGTACGTGCAGCACTTCAACAAGGTGTGGGGCGTCGCGTATCCGGGAGCCTCGGACAGCACGAACCTGTGCAAGGGCGTCAAGACGCTGCCGCAGGACGGTGAGACCAAGACCGTCAAGACCACGTGAGTCCGTTGGTCAGGGGGCCGGTTTGCCCTTCTGTGGGGCGCCCCGTAACCTTGACCGTCGGCGTGTCCATAGATGCGCCTCACTCCCGTAAACCTTTTTCCTCCCGGAGTTCCTCGTGAAATCCGGGAGAGGCCGCCTCGCGCGGCTGGACTGCGGGGGTTCCGTTCCGAGCGAGAGAGAGATCCGCGTGTACGCCATCGTGCGCAGCGGTGGTCGCCAGCACAAGGTTGCTGTCGGCGACATCGTTGAGGTTGACAAGATTTCCACCGCCAAGGTTGGCGACGCCGTAGAGCTCTCTACGCTGCTCGTTGTCGACGGCGACGCCGTGACCAGCGACCCGTGGGTGCTGGCCGGCATCAAGGTCCAGGCCGAGGTCGTGGACCACCACAAGGGCGCGAAGATCGACATCCTTCGCTACAAGAACAAGACCGGCTACCGCCGTCGCCAGGGTCACCGTCAGCAGTACACGGCGATCAAGGTCACCGGTATCCCCACGGCTGCGAAGTAAGGGACTGAGACAAGATGGCACACAAGAAGGGCGCATCGTCCACTCGGAACGGGCGCGATTCCAATGCTCAGCGGCTCGGCGTGAAGCGCTTCGGCGGTCAGGCCGTCAACGCCGGTGAGATCCTGGTCCGCCAGCGCGGCACCCACTTCCACCCGGGCAACGGCGTCGGCCGTGGCAAGGACGACACGCTGTTCGCGCTCGACGCCGGCGCGGTGGAGTTCGGTACCCACCGTGGCCGCAAGGTCGTGAACATCGTCCCGGTCGCCTGAAACGCCTGACGGCGCATCGACCTGGATTTTTCGCGAGGCGGACCTCACTTCCCGATTCGGGAAGCGGGTCCGCCTTTCGCGTTGTTTGAATAGACGTAACACGCAGTAGACATTCCGTATCTGGAGGCACTGACCAATGACCACCTTCGTGGACCGCGTCGAGCTGCACGTCGCCGCGGGTAGCGGGGGCCACGGCTGTGCCTCCGTCCACCGTGAGAAGTTCAAGCCGCTCGGCGGCCCGGACGGTGGCAACGGCGGCCGTGGCGGTGACGTGATCCTGGTCGTCGACCAGGACGTCACGACGCTGCTCGACTACCACCACTCGCCGCACCGCAAGGCGACCAACGGCGCTCCCGGCGCGGGCGACAACCGGTCCGGCAAGGACGGCCAGGACCTGGTCCTGCCTGTGCCCGACGGCACCGTCGTCCTCGACAAGCAGGGCAATGTGCTCGCCGACCTCGTCGGCCAGGGCACCACGTTCATCGCCGCACAGGGCGGCCGCGGCGGCCTCGGCAACGCGGCCCTCGCATCGGCCCGCCGCAAGGCGCCCGGCTTCGCCCTCCTCGGCGTGCCCGGCGACCTGCGCGACGTCGTCCTGGAGCTCAAGACCGTCGCCGACGTGGCCCTCGTCGGCTACCCGAGCGCCGGCAAGTCCTCGCTGATCTCGGTGCTCAGCGCCGCCAAGCCGAAGATCGCGGACTACCCGTTCACGACGCTGGTCCCGAACCTGGGCGTCGTCACCGCCGGCTCGACCGTCTACACGATCGCCGACGTCCCCGGCCTCATCCCCGGCGCCAGCCAGGGCAAGGGCCTCGGCCTCGAGTTCCTGCGGCACGTCGAGCGGTGCAGCGTCCTCGTGCACGTCCTCGACACGGCGACGCTCGAGTCCGAGCGCGACCCGGTGTCCGACCTCGACGTCATCGAGGCGGAGCTGAAGGAGTACGGCGCCGGTCTCGAGAACCGGCCGAGGCTGGTCGTGCTGAACAAGATCGACGTGCCCGACGGCCAGGACCTCGCCGAGATGGTGCGGCCCGACCTGGAGGAGCGCGGCTACCGCGTCTTCGAGGTGTCGGCCGTCGCCCACAAGGGCCTCAAGGAGCTGTCGTACGCCCTCGCCGAGCTGGTCGCCGAGGCGCGTGCCGCCAAGCCGAAGGAGGAGGCGACCCGGATCGTCATCCGGCCGAAGGCCGTGGACGATGCGGGCTTCACGGTGAAGCGCGAGGACGCCGACGGTGAGCCGCTGTTCCGCGTCCGCGGCGAGAAGCCGGAGCGCTGGGTGCGCCAGACCGACTTCAACAACGACGAGGCCGTGGGCTACCTCGCCGACCGGCTCAACCGCCTCGGTGTCGAGGACGAGCTGATGAAGGCGGGTGCGCGGCACGGCGACGGCGTCGCCATCGGCCCCGAGGAGAACGCGGTCGTCTTCGACTGGGAGCCGACGATGATGGCGGGCGCCGAGATGCTCGGGCGCCGCGGCGAGGACCACCGTATGGAGGCGCCGCGGCCGGCCGCGCAGCGCCGCCGCGACCGGCAGGCGGAGCGGGACGAGTCCCAAAAGGAATACGACGACTTCGAACCCTTCTAGCCTCCGGCGACCGGGTCGTCCGGGCGGGCCGCACCAATGGGTGCGACCCGCCCGTTTTCGTTGCGCGGCACCACGGTGCCGCTCATTCAAGCCCCTGCGGCGATTGAGCAGCGGGGTACGGGGCGGAGCCCCGGCCTTTCAAGCCCCGCCGGCGATTGAGGCGCGGGTATGCGAAGGGGCCCGGGAGACATCTCCCGGGCCCCTTCGCACGCACCGCAAAGGTGCTACGCGGTCACCGTGTCCTCCGGCTCCGCCTCGGCGACCTCCGCCGCCTGTTCCTCGACGGAATCCTCACGGGTCGGCGGAATCTCGTCCTCACCCCGCGCCGCCATCCGCGCACGCCGCTCGTCCGCCTTGGCGCACAGGGCACGTACCGCGGTGTTGAAGCGGTCGATGGACGGCGGGTCCGACGGGCCGAGAAGGTGCTCCTTGAGGGCCGCACGGGCCTCGGCGTGCGGGTCCTCGATCTCGCCCCGGACGGTCGCGAGCAGCGCGGGAACCTCGGTCGCCTCGGGCGCGAGGATCGTCGCGGCACGCACCGTCGGGAAGCCGGAGCGGAAGTCCTCCTCCGAAAGCCCCGACGTGTTCGCGACCGCGTACGGCTTCTCGCTGCTCAGCCAGTCGGAGACGACCGAGGAGACGTCGGAGACGAGGACGTCCGCCGCGTTGAAGCAGGTGAAGATCGCGGGCCGCGCCTGGGTGATGATCAGGTGCTCCCACTCGGGGAACGACGCCCAGTACGCCTCCTCCCACGCCGCGGTCGCCTCGGCCACCGCCGCCGCCCGGTCGCCCTCGGGCCGGCCCTGGAGCAGCATCCGCTCCATCTCGTCCGTGCCCTTGGCGAACTTGGTGGAGGTCAGCTCGTTCAGCGCCTCGGCACGGCGCTCCAGCTCGGCGGCGGCCTCGGGGCCGGGACGCGCGCCGGAGCGGCGGGTGTTGGCCTCCTGGATCATCGCCATGATGCGCTGGTTGGCCTCGCCCGCGGCGGGGACCTGCGAGCCGGTCATCGGGTGCGGCTTGTAGATCAGCCGGACCTTGGGGTCGTCGAGCAGGTGCCGGACGATGTTCTCGCCGGCGAGGATCACCGACGTGTTGCCGGGGTTGCCGTCCCAGCCCTCCCAGGTGGGGGCGTACAGCACCGTGGTGTACTCGCCCGTCGCCGGGCCGTCGGCCAGCTGGATGGGCGCCAGCTGCGGGCGGCCCACCTCGACGACGTCCCGGTCGTCCACCCCGACGTCGGCGAGCTGGTAGCGGTCGCGCGCCGCGGGACCGGCCACCCACACCTCGTCGTACGCCTTCGCGTACGGGTTGCAGGACGAGAGCTTGTCGGACTCGCCGTGGTTGATGAAGGCGTGCTTGATCGTGGGGATGCGAAGCACCTGCGAGGTCTTCGCGGCGTTCGCCGGGTGCAGCAGCATCTTCAGCGTCGAGTTCTCCAGGGAGAACATCGTGGCGACCTTCGGGAAGCAGATGATCGGCACGTCGGTGGCGTCGATCTTGTTCACCATGAAGCGCTCGCGGAGCACGAGCAGCGGCTTGCCGTCGACGTCGGCGAGCGTGGAGAGCCACATGTTCGCCTGGTACGCGGAGGTGGTGCCGCCGGAGAAGTACATGCCGACGGTCGGCTGGTACTCGGCCAGCCACTTGTCGAGCCACTCGATGGCCTTGGCGTCGCTCACGGGACGCTTCTTCGGCAGCAGCCACGTGCCGAGGAAGACCGTGCCGAGGAGGAACAGGGCGATCGAGACGCCGATGCCGATGACACCCCACACCGCGTTGGTCGTCGCCGCCGTGATCACCAGTCCGAGCGTGGACGGGATCGCGAAGGTCAGCAGGCGGTGCGCGGCGCGCCGGGCAAGGAGGCGCGGCGGCGACTTGGAGAGGTTCAGCGCGGACGCGTCGATGTTGCGCGTGACGATCGGCAGCGTGCGGGAGCGGCGCACCAGGACCGCGGCCGCCTGGCAGGCGAAGTGCAGCAGGTACATCGCCAGCACCATGACCAGCAGCGGCGCCTGCTCGTCGAGCGGGTTGATGCCGTGGATGCGCAGCAGGCCGACGAAGATCAGCATGTCGCGCAGCAGTTGCCGCACCGTCACGTCGAAGCGGATCTTGCCGAGCAGCGAGAGCAGCCCCGGCTGCTTGTACTGCAGATAAGTGTCTAGAGCGAGTCCGGCCGCGCTCGCGGCGACGAAGACGGGCACATACGGAACGAGCGCGCTGACGAGCTGGGCCACATAGAGCGCGAACATCGTGAACAGCGCGGAAAGCTGTACGAGGCGGCGCGAGGCACGTCCGGCGGAGGGCACGGGCTGGGCTCCTGGCAGGGGGTCTCGGAGGGTGGGGGGACCGTGGGGGAGGTCCACCTCGCGGAAATGCTGACCACTGACCGTATGACTTTCAGTGGCCCCCTAGCAATCCTCCAGGGCCGCAAGCAGGGGAAACAAGGGCAAATGGCGTGAAAGAACAGGGACCGATTCCCTGCGTTGATTACCCGGCGTCCACGGCCCTGTCCGTACCTCGAAACCCAAGAGCGGTCGAAGCGGCAGGTCACGTACATTGCCAGGCATGTCAGGGGCATCAACTGGGGCAGCAGCAGCGGCGCGGCAGGATGTGGCGGCCGCCCGCCGGATCGTCGTCAAGGTCGGATCGTCGTCACTCACCACGGCGGCGGGGGGACTGGACGCGGACCGCGTTGACGCCCTCGTGGACGTGCTCGCCAAGCACCGCGGAGGCGGCGAGAAGGAGATAGTCCTCGTCTCCTCGGGTGCCATCGCCGCCGGACTCGCCCCGCTGGGCCTGCCCCGCCGCCCCAAGGACCTCGCCCGCCAGCAGGCCGCGGCCAGCGTCGGCCAGGGCCTCCTGGTCGCCCGCTACACCGCCTCCTTCGCCCGCTACGGCGTCCGCGTCGGCCAGGTCCTCCTGACGAGCGACGACATGGCGCGCCGCGCCCACCACCGCAACGCCTCGCGCACCCTCGACCAGCTCCTGGCGATGGGCTCCTTCCCGATCGTCAACGAGAACGACACGGTGGCCACCGACGAGATCCGCTTCGGCGACAACGACCGGCTCGCGGCCCTCGTCGCCCACCTCGTCCACGCGGACCTCCTCGTCCTCCTCTCCGACGTCGACGGCCTCTACGACGGCGACCCCAGCAAGCCCGGCTCCTCCCGCATCGCCGACGTGCGCGGCCCCGCCGACATCGCCCACGTCAAGATCGGCTCGGCCGGCAAGGCGGGCGTCGGCACCGGCGGCATGGTCACCAAGGTCGAGGCCGCCTCGATCGCCGCGGCGGCCGGTGTCCCCGTGGTGCTGACGAGCGCCAGCCACGCCGCCGACGCCCTCGCCGCCCGCGACACCGGTACGCACTTCCACCGCACGGGCCGCCGCAGCGCCGACCGCCTGCTGTGGTTGCAGCACGCCTCGACGCCGCAGGGCGCGATCACCCTCGACGACGGCGCCGTACGGGCCGTGGTCGAGCGGCGCAAGTCGCTGCTGCCCGCCGGGATCGCGGCCGTGGAGGGCGAGTTCGCCGCGGGCGACCCGGTCGAGCTGCGCGACGAGCAGGGGCGCGCGGTCGCCCGCGGGCTCGTCAACTTCGATGCCAAGGAGATCCCGCAGCTGATCGGCCGCTCCACCCGCGAGCTGGCCCGCGACCTCGGTCCGGCCTACGAACGGGAAGTCGTACACAGGGACGACCTGGTCATCCTCCAGGCTTGAAACGGGCCGCGCGCCTTCGAAACCGCCTGTGTGAAAGGCCGAAAGCCTGCCACCCGCGGGGGACCTTCCCCAAAACCGCCCCAAGAAGCTCCGTGTCCTGCTCAACTCTTGAGGCAGGGAGTTCATCCAGGGAAGGTCCGCACGACCATTGCGCAAAGGAGGCCGTCGTGAGACGAGCGCGCCCGGGGGTCGCGTCCAAGGGGCCCCGAAGGTCGGCGGAGCGGGCTCTGACGAGCGTGGCCGCGGGAGACGCGTACGAGGAGGAGTCCGCGGGGGAGACCGTGGGAGAGGCGGCCACTGAGGGGAACGCGGAGGAGGGCCCCCGCCTGTGGCACGTCACCCTCAGCGTCTCCGGCGCGGAGGCGCCGATCGCGGAGGTGCGCCGCGGCCTCGAACAGCTCGCGCACGACCACCCCTTCCTGCTGACGAGCCGCTACGCGGTCGACCATGCCGAGATCCGCTACTGGGAAGAGGCCCGCGACCTGCACGACGCGGCGGCGGTGGCGCTGCGCCTGTGGGGCGAGCACCGCCGCACCTCGCAGCTCCCGCCCTGGGAGATCGTCGGCCTGGAGGTCATCGACCGCCAGACCTACCACCAGCGCATCGCGGAGGGCTACGGTCCCTTGCCGGCCACTCCAGTGGGCGTCCACCCCTTCTAGGCAGAAGAGGCGCGGGGGCCGCGACGAGGCGGAAACCTCCACGCCTGTGGCCCGGGCCGTTTTGAGCCATGTCTCAACTCCCGAAACACCGGGTGGACCGCCCCCACACCCCGGATACCCTGCGGAGCATGACGTCGCTGCCGCTGAACCCGTACGACTCGATGACCCCGGTCACCCGGGCCGCGTACCGCGCAAGGTCCGCGGCCAACGATCTCGCCGCCCTGCCGCGCGCCCACAAGGACGACGCCCTCGGCGCCATCGCCGACGCCCTGGAAGTGCGTACCGCGGAAATCGTCGAGGCCAATGGCAAGGACATCGCCAAGGCCCGCGAGGCCGGTACCCCCGAGGCGATCATCGACCGCCTCACCCTGACCCCGGAGCGCGTCCGCGCCATCGCCTCCGACGTGCGCGACGTCATCTCCCTGCCCGACCCGGTCGGCACGGTCGTGCGCGGCAACACCCTCCCGAACGGCATCGACCTGCGCCAGGTCCGCGTGCCCCTCGGCGTCGTCGGCATCATCTACGAGGCCCGTCCCAACGTCACGGTCGACGCCGCCGCCCTCTGCCTCAAGTCGGGCAACGCGGTCCTGCTGCGCGGCAGCTCCTCGGCGTACGAGTCGAACACCGCGCTGGTGCGCGTGCTCCGCGACGCCGTCGGCGGCGCCGGTCTGCCCGCCGACGCGATCCAGCTCGTCCCCGGCGAGAGCCGCGACTCGGTGACCGAGCTGATGCGCGCCCGCGGCCTGGTCGACGTACTGATCCCGCGCGGCGGCGCCTCGCTGATCAAGAACGTCGTCGAGAACTCGACCGTCCCCGTCATCGAGACCGGCACCGGCAACTGCCACGTCTACGTGGACGCCGAAGCCGACCTCGACATGGCGGTCGACATCCTCGTCAACTCCAAGGCGCACCGCGTCTCCGTGTGCAACGCCGCCGAGACCCTGCTCGTCCACAAGGACATCGCCGCCGCCTTCGTGCCCCGCGCCCTCGACGCGCTCGCCGACGCGGGCGTCACCGTGCACGCGGACCAGCGGATCGCCCAGTACGCGGGCGGCTCCAAGGCGACCGTCGTCGAGGCGACCCCCGACGACTGGGAGACCGAGTACCTCAGTCACGACATCGCGGCCGCGGTCGTCGACGACATGGACCGGGCGATCGAGCACATCCGCCTGTGGTCTTCCGGCCACACCGAGGCCATCGTCACCACCTCGCAGGCGGCGGCCCGCCGCTTCACGCAGCTCGTCGACTCCACGACCGTCGCCGTGAACGCCTCGACGCGGTTCACCGACGGCGGCCAGTTCGGCTTCGGCGCCGAGATCGGGATCTCCACGCAGAAGCTGCACGCCCGCGGGCCGATGGGCCTGCCGGAGCTGACAAGCACGAAGTACATCGTCACGGGCGACGGCCACACTCGTTGAATTCCCGCACGGTCTGCCCAAATTGACCCCTTCGGTCTAGGCTGGACGCGTGCCGGAGGACGTGGGGGGCTCGCCGTTCCCGGACGGCTGGGAGCCCGACGACGACCAGGACCGCGGGGGTTGGGACGAAGAGTTCGCCTCCGTGGTCTTCGACGAGGACTTCGTCAAGGCTGCCGAGGTCCATGAGCCCACCGCGGTCGAGCGGCTGCTCGCCGCCGCGCAGGCGCGCGCCGAGGCCCAGGAGGCCGAGGCCCGCAGGGCGCGCATACGTCCGGGCCCCGAGGACGAGTTCTACGACGACGTGGACGGGTACGGCCGGGGCGACGACGGCGACTTCGGCTGCTACACGGACGAGTCGGACGAACTGTACGAGGAGGAGCTCGACCGGGACGGCCGGTCGGGCGGCATCCGCTGGCGCAGGCCCGTCGCCTGGGCGCTCGCCCTGCTGATGGGCATCGGCATGGTCGCCCTCGCCTTCACGGCCGTCTACCGGGGCGCGTCGTCGGGCAGTCAGGACGAGGTGCCGCCGCCCGCGACGACCGAACTGGAGAAGAACGTTCCGGGTACGCCCTCCGCCTCCGCGGACTACTCCCAGCCCGCCGTCTCGGCGGTCCCGAAGACCCCCTGAGGGGGCGCTCGGGGCGCTCTCACGGGGGTCTGGAAAGTTGACGCGCACCAGGGCGTTTACCTCGCGTCGCGGAGACCTACCCTGAAGGTATGAGCGGGCCAGGAGACCCACCGGAGGGGACACCGGAAAGCGGTCCCGGCGGTGGCGGCAGTGAGGAAGAGTACCGATCCGTCGTATTCGACGAATCGTTCGTCAAGGCTGCCCGGCTCCAGGAGTTCTCCGCCCGGGAGCGTATCGGCGACCACTCACCGGCCGTGCGCCGTCTGCCCGTGCTGCGCCGCGGCTTCACCCGGCAGGCCGTCATACTCGTCGTCCTGATCGTGGTCGCGTTCGGTACCGCGGTCTACATGGGCGTACGCAGTCCCTACCGGACGACCCCGGTCGCGCGGAACACCGAGCCGCTGCGCATGACCGTCATCCCGCTCGCCCCGACGGGCCGCGTCCCCGGCTCCGAGTCCGTCAACGAACTGTACGAGCACAGCCCCGCCGCCCACTTCAAGCGCGCGGCCCGCGCCATCGACCTCCCGGACGACCCCAAGGCCACCGCGCACTTCTCCGACAGCCAGGTCGTCGCCGCGCTGACCACGGCCAAGGACTACCTCGTCGACTCCTCGCTCGACCCCGACGTGCTCACGCACGGCGCCGTGCGCCCGGTGCGGACGCTGATCGACCCCCAGCAGCTCCCGCAGTTCGACCAGAGCGTCAACAGGCCGATGACCGACGGCCGGCACGCCGCCACCGGCTGGCTCGTCCGCTTCGACCCCGCGCAGACCGCGCTCGCCGACCCGCGCATCCGGGTGCGCGGCGCGCTGCGCGTGACCGAGACCGATGCGAACACCCTCGAAGTGACCTCGGACCACACGTTCGTCTACGCGCTGCGGCCCACGGCGAAGGCGGCCGACGGCGAGAAGACCAAGGCGTCCCTGTTCACCGTCCGCCGCTCCATGCACTTCCGCTTCGACCGCCAGGACCTGCGCAACCACCAGACCGAGCTGGTCGTCTCCTACGTCCAGGCGGGCCCGCAGGCCTGCTCGTCCGACGCCGCCGGATATCTGCACCCGCTGCTCGCGGGCCAGAGCGCCCAGCAGGGCGGCCCGGCGGGCACCGACCCGTACGCGACGGACAGTGCGACCGCGCTGTGCGGCGCGCTCGCACCGGACGCCCAGCCGAAGGTGTAGGCCTCAGCTCTCGCCGTCGTCGCCGGTCGTGCTGTGGTTCCCGGAGTTGCCGCCGCCGTTGCCGGTGCCGAAGTTCCCGAAGCCGCGCCGCACCCGGCCGCCCAGGTCGCCCGCGCCGCCCGCGATGTCGCTGACCAGCTTCATCAGCGGATCCTTCGAGGTCTTCACGCTGTCCGTGTAGTGCGAGGCCGACTCGCGCCACGAGTCCGTCACCGAGGTGTCCTTGTCCTCGCTGCGGCGCGGGTAGTGGCCGTCCATCAGACGCTGGTAGTCACGGGTCGCCGCCCACTTCTTCAGCTCGGCGGCCCGCACCGTGGTGAACGGGTGCGAACGCGGCAGCACGTTCAGGATCTTCAGCACGGAGTCGCGCAGATCGCCCCCGGCCTCGTACTCGTCGGCCTGCTTGAGGAACGCGTCCACGTTCATCTCGTGCAGGTGGTTGCCGCCCGCGATCTTCATCAGGCCGCGCATCGACGCGTTCAGGTCCTGGCCGACGAGCAACCCGGCGCGGTCCGCCGAGAGTTCGGACTTGCGGAACCACTCGCGCAGCGCCGTCACGATCGCCATGATCGCGAGGTTGCCGAGCGGGATCCACGCCACACGCAGCGCCAGCGACGTCAGGAACAGCAGGATCGTCCGGTACACCGCGTGGCCGGACAGCGCGTGCCCCACCTCGTGGCCGACGACCGCCCGCATCTCCTCCTCGTCGAGGAGCTCCACAAGTCCCGTGGTGACGACGATGATCGGCTCGTCGAGGCCGATGCACATCGCGTTCGGCTGCGGGTCCTGATTGACGTACATCGGCGGGACCTTCTCCAGGTCCAGGATGTAACAGGCGTCCCGCAGCATCGTGTTGAGGTGCGCGAACTGCTCGTCGGAGACCCGCACCGAGTCCGACAGGAACAGCAGTCGCAGGCTGCGCTCGGGCAGCAGTCCGCTCAGCGCCTTGAAGACCGTGTCGAACCCGCTCAGCTTGCGCAGTGCCACGAGCGCTGAGCGGTCAGCGGGGTGCTCGTACGCCCGCGAGGAGATTCCCGGGAAGCGTCGGCGCTGCCTGCTGGGTACGTGTCCGTGCTGCTCGTTCGGTTCGTCGGGCATCCGACTTCCCCCATGTTCCGTGTGTGCGACGTGTCTCGTCGTGTCCGGGCGTGCCCCCAAGGTGGGATCCAGACTAGGCGGATATACCGTGACGGGGCAGCACACAGAAGGAGCGAACCGTCATGGAACACATCGAACACGTCATCAGCGCGGCGTCGGACCAGGGCGCGGGGAACCTGCTGCGCACCGTACTGATCGTGGGCGTCCTGGGCGCGGCCTTCCTCGCCTGGTTCCTGTTGCGGGGCTACAAGCGCGACGACTGAGCCCACCGCTTACGATGGGTCAGAAGTCTTTATCCCGATCCCACACCGGATAGGTCCTGCTGAAGATGAGCCTCCACAGCACCGCTGCCCAGCTCGCCACCCTCGCTGCCGAGGGCGAGAACGGCGGCAACCACGAAAGCATCAGCCCCCTGGTGACGGGTGGTGCCGCTTTCATCATCCTGCTCCTGCTGCTGTGGATCACCACCCGCTTCAACCGCGACCGCTAGCCCGGGCGGAACCAGTGGGATCGGGCCAGTAGGCTCTGCACGCATGGGAGCGCAGGACATGCCTACCGGCCCGGTCAACAACCCGGCCGGCGGCCCGGATCACGAGTGGGCCTCACCGGCCAAGCGACGCCTCGGCGTCATGGGCGGAACGTTCGACCCGATCCACCACGGACACCTGGTGGCGGCCAGTGAGGTCGCCGCGCAGTTCGACCTCGACGAGGTGGTGTTCGTGCCCACCGGGCAGCCCTGGCAGAAGAGTGACAAGCAGGTCTCCCCGGCCGAGGACCGCTACCTCATGACGGTCATCGCGACCGCCGAGAACCCGCAGTTCTCGGTGAGCCGCATCGACATCGACCGCGGTGGTCCGACGTACACCACGGACACGCTGCGCGATCTGCGCCAGCTCAACCCCGAGGCCGACCTCTTCTTCATCACGGGTGCAGACGCCCTCGGCCAGATCCTCACTTGGCGCTACACCGACGAGCTGTTCTCCCTGGCACACTTCATCGGAGTCACGCGGCCGGGGCACACGCTGGCCGATCCCGGGCTGCCCGAGGGCGGCGTCTCGTTCGTCGAGGTCCCCGCGCTCGCCATCTCGTCCACGGACTGCCGTGACCGGGTCGCCAAGGGGGACCCCATCTGGTACATGGTGCCGGACGGTGTGGTGCGCTATATCGACAAGCGCCAGCTGTACCGAGGCGACTGAACCCAGACGCCGCCGAGAGGGGCATCGGTGAACGACCGATACGACGGTTACGACCAGCAGAATTACGAGCTGGTCGGCTATGACGAGTTTGGCCAGCCGGTCTACCGGGCGGTTCAGCAGGCCCCGTCGTACGACCAGAACTCCCCGTACGGATACGGCTACGACCCGTACGCGAGCGGCCGGCAGCAGTCGGCGGGACAGCAGCCCCAGCAGCCTCCGCAGCAGTCCTCGTACGACCCGTACGGCGCGCAGCAGCAGGCCACCGCGTACATTCCGCAGCAGACCCCGCCGCCCGCGCCGCAGCCGCAGCAGACCCCGCCGCAGGCGGCCCCGCAGCCCCCGCGGGCGCCGCAGCCTCCCCCGTCCTCGCCGTCCTCGCACGCGGACCGTGACTACCGCACCGAGCAGTTCGACTTCGTCGAAGAGCCCGACGAGGACTCCGAAGACGTCATCGACTGGCTGAAATTCACCGAATCGCGCACCGAGCGGCGCGAGGAGGCGCGGCGCCGCAGCCGCAACCGGGGCATCGCCCTCGTCGTCGTTCTCGCCCTGTGCCTGGTCGGCGGCGCCGGCTACCTCTGGTACCAGGGCAAGCTGCCGTTCCTGTCGAAGGAGGCGGGCAAGACCGGCACGGCCGCCGCGACCGGTCCGCAGAACCGTGACGTCATCGTCGTCCACCTGCACAACACCAAGGGCGGCGGCACGTCCACGGCGCTGCTCGTGAACAACACCACCACGAAGCGGGCCACCTCCGTCCTGCTGCCGAACTCGCTCGCCCTGTCGGACGACGACGGAGCGAACACGACGCTCGCCAAGTCCGTCGACGACGACGGCTCCTCCGGCACCAGTGACGCCCTCGACACCCTGCTCGGCACCGACATCCAGGGCACTTGGCGACTCGACACCCCGTACCTCAACAACCTCGTCGAACTCGTCGGGAACATCGAGGTCACCACGGACGTGAGCGTGCCCGACCCGAGCAAGAAGGGCACCGTGCTCGTCCACAAGGGCGCGAACCAGACCCTCAGCGGCCAGGCCGCCGTGGCGTACGCGACGTACCGCGCCAAGGGCGAGCCGCAGACGGCGCAGCTGAACCGGTTCGGCCAGGTCATGCAGGGCGTGCTGCGCAAGCTGTCGTCCGACCCGCAGGCCGCGACGACCACCGTGCAGACGCTCGCCCAGATCCTCGACCCGTCGCTGACCGAGAAGGACCTCGGCGCCTTCCTCGCCAAGCTGGCCGACCGGGCCAAGGAGGGCGACTACAAGAGCGAGGTGCTGCCGGTGCAGAGCGGCGGCGCCATCTCCCGCTCCACCGCGAACTCCGTGGTCGAGAACGTGCTCGGCGGCACCGTGAAGTCCCCGTCCAACGGCGACTCGCTGCGCGTCGGCATCGAGAACGCCACCGGGGACAAGGCCCGCACCGAGAAGGCCCGCGTCGCCCTGGTCAACGGCGGCTACACGTTCGTCTCGGGCGGAACCGGAACGGCCGTCGCGACCTCCCGGGTCACCTACGCCGACGCCGCGCACAAGAACGACGCCGTGGAGGTCGCCAAGACCCTCGGCCTGCCGACGTCCTCCGTGACGAAGGGCAAGGCGGCGAGGAACGCGGACGTGTCCGTGGTGCTCGGCCAGAACTACACCGGCCAGTGACCGCCCACCGGTGGCCCGGCGCCCGCGCGCGTGGGGCCACCGGTAATGCCGTGAGGGGTGTCGGCGGGCCGTGAGACCCTTGGAGTACCCCCCGAGGGATCTCCGGGGGGCTCCAGACCGCCGACGGAAAGCCTTGTAGTGACCGCCACCGACCGTTCCCACGAGCTCATCAACGTCGCCGCGCAGGCGGCCGCAGACAAGCTCGCGCACGACATCATCGCCTACGACGTCAGCGATGTGCTGTCCATCACGGATGCCTTCCTGCTCGCGTCGGCGCCCAACGACCGCCAGGTCAAGTCGATCGTCGACGAGATCGAGGAGAAGCTGAACAAGGAGCTCGGCGCGAAGCCGGTGCGCCGTGAGGGCGACCGCGACGCCCGCTGGATCCTGCTCGACTACGTCGACATCGTCGTCCACGTCCAGCACAGCGAGGAGCGCGTCTTCTACGCCCTGGAGCGGCTGTGGAAGGACTGCCCCGAGCTCGACCTGCCCGAGGACGCCAAGGCCACGCGCGGCAAGGGCGAGGAGCACGCCAAGGAGCGGGAGGCCGCGGCCGAGGAGATGCGGGAGCTCGGCGGTGAGGTGCTGTGACCAGCACCTCTCGTGGGCGGCGCGTCATCCTGTGGCGCCACGGCCAGACCGCCTGGAACCTGGAGCGCCGCTTCCAGGGCACCACGGACATCGAGCTGACCGACGCCGGTGTCGCCCAGGCCCGCCGCGCCGCCCGGCTGCTCGCCTCCCTGCGGCCGGACGCGATCGTCGCGTCCGACCTCAAGCGGGCCGCGGCCACGGCCGCCGAACTGACCGCGCTGACCGGCCTCGACGCCACGTACGACGAGAACCTGCGCGAGACGTTCGCCGGTGAGTGGCAGGGGCTCACGCACGAGGAGATCATCGCCAGGTACGGCGAGCAGTACGCGGCGTGGAAGCGCGGCGAGCCCGTGCGCCGCGGCGGTGGCGAGCTGGAGACCGAGGTCGCCGACCGGGCCGCGCCCGTCGTGCTGCGGCACGCGGACAAGCTGCCCGACGACGGCCTGCTCGTCGTGGTCAGCCACGGCGGCACCATCCGCACCACCATCGGCCGGCTGCTCGGCCTGGAGTCGCACCACTGGGAGGGCCTCGGCGGCCTGTCGAACTGCTGCTGGTCCGTCCTCGGCGAGGGCGCCCGCGGCTGGCGTCTGCTGGAGCACAACGCGGGCACGCTGCCGGAACCGGTCCTCGGCGACGACGACTAGGCGCCTGCCGGGACGGGTCCCCGCGGGCCGCGGGGACCGGATTTCACTTTCCGGCAGGTCGCAGGCTAAAGTTCTTCTTGTTCGGCCCGCCGGGGGAAAGCCCGGAGGGGGGAAGAACGCAAGGGGCTATAGCTCAGTTGGTAGAGCGCCTGCATGGCATGCAGGAGGTCAGGAGTTCGATTCTCCTTAGCTCCACAGGAATGACAGATCCCGTCCCGTAAGGGGCGGGATTTTTCGTTTCCGATTTTCGCCGCAGGGTTGAAGCGCCGGGGCTTGCGGGGCGTATACCTCTGTGGACGTCGTGGGACGTCGTGTCCGGACTGGTACGCGGGCGTCGCTGACCGGGTCGCTTCCGCCGTGGCAGAATCGGACGGCCGGAACGGGGCTGAGTCCGACCGACGAAGGCGGCCCGCTGGGGAGGGAGTGCGCGATGCCCTTGAGCATCATCGAGGAGGCCGACGGCTTCCTCGGCATGGCAGTGATACCCGCCGACCCCCCTGCCGGTTCCGCAGCTTCCCCGTCCCTCAACTGTCCGTCCTGCGGCTCCGCCCACGTCGCCCAGATGCTCGGTGACAACGGCGGGATCTCTTACGTGTGCACGGCCTGCGGCCACAGCTGGAGCTGAGCGGAACGACATGGGGTCACACAGGAGGAAGTGCGACTGGTGCGACAGCGGCACGCCCATCGTGCGCGACATGGAGCCGCTGAATCCCGACTACCAGTACTGGTGCGAGGAATGCGCGCGGGCGCTGATCATAAAAGGCGACCCGATCGAGACGTACCGGGAGTTGGAGGGCGAGCCGATCTACGGCCGGCTCCTCGACGAGCACTGCACGCTCAAGCGGTTCTATTCGTTCGCCACAGCCTGACCGCGGAGTACGCCAGGAAGGCGCAGGCCACTCCTACGTAGAGCGCCGAAAGCAGTGACTGCCCCACGTTCTGGTGGAGTTCGGGGCGCCCGTGGGTGTGCGGCACCCACCACAGCGCGTACGTGCAGAACGCCAAGGTGAGGGCAAGCGCGGCCTTCTGACGGCCCGACTCCCACACGAACAGCACCAACGGCACGCACCAGACCCAGTGGTGCGACCACGAGACCGGGCTGACGAGGAGTGCCGTCGTCGCGCACGCCACCGCCGCCTGGGCCCGCCGCCCGCGCAGTGCCGCCGTGACCGCGACCGCGAGCCCGGCGAGGACCGTCACGGCGGCCGCAGCGGCCCACCACGCGCCCGGATCACCGGTGTGCAGCAGCCGGGCGAGCACGCCGCGCAGCGACTGGTTCCCGGTCTCCTCCGCGTGCCCCGGCCGGTTCGACTCGAAGACCGTCCGCGTCCAGAAGTGCCGGGAGTCGCGCGGCAGGACGAGGGCCGTCAGCAGGGTCACGCAGACGAACGAGCCCGCCGCCACGCACGCCCCGCGCATCCACGGCCGCCAGGACCCGCCGCGCGCCAACTGCGCGAGCGCCGTGCACAGCAGGAAGACGGCGAACAGCGCGGGCGTCAGCTTGATCGCCGCCGCGATGCCGATGCCCACGCCGACCCAGCGGTGTCCCGGCCGCCGCGTCAGGTCCCACAGGACGAGCACGGCGAGCAGCAGATTGATCTGCCCGTAGCGCAGCGTCGTCCACACCGGCTCGCACCACACGGCGACGGCCGCCACCCACAGGGCGTGCTCCACGCGCGCGTGGTGGCGTCGTACGAGGCGCAGGGAGAGGTGCACCAGGGCGACGAGGAGGGCGAGGTTCAGGGCGGTCGCGGCGACCTTCATGGTCACCACGTCGAGGAACGTCAGCGGCAGGAACAGCAGCGCGGCGAACGGTGGGTAGGTGGTGGGCAGATCGGCGTAGGTCGCGCGCAGCGCGTACAGGTCGCCGCCCGTGCGGACCGTCCAGCCCTCCGCCCGGTAGACCATCAGGTCGATCATCGAGACCCGGGCCACGTGCTGCGCGATCACGAAGACCGCGAACGAGAGCAGACAGGCGCCGAGTGCGGTCGGTACGTGGCGGGTGCGGGGCAGGGCGAGCACAGTCACGTGAGGCCACACTAGTAGTCGGCATCGGCGACTTTTCCATACAGAAGGGGGCGGAAGGGAAACGATTTGGTGATGCACCCCGGTGACCGTGTAATGTTGGCGTCGCCGCCGGGGAGACCGACAGGGAAGCCCCGGAGGACCACAGTACGGGGCTATAGCTCAGTTGGTAGAGCGCCTGCATGGCATGCAGGAGGTCAGGAGTTCGATTCTCCTTAGCTCCACAGGAACTTGAAGGCGGGCCATCCGATTCGGATGGCCCGCTTTCGTGTGTCCGCTTTCGTGTGTCTGCCTTCGTGTGTCCGCCTTCGTATGCAGCGGGGGCTCGCTATCTTCGGGCGCGGCTGCGGCCCGGCGGAAGCGCGGGGCGCGACGGGCGCCGGTCCTGCGAAGCCGCCGAGGCGTCCTCCTCGATGCGCAGCGCCAGCGCGGGGCAGCGGCGCACGGCCCGCACCGCGTTCGCCTCCGAGTAGGCGGGCACCGCCGCCTCCGCGACCGTCGGGAATCCGTCCGGGCCCAACTGCAGCAGCTCCGGCACGATGTCCGCGCACAGCCCGTGCCCCCGGCACAGCGTCCAGTCGACGGCGAGCCGCTTCCCGCTGGGCGCCGCGCCCGCCGGGGCCTCCGTGTGCAGCGGCAGCACCCCGAGCACCGGGCGGCCGCAGCCGGCGCCGAGGACGTGCGCCGCCAGGTCGTCGGTGAACGCCGAGATCGTCGACTCGATGAACGCCGCCGAACCGTCCGGATGCTTGCACGCCCCGCGCCGCTTCACCGCGCGCGTGACTTCCCGCAGCGCCTCCAGGGCGGTCGGCCCGCCCCCGTTCAGTACGTCCTCCAGGCCGCGCGCCGCCGCCGGAAGCCCCAGGTAGCAGGGGCCGCACTGGCCCGCGCTCTCCGAGGCCAGCCACTGCGCCACCTTCAGGGCCTCGCCGAGGGGGCAGGTGTCCGGGCCGATCGGCAGGATCGCCCCGGCGCCGAGCGCACCGCCCGAGGCCTCCAGGGAGGCGCGGGAGACGATGGCGTCCTGCGCCCCCATCCCGTCCAGCCACTTGCCGTGATAGCCGCCGGTGAGGACGCCCTGGGGGAGCGGGGGAGCGCCCGCGAGCTGGAGTACGTAGCGCAGCGGGACGCCGGACGGCGCCTCCAGGACCATCGGGTGGGCGACCGCCCCGGAGAGCGTGAGCAGCACCGTGCCGGGCTCGTCGTGCAGGCCCGTGCGGCAGTAGCGCTCGGCCCCGGTGCGGCAGGCGATGGCGAGTTGGGCGAAGGTCTCCGCGTTCGACAGGAGCGTGGGGGCGCCGCCGACGCCGGAGTCGGAGGCGCGGACCTTGCGGCCCGGCGGCATCGGCGGGCCGCCGTCGGCCGAGCGGATCAGGGCCGAGGACTCCCCGGTGACCATGCGCACCGGATTGCGCTGCACGCGCGCGCGGAGCGGTGCGCCCCTGCGGTTCGTCAGACCCCGCTCGGCGAGTGCCGCCTGCATCGACGCCTCGGTGCTGTCGCGGGTCACGCCGACGACGAGGGTGCGTGCGCCGATCGCCTCCGCGACGAGCAGGGCGCCGTCCAGGATCAGGTGCGGCGCCCGGTTGATCAGCACGGTGTCCTTGCGGCAGGCGGGTTCGTCCTCGCTGCCGTTGACGACGACCACCGGGCGTACGCCGCGCCGGATCGCCGACTCCGCGACCGCGCGCAGCTTCTTGGCGAAGGGGAAGCCCGCGCCGCCCCGGCCGCGCAGGGATATCGCCTGTGCCAGTTGTGCGAGCTGTTCGCCCGCCATGGGCTCCAGTGGTCCGTGCACCTTCAGGTGCATGTCGAGGTCGAGCCGCTCCACGAGGTCGAACCCCGAGGTGAGCTGGGGAAGACCGACGACCCGGACCTCCGGGACGTCGGGCAGTGCCGTGTTCACTGCGTGCCTCCGTAGGGCGTGGTCCAGGGCTCGCCGGAAGCGGGTGCTTGGTAGGGGCCGGGGAGCGGTTCGGTGGGATCGGGTGCCTCTTCGTGGTCGGGCGCCTGCCTGTAGAGGTCTTCGTGGGCGCCGCTGTTCGTGCCGTCCCCGTAGGCGGCGGGATAGCCGGGCACGCCTGCGTAGGGGGTGTCGTACGCCGGGTCGTACAGGGAGGGCGGGGCCTCGGCCGGTGGGGGCGGCGAGGGGGAGGGCCAGCGCTCGGTGGGTGCGGGGTCCGCCGCGTACTGCTGCGGATACGGGACCGACTGTGTGGGCAGCTCCGAGCGGGGGACGGCGGACACCGCGCGGTAGGCGGCCGCGAAGCCGATGTCGGCCGGTGCCGGGGGTGTCGGCTCGAAGGCCGGGGGAGCGGGGACGAAGGCGGGCTGCGGGGTGGGCGCGGGCTCCTGGCGGGGCTGCGGGGGCTGTTGGAAGGGCTGCGGGCGCTGCTGGAGGGGCGACCCGGCCCGCCTCGCGCCGCTCGCGCGCGGGCCCGCGTCCAGGAACTCCAGGATGCGCACCGCCACCTTGCGCCGCACGGCCTGCGGCGCCGCCCGCAGTGCGACCGCGCCGGCGACCGCGGCCAGGGCCAGGCAGTACAGGACCGTCACGTACGCCTTCGCGGGCCGACCCGCGTAGAGGCCGTGCATGAGGGCGAAGCACCAGGCCGGGTAGGCGAGCATGTGGGTGGCGCGCCAGCGGGCGGCGAGCAGGGCGGGGGAGGCCATGGAGCTGCGCAGCGCGCCCGTGACGCCCGTGGTGACCATCAGGATTCCGGCGCTCACGCCCAGGCCGACCAGGCCCGCGCTGCCGCTGAAGCCGCCGGAGAACGGGATCAGCGCGCCGAGCAGGGTGACGTGCGAGAGCGCGAGCTTCACGCTGATGTGCAGCAGCAGGAAGACGAGCGAGGCGACGGCCGTGATCCGGTGCACGGCCTGGGCGAGCAGCCGCTGCCGCGAGGTGAGGAAGACCCGGTCGGACGCGACCAGGCCCCAGACGACGGACGAGGTCAGGGAGACCAGGGAGAGCACGCCCGCGCCGAAGTCGAGCGTCGTCCGCACGGCGTCGCTCCCGGTGACCACGAGCACGGGCAGCAGGAGGACGACTCCCGCGATGAGCAGCCCTGTTCTCGTCCTGCGACTGATGCCGGGGGTGCGTGAACTCCGGCTGTTACGAGGGGAGTTCAGGGCGTGAGGGGTTCGAGGGTTCATGGGTGCGACTCCGAAATGGTTCGGCACGGTGGTCCCACAGCCCGCACTCTAGGTCGATGCATACCGGGCAGTACGAGGTTTGAGTTATCTCGCTGTTATCTAGGACTCGTCAGTAGACGTGACGTCTTGGTGTTGTCCCGATAGCGGTCGGTACGCCGAGTAACCCGTGGGTTCGGCGGGGCGGAAGGAAGCCCGTCGCGGGCCGAGCGAGGGCTGCGGTACCCTGACGCCATGCGTGCCGTACGCCTTCTGCTTAGCGAGCCGCGCTGATCAGTCCCGACCCGCCCCAGAGGTGAGTGGTCGGAATCGGCGCGGCGTCCCCTCCTGTGCGAGGGGCTTTTTCATTTCCTAAGCGCTGGGCTGCTGGCAGAGACGATCGATGGAGCTTTGAGGATCATGAGCGAGACGAACACCGCCGCCGCTTCCGAGGCGGCGGTCGCGCCGCACCGCTACACGGCGGCCATGGCCGCCGACATCGAGGCACGCTGGCAGGACTTCTGGGCCGAGGACGGCACGTACGAGGCGCCCAACCCGAGCGGCGACCTGGCGGGCGACCCGCAGGTCGCGGCGCGGCCCAAGAAGTTCATCATGGACATGTTCCCGTACCCCTCCGGTGCGGGCCTGCACGTCGGCCACCCGCTGGGCTACATCGCCACGGACGTCTTCGCGCGCTTCCAGCGCATGACGGGCCACAACGTGCTGCACACCCTGGGCTTCGACGCGTTCGGCCTGCCGGCCGAGCAGTACGCCGTGCAGACGGGCACCCACCCGCGCACGTCGACCGAGGCCAACATGGAGAACATGAAGGCGCAGCTGCGCCGCCTGGGCCTGGGCCACGACATGCGCCGGTCGTTCGCCACGATCGACCCGGAGTACTACAAGTGGACGCAGTGGATCTTCCTGCAGATCTTCAACTCCTGGTACGACACCGAGCTGAACAGGGCGCGGCCCATCGCCGACCTGGTCAAGCAGTTCGAGACCGGTGAGCGCGCCGTCCCCGGCGGCGGCTCCTGGAACGAGCTGACCGAGGCCGAGCGCGCCGACGTCCTGGGCGAGTACCGCCTGGCGTACGCCTCCGACGCGCCCGTGAACTGGGCGCCGGGCCTGGGCACCGTCCTGGCCAACGAGGAGGTCACCGCCGACGGTCGCTCCGAGCGCGGCAACTTCCCGGTCTTCAAGGCCAAGCTGCGCCAGTGGAACATGCGCATCACCGCCTACGCGGACCGCCTGCTGGAGGACCTGGACGGCCTGGACTGGCCCGAGGCGATCAAGCTGCAGCAGCGCAACTGGATCGGCCGCTCCGAGGGCGCGCGCATCGACTTCGCGGTGCCGGACGCCGACGGCTCCGGCGAGGAGAAGATCACCGTCTTCTCGACCCGCCAGGACACCCTGTTCGGCGCCACCTACATGGTGCTGGCCCCCGAGCACGACCTGGTCGAGAAGATCGTCCCGGCCGCCTGGCCGGAGGGCACGCACGACGTGTGGACGGGCGGTCACGCGACCCCCGCCGACGCGGTCGCCGCCTACCGCAAGCAGGCCGCGTCGAAGTCCGACGTCGAGCGCCAGGCCGAGGCCAAGGACAAGACCGGCGTCTTCACGGGCGCGTACGCGACCAACCCGGTCAGCGGCGAGCAGGTCCCGGTCTTCATCGCCGACTACGTGCTGATGGGCTACGGCACCGGCGCGATCATGGCCGTCCCGGCGCACGACAGCCGTGACTTCGCCTTCGCGCGCGCCTTCGAGCTGCCGATGCGCTGCGTGGTCGAGCCGTCGGACGACCGCGGCACCGACCCGGCGACCTGGGACGACGCGTTCGTCTCGGGCGACGCGAAGCTGGTCAACTCCAGCGGCGACGACGTCTCCCTGGACGGCCTGAACGTCGCCGACGCCAAGGCACGGATGACCGAGTGGCTGGAGCGCAAGGGCATCGGCCACGGCACGGTCAACTTCCGGCTGCGCGACTGGCTGTTCAGCCGCCAGCGCTACTGGGGCGAGCCCTTCCCGATCGCCTACGACGAGGACGGCATCGCCCACGCGCTGCCCGAGTCGATGCTGCCGCTGGAGCTGCCCGAGGTCGAGGACTACAGCCCGCGCACCTTCGACCCGGACGACGCCGACACGCAGCCCGAGACGCCGCTGTCGCGCAACGAGGACTGGGTCAACGTCACGCTGGACCTGGGCGACGGCCGCGGCCCGCGCCGCTTCCGCCGCGAGACCAACACGATGCCCAACTGGGCGGGCTCCTGCTGGTACGAGCTGCGCTACCTGGACCCGCGCAACAGCGAGAAGCTGGTCGACCCGGAGATCGAGCAGTACTGGATGGGCCCCCGCGAGGGCATCCCCACCGGCGGTGTCGACCTGTACGTGGGCGGCGCCGAGCACGCCGTGCTGCACCTGCTGTACGCGCGCTTCTGGTCGAAGGTGCTGTTCGACCTGGGCCACATCTCGTCGGCCGAGCCGTTCCACAAGCTGTACAACCAGGGCATGATCCAGGCGTACGTCTACCGTGACGCGCGCGGGATCGCCGTACCGGCCGCCGAGGTGGAGGAGCGCGACGGCGCGTACTACTACCAGGGCGAGAAGGTCTCCCGCCTGCTGGGCAAGATGGGCAAGTCCCTGAAGAACGCCGTCACGCCGGACGAGATCTGCGCCGAGTACGGCGCGGACACCCTGCGTCTGTACGAGATGGCGATGGGCCCGCTGGACGTCTCCCGACCCTGGGACACGCGCGCGGTCGTCGGCCAGTTCCGGCTGCTGCAGCGCCTGTGGCGCAACGTCGTCGACGAGGCGACCGGTGAGGTCACCGTCGTGGACGTGCCCGAGGCGGACATCGACGTGGCCACGCTGCGCGCCTTGCACAAGGCGATCGACGGCGTGCGCGGCGACCTGGAGGGCATGCGGTTCAACACCGCCATCGCCAAGGTCACCGAGCTGAACAACCACCTGGTGAAGTCGTACGCGGGTGGCTCGCTGCCGCGCTCCGTGGCCGAGCGCCTGGTGCTGCTGGTCGCGTCGCTGGCCCCGCACGTCGCCGAGGAACTGTGGCGCAAGCTGGGCCACAGCGACTCCGTCGTCCACCAGGACTTCCCGGTCGCCGACCCGGAGTACCTGGTCGACGAGACCGTGACCTGCGTCGTGCAGATCAAGGGCAAGGTCAAGGCGCGCCTGGAGGTCTCCCCGTCGATCTCCGACGAGGAGCTGGAGAAGTTCGCCCTGGCCGACGAGAAGGTCGTCGCCGCGCTGGACGGCGCCGGCATCCGCAAGGTCATCGTGCGGGCGCCGAAGCTGGTGAACATCGTCCCCGCGTAGTTCGTCGCGCACGGCGCTCAGGGTTGTTCCCTACGGGCAGGTTGGGGGTTCCGCTGGAACCCTCGGCCTGCCCGCTCCGTTTACGGTGGAGAGAACGGTTGGGCGGGGCGACCTGGAGGAGAGAGCGCTGTGGAAGCCGTACTACTCATCATCGCGCTGATCTTCGTCGCCTTCCTGGCGTTCGGGGGCTACGTGACCGTGAAGGCGGTCGGCGCGGCCAAGCGCGGCGTCGACCGCAAGGTCGAGCAGGCACGGCGGGCGGTCGAGGACACCACGCTGCGCGCCAGGAGCTACGCGCAGCCCGGCGCGGCGGCCGAGGTGGCGCAGCTGCGCCTGAGGCTGCGCACCTCCATGCGCGCCACACAGGACGCGCTGCACGCGCGCGTGGCCGAGGACGAGTCCCTCAAGGAGTCCCTCGGCCTCTTCGAGCGCCTGAGCGCGCACGGGCACGAGGTGGACGCCGAGCTCAAGCGCCTGGAGAGCGAGCCCGACAAGGGGCAGGTGGCGCGGGCGCTGCCGGAGCTGCGGACGCTCACCGAGCGGATCACGTCGTCCGCCGACGCGCTGCGGCACGCGGCCCGCGACCGGGCCAGCCGGTTCGCGAGCGACGATCTGGACGCGCTGAGCGCGCAGATCGACGTGGAGGCCGGGGCGCTGCGGCACTGGACGACCGAGCAGGGGGCCACCGGGCCGGGGACCGCGCCGGAGTCCGGGGCAGAAGCCGGACAGGGACCCGACCGGGCGCGGAACCGCGCCGCGATCACTCCGCCAGGTGTACGGCCCGCGTATCCGTGGGAGAAGAAACCCCGTCCGGAGAGCACGACTTGATCGCTCGGCGACCGGTGTCGGACGTTGGCCGACAGAAAGGGGCCGGGCTGCCGTCGGGCGACCGCGGCAGGTAATCTCCGGTGCATGTCCCGCCATGTCGCGATCGTCACCGATTCAACGGCCTACCTGCCGCAGCGGACGATGGAGCGCCACGGCATCACGGCGGTGCCGTTGACCGTGGTCCTGGGTGACCGGGCGCTCGAGGAGGGTACGGAGATCTCCGCCCGCTCGGTCGCGGAGGCCCTGCAGAAGCGGCGGTCGGTGACGACGTCGAGACCGAGCCCGGAGCAGTTCGCCGAGACCTACCGCAAGGTCGCCGAGTCCGGCGCCGATGCCATCGTCTCGCTGCACCTGTCCGCCGAGATCTCCGGGACGTACGACGCCGCGGTGCTGGCCGCGCGCGAGGCACCGGTCCCGGTGCGCGTCGTGGACACCGGGATGGTGGCCATGGCGCTCGGCTTCTGCGCACTCGCGGCGGCGGAGACGGCCGACGCGGGCGGCACCGTCGACGAGGCGGTCAACGCGGCGGAGAAGCGGGCCTCGGGCACCTCGGCCTACTTCTACGTCGACACGCTGGACTATCTGCGCAGGGGCGGCCGGATCGGCACGGCGCAGGCGCTGTTCGGCTCCGCGCTCGCGGTCAAGCCGCTGCTCCAGCTCGACGGCGGCCGCATCGAACCCCTGGAGAAAGTCCGTACGTCGTCGAAAGCGATCGCGCGGCTGCAGGAGATCGTGGCCGAGCGGGCGGGCAGCGGTCAGGTGGACATCGCCGTGCACCATCTGGCCGCGCCGGAGCGGGCGGACGCGATCGCGGAATGGCTCCGCGAGCGGGTGCCGGGCCTTGCCGAGCTGCATGTCAGCGAGGTGGGCGCGGTGATCGGGGCGCACACGGGGCCGGGGTTGCTGGGGGCTGTGGTCTCGCCTCGGGAGTAGAGGGGGAGGGCGGTGTCGGCGCCGTCCGCCGCCGTGTGTGAGGTGCCTGTGGGTGGCCGAGTTATCCACAACTGCTGGGTTGTCCCCGGAAATTGAGCAAGATCCACTGCTTGGTGGCGCGGTGCCTACCGTCTCGTGGCATGGCACTTCGATCACTGACACGGACAGCACACGGAGCACACGGATCCAGCGGGCCGGGGCGCGGACCCGCGTCCGACAGCCGCGCCCGGCAGCGGCACACGGCGCGGCTCCGCGCGCGGCGCAGGCACGTCGAGGCGGAGCGGACGCGGCTGCGGGCAGAGGCGTTGTTCGCGCCACCGGAGCCGGCGCGGGCTGCCCCTGTTCCGTCGTGGGCGCGTGAGCCCGAGCCCTCGGCCGAGCCGCTTCCACCGCCTCCACCACCGCCCCCGGCGCCCTCGTGGCGGGAGCGCACCGCGAGCGCGGTGCGGGACCGGTTGCCGCTGTGGGTGCGGACGCGGTGCGGGGTCGAGCGGCGCGGTGCCGTGGCGCTGGCCGTGCTCGTCGGCGTGGTGGGGCTCTTCGCCGTGCAGCACTTCTGGGCCGGGCGCACGCAGCCGGTGCGGGCGCCGGTGACGGTGCGGGCGGCGGCGCCGCGCGCGGTGGAACCCCCGGAGGTCGGCGCCCCGCCCGGAGCTTCGGGGTCGGCCGGGGCCGGTGCCGTCGCCTCGACCGGGGCCGCCGGGATCGTTGTGGACGTCAGCGGAAAGGTGCGACGGCCGGGGATCCACCGGCTGCCCGCCGGGGCCCGCGTCGCGGACGCGCTGCGGGCGGCGGGCGGTCTGCGCCCCGGCACGGACCCCGCCGGGATCAACCGGGCGCGGCTCCTCGCGGACGGTGAGCAGGTCGTGGTGGGCGCGTCACCGACGGCGGCCGCCGCCGCGTCGCCGGGCGGACCGGCGGGAGGGGCCGGAGCGGCGCCGCCCGCCGGCCCGGTCGGCCTCAACACGGCCACGCTGGAACAGCTCGACACCCTGCCCGGTGTCGGCCCCGTCCTGGCGCAGCACATCGTCGACTACCGCACGGAGCACGGCGGTTTCCGCTCCGTCGACGAACTGCGCGAGGTCAACGGCATCGGCGATCGCCGCTTCGAGGACCTTCAGAACCTCGTACGGCCATGAGCCGGACGACCATGAACCGCCCGGACGTGAGCGGTGACCGGGAGGCGTCGACCGCGGCGGGGCTCGGTGACGCGCAGTCGCCCCCGGCGGGGCGGCTCGGTGACGCGCATCCGCGCCAAGAGGGGCCGCTGGACCTGCGGCTGGTGCCGCCCGCGCTCGCGGCGTGGGGCACGGCGGCGCTGACGGTGACCGGTTCGCCGTGGTGGGCGGGGTTCGTGGCGGTGGTCTGTGCGGTCGCCGGGGCGGGGCTGTTGGTACTGGGGCGGCGAGCGGGGGCCGGGCGTGCGGCGCGGTCCTGGCGGCGTCCTTCGTCGGCGGCGCTGCTCCTGTGCACTGCCGCGGCGGCGGCCTCCGCCGGGCTGCACGGGGCGGACCTGCGGCGTGGTCCCGTGCCGGTGCTCGGGGACCGGTTCGCCCGCGTGGAGGCCGAGTTGGAGGTGACGTCCGATGCCCGGCTCACCCGGCCGAGGATCAGCGGGGACCACGCGGCGCCGACGTCGGTGCTGGTGGAGGCGGACGTGGTGCGGGTGAAGGGTCCCGACGGGGCGACGGCGCGGACGCGGGCGCCGGTGTTGGTCGTGGTGAGCGGCGGTTACGGGGGTGCCGGACACAGGGGTGCCGGGGGTGCCGGACATGGAGGTGCCGAGGCTGCCGGACACGGAGGTGCCGCGGGCGCCGGATACACGGGTGCCGGAGGTGGCGGTGCCGCTCGCGCAGCCGCCGGTCCCGACCCCGCGCCCGCCAAGTGGTCTCCTGTCAGTGGCAGTTCATGGCTGTCCGTGCTGCCGAGTGCCCGGCTGCGGGTGCGGGGGAGTCTCGCGCCGCCGATGGTGGCCGGGGACCGGATCGCGGCGGTGCTGCGGGTCGGGCCGGGGGAGCGGGCGCGGGTCGTGGGGGCGCCGAGCCGGTCGCAGCGGGTGGCCGGGGCGCTGCGGGCGGGGCTGCGCGAGGCCACGGGCGGGCTCGACGCCGACGCACGCGCTCTGCTGCCGGGGTTGGTCGTGGGCGACACGGCACGCGTGACACCGGAGTTGCACGCCGTCTTCGAGGAGACGGACCTGCTGCACCTGATGGCGGTGAGCGGGGCCAACTTCACGATTTTGCTGGCCCTGTTGATCGGCCCGCCCGGCACGGCGCACCGTGTCGAGCGGCGTGGTCTCGCGCCCAGGATCGGGCTGCCGTTGCGGACCACGGCGGTGCTCGGCGGCGCCCTCACACTTGGCTTCGTCGTGGTGTGCAGGCCCGGGCCGAGCGTGCTGCGGGCGGCGTCGTGCGGGCTGATCGCGCTGCTCGCCGTCGCGACCGGGCGCCGCAGATCCCTGATCCCGGCGCTTGCCACGGCCGTGCTGCTGCTCGTCCTGTACGACCCGTGGCTGGCGCGGAGTTACGGGTTCCTGCTGTCGGTGCTCGCCACGGGCGCGCTGCTGACGCTGGCTCCGCGGTGGAGCGCGGCGCTGCGCGGGCGCGGGGTGCCCGCGCGGCTCGCCGAGGCGTTGGGGGCCGCCGCTGCCGCGCAGGCGGTGTGCGCTCCGGTCGTCGCCGTGCTTGCGGCACGGGTGAGCCTGGTGGCGGTGCCGTGCAATCTGCTCGCGGAGTTCGCGGTCGCGCCCGCGACCGTGCTCGGATTCGCCGCGCTGGCGACGGCGCCGGTGGCGATGCCGGTCGCGAAGTCGCTCGCCTGGTGCGCCGGTTGGCCCGCGGGGTGGATCGCGGACATCGCGCGGGCCGGGGCGGCGCTGCCCGGCAGCGGGGTGGACTGGCCGGGTGGCTGGCGCGGCGGGGCGCTGCTCGCGCTCGGCACGGTGGTCCTCGTCCTCGCGGGGCGTAGGGCGCTCACGTCGCCGTGGATCTGCGGGGCCTGTGCGCTGCTGCTGGTTCTGGTGGTCGTACGGCCCGCGCCGCTTGTACGGGGCGTCACCGGGTGGCCGCCGGCCGACTGGCGCCTGGTCATGTGCGACGTGGGGCAGGGCGACGCGCTGGTTCTCGCGGCGGGGGCGGGGAGCGGGGTGGTGGTGGACGCGGGCCCCGACCCGCTGCGCGTCGACCGGTGCCTGCGTTCGCTGGGTGTCACCCGGATCCCGGCCGTGGTGCTCACGCACTTTCACGCGGACCATGTGGCCGGGCTCGACGGGGTGTTGCGGGGGAGGAGCGTCGGACAGATCGAGACGACCGGGTTCGAGGAGCCGGCGGACCAGGTGGCCGCCGTGCGGAGGGAGGCGGCCCGGTACGCGGTCCCGGTGGTGCGCGCGGCGGCGGGGGAGCGGCGCAGAGCGGGCCCGCTCGACTGGCAGGTGCTGTGGCCCCCGCCGGGCCGGGCCCCGGCGCCGGACGGGCCGAACGACGCGAGCGTGACCCTGCTCGTCCGCGTCGCGGGGCTGACCCTGCTGCTCCTCGGCGACCTGGAACCACCGGCGCAGCGCGCCCTGTTGAGGACGCCCGCCGGGGCCGGGCTGTCGCCGGTCGACGTGCTCAAGGTCGCCCATCACGGCTCGGCGTACCAGGATCCGGAGCTGCTGCGCAGGGCCGCGCCGCGCGTCGCGCTGATCTCGGTGGGGCGTGACAACCCGTACGGACATCCGGCGCCGAGCACGCTGGCGGCGCTGCGGGCGCGTGGTTCGGCCGTGCTCAGGACGGACCGGGACGGGGCGGTCGCGGTGGTGGGAGGGGGTGGAGGGGCGCTGAGGGTGCTCCCGTAGCGCGGTCGGTGGGTGCCGGGAGGAGGGGTGTCATGACGCCGGTCGGGGTTCTTGCCATGTGGGCGCATCTTGCCTCGAAACCGGGCGCGATGATCGAATACTTGTCGAATACAGCAGATCAGGCAGTTGTTCAGGCGTTCTGGGGTGGGTAGGACATGTTCGGCCGCTGGCGGAGAAACCGTACTAACCGGTCAGTAGATATGAGTTCCCTTGCAGGGATGACGGTGCCGCCGGGGGCGGGGGTGCTCAGCGGCAGGGTCATCGATGCCGTGAGCGAGCCGGTGCGGGGAGCCGAGTTCTCGGTGAGCGATGCGATGGGGCGCAAGGTGGTGAGCGGGGGCGTCGACCCGTTCGGCTCGTTCGTGGCGACCGTGCCCGCGGGGGACTACCGGCTCGCGGTGTCGGCCGAGGGGTACACGCCGTTCCGTGGTGGGGCGACCGTGGCGGAGGGCGGGTACGCGGCGCTCGGTGACGTGACGCTCCAGGTCTCGGCGCCGCCGCCGCTGCCGACGCCGGGGGACTGGGAGGTCGAGCCGACGCACTCCTCGGTCGGGTTCACGGCGCGGCACATCGGGATGGCTCGGGTCTACGGGCGGTTCAACACGTTCGCGGGGGTGCTGCGCGTGGCCGAGCGGGCCGAGGACTCCGCGATGCACGTCGTCATCGACGCCGCGTCCATCGACACGAACGTCGCGATGCGCGACGACCACCTCAGGTCCGCCGACTTCCTCGACGTCGAGCGCTTTCCGACGCTGGAGTTCTACAGCGACCGCTTCGTGCACAAGGGCGGCAGCCGCTGGGCGATCACCGGGGCGCTCACGCTGCACGGCGTGACCCGGACGGTCACGCTGGACGCCGAGTACCTGGGCCTGGGCACCGGCATGGAGGGCGAGACCCGTGCCGCCTGCCGGGCGACCACGGAGCTGCACCGCGACGACTTCACCGTGAGCTGGCAGACCATGCTGGCCAAGGGCATCGCCGTCGTCGGTTCCAGCGTCCGGATCGATCTCGACATACAGGTCGTGCCGAAGGGCTGACCCCGTCGGGGCGGCATCGCTCACGTGCCGGAAGATGGTGGCGTGAGCGATGTGAGACACGTACTGGTGCTGCCCGACCGCGACGCCGCGGAGGAGGTCGCGGAGGCGCTGCGGGAGCGCTTCGGGGTGACCGAGGAGCCCCAGCTCGTACGCGACGCCTTGGCCGGCGAGGACGACGCCGAGGACGCGCAGTGGCTGGTGGTCGTCGAGGACGCGGCCGACCGGCTGGCCGCCGAGGAACTGGACGAGTTCGCGGCCGAGTGGGACGGCTGGCGCGAGGAACCGTAGGGCGCGAGGACCTGTAGGGCTCGCGCCCCGGCCGGGTGGGTTTGGCGCCCGGCGCCGTGAGGGCGCGGCCCGGTGCCCGGCGCCCTGGGGCGCGGCCCGGTGTCCGGGGCCGGGTGGGCTTTCCGGTTCTGCTGCGGACGGGCCGTTGTTGTCAGTGGCGCGTGGGATGCTTGGCGCGATGGCCAGGAAGACTGCAAACGACGATCCGCTCGCTCCCCTCACCGTCGCGGTGGGCCAGGAGGATCTGCTGCTCGACCGCGCGGTGCAGCAGGTCGTGGCGGCGGCGCGCGCCGCGGACGCGGACACCGACGTGCGGGACCTCACCCCCGATCAGCTGCAGCCGGGGACGTTGGCCGAGCTGACCAGCCCCTCGCTGTTCGCCGAGCGCAAGGTCGTCGTCGTACGCAATGCGCAGGACCTGTCCGCGGACACGGTCAAGGACGTCAAGGCGTACATCGGCTCGCCCGCCGAGGAGATCACGCTGGTGCTGCTGCATGCCGGTGGCGCCAAGGGCAAGGGCCTGCTGGACGCGGCGCGCAAGGCCGGGGCCAGGGAGGTCGCCTGCCCCAAGATGACCAAGCCCGCGGACCGGCTGGCCTTCGTGCGCAGCGAGTTCCGCGCTATCGGGCGGTCCGCGACACCCGAGGCGTCCCAGGCGCTCGTCGACGCCATCGGCAGTGATCTGCGGGAGCTGGCGTCCGCCGTGTCGCAGCTCGCCGCCGACGTCGAGGGGACCATCGACGAGGCCGTCGTCGGCCGGTACTACACGGGGCGGGCCGAGGCGTCCAGCTTCACCGTGGCCGACCGGGCCGTGGAGGGGCGGGCGGCCGAGGCGCTGGAGGCCTTGCGGTGGTCGCTGTCGACCGGGGTGGCGCCGGTGATGATCACCAGTGCGCTGGCCCAGGGGGTGCGGGCGATCGGGAAGCTGTCGTCCGCCCGGGGCGGGCGGCCGGCGGATCTGGCGCGGGAGCTGGGGATGCCGCCCTGGAAGATCGACCGGGTGCGGCAGCAGATGCGGGGCTGGTCGCCGGACGGGGTGGCGGTCGCGCTGCGGGCGGTTGCCGAGGCGGACGCCGGGGTGAAGGGGGCCGGGGACGATCCCGAGTATGCGTTGGAGAAGGCCGTGGTGACCGTTGCCCGGGCCGCGCGGTCGCGTGGGCGCGGGTAGCGCGGGTAGGACCGAACACACACCGAGGCCCCGCCCTGGGGAAGGGCGGGGCCTCGGGTTATGCGTGTGATGAGCCCGCACCCGCGTGGCGAACGCAGGCCGCGTGCGGGCTCTGGGTGTCGGTCGGGGGCGGATGAGAGAGGGCCCGCCCGGGTCCCACCGACGGTCGTATCAGGTCAGGTTCAGGCCTGGATGGAGGCGACCTTCGAAGCAAGCGCCGACTTCTTGTTGGCGGCCTGGTTCTTGTGGATGACGCCCTTGGAGACGGCCTTGTCGAGCTCACGCGCGGCAGCGCGCTGAGCAACGACGGCCTTCTCGACGTCACCCGCGGCAGCGGCCTCACGGGCCTTGCGGATCGCGGTCTTCAGGGAGGACTTGACCGACTTGTTGCGCAGGCGCGCCTTCTCGTTGGTCTTGATCCGCTTCATCTGGGACTTGATGTTCGCCACGAATTGAGCCTTTTCAGGTTCAGGCACGGGGCCGGTGAAGGTCCCGTACCGATGATTTTCACTGAGTAGTGCCTCGCGCTGAGAGGGCATGAGACACAGCTGCCCACGGTATCAGCCGTCGCCCGAGCGGCCCAAACCGACCGCAGTCCCCCGCGCATGGGACGATGGAGGCTACGTATTGATCCCAACCGAGGCCGACCCGAGGCAGAAGGCCTCAAGAGACAGGACCCTGCGTGCCCGCGATCCCTAAAAATGTGCCCGAGCCGAGCCGCACCGACCCGGCTCTGATTCGCAACTTCTGCATCATCGCGCACATCGACCACGGCAAGTCCACGCTCGCCGACCGCATGCTCCAGCTGACCGGTGTCGTCGAGCAGCGGCAGATGCGTGCTCAGTACCTCGACCGGATGGACATCGAGCGAGAGCGCGGCATCACGATCAAGTCCCAGGCGGTGCGTCTGCCCTGGGCCCCCACGGAGGGGCCGGACGAGGGCAGTACCCACATCCTGAACATGATCGACACGCCGGGCCATGTGGACTTCACGTACGAGGTCTCGCGCTCGCTCGCCGCGTGCGAGGGCACGATCCTGCTCGTCGACGCCGCCCAGGGCATCGAGGCCCAGACCCTCGCCAACCTGTACCTGGCGATGGAGAACGACCTCCAGATCATTCCTGTCCTCAACAAGATCGACCTGCCGGCCGCGCAGCCCGAGAAGTTCAGCGAGGAGCTGGCCAACCTCATCGGCTGCGAGCCCGACGACGTGCTGAAGGTCTCCGCCAAGACCGGCATGGGTGTCGAGGCGCTGCTCGACAAGGTCGTCCGCGACATCCCGGCCCCGGTCGGCGTCAAGGACGCCCCCGCCCGCGCGATGATCTTCGACTCGGTCTACGACTCGTACCGCGGTGTCGTCACGTACGTCCGTGTCGTCGACGGTCAGCTCAGCAAGCGTGAGCGGATCCGGATGATGTCGACGGGCGCGACGCACGAGCTGCTCGAGATCGGGACGAACTCGCCGGAGATGCTGCCCGCCGACGGGCTCGGCGTCGGCGAGGTGGGCTACCTGATCACCGGCGTGAAGGACGTCCGCCAGTCCAAGGTGGGTGACACGATCACCCAGCTGAACAAGGGCGCGGAGGAGCCGCTCGGCGGCTACAAGGACCCGAAGCCGATGGTCTTCTCGGGTCTGTATCCGCTGGACGGCTCCGACTACCCCGAGCTGCGCGACGCGCTCGACAAGCTGCAGCTCAACGACGCCGCGCTGGTGTACGAGCCGGAGACCTCGGCCGCCCTCGGCTTCGGTTTCCGCGTCGGCTTCCTGGGCCTGCTGCACCTCGACGTGATCCGCGAGCGCCTGGAGCGCGAGTTCGGCCTCGACCTGATCGCCACCGCCCCCAACGTGGTCTACCGCGTGACCATGGAGGACGGCGAGGAGCACACGGTCACGAACCCGAGCGAGTTCCCGGAAGGGAAGATCGCCGAGGTGCACGAGCCGGTCGTGCGCGCCACCGTCCTGGCCCCGTCCGAGTTCATCGGCTCGATCATGGAGCTGTGCCAGGGCCGGCGCGGCGTGCTGCTCGGCATGGACTACCTCTCCGAGGACCGGGTCGAGATCCGGTACACGCTGCCGCTCGCCGAGATCGTCTTCGACTTCTTCGACCAGCTGAAGTCCAAGACCCGCGGCTACGCCTCGCTCGACTACGAGCCCACCGGCGAGCAGACCGCCCAGCTCGTCAAGGTCGACATCCTGTTGCACGGCGACAAGGTCGACGCCTTCTCCGCCATCACGCACAAGGACCAGGCGTACCAGTACGGCGTGCGGCTCGTCGCCAAGCTCCGGGAGCTGATCCCGCGCCAGGCGTTCGAGGTGCCGGTGCAGGCGGCGATCGGTTCGCGGGTCATCGCCCGCGAGACCATCCGCGCCATCCGCAAGGACGTCCTCGCCAAGTGCTACGGCGGTGACATTTCGCGTAAGCGCAAGCTCCTCGAGAAGCAGAAGGAGGGCAAGAAGCGCATGAAGATGGTCGGCTCCGTCGAGGTGCCGCAGGAAGCCTTCATCGCGGTTCTTTCGAGTGACGACGGCGGCGGCTCCAAGAACAAGAAGTGAGCCACCCCGAGCGGGGCCCGGCAGGCGTTCACGCCTGCCGGGCCCCGCTTTTGTGTGAGCCGTGTGAGGGGTGAGGACGAAGGAGGCAGTCCGGTGAAGTCGAAGGCCGGAGCCCCTTACGTGGCGGCCGGGTGACCCTTACCCTGATCACTGCCCAATGGTTACTCGCCAGTTAAACAAGCTGGGTTTCCAGCCGCGTATCAAGCCACCTATCAATAAGCCGCACTGTCTGAACAAGCCGCACTGTCGCGGGCCCCGGAGGACGTCGTGAGCGACACACAGACCCTGATCGAGAACCGTCCGCCCTCCGTGGCGAACCTCTTCCTGGAGCGCGTGGCGGCGACACCGGACGCCGAGGCCTACCGCTATCCGGTGCCCTCGGCCTCCGGCACGGGCCCCGACGACTGGAAGTCGCTGAGCTGGGCGCAGGCCGCGCAGCGGGTGTACGCCATCGCCGCGGGCCTGGTCGAGCTGGGTGTGGGCCCGCAGGAGCGGGTGGCGCTCGCCTCCTCGACCCGTGTCGAGTGGATACTCGCGGACCTCGGCATCATGTGCGCGGGCGCGGCGACCACGACGGTGTACCCGCAGACCAACGAGGACGAGTCGGCGTTCATCCTGTCCGACTCCGAGTCCAAGGTCATGGTCGCGGAGGACGCCGCGCAGCTCGCCAAGGCGCGGGCGCGCCGCTCCGAGCTGCCCGAGCTGCGGCACGTCGTGGTGGTCGACGCGACCGGTGTGCAGCCCGACGCGGGCGACCCCGACGGCTGGGTGCTCACCCTTGAGGACCTGGAGGCGCGCGGCGCCGCGTACCTGGAGAAGAACCCGGACGTCGTCACCGAACGGGTCGGGGCGATCCAGAAGGACCAGCTCGCCACGCTCATCTACACCTCCGGCACCACCGGCCGGCCCAAGGGCGTCCGGCTCCCGCACGACAACTGGTCGTACATGGCGAAGGCCATCGCGGCGACCGGGCTCGTCAGCGGCGACGACGTGCAGTACCTGTGGCTGCCGCTCGCGCACGTCTTCGGCAAGGTGCTGACCAGCGGCCAGATCGAGGTCGGGCACGTCACCGCGGTCGACGGCCGCGTGGACAAGATCATCGAGAATCTGCCGGTCGTGCAGCCGACGTACATGGCGGCCGTGCCGCGCATCTTCGAGAAGGTCTACAACGGCGTCGCCGCGAAGGCGCGGGCCGGTGGCAGCGCCAAGTACAAGATCTTCCAGTGGGCGGCCGGGGTCGCGCGCGAGTACGCGAAGGTCAGCCAGGACAACTTCCGCCGCACCGGTGTCGCCTCCGTTCCGTTCAAGCTCGCCTCGAAGCACAAGGCCGCGGACCGCCTTGTCTACGGCAAGCTGCGGGAGGCCTTCGGCGGGCGGCTGCGGGCATGCGTGTCCGGCTCGGCCGCGCTGGCTCCCGAGATCGGCTACTTCTTCGCCGGTGCCGGGGTGCACATCCTGGAGGGCTACGGGCTGACCGAGTCCTCCGCCGCCTCGTTCGTGAACCCCGGTGAGGCCTACCGCACCGGCACGGTCGGCAAGCCGCTGCCCGGCACCGAGGTGCGGATCGCGGACGACGGCGAGATCCTGCTGCGCGGCCCCGGCATCATGGAGGGCTACCACGGCCTGCCCGAGAAGACCGCCGAGGTCCTGGAGTCGGACGGCTGGTTCCACACGGGCGACATCGGCGAGCTGTCCAACGACGGCTACCTGCGGATCACCGACCGCAAGAAGGACTTGATCAAGACGTCCGGCGGCAAGTACATCGCGCCGGCCGAGGTCGAGGGCCAGTTCAAGGCCGTCTGCCCGTACGTCTCGAACATCCTGGTGCACGGCGCCGACCGGAACTTCTGCACGGCGCTCATCTCGCTCGACGAGCCGTCGATCCTGGAATGGGCGAAGGAGAACGGCCTGAGCGGCGCCTCCTACGCGGAGGTCGTCGCGGCGCCCGCGACGGTCGCGCTCGTCGAGGGCTACGTGAAGGAGCTGAACGAGGGCCTGCAGCGCTGGCAGACCATCAAGAAGTTCAAGCTCCTGCCGCGTGACCTCGACATCGAGCACGGCGAGCTGACGCCCAGCCTGAAGCTGAAGCGCCCGGTCGTCGAGCGTCAGTACAAGGAGCTGCTCGACGAGATGTACTCCGGGAGCCGCGAGGGCTGACGGCCCCGGCGAGAACGCTGCGGAGAACAGGAGAACACGCGCCGGGGCGGACGGACGTCAGCCCCGGCGCATCATCCGCAGCGTCTCCTTCATCTCTCCTATGTCGTGGCGCAGTTCCCGGATGTCGGGGGTGTCTCCCTCGGCCAGGCGGCGCTCCAGCGACGCCATGCGGGACGCGAGGTCGTCCAGCTGCCGGTGCTCGCGGGCCAGGAGGCGCTGCAACTGGCGGTTCTTGCGGTGCAGGTCGAGGAAGACGGTGACCTTCGCGCGCAGCACCCACGGGTCGAACGGCTTGGTCAGGTAGTCCGCGGCGCCGGTCGCGTAGCCGCGGAAGGCGTAGCCGGTGTCGGCCTCCGTGCCCGTCAGGAAGATGATCGGGACGTCTTTCGTCTGGTCGAGACGCTTGATGTTCGTCGCCGTCTCGAAGCCGTCCATGCCGGGCATCCGGATGTCGAGGAGGACGACGGCGAACTGCCTGCGCAGCAGCGCCTTCATCGCCTCCTCGCCCGAACGGGCCCGGACCAGCGGCTCGTTGAGCGGGCCGAGGACGGCTTCGAGGGCGGTCAGGTTGTCCTCCATGTCGTCAACGAGGAGGATGCTGGCCCGATCCGCTGAAGTGGACTCTGCAGTGGTCATGGTGACGGTGCCTCACTCAGGGGTCGCCGGGGAACCGGATGCCTCGGGTGCGGACAGCTCCGCCCCCTCGGATGACAGCAGCTCGCACACGACGGTCAGCAGCTGGTCGACGTCCACCGGTTTCGGTACGTAGTCGTTCGCGCCCTTGGCGATCGACTTCTCGCGGTCGCCGGGCATGGCCTTGGCGGTGAGCGCCACGATGGGCAGCCCGGCCCACCTCGGCGTACCGCGGATGACGGAAATGGTCTCGTAGCCGTCCATCTCGGGCATCATGATGTCCATCAGGACCAGCTCGACGTCCGGGTGGCTCTCCAGGGTCTCGATGCCCTCGCGCCCGTTCTCCGCGTACAGGACCGGCATGCCGACGCGGCCGAGTACATGGGTGAGCGCGAAGACATTGCGGATGTCGTCGTCGACGATCAGGACGCGGCGGCCCGGCAGGACCGCCCCCGCCCTGCCCGTCTTCCACTGTTCGAGCTTGGTCGGCGCCGGCCAGTTGTCCTCCGCCTCCGACAGCTCCGGGAGCTCCAGGGGGTCCGGGACGCCCGGGCGCTGCGGCGGCGCGTACGTCTCCGCGGGCCCGCTCTGCGACGGTACGGCGGCCATGCCGGGCAGGGGAGCGGGCAGCTCGCGCGCCGGGAGCGACTCGTGGCCCGGGCAGCGCACGGGGACGTGCAGCGTGAACGTGGAGCCCTCGCCCGGCTCGCTCTCGGCGACGATGTGGCCGCCGAGCAGCGCGGAGATCTCCCGGCTGATGGACAGGCCGAGGCCCGTGCCGCCGTACTTGCGGTTCGTCGTGCCGTCGGCCTGCTGGAACGCCTCGAAGACGACGGCGAGCTTGTCGCGCGGGATGCCGATCCCGGTGTCGGTGACGGCGAAGGCGAGCATGTCGTCGCCCTCGCCCGGCTGTACGCCGTCCGGCCCCGCGACCCGGTTGACCCGCAGCTCGACCCGGCCCTGCGCGGTGAACTTGATCGCGTTCGACAGGAGGTTGCGCAGGATCTGCTGGAGCCGCTGCTCGTCGGAGAACATCTCGCGCGGCACGTCCTCGCCGACCGACACCTCGAAGGCGAGGCCGCGGTCGAGGGTGATGGGCCGGAAGGTCGCGTGCACGTAGTCGAGGAGCTTGATGAGGGGGAGCCGCTTGGGCCGTACGTCCATCCGGCCGGCCTCGATCTTCGACAGGTCGAGGATGTCGTTGATGAGCTGGAGCAGGTCGGAGCCCGAGCGGTGGATCGTCGACGCGAACTGGACCTCCTGGTCGTTGAGATGGCCGTCCGGGTTGTCGGAGAGCAGCCGGGCCAGGATGAGCAGGGAGTTCAGCGGGGTGCGCAGCTCGTGCGACATGTTCGCCAGGAACTCCGACTTGTACTGCGAGGAGGTCGCCAGCAGCGCCGCCTTCTCCTCCAGTTGCGCGTTCGAGCGCTGCAACTCGGCCTGCTGGCGCTGCAGTTCGTTCGAGCGTTCCTGGAGCTGGATGGCCAGTCGCTGGGACTCGCCGAGCAGCGACTCCGTACGGGAGTTGGCGATGATGGTGTTGATGGCGACGCCGATGGTGTTCACGAACTGGTCGAAGAACGCCAGGTGGACGTCGGAGAAGCGGGAGAAGGAGGCGAGCTCGATCACGCCGAGGAGCTTGTCCTCGAAGAGGATCGGGATGATCACGACCGACGCGGGCGCCGCCTCGCCCAGACCGCTGTTGATGTTGATGTAGTCCGGTGGCACCTCCTCCACCAGGATCCGCTTCCGCTCCAGGGCCGCCTGCCGTACGAGGCCGTGGACCGGCATGCCGCCCGTGTCGATGACCGAGGCGGACGCCGATCCGTAGCCCGCGATGTAGGCGAGGCCCTTGGTGGGGTTGAGGGAGCGCGGCCGGGCGCCGTCGTCGTCCTGCTCCGCCAGGAAGAAGGCGCCGTACTGGGCGTTCACCAGCGGCGTCAGCTCGCGCAGGATCAGGTCGGCGACCTCGATCAGGTCGCGGTGGCCCTGCATCAGGGCGGCGAGCCGCGCCAGGTTCGACTCCAGCCAGTCCTTCGCGCGGGTCGTCTCGCGGAGGTTGGCCACCATCAGGTTGATGTTGTCCTTGAGCTCGGCGACCTCGCCCTGCGCGTCGACCGTGATCGAGCGCGACATGTTGCCCTGGGTCACCGCGGAGGCGACCTCGGCGATGGCGCGGACCTGCGTGGTCAGGTTCAGCGCCAGCTCGTTCACGTTCGTCGTCAGGCGCTTCCACGTGCCGTACACGCCCTCGACCCGTGCCTGGCCGCCCAACTGCCCCTGGGAGCCCACCTCGCGGGCCACGCGGGTCACCTCGGAGGAGAACGAGGAGAGCGTGTCGACCATCGTGTTGATGGTCGTCTTCAGTTCGAGGATCTCGCCGCGCGCGTCGACGTCGATCTTCTTGGAGAGGTCGCCCTGGGCCACTGCCGTGGCCACCTGCGCGATGTTGCGGACCTGCGAGGTGAGGTTGTCCGCCATGTAGTTGACGTTGTCGGTGAGGTCCTTCCAGACGCCCGACACCCCGTGCACGGTCGCCCGCCCGCCGAGCCGGCCGTCGGTGCCGACCTCGCGGGCCACGCGGGTCACCTCGTCGGCGAATCCGCGCAGCTGCTCCACCATCGTGTTGACGGTGTCCTTCAGCTCCAGGATCTCGCCGCGCGCGTCGACGGAGATCTTCTTCGACAGGTCGCCCTGGGCCACGGCCGTCGTGACCTGCGCGATGTTGCGGACCTGAGAGGTGAGGTTCGACGCCATGAAGTTGACGTTGTCGGTGAGGTCCTTCCAGACCCCGGACACGCCGCGCACCTGCGCCTGACCGCCGAGGTTGCCCTCCGTGCCGACCTCACGGGCCACGCGGGTGACCTCGTCGGCGAAGGCGGAGAGCTGGTCGACCATCGTGTTGATCGTCGACTTGAGTTCGAGGATCTCGCCCTTCGCCTCGACGGTGATCTTCTTGCCGAGGTCGCCCTGGGCCACCGCCGTCGACACGAGCGCGATGTTGCGCACCTGCGAGGTGAGGTTGTCGGCCATGAAGTTGACGTTGTCGGTGAGGTCCTTCCAGACGCCCGATACGCCGCGCACCTGGGCGCGTCCGCCGAGCTGGCCCTCGGTGCCGACCTCGCGCGCCACGCGGGTGACCTCGTCGGCGAAGGCGCTGAGCTGGTCGACCATCGTGTTGATCGTCGACTTGAGTTCGAGGATCTCGCCCTGGGCGTCGACGGTGATCTTCTGGCTCAGGTCGCCGTCGGCCACGGCCGTCGTGACCTGCGCGATGTTGCGGACCTGAGAGGTGAGGTTCGACGCCATGAAGTTGACGTTGTCGGTGAGGTCCTTCCAGACCCCGGACACGCCGCGCACCTGGGCGCGTCCGCCGAGCTGGCCCTCGGTGCCGACCTCGCGCGCCACGCGGGTGACCTCGTCGGCGAACGCGGAGAGCTGGTCGACCATCGTGTTCACGGTCAGCTTCAGTTCGAGCAGCTCGCCCGTCGCCTCGATCGTGACCGTACGCGTCAGGTCCCCCTGCGCCACCGCCGTCGTCACCAGCGCGATGTCGCGCACCTGCGCCGTGAGCCGCGACGCCATGGTGTTGACCGCCTCGGTCACCGCGCGCCAACTCCCCGACAGGCCCGCCACCTTGGCGCGTCCGCCGAGCCGGCCCTCGGTGCCCACCTCGCGGGCCACCCGGGTCACCTCGTCGGTGAACAGGGAGAGCTGGTCCACCATCTTGTTGACCGAACGCCCCAGCCGTCTGAGGTCGCCACGGAGTTGGCGGGTGCCGTCGTGCAGATCGACGCGCTGGGTCAGATCGCCGCCCGCCACCGCTTCGAGCACCCGCGTGGCGTTCGCGGTCGGCGCGACGAGCGCGTCGACGATGGTGTTCACGTCGCCGACGCGGGTCACCCAGGCACCCTGCCCCGGACTGGCCTCCAGACGCTCGTCGAGCCGTCCGTGCCGGGTGATTTCCCTGCGCACGCGCGCGAGTTCGGAATTGAACTGCACACTGCGGTCCACGAGCTGATTGAACGCGGCACCGAGCTCGCCGACGATTCCGTCGGCCGTTGTGGCCACATGTGCGAACGTGCCGTCGCGGGCGGCTGTCATCGCGGCCAGTAGCGGCCGGAGATCGCCGGGGCGAATGGCTTCGTCACCGTAGCCCTTCTGAGGTGCACGCATACCACTGTTCTCACTCATAGCGGCCTACTTAGGTAACTCCGCGCTTATGGGCGGGGCCAGTCTGTCACTCTGACGGTGTCGCCTGAGACGTCTTTGCCACAACTACTCAGGAGCCGAAACGTGGGTTCCATTCCGATCCAGCGGGAAGGTGCTTTCAGCGCCACGGACCCGCCCGACGCGGCGGGCCGGCCGACCGTCGAGCCGGGCGTCGTCGCGCGCACGTCGCTGCCGGGGAACACGCTGGCGCCCGCGGCCTCCCGCCGTTTCCTGCGAGCCGCGTTCGACGACTGGACCGAACTTCCCGAACTGTCCGTACCCCTGACCATCGACGGACAACTCATGGACGACGCGACCGTCGTACTGAGCGAACTCGTCACCAACGCCGTCGTGCACGCCGGCACCGAAGTCGACCTCCTGTGCCGCCTGGAGGGCGCCGCCGCCGACGGCAGCGTCGCCGCGGGACTCGTCGTCGAGGTCACCGACCGGCACCCGGCCCGCGCCGTCCGCAACGACCGGCCGTCCCGCTCTCCGGAGACCCCCGAGTACGGGCGCGGACTCCAACTCGTCTCCTCCCTCGCCGAGTTGTGGGGCATTACATACGGTCACGGCACCAAGACCGTCTGGGCCCGGATCCCCGCCGACACTCCGGCGCCCGCCGCCGAACTCCCCGACGGTTCGGCGCGCGCCCGCGGACCGCGCGCCGCCGAGCTGCTTGCGCCCGCGGCCCCGCGCGAGCACCAGGACCAGGACTGGATCAACCGCGGCGCGCTCTCCTTCCTCGCCGAGGCCTCCGACCTGCTCGCCGGACAGCTCGACGAGGACATGGTCGCCGCGCTCGTCGGCCAGCTCCTCGTACCGCGGCTCGCCGACTGGTGCGCCATCTGGTTCTACGAGGAGGAGGGGCGCGGACTGCCGGGCGTCGTCGAGCACGATGTACTGGGCGCGGGTTCGATGCCGCTGCCCCGGCTCGCCCGCGTCTGGCACACCCACGAGCACCGCATCGAGGAGCTGCGCGGACTGCTGGAGAAGGAACCGCCGCGGCTGCCCGACCGCAACCTCGGCGCCGTACCGGTGCCCTGGCCCTTCGACCCGCAGGGCGGCCCCGGCGCGGAGGACGCCGGCTCGGCGCTCGCCTACCGGCTCTCCGCAGGCGGCCGTGCGCTCGGCATCCTGCTGATCGGGCGGGCCGGGCTGCACCGCTTCCCCGACGAGGTCACCGGGCTCGTCGAGGACTTCAGCCGGCGCGTCGCCCTCGCCGTCAGCGCGGCCCGCAGGTTCACCCGGCAGGCCACCATCAGCCGCATCCTGCAGAGCGGCCTGCTGCCCACGTCCATGGCCGAGATCCCCGGCGTGAAGACCGCCCTCGTCTACGAGCCGAAGGAGGCGGGCGGGCCCGGCGGCGACTTCTACGACGTGTTCCCGGCCGGCGCCGGACGCTGGTGCTTCGCGCTCGGCGACGTACAGGGAAAGGGGCCGGAGGCCGCCGTCGTCATCGGGCTCGTCCGGCCCTGGCTGCGGCTGCTCGCCCGCGAGGAGTACCAGGTCTCGCAGGTCCTCGACCGGCTCAACCGGCTGCTCCTCGACGATGCCACCGAGGCCTCCGACGCGGCGGCCCGCGCGATCGCCGCCGCCGACGGCCGCGGTGTGCCGCCCGAGGGCTCCACCTCCCGCTTCCTGTCCCTCCTCTACGGCGAGCTGACCCCCACCGAGGACGGCGTGCTCTGCACCATCGCCTCCGCCGGGCACCCGCTGCCGCTGCTCATGCGGCCCGGCGGGGAGATCGTCGCCGCGGCCACACCACAGATGCTGCTCGGGGTCGTCGACGACCCGGACTACTCAAGCGAAACGTTCGTGATGGGCACCGGGGACACGCTCCTGTGCGTCACGGACGGGGTGACGGAGCGCCGCCGCGGGGCCCTCCAGTTCGACGACGGCGACGGGCTCGCGCAGGCGCTCGCCGGGTGCTCGGGGCTCACGGCGCCGCTGCTCGCGGAGCGGATCCGGCGGCTCGTGCACGCCTTCGCCGACAGCCCGCCCGACGACGATCTGGCGCTGCTGGTGCTCCAGGCGCAGTGAGCCCGACGACGGGTGCGCTCCGGAAGATTCCGCGAGGCGGGACAATGGGGTCATGCCTTCCGCACTTCCCGACGGCGAGCCCGTGCCCGACGACGGCTCGCTGCCCGCGTCCGCCCTCGCCGGGTCCTGCTCCCGACCCCTCGGCTTCTATCTGCACGTCCCGTACTGCGCCACGCGCTGCGGCTACTGCGACTTCAACACGTACACGGCGACCGAGCTGCGCGGCACCGGCGGCGTGCTCGCGTCCCGTGACAACTACGCGGAGACGCTCGTCGAGGAGGTGCGCCTCGCGCGGAAGGTGCTCGGCGACGACCCGCGTCCCGTGCGGACCGTGTTCGTCGGGGGCGGTACGCCGACGCTGCTGCCGGCCGCCGATCTCGTACGGATGCTGGGGTCGATCCGCGACGAGTTCGGGCTCGCGGACGACGCGGAGGTCACCACCGAGGCGAACCCGGAGTCGGTCGACCCGGCGTACCTCGCCGAGCTGCGGGCCGGTGGCTTCAACCGGATCTCGTTCGGGATGCAGAGCGCCCGGCAGCACGTGCTGAAGGTGCTCGACCGTACGCATACGCCGGGGCGGCCCGAGGCCTGTGTCGCGGAGGCGCGGGCGGCGGGCTTCGACCACGTCAACCTCGACCTCATCTATGGCACGCCCGGCGAGACCGACGACGACTGGCGGGCCTCGCTCGAGGCGGCGCTCGGGGCCGGGCCCGACCATGTCTCCGCCTACGCGCTGATCGTCGAGGAGGGTACGCAGCTCGCGCGGCGGATCCGGCGCGGCGAGGTGCCGATGACCGACGACGACGTGCACGCGGACCGGTATCTGATCGCCGACGAGGTGTTGGGGGCGGCCGGGTTCGACTGGTACGAGGTGTCGAACTGGGCGACCTCGGAGGCCGGGCGCTGTCTGCACAACGAGCTGTACTGGCGCGGGGCCGACTGGTGGGGGGCCGGGCCCGGTGCGCACTCCCACGTGGGCGGGGTGCGGTGGTGGAACGTCAAGCATCCGGGGGCGTACGCGGCGGCGCTCGCGGGTGGGCGGTCGCCGGGGGCCGGGCGCGAGATCCTGGCGGAGGAGGACCGGCGGGTCGAGCGGATTCTGCTGGAGCTGCGGCTCCGTGACGGTTGCCCGCTGGAGCTGCTCAAGCCGGACGGCCTCGCGGCGGCGAAGAAAGCATTGACGGACGGCCTGCTGGAACCGGAGCCGTTCACGTCCGGCCGCGCGGTCCTGACCCTGCGCGGCCGCCTCCTCGCCGACGCGGTCGTCCGCGACCTGGTCGACTGAGGCCACGCCGCGCTCCCCGCAGCGCGGCACCGGGCTGCTCTGCCTGCACCGTGGCCGACGCCCACCGTTTCCGTTCCGCGGCACCGGGGTGCCGCCTTGCCCACCCTGCCGCCCAAGGCGGCAGATTGCCCAAGGCTAGGTATTTCAAGCCCCTGCGGCGATTGAGCAGCGGGGGTCGGGGCGGAGCCCCGAGGGTGCGACCACGGTGCAGGGGGCGTTACTCGGGGGCTGTGACGAAGTCGATGAGTTCCTCCACGCGGCCGAGGAGTTCCGGCTCCAGGTCTTTGTAGGTGCGGACCCGCGACAGGATGTGCTGCCACGCCTCACCCGTGTTCGCCACGCGCCAGCCCAGCGCCCGGCACACGCCCGTCTTCCAGTCCTGGCCGCGCGGGACGCGGGGCCACGCTTCGATGCCCACGGAGGACGGCTTCACCGCCTCCCAGATGTCGATGTAGGGGTGGCCCACCACCAGGGCGTGCTCGCTGGTCACCGACTGGGCGATGCGCCATTCCTTCGAGCCCGGCACGAGGTGGTCGACCAGAACCCCGAGGCGGGCGTCCGCTCCGGGCGCGAACTCGGAGACGATCGCCGGGAGGTCGTCCACGCCCTCAAGGAACTCCACCGCGACGCCCTCGATGCGCAGGTCGTCGCCCCAGACCCGCTCGATGAGCTCGGCGTCGTGCTTGCCCTCCACGTAGATGCGCCCCGCGCGCGCCACCCGGGCGCGGGCGCCGGGCACCGCCACCGAGCCGGACGCGGTACGGGTGGGCCGGACGGGACCGGCCGGGCCCGAGGGTCGTACGAGGGTGACGACCTTGCCGTCGATCATGAAGCCGCGGGGTTCCATCGGGAACACCCGGTGCTTGCCGAAGCGGTCCTCCAAGGTCACGGTCGGCCCCTGCGCCGTCTTCTCCACCCGGATCACGGCCCCGCAGAAGCCCGTGGTGACCTCCTCGACGACGAGGTCCGGTTCGGCCGGGACCTCGGCGGCCGGCTTGTTCCGCTTCCACGGAGGGGTCAGGTCGGGGGAGTACTGGCGCATCCGCAAGACGATAAGAGAACAGCGCAGGCCAGGACTACGACACGCCGAAACACGTCGCCAATGTGGCGCGTTGCGCGCGGACGAACTGGGCATTCACCGTCGAACCGTGCCCCGGGACGTACACCGCGTCCTCGCCCCCGAGGTCGAGCAGCCGGTCGAGCGCCGCGGGCCAGTGGTGCGGCGCCGCGTCCGGGCCCGCCTGGGGGTCGCCGGACTCCTCCACCAGATCGCCGCAGAAGACGATCTCCGGGGCGGAGGGGCCGCCGGGGACGAGCACCGCCAGATCGTGGCCACTGTGCGCCGGACCGATGTTCGCGAGCAGCACCGTGAGCCCGCCGCCCAGATCGAGCGTCCACTCGCCGCACACCCGGTGCGGCGGGGTGACCAGGAGGTCGACCGACTCGGCCGCCGCGTCCGGGGCGAGGCCGTGCTTCACGGCGTCGGCGCGCAGCGCCTCGGCGCCGTGCTCGAAGAGGACGTCGATGCCCACCGCCCCGTACACCTCGACACCCGCGAACGCGGCGGTGCCCAGCACATGGTCGAAGTGCGGGTGGGTCAGAGCGACATGCGTCACTCTCCGGTGTGGCCCGAGGAGCGCACGGGTGTCGGCGCGCAGCCCGGCGCCTTCACCCAGTGAGGATCCGGTGTCGATCAAGAGCGCCGCTTCTTCACCGACCACGAGGCCGGTCGTGCAGTCCCATCCGGGCAGCCGCACCCGCCCCACGTTCGGCGCGAGGCGCTCCCAGCCTCTCGCGGCCCAGTCGATACGCTGCGCGAACTCCATACCTCGACGCTAGCGCCCTTGCCGGGCCCGTACCCACCGGCCGTACACTGAGCCGGGGACGATTGGCACTCGCCCACAGGGAGTGCCAAAGCAGGAAGATCGCAACGGCTGTTTCTGGAGGTGCGCGCCGATGCTCAGTGAACGCAGGCTCGAAGTGCTGCGCGCCATCGTCCAGGACTATGTCGGCACCGAGGAGCCGGTCGGCTCCAAGGCGCTCACCGAGCGGCACAAGCTCGGTGTCTCGCCGGCCACCGTCCGTAACGACATGGCTGTCCTGGAGGAAGAGGGATTCATCGCCCAGCCGCACACCAGTGCCGGGCGCATCCCCACCGACAAGGGCTACCGCCTGTTCGTCGACAAGCTCACCGCGGTGAAGCCGATGGCCGCGCCGGAGCGGCGCGCCATCCAGAACTTCCTGGACGGCGCCGTCGATCTCGACGACGTCGTCGGCCGCACCGTGCGGCTGCTCGCGCAGCTGACGCGGCAGGTGGCGATCGTCCAGTACCCGTCCCTGACCCGGTCCACCGTGCGCCATGTCGAGCTGCTGTCGCTCGCGCCCGCCCGTCTGATGCTCGTGCTGATCACGGACACCGGGCGCGTGGAGCAGCGGATGATCGACTGCCCGGCGCCGTTCGGCGAATCGTCACTGGCGGATCTGCGGGCCCGGCTGAACAGCCGGGTCGCGGGCCGCCGGTTCGCCGACGTGCCGCAGCTGGTGCAGGACCTGCCGGAGGCTTTCGAGCAGGAGGACCGGGGTACGGTCTCCACGGTGCTCTCCACTCTGCTGGAGACACTCGTGGAGGAGACGGAGGAGCGGTTGATGATCGGCGGTACCGCCAATCTCACCCGCTTCGGACATGACTTTCCCCTCACCATTCGTCCGGTACTCGAAGCCCTTGAGGAGCAGGTCGTGCTCCTCAAGTTGCTTGGTGAGGTGGGAGATTCGGGCATGGCCGTACGGATCGGTCACGAGAACGCCCATGAAGGACTCAACTCCACGTCCGTCGTCTCCGTGGGCTACGGTTCGGGCGGCGAGGCAGTCGCCAAGCTGGGTGTCGTCGGACCGACACGCATGGATTACCCGGGAACGATGGGAGCAGTACGCGCAGTGGCACGTTACGTCGGACAGATCCTGGCGGAGTCGTAAGTGGCCACGGACTACTACGCCGTACTCGGCGTGCGCCGCGACGCTTCCCAGGACGAAATCAAGAAGGCCTTCCGAAGGCTGGCGCGTGAGCTTCACCCGGATGTGAATCCGGACCCGAAGACTCAGGAGCGCTTCAAGGAGATCAACGCCGCCTACGAGGTGCTCTCCGACCCGCAGAAGAAGCAGGTCTACGACCTCGGGGGCGACCCCCTGTCGCAGGCCGGCGGAGGCGGCGGGGCCGGTGGCTTCGGCGCTGGCGGGTTCGGGAACTTCTCGGACATCATGGATGCCTTCTTCGGCACGGCGTCGCAGCGCGGACCCCGGTCCCGTACGCGCCGTGGCCAGGACGCCATGATCCGGCTCGAGGTCGAGCTGAACGAGGCGGCCTTCGGCACCACCAAGGACATCCAGGTCGACACCGCCGTGGTGTGCACGACCTGCAGCGGCGAGGGTGCCGCGCCGGGGACCTCGGCCCAGACCTGTGACATGTGTCGCGGTCGCGGTGAGGTCTCGCAGGTCACGCGGTCGTTCCTCGGCCAGGTCATGACCTCGCGGCCCTGCCCGCAGTGCCAGGGCTTCGGCACGGTCGTGCCGACGCCGTGCCCCGAGTGCGCGGGCGACGGCCGTATCCGGTCGCGCCGCACGCTCACGGTGAAGATCCCGGCCGGTGTGGACAACGGCACGCGGATCCAGCTCGCGGGCGAGGGCGAGGTCGGCCCCGGCGGCGGCCCCGCCGGTGACCTGTACGTGGAGATCCACGAGCTGCCGCACCCGACGTTCCAGCGGCGCGGCGACGATCTGCACTGCACGGTGACGATCCCGATGACGGCGGCGGCGCTCGGCACGAAGGTGCCGCTGGAGACGCTCGACGGCATGGAGGAGATCGACATCCGGCCGGGCACGCAGTCCGGTCAGTCGGTTCCGCTGCACGGGCGCGGCGTCACGCATCTGCGGGGCGGCGGCCGTGGCGACCTCATCGTGCACGTCGAGGTCACGACGCCGCAGAAGCTGGACCCGGAGCAGGAGCGGGTGCTGCGGGAGCTGGCCAAGCTGCGCGGCGAGGAGCGGCCCACGGGGCAGTTCCAGCCGGGCCAGCAGGGCCTCTTCTCCCGCCTGAAGGACGCGTTCAACGGCCGCTGATCGCCGCACCGGCGTTACGGCCTCGGGGCTCCGCCCCGGACCCCGCGCCTCAATCGCCGGCGGGGCTTGATAAATCAAGCCCCGCCGGCGACTGATGGATCCAGCCCCGAGGTGCTCGGTATTTCAAGCCCCTGCGGCGATTGAGCAGCGGGGCCCGGGGCGGAGCCCCGTGGCGTGGGGGGACGGGGGCCGGGTCGATTCGGCCCCCCGGAGGGGACGTGGCACGATGCGGTCATGTCCTCCGCACTGACCGATCTCTGCCCCCTTCCGATCGTGCAGGCCCCCATGGCGGGTGGCGCTTCGCAACCCGCGCTGGTTGCCGCCGTGGCCGAGGCGGGTGGGCTCGGCTTCCTCGCCGCCGGGTACAAGACGGCCGACGGGATGTACCAGGAGATCAAACAGGTGCGGGCGCTGACCGGCAGGCCCTTCGGCGTCAACCTCTTCATGCCGCAGACCGAGCACGTGGACCCGGCGACCGTCGACGTCTACCGCCACCAGCTCGCCGGTGAGGCCACCTGGTACGCGACGCCGCTCGGCGAGACCGACAGCTGCAGCGACGACGGCTACGACGCCAAGCTCGCGGTCCTCGCCGACGAGCCGGTGGCACTGGTCACCTTCACCTTCGGCTGCCCCCGGCGCGAGGTCGTCCAGGCGCTCCAGCGCGTCGGGACACGGGTCGGTGTCACCGTCACGACCGTGGAGGAGGCGCAGGCCGCGCAGGAGGCCGGCGCCGACATGGTGTGCGTCCAGGGGATCGAGGCCGGTGGCCACCAGGGGACCCACCGGGACAACCCCGAGGCCGACGGGAGCGGGATCGGTCTTCTTTCGCTGATCGCGCAGGTGCGCGAGGCCGTCCAGCTGCCGATCGTCGCCGCGGGCGGGATCATGCGGGGCGCGCAGATCGCCGCCGTGCTCGCCGCGGGCGCCGATCTCGCGCAGCTCGGCACCGCGTTCCTGGTCACCCCCGAGTCCGGGGCGCCGGAGCTGCACAAGCAGGCCATGACCGATCCGCTGTTCACCCGGACCGAACTGACCAGGGCCTTCTCCGGGCGGCCCGCGCGCGGCCTCGTCAACCGGTTCATGCGCGAGCACGGACCGTACGCCCCGGCCGCGTACCCGCAGGTCCACCACATGACGTCGCCGCTGCGCAAGGCCGCCGCCAAGGCCGGTGACCCGCAGGGCATGGCGCTGTGGGCGGGGCAGGGGCACCGGCTGGCGCGGGAGCTGCCGGCCGGGCAGCTCGTGGAGGTGCTCGCCGCCGAACTCGACTCCGCGAAGGCCGCGTTGGCGCAGCGGGGTGCCGTCCGATGACCGCTCCGGTTTTCGTGGTCGACGGGGCTGTTCCCGGTGACCGCGCGTATGTGCTCGACGGGCCCGAGGGGCGGCATGCCGTCTCCGTGAAGCGGCTGCGGGCCGGGGAGACGGTCACCCTCACCGACGGGCTCGGCTCGTGGTGCGAGGCCGTCGTCACCGGCAGCGAGGGCAAGGACCGGCTCTTCGTCGACGCGGGCCCCGCCCGGGTCGAGCCCGCAGAGGCGCCGCGGATCACCGTCGTACAGGCGCTGCCGAAGGGCGACCGGGGCGAGCTCGCCGTGGAGACCATGACCGAGACCGGTGTCGACGCGATCGTGCCGTGGTCCGCGTCCCGGTGCATCACCCAGTGGCGCGGCGAGCGCGGCCTCAAGGCGCTCGGCAAGTGGCGGGCCACCGCACGGGAGGCCGGGAAGCAGTCGCGGCGGGTGCGGTTCCCGGTCGTCGAGGACGCCGCGACGACGAAGGAGGTCGCCGCGCTGCTCGCCGGGGCCGACTTCGCCGCCGTGCTGCACGAGGACCGGGACGCCCCGAGCGGGGCACTGGCCTCCGCCGAACTCCCGGACAGTGGCGAGATCGTGCTCGTCGTCGGACCCGAAGGGGGCGTCTCCCCCGAGGAGCTGACGGTGTTCGAGGAGGCCGGGGCGCGGCCGATGAGGCTCGGGCGCAGCGTTCTGCGTACGTCCACGGCCGGTACGGCGGCGGTGGCGTTGCTGCTGGGGCGTACGGGACGCTGGGGCTAGGCCCTGGTCGTACTCCCGCCAACTGCCCCCATAGTGGCCGCAATCGGACTACCACCCCCGCGCGGGCGCTGGCATTCTGCCGTGCATGCGGGGATCGAGGGTGTTCGGTGGGGTACTGCTCGTCGCTGCCGCTGTCGCCGGCGGCGTCGCCTGTCAGCCGGTCGACAGTGACCTCAATGTGTCGACGGTTGCGATCACCACCGACAAGGTGGCCACCGCCGAGCTGAACCGGCAGCACGCCAATGTCGCCTGGCTCAGCTGCAGCGGTTCGTACAGCAGCCGCTCCCCGTCGGGTGTCGTCACGGCGGGCGAGGTGAAGGTCGACTGCCAGGGCAAGACCAAGGACGACAAGGACATCAAGGTCAACGGGTGGGTGTACGAGGTCGTCAACGGCCAGTGCGTGCGCGGGAAGATCACCGCGCGCGTCGAGGGCAAGGTGTGGTTCACCACCAGCGTGCTCGGCGACTGCTCGGCCACCGAGGAGTCTTCGAGCCCGCAGGACCAGCAGCCGGCGCCCTCGCAGGACTCCCAGGACTCCCAGTCCTCCTGGGAGCCGCAGCCCTCCGAGGACCCGCAGCCTTCTGAGGACCCGCAGCCTTCTGAGGACCCTCAGCCGTCCGAGGACCCCCCGCCCCACGAGGAGCCGCAGCCCGGTGCCACGAGCACGGTGACCGAGACCGTCACGGTGACGGCGCCCGCGCCCACATCCCATGGGAAGTGATCAGAGGGGCTGACGTGGGACACGGCCGAAATTTAGGCTGGCCGGGTGACGACTCCTGCGTACCTCCGGTTTCCGCACCTGCACGGCGAGTTGGTGGTCTTCACCGCCGAGGACGACGTGTGGGCCGCGCCCCTCGACGGCAGCCGTGCCTGGCGGGTCAGCGCCGACAACATGCCCGTCTCGAACCCCCGGCTCTCCCCGGACGGCGAGACGGTCGCCTGGACCTCGCGCCGCGACGGAGCGCCGGAGGTGCACATCGCCCCGGTCGCCGGCGGCCCCGCCAAGCGCCTGACGCACTGGGGCAGTTGGCCGACCGGCGTGCGCGGCTGGATGCCCGACGGGCGGGTCCTCGCCACCACCACGTACGGACAGGCCTCGCTGCGCCGCAGCTGGGCGTGGGCCGTACCGCTGGACGGCGGACCCGCCGAGACCCTGCCGTACGGGCCCGTGGGCGGCGTCGCGTTCGGCCCGCCGAGTCAAGAAGGGCGCGAAGCGCTTCCTCAGAAGGGCGGTGGTGGGCGACGGGCGGGCATACTGCTGCTGTCCGCGCCGATGGGCCGGGAGGCCGCCTGGTGGAAGCGGTACCGGGGCGGCACGGCGGGCAAGCTGTGGATCGACCGAGGCGACGAAGACGGGGGCGGCGAGGGCGACTTCGTACGCCTGCACGCCGAACTCGACGGGAACATCGAGAGCCCGATGTGGGTGGGGGAGCGCGTCGCGTTCCTCTCCGACCACGAGGGTGTCGGCGCGCTCTACTCCTCCCTCCCGGACGGCTCCGGACTGCGGCGGCACACATCCGTGGACGGCTTTTACGCGCGGCATGCCACCACCGACGGCGAGCGGATCGTCTACGCGAGCGCCGGTGAGCTGTGGCTCGTCGAGAGTCTCGACGAGGGGGTGGAGCCGCGCAGGCTCGACATCCGCCTCGGCGGGCAGCGTGTGGACCTCCAGCCGCGGCCCGTCGACGCCGCCCGCTGGTTCGGCGCCGGGTCCCCCGACCACACCGGGCGCGGCAGCGCCGTCAACGTGCGCGGCGCCGTGCACTGGGTGACCCACCGCGCGGGCCCCGCCCGCGCCCTCGCCGCCGAACCGGGCGTACGGGCCCGGCTCCCGCACACCTTCCGCGTGGACGGCGAGGAGCACGTGGTGTGGGTGACGGACGCCGAGGGCGACGACGCCCTGGAGTTCGCGCCCGCCACCGGCGCCGCGCCCGGCGCCACACCGCGCAGGATCGGCGCCGGACGGCTCGGCCGGGTCCTCGGCCTCGCCGTGGCGCCCGACGGCGGCCGGGCCGCCGTGGCCTCGCACGACGGCCGGGTGCTGCTCGTCGAGCGGGACAGCGGCGACGTACGGGAGGTGGACCGCAGCGAGGACGGGAACGCGAACGGGCTCGCGTTCTCGCCGGACTCGACGTGGCTCGCCTGGTCGCACCCCGGCCCGCACGACCTGCGCCAGCTGAAGCTCGCCAACACCACCGACCTGTCCGTCAGCGAGGCGACGCCGCTGCGGTTCCGGGACTGGGCGCCCGCGTTCACGCTCGACGGCAAGCACCTGGCGTTCCTTTCGGCGCGCTCCTTCGACCCGGTCTACGACGAGCACGCCTTCGACCTCGCGTTCGTCAGCGGCTCGCGGCCGCACCTGATCACGCTGGCCGCGACGACCCCGTCGCCGTTCGGACCGCAGCGGCACGGCCGCCCCTTCGACACCCCCGACGCCCCCGGCGCCGAGACTCCCGACAGCGAGGGCGCGCCCGCCACCCGCGTCGACCTGGAGGGGCTGCTCGACCGCATCGTGCCGTTCCCCGTGGAGGCCGCCCGCTACTCGACGCTGCGCACGGCCAAGGACGGCGTGCTGTGGCTGCGGCACCCGGTGCGCGGAGTACTGGGCCACTCCGGGGCCGGCCTGGACGCCCCCGATCCGAAGACCCGGCTCGAACGGTACGACCTGGTCCAGCAGCGGATCGAGGAGATCGGCGCCGACGCCGACCACTTCGAGGTCTCCGGCGACGGCAAGCGGGTGCTGCTGTGGACCGGCGAGGCGCTGAAGGTCGTGCCGAGCGACCGGCGGCCCGCGCACGACGACGACAGCGACACGAACATCACCGTCGACCTGTCCCGGATCAGCCAGAGCGTCGATCCGGCGGCCGAGTGGCGGCAGATGTACGACGAGACCGGGCGCCTGATGCGGGACAACTTCTGGCGCGCCGACATGAACGGCGTCGACTGGGACGGCGTGCTGGAGCGGTACCGGCCGGTGCTCGACCGGGTCGCCACGCACGACGACCTCGTCGACCTGCTGTGGGAGGTGCAGGGCGAGCTGGGGACCTCGCACGCGTATGTGATGCCGCGAGGCGGCGGGGGTTCAGGACGGCGCCTTCAGGGGCTGCTCGGCGCCGACATCTCCCGCCACGACGACGGCCCGCAGGGGGCCGCGCGGTGGCGCGTCGACCGGGTGCTGCCGTCCGAGACCTCCGACCCGCGCGCCCGCTCTCCGCTCACCGCGCCCGGTGTCGCCGTCCGGGCGGGCGACGCGATCGTCGCGGTGGGCGGGCGGCCCGTCGACCCGCTGACCGGGCCCGCGCCGCTGCTCGTCGGCACCGCCGACAAGCCGGTCGAGCTGACGGTCTCGCCGGCCGGGGGCGGCGATCCCCGGCACGTGATCGTCGTACCGCTCGACGACGAGGAACCGCTGCGGTACCACGCGTGGGTCGCCGACCGGCGGGGTTACGTCCACGAGCAGTCGGGCGGGCGGCTCGGCTACCTCCACGTCCCCGACATGCAGGCGCCCGGCTGGGCGCAGATCCACCGCGACCTGAGCGTGGAGGTCGCGCGGGAGGGCCTGGTCGTCGACGTCCGGGAGAACCGGGGCGGGCACACGTCGCAGCTCGTCGTCGAGAAGTTGGCGCGGCGCGTGGTGGGTTGGGACCTGCCGCGCGACAGCCGTGCCTTCTCGTATCCGATGGACGCGCCGCGTGGTCCCGTGGTCGCCGTGGCGAACGAGTTCTCCGGTTCGGACGGCGACATCGTCAACGCGGCGATCAAGGCGCTCGGGATCGGTCCTGTGGTCGGCGTACGGACGTGGGGCGGCGTCATCGGCATCGACAGCCGGTACCGGCTGGTGGACGGGACGCTGGTCACGCAGCCCAAGTACGCGACCTGGATGGAGGGTTACGGGTGGGGCCTGGAGAACCACGGGGTGGATCCCGACGTGGAGGTGGTTCTGACCCCGCAGGACGCGGCGGCCGGCCGTGACCCGCAGCTGGACGAGGCGATCCGCATCGCGCTGGCGGCGCTTGCGGAGAACCCGGCCAGGTCCGCGCCCACGCTGCCGCGGGCTTCGGCGGAGTAGTGGTTGCGGCTCGGGGCTCTGCCCCGGACCCCGCTGCTCAATCGCCGCAGCCAAATCAAGCCCGTCCGGCGATTGAGGACCGGGGTCCGGGGCGGAGCCCCGCGGGCGCAACCCTGTGGGGCGTGATCGATACGATGCGGCCATACCGACGACCACCGCCGAGGGGACCCACATGGACGACTGCCTGTTCTGCAAGATTGTCGCGGGAGACGTACCCGCCACACTGGTCCGTGAGACCGAGACCACCGTGGCCTTCCGGGACATCAACCCCCAGGCACCCACCCACGTGCTGGTCATCCCGCGCGTCCACCACCCGGACGCCGCCTCCCTCGCCACCGCCGAACCGGCCATCGCCGCCGACGTGCTGCGCGAGGCCGGCGAGGTCGCCAAGGACGAGAAGCTGGACAGCTACCGGGTCGTGTTCAACACCGGCAGCGGCGTCGGCCAGACCGTCTTCCACGCGCACGCCCACGTCCTCGGCGGCCGTGGCATGCAGTGGCCCCCCGGATAACCCGTGTCCGTACGCGAATTCGTCGTGCTCGGCACCGCCAGCCAGGTGCCGACCCGACACCGCAACCACAACGGCTACCTGCTCCGCTGGGACAGCGAGGGCATCCTCTTCGACCCCGGGGAGGGCACCCAGCGGCAGATGCTGCGCGCCGGTGTGGCCGCGCACGACATCAACCGGATCTGCGTCACGCACTTCCACGGCGACCACTCCCTCGGTCTCGCGGGTGTCATCCAGCGGATCAACCTCGACCGGGTTCCGCACCCGGTGACCGCCCACTACCCGGCTTCCGGGCAGCGGTTCTTCGACCGGCTGCGGTACTCCACCGCGTACCGGGAGACCGTCGACATCGCGGAGGAGCCGGTGGCCGGGGAGGGCGCGGTGCTCGCGGACACCCCCTCGTACCGGCTGGAGGCCCGCCGGCTCTCGCACCCCGTCGAGTCGTACGGCTACCGTCTCGTCGAGCCCGACGGGCGCCGCATGCTGCCCGAGCGGCTGGCCGCGCACGGCATCAAGGGGCCCGACGTGGGGCGGCTGCAGAAGGAGGGCTCGCTGCGGGGCGTCACGCTCGACGAGGTGAGCGAGGTGCGGCGCGGGCAGCGCGTGGCGTTCGTGATGGACACCCGGCTGTGCGAAGGCGTCGACGCCCTCGCCGAGGGGTGCGATCTGCTGGTCATCGAGTCGACGTTCCTCGACGAGGACGTGCGACTCGCCACCGACCACGGGCACTTGACCGCCTCGCAGGCCGCGCGTGTGGCCCGGGACGCCGGTGTGCGCCACCTCGTCCTCACGCACTTCAGCCAGCGCTACACCGACCCGGAGGAGTTCGCGCGGCAGGCGCGGGCCGCCGGGTTCGACGGGGAGCTGACGGTCGCCCGCGACCTGGACCGGGTGAGCGTGCCCAAGCGCGGCTGAATCGTGCGGTCCCATCCGTGGTTACGATGCTCGGATGTCCCTCGCACCACTCGCCCGCATTCCCAAGGCCGAACTCCACCTGCACATCGAAGGCACCCTCGAACCCGAGCTGGCCTTCGAGCTCGCCGACCGCAACGGCATCACGCTGCCGTACGCGGACACCGAGGAGCTGCGCAAGGCGTACCTCTTCGCCGATCTGCAGTCCTTCCTCGATCTCTACTACTCGCTGATGGCGGTCCTCGTCACCGAGGACGACTTCGAGGCGCTCGCCGACGCGTATCTGGCGCGCGCCGCCGAGCAGGGCGTGCGGCACGCCGAGATCTTCTTCGACCCGCAGGCGCACGCGGCGCGGGGCGTGGCGATGGGGACCGTCGTGGAGGGGCTGCACCGGGCGCTCGCGCGCAGCGAGGAGCGGCACGGGATCTCCACGAAGCTCATCCTGTGCTTCCTGCGCGACCAGCCCGTCGAGTCGGCGATGGAGACGCTGGAGGCCGCGAAGCCGTACCTCGACCGCATCGTCGGCGTCGGCCTCGACTCCGCCGAGGTCGGCAACCCGGCCGCCAAGTTCCGCGAGGTGTACGAGGCCGCCGACGCGCTCGGCCTGCGCAAGGTCGCGCACGCGGGCGAGGAGGGCGACCCGTCGTACGTGTGGGAGGCCCTGGACATCCTCGGGGTCGAGCGCGTCGACCACGGGCTGCGGTCCCTGGAGGACCCGGAGCTGGTGGAGCGGCTCGTGCGGGACCGGATCCCGCTGACGCTGTGCCCGCTGTCGAACGTGCGGCTGCGCACCATCGACGTACTGGAGGACCACCCTCTGGTGAAGATGATGGACGCCGGGCTGCTGTGCACGGTGAACTCCGACGACCCGTCCTACTTCGGCGGCTACGTCGGAGACACCTTCCACGCCGTCCACGAGGCCCTCGGCATCGACCACGACCGAGTGCGGGAACTGGCCCGCAACTCGTTCGTGGCGTCGTTCCTCGACGACGACGAGGAGCGCAGGGCGCGCTACATCGCCGAGGTCGAGGCGTACGAGCTGGACGACATCTCCGGCTGAACCGAAGCCTGCTCCGACTGCTGCTCCGACGGCTGGGGCTCCGGCCGGTACTCGGGCCGGTAATCCGGTTCGACGCCGTCGGGGCCCACCGCCGTGAACGGCGCGTACGCCGTCGTCCCGGTGGTCGCCTCGAGGTCGAACAGCTCGACCACCGGCTGCTCCAGCACACCGGACGGCGGCACGATCGCGCCGACCGGGGCGCCGCTGTGGCGTCGTGCCGCGCCCGCGAACAGCGGACGGCCACCGGTGTGCACGGCCACCGCCGTCAGCGGCACCGCGAGCAGCAGCAGGGCCACGGCGAGCACCGAGCCCATGACGGGGAAGCCCGTCGACTGGGCCAGGGCGCTGCCGGCCAGCGGCCCGCACGCGGTGCCCAGCGAGGACGCCGAGCCGATGAGGACCGCCCAGCGGCCGCGCGGGTCGAGCGACGCCGCGAGGCCGAGCACGTACGACAGGACCACCGGGTACAGGGTGTTCCAGCCGATCTCGCCGCCTGCGAAGGAGCCGAGGCCGTCCGCGCGGGAGCTGACCACGACACAAGCGGCGATCGCCACCGTGCCGATCCCGATGGGCAGCGCGCGGCCGAGGCGGACGCCGACCGCGCCCGCGCCGATCACGCCGAGCAGTCCGACGCCGAGCGCCACCGCGAAGATCGAGCCGACCGTGACCTCGGAGAGGCCGGCCTGTTCGGTGCCGATGCGGCTGCTGACACCCCACAGCGCGTTCTGCGCCATCGACCAGCACACGAGCGTCGCGGCGAGGAGCAGGCCCGAACGGGCGTGGGGGAGCGGGGACTTGGGGGCCGGGGCGGCGCAGTTGTCCGGGGTGGCCGGTCCGTCGAGGCGGCTCGTCGCGGGCCACACGGCGAGCGCCGTGGCGGCGAGCGCGGCGAACGGCAGTCCGTGACCCTCGCTGATCCGGGGAATGGTCAGGTAGAGGGCGCCCGCGAGCGCCGAGACGGTCAGCAGCCCGAACGTGGAGGCCCGGTGCGGGTCCTTCTGGGCGGCGATCCCGGTGGCCGCGACGGCGGTCGCGGTGCCGGAGCCGAAGCCGCCGACCATCGCACCCGCGACGACCAGCGGGGTGGTGGCGGCGAGGGCGGCGGTGGCGTAGCCGACGGCGGCGAGGAGCAGTCCGGTGCGGGCCGCGCGGCGGGCTCCGACCCGCTCGACACGGGCCGCGAGGGTGAACCCCGCGGTGGCCGAACTGAGCAGCAGCGCACTGCCGACGAGACCGGCCTGGGTGGGGGAGAGTCGCAGGCTGTCGGCGACGCGGCCGACAACGGTGGGCAGGAGATAGGCGGCGAGGTAACCGGCGGTGAAGAGGGCGACGAGCGCGGGCCGGGACGTACGCGAGGACACGGGCGTTCCTGAGGACGGGCCCCTCGCCTTGGACGCTGTTTTGGGCAAGGGGGTGGTAAGGCAGGGAAGTTGGGAGCGCCTCGTCTTTGCGAACGGGACCGAACCGGGGACGTTGGGGCGCGGCCAATTTGTATCAAGCCCGTGGGGTGTGCACATAAGCCGGGGGCTGTGACGCGTGACACATTTGGTTTGGGTGTGGTTCGGTCGGGCAGAAGAGCCCTTTTTCGTGGGGTGGAGCAGGATCTGACGGTGTGTCAGCGCTGGTAGGCGGCCGTCAGCGCCAGTCCGGAATGCCCGAAGTGCCGCGGTGGGCCGTCGCCTCGATCTTCGCGCGGGTGGCGTGGGTGCGCGCGGTGTGCCGCACGTACGGGCCCGGCGGCAGTTCGTCGTCCGGGCGCTCGGCGAGCAGGGCCTTGCCCAGGGCGCCGACGTGCGCGGGCAGCCTGCGGCCCACGCGACTGATGGTGCGCAGATAGCTGGTCCCGGTCAGCAGGGCGCGGATACCGATCCCGTACAGCGAGCCCGTCGCGTCCGTGCGCACCCAGCCGCGCGCGATGAGCGTCTGCAACAGCGCGTACATGGAGCTGCGCGGCACCCTCAGTTCGTCCGCGAGCTCCTGGAGGCGGGCCGGCCGGTCGCCGCGCGAGGCGAGCACGTCGAGCAGGTCGACGGTACGGGCGGCCGACTTCACCTCGCGCACTCCGCGCCGCGGCTCGCTGCTGGCGCTGTCGGGCATGCGGCGATCGTAGCTCCGGCCGGGGCCGCCGCTTCGTGACAGGTTGATGTCGCCCGCCGTCGTACGGGAGCCGGTCGTGCACACTGACCGGACCCGTACCACCCAGGGAGCGCGACGTGACCTCCACACGACCGAGAACGGACCCCCTCGCGGCGCTGCGCACGACGGCCGATCCGCCCTACGACGTGTATCTCACCGGCACGGTCTTCCTCGACATCATCTTCACCGGCCTCGACAGCGCGCCCGTGCGGGGTACGGAGTCGTGGGCGCGCGGCATGGGGTCCAGCCCCGGCGGAATCGCGAACATGGCGACGGCGCTCGCCCGGCTCGGCCTGCGCACCTCGCTCGCCGCGGCCTTCGGCGACGACCACTACGGGGAGTACTGCTGGGACGCCCTCGAACACGGCGAGGGCATCGACCTGAGCTACGCGCGCACCGTGCCGGGCTGGCACTCGCCCGTCACCGTGTCCATGGCGTACGAGGGCGAACGCACGATGGTCAGCCACGGGCACGAGCCGCCGCCCGTGGAGCCCGCGCCTGACTGTCCGCCGCACGCCAGGGCCGCCGTCGCCTCGCTGGTGCCGGGCGCCGAGGAGCCGTGGGTCGCGACGGCCGCGCGCTCCGGGACGCTGATCTTCGGCGACGTGGGCTGGGACGACACCGGCCGCTGGGACCTGGCGGCGCTGCCCGGCCTCGGGCACTGCGAGGCGTTCCTGCCGAACGCCGAGGAGGCCATGCGCTACACCCGCACCTCCTGCCCGCGGGCCGCCGCGCACGCACTGACCGAGCATGTGCCGGTCGCCGTGGTGACGCTCGGGGCGGAGGGCGCGTACGCGGTGGACGGGCGGACCGGCGAGACCGCGTCCGTACCGGCCATCGAGGTCGAGGCCCTCGACCCGACCGGCGCCGGGGACGTCTTCGTCGCGGGCTTCGTCACCGCGACCCTGGCGGGCTGGCCGCTCGCCGACCGCCTCGCCTTCGCGGGCCTCACCGCGGCCCTCTCGGTCCAGGAGTTCGGCGGCTCGCTCTCGGCCCCCGGCTGGTCGGAGATCGCGGCCTGGTGGAAGGAGGTCCGCTCGAACGAACACCAGAACCGCTGCGCCCTGGACCGCTACGACTTCCTCGGCCCGGTCCTCCCGGAGACGTCGAGGGCGTGGCCGCTCAGGCGCGCGGTCCCGACCATCGGCTTCGGCCGCTCGGCGTGACCACCGGTTCGAAAGGGCCCCGGACGGCACGGCCCGGCGGCCGCCCTTCCGGTCGTGCCCGAAACCCGCTCGGCGTTGTCGTACCCGCGCCGTACCCTTGGCGGTGCAGTACAACACCGCAGAACACCACCGCAGAGAGTCCCGTACGGGGAGGAAGCAAGGGCCACAGGCCCGGCTCATGACGCAGACACCATCCAGCGCCCGCGCGCAGTTCACCGTTCCGCCGAAGCACCCCATGGTCGAGGTGCTCGGATCGGGGGACGCGCTGCTGCGAGTGATCGAGCAGGCCTTCCCGGAGGCCGACATCCACGTCCGGGGCAATGAGATCAGCGCGACGGGGGAGCCGGGCGAAGTCGCCCTCATCCAGCGTCTGTTCGACGAGATGATGCTGGTACTGAGGACGGGGGCACCGATGACGGAGGACGCCGTGGAGCGTTCCATCGCCATGCTGAAGGCGGACGGGAGCGGCGGACAGGAGTCGCCCGCCGAGGTGCTCACGCAGAACATCCTCTCGTCGCGGGGCCGCACCATCCGCCCGAAGACGCTGAACCAGAAGCGGTACGTCGACGCGATCGACAAGCACACCGTCGTCTTCGGGATCGGGCCCGCCGGTACCGGCAAGACCTACCTGGCGATGGCCAAGGCCGTGCAGGCCCTGCAGTCCAAGCAGGTCAACCGGATCATCCTGACCCGGCCCGCCGTGGAGGCGGGCGAGCGGCTCGGATTCCTGCCGGGGACGCTCTACGAGAAGATCGACCCCTACCTTCGGCCGCTGTACGACGCACTGCACGACATGCTCGACCCGGACTCGATCCCGCGGCTAATGGCGGCGGGGACGATCGAGGTGGCGCCGCTCGCGTACATGCGCGGCCGCACGCTCAACGACGCGTTCATCATTCTCGACGAGGCGCAGAACACCTCGCCCGAGCAGATGAAGATGTTCCTCACCCGGCTCGGCTTCGAATCGAAGATCGTGATCACCGGTGACGTGACGCAGGTCGACCTGCCGGGCGGCACCAAGAGCGGCCTCAAGCAGGTGCAGGACATCCTCGCTGGCGTCGACGACGTGCACTTCTCGCGGCTCAGCTCGCAGGATGTCGTCCGGCACAAGCTCGTCGGCCGTATCGTCGACGCGTACGAGAAGTACGACACCGAGCACGGTACGGAGAACGGCTCGCACAAGAGCCGCCCCAGAGGGAAGTAGAACAACAGCGCCATGTCGATCGACGTCAACAACGAGTCCGGAACCGAGGTCGATGAGCAGGCGATCCTCGACATCGCCCGCTACGCGCTCGGCCGGATGCGGATCCACCCCCTGTCCGAGCTGTCCGTGATCGTCGTGGACTCCGACGCCATGGAGCAGCTGCACGTGCAGTGGATGGACCTGCCGGGGCCGACGGACGTCATGTCGTTCCCCATGGACGAGCTGCGGCCGCCGATGAAGGACGACGACGAGACCCCGCAGGGCCTCCTCGGCGACATCGTGCTGTGCCCGGAGGTCGCCAAGAAGCAGGGTGAGGACGCGCCCACGCAGCACTCCATGAACGAGGAGCTCCAGCTCCTCACCGTGCACGGAGTGCTGCACCTGCTCGGGTACGACCACGAGGAGCCCGACGAGAAGGCCGAGATGTTCGGCCTCCAGGCGGGCATCGTGGACGGCTGGCGTGCGGAGAAGGGACTGACGGGGCCGTCGCCGGCGCCGACCGTGTCATGAGCTTTTCGCTGATCGCCGGGGCCCTCGCGCTGGTCGTGGTCGCCTGGCTCGCCGCCTGCGCCGAGGCCGGCCTCGCCCGCGTGTCGAGCTTCCGCGCCGAGGAGTCCGTCCGGTCCGGGCGGCGCGGCAGCGCCAAGCTCGCCCAGGTGGCCGCCGACCCCACCCGCTATCTGAACGTGGCGCTCCTCGTGCGCGTCGCGTGCGAGATGGCCGCCGCCGCGCTCGTCACGTACGCGTGCCTGGAGGAGTTCCGGGAGACCTGGCAGGCGCTGCTCGTCGCCATCGGCGTGATGGTCCTCGTGTCGTACGTGGCCGTGGGCGTGTCCCCGCGCACCATCGGCCGCCAGCACCCGCTGAACACCGCCACCGCCGCCGCGTACGTGCTGCTGCCGCTCGCCAGGATCATGGGCCCGATCCCGCCGCTCCTGATCCTCATCGGCAACGCGCTCACCCCCGGCAAGGGCTTCCGCCGTGGCCCCTTCGCCTCCGAGGCGGAGCTGCGGGCCATGGTCGACCTCGCCGAGAAGGAGTCCCTGATCGAGGACGAGGAGCGCCGTATGGTGCACTCCGTCTTCGAGCTGGGCGACACCCTGGTGCGCGAGGTCATGGTGCCGCGCACCGACCTCGTCGTCATCGAGCGGTACAAGACCATCCGGCAGGCCCTCACCCTCGCCCTGCGCTCCGGGTTCTCCCGGATCCCCGTGGTCGGCGAGAGCGAGGACGACGTCGTCGGCGTCGTCTACCTGAAGGACCTCTCGCGCAAGACGCACATCAACCGCGACGCCGAGGCCGAGCTGGTGTCCACCGCCATGCGGCCCGCGACCTTCGTGCCCGACACCAAGAACGCGGGCGATCTGCTCCGCGAGATGCAGCAGCTGCGCACGCACGTCGCCGTCGTCATCGACGAGTACGGCGGCACGGCGGGCATCGTCACCATCGAGGACATCCTCGAGGAGATCGTCGGCGAGATCACCGACGAGTACGACCGTGAGGTGTCCTCCGTGGAGGAGCTGGGCGACGACCGGTTCCGGGTCACCGCCCGGCTCGACATCGGCGACCTCGGCGAGCTGTACGGCCTGGACGAGTTCGACGACGAGGACGTGGAGACGGTGGGCGGGCTGCTCGCGAAGGCCCTCGGCCGGGTCCCGATCGCCGGTGCCTCGTCCGTGGTGACGCTGCCCGACGGGCGGGAGCTGCGGCTGACCGCGGAGGCCGCGGCGGGCCGCCGGAACAAGATCGTGACCGTGCTCTCGGAGCCGGTCGGCGACCTGGAGGAGAGCGCCGGGTGACACCTCAGGAGCTGCGAGCGTTCTGCCTGTCGTTCAACGCGGCGGTGGAGGACTTCCCGTTCAACCCGGAGACCTCGGTCTTCAAGGTGCTCGGCAAGATGTTCGCGCTCTCGCACCTCGACGGCAGCCCGCTGACCGTCAACCTGAAGTGCGACCCGGAGGACGCGCTGCGGCTGCGCGCCGAGTACGAGGGTGTCATCGTGCCCGGCTGGCACATGAACAAGCGGCACTGGAACACGGTGACCGTCGACCGGCCCGACGAGCTCCCCGACCGGGTGGTCCGGGAGCTCGTCGAGGACTCGTACGACCTCGTGGTGGCGGGCCTGCCGCGCGCCGACCGCCTGCGGCTCGACCGGGCGTAGTCCCGCACCGCCCCGGCCGTCTAGTCCCGCCGCGTCCGCAGGCCCAGCCCCACCAGGGCCGCCGCCACCAGGACGATCGCCGCGTCCAGGGCGATCACCGTGTGCACACCGGTCAGCAGGTCCGTCGAGGTCGTCGCGAGGACGCCGAGGAGGGGGATGCCGACCGTGATGCCGACCTGCTGGGTCGAGGTGACCAGGCCGGTGGCCAGGCCCTGCTCCTCGTTCGGGACGCCCGAGGTGACCGTGAGGCCGTACGAGATGATCGCGCCGAGGTGGAAGGCGCTGGCCAGTGAGACCCCGGCGGTCGCGAGCCAGACCGAGGCGCCGCCCGTGCCGATTTCCAGGAGCGAGGCGATGAGCACGCCCTGTCCGGCGAGCGAGGCGACCAGGGTGCGGCGGGCGCCGAAGCGGCCGACGACCTTCGGCGTGTACGTGCCCGCGATCACCGACAGGACGCCCTGGACGCCGAAGACGAGGCCGGTCTGGAAGGCCGACAGGCGCAGCACCTCCTGCAAGTACAGGGTCAGCACGAAGACGATCGTCGACATCATCGAGAAGGTGACCAGGCCGCCCACGTTGCCCCAGGCGATGGTGCGGCGGCGCAGCATCGGCAGCGACACCAGCGGCTGGGCGCTGCGGGACTCGACGTAGCCGAACGCGGCCAGCAGGGCGAGGCCCGCGACGAGCGTGACGAGGACGTCGGCGCGGCCGAAGCCGGCCTCCGCCGCCGTGGACAGCGCGTAGATCAGGGCGAGCAGTCCGCCGGTGACCGTGACGGCGCCGGGGACGTCGAGGCGCGGGCGGTCCGGGGTGCGGGACTCGGGCAGCAGACCGGGGGCCAGCGGCAGCACCAGCACGGCGAAGACCGTCAGCAGACCCATCGTGGAGCGCCAGCCGAGGGCGTCGGTGAGGACACCGCCGGCCACCATGCCGACGGTGAAGCCGAGGGACATCAGGGTGCCGGAGATGCCGAGTGCCTTGTCGCGCCGCGGGCCCTCGGGGAACGTCGTCGTCAGCAGCGACATGCCGGTCGGCACGATCGCCGCCGCGCCCATGCCCTGGAGCGCACGGCCCGTCAGGAACGACGCCGGGTCCCACGCGAACGTCGCGAGCAGCGAGGCCGCGCCGAACAGGGCGAGCCCGGACAGGAAGATCCGGCGCCGCCCGAACAGGTCGCCGATCCGGCCGAAGAGGAGCAGGAAACCGCCGGACGGAAGGGCGAAGGCGGTCACCGCCCACTGCAGCGCGGACGCGCTCATGCCGAGGTCGGGACCGAGCACCGGCAGCGCCACGTTCAGTACGGAGAAGTCGAGCGCCACCATGAACTGGGCGGCGCACAGGACGAAGAGGACGAGCTTGTCGCGGCCCGAGAGGCGGGGCGCGGGAGTGGGTGGTTGGACCCGGGAGGTCTCGGTGGATGCGGTGTCGATCGCCATGGCCATGAGCTTCGTACGACCGGAATAACCGTGGAGAGTGGGAACTTATGCTGGTGGTCGCACCACCAGACAACCGGGGGGAGTTGTACGTGGCCGAGAGCGCAGCGCTCAAGAAGCACCGGCTCGGCGAGTTGCGGGAGTTCCTGATGAGCCGGCGGGCGCGGGTCTCGCCCACCGAGGCGGGGCTGCCCGACGGTGGTGCCCGCAGGCGGACGCCGGGACTGCGCCGCGAGGAGGTCGCCGTGCTCGCGGGCGTCGGTGCCTCCTGGTACCAGTGGCTGGAGCAGGGGCGGGACATCTCCGTGTCGCCGCAGGTGCTCGACTCGGTGGCCCGCGTCCTGAAACTGACCAGCGCGGAGCGGCGCCATCTGTACGTGCTCGCGGGGCTCAACCCGCCCGCGTACGAGGTGGAGGCCGGCGACCAGCAGATGTGCGACGGGCTGCAGCGGCTCATCGACGCCTGGATGCCGTACCCGGCGCACATCATGGACGTCTACTACAACTGCGTGATGTACAACGACGCGGCGGCGATCGTCCTCGCGATGCGCCCGGAGAACCGGCAGAACTGCGTCATCGACTTCTTCACCGACTCCCTCTACCGCTCCCGCAGCGAGAGCTGGGAGCAGAACGCGGCGACGGTCGTCGCCCAGTTCCGCGCCGCCTGCTCCGAGTGCCCCGACGACGAGGGGTTCCAGGAGGTCGTCGCCGAACTGAAGGCGGTGAGCCCGGAGTTCGTGGAGCTGTGGGAGCGCCGTGACATCAAGGCGCAGGGGCAGGTCCGCAAGGAGCTCACGCATCCCGTGGCCGGGCTGCTGCACCTGGAGTCGACCGCCATGAAGATCCCCGCGCGGCCCGACCTCACCGTCGTGCTGCACACGCCGCTGGCCGAGGCGGACACGGCGGCCAAGCTGGAGTGGCTGGCCTCGCCGGAGGGACGGCGCGGCGCGATGTATCCGGTGGCCGGGTGAGTGCCCCGTCGTACGTCTTCCCTATGCTCACCCCATGACTGAGAGCACCGACCTCGGCCCCGAGGACCGCAAGATCGTCACCCTGGCCCGCTCCGCGCGGGCCCGCAACGGCGTGCCCGAGGGGGCGGCCGTGCGCGACGAGACGGGGCGCACCTACGTCGCGGGCACCGTCGCCCTCGACTCCCTGAAGCTGACCGCGCTGCAGACGGCCGTCGCCATGGCGGTGGCGTCCGGCGCGCAGTCCCTGGAGGCGGCGGCCGTCGTCTCCGCCGTCGAGCAGCTTCCGGCCGAGGACCTCGCCGCCGTACGTGACCTGGGCGGGGCCGGTACGCCGGTGTTCCTCGCCGGGGGCGACGGTGCGGTGAAGGAGACGCTGCAGGCCGGCTGACCCCTGCTGTGAGTACGCTCACGTCCGCCGTACGTCCGGGCCCGACGGCCCGGTGCGGCGGACGTCGTGCGTTCGGGGGCCGGGGCGCGGTGGGCGGTCGCGGGGACCTTCGGCCCGGGTCGCGGGGCCCGGCGGGGCGGAGGTCCCGGCGGGGACCGAAGGGTGGGGCGGTGGGTCGGGCGACCCATGGGGCGGCGGCTTCGCGTGGCTCACGGTGGAGTGGTCGCCCGCTGCGGCAGCCGACCGACCGGCAGCCGCACCGGGTGACCCACCACCTCCCCCAAGCAAAGGTTCTGTTCCGTGTTCACCGCTGCTCTTCGTCGTCCCGCCGCCCGTATGTCCCGCGTCCGTCGTCTGGGCACCGCCGCCGTGCTGGCCGGTGCCGGTGGGGTGCTGGTGCTCGCGGGGACCGGCAGTGCCTCGGCGGCGACCGGGGCCTCCGCGTCCCAGTGGCAGGCCGTTGCCCAGTGCGAGGCCAGTGGGGACTGGGCTGCGAACACCGGGAACGGGTTCTCGGGTGGGCTGCAGTTCACTCCGTCGACGTGGGCGGCGTATGGCGGTACGCAGTATGCGGCGTCTGCGGGGCAGGCGACGCCGGATCAGCAGATGGCGGTCGCCGACAAGGTTCTGGCCGAACAGGGGCCGGGGGCGTGGCCGGTGTGCGGCGCCAAGGCGGGGCTGTGACCGGAACCGTGGTTGCGGCCGCGGGGCTCCGCCCCGGACCCCGCTGCTCAATCGCCGCAGGGGCTTGAATTACCGAGCCGCACCCGACAGGCATGGTTGAGCCGAATCAAGCCCCGCCGGCGATTGAGGCGCGGGGTCCGGGGCAGGGCCCCGTGCGGTGCCGCGCGCTCAACGGCGCGGGGCTTGGAACGGGTCAGATGGCATCCGGGCCGCGTTCGCCCGTGCGGACGCGGATGATCGTGTCCACTGGGGTTGCCCACACCTTGCCGTCGCCGATCTTGCCGGTGCGGGCCGCTCGGACGATCGCTTCCATCGCGGGCTCCAGGTCGGCGTCCTCGACGACCACCTCGATGCGCGCCTTCGGGACCAGGTCGACCTGGTACTCGGCGCCCCGGTAGACCTCGGTGTGGCCGCGCTGGCGGCCGTAGCCGCTGGCCTCGGTGACGGTCAGGCCGTCCACGCCCAGCTCCCGCAGCGCGGTCTTGACCTCGTCGAGGCGGAACGGCTTCACGACCGCGGTGATCAGCTTCATGGCGCGACCTTTCGGGAGACGGGGGCGGCACTCAGGACGCCGTGATCGTACGCACTCTCCGCGTGGGCCGTCTGGTCGAGGCCGGTCAGTTCCTCCTCCGCCGCCGCCCGGAAGCCCATGACCTTGTCGATGGCCTTTCCGATGCCGTAGGTGACGAGGAACGTGTAGGCCGCCACCACAAGCACCGCCAGCAGCTGCTTGCCCAGTTGGGCGAAGCCGCCGCCGTAGAACAGGCCCTCCTTGGCCGCGGAGCCGGTCATCGCCGAGGTCGCGAACAGGCCGATGAGGACCGTGCCCACCACGCCGCCGATGAAGTGCACGCCCACGACGTCCAGCGAGTCGTCGTAGTGGAAGCGCAGTTTCCAGGCGACCGCGTACGAGCAGACGACACCGGCCGCGAGTCCGACCACCGCCGCGCCCGGCACTCCCACGACACCGCAGGCCGGGGTGATCGCGACCAGGCCCGCCACCGCGCCGGACGCCGCGCCGAACGTCGTCGGGTGCCCGTCCCGCTTCTGCTCCACGAACAACCAGCCCAGCAGCCCCGTGCAGCCCGCGATCAGGGTGTTGAAGAGGGAGGCCGCGGCGACCCCGTTCGCCCCGAGCGCCGAACCGCCGTTGAAGCCCAGCCAGCCGAACCACAGCAGCCCCGCACCCATGATCACCATCGGCAGGTTGTGCGGGCGCATCGCCTCCTTCTTGAAGCCGATGCGCGGGCCGAGGACGAGACAGAGCGCCAGGCCCGACGCGCCCGAGGCGATCTCGACGACCAGTCCGCCCGCGAAGTCCAGCGCCCCCAGACGCTCGGCGATCCACCCTCCGGGCCCCCACACCCAGTGCGCCACGGGAACGTATACGAGCAGTGCCCACACCGGTACGAAGACGAGCCACGCCCCGAACTTCGTACGGTCCGCGACCGCCCCGCTGATCAGCGCCGCCGTGAGGATCGCGAAGGTCAGCTGGAAGGTCGTGAAGAGGAAGGTGGGCACCGTGCCGGTCACGTCGGACGGGCCGATGCCGACCATGCCCGCGTGCTCCAGGCCGCCGATAAGCCCCGCGAAGGCGTCGTCGCCGAAGGCCAGCGAGTACCCCGCGACCAGCCACACCACCGTCACCAGGGCGATCGACACGAAGCTCATCATCAGCATGTTCAAGACGCTCTTCGTGCGGACCATGCCGCCGTAGAAGAGGGCGAGTCCCGGCGTCATGAGCAGGACGAGGGCGGTGGCGGCGAGCAGCCAGGCGGTGTCGCCGGTGTCGAGAGCGGGGGCCGCGAGGGGGACGGTCGTGGGAGGCATGCCGATCAGCGTCATGGGTCCGCGTTTCCGGAACCGCACGCTCGGGTTTCCGCCGTGTTTCTTGTTGCCGGGCGGTTACCGGTACCTCACTGTGCTGCGGCACCCCCGCCATCGGGGACAATGGGCGCCATGAGCGCTCGTACCCAGCAGTCCCAGTCGTCGAATTCCCCGGAGCCCGCGCACCGCGCCGGCTTCGCCTGCTTCGTCGGCCGCCCCAACGCGGGCAAGTCCACCCTCACGAACGCTCTGGTCGGCAAGAAGGTGGCCATCACCGCCGACCAGCCGCAGACCACGCGGCACACCGTGCGCGGCATCGTGCACCGCGACGACGCGCAGCTGATCCTGGTGGACACCCCCGGCCTGCACAAGCCGCGCACGCTGCTGGGCGAGCGGCTCAACGACGTCGTGCGCACCACGTGGGCCGAGGTCGACGTCATCGGCTTCTGCCTGCCCGCCGACCAGAAGCTCGGCCCCGGCGACAAGTTCATCGCCAAGGAACTCGCGTCGATCAAGAAGACGCCGAAGGTCGCCATCGTCACCAAGACGGACCTCGTCGACAGCAAGACCCTCGCCGAGCAGCTCATCGCCATCGACCAGCTCGGCAAGGAGCTGGGCATCGAGTGGGCGGAGATCGTGCCGGTCTCGGCCGTCGGCGAGAAGCAGGTCGACCTGCTGGCCGATCTGCTGATCCCGATGCTGCCCGAAGGGCCGATGCTCTACCCCGAGGGCGACCTCACCGACGAGCCCGAGCAGGTCATGGTCGCGGAGCTGATCCGCGAGGCCGCGCTCGAAGGCGTACGGGACGAGCTGCCGCACTCCATCGCCGTCGTGGTCGAGGAGATGCTGCCGCGCGAGGACCGGCCCAAGGACAAGCCGCTCCTCGACATCCACGCGTTCGTCTACATCGAGCGGCCCAGCCAGAAGGGCATCATCATCGGCCCGAAGGGCAAGCGCCTGAAGGACGTCGGCATCAAGTCCCGCAAGCAGATCGAGGCGCTGCTCGGCACGCCGGTCTACCTCGACCTGCACGTCAAGGTGGCGAAGGACTGGCAGCGCGACCCGCGCCAGCTCCGCAAGCTCGGCTTCTGATCCCGTTAAGGACCGCTCGGCGCCAGGTCCTGAAGGCCGACCACCCGCAGCAGCTCAAGCCGTTCGTACGTCTCCGTGCCCGGCCGCGCCGAGTGCACGACGAGCTGCTGGCTGTGCCCGTCGCCGACCAGGACCTCGCAGTCCAGGTCGAGGGCGCCGACCACGGGGTGCAGGAACCGCTTCGGTGACGGGCGGCGCACCACCACCTCGTGCGAGGCCCACAGCTCCTCGAACTCCTTCGACGCGGCCCGCAGCTCGGCCACGAGCGCGGCAGGACCCGGATCCTTCGGACGGGCCGCGCTGACCGCCCGCAGGCTCGCCACGTGGGCCCGGCTGTGCTCCTCGTGCTTCTCGGGCGGTGCCAGGGTGCGGCCCGCCGGGTCGGTGAACCAGCGGCGGATCAGATTGGTCCCCGTGTGGTCGCCGGTCAGCGCCACCGACATCGCGTTCTGCGCGAGCATCTCGCCCCAGTCGCTCATCACGCTCGCCGGCAGATCGTGCAGCCGGTCCAGGATCAGCAGCAGCCCCGGCCGCACGTGCACCGACGAACCGCCCGGCCGCGGCGGCTCCTCGCCCGCCAGATGGAACAGGTGGTCGCGCTCGGCGTCGGTGAGGCGCAGCGCGCGGGCCAGCGCGGTCAGCATCTGCCGCGAGGGGTGCGAGCCGCGGCGCTGCTCCAGGCGCGTGTAGTAGTCCGTGGACATCCCGGCGAGCTGGGCCACCTCCTCGCGGCGCAGCCCCGGCGTGCGGCGCCGCGGTCCCGCGGTCATGCCGACGTCGGACGGGTTCAGCCGGGTGCGGCAGCGGCGCAGGAAGTCGGCGAGCTCGGTTCGGTTCACCTCTTCAGGATCGCCCGGTACGGGGCCGCTATCCAGTGCGTATCCAGGGAGTGCCGGTCCCTGGATGAACGCGTCTCTCCCGCCGCGGCGGTCGCTGCCACAGGCTTCAGGCATGGCTACGACAACGGGCCACGGCGACAAGGAGGCGGCCATGCTGACACTGGTGACGGGTGCGACGGGACAGGTCGGGCGGCGGTTCGTGCCGCGACTGATCCAGGGCGCGCCGCAGGGCGACCGGGTGCGGGTGCTCGTACGGGACGAGGCGCGCGGCGAGCGCTTCGCGGAGCTCGGCGCCGAGGTCGTCGTCGGCGATCTGCGGGACGTGGACGCGCTGGGCAAGGCGACGGCCGGTGCGGACTCCGTGCTGAATGTGGCCGCGGCCTTCCGCGGGGTGCCGGACGAGGAGGCGCAGGCGGTCAACCGGGACGCCGCGATCGAGCTTGGGCGGGCCGCTGTGGCCTCGGGCGTGCGGCGGTTCGTGCAGGTCAGCACCGGCCTCGTGTACGGGGCGGGGCGCGGCAGGCCGCTGGTCGAGGACGACGAGACGCGGCCGGGCGGGCACCTGTGGGGCGCCTACCCGCAGTCCAAGTGGGAGGCGGAGCGGGCCCTCGGCGCCCTGGACGGGCTCGACGACCTGCGGATCGGGCGGCTGCCCTTCGTGTACGGCGACGGCGACCCGCACATCGACAACGCGCTCGAGTGGGCGCCGTCCTGGCCCGCCATGCAGCGCCTCCACATGGGCCACCACGCCGATGTGGCGCAGGGCCTGCGGCGTCTGCTGTACGCGGCCGGGGCGTCCGGGGTCTACAACATCGCCGACGACGCCCCGGTGACCACGGTCGACCTCTTCCAGCTGGGCGGGCTGCCGGTGCCTCCGGAGGTGTACGAGAAGGAGGCCCCGGACCCGTGGCACTCCGTGATGTCGACGGGCCGTATCCGGCACGAGCTGGGCTTCCGCCCGATCTACCCGTCGGCGTGGACGGCACGGGACGCCGGGGTGATGTAGGCGCGGCTCCCGGTGCGGCGCGTCAGGCCACTCCCTTGATCCGCCGCACCAGCAGCGCCCCCGCGAGCCCCACCCCCGCCGCCACCAGGTACAGCACCCGGTACCCGCCCAACTGGTTCACCAGCGGAGCGGCGAGCGCGGGGGCGGCGACCTGGGGGAGGGAGTTGGCGATGTTGATGACACCGAGGTCCTTGCCGCGGTCGAGCGCCTTCGGCAGGACGTCGGTCATCAGCGCGAAGTCGACCGAGGTGAACACGCCGAAGCCGACGCCGAGGACGGCCGCCGCGACGATCGCGCCCGGCCAGGTCTGCCACCCGGCGAGCATCCCGGTCGCCGCCGCCATCAGCACGCCCGACCACAGCACGAACGGCTTGCGCCGCCCCACCCGGTCGGACCAGGCGCCGCCCACCACGACGGTGGCGAGCAGCGTCACACCGTTCACCGCGGTCAGCACGAGGACCCCCGCGTCCGGGTCGTCGAGGTGCAGCCGGTCGCGCAGGTAGTAGTAGAGGTAGAGCAGGACCAGCGCGTTTCCCAGGTTGATCAGGAAGCGGGTCAGCCACGCCCAGCCGAGGTCCGGGTACCGCCGCGGGCTCAGCCGGAACCCCGCGGCGAACCGGCGCCACGACCACGCCGGACGGTCGGCCGCCGCGAGCCGCAGGTCCGGGTGGCGCAGCACGTACGGCGCCACGCCGAGGAGCGTGAACGCGGCGCACGCCGCATACCCGGCGCCCACCCCGCCCGCCACCGTCGCGAGCCCCGTGCCGACGACCACGCCGAGGATCTGCGCCGCCCCCAGCCAGCCGCCCACCGCGCCCCGCTGACGCCGCGGCACCCGGTCGGGGACGGCCGCCGTGACCGCCGCGAACGCCGCGTTCAGGGCCAGCTGCACCAGGCACCAGCCGGCGAACAGCACCCACACCGTGCCCGCGCCCCCGAGCAGCAGCAGCGACAGGGCGCCGCCCGCCGCGCCCGCCACGATCCACGGCGTGCGCCGCCCGTACCGCGACACCGTGCGGTCCGAGAGGGCGCCGAAGAGCGGATTCGCCGCCAGGGACACCACCGCCCCGACGCCCGTCACCCACGCGAGCAGCGACTCCTTCGACAGGCCCGTGCCCGGCGCGAAATGCTCGGACTGCCGGGCGAGCAGGATCTGCAGCGGCCCGTACCAGCCCACCCAGATCGCCCCGTTGGCCAGCGACAGCGCCGCAGTCCAGCCGCGACCGACCCGCTCGGAGGGCTCCTGAAGGGCGAGGTCCGTCATGCCCGGCGGGCCCGCAGCGCGCCTTGCAGCCAGCCGTACGACGCCTTCGGGGTGCGCTGCTGCGTCGCGTAGTCGACGTGCACGAGGCCGAAGCGCTTCGTGTAGCCCTCCGCCCATTCGAAGTTGTCCAGCAGCGACCAGACGAAGTAGCCGCGCACGTCGACGCCTGCCGTGACGGCCCGGTGCACCGCCCGGATGTGGCCGTCCAGGTACGCGATGCGCTCCTGGTCGTCGAGCCCCTCGTACGCGCAGCCGTTCTCCGTGATGACGAGCGGCGGCAGCCGGTCGCCGTAGCGCTCGCGGAAGCCCACGAGGAGTTCGGTGAGCGCGTCGGGCACCACCGGCCAGCCGAAGTCCGTCGTCGGGTACCCCTCGATCTCCTTGACGGAGAAGGGGAGTTCGGCGGGGAGGGTGATGCCGGAGAAGTCCACGTCGGCGGCGCCGGGCGCGCCCACCTTCGTCGGCTGGTAGAAGTTGATCCCGTACCAGTCGAGCGTGTCCTCGGAGATCACCTTCAGGTCGGCGGCCACGTCGGCGCCGGGCATCAGCTCCCCGAATCCGTCCGGGTACCGGCCCAGCAGCAGCGGGTCGGAGAAGAGCCGGTTGAGGATCACGTCGTACAGGTCGGCGGCCCCGGTGTCGGCGGGGTCGGCGGAGGCGGGCCAGGTCGGGCCGTGCGAGTTGGCGATCCCGATGTCGCGGGCGCCCGCCGCGCGCAGCGCCCGCGCCGCGAGACCGTGGGCGAGGAGCTGGTGGTGGGCCACGGGCAGCGCGTCGAAGAGCAGCTTCTTGCCGGGGGCGTGCTCGCCGAGCGCGTGCCCCAGCAGGGTGTGCTCAGCGGGTTCGTTGAGAGTGATCCACTTGTCGACGCGGTCGCCGAGGCGGCCCGCGACCGTCGCCGTGTACTCGGCGAACCGGGACGCCGTGTCCCGCTCCAGCCAGCCACCCGCCTCTTGAAGGGACAGTGGCAGGTCCCAGTGGAAGAGCGTGGGGACGGGGCGCACGCCCTGCGCGCACAGCTCGTCGACGAGCCGGTCGTAGAAGTCCAGGCCGCCGGGCGCGAGCACCCGGGGCCACGAGACGGAGAAGCGGTACGCGTCCACGCCCAGGTCACGGACGAGCGCCACGTCCTCCCGGTGGCGGGCCACGTGGTCGCAGGCCACCTCCGCCGTCGAGCCGTCCTTGATCCGGCCGGGTTCGGCGCCGAACGCGTCCCAGATCGAGGGCGCACGTCCTTCGACGGCGCCCTCGATCTGGTGGGCCGATGTGGAGACGCCCCACAGGAAACCGGGCGGGAAAGCGGGAAGCGGTGCCTCGGTCGCGGTCATGGGCGCGATCATCCGTACCCGTCGGTAGGAAGTCAACGCCCGTGCGGCCGGGGCTTGTTACACCCCTTCCCCGCGCCCCTTCCCTACGCCCCTTCCTTCAGAACCCGCGTGATGAGCCTGCGCTGCTCCTCGGTGAGACGGGGATCCGCGCAGTACACCGTCTGCCCGTCCACCGTGATCGTGTAGCTGAAGCCGTCCGGGACGCCTATCGGCGGCGTGCTGCGGCCGGAGGCCAGGGCCTTTTCGGCCAGGGTGTGCCACTCGTGGGCATCGGACCGGCCCGCCGTGTCGACCTCGGCGTGCCGGTCGATGCCGGCGAATCCGCCCGTGCGCGAGACGTGAATACGCATGGGTCCCTGTCTACTCCGAAACCGGTGCGCCGTCAGGACGTGGGCACCCCGACCTGCTCCCAGGCCTTGAGCACCGACTGGTACTCCTCGCCGCCGCCGTAGCGGGCCTGCGCCGCCTTCACCGTCGCCTTGGCGAAGTCGGGGAACAGGCAGTCCTGCTTGAGCTCGCCGCCGGTCAGCGTGTCGAACCAGATCTGGCCCGCCCGCTCCCACGCGTACCCGCCCAGCGACTCGGCCAGGATGTAGAACGCGTGGTTGGGGATGCCGGAGTTGATGTGCACCCCGCCGTTGTCCCGGCCCGTCCTCACGAAGTGGTCCATGTCGGCGGGCTGCGGGTCCTTGCCGAGCACGTCGTCGTCGTACGCCGTGCCGGGCGCCTTCATGGAGCGCAGGGCGACGCCCGTGACGCGCGGCGCGAGCAGCCCCGCGCCGATCAGCCAGTCGGCCTCTGCGGCGGTCTGGCCGAGCGTGTACTGCTTGATCAGGGAACCGAAGACGTCGGACATCGACTCGTTCAGGGCACCCGGCTGGCCGAAGTACGTCAGGTTCGCCGTGTACTGCGTGACGCCGTGGGTCAGCTCGTGGCCGATGACGTCGACGGGGATGGTGAAGTCGAGGAAGATCTCGCCGTCACCGTCGCCGAACACCATCTGCTCGCCGTTCCAGAAGGCGTTGTTGTAGTCCTCGGCGTAGTGCACCGTCGCGTTCAGCGGCAGGCCGTTGCCGTCGATCGAGTGGCGGGAGAACTTCTCCAGGTACAGCTCGAACGTCGCGCCGAGCCCCGCGTACGCGCGGTTGACGGTCGCGTCCTTGCCGGGCTTGTCGCCCTCGCCGCGCACCTTGCGGCCCGGCAGGTTCGTGCCGTGCTTGGCGTCGTAGAGGGTGCGGTGCGGCTTCCGGTCCTCGGCGCCCGCGGGCGGGGCGACGGAGGGCGCGCCGATGACGGTCGTCATCCGGCGGTGCGTGCGCTCGAAGGCGTCGCGCTCCAGGGAGCGTCGGGCCTTGGCGGCGATCGCGGAGTCCTCGCTCTGCGCTGCCTTGTCGAGGACGTGCGGCGGCACGATGGTGCAGAAAACGGGCTCGAACCCCGCTGGGTTCCCCGTTGGTGTGGCGGTCATGCGAGGCAATGTGGCACTGGGTCACGCCGCTGTCACTACCTGCCACCATGATTAGCGAAATAGAGGTATTGATCACCTCTTACCCGTTACCTGTCCACGGTCCCGCATACTGATACGGGTCTTCGCGTCACGCGGTACTCGACTAAGGTGCGGTGCATCATGCGTTTCGGGCTGCTTCTCCTTAGCTGCCGCGGCGAGGGCCTGTAGAAAAGGCCGGCTCCCTCCCCGCGGAGTTTGGTGTTGCGCCGTCGGCCGCCTTCAAGGCCACCTCCGAGGAGCCCCGCATCATGGCAAACCGCCAGCAGCCCAGCAGCATGCCGATCCACAAGTACGGCCAGTACGACCAGGTCGACATCCCGGACCGCACATGGCCCGGAAAGCGGATCACCACCGCCCCCCGCTGGCTCTCCACGGATCTGCGCGACGGCAACCAGGCGCTGATCGACCCGATGTCCCCGGCCCGCAAGCGCGCGATGTTCGACCTGCTGGTCAAGATGGGCTACAAGGAGATCGAGGTCGGCTTCCCCGCGTCGGGGCAGACGGACTTCGACTTCGTACGCTCGATCATCGAGGATCCGGCCGCGATTCCGGACGACGTCACGATCTCCGTACTGACCCAGGCCCGCGAGGACCTGATCGAGCGGACCGTGGAGTCCCTGAAGGGCGCCAAGAACGCCACGGTCCACCTGTACAACGCCACGGCGCCGGTCTTCCGCCGCGTCGTCTTCCGCGGCTCCAAGGAAGAGATCAAGCAGATCGCCGTCGACGGCACGCGCCTGGTCATGGAGTACGCCGAGAAGCTGCTGGGCCCGGAGACGAAGTTCGGCTACCAGTACAGCCCCGAGATCTTCACGGACACCGAGCTGGAGTTCGCCCTGGAGGTCTGTGAAGCCGTCATGGACGTCTACCAGCCGGGCCCGGACCGCGAGATCATCCTGAACCTGCCGGCCACGGTGGAGCGTTCGACGCCGTCCACGCACGCGGACCGCTTCGAGTGGATGTCGCGCAACCTGTCGCGCCGCGAGTACGTCTGCCTGTCCATCCACCCGCACAACGACCGCGGCACCGCCGTCGCCGCCGCCGAGCTGGGCGTCATGGCGGGCGGCGACCGTGTCGAGGGCTGCCTGTTCGGCCAGGGCGAGCGCACCGGCAACGTCGACCTGGTCACCCTGGGCATGAACCTGTTCTCGCAGGGCGTCGACCCGCAGATCGACTTCTCCGACATCGACGAGATCCGTCGTACGTGGGAGTACTGCAACCAGATGGAGGTCCACCCCCGCCACCCGTACGTGGGCGACCTGGTCTACACGTCCTTCTCCGGCTCCCACCAGGACGCCATCAAGAAGGGCTTCGACGCCATGGAGGCCGACGCGAAGGCCAAGGGCGTCACCGTCGACGACATCGAGTGGGCCGTCCCGTACCTGCCGATCGACCCGAAGGACGTCGGCCGCTCCTACGAGGCCGTCATCCGCGTCAACTCGCAGTCCGGCAAGGGCGGTATCGCGTACGTCCTGAAGGACGGGCACAACCTGGACCTGCCGCGCCGCATGCAGGTCGAGTTCTCCAAGGTCATCCAGCAGAAGACGGACGCCGAGGGCGGCGAGGTCACGCCGAAGGACATCTGGGCCGTCTTCCAGGACGAGTACCTGCCCAACCCCGAGAACCCGTGGGGCCGCATCCAGGTCAAGACCGGTCAGACCACGACCGACACGGACGGCGTGGACACGCTGACCGTCGAGGCCGAGGTGGACGGCGAGGAGCAGGTCCTGGTCGGCACCGGCAACGGCCCGATCTCCGCCTTCTTCAACGCTCTGCAGGCCATCGGCATCGACGCCCGGCTGCTGGACTACCAGGAGCACACGATGAGCGAGGGCGCCTCCGCCGTCGCCGCCTCGTACATCGAGGTGGCCATCGAGGACAAGGTTCTGTGGGGTATCGGCACCGATGCGAACACGACACGTGCTTCGCTGAAGGCGGTCGTCTCCGCGGTCAACCGCGCGAGCCGCTGAGGTACTTGAGCTGGGAAGACGCGGCCCCGTGCACCTTTTGTGGGTGTGCGGGGCCGCGTCGTGTCCCGGCCAGGAACGAGAAGTTCCGTGACCTCGGCGTGACCAAGGTGCTGACGCGGCATCAACAATGTGGCTAACATCACGCCAACGCCGCGATGATGCGGCGCCACGACGGGAGGTGTGCGACGTGCTGCCGAATCAGGGACGCATGGGACTGACCGGGCTCTCGCGGGTGTTCGGGGTGCACACCGTCTGGACGACCGTGGGCGACGGCGAGTTCTTCTGCCCGGGCTGCGGCGGCGATCGCAACTATCAACGGCGGACGGGACGGCGCCGGTTGGTGCTGCTCGGCGTGCCCGTCGTGCCGCGCGGGCAGGCGGGGCCCGTCGTCGAATGCGCGGCCTGTGAGGGCCGGTTCGGCACGGACGCGCTCGACCACCCGACCACGCGCCGCTTCTCCGCGATGCTGCGGGACGCCGTGCACACGGTGGTGCTCGCGGTCCTCGCGGGTGGCGGAACGTCTCCGCTGGCGCTGGAGTCCGCGGTGGGTACGTTGCGGGATGCCGGGTTCGAGGACACCTCCGAGGAACAACTGGCCGCGCTCGTCGACGCGTTGATGACCGATGCGGGGCGGGTGGCGGAGCAGTGTGGTGCCGGGGCCGGTCTTGCCATCGAGCTGCACGAGGCGCTCGATCCGCTGGCGCAGCATCTCGCTCCGGCGGGGCGGGAGGCGATCCTCTTGCAGGGGGCGAGGATCGCGCTGGCCGACGGGATGTATTCGGCGGGGGAGCGGGATGTGCTCGGGACGGTGGGCGCGGCGTTGACCTTGTGTACGGATGAGGTGGGCGAGTTGTTGGCTGCGGCCTCGCGGACGCCCAGCTGAGCCGTCCCCACGCCTCGGGGCTCTGCCCCGGACCCCGCTGCTCAATCGCCGCAGGGGCTTGAAATGCGGACTCTCGCTGCTCAATCGCCGCAGGGGCTTGAAATGCGGGTGGACAGGCTGTAGGTGATGCCGTCTGCGGTTTCCATTTCTAGGCCGGAGGCGAACTGGGACTCGTACGTGGTGTCGTCGAGGGTTTCGCGGATGCGGCGTTCCGTGCGGTGGCGGGTGGCCATCAGGTCGGGGGAGCCGAGTTGGGGGCGGCCGAGGCCCTGCCAGACGCGCTGGCCGATGCCGAGGAGACGGGCCGCGCGGCGGGGGTCGCCGAGTGAGCTCACGGAGGCGGCCAGCGCGTCGATCGCGACGGCGACGCCCACCCGGTCGCGGAACCGGGACTTGCCCGCGATCGTCGTGAGCGCGTGCCGTGCCGCCTCGGCGGGGCGGCCCTGGCCGTTCGCCGCGAGGGCCGCCGCCCAGCTCGCCCAGGCCCGCGCCCACTGTTCCCCGCGCCGGTCGCACTCGTCGACCAGCCGGGCCGCCACCACGGCCGCTTCCCGGAACTCGCCCGACATGACGTGGACGACCGAGCGGCAGGCCGTCGCCACGAACCAGGCCGCCTCGTAGGGCCCGGTGTGCGACCGGGTGTCCGGCGTCGCGTCGAGGACTTCGGCGGCCTCGGTCAACCGGCCCATCAGGCACAGCGACGTACCTTCCAGGTACGAGGCCGCCATCACGTGGGCCGGGCTGGGGCGCGGGCGGGTGCGGTCGCGGAACTGGGCGGCCACCTTCAGGCCGGTCTCGGTGTCGCCCTGGGCGATGGCCGACACGGCCCGCGCCCACAGGCCGAGCAGCTCCTCGGACCCCGGCCGCTCGGACAGGGCGAGGGCCGCCTCCGCGTACCGCCGGCCCTCGCGGGCGAAGCCGCAGGGGAACCAGAGGATCCACAGGTGTCCGCAGAGGCGCTGCGCGGTCGGTCCGTCGCCGGTCTCCAGGCAGAAGTCGAGCGCCGTACGGAAGTTGGGGTGGTCCGTGACGAGCCGCTCGTACCAGCGCTCCTGCCCGCGGCCCATCCAGCCCGCGTCGGCCCGCCGCGCGAGGTCCAGGTGGAAGTCCCGGTGCCTGCGCCGCGCCCCCGCCACCTCCTCGGGGCCGAGCCGCTCCAGCCACGACGCCCCGAACTCGCGGACCGTGTCGAGCATGTCGTAGCGCCCGCCGGGCCTGCGCCGCACCAGTGATTTCGCCACGAGCCCGTCGAGCGCCGCCGTCACCGTGTCCTCGTCGAGCGGCCCGCCGCTGCCCACCGCCCGCGCGCCCGCCGGATCGAAGCCGCCGGTGAACACCGACAGGCGGGCCCACAGCAGCCGTTCGAGGGGAGCGCACAGTTCGTGGCTCCAGCCGATGGCCGCGCGCAGGGTGCGGTGGCGCGGCGGCTCGGTGTGCCGGTCCGCGGCGGTCAGCGTGTCGAGGCGGTCGCTGAGCAGGGAGCCGATCCGCTCCAGGGGCAGCTCGGCGAGCCGGGCGGCGGCCAGTTCGATCGCCAGGGGGATGCCGTCGAGGTGCCGGCAGACGGCCTCGGCGACGCCCCGCTCGCCGGGCCCGAGCCGGAAGTCGGGGAAGGCGAGCGCGGCCCGGTCGGCGAAGAGCGCGACCGCGTCGCCGGGCCGCCCCTCGTCGCCCTCGGCGGTGACGGGCAGCGGCGCGACCGTGAACCGGTGCTCGTCCACGAGGCCCAGCGGCTGCCTGCTCGTCGCGAGGACGCGCAGCCCCGGCGCGAGGTCGAGCAGCTTGCGGACGAGGCGCGCGCAGTCGTCGAGCAGGTGCTCGCAGGTGTCGAGGACGAGCAGTATCCGCTTGTCGGCGAGCCACTGCGCGACGACGTCCGTGGCGTCCTCGTTCGAGTTGTCGGTGAGCCGCAGCTCCTCCAGGAGTACGTTGCCCAGCAGGTCGGGGTCGGCCAGCGGGGAGAGCGGCACGAAGCACACGGCGTCGGCCACGAGCGGGCCGCTGCGCAGGGCCAGGCGCCCGGCGAGCCGGGTCTTGCCGACTCCGCCGACACCGGTGAGCGTGAGCATCCGGTGGTCCCTCAGCTCCTGTTCCAGGTAGTCGAGTTCGGCCTCGCGGCCGATGAACCGGGTGGCTTCGACGGGCAGACTTTCCACGCCCACAGTCTGCTCCGCCCGGTGCGCCGACTCGGCGGGATGCGCCGAGCTGAGCGGCTTCGCCGGGCGCCGCCCGGGATACCGGACTGAATGAGACGCAGAGTGACCAGTTCCGGTCCGCAGCGGTCGGTTGGAGGCCAATCGCCCGTGGCGACTTGTCCGGTGGACCATAGTGGGCCGTTCACCGAGGCGGGGCGAAGGAACGGGAGGCCCCTGCATGGGCGCGGCGGGAGCGGTCCGAAGGTGGCTGAGCGGTCGAGGGAGACCCCGGGAGCGGTGGGGCGTCGGAGCGCTGTGCGCAGGCCTGCTCGGCATGTGCGCCGCGCTCGCCGTCCTCTTCGACGGCCGGCACCCCGCCGTCGCGGTCCTGCTCATCGGCCCCGTCCTGGCCTGCGCCCGGTTCGGCGTGCGGGCCACGCTCACCACGGTTGCCTGGACGCTGGCCCTCGCGGTGACGGCGTGCGTCGTGCGGCACGTCGACACGGGGCCGCGGCTCGCGGTCGAGTACCTCGTCCTGCTCGTCGGCGGCCTCACCACCGTCCGTATCGCCCACGAGAGCGCGGACCGCGCGGACCGGCTGCGCCGGCTCGGCGAGGTCGCGCAGGTGGTCCAGGCGGCGCTGCTGCGCCCGGTCGACGGCCGGTTCGGCGACATCGAGGTGCACACCCGTCACCACTGCGCGGTGGCCTCCGCCACGGTCGGCGGCGATGTCTACGCGGTGGCGAACACCCCGTACGGGCTGCGGGTGTTCATCGGGGACGTCCGGGGGCACGGGCTCGACGCGGTGTGTGTGAACGCGGCGGTGGCCGACGGGTTCCGCGACCTCGCCTACGTCACCGCGGACCTGACGGAGCTCGCCGTGCTCCTCGACGCCCGCATCGCGCCCGCGCTCGGCCCGGAGGACTTCGTGACGGCCCTGTTCGCCGAGTTCGCGCCCGGCGAGGTCAGGCTCGTCAACTGCGGGCATCCACCGCCGCTGCGGATGGGCGCCCAGCCCAAGTTCCTGACTCCGGTGACCCCTTCGCTGCCGCTCGGCCTCGGCTGCGCGCCGACGCGGTCGCGCTGCTGGATGCAGTCCGGGGACCGGCTGCTCCTCTACACGGACGGACTGGTGGAGGCGCGGGACGCGCAGGGCAGGGAGTTCCCGCTGCTGGAACGCTCCCGCGGCGTGCTGTCCCGCGCGCAGCCGTGGGAGGCCCTCGACCAGCTGTACGAGGAGGTGACCGGGCACACCGGCGGGCCGCTGCGGGACGACGTGGCGCTGGTCCTGTGCGAGGTGCCTCCGGCGGTTGAGCCGCGGGGGGTGTGGCCGGGGGCCGGTGGTGCGGCGCGTCCCGGTCCCACGTCACGGGGCTCCGCCCCGGACCCCGCGCCTCAATCGCCGGCGGGGCTGTAAATGCCCGCTCCCGGGCTTTGAATGTCCGCTCCCGGGGCTCTGAATGCCCGCCGCAGGGGCTTTGAATGCCCGCTCCCGGGGCTTTGAATGCCTGCCGCAGGGGCTTTGAATGTCCGCTCCTGGGGCTTTGAATGCCTGCCGCAGGGGCTTTGAATGTCCGCTCCTGGGGCTCTGAATGCCTGCCGCAGGGGCTTTGAATGCCCGCTCCCGGGGCTTTGAATGCTCGCCGCAGGGGCTTTGAATGCCTGCCGCAGGGGCTTTGAATGCTCGCCGCAAGGGCTTTAAGTGCCGCCGCAGGGGCTCTAAGTGCCTGGCAGGGGGCGTGTGTTGATGGTTGGGCCCAGGTCCTTCGCCAGGGCCGTTGCGAGGGCTCGGAAGATGCGGACCTCCGGGTTGTCGTCGCCCGCCCGCACCGCGAGGTAACTGCTCTCCCACGGCGCGTCGAGCACCGGTACGAACACCGCACCCGGCCACGCGTAGTACCGCGCGAAGGAGCGCAGCCCCGACCCGGCGGAGCGCCCGGTCACGACGCCCGTCAGCACCTCCTGCGGTGTGAGCGCGCACTCGGTGCTGCGGCGCCGCGCCCGGTCGTCGAAGTACAGGTAGTCGGTGAAGGTGTGCGGGGTGTGCCGGGGCACCCGGAAGAACGGCAGCTCGGCGATGTCCGCGACGCCGACGCCGACCGCGCGGGCGTCGGCGAGCGGTGAGCGCTCGGGCACCACGACGATCCGCTGCTCCGTGGTGAGCACATCGGCGACGACCCGCTCGTCGTCCGGGCTCGGCCGTACGAACGCGACGTCGACCCGGTCCTCCAGGAGCGCGGTCACGTGCTCGGTGAAGTTCAGCTGCCTGATCTCGACCCGGACGTCGGGGCGGGCCCTGCGGTAGGCGTTGATGGCGGCCGGGGTCAGCTCGGCCGAGCCGTGCCCCATGATCCCCACCCGCAGCGGCCGGCCCTCGTCCGGTTCCCGGGCCGTGACTTCGGCGACGTCGTCGAGCGCGGCGTTCGCGGCGGCGAGCAGGACGCGCGCGTGCCCGGCCAGGCGCACCCCGGCGGCGGTCGGCACGACGGGCGTCGCCGTCCGGTCGAGGAGCCGCGCGCCGACCTCGCTCTCCAGACGCCGCACGTGCTGGGTGACGGCGGGCGGCGACAGGAAGAGCCGCCCGGCGGCCCGCCCGAAGTGCCCTTCTTCGACGACCGCCAGGAACGACGACAGAAGCCGCAGGTCAAGCGCCATACGTCCAGCGTAGGCCGGTCCGGGGGCGAGCGGCACGCGCCGTTCACGATTCATGAACGCGCGGTGCGCGTGCGGCGGCCGGGCCCGTACCACTGGTGGCATGACCCGTCCCGTGACCTCCCCGCCGACCGTGCCCGCCGCCGCCAAGGATCCGGTCCACGGCGGCCGGGCCGCCTGGATCATGCTGGCGTCCGGCTGGAGCGCCAACCAGTTCTCGGCGCTGCTCGGCGCCTACCGCAGCCATCTCGGCCTGACCGAGTCGACGGTCACGGGCCTGTTCGCCGTGTACGTGGTGGGGCTCATCCCGGCGCTGCTCGTGGCGGGCCCGATGGCGGACCGCAGGGGCCGGCGGTCGGTGGCGCTCGCGGCGCTCGCCCTGAACGTCCTCTCCACGCTCCTGCTCATGGCGGGCGGGCTCTGGGCGACCTGGCTGCTGCTGCCCGGCCGCTTCCTCACGGGCGTCAGCGCGGGCGCGCTGCTCGCGGCGGGCAGCGCGTGGATCAAGGAGCTCTCCGGTTCGCCGCGCCGCTCGGGCCTCTTCGTCTCGGCGGGCTTCGCCACGGGCGGCCTCGGCGCGGCCCTCATCGCCGAGTGGGCGCCCTGGCCGATGGTGACGGCGTACGTCCCGCACGTCGTGCTCGGTCTCGTGGCGGGGGTGCTCGCCGTGCGGGAGCCGGAGACGCATGCCGGGCGCCGGGCCGCGGCGCCCGCCCAGGACGCGCCGCACCCCACCCGCGCCTTCCGCCGCCAGGTCCTCTCGGTCGCCCCGTGGATCTTCACCGCGCCCACGATCGGTTTCGTCACGCTGCCCGGCAGCCTGCACACGGGCCTGATCTTCACGGGTGTCGCGACGGCCGTGGTCCCCGGCGTCGGGCTGCTGACGGCGCGGCGCGCCGTCATGACGGCGACGCCGGGGCTTGTCACGGTCGCGGTGGGCGCGGCGGTGGCCGCCGTCGCGGCGGGTACGGGCAGCGCGCCCCTGGTGCTGCCGGCCGCGGCGATACTCGGCGCGGGCTACGGGCTGACCCTCACGTACGGGCTGACCCGCACGGTGGCGCTGGCGCCGCCGCACCAACTGGCGGGCTGGACGGCCCGGTTCTGGACGGCGGCGTACGTCGGGATGTTCACGCCGTACGTCATCACGCTCGTGTCGAGGGCGGCGCCGACGGCCGCGGTGCTCGGGGCGGTGGCCGTCCTCGCGGTGGTCCACGCGGCGCTCGAAGCCCGGCGGCCGGGCCGTCAGCCCTCGGTGGCGGGGTCCGTCGCGGTGGACGTCAGGCAGTAGGCGATCGCCTCGTCGGGATCCGTGGTGAGGCCCTCCGTGAACTCCTTCTCGTACGCGGCGTCGCCGATGGCCGCGCGGCTCAGACGCTCCGTCTCGGCGCGGGCGGCCATCAGTTCGGCGCCGCCCATCTGCGGGGCGCCGAGCGTCTGCCACAGCCGCTGGGCGATGCCGAGCAGTCGGGCGCCGTGCGCGGACTCGCCCGCGCAGGTGACGGCGGTGGCCAGGGCGTCGACGGCCGCCGCGAGGCCCAGGCTGTCGCGGAGCAGCGCCTTGTCCGCGACGGCCTCCCGCGCGTGCGCTGCGGCCTCCGCGAGCCGACCGGCGCCGACGGCGGCGTGCGCGCGGACGAACGCGACGTAGCCGCGCGCCCATCGGTCGTCGCGCCGCTCGCACTCCTCGGTGATCTCGGCCGCCACGCTCTCGCAGGCCGTGAACTCGCCCGCGGCGACGTGCACATAGGCGCGGCACATCCGCATCATGAACCAGCCCACCGGATACGCGCCCGGCGTCAAGGGCCCGCAGGGCGGGGCGTCGAGGACGGCGGCGGCCCGCCGCTGGTCCCCGCCGAGCGTCAGGGGCGCGCTCCATACGTAGGCGAACGCGGCCTGCGCGGTGGGGTCGTCGGCAGCCTCGGGGCAGTTCCGCAGCTCGGCCGCGAGCCGCGCGCAGCGGTCGAGGTCGCCGAGCGCCACGCACGCCATCGCGCGCGCCCACAGCGCCTTCGTCCGCTCCGGCCCCGCGACGGCCGAGCGCTCCAGCGCCGCGTCCAGGTAGAGGGCGCCCTCGCGGGCGAAGCCGAAGGCGTACCACATCATCCACAGCGACCCGCTCATCTCCAGGACCGCGTCGAGCTCCTTCGCGGTCACGCAGAAGTCGAGCGCGGTACGGAAGTTGGCGTGCTCGGCGACCAGGCGGCGGTACCAGTCGACCTGGTCGGGGCCGATCCACTCGGCGTCCGCACGGCGCGCGAGTTCCTGGTAGAAGTCGCGGTGCCTGCGCCGGGCCCCGTGCTCCTCGTCCAGCTCGGACAGCCACCGCACGCCGTACTCGGCGACGGTGTCGAGCATGCCGTAGCGGCCGTCCGGCAGCCGCAGCACGAGCGACTTGGCCACGAGACCGTCGAGCACCGAGGCCACCTCGTCCGTGGGCAGCGGCCCGTCGCCGCCCACCGCCCGCGCGCCCGCCAGGTCGAAGCCGCCGGTGAAGACGGAGAGCCGGGCCCACAGCAGCCGCTCCAGCGGAGTGCACAGTTCGTGGCTCCAGCCGATGGTGGTGCGCAGGGTGCGGTGCCGGGGGAGGGCAGCACCGCGACCCGCGCCGGGCGGCTCGTCCAGCGCCTCGAAGCGGTGCCGGAGCCGCTCGTTCAGTTGCTCCACCGAATGCCGGGGCAGCTCGGCGAGGTGGGCGGCGGCCAGCTCAACGGCCAGCGGGATTCCGTCGAGGCGGCGGCAGACGGCGGCCGCGGCGGCGTGCTCGCCGTCGGTGAGCGCGAATCCGGGAATCCTGGCGGCGGCGCGCTCGGCGAACAGCTCGACCGCGTCGCCGGGCACGCACGCCACCGGGCCGCCGGGGGAGCGCGGCGGCCCGGGCACCGGCAGCGGCGACACCGCGAACAACCGCTCGGTGTCCACGTCGAGCGGCTGCCGGCTCGTCGCGAGGATCCGCAGGCCGGAGCCGGCTTTGAGCAGCTTGGCCACGAGGCGGGCGCACGGCAGGGAGAGGTGCTCGCAGGAGTCGAGCACCAGCAGCAGCTCCTTGTCGGCCAGCCACTCGGTGATCACCGTCTCCGGGGTGCGCGGCGACGGGTCGGCGAGGCCCAGCTCCTCCAGCAGGACGTGCCACAGCAGCGCGGGTTCCCGCAGCGGCGCGAGCGGTACGAAGCGGGCGCCGTCCGCGAGCCAGGGCGCGACCCGCTCGGCGGTCCGCAGCGCGAGCCGCGACTTGCCGACGCCGCCCACGCCGGTCAGCGTCACCAGCCGATGTTTCCCCAGCAGGGTGTGGATCGCCGCGAGTTCATGGATGCGGCCCACAAAACTGGTGGTCTCGGCAGGCAGCGTCTGCCTCGTCGCCATGGCTCCACCGTCCCTCTTCGTGCCCCTGTGCCCGGCCGTTCGGCAGTCTGCACCCGCCCGGCACGACAGCCCGGCGGATGCCACAAGCTGAGCGCTTTTCCCGGTCGATGAACGATGACGCGGGCATATACCGGACGGGGCGTGTCACACCCGCTCACCAACAGCCGAAATCCGCACAACATCCCGTACGGCCAAGGGCCCTGACCCATAGTGAGCCCTTCGCCATCGCGGGGACCGACAGGCGGGAGGCCCGCGCATGACGATGCGGGAACAGGGAGCACGGTGGCGCCTGCCGGTGTCGCTGGCGGCAGGTTCCGCGCTGGCCGCCCTCGGTGTCCTGGAGGGGGTCATGGACTCCGTGCCGTGCGCCCTCGCCTGCGGGGCGCTCCTCGTCGTCGGCGCCGCGGCCGTCCGGACCGCCGCGCGCGGCGCCGCGAGCGCGGCGGCCCTCGCCCGGGCCACGGAGGCGGCCCGCGTCGCCCAGGCCGCGATCCTGCGCCCCGTGTCCACCCGGATCGGCGGCATCGACGTGTGCACGAGACACCACTGTCCGGTGCGGGAGTCCTCGCTGGGCGGGGACGTGTACGACATCGTGCACACGCCGTTCGGCCCGCGGGTCTTCGTCGGCGACGTACGCGGGCACGGCCTGGAGGCGGTACGGGTTTCGGCCGCGGCCGTCGGGGCGTTCCGGGACCTCGCGTACACGGTCCCCTTGTTGTCGGACCTGGTCCGCGGGCTGGACGAGGCCGTCGCCCCGCACCTCGGGCCCGAGGACTTCGTGACCGCGGTGTTCGCCGAGTTCGGCCCCGGCGAGGTACGCATGGTCAACTGCGGCCATCCGGCGCCGCTCAGGATCGGCGGCGTGGTGAAGTTCCTCGAACCGACCGAGACCTCCACGCCGCTCGGGCTCGCCCCTGACCCCGTCCAGCGCCTCTTCTGGGTGCAGCCCGGCGACCGCGTCCTCTTCTACACCGACGGCCTGACCGAGGCGCGGGACGCCTCCGGCGCGGACTACCCGCTGGCGGACCGCGCCGAGAGCGTTCTCGCTCCGCTCCTGCCGGACGAGGCGCTCGACGCGCTCTACGCCGATGTCGTGGCGCACGTGGGCGCGCCACTGACGGACGACGTTGCGCTGGTCCTGTGCGAACAGACGGAGGCGCCGCTCACGCCCCCGATTTGGCCCCAGCCACGAACGCGCCCCACGCACGGGCACCGATGACGAGGACGTCCCCGTCGACGACCTTGGAGTCCCGGACGGGTACGACGCCGGGTACCCCGTCGGCGACTTCGAGGCAGTTGCCGCCCTCGCCGTTGCTGTGTGTGGACTTGCGCCAGCGGGCGGCGCCGTCGAAGTCGTAGGCGACCTCGACGCATGACTCGCCGCCGTCACCGCCGCTGTAACTGCTCTTGCGCCAGCGGGCATTGCTCAATTCGTACGCGCACATTCTTCGAAGCCCCTTGCCGCCGAATCGATCAGGGTGAGGGACGCCTCCAGTGGTAGCACGGCGGCCCTGAGCAGATCGTAGTGCGCTTGCGTGCGCTTCACGGCGGCTGGATCGTCCAGCAGGGTCCCCGTCAACACGCCCTCTGTATAGACGGCAGGCGGGGCGTCCTCGAACTCCATGAGCGTCATCATCTTCCCCATGGCGGGGTGGGCCCCCGCGGAGAACGGCAGCACGTGGATCATCGCCCTGCGGGAGCGAACCGCGCCGGCGAGGGCGGCCAATTGCTGGGACATCGTGGCCGGACCGCCCACCGGAACGCGTAGTACGGCCTCGTGCAGAATCGCCCAATACACCGGGCGTGCAGCGTCCGCCAGTATCTCCGCACGGTCCATGCGCGCCTGGACCATCTCCTCGACGTACCCCTCCGCGGCGAGCGGGTTGCTGGCGAAGTAGATCGCCCGCGCGTAGGCGGGCGTCTGCAAGAGCCCCGGCACGACGGCCGGGGCGTAATCACAAACCTTGGTAGCCGACCGTTCCAGGTCCGCAACGTGCGCGAAGTAGTCCGCGTACCGCTGGTCGCGAATCAGGCTGCGCCACATCCGCTCGAAAATACCGTCGGTTTGCAGCGCCTCATCAATCCTCTGGGCTACATCCAACTGCGGCTTGCGAATTGCCTGTTCGAATTGGCCGATGTACCCACCCGAAACGAATACCCGTATCCCCAACTCCACTTGGGTCAGCCCCGCGTCCTCGCGGCGCCGCCTCAGCTCCACCCCGAAGAACTCCCACGCCGCCTGGCGCGAACCCTTGGCCATGGCCAACCCCCAAGTCAAGCACGTTAGTTGTAGTGCACAGACCCCTCCCCACTGTAGGGACACCAGGTCACCGTGGGGACGCAAAGCGTGAAATCGAATCAGGCAGGGGAGCCACGTGACGGGACAATCGAAGCACGCCGCGCTGTGCGTGGAGGAGGCTGAGGAAATGGTGGAGACATTGCGGGCCGCACTCGCCGGAGCGGGAATTGCGCTGCCGTCGCTCGGCCTCGATCCGGGGTCAATCGCACGGAGTGCCCCGTGTCCCTTGGTGGAATTGGGGCGTTGTTCGGTTGACGCGGCGGCCCGGCTCGCCGCGGTACTCCTCGCAGGTTCGGACGACAGGAGCGCGACGCCATGAAACCGCCGATCGGTTCGTACGCGGTCGACACGAGCACGGGTCAGGTGGGACGGGTGATGGGGCACGAGGGGCCGTACGTACAACTGAGGCCCTTCGGGGGCGGCCGGGAGTGGGACTGTCCGCCGGACGTGCTGCGGGTGGCGACGACGACGGAGCGGGTGCGGGCCGCGACGGCGTACGAGAACAGGAGGAGCCGGGGCGAGGTGCCCTAGGGCTTGCGGGTGGCCCACATCAGGGCCGCGGCGACGGCGACGAGCGCCGCGAACACCGCCGACACGGCCGTCATCCCGGCCTGCGCGTCCCGCAGGCCGGGCCCGGACACCGCGAAGAACAGCATGCCGAGCAGCGCGACGCCGAGCGCGCTCGCGGCCTGCTGCACCGTGTTGAGCATCCCGGACGCCGCGCCCGCCGTGCCGGGCGTCACGCGGGACAGGGCGGCGCCGATGATCGGCGGCATCAGCAGCCCGTTGCCGAGGCCGTTCAGGAGGAGGGCCGGGGTCAGGGCCCAGGGGGCGAGCGTCCCGGCGGAGGTGAGCTGGATCGCGGCCAGGGTCAGGCCCGCCACCACCATCGCCCCGCCCGCCACCGGCCACCGCACCCCGTACCGGGCCGTGAGCCGCCCGCTCAGCAGCGAACCCGCGGTGAACATGACCGCCTGCGGCACGAACACCGCGCCGGCCGTGAGCGGGCTCGCGCCCAGGCCCGCCTGGAGCAGCAGCGCGAGCGTGAACATGTAGGCGCCGAAGTAGAGCTGGAAGGCGCCGAGCGCCACGACCAGGGTCAGATATGGGCGGTTGCGGAAGAGGGCGGGGTTGAGGACCGGTTCCCCGCCGCGCGCCCGCAGCGCCCGCTGCCACCGCCACGTCGCCCACGCCACGGGGGCGGCCGCCGCCAGGCACACCCACGTCCACACCGGCCACCCCTCGTCACGCCCGAGCGCCAGCGGGACCAGGAGCAGGGCCAGTGTCGCGGTGACCCCGAGCGCGCCGAGCACGTCGAACCGGTGCCGGGGCCCGGCGAGGCGCGACGGCAGCATCCGCCACGCGGCGACCGAGGCCACCACCCCCACCGGGACGTTCACGAGGAACACCGCGCGCCAGCCGAGCCCGAGCACGCCCGCCTGGAGCAGCACCCCGCCGACGAGCTGCCCGGCGATCGACCCGAGGCCCGCCGTCGCGCCGTTCCACCCGGTGGCCCGGCCCCGGTGCGCCGCCGGGAACCGGGCCGTGACCAGCGACAGCACCTGCGGCACCATCACCGCCGCCGACAGGCCCTGCGCCATCCGCGCCACCACCAACTGCCCCGCACCCTGCGCGACTCCGCACAGCAGCGACGTCACCGTGAACGCCACCATGCCCGCCACGAACGTCCGCCGGTAACCGAACCGGTCCCCGAGCCGGCCGCCCGTGATCAGCCCCGCCGCGTACGCGAACGCGTAACCGGACACGACGAGTTCGAGCGCCGCGTCGCTCGCCCGCAGGTCCGCGCGGAGCGCCTCGGTGGCGACGTTGACGACGAAGAGGTCGAAGCTGCCCATGAAGGTGGCGGTCAGGGCGACCGCGAGCATGCGCCGGTCGGCGGGGGAGGGCTCCGCGGCACCGGTCCGCGGCGGGTCGGTGTCGAGCCGGGTCTCTGCCATGGACCCCATCGATATCATCGACATTGAATGTCCATCAAGTGCACGGAAAGGTAGCCTCGGGTGCCATGAAGTTGTCGCAGGGCGTCGAGTGGGGCGTGCACTGCTGCGTGCTCCTCGTGCAGGCGCCGCCCGGTGCCGCCGTCCGCCGCTCCACGCTCGCCGGGTACTACGGACTGCCCGAGGCGTACCTCGCCAAGCACCTCAAGTCCCTCGCCGCCGCCGGTGTGCTCACCGCCACATCCGGGCCGCGCGGCGGCTTCCGGCTCGCCCGTGACCCCAAGGACATCACCGTGCTCGACGTCGTCGAGGCGGTCGAGGGCTCCGCGCCCGCCTTCGTCTGCGGCGAGATCCGGCAGCGCGGCGCCTGCGCGATCCCGCCCGAGCGGTGCACGGGCCCGTGCGCAGTGGCGCAGGTCATGTACGACGCGGACCGGGCCTGGCGGGAGTCGCTGCGGGCCGTCACAGTGGCGGACCTGAGCGCGGGCCTGAGCGACACGGTCCGGGCGCGGGGCCGCGCGTGGCTGGCGGATCCGGGGACGCCGCTGCCCCCTTTCCCGCAGACGGCCTCCGCGCGTAAGGGAGAATGAGGACATGAGTCTGATCCGCGACGACGGCATCGTGCTGCGCACCCAGAAGCTGGGTGAAGCGGACCGCATCATCACGTTCCTCACCCGCAACCACGGGCGCGTGCGCGCCGTCGCGCGCGGTGTGCGGCGCACCAAGTCCAAGTTCGGCGCCCGGCTCGAACCCTTCTCCCACGTCGACGTGCAGTTCTTCGCGCGCGGCAGCGAGTTGATCGGGCGCGGGCTCCCGCTCTGCACACAGAGCGAGACCATCGCCCCGTACGGCGGCGGCATCGTCACCGACTACTCCCGGTACACCGCCGGTACGGCCATGCTGGAGACGGCGGAACGGTTCACCGACCACGAGGGCGAACCCGCCGTGCAGCAGTACCTGCTCCTCGTCGGCGGGCTGCGCACACTCGCGCGCGGGGAGCACGCGCCGGGGCTCGTCCTCGACGCGTTCCTGCTCCGCTCGCTCGCGGTCAACGGCTATGCGCCCAGCTTCGGCGACTGCGCGAAGTGCGGAATGCCCGGTCCCAACCGGTTCTTCTCCGTCGGGGCGGGCGGCTCGGTTTGCGTCGACTGCCGGGTACCGGGCAGCGTCGTACCCTCACCGCAGGCCCTCGTCCTGCTCGGTGCGCTGCTCACGGGAGACTGGGAGACGGCGGACACGTGCGAGGCACGGTTCGTACGGGAGGGCAGCGGACTGGTGTCGGCGTACCTGCACTGGCACCTGGAGCGCGGACTGCGCTCTCTGCGTTACGTAGAGAAAAGCTAGCGAGAGCTGGCACTGAGCTAGGGGAGAGGCCCGGAAGATGGCACGTCGCGGAATCCTCGGACGGAACCGCCGTGAGTACACGACGCCCGAACCGCACCCGTCGGGCGCACGGCCGCCGAAGATTCCCGGCGAGCTGGTGCCCCAGCACGTGGCGATCGTCATGGACGGCAACGGCCGCTGGGCCAAGGACCGCGGACTGCCGCGCACGGAGGGCCACAAGGTCGGCGCCGAGCGTGTGCTCGACGTCCTCCAGGGCGCCATCGAGATGGGCGTCGGCGCGATCTCGCTCTACGCCTTCTCCACCGAGAACTGGAAGCGCTCGCCCGACGAGGTCCGCTTCCTCATGAACTTCAACCGGGACTTCATCCGCAGGACCCGCGACCAGCTCGACGAACTCGGCGTCCGGGTGCGCTGGGTGGGCCGCATGCCCAAGCTGTGGAAGTCGGTCGCCAAGGAGCTGGAGATCTCCCAGGAGCAGACCAAGGACAACGACAAGCTGACCTTGTACTTCTGCATGAACTACGGCGGCCGCGCCGAGATCGCCGACGCCGCGCAGGCGCTCGCCGAGGACGTGAAGGCGGGCCGCCTCGACCCGTCCAAGGTCAGCGAGAAGACCTTCGCCAAGTACCTGTACTACGCGGACATGCCCGACGTGGACCTGTTCCTGCGCCCCAGCGGCGAGCAGCGCACGTCCAACTACCTGCTGTGGCAGAGCGCGTACGCCGAGATGGTCTTCCAGGACGTCCTGTGGCCGGACTTCGACCGCCGCGACCTGTGGCGGGCGTGTGTGGAGTACGCCTCCCGCGACCGGCGGTTCGGCGGGGCGATCCCGAACGAGGTACGGAAGTAGACACATCAAGCCCCTGCGGCGATTGAGCAGCGGGGTCCGGGGCGGAGCCCCGAGGCCGCAACGCCGTTGTCCGCAGGGGTTACTTTGCGCACTCCGCGCACGTGCCGAAGATTTCCACCGTGTGGGCCACGTTGACGTAGCCGTGCTCGGAGGCGATCGCCTCGGCCCACTTCTCCACCGCCGGGCCCTCCACCTCCACGGCCTTGCCGCAGACGCGGCAGACCAGGTGGTGGTGATGGTCGCCCGTGGAGCACCGCCGGTACACCGCCTCGCCCTCGGACGTGCGCAGCACGTCGACCTCGCCCGCGTCGGCGAGGGACTGCAGCGTGCGGTAGACCGTGGTCAGCCCGACCGAGTCGCCCTTGTGCTTGAGGACATCGTGCAGCTCCTGGGCGCTACGGAACTCGTCCACCTCGTCGAGCGCCGCCGCCACGGCCGCGCGCTGGCGGGTCGACCTGCCTCGAACCGGGGCTGCCACGGGTTCCTCCTCACATCCCTGCCACGTACGTACCGCCGCCATTGTGCCAGGCGGCGCTGTGCACGGGTCATCCCTGAAGCGAGGGAGTCGTGGCCTGCTCCGGGATCGGGCACTCGGAGGCCGTCGGCACGGATCGCGCCCTGCGCCGGGCGAGCGGCTTCGCGAGCAGCGCGAGGACGATGAAGGCGGCGATGGTGAGCAGCACGATCGTCGCGCCGGGCGGCACGTCCTGGTAGTACGACGTGGCGGTGCCGCCGAGCGTCACCGCGACGCCGAGGGCCACCGCGATCACGAACGTCGCCTTGAAGCTGCGGGTCAGCTGCTGGGCCGCCGCGACCGGGACCACCATCAGGGCCGAGACGAGCAGCAGGCCCACCACGCGCATCGCGACGGTCACCGTGACCGCCGCCGTGACCGCGATCAGCAGGTTCAGGGCGCGCACCGGAAGCCCCGTGACCCGCGCGAACTCCTCGTCCTGGCTCACCGCGAACAGCTGCCGGCGCAGGCCCACCGTCACCAGCACCACGAAGGCCGCGAGCAGGCAGATGGCGAGGACGTCGCTCTCGGACACCGTCGAGAGCGAGCCGAAGAGATACGAGTTCAGGTTGGCGTTCGAGCCGCCGGGCGCGAGGTTGATGAACATGACGCCGCCCGCCATGCCTCCGTAGAAGAGCATCGCGAGCGCGATGTCGCCGCGCGTCTTCCCGTACCAGCGGATCAGCTCCATGATCACGGCGCCCAGGACCGAGACCAGCGTCGCCATCCACACCGGCGAGGTGGAGAGCAGGAAGCCGAGGCCGACGCCGGTCATCGCGACGTGGCCGATGCCGTCGCCCATCAGGGCCTGGCGGCGCTGCACGAGGTAGATGCCGACGGCCGGGGCCGTGATGCCGACGAGGACGGCGGCGAGCAGCGCCCGCCGCATGAAGTCGTAGGAGAGGAGTTCCATGTCAGTCAGCTCAGCAGTCCTGTGCGGATCGGTTCGGCATCCACGGGGGTGTGCGGGTGCACGTGGTCGTGGCCGGGCAGGGCGTGCTGGCCGACGGCCTTCGGGGGCGGTCCGTCGTGCAGCACGCAGCCGTCGCGCAGGACGACCGCGCGGTCGATCAGCGGCTCAAGGGGGCCGAGTTCGTGCAGCACGAGCAGGACGGACGCGCCGGCCGCGACCTGCGTGCGCAGCGTCGCCGCGAGGATCTCCTGACTGGCCAGGTCGACGCCCGCCATCGGCTCGTCCATGATCAGCAGCTCGGGTTCGGCGGCCAGGGCGCGCGCGATGAGCACGCGCTGGTGCTGGCCTCCGGAGAGGGCGTCCACGGAGTCCTTCGCGCGGTCCGCCATCCCGACGAGTTCGAGGGCGCGGGTCACCGCGTCCCGGTCGGCCTTGCGCAGGACGCCGAACCTCGCGCGCGAGAGACGGCCCGAGGAGACGACCTCGGACACCGTCGCGGGCACGCCGCCCGCGGCCGTCGTGCGCTGGGGTACGTAGCCCACGCGCGCCCAGTCCTTGAAGCGGCGCCGGGGCGTGCCGAAGATGTCGATCTCGCCGCCGGTCGTCGGGACCTGGCCGATCACGCTGCGGACGGCGGTGGACTTGCCCGACCCGTTCGCACCGAGCAGGGCGACGACCTCACCGCGGTGCACGGTCAGGTCGATGCCGCGCAGCACGGGACGTCCGCCGAGCTCGGCCGTGACCTTGCTCAGGGATATGACGGCTTCCCGTTCGTCCATGTCGCCCTCCTTTTTGGTCACTTGGTGCCCAGTGCCTTCTGCAGGGCGGCCAGGTTCGACTCCATGACCGAGATGTAGTCGTCGCCCTTGGACTTCTTCGTGATGCCCTCGATCGGGTCGAGCACATCGGTCTTGAGCTTCGCGTCACCCGCGAGGGTCTTGGCCGTCTTGTCGCTGACGAGCGTCTCGTAGAAGACCGTGCCCACCCCGTCGGCCTTCGCCGTCTTCTGGAGCTCCTTGACGCGGGCGGCGCTGGGCTCGCTCTCCGGGTCCAGGCCGTTGATGGCCTCCTCGGTGAGGCCGTAGCGCTCGGCGAGGTAGCCGAAGGCGGCGTGCGTCGTGATGAAGGTCGAGGTCTTGGTGTCCTTGAGGCCCTTCTCGTACGTGGTGTTCAGCTCGTCGAGCTTGCCGACCAGGGCCTCGGTGTTCTTCTTGTAGTCGGCCGCGTGGTCCGGGTCGGCCTTTTCGAGCGCCTTGCCGACGCCCTCGGCGACCTCGGAGTACTTCACCGGGTCGAGCCAGATGTGCGGGTCGGCCGCGTCCTCGTCGTGGGTGTGCTCCCCGTGCCCGTGGTCGTGACCGTCGACCTTGGTGCCGTGCTTCTCCAGGGAGGTCAGGGTGCCGGCGTCGACCTTGGTCTTGATCTCGGACTGGTCGATGGCCTCGTCCACGGAGGGCTGCAGGCCCTTCAGGTAGACGGCGGCGTCGGACTCCTCGAGCTGGGCGCGCTGCTTGGCGCTGACCTCCAGGTCGTGGGGCTCCTGGCCGGGCTCGGTCAGGCTGGTGACGTCGACGTGGTCACCGCCGATCTGTTCGGCGAGGTACTGCATCGGATAGAACGACGCGACCACGCTCAGCTTGCCGTCGCTCTTGTCCTCGGCCGAGGAGGTGGAGCACGCGGTCAGCGCGGTGAGGCCGAGGGCTGCGGCGGCGACGGGTATGAGGCGGCGGGATCGTCGTACGTTCATGACAGTCATTTTCAACAAAACTGGAAACGATTGTCAACAAGGCCTTCGTCCTGCTCTGTACCGAGAACCGATTTGGTTCGTGGGGTGGGCCCGCCGGTAACCTGAAGCATTCGCTCCCGGAGTGCGTATCCAGCGCACTCACCGTCGTCGTAATGAAGAGAGCACCGTGGCCGCCGACAAGATCGACACCATCGTCAGCCTCAGCAAGCGCCGTGGCTTCGTCTACCCCTGCAGCGAGATCTACGGCGGTCAGCGTGCCGCCTGGGACTACGGACCGCTGGGCGTGGAGCTGAAGGAGAACCTCAAGCGCCAGTGGTGGCGCTACATGGTCACCTCGCGCGAGGACGTCGTCGGTCTCGACTCGTCGGTGATCCTGGCGACCGAGGTCTGGCAGGCCTCCGGCCACGTCGCCACGTTCACCGACCCGCTCACCGAGTGCACCTCCTGCCACAAGCGGTTCCGCGCGGACCACCTGGAGGAGGCGTACGAGGCGAAGAAGGGCCGTCTCCCCGAGAACGGTCTCGCCGACCTCAGCTGCCCGAACTGCGGAAACAAGGGCACGTTCACCGAGCCCAAGCAGTTCTCGGGTCTGCTCTCCACGCACCTCGGCCCGACGCAGGACAGCGGCTCCGTCGCCTACCTGCGCCCCGAGACCGCGCAGGGCATCTTCACCAACTTCAGCCAGGTGCAGACGACTTCGCGCCGCAAGCCGCCGTTCGGCATCGGCCAGATGGGCAAGTCGTTCCGCAACGAGATCACGCCCGGCAACTTCATCTTCCGCACCCGCGAGTTCGAGCAGATGGAGATGGAGTTCTTCGTCAAGCCGGGTGAGGACGAGGAGTGGCAGGAGTACTGGATGCAGCAGCGCTGGAACTGGTACACGGGCCTCGGCATGCGCGAGGAGAACATGCGCTGGTTCGAGCACCCGAAGGAGAAGCTCTCCCACTACTCGAAGCGCACCGCCGACATCGAGTACCGCTTCCAGTTCGGCGGCAGCGAGTGGGGCGAGCTCGAGGGCGTCGCCAACCGCACCGACTACGACCTCTCCGCCCACTCCAAGGCCTCCGGCCAGGACCTCTCCTACTTCGACCAGGAGAAGGGCGAGCGCTACACGCCGTACGTCATCGAGCCCGCGGCCGGTGTCGGCCGCGCGATGCTCGCGTTCATGCTGGACGCGTACGTCGAGGACGAGGCGCCCAACGCCAAGGGCAAGATGGAGAAGCGCACCGTCATGCGCTTCGACCACCGCCTCGCGCCGGTGAAGGTCGCGGTCCTCCCGCTGTCCCGCAACCCGGAGCTGTCCCCGAAGGCCAAGGGTCTCGCGCAGGCGCTGCGGCAGAACTGGAACATCGACTTCGACGACGCCGGCGCCATCGGCCGTCGCTACCGTCGCCAGGACGAGATCGGCACGCCGTTCTGCGTCACCGTCGACTTCGACACCCTTGAGGACAACGCGGTGACCGTGCGCGAGCGCGACACCATGAAGCAGGAGCGCGTCTCCCTCGACCAGATCGAGGGCTACCTGGCCAGCCGCCTGGTCGGCTGCTGACCGACTCCTCGCGCAGATACGCCGGCAGGCCCCGGCCCACCTTTTCCGTGGTGGGCCGGGGCCTGCCGGCGTATGTACGGGCGGGCGCTCAGTCGAACTCGCCGTGCAGCGCCCCGAGTTTGAACGCCTCCCATTCGTGGGCGGTGAAGCGCAGGACGAGCCCTCGGGGGTCGGCCGGATTGCGCAGGGCGACCGCGCCGCCGCCGATCGCGGCGACTTCCACAGGGCCGCCCCGGGCGGGCTCACCCGGGGCGCTCAGCCAACGGGCCTCGGAGATGTCGAGCGCGTAGAGCCTTTCTTTCTCTTTCTCCAGGTCGAGGCCGAAAGAAATACTGTCCGTGGTGCTCATGCTCATAGCGGAAGGACCCCGGAGTTGATGCTTGAAACAAATGCGTGCCACGAAGATGAATCGAAAACGACAACGCCGAACTCACGGTTCTTCGTGTCGCGGATTGCACGCCGTTCCGATGTGAGTCGGGCGTGCTCGACGCATCCATTGGACGCGCCACTGAACGTGCTCTTTCGCCATACCGCTGACCCGACTTCGACGAGCGAGGCGGTGGGGGCGGAGGTGGGGGGCATCACGACCCGCTTTCTTGCTTGATTCGGTCACTGATGTACCGGCGGGACTGCGCAGGGGACAGCGCGGCAGCCGTCAGGTCGTCCCATGCCTTTGCGTAGATGTCTACGTCGGGGCGCTGCTCCAGGAGCGTGCCGCCGGTCATGTGCTCCAGCCACGCGACTTGGACGGGCGGTTCGCCGCGCATCGTGAAGAGCGTGTAGGGAGCGTACTGCGCCAGAGGCAAGGTTATGTCCAATGGCAGCACCTGAATGGTGACATTGGGCAACTCACCTGTTTCCATCAGGTATTCGAACTGCTGACGGATCAATGCCCGCGGCCCCGGGATGCGGTGCAGCGCGGGCGTGTCGATGACCACTCTCAGGCGGAATTCCGCGGGTCCGTCGAGCAGATTCTTGCGCCTCATTCGGGTCTCCACAAGGGGTTCGACGCGAGCCTCCTCAGCACCCACGGTGAATATCTCGCGCATATATGCCTCTGTCTGCAAAAGGCCTGGCAGTACCGAAGGCTCAAAGGAACGCACGAGCGAGGAATCAGCCTCAAGGGTGAGGTAGTCGCGCAAGTCGTCGCTCAGCAGCGGCCCCTGACCCGACCACCAGTCCACCTTGTGGATGTCGCGGGCCAGGCGCTTGAGGTTGGTGCGCTGCCGGTCGTCGTCGACTCGGTACAGGTTGAGCAGGGTCGTCAGGTCGAGCTGACGGATGCCTCGTTTGCCCGTCTCGATCTGGCTGATCTTGGGTTGGCCGCATTCGAGAGCCAGTGCGGCGTCGTTGACCTTCAGACCGGCTTCGGAGCGCAGGCGTCGCAGCTCGGCTCCGAGGCGACGACTGCGCATGGTGGGCATCTCGCTCTGGGGCATGGGCACATGATGTCCCGCACCTTCAGGCCACACAACTGTCATATGCCTGCCCACCCCATCAGTATGGTGACTCGTGCGTAATACTTGCCTAAGGCATAGTTTCGGAGCCAAGATGGCATAGCAACGCCCTTTGTCCACAAGCGAGTTCACTGCCATGGGACCCCCGGAGGGGTAATGCAGGACCAGTCGACGGACGAGATCGATGTGATCGACTTGCTCGATCAGCCGTGCTCGATCCGTATGGAGTACAGCCCGCACCGCCTGGAGCAGATTCGCCGGATCATCGGTGCCCGCCTGCGGTGCTGGGGTCTGCACAAGCTGGTGTACGACACCTCGTTCGTGGCGACGGAGCTGTGCAGCAATGTGCGGCACTGCGACGACAGCACCTTCGAGTTCGCCATCAGTCGTACCGCCGACGGTGTCCGCCTCGAGGTGGCGGACACGTCCCCGGAGGCCGTGGTCATCCCCACGGAGCCGCCGGACTTTCTTGAGACAGGAGGCCGGGGCCTGTTCCTGGTCTCGGTCCACGCGTCCGCCGTCGGTGTGTTGCCGACGCCCACCGGAAAGGTGGTGTGGGCCGAACTGGCCCTCGGTGACGTCGATGCGGGCGGGGTCGACTGACAGAGTCGGCAATCCGCCTGTCCCCCATGAGGGGGTGAGTGCCGCCATCGGTGCCGGCCTTCGGGCCGGCGTCAGTGGTGGCACTTTTGCGTATCTGTGAGTGTTCAAGTGAATCCTCTGCGTGGTCGCGCTCGAGCATGCGGGACCGCGCCGGGGACCGGGGCGCTGTACTTCCGTAGGGTCGGAAGCCGTGGGACGGGCACTGTGTGCTGCCGTCCTGTTTCGGAGAGTACGAGCGGCCGCGAAAACATCACAGTGGCAGCAATGCGGATTCGGTCAGGTGCTTTTAGAGCGGCTCCCGGCCGAAGTCAACCAGTGGCCAAGGATGTTACTTCTGGTATTCGCTGGTACGCGCCGTTTCCGCAGCGGCACATTTTGACCCGGGTCCTCCGGTTGTTGCCGGAATCGTTCGCACAGCATGGCCGAGAGCGCATGCCGATTCGGTCAGAAAGGCTCTGTCCGACGGGTTGCGATCCCGCGTACGACGAGGGACACCAGCGCGTCGAAGGCGGCCTGCGCGTCCGGGCGCGACCACTCCGGCGCGTACACCGGGTCGTGGAAGTGGGCCGTGGCCTCGAAGACGGCGCGGGCCGTCGACGGAAGGTCGGCCGCCTCGAACTCGCCCGCGTCCACGCCCTGTTGCAGGATCGCGGTCAGCTGCGTCGTGAGTTCGGCGATGTGGGCGTCCACCACGCCGCCCTGCTCGTCCGTGAGGACGGAGTACGTGGCGAACAGCTCCGGGTCGTCACCCGCCTTGTGGCGCTTGGCGTCGAAGAGGGTCGACAGCCAGTGGCGCAGCTTGGCGGCCGGCGGCTCCTCGGCCGCGACCACCTCGGCGAGCCGCGCCGTCGTGCGGTCCAGCCAGCGCTTGGTGACCGCGCCGCGCAGCTCCGCCTTCGTACGGAAGTGCCGGTACACCGAGCCGTGGCTGACCCCGAGCGCGCGGGCCACGTCGACGACGGTCGCCTTCGCGGGACCGTGCCTGCGCAGCACGTCCTCGGTCGCGGCGAGGATGCGCTCGGGGGTCAGGGTCTCGGCGGCCATGGCTATGAAGTTACCCGGCCGTCGATCAGTGCTCGCTGTCGAGGTGTGCCATCTGGGCTGCCGGGTAACGGTCGCCGGCCGCGGCGCCGGCGGGCACGGCCTCCTCGATGGCGGCGAGGTCGGCGGCGTCCAGAGCGACATCGAGGGCGCCGAGGGCCTCGGTGAGGCGGTCCCGGCGGCGGGCGCCGACCAACGGCACGATGTCCTCGCCCCGGCTGAGCACCCAGGCGATCGCGATCTGCGCGACACTCGCGCCCTTCTGCTCGGCGATCTTGCGCAGCTGGTCGACGAGGTCCAGGTTGTGCTGGAGGTTCTCACCCTGGAAGCGCGGGCTGAAGGCGCGGAAGTCGCCCGCGCCGAGCTCGCGGTCGCGCGTGAAGTGGCCCGAGATCAGTCCGCGGGACAGCACGCCGTACGCCGTGATGCCGATGCCCAGCTCGCGGGTGGTGGTCAGGATCGACTCCTCGATGCCGCGCGAGATGAGCGAGTACTCGATCTGGAGGTCCGAGACCGGAGCCGTCGCGGCGGCCCTGCGGATCGTCTCCGCGCCCACCTCGGACAGGCCGATGTGACGAACGTAACCCTGCTCGACGAGCTCGGCGATGGCGCCGACCGTCTCCTCGATCGGCACCTCGGGGTCGAGGCGGGCGGGCCGGTAGATGTCGATGTGGTCGACGCCGAGGCGCTGGAGCGAGTACGCGGCGAAGTTCTTCACCGCTTCGGGGCGGGCGTCGTAGCTGTTCCACGAGCCGTCCGGGCCGCGCAGGGCGCCGAACTTCACGCTCGTCAGCGCGTTCTCCCTGGCTGCCGCCGGGGCCGTGCGCAGGGCCTCGCCGAGCAGCATCTCGTTGTGGCCCATCGCGTAGAAGTCGCCGGTGTCGAGGAGCGTGACCCCGGCGTCGAGCGCGGCGTGGACCGTGGCGATCGACTCGGCGCGGTCGGCCTCGCCGTACAGCGCGGACATGCCCATGCAGCCCAGGCCGAGGGCGGCGGTGCGGGGGCCGGTGGTGCCGAGAGTGCGAGCGGGGAGAGCCATCGGGACTCCTCTGGTGGATGTGGGTGGGTACATCTCCACCCTCGCATGACAGGTGACAGATTTCAATATCTGTCACCTGTCATAGCGTGTCGTGGTGCCGGACGTGCGGTGTCAGGCGATCTCACGCGGCAGCCGCAGGCTCAGCAGCGTCGTCAGCGCCACCGCCACCAGCTGCACCAGCAGCGTCGTCACCAGGGCGTCGCGCATGCCCGTGCCGGGCGCCACGGAGAGGAACAGCGAACCCAGCGTCGCCACGCCCAGCGCGAGCGCCGCCTGCTGTGTCGTCGTCATCACGCCGCCGCCCACGCCCGCCCGCGACGCCGGCACCTCGGAGAGGACGATCCGGAAGAGGATGGGCAGCTGGAGCGCCTGCCCCGCCCCGGCGAGCACCGAGCCCGGCAGCATCGCCGCCATCCCGAGGTCCGGCCACGCCCGCCACGTGGCGAAGGCGATCGCCGCCACCCCGGCCGCCTGGAGCAGACCGCCCGCCGTGACGACCCGCGCACCCCACCGGGCCACCAGGCGCGGGCCCGCCAGCGACGTCGCGAAGAAGACCGCCGCCATCGGCGCGATCGCCAGCCCGGCCTCCGTCGCGCCGAGCCCCTCGCCCCGCTGCAGGGCCACCGCGAGCACGAACATGAAGCCGCTGAAGCCGACGGAGAACGGCACGATCATCACCAACCCGCGGCGCAGCGGGACGAGTCGGAAGAGCGAGGGCGGTACGAGTGGGGTGCGGCCCGCGCGGTCGGCCGCGCGCTCCACCGCGTAGAAGGCGTACGCGAGGAACGGGAACGCCGCGAGGCACACCCACGTCCACAGCGGCCAGCCCGCCGCCCGTCCTTCGGTCAGCGGGGCGAGCAGCGCGATCAGACCGAGGGCGAGCAACAGCGTGCCGGGCACGTCGACCGGTTCAGGCCGCTCGGAGCGGGTCTCCGGGACCGTACGGACGGCGAGCGCCAGGGCGAGCACCACCACCGGGACGTTCACCAGGAACACCGAGCGCCAGCCCGTGCCGAGGAGGTCCGCCGAGACGAGCAGGCCGCCCAGCACCTGGCCCGCCACCATCGACAGGCCGGCCGTGGCGCCGTACCTGCTCATGGCCCGCGCCCGCCGCGGGCCGCTCGTCGTGGCCTGGATCGTGGCGAGGACCTGCGGCAGCATCAGGGCCGACGCGGCGCCCTGCGCGATGCGTGCGGCGACCAGCGTCCAGGCGGTCGGGGAGAGTCCGCAGGCCAGCGAGGTCAGGCCGAAGGCGGCCGTGCCGACGAGGAACAGGCGGCGCCGTCCGACGAGGTCGCCGAGCCTGCCGCCGAGGACGAGCAGGACCGCGTACGTGATGCCGTAGCCCGCGACGACGAGTTCGAGGACGGGTTCGCTCGCGCCCAGATCGCGGCCGATGGTGGGCAGGGCGACGTTGACGATGAAGAAGTCGATCAGCGGCAGCGCCCCGCCGAGCAGCACGGTGAGCAGACCGAGCGCGCCGAGTTCGGGCGCGGCCGCAGTGCCGGTGCGCGGCGGCGGGGACTGGGTGTGGGTCGTCATGCCACCGAGCGTCGTCCGCCGCCCAGAGGGGTACCAGAGTCTTCTTATCCTGGTAGAACTGCCACCTGGAAACAGGCTCCGGCCGGGTCCACCCTGGGGGAATGGCCACGATGACACGGGATGTGCCGGATGCGCGGGCCGAGGGTCCGGCCGGCATTCGGCGGCATGAACTGGGCGCCTTTCTGCGCAGCCGGCGCGAGCGGATCCCGCCCGAGGAAGTGGGGCTGCCGCGCGGCCGGCGGCGCCGCACACCGGGGCTGCGCCGCGAGGAGGTCGCGCAGCTCTCGGCGGTCGGCGTCACCTGGTACACGTGGCTGGAGCAGGCCCGCGACATCCAGGTCTCCGCGCAGGTCCTCGACGCGCTCGCCCGCACCCTGCGGCTCGACGCGAGCGAGCGGGCCCATCTGTTCGGCCTCGCGGGCGCCGTCGACCCGACCCCGGCGGCGAGCTGCGCCACACTCACGCCCGAACTGCTCGACATGCTGCGGCAGTTGGAGCCGTACCCGGCCTACGTGCAGAACAGCCGCTCCGACATCCTCGCCTACAACCGCACGTACGGGACGCTGCTGTGCGACCTGGACGAGATCCCGCCCGAGGACCGCAATCTGATGCTCCTGGCGTTCACGCACGAACGGTGGCGGGCGTCGATCGTCCACCTGGACGACGTCCTGCCGATGATGGCCGCCAAGTTCCGCTCCGTCATGGCCGACCACCTCGGCGAACCCGCCTGGAAGCTGATCCTCAAGCGGCTCGGTGAGGAGTCGCCCGACTTCCGCGCGGTGTGGGAACGCCACGATGTGCAGAGCTCGGCGCCCAGCAAGGTCAAGCACTTCCGCAACGAGCACGTCGGGCAGGTCTCCCTGGTCCACACCGATCTGTGGCTCGGCCGGGACTGCGGCGCCCGCCTGGTCACGTACACTCCGGCGGACGACGTCTCCCGCGCACGCCTCGAAGAACTCCTGAAGCGGGCGGTCGACCGGACGTCATGACCGGGTGGCGGCCCTGGCCATCTCGGCGTCCTCCGGGTCCTCCAGGCGCTCCGCCGTCCGCCGCGCCGTGGCCTGCGCCCACTTTCCGCTGGTCAGCGCGCCGAGGACGAGGACCGCGAGACCGCAGCCCGCGATGATCCACCAGCAGGTCTCGCTGGCGCCGACGAAGGCCTTCGCGTACGAGGACCCGGCGACGCCCGACGCGAGGACCGCGCCGATGACGGCGACGCCCAGGGTCTGGCCGATCTGCCGGCTGGTGGAGGCGACCGCGGCGGCGACACCGGCCTGGGCGCGCGGCATGCCGGAGACGGCGGTGTTGGTGATCGGGGCGTTCACGAAACCGAAGCCGATGCCGAACAGGACGTAGCCGATGAAGAGCGTCACGTTCGACGTCTCGGCGTCGAACGCCGCGAACAGGATGCCGCTCGCCGTCATCATGACGCCCGCGACCAGCAGCGGCAGGCGCGGCCCGCGACTGCCGACGAGCCGTCCCGACAGCGGCGCGCACAGCAGTGTCATCGTCGCCATGGGCAGCATCCACAGGCCCGCGTGCAGGGCGTCCAGGCCGCGTACGTCCTGGAGGTAGAGCGTCGAGACGAACAGGAAGCCGCCGAGCGCGGCGAAACCGCAGACCGCGATGACGGTGGCGCCGCTGAACGGGGCCGAGCGGAAGAACCGCAGGTCGATCAGGGGTTCCTCGCGGCGCGGCTCGTAGAGCAGGATGCCGATCAGGGCGGCCGCGGCGACCGCCGTGAAGGCGAGGATGCGCACCGACGTCCAGCCCGCGTCCGGCGCCTCGATGATCGCGTACGTCAGCGAGCCGAGCAGCGCGATGACCAGGACCTGGCCGACCGGGTCGGGGCGCCGGGCCTTCGGCGCGCGGGACTCCGGGACGAAACGCATGGTGAGCAGCAGCGCCGCCAGGCCCACCGGAAGGTTGATCCAGAAGATCGAGCGCCAGCCGACCGAGTCCACGAGCAGCCCGCCGACCAGTGGCCCCGCCGCCATCGAGATGCCGACGACACCGCCCCACACGCCGATGGCACGGGCCCGCTCACGCGGGTCGGTGAAGGTGTTCGTGATGATCGACATCGCGACCGGGTTCAGCATCGAGCCGCCGATCGCCTGCAGCATCCGGAACGCGACCAGCGATTCAAGGGTCGGTGCGAGCGAGCAGGCCACGGACGCCACCGTGAAGACGGTCAGGCCGATCTTGAAGACCCTGGCCCGCCCGACCCGGTCCGCCGTCGACCCCGCCAGCATCAGCAGCGCCGCCAGGACGAGGGTGTAGGCGTCGATCGTCCACTGCATGCCCGAGAGCGTGGCGTCGAAGTCCTTCGCCATGGAGGGGAGGGCGACGTTCAGGACGGTGTTGTCGAGGCTGACGATCAGCAGGCTCATGCAGCAGATCGCCAGGACGAGCATCCGCCTGCGGTGGGTCAGGTTTTGTCGTGCATCGGGCATGTTTTCGACAGTAGCGGGATGTGCTGTGGGACGAGTACGTGAGGTGGGACGGGGACGTCCTCGGCCGGGGACGTCCTCAGCCGAGGTCCTGCGGCAGCCGCAGCGCCATCACCGCGAGCCCCACCAGCCCGACCGCCTGCACCGCGAGCACCACCACGAGCGCCGTGCGCATCCCGGCCCCCGGCACCAGTGCGAGGAACAGCGAACCGAGCGTGGCCACGCCCACCGCGAGGCACGACTGCTGCACCGTGGCCGCGAGTCCGCTGCCCGCCCCGGCGCGGGACGCGGGCACGGCGGCGAGCACGATCCGGTAGTAGAGCGGAAGTTGGAGGCCCGTGCCGAGGCCGGTCAGGGCGAGCCCCGGCGCGAGCAGCAGCGGAGTGAGCCGGTCCCACGGCACCCACAGCGCGGTGAGGGCGAACACGGCGAGCCCCGCGATGTGGAAAGCGGCGCTCACCACCAGCGTCCGCGAACCGAAGCGGCTCTCGAGCCGGGGCGCGAGATTCGACGCCGCGAACTGCGCCACACCCATCGGCACCAGCGTCAGACCCGCCTCCAACGGCCCGTACCGCAGACCCTGCTGAAGGGTGACGGCACTGACGAACATCCAGCTCGCGAACCCGATGAAGATCGGCAGACCGAGCACGAGCCCGCGCCGCACGGCAGGCGCGGCCACCAGCGACGGCGGCAGCAGCGGACTCCCGCCGGACCGCTCGGCACGCCGCTCCACCGCCACGAACGCGAGCGCGAGGAACGGCGCCGCGACGAGCGAGACCACCGACCACACCGGCCAGCCCGTCGCCCGCCCCTCCGTCAGCGGCAGCAGCAGCGCGATCAGCGCCGCCGCGAACAGCGCCGTTCCCGGGAGGTCGCCGCGCGCGGGCCGCTCGGCCCGGCTGTCCGGCACGGCGCGCACGGCGAGCGGCAGGGCGAGGAGCACGACCGGCACGTTCACCAGGAACACCGCGCGCCATCCCGTGCCGAACACGTCGGCGGCCACCAGAAGCCCGCCCGCCACCTGCCCGAGCACGATGCCGACCCCGCCCACGGACCCGTACAGGGACACCGCCCGTGTCCGCCGCTTCCCGCTCGTCGTGGCATGGATGGTGGCGAGGACCTGCGGCAGCAGCAGCGCGGACGCCGCGCCCTGCGCGACCCGCGCGGCGACCAGGGGCCATACGCCGGGGGCCAGGCCGCAGGCCAGTGAGGTCACTCCGAAAGCGGCGACGCCGACCAGGAAGAGCCGTCGCCTGCCGAACGTGTCACCGAGCCGACCGCCGAGCACGAGCAGCACGGCGTACGCGACCGCGTAGCCGGCCACCACCATCTCCAGTCCCGCGGGGGTGGCGCCCAGATCCCGCTCGATGCTGGGCAGGGCGACGTTCACGATGAAGAAGTCGATCATCGGCAGGGCGGCGCCGAGAAGAACGGTGAGCAGGCCGACGGGGCCGAGTCGGGGCGGTGCGGCGGGTGCCGGTGGTGCCGGTGGTGCGGTGGCGGCGGTGTCGAGGGTCGTCATGGGTCGACCATCGCCGGACGCTCAGCCTGGTACCAGAGTCTCCCCATCCTGTTACAGGCAGTACCTGGCAACCGGATGGAAGTGGCGGCACCCTGGTGACATGACCACCGGCACCCGCCCCGTCTCCGACGATCCCCGCCGCCTTGAGCTGGCCGCCTTCCTGCGCAGCCGCCGGGAGCGGATCTCGCCGGAGCGGGCCGGACTGCCGCGCACACCGCGCCGCCGTACGCCGGGGCTGCGCCGTGAGGAGGTCGCGCACCTCTCGGCCGTCGGCGTCACCTGGTACACGTGGCTGGAACAGGGGCGCGCGATCAACGTCTCACCCTCGGTCCTCGACGCGATCGTCCGCGCCCTCCAGATGGATCCGACCGAGCGCGCCCACGCCTTCGCGCTCGCGGGCACCACCGACCCGCACGCGGAGACCGTCTGCCCCGCCGTCACACCGACGATGCTGCGCCTCATGGAGACCCTGGCGCCCTACCCGGCGGCCCTGCAGAACGCGCGCTACGACGTGCTCGCCTCCAACCCCGCCTATGCCGCCGTCTTCGGCGACCCCGCCGAACTCGCCCCCGACGAGCGCAACTGCATGTGGCTGCTCGCCATGAGCGACCGGTGGCGCGAGCAGTTCCTCGACCGCGACGAGATGCTGCGCGACCTGGCCGCCAAGTACCGCACGTCGATGGCCGAGCATGTCGCCGAACCCGCCTGGAAGGCGCGGGTGGCCCGCCTCCTGGAGGTGTCGGCGGAGTTCCGCGCGATCTGGGAGCGGCACGATGTCGCGCCGATGGTGCCGCACGTGAAGCGGTACCGGAACCCCGAGGTGGGGCTGTTGCGCCTGGAGCACCGCAACCTGTGGCTGTCGCCGGAGCGCGGCGCGTACCGCCTGGTCGCGTACGTGCCCGCGGACGACGAGACCGCCGGGCGCCTGGAGAAACTGGCGGCCCCGACGGCCGTGACGGGCTGAGCGGTCAGTGAGGGACAATGGATGCTTGCCCCCACCCGTCGTCCGTCCCGGAGAGCCCTGAGATGTCCGCTCTGACCATCGGCCCCCACCTGGTGCAGCCCCCCGTGGTGCTCGCCCCCATGGCGGGGATCACGAACGCGCCGTTCCGCACGCTGTGCCGGGAGTTCTCCGGCGGCAAGGGCCTGTTCGTCAGCGAGATGATCACGACGCGGGCGCTGGTCGAGCGCAACGAGAAGACCATGCAGCTGATCCACTTCGATGAGACCGAGAAGCCGCGGTCCATCCAGCTGTACGGCGTCGACCCCGCCACCGTCGGCAAGGCCGTCCGCATGATCGCGGAGGAGGACCTCGCCGACCACATCGACCTGAACTTCGGCTGCCCGGTCCCGAAGGTGACCCGCAAGGGCGGCGGCTCCGCGCTGCCGTACAAGCGGAACCTGCTGCGGGCGATCCTCAAGGAAGCCGTGTCGGGGGCGGGTGACCTGCCGGTCACCATGAAGATGCGCAAGGGCATCGACGACGACCACATCACGTTCCTCGACGCGGGGCGGATCGCGGTCGAGGAGGGCGTCACGGCGATCGCGCTGCACGGGCGCACGGCGGCCGAGCACTACGGCGGCACGGCGGACTGGGACGCGATCGCGCGGTTGAAGGAGCACGTCCCGGAGATCCCCGTCCTCGGCAACGGCGACATCTGGTCGGCGGACGACGCGCTGCGCATGGTCCGCGAGACCGGGGTCGACGGGGTCGTGGTCGGGCGCGGGTGCCTGGGGCGGCCGTGGCTGTTCGCGGATCTGGTGGCGGCGTTCGAGGGGCGTGAGGAGCGGGTCCGGCCGACGCTGCGGGTCGTCGCCGATGCGATGGTGCGGCATGCGACGCTGCTCGGGGAGTGGATCGGGGACGAGTCGCGGGGCGTCATCGACTTCCGCAAGCACGTGGCCTGGTACCTGAAGGGGTTCGCGGTCGGGTCCGAGATGCGCAAGCGGCTGGCCATCACGTCGTCGCTGGAGGAACTGCGTTCCGGGCTCGACGAGTTGGACCTCGACCAGGGGTGGCCCGCGGGGGCCGACGGGCCGCGGGGGCGGACGTCGGGGAACGGGCGGGTCGTGCTGCCGGACGGGTGGCTGAAGGATCCGTACGACTGTGCGGGGATCAGCGAGGACGCGGAGCTGGACACGTCCGGGGGGTGACCGGGTGCTGTTGACCGGCACCGGTGTTGCGCCCACGGGGCTCCGCCCCGGACCCCGCGCCTCAATCGCCGGCGGGGCTTGATTCGCAGCGGGGAGTCAGCCGCCCACCGCCGTGAGCAGCGCCAGTGGGGCTGCCGCTGAGCGGGACTCGCGGGTGCAGGCGTGGGGGTAGGGGACCGGGGTGGGGTAGGCGGAGTGGGCGTAGCCGGCGATCACCTCCGGCAGGCGGCCGCCGCAGGCGCTCGCCGCCGAGACCAGGCCGGCCGCCACCACCCGCGCCTCGTCGTGCAGCCCGTACCGGGCCAGCCCGAGCGCGATCAGTGCGTTGTCGTGCGGCCAGACCGAACCCCGGTGGTACGACAGCGGGTGGTACGCCGCCTGGCCGGAGGCCACCGTGCGCACGCCCCACCCGGAGAAGAAGTCCGGTTCGAGCAGACGACGGCCGACCGCCTCCCCGTACTCCTTGTCCAGCAGCCCCGACCACAGCAGGTGCCCCGCGTCCGACGCCAGCGCGTCCAGCTGTCGGCCCTCCCCGTCCAGAGCCAGCGCGGGGAAGCCGTCCTGCTCCATCCAGAAGTCCCGTACGAACCGGTCCCGCAGATCCGACGCCGCCTGCTCCAGCAGATCCGCGTAGACCGCGTCGTCCCACACCGTCCGCGCGAGCACCGCCGTGCGCCGCAGCGCGTCGTACGCGTACCCCTGCGCCCCGGCCGCCATCACCGGGCCCGACGCCCGGCTGCCGTCGGCCGCGCAGATCGCGCCGGGGGAGTCCTTCCAGTTCTGGTTGGCGAGTCCGCCCCGGTCGGCGCGGTAGACGAGGTAGCCGCGCGAGGTGAGCCCGCCGTGGTCGAGCATCCAGCCCACCGCCGCCCGCGCGTGGGACTCCAGGCGCCGCGCCGGTGCCACGTCCCCGGTCTGCTCCACGTACGCGCCGAGCAGCACGAGGAACAGCGGCGTCGCGTCCACCGAACCGTAGTAGCGCCCGAACGGGACCTGGCCGAAGTGCGCCAGCTCCCCGTGCCGCACCTCGTGCACGATCTTGCCGGGCTGCGCCACCGCTCCCTCGGACTGTTCGGTGGCCTGTGTCGCGGCGAGCACGGGCAGCGTCGCGGCGGCCAGTTCGGGCCGGTACGGCAGGGCGAACAGCGAGGTCAGCAGCGCGTCCCGGCCCAGCAGCGTCAGGAACCACGGCACCCCGGCCGCCGGCACCAGATGCCGCTCCCCGTCGGGCCCCGCCGCCGCCACCCGCAGCACCGCCAGATCGGCGAGGCCCCGCGTACAGGCGTCCGCCAGTTCGGGCCAGGCCTCCGGGAGATCCACTCCGCGCGTGAACTCCCTTACGGATGCGGCGAGTTCCTCCGCCACCGCCGCCGGGCTCGCCGGGGCCGGTGCCGCCGCCGTCCCCGGCGGGCGCGCCACCACCCTCAGTGCCAGTTCCGTGCTGCCCTGTCCCGCGAGGTCCAGCGCCCACACGAGGCGGCGCGCCCCGGTTCCGGTCTCCTCCACGGCGTCCGGCGCGGGCTCGCTCGTCACGGTCGTCGACGAGCGCCAGTCGCCCCGCGTGTAGGTGAACTCCACACCGTCGTCCAGGACTTCGCGCGTCCGGACCGCTCCGGTCTTCACATACGTACGGTGGTCGGAGCGCAGTTCGAACTGGTCGGTGAAGTCGGCGTCCACCGTGAGCGCGATCCGTACCGTCGTCGGCACCGGACGGTTCGACACCACCCGCAGCCGCTCCACGAACGAGCCCTCCGCCACCGCCTGTTCGCGGAACAGCGTGTACGCGGGCGGTTCCTGGCGGCCGCCGCGGGGCACGAGCACACAGCGGGCGACGCCCTCCTCCTCGTACGCCATGGGGGAGAGCACTTCCGGGGCGGCCCCGTCGACGGTGAGCTGCCAGCGGCACAGGTGGCGCGCGTCCCGGACGAACAGGCCGTCCGGTGAGGAGCCGCCGCGCACCGCGGTCAGCGCGCCGGACGGGTCGGTCGCCGCGAACGTCCCTCCGTACACCAGGAGCTTGTCTCCCTGCCCGTTTCCGTGCCCATCCGTCATCGCGGCGTCCTCTCGGCCAGCAGATCCAGCGTCAGCGCGGCCGTCCAGCCGAAGCCGCGGGCGCCGCAGCCCGCCCCCGTACGGGGATCCACGTACTCGGCGAAGTCCGACGCTCCCGCGGCGTCGAGCACGGCGGCGCGCAGACGCGCGGCCCGCGCGTGCTCGCCGTGCAGCCGGAGTCCGTGCTCCAGAAGCCAGTTGGTGTTGAACCAGGCGGGGCCGCGCCAGTACCGGTGCGGGTCGAAGGCAGGGCCCCGCAGGTCGTAACTGGGTGCCATCCGCACCAGTTCGCCTACCCCGAAGTGCGGTCCGCACGCCGTCTCCACGAGCGCCCCCGCCACCTCCCGGGGCAGCGTCGGCAGGATCAGCGGCAGCAGACCGGAGATCCCATATTCCCTGACCAGTCGGCCCGTGCCACCGTCGCGCCTGCCGTCGCCCGAGTCGTTGCCCGAGGCGTCGCCCGAGTCGTGGGCCGCGTGCAGGTCGCGGCAGAAGAACATGCCGGCCGCCGGATCCCACAGCCGCTCCACGAGCGCCGCCGTCAGCCGCTCCGCGCGCGCGTGCCGCGCCGTGCCGACCGCCCCCAGCTCGCAGGCGATCCGGGCCAGGGCGTGCTCGGACGCGGCGAGCAGGGCGTTGAAGGACGGGTCCTCCACCGCGAACTCCCCTGTCCCGTCCGCGTAGTCGCCGTCCCGGTAGTCGGCCGCGAGCCGTACGTACCGTCCGTAGTCGAGGTCGGTGGGGCGGTCCCGCGCCGCGCCGTGCTCCAGGTCCGCGCGGCGGAAGGCCCGCGCGGGAGTGGGAGAGACGCGGCTCAACGGCGCGTCCCAGCACGGGCTGTTGTCCATGCCCTGCTCCCACGGGTGGACCACGGAGGCCAGGCCCGCGCCGCCGTGGTCGCGGCGGTGCAGGAGGTAGCGGTGCCAGGCGGCGAGGGCGGGGTAGGCGCGCGTGAGGAAGCCTCGGGAGCGGGAGAGGGCCGGGTCCGCGCGGTGCACCAGCCAGACGGCGAGCGCGTGCACGGGCGGCTGCACGATGCCGGAGGTCTGCACGGCGGCCGGGGCGCCCGCGGCGCGGCCCGCGGTCGAGGAGCGCCAGAAGTCGGGGCTGGGGAAGTAGGCGTCGAGCGGCACGGCGGGATTGAAGACGATGTGCGGGATCCGGCCGTCGCCCCACTGGGCGGCGAGCAGCGTCTCCAGCTCGACCTGGGCGCGCAGCGCGGAGACGTGCCGCAGGCCGATCGCGATGAACGCCGAGTCCCACGACCACTGGTGGGGGTAGAGCGTGCGCGAGGGGACGGTCGAGGCCCCCGTCCAGTTCGCGTCGAGCACGCGCGCGGCGCGGTCCCACAAGGAGTCCCCCGAGGAGCCGCCGGGCCGCACGGACCGCAGATCGCCTCCGCGCCGCTCGGTCGTGTGCTCCACGGTCTCTCCCACACCCTTTCCAACGGCTCCCGGTTACGCGGTTCGCCGCACAGGGTTACGTCTATTTGACATGCAAAACCTAGAATGTAACGCAGAGTTGATGAACGCAAGGGGGTTGGCCGGTATGGCGGGCAGTCAGTCGAGCGCAGGAGAGCTGCTGCAGCTGGTGCGCAGCGGGACGGCGACCACGCGCGGCGCCCTCCAGGACGTGACCGGGCTGTCCAGGGCCACGGTCGGCCAGCGCCTCGACCGGCTGTTCCGCGCGGGCTGGCTGCGCGAGGGCGTCGCGGGCCCGGTCAACTCACGGCTCGGCGGGCGCCCTTCGATCCACCTGGAGTTCGACGACGCGCACGCCGTGGTGCTCGCCGCCGACCTCGACACCCGGCACGCCCGCGCCGCCGTCCTCGGCCTGACGGGCGAGGTGCTCGCGGAGCACGTGGACACCCTCACCGTCGAGGACGGCCCGGAACGGGTGCTTTCCCGGCTCGGCGGCTGGTTCGGCGAGCTGCTGAGGAAGGCGGACCGGCCGCCGGAGCTGGTGTGCGGAATCGGCCTCGCGGTGCCGGGGCCCGTCGACTTCGCCTCCGGACGGGTCGTCCAGCCGCCGATCATGCCCGGCTGGGACGGCTACGACATCGCGGGCCGGCTCGCCCGCGCGACCGCCGAGGCCGCGGGCACCCCGGCCGACCTCCCGGTCCTCGTCGACAACGACGCCAACCTCATGGCGTACGGCGAACAGCGCGCCGCCCACCCCGACTGCCGCGCCTTCGCGCTCGTCAAGGTCTCCACCGGCATCGGCGCGGGCGTCGTCGTGGACGGTGCGGTCTACCGGGGCATCGACGGGGGCGCGGGCGACATCGGGCACATCCGCGTGCCGGAGGGCGCAGGCGCGCTGTGCAAGTGCGGCTCGTACGGCTGCCTGGCCGCCGTCGCCAGCGGCCGGGCCGTGGCGCGCCTGCTCACCGAGGCGGGGGTCCCGGCGACCTCGGGGTCGGACGTGCGCGAACTGCTCGCCGCCGGGCACCCGGAGGCGCTGCGGCTCGCGCGGGATGCGGGGCGGGCCGTCGGCGAGGTCCTCGCCACCGTCGTGACGCTCCTCAACCCCGGCGTTCTCATGATCGCCGGAGATCTGGCCGGAACTGCATTCCTCACGGGCGTCCGCGAACTTCTGTATCAACGGGCGTTGCCGCGCTCGACCGCGCACCTGGAGGTCGTCACGTCGCGGCTCGGCGAGCGCTCCGCGCTCATCGGAGCGGGAGCGCTGGTGGTGGAGGAGCTGTACGCGCCCGCGAGGGCCGAACGGCGACTGGCCGCGCTGGGCGTGTGACGCGCCCGTTTCGTCCCTGAGAAGCGTCCGCATGCTGGAACGGAGCCGTCCGGGAGCCCGTTCAAACGGCGTGATTCTCGCCACCCCTGATCGGGGTTGCGCTCAGATGAGCGCGAAATGAACGTCTGCACTTCTCCAAGTCGTGGCACTCAGTGCCAACGCTCGATCATTTATGGCCTGAACTCACAAACGAGCGGAGCGTGCTCATGTGAGCGATATCCGGGCTCTACGGGGGTAGTGTGTTCAAGTAATGAACGCAAGGTCGAGCGGGCCGGCTCCTGTTGATCACTTTGGATCTCCTGGCGGACGGGTGGTTACGCCCGTATGACAGCTGAGTGGACGTACCCACAGGCCTTGGATCTGGGTATGTTCCTCGCCGTCAGGGCAGCCACCCGAGCCTCGAGGAGTCGAGACCCGTGTCGGAAAACAAAGATCCTCAGGTAGTGAAGTTCGTTTACGACTTCACCGAGGGGAACAAGAACCTCAAGGACCTCCTCGGCGGCAAGGGCGCGAACCTCGCCGAGATGACCAACCTGGGCCTTCCCGTCCCTCCGGGCTTCACCATCACCACCGAGGCCTGCAAGGTCTACCTCGACAGCGGCGAAGAGCCGGTGGCACTCCGTGACGAGGTCTCCGAGCACCTCGACGCCCTCGAGAAGAAGATGGGCAAGAAGCTCGGCCAGGCCGACAACCCCCTTCTCGTGTCGGTCCGTTCGGGCGCCAAGTTCTCCATGCCCGGCATGATGGACACCGTCCTCAACATCGGTCTCTCCGACAAGTCGGTGCAGGGCCTCGCCAAGCAGGCCGGCGACGACCGCTTCGCCTGGGACTCGTACCGCCGCCTCATCCAGATGTTCGGCAAGACCGTCCTGGACGTCGACGGCGAGCTCTTCGAGGACGCCCTGGAGAAGGCGAAGGCCGCGAAGAAGGTCTCGGTCGACACCGACCTCGACGCCGCCGACCTCAAGAAGCTCGTCACGCGCTTCAAGAAGATCGTCAAGACCGAGGCCGGGCGCGACTTCCCGCAGGACCCGCGCGAGCAGATGGACCTCGCCATAAACGCGGTCTTCGAGTCGTGGAACACCGACCGCGCCAAGCTGTACCGCCGCCAGGAGCGCATCCCCGGCGACCTCGGCACCGCGGTCAACGTCTGTTCCATGGTCTTCGGCAACCTCGGCCCCGACTCCGGCACGGGCGTCGCGTTCACCCGCGACCCGGCCAGCGGCCACCAGGGCGTCTACGGCGACTACCTCCAGAACGCGCAGGGCGAGGACGTCGTCGCGGGCATCCGCAACACCGTCGCCCTTGCCGAGCTGGAGAACATCGACAAGAAGTCGTACGACCAGCTCATGCAGATCATGGAGACCCTTGAGAACCACTACAAGGATCTCTGCGACATCGAGTTCACCATCGAGCGCGGCCAGCTGTGGATGCTCCAGACCCGCGTCGGCAAGCGCACCGCCGGTGCCGCCTTCCGCATCGCGACGCAGCTCGTCGACCAGGGCCTGATCGACGAGGCCGAGGCGCTGCAGCGCGTCACGGGCGCCCAGCTCGCGCAGCTGATGTTCCCGCGCTTCGACGAGGACGCGAAGGTCGAACTGCTCGGCCGCGGCATCGCCGCCTCGCCCGGCGCCGCCGTCGGCAAGGCCGTCTTCGACTCGTACACCGCCATCAAGTGGTCGCGCTCCGGCGAGAAGGTCATCCTGATCCGCCGCGAGACCAACCCCGACGACCTCGACGGCATGATCGCCTGCGAGGGCATCCTGACCTCGCGCGGCGGCAAGACCTCGCACGCGGCCGTCGTCGCCCGCGGCATGGGCAAGACCTGTGTCTGCGGCGCCGAGGAGCTGGAGGTCGACACCAAGCGCCGCCGGATGACCATCGGCGAGACCGTCGTCGAGGAGGGCGACGTCGTCTCCATCGACGGCTCCACCGGCAAGGTCTACCTCGGCGAGGTGCCCGTCGTGCCCTCCCCGGTCGTCGAGTACTTCGAGGGCCGCATGCACGCCGGCGCCGATGACGCCGACGAACTCGTGGGCGCCGTCCACCGGGTCATGGCCTACGCGGACCGAGTACGCCGCCTGCGCGTACGCGCCAACGCCGACAACGCGGAAGACGCCCTGCGCGCCCGCCGCTTCGGCGCCCAGGGCATCGGCCTGTGCCGCACCGAGCACATGTTCCTCGGCGACCGCCGCGAGCTGGTCGAGAAGCTGATCCTCGCCGACACGGAGAGCGAGCGCGAGGAGTCCCTGAAGCTCCTGCTGCCGCTCCAGAAGCAGGACTTCGTCGAGCTGTTCGAGGCGATGGACGGCCTCCCGGTCACCGTCCGCCTGCTCGACCCGCCGCTGCACGAGTTCCTCCCCGACATCACCGAGCTGTCGGTCCGCGTCGCCCTCGCCGAGTCCCGCAAGGACAACAACGAGAACGACCTGCGCCTGCTCCAGGCGGTCCACCGGCTGCACGAGCAGAACCCGATGCTGGGTCTGCGCGGCGTCCGCCTCGGCCTGGTCATCCCCGGCCTGTTCACCATGCAGGTCCGCGCCATCGCCGAGGCCGCCGCCGAGCGCAAGAACGCCAAGGGCGACCCGCGCGCCGAGATCATGATCCCGCTCGTCGGCACCGTCCAGGAGCTGGAGATCGTCCGCGAGGAGGCCGACCAGGTCATCGCGGAGGTCGAGGAGGCCACCGGCGTCAAGCTGAAGCTCGCCATCGGCACCATGATCGAGCTGCCCCGCGCCGCCCTCACGGCCGGGCAGATCGCCGAGGCGGCCCAGTTCTTCTCCTTCGGCACCAACGACCTCACGCAGACGGTCTGGGGCTTCAGCCGCGACGACGTGGAGGCCAGCTTCTTCACGGCGTACCTGGAGAAGGGCATCTTCGGCGTCAGCCCGTTCGAGACGATCGACAAGGACGGTGTCGGCTCCCTCGTGAAGTCCGCCGTCGAGGCAGGGCGTGCCACGCGCCCCGACCTCAAGCTCGGCGTCTGCGGCGAGCACGGCGGCGACCCGGAGTCGGTCCACTTCTTCCACGAGGCCGGACTCGACTACGTCTCCTGCTCCCCGTTCCGTATCCCGGTCGCCCGCCTGGAGGCGGGCCGCGCGGCCAGCACGTCGCAGGGCAGCGACCACCGCTGACCGGGCGCTGAACTCCGGGGCCGTCGCGAGTCCCCGACCCTCACCGATTCGCGACGGCCCCGGTATCCACGAAAGGGCGGCACCCCTGTGCGGGGGGTGCCGCCCTTTTCCGTGCGTGCGTACCCTGCGGTAACCCCCACGCAGATCACGTCGTCCGAAGGAGAGCCGACCCATGAGCGGCTGGAGCGCGACCGACATCCCCCACCAACGTGGCCGCACGGCCGTGGTCACCGGAGCCAACACCGGCATCGGCTACGTCACCGCCCGCGAACTCGCCCGCGCGGGCGCCCATGTGGTCCTCGCCTGCCGCAGCGAACAGCGGGGCACCGCCGCCCTGGACCGGCTGATGTCCGAAGTGCGCGAGATTCGGGCCGAGTTCGTGCCGCTCGACCTCGGCGATCTCGACTCCGTACGCGCCTTCGCCGAGACCCGCCAGGACAGCCCGATCGACCTGCTGGTCAACAACGCGGGCGTGATGGCCCTCCCGTACGGCCGCACCGCCGACGGCTTCGAGACCCAGTTCGGCGTGAACCACCTCGGCCACTTCGCGCTGACCGGGCTGCTGCTGCCGAACCTGCTCGCGGCGCCCGCGCCCCGCGTCGTGTCCGTCTCCAGCGGAGTGCACGCACTGTCCAACATCGACATCGCGGATCTCAACAGCGAGCGCAGGTACGGGCGGTGGACCGCCTACGCGCGGTCCAAGACGGCCAACCTGCTGTTCGTGCACGAGCTGGCGCGGCGGGCCCGGGCGGCGGGCAGCGGGCTCGTGGCCGCCGCCGCGCACCCCGGCTACACGGCCACGGAACTACAGGCGCGCGCGGCGCGGATGGAGGGCCGCAAGGGCATGGAACGGTTCTTCCACGTCGGGAACCGGTTCGTCGGGCAGAGCCCCGCGGCCGGAGCGCTGCCGACGCTGCGCGCCGCCACCGCCCCCGACGTGCGCCCCGACGACTTCTACGGCCCGCGTGTGCTGATGTGGCGCGGCGCCCCCGCCAGATCGTGGCGGGCGAAGTGGACGGTCGACGACGTGGCGGGGGAGCGGCTCTGGGCCGCGTCGGAGCAGCTGACCGGCGTGGACTTCAAGGCGCTGGGACGGTGAAGACGCCGGGCCGGCGCCCCCTCCAGCAGGGGCGCCGGCCCGGCGTCGGTCAGTGGCTGTGCCGTACTCAGCTGTTGGCGTCGGCCTTGCGGCGACGCACCACGAACACCGCGCCGGCGCCGAGCACGACCGCGGCGCCGCCCGCGAGGCCGAGCGTCGGCAGGGCGGAGGAGGAGCCGGTGGAGGCGAGGGAGCCGTCCGTGTCGCTCGAACCATTGCTGCCCGAGCCCGCGTTGGCCACGGGGGAGGCGCTGCCCTGCGGCTTGGGCTTGTTGCCCTGCTCGGCGGGGGTGTCGGAGTTGCCGGCGCCGACCGGGTTGATCGTGAACTCGTACACGGCGAGGTCGCTCGCGCCGCAGGTCTCGTCCTGGTTGAAGTACTCGCCCACGGCGAAGCTGACGCCGTGGCCGGCCGGGGTCGAGCGGTCGATCGTCAGGCGCAGCGGCAGGTCGACGTGCGCGCCCGCCTTGACGTTGGTGAACTCGCCCGCGTAGCCGTCCTCGTCGACGGTCTTCCAGGTGCCGCCCTGCTTGGACTTGAGGTGCAGCTTGCTGGAGAGGTCCTTCTCGTAGTTCTTGTCGACCGCGCCCACGGCCACGAACGGGAACACCTCGTCGAGCGTCTGCTTGGTGTTGTTCGTCAGACGCAGCCGGAAGTCGACGGTGGAGCCGGCGGCGATCTTGGACGGGAGGCCGGAGAGGGCGGCCTTGAAGGCGCCGCCGTCCGTGCACTCGTCCGAGGGCTCACCGGGGTTGCCGGGCTCGCCCGGCTCCTCGTCCTTCGCGTCGGCGAGCGCCTTCTCGGCGGCCTCCTTCGCGGCGAGGGCGGCCTTGACGTCCTTCTGCGCCTGGTCGATCTTCTGGGCGATCGCGACCCGGTTGTCGTCGACGGCCGTCTGGGCATCGACGACCTTCTTGTCGGCGGCCGTCTTGGCCCCGTCGGCCTTGTCGGCCGCGACCTTGGCGTCGGCGAGCGCCTTCTCGGCGGCGGCCTTCTCATCCTCGGTGGCGTCCTTGAGCTTCTGCTCCGCCGCGGTGACGGTCTCGTCGGCCTCGGTCTTGGCCTTGGCGGCATCTTCGGCGGCCGCCTTCGCGTCGGCGACGGCGACCATGAGCGGGTGCTCCGGGGCCGTCGTGGCGTCGAGCTCCTGCTCCAGCGCCTGCTCGGCGGCGACAGCCGCCCTGTACGCCGCTCTCGCCTCCTTCACCGCTTTCCGCAACTCGGCTATGGAGGAGTGCTCCTGGGTCTGCGACGCAGGCTTCGTGTCGGCGTACGCGGGAGAGACGGACAGCAGCGCCACCGGTGCGGTCACGGCGGCGACTGCGGCTGTCGCGAGAATCTGACGGATCTGCACGGGACGCCCTCTGTTCGATTCGGAGTAAGGCGCGGGTAAGCGCTGAGGTGCCGAGATCCTAAGGCGGTTCGAGGGCGTCCGTGCGGGTCTTTGTGTCCGGGTGTGGGCCGTGTTCTGTGCTTACTGGGGATGAAATCCGGACGGATCGTGAAAGTTGCTCCCTATCTCTGTGTTTTCTCTGTGACTGATGTCACGGCCGCTCTCAACTCACCGCGTACGTACGGACGGTGACCCCGTCGTCGTCCAGGCAGCGCCCCGTCTCCAGGTCGAACCGCTGCTTCAGCAGCGGCGACGCCACGAACGGCCGGCCCTCCGCCGAGCCGAGCAGTCCCCGCGAGAGCACGGACGCCCCGGTGAACGGGTCGGTGTTGTCGATGGCGTACACGCGGCCCGCGCGGTCCATGAAGACCGCGGCCTGCCGGCCGTCCGGCAGCAGCACGGCGACGCCGCGCCCCGCGCTCAGCCGGGACGGATCGCACACGGCCAGCGGCTCGCCGTCCACGTCGAGTCGTACGAGGGTCGTCGTCTGTTCAGGGGCGATGGTCATCGGACAGCCAGTCCTTCCAGGGGGATGAGGGGCAGCTCGGGCTTGATCTGGTCGCGCTCGGGCACGAAGCGGACCGTCGGGTCCGGGGTGTCGGGGGCGTTGACGAAGGACACGAAGCGGGCGAGCCGCTCGGGGTCGTTGATCGTCTCGGCCCACTCGTCGCGGTAGTGCGCGACGTGCGCCCGCATCAGGGCTTCAAGCTCGTCGCAGATGCCGAGCGAGTCGTGCACGACGACGTCCCGTACGTGGTCGAGCCCGCCGTCGATCCGCTCCAGCCAGGCCGCCGTGCGCTCCAGGCGGTCGGCGGTGCGGATGTAGAACATCAGGAACCGGTCGATGAGCCGGATCAGTTCGGCGTCGCTCAGGTCCTGGGCCAGCAGGTCGGCGTGGCGCGGCGTCATGCCGCCGTTGCCGCCCACGTACAGGTTCCAGCCGTTGGCCGTGGCGATGACGCCGAAGTCCTTCGACTGGGCCTCGGCGCACTCGCGGGCGCAGCCGGAGACCGCCGACTTCAGCTTGTGCGGCGCCCGCAGGCCCCGGTAGCGCAGCTCCAGGTCGATCGCCATGCGCACCGAGTCCTGCACCCCGTAGCGGCACCAGGTCTGTCCCACACACGACTTCACGGTCCGCAGTGCCTTGCCGTACGCGTGCCCGGACTCGAAGCCGGCGTCCACCAGCCTGGCCCAGATCATCGGGAGCTGGTCGACGCGGGCGCCGAACAGGTCGATGCGCTGGCCGCCCGTGATCTTCGTGTAGAGGCCGTAGTCGCGGGCCACCTCGCCGATCACGATCAGCTTCTCGGGCGTGATCTCGCCGCCGGGGATCCGGGGCACGATCGAGTACGAGCCGTTCTTCTGGAGGTTGGCGAGGAAGTGGTCGTTGGTGTCCTGGAGCGCGGCCTGCTCGCCGTCCAGGACATAGCCGTCCGCGCCGATCGACGGGGCGAGCGAGGCGATGATCGAGCCGACGGTCGGCTTGCAGATCTCGCAGCCCTCGCCGCCGCGCGCGCCCTCGCGCCCGTGCGCGTCGAGGAGTTGGCGGTGCGTCGTGATCCGCTTGACGCGCACGATCTCGTACAGCTCCTGGCGGCTGTGCCCGAAGCAGCCGCACAGTCCGTCGTCGCCGGACTTCGGCAGCAGCTGGCCGATGAGCTTGACGCAACTTCCGCAGCCCGTACCGGCCTTGGTGCACTTCTTCACCTCGGGCAGCGAGGTGTGCTCGCAGATCGCGCCCTTGGTGACGTTGTGGCAGGAGCAGATCACGGCGTCGTCGGGCAGCGCCTCCGGGCCGAGCTGGGCGGGGGAGCCCGCGCCCGCCGGCAGCACCAGGGCCTCCGGCGCGACGGGCGGCACGCTCCCGGTGAGCGCGCGCAGCGTCCCGTACGCCTCCGCGTCCCCGACGAGGATGCCGCCGAGCAGCTCGCCCTCGCTGCCGATGACCAGCTTCTTGTACGTGCCCGAGCGCGAGTCCGAGTAGACGACGTCGAGGCAGCCCTCGGCGGCGCCGTGCGCGTCGCCGAACGAGGCGACGTCGACGCCGAGCAGCTTCAGCTTGGTGGAGAGGTCGGCGCCGGTGAAGGAGGCTTCCGTCGCGTCGTCGGCGATGGTGTCGGCGGCCGTCTGCGCCATCTCGTAGCCGGGGGCCACGAGCCCGTACACCCGCCCGTCGGCGGCGAGCGCGCACTCGCCGATCGCGAAGACGGCCGGGTCGCTGGTGCGGCAGTGCTCGTCGACGCCGATGCCGCCGCGGTCGCCGACCGTGAGGCCCATGTCGCGGCCGAGCTGGTCGCGGGGGCGGACTCCGGCGGAGAAGACGACGAGGTCGGTGGCGAGTTCGCTGCCGTCCGACAGCTTCATGCCGCGCACGGACCCGGAGTCGCCGTCCGTGACGATCTCCTGGGTGCCGACGCCCGTGTGCACGTCGAGGCCCATGTCCGTGATGGTCCGCAGCAGGGCCGCGCCGCCGCCCTCGTCGACCTGCACCGGCATCAGGCGCGGCGCGAACTCGACGATGTGCGTGGACAGTCCGAGGCCCTGAAGCGCGCCCGCGGCCTCAAGGCCGAGCAGACCGCCGCCCACCACGGCGCCGACCGTCGCGTTGTTCTTCGCGTACTCCTCGATCGCGTACAGATCCTCGATCGTCCGGTACACGAAACAGCCGGTGGCGTCCTTGCCGGGCACCGGCGGGACGAACGGGTACGAGCCGGTGGCCAGCACCAGCGTGTCGTACGTGACCTCCAGGCCGGAGCGCGCGGTCACGGTCCGTGCCTCGCGGTCGACCGCGACCGCGGGATCGCCGACGTACAGCTCGATGCCGTGCTTCTCGATGAACTCCGGGTCCGTCATGGACAGTTCCTCGGGCGTGGTACCCGAGAAGTACGAGGTGAGGTGCACCCGGTCGTAGGCGGGGCGCGGCTCCTCGCACAGGACGACCACGCGGTGCGAATCCGTGAGCCCGCGCTCGGCGGCGGCCTCGAGGAAGCGCTGGCCGACCATGCCGTGGCCGATGAGGACGATCGTGGGCAGTGCCTGTTCGGTCGGCATGTCAGAGGCCTCCGTCGTGGGTGAGCAGGTGCAGCAGAGGCGCGCCAACAGCGTCGTCGGCGGGCAGCGGTTCGTTCGACTCCCAGGCGTGCGCGAGCGTGCCGACCGTGGCCAGTTCCCCGACGAGCACCCCGCCGACCAGACGGTCGCCGCGCACGACGACCTTCCGGTACGTGCCGCGGGTGGCGTCGGCGAGCTGCACGACGTCGTCGCCGGGCAGCGCCTCGGTCTCGCCGAACGCGGCGAGGTCAAGGGGTCCGGCCGCGTGCGGGAGGGTGAGCCGGGTCAGGGTGCGGGTGCCGGTGTAGGCGGCGTCGGTGCCGGTCAGCCGGTCGGCGAGCGCGTCGGCCTGTTCGAGGGCCGGGGTCGCGAGGCCGTACACCGTGCCGGCGTGCTGGGCGCAGTCGCCGACGGCGTGGATCCGGGGATCGCTGGTGCGCAGCGCGTCGTCGACCACGACACCCTTGCGGACGTCGAGCCCGGCGGCCTGCGCGAGACCGACGCGGGGCCGGACGCCGCAGGCCAGGACGGTGACGTCGGTGCCGAGCACGTACCCGTCGTGCAGCTCGACGCGGCGTACGTGTCCTTCGACGACGCCGACGCCGCGCACCCGGCACTCGGTGTGGATCTCCACGCCGAGCGCCGTGAGATGGCGGCGGACGAGTTCCGAGGAGCGCGGGTCGAGCTGGCGCTCCATCAGCCGCTCGGACTGCTGGGTGAGGACCACCTGCGCGCCGCGCCGGGCGAGCGCGCGTGCCGCCGAGACCCCGAGGAGGCCGCCGCCGATGACGACGGCGCGGGTGCCATCGGTGACGGCCTCGGTCAGCGCCAGACAGTCGTCCATCGTGCGGAACGCGTGGACGCCGCCCGGCAGTTCGGTGGCGTCCGGCGCGAACAGGCCGCGCAGCGGGGGCAGCACCGGGTTCGAACCGGTGGCGAGGACGAGCGTGTCGTAGGCGACCTCGTCCCCGTTCTCGCACTGCACGAGCCGCCGCTCGCGGTCGATCCGGACGGCGCGGGTGCGCACGAGCCGTTCCGTGGGGCGGGGCAGCTCGATGACGTCGGGCGCGTACGTCCCGGCCAGCACCTCGGCGAGCAGCACCCGGTTGTACGGGGCGTGCGTCTCCTCGCCGATCAGCACGGCGCGACCGCCCAGGCGGTGGGCGACGCGGGTGCCGGCGAGGCCGGTGCCGATGACGACGACGCGGCCGGGGTCGGCCACGGAGTCGTCGTACTCGTACGGTGCGGTCATGCATGGCAGCGTGCGCGGCGGGTGTTTCTGCGTGGCGTCCCGTCCGTTTCCTGAGGGGAACGCTGCGCTCAGCGGGGAGTGCGGGCGGCTGTGAGGGGTTCGAGGCCCTCGGCTTAAACCCTGTTGAGGCCGTCCTCAAGGGCGCCTTAAGGATCGCCGATACGGCGCTGACCAGCCGAAATCGGGGCCCCGCCGAGCCTAGTGTGCCGGTCGTGACCACCAAGGCCGTCGAATCCGAACTCGCCCGCTACCCCGCTCTGTCGGCCTACCGCCGGCAGACCGAGCGGGCCCGCAAGGCTCCGCCGATCCCCCCGCGCCCCCGCAGAGCACCCCGCGTACGGCCCGCCGCCCCCGCCCGGCTCACCCCGCAGGGGCTGCGGACCGGGATCCGGGCGGGCGCGCTGCTCGTGACCGCGCTGTGGCTGGCGCAGGTCCGCCCGTCGGCCCGGATGGACGCGCTGTTCACGACCGGCGCCCATCTGACGGGACTGCTCGCCGGGTACGGGATCCTGGTCATGCTCTTCCTCATGGCCCGGGTGCCCGCCGTCGAGCACGGCATCGGCGCCGACCGGCTCGCCCGCCACCACGCGCGCGGCGGCCGGCACGTCCTCACCCTCTGCGCCGCCCACGTCCTGCTCGCCCTGTGCGGCTACGCGGCGCACGGCGGAACCGACCTGGCCGCCACCGTCACCGAGCTGCTCGGCTATCCGGGGCTCGCCGCCGCGACGGCCGGCACCGCGCTCTTCGCCGCCGTCGGGGTGAGCAGCGCCCGCGCCGTCCGCCGCCGCGTCGGACACGGCACCTGGCGGGGGCTGCACCTGCTGACGTACGTCGCCGCCGCGCTCGCCTTCGCGCACCAGCTCGCCGGTCCCGACATCGCGTCCGGTCCGCTGAGCCTCGGCCTGTGGTCGCTGCTGCACGCCACCGTCGCGGTGCTGCTGGTCTGGTACCGGATCGTCGTGCCGGTCCGGCAGGCGCTGCGGCACGGACTGCGGATCGTCGAGGTGCGCCAGGAGGGCCCCGGCGTCGCCTCGGTCCTGATGCGCGGCACCGACCTGGGCCTGCTGCGCGCGCAGCCGGGCCAGTTCTTCCGCTGGCGGTTCCTGACCCGGCGGCTGTGGCACACGGCGCTGCCGTTCTCCCTGTCCGCGCCGGTCGACGGCGACCACGTCCGGATCACCGTGAAGGCCGTCGGCGACCACACGCGGCGGGTGCGGCGGCTGCGGCCGGGGGTGCGGGTGGTCGCGACCGGCCCGTTCGGCGCGCTCACCGCGCACCGCCGCACCCGGCGCAAGGTGCTGCTGCTGGCCGGGGGAGTGGGCATCACCCCGCTGCGCGCACTGTTCGAGACCCTGCCCGGCGGTCCCGGCGACATCACGCTCCTCTACCGCGCGTCCAAGGCAGAACAACTGGTGCTGCGCGAGGAGCTGGAGTCGATCGCCGGTTCCCGCGACGCGGCCCTGCACTACCTCCTCGGCCCCTCCGGCGCGTCCTACGACCCCCTGGCCCCGCAGTCGCTGCGCGCCCTGGTGCCCGAACTCGCCGACCACGACGTCTACTTGTGCGGCCCGCCCGGCATGACGGCGGCGGCGACGGCGGCACTGGCCAAGGCGGGCGTCCCCGAGAGCCGCATCCACGCGGAGTCCTTCACGTACTGAGAACCGCCTCTGCCCCCACCCCCCGAGAGAAGAAGAGAAGCCACCGCCATGGGCCGCCACACCAGACCCACCCGCACCGCGCACGCCCCCACGATCCAGGCCCGCCGCAGGTTCACCGCCGGGCTCGCGTCGGCCAGCGCCCTGGTCGCGGCGTGCCTCGCGCTCACCGTCGACCCGGCGTCGCCCCCGGCCCCCGACCGCTCCGTCCCACATACCGGGACGGAACCCTCAGAGAATCCTCAGCCCTCCAGAGATCCGTGGGCTGTACAGGCGTCGCATCCGTAGAGTCACGATCATGCCTGACATATCCCTGACCACCGTTGTGGTCCTCTGCGTCGCCGCGCTCGCGGCGGGCTGGGTCGACGCGGTGGTGGGCGGCGGCGGACTCCTCCTGCTCCCGGCCCTCCTGCTCGGTCTCCCGAACTCCGCCGCGGCGGGCCACGCCCTCGGCACCAACAAGGCCGTCGCCATCGTCGGCACCACCGGCGCCGCCGTGACCTACGCCCGCAAGGCGCCCGTCGACGTACGGCTCGCGGTCCGCATCGGCACGGCCGCCCTCGTCGGATCCACCGGCGGGGCGCTGCTCGCGACGGGGATGAGCACGGCGGTACTGAAGCCGGTCGTGATGGTGGTCCTCGTGGCCGTGGGCGCGTTCGTCATCTTCCGCCCGTCGTTCGGCACCGCGCCCACCGCGGTCCCGGCCTCGCCCCGCCGGATCCTCGCCGCCATCGGCTTCGCGGGTCTCGGCATCGGCTTCTACGACGGCCTGATCGGCCCGGGCACCGGAACGTTCCTCGTCCTCGCCCTCACCGCGATCCTCCACCTCGACCTGGTGACCGCCTCCGCCACCGCGAAGATCGTCAACTGCTGCACCAATGTCGGGGCCCTGGCGATGTTCGCCTGGAAGGGCCAGGTGTACTGGCAGCTCGCCGGCCTGATGGCGGTGTTCAACCTGGCGGGCGGCATGGTGGGCGCGCACACCGCGCTCAAGCGGGGCGCCGGATTCGTCCGCGTCGTGCTGCTGACGGTGGTGTGCGCGCTGGTGGTGAAGATGGCGTACGAGCAGTGGGTGGCGTGAGCCGCGCCCGTCACCGGCTGCCGGTGAGGTGCGCGAAGACGACCACGTTCCCCTGGTAGCCCGTCGCGCGTGAGTAGGGCCCGCCGCAGGTGATCACCCGGAGTTCGGGGCGGCGGGCCGCGCCGTAGACCTTCGCGTCGGGGAAGTGCTGCGCGTCGTACACCTCGACCGCGTCCACCGTGAACACCGCGACCGAGCCGTCCCGCCGGTCCACCTCGATCGTGCGGCCGCGCTTCAGTGCGCCCAGGGCGTAGAAGACGGACGGGCCGCGCGCGTTGTCGACGTGGCCCGCGACGACCGCCGTGCCCGTCTCGCCGGGCTTGGTGCCGGCCTCGTACCAGCCCGCGAGGTTCTTCCTGCCGGGCGGCGGCGCGGCGAGGCTGCCGGAGCGGGTCAGGCCCAGGCCCGCCAGCGGGGCGTCGACCCGGATCGACGGGATGCGGACGCGGTCCGGCGGGGACGGGGCGAGGGGAGCGGCGGCGGGCGCCTGACGGTCCCCCTCGACACGCGCCTGCGCGGCGGACGGCTGCGGCGGCGGATGCCCCTGCGCACCGCTGGACAACAGCCAGGCACCGGCGGCGAGGGCCAGGGCGGTGGCCGCTCCCGTGGCGGCGTTGACTCGGTTCGTGGCGCGCGGACACGGGCGCGGGCGCTTGGGCTTGCGCATGGGGGTTCGGGTTCTCGCAATTCTTCGCAGGCCGGGGAGGGGAAAGCGGGAGGGGGCCTGCCGTCAGAGGCGGTCGCCGCGCGCCCTGCGGTGCAGCAGCCACGTGCCGCCCGCCGCGGCCAGCGCGAGCGCCGCCACGCCCGCGGACGTCCGTGTGGGTTCGGGGCCGAGCGCCCCGCCGACACCCGTGTCCACATGGCCCTTGGGGAGCCGGGCCACGGAGGTGCCCGCGCCGGTCACGGAGACGATGAGGTCGCCCGTCACCTCGGTGCCGCCCGCGCACCGCGCGACGATCTCGTACGTGCCCGGCTGCGCGGGCACCGGGACCCGGAAGCCTCCCCCGGCGTTCGCGGCGGCCGTGCCCGGCGCCAGGGTGAACGTGCCCGCGCCCACCGCGCTGGCGTCGCCCGTCGCCGGGTCGCTCCCGCCGCACGCCGTGGTGTCCACCGTGACCCGGTCGCCCGGTGCCGCCGTCGCCGGGTAGACCTCGAGGCCGCCCGGTGCGGCGGCCGCGGGGGCGGCGACGGCGAACGTGACCGCGGTGGTGAGGAGCGCCGCCGCGGTCAGCGGTCGGGCCGTGCCCCTGCGCATGCGCATCGTCCAAGCTCCTTCGCGGGCGTCGGGCGCGCCCTGCAAGGACGAGACAAGTGGCAGTCGGCCCCGCTCGCCTCCTGATGTCACGTCAGGGCCCGTGTCGCACCAGCCCTCCTGACGGCCCCTCGGGTGCGTTCCAGCAGGTCACAGGGGTGGCCGCCGGAAAGTATCCGAAGGGTCCCGCCGGGCGTGCGACCGGGTGACGGAGGGCCGCGGACGGGGTGACGCGCGGTCAGTTCACCGCGACCGCCGACCAGGCCGCCGCCACCGCGGCGTACTCCTTGCCGTCCGCCCCGTACAGGTCCTTGGCCGCCTTGAGGGTCGCCGTACGCGCGTCCTTGTAGTTCGTCGACGACGTCATGTAGACGGTCAGCGCGCGGTACCAGATCTTGCCGAGCTTCTCCTTGCCGATGCCGGTGACCGTGGACTTGTCGCACGTGGGGCTGTCGTTGCGGACGCCGCCCACCGTCTTGGCGCCGCTGCCCTCGGCGAGCAGATACGCGAAGTGGTTCGCCACGCCGGACGAGTAGTGCACGTCGAGGCCGGAGACGCTCGAACTCCAGCAGTCCGCCGACTTCCCGTCCTTGCTCGGCTTGTCCATGAAGCGCAGCGCCGCCGTCTTCGCCCCGGGCTTGACGATCTTCTCGCCGATGAGCCAGTCGCCGGGGTCGGAGGCGTTGTTCGCGTGGAACTCCACGAGCGCGCCGAAGACGTCGGAGGTCGCCTCGTTGAGGCCGCCGGACTCGCCGGAGTAGGTGAGGCCCGCGGTGGCGGAGGTGACGCCGTGGGACATCTCGTGGCCGGTGACGTCGAGGGCGACCAGCGGGCCGAACGTCTTGCCGTCGCCGTCCCCGTACGTCATGCAGAAGCAGTTGTCGTCCCAGAAGGCGTTGTTGTAGTCCTTGCCGTAGTGGACGCGGTTGTACGAGCCCTTGCCGTCGTCGGCTATGCCGATCCTGCCGTGCTCGTCCTTGTAGTAGTCCCACGTCTGGTCCGTGCCGTACTGGGCGTCGACGGCGGCCGTGCTGCGGTCCGCCGCGTCCCCGGTGCCCCAGTGGTTGTCGGCGTCCGTGTAGACCTTGGCGGGGGCCCGGTCCAGGCAGATGCCGAGGACGCAGGTGTCGGTCTTGTTGGCGGCGTCGCCGGTGTAGGTGTTGCCGCGGGTGGCGTCCTTCAGCTGGTGGCCGCCGGAGGAGGCGGCGCTCGTGGTGAGGGGGACGGTGCCGGAGTAGAGGGACCGGCCGTCGCCCGTGGCGGTCGGCGTCGCCGTTTCGAGGCTGTCCCAGGAGTCGATGCGGGCGCCGGTGGTGGCGTCCGTGAGGACGGTGCGGGCCATCGGGTTGCCGAGCGAGTCCTTCGCCGCGGCCGTCGTCCGCCAGGCCAGCTTGGGGCTGCCGTGCAGCGCGTCCACGACGAGCTGCGGTTTGGCCCGCAGGCTGCGCAGCACCGTGCCCGGGTTGGCGGAGCGCAGGACCGTCGCGGCGAGGTCGGCGGCCTTGGGGGCGGAGAGACGGGGCGTGGTGCTCGGCACGGAGACGCTGCCTGAGACGGCGCGGTCGGTCCCCTTGTACGTACCGTCAGCGGCCTTGTGAACGACGAAGTCGCCGCCCAGCACGGGGAGTTCTCCGTACGTGCGGTCGTAGCGGATGTGCCGGGCGCCGTCGGGGTCGGTGATCACGTCCCGTACGGAAGTGGCCTCGGCGGGAGCGGGGGCCGCCGAGGCCGTGGGGGCGAGCGCGATGGTCGCCGCGAGGGCGGTTGCCAGGGTCGTTACTGCGGTGGTGAGGCGCGATGTGGTCCGTATGGGGCGTCTCATCGGGCGGCTCCGTGGGGGCGGTGAGATGAGCGGCGGATTCCTGACACTGGTTCAGTTTTAGGCGGCCATGACAAACGGAGTCCAGGGAGCCGCAGTGTCGGACCTGTGAAGGAGCGGTCCGGTCACAATGGGCGGCGTGGAGAATTCAGACCTGGAAACGACCGTCCTGACCGTCCTCACGACAACCGACACCGCCGACAAGGCGACCGAACTCGCGAGCGGGGCGATCCGCGACCGGGTCGCCGCGTGTGCGCAGGTGTCGGGGCCCGTCACGTCGGTGTACCGGTGGGAGGGTGGGATCGAGACCGCGCGGGAGTGGCAGGTGCTGATGAAGACGACGGGGGCGCGGTACGCGGAGCTGGAGGCGTGGTTGACGTCGCACCACGACTACGACACGCCGGAGATCATCGCCACGCCGGTGGTGCGGGGGAGCGCGGCGTACCTGGACTGGGTCCGCGCCGAGACGTCCTGAGCGGGCGGCACCGGCGTTACGGACTCGGGGCTCCGCCCCGGACCCCCGCTGCTCAATCGCCGCAGGGGCTTGATTGGCCGAACCGGCGTTGCGGACTCGGGGCTCTGCCCCGGACCCCGCGCCTCAATCGCCGGCGGGGCTTGATTGGCCCCGCTCCAGGCGGACTGCGCAGACCTTGAATTCGGGCATGCGGGAGGTCGGGTCGAGGGCTGGGTTGGTGAGGGTGTTGGCGCGGCCGGGGCCCGGCCAGTGGAAGGGCATGAAGAGGGTGTCCGGGCGGATCGTGGGGGTGAGGCGGGCCGGGGCCTCGACGCGGCCGCGGCGCGACGTCACCACGACCGGATCGCCCTGCGCGATCCCGAGCCGCCCCGCGAGCCGCGGATGCAGCTCCACGAACGCCTCGGGAGCCGCCTTGTTCAGCTCCGGCACCCGCCGCGTCTGCGCTCCGGACTGGTACTGGGCCACGACCCGGCCCGTCGTCAGGTACAGCGGATACTCCGCATCCGGCTCCTCCGCCGCGGGCCGATGCGCCACCGGCACGAACCGCGCCCGCCCGTCCCCCGTGGCGAACCGTTCGAGGAACAGCCGGGGCGTGCCGGACCCGTCCGAGGGGCACGGCCAGAAGACGCCCTCGCCCTCGGCCAGCCGGTCGTAGCTGATGCCGGAGTAGTCCGCCGGACCCCCCTCGGACGCTCGCCGCAACTCGTCGAACACCTCCCGCGCGTCGTCCGGAAACCCCTTCTCCAGGTCGGGCGCGAGCCGCGCCGCCAGCTCCCGCAGCACGTACAGGTCCGAACGCACCCCCGCGGGCGGCGTCAGGGCCCGGCGCCGCAGGAGCACCCGCCCCTCCAGGTTCGTCACCGTCCCCGTCTCCTCGGCCCACTGCGTCACCGGCAGCACCACGTCCGCCAGTTCGGCGGTCTCGGACAGGACGACGTCCGCGACGGCCAGGAAGTCGAGCGAGCGGATCCGGGACTCGACGTGCGCCGCCCGCGGAGCGGACACCACCGGGTTCGAGCCCATCAGCAGCAGCGCCCGGATGTCACCGCCGAGCGCGTCAAGGAGTTCGTACGCCGACCGTCCCGGACCGGGCAGCGCGTCCGGGTCCACACCCCAGACCTCCGCCACGTGCGCCCGCGCCGCCGGATCCGTGAGCTTGCGGTAGCCGGGCAACTGATCGGCCTTCTGGCCGTGCTCGCGGCCCCCCTGACCGTTCCCCTGACCGGTCAGACACCCGTAACCGGAGAACGGCCGGCCCGGCCGCCCCGTCGCGAGCGCCAGGTTGATCCACGCGCCGACCGTGTCCGTGCCCTTGGACTGCTGCTCGGGACCGCGCGCGGTGAGGACCATCGCGTGCTCGGCCCGCGTGAACATGCCGACGGCCTCGCGCAGTTGCGGCACCGGCACCCCCGTGACCCGCTCCACGTACTCGGGCCAGTGCGCCATCGCCGCCGAACGCGCCTCCTCCCACCCGCTCGTACGATCCCGTACGTACGCCTCGTCGACCCGGCCGTCCGCCACCACCAGGTGCAGCATCCCGAGCGCGAGCGCCAGGTCCGTGCCGGGGCGGGGCGCCAGGTGCAGGTCCGCCTGGTCCGCGGTGCGGGTGCGGCGCGGATCGATGACGATCAACGTGCCGCCGTTGGCCTTGAGCTCGGAGAGGTAGCGCAGCGCGGGCGGCATCGTCTCGGCGAGGTTCGAGCCGACCAGGATCACGCAGCCGGTGCGCGGAATGTCCTCCAGCGGGAACGGCAGCCCCCGGTCCAGGCCGAACGCCTTCTGGCCGGCCGCCGCCGCGGACGACATGCAGAAACGGCCGTTGTAGTCGATCTGCGAGGTGCCGAGCACGATGCGGGCGAACTTGCCGAGTGCGTACGCCTTCTCGTTCGTCAGACCGCCACCGCCGAACACGCCGCAGGCGTCCGGTCCGTGCCCGGTACGCGCGCGTGCAAGACCGTCCGCGACCCGGCCGAGGGCCTCGTCCCAGGTGGCGGGTTCGAGGCGGCCGGTGGTGGCGCTGCGCACCAGCGGCTCCGTGAGCCGCACCCGGGAGGAGAGCACGGCGGCGGCGCTCTGCCCCTTGCCGCACAGCGCGCCCTGGTTGACCGGGAAGTCCGCGCGGCCCTCGACCGCGGGTCCCGGCAGCACGTTCATTCCGCACTGCAGGGCGCAGTACGGGCAGTGGGTGGGCGTCGCCGTGGTGTTGAGCATGCCCTTGAGGGTGCGCCGGGCGTGTTGCCGCGCGGCGCGCCCCCGGTTACGGAGCCGGAACGAGCATCTCCCGGCCGTCCCGGGGGCGGCGTGAGGTCGCGGCCAGGGCCTCGCGGACGCCGGTCTCCTTCGGACCCAGGAAGTGCGGGTCCGGCCGCACCGCCGCGTCGAGCGCCGCCTTCGTCGCCGCGAGCATCTCCCGCGCGCCGCCCGCGTACCAGGTCACGTCGTGCGGTTCGGCGACCCCGATCCCGTACGAGGAGACGCCCGCGGCCTCGCACAGTGCCACCGCGCGGCGCGCGTGGAAGTCCTGGGTGACCAGGACGGCCCGGTCGACGCCGAAGATCTTCTTCGCGCGGACGCAGGAGTCCCAGGTGTCGAAGCCCGCGTAGTCGCTGACGACGGCCCGTGAGGGCACGCCGTGGCGGGTCAGGTAGGTGCGCATGGCGTCCGGTTCGTCGTACTCCTCGCGGCTGTTGTCGCCCGTCACCAGGAGGGCGTGGACCTTTCCCGTGCGGTACAGGGTGGCTGCCGCGTCGAGCCGGTGCGCGAGGTACGGCGACGGTTCGCCGTCCCAGAGGCCTGCGCCGAACACCACCGCGACGTCGGTGCGCGGCACGTCCGCCGTGGTCCGCATCCGGTCCCCGGTCGAGACGAACAGCCAGGCGGGTGGCAGCAGCGCCAGCACGCAGGCCGCCATGACCGCCTGCGCCGTCCTGCGTTGCGCCTTCCGGGTACGTGGCAGGTGCATCGGCCCCCCTGGGCGGGTGATCGGAAACGGCGCGACCTAAGACGCTTCCGCAACCCGGCTGGTTCACCCCCACCCGCACCTACGCCTCGGGGCTCCGCCCCGGACCCCGCGCCTCAATCGCCGGCGGGGCTTGATGTGCCGCACCGGCGTTCCGCCCCGCCCCGCGCCTCAATCGCCGGCGGGGCTTGATTTGCCGCACCGGTGTTCCGCCCCCGCTGCTCAATCGCCGCAGGGGCTTGATGTGCCGCGGCAGCCGCTCACCGTCACCCCGCCCACCCGGTGAACGAGTGGCAACCACCCGTCACCGGGCGGCAACAGGGGCGCAACCCCCGACCGGCACGATTTCTTCATGACGGACGAGTCGTACGGCCCCATGGACCACGGCACGACCCACCTGGACCACATCGACAGCACCGCGGCGGGACTCCTCACCATGATCAGCAACCAGCTCGGCAGCAGACTCGGCCACGTGTCCCCGCTGCGCGGACACCCCAAGCCCCCCGCCCTGGTACTCGTGGCCCACGGCAGCCGCGACCCACGCGCCCTGGCCACCGTTTCCGCACTCGTGGAGCGGATACGCGAGCTGCGCCCCGGCCTCACCGTCCGCCTCGGCCACATCGAGCTCAACGAGCCGCTGCTGAGCGACACCCTCGCCGAGCTGCCGCCCGGCCGCGCCGTCCTCGTACCGCTGCTGCTCTCCCGCGGCCACCACGTCAAGCACGATCTGCCGCGCGCCGCGGACGCCGCCGAACACCTGCTCACCCGCGTCGCGGACCCCCTCGGCCCGCACACGCTGCTCGTCGACGCGCTGCACGACCGGCTCGTCGAGGCCGGCTGGCCCGAGCGGCCCTTCGACGGCCGCCACTACCGCCGCGGCGGCGTCGTCCTCGCCGCCGCCGGCTCCCGCGACCCGCACTCCGCCGCCGACGTCCGCCGCACGGCCGCACTGCTCGCCGACCGCCTCGGCGTCCCCGTCGTCCCCGGCTACGCGTCCGCCACCACCCCCGACGTCGCCACGGCCGCCCGCTCCCTCACCGCCCGCGGCCGCGACCGGATCGCCGTCGCCTCCTACTTCACCGCGCCCGGCCGCTTCGCCACGGAAGCCACCGGGGCCGCGGCGGCCGCGGCGGCCGCCACCTCCGCCTCCTGCGTCGCGGCGGCCCCGCTCGGCACCCACCCGGCCCTGGCCCGCCTCGTCCTGCACCGCTACGACCACGCGCCCGCCACGGCGGCCCACGCCACGGTGGCGCGAACCGCGGCCGTCTGACGTCCGTCCGACCCGTCGCGGGCCCCCGATTGTCAGTCGATGCCCTTACTGTCAGGACATGGAAGGCAGCGACACGTACGACGAGGCGGCGGTCGAGCGCTGGGCGCCCGAGCCCGACAAGCGCCCGGGGCGCACGGCGTTCCAGCGCGACCGGGCCCGGGTGCTGCACTCGTCGGCGCTGCGCCGGCTCGCGGGCAAGACCCAGGTCGTCACGCCGGGCACGCGCAGCCGGCACTGGGACGCGAGCCCGCGCACACGGCTGACGCACTCCCTCGAATGCGCCCAGGTGGGGCGGGAGTTGGGCGCGGCGCTCGGCTGCGACCCCGACCTCGTGGAGACGGCCTGCCTCTCGCACGACCTGGGCCACCCGCCGTTCGGGCACAACGGCGAGCAGGCGCTGAACGAGGTGGCACAGGACTGCGGCGGCTTCGAGGGCAACGCACAGTCGCTGCGCCTGCTCACCCGCATCGAGCCCAAGCGCTTCGCGCGCGACCCCGACTCCGGCGAGCTGATCAGCGTAGGACTGAACCTGACGCGGGCCGCGCTGGACGCCGCGACGAAGTACCCGTGGCCGCGCGGCGAGCACCCCAGCGACCCGCAGTCGCAGAAATTCGGGGTCTACGAGGACGACAGGCCGGTCTTCGACTGGATCAGGAGGGCGGCGCCCGGCCGCCGCACCTGCTTCGAGGCGCAGGTCATGGACTGGTCGGACGACGTGGCGTACTCCGTGCACGACCTGGAGGACGGACTGCACGCGGGACACCTGGACCCGAACGTGCTGCACGCCGAGCCCGAGCGCGCCGACGTCTTCGCCGTCGCCATCGGGCGCTACGTTCCCGCGGACACGGACCCCGCCGAGCTGGCCGCCGCACTCGACCGCCTCCTCGACCAGGAGTGGTGGCCGCACGGCTACGACGGCACCGCGGTCGCCCAGGCCCGGCTCAAGGACGCCACCAGTCAGCTGATCGGGCGCCTCTGCCTCGCCGCAGAGGGGGCGACACGCGCGAGACACGGCACGGGCCGATTGACGCGCTACGCGGCAGAGCTGGTCGTCCCGCGTGCCGCCCGGTTCGAGTGCGCGGTGCTCAAGGCCGTCGCCGACCGTTACGTGATGCAGCGCCCCCAGCAGGAGCGGCTCCGGGCCGACCAGCGCATCGTGGTCGCCGAGTTGGCGCAGGCGCTGACCGCCCGCGCGCCCGACGGCCTCGACCCGCAGTTCCGCGCCCTGTTCGACACCGCGCCCGACGACCGCGCGAAGAAGCGGGTGATCGTCGACCAGATCGCCTCCCTGACCGACGCCTCGGCCCGTTCCCTTCACGCGCGGCTTACGGTCGGTGGGGACCATCGGGAGGGAGACGCGACCACTGGGCGTGACGAAAAGATGCGCTGATCGGGCCACGCCCCCTTCCCGCATTACGCTGCGTGCGGGACGCTCGCATATGACGGCATGGCAATGAGGAGGCATCAAGTGGTCGACGCGGACCAGACGTTCGTCATCGTCGGGGGAGGGCTCGCCGGAGCCAAGACCGCCGAGACACTTCGCGCGGAGGGCTTCACCGGACGGGTGATCCTGATCGGTGACGAACGGGACCACCCGTACGAACGGCCGCCCTTGTCGAAGGGCTACCTCCAGGGCAAGGAGGAGCGCGACAGCGTCTTCGTCCACGAACCGGCCTGGTACGCGAGCAACGACATCGAGCTGCACCTCGGCCAGACGGTCACCGCGATCGACCGCGCGGAGAAGACGGTGCGGCTCGGCGAGGGCACCGCGATCCGCTACGACAAGCTGCTGCTCGCCACCGGCGCGGAGCCGCGCCGCCTGGACATCCCCGGCACCCACCTCGCGGGCGTCCACCACCTGCGCCGCCTCGCCCACGCCGAGCGCCTGAAGAACGTGCTGGCCTCGCTCGGCAGGGACAACGGGCATCTGGTGATCGCCGGGGCCGGCTGGATCGGCCTTGAGGTCGCGGCGGCCGCCCGCGAGTACGGGGCGGAGGTCACCGTCGTGGAGCCCGAGGCCACGCCGCTGCACTCCGTGCTCGGCCCGGAGGTCGGCCAGATCTTCGCCGAGCTGCACGGCGACCACGGCGTCCGCTTCCACTTCGGCGCCAAGCTCACCGAGATCACCGGCCAGGACGGCATGGTCCTCGCCGCGCTCACCGACGACGGCGAGGAGCACCCGGCGCACGACGTGCTGGCCGCGATCGGCGCCGCCCCGCGCACCGCGCTCGCCGAGGCCGCGGGCCTGGAGCTCGCCGACCGGGCGCACGGCGGCGGCATCGCCGTGGACGCCACGCTGCGCACCTCCGACCCGGACATCTACGCGGCGGGCGACGTGGCGGCGGTCCAGCACCCGCTCTTCGGCGAGCGGCTGCGCGTGGAGCACTGGGCGAACGCGCTGAACGGCGGACCGGCCGCGGCCCGCGCCCTGCTCGGCAAGGACATCAGCTACGACCGCGTGCCGTACTTCTTCTCCGACCAGTACGACCTGGGCCTGGAGTACTCGGGCTGGGCGCCGCCGGGGTCGTACGACCAGGTGGTGCTGCGCGGCGACGCGGGCAAGCGCGAGTTCATCGCGTTCTGGCTGAAGGACGGGCAGGTCCTCGCGGGGATGAACGTGAATGTGTGGGACGTCACGGAGCAGATCCAGCGCCTCATCAGGTCCGGGGCCAGGCCGGGCGTCGAGCGCCTCTCCGACCCGTCGGTTCCGCTCGGTGATCTTGTCGAACAGTGACAAATGATCTTGTGGAGCGGTGACTGGAGTGTCGGAGGGGCACCGTAGACTTGCCGCGTGGCAGGCAGGATCAATGACGAGGACGTGAAGGCGGTTCGGGACGCGGTCCCGATCGACGCCGTGGTGTCCGAGTACCTGCAACTGCGCAACGCGGGCGGCGGAAACCTCAAGGGCCTCTGCCCGTTCCACGACGAGAAGTCCCCGTCCTTCCAGGTCAGCCCCAGCAAGGGCCTGTTCCACTGCTTCGGCTGCCAGGAGGGCGGCGACACCATCACGTTCGTGATGAAGGTCGACCACCTCTCCTTCTCCGAGGCGGTGGAGCGCCTCGCCGGACAGGCGGGCATCACGCTGCGCTACGAGGAGGGCGGGTACAACCCCACCCACCAGCGGGGCGAGCGCATCCGCCTGGTCGAGGCGCACAAGGTCGCCGCGCAGTTCTACGTCGACCAGCTGGAGTCGCCGGAAGCCGAGATCGGCCGGAAGTTCCTCGCCGAGCGCGGCTTCGACCAGGCCGCGGCCCAGCACTTCGGCGTCGGCTACAGCCCGGCGGGCTGGGACCACCTGACCCGCTTCCTGCGGGGCAAGGGCTTCAGCGACAAGGAGATCCTGCTCTCCGGGCTCTCCCAGGAGGGCCGCCGCGGCCCCATCGACCGGTTCCGCGGCCGCCTGATGTGGCCGATCCGCGACATCGGCGGCGAGGTCGTCGGCTTCGGCGCCCGCCGCCTGCGCGAGGACGACAACGGCCCGAAGTACCTGAACACGCCCGAGACGCCGATCTACCGCAAGTCGCAGGTCCTGTACGGCATCGACCTCGCCAAGAAGGACATCGCGAAGTCGTCGCGCGCGGTCGTCGTCGAGGGGTACACGGACGTGATGGCCTGCCACCTGGCAGGCGTCACCACCGCCATCGCGACCTGCGGCACCGCCTTCGGAGGCGACCACATCAAGATCCTCCGCCGCCTCCTGATGGACAACGGCTCGGCGCGCGTGATCTTCACCTTCGACGGCGACGCGGCCGGCCAGAAGGCGGCCCTGCGCGCCTTCGAGGACGACCAGAAGTTCGCCGCCGAGACGTACATCGCGATCGCGCCGGACAACATGGACCCGTGCGACCTGCGCCTCGCCAAGGGCGACGACGCGGTCGCCGACCTGGTCGAACCGCGCACGCCGCTCTTCGAGTTCGCGCTCCGCCAGATCGTCTCCCGCTACGACCTGGAGACCCCGGCCGGGCGCGCCTCCGCGCTCGACGAGGCGGCGCCCGTCGTCGCCCGGATCAAGAACAGCGCCTCGCAGCACGAGGTCGCGGTCCAGCTCGCCGGCATGCTCGGCATCCTCGACACCCAGTTCGTGGTCAAGCGCGTGGGGCAGCTCGCCCGCTGGGCCCGCGAGCGCGGCGGCCGCGGACCCGCCCCGGCGGCGGGCCCCGGCGGACCGCAGGGCGCCCCCGCCGCGGCGACCGCCCGCCCCTTCGGCGGACCGGCGCTCACCCTGCGCAACCCGGTCTTCACGACCGAGCGCGAACTGCTCAAACTGGCCCTTCAGTACCCGCAGTTGGTCTCCCCGGCGTTCGACGCGTACGGCGTCGACGAGTTCACGGCCGACCCGTACGCCGCCGTCCGCCAGGCCATCCTGGACGCGGGCGGCGCCGAGCAGGGCGTGCACGACCCGCAGCAGTACCTGGTCGCGGTGCGCGAGGCGGCGCCCGACGACGCGGTGCGGGCGATGGTGACCGAGCTGGCCGTCGAGGCCATCCGCCGCAAGACCGTCGACGAGCCGTACGCGGGGGAGCAGCTCGTGACCGTGCGCAAGCGCGCGGTGGACCGCCGCATCCGTGACGTCCAGGGCACCCTCACCCGCCTCGGCGCGGGCGGAGATCCCCACCAACTGGCCGTTGTGCAGAACGAGTTGTGGGTACTCCAGCAGTACGGTCAGGCGCTCCGGGAGCGCGGCGCCGACGCGCTGTAGCCCGTCCGGAAGATGAGCACCCGTCCAGCACGGTAACCGCTCGGTCACGCACCGGACTCAAAAAGTCAACGCACGCCCCTCGTGGCGGCACTGTGTCGTACTCCACACTGGGTTGCGGTGCCTGAGTCCTCGGAGCGCGGCCGGAACCCGGACAACGGGTCCGACACCCCCGCGGTTCCGCTCATCGCGTACGGGACGGACAGCGGCGTGGCCGCCGTTCCCGCCCCCCTGCCGCACGCCTCAGATGCGATCACTTTGGAGGTCGCCCCCGTGCAGACCCAGACCCTCACCCAGAGCGACAGCACAGCGCAGGCCCTCGCCGATCCCGAAGCCGCGCCCCGTGGTGCGGTACCGCAGGGTGACGTGCTGGCCTCGGTGCCGCCGCAGAGCCGCGTGGCGCACCATCCCGAGGCCGAGCCGGAAGAACCGGCCGGCCCCCAAGGGTCCGTCGACCCGCCCGAACCGGTGCGCGGTGCCCGGGCCGACTCCAGTGGCCCGTCCTCCGACCTGTTCCGCCAGTACCTCCGCGAGATCGGCCGCATCCCGCTGCTCACGGCGGCCGAGGAAGTGGAGCTCGCGCGGCGCGTGGAGGCGGGCCTGTTCGCCGAGGAGAAGCTGACCCACGCCCCGGACCTCGACTCCCAACTCGCCCTCGACCTCGACAAACTGGTGGTCATGGGTCGGATGGCCAAGCGCCGCCTCATCGAGGCGAACCTGCGTCTGGTCGTCTCCGTCGCCAAGCGCTACGTGGGCCGCGGACTGACCATGCTCGACCTGGTCCAGGAGGGCAATCTCGGCCTGATCCGCGCCGTCGAGAAGTTCGACTACGCCCGCGGCTACAAGTTCTCGACGTACGCGACCTGGTGGATCCGCCAGGCGATGAGCCGGGCCCTCGCCGACCAGGCCCGAACCATCCGCGTGCCCGTGCACGTCGTCGAACTGATCAACCGCGTCGTCCGCGTCCAGCGCCGCATGCTCCAGGAGCGGGGCTACGAACCGACCCCCGAAGAGGTCGCGGCCCACCTCGACCTGACCCACGAGCGGGTCAGCGAAGTCCTCCGGCTCGCCCAGGAACCCGTCTCGCTGCACGCCCCCGTCGGCGAGGAGGACGATGTGGCGCTCGGCGACCTCATCGAGGACGGCGACGCCGCAAGTCCCGTGGAATCGGCGGCGTTCCTGCTGCTGCGCGAGCACCTGGAGGCGGTGCTCTCGACGCTCGGCGAGCGCGAGCGCAAGGTCGTCCAGCTCCGCTACGGCCTCGCGGACGGCCGCCCCCGCACGCTGGAGGAGATCGGCCGCATCTTCGGCGTCACGCGCGAGCGCATCCGCCAGATCGAGTCGAAAACCCTCAACAAACTCCGCGACCACGCCTTCGCGGACCAACTGAGGGGCTACCTCGACTGAGGCGGATCAAGCCCCGCCGGCGATTGAGGCGCGGGGTCCGGGGCAGGGCCCCGAGACCGCAACCCCGGCGGGGCTCGATCAGGACCCCGACCTCAGTCCACCTCGGCGACCGCCTCCGCGAACTGCGCCTCGTACAACCGCTGATACGCCCCGCCGGAGGCGACCAGCGCATCGTGGGAGCCCTGCTCCACGATCGCCCCGTTCTCCATGACGAGAATCGTGTCCGCGTCGCGAATCGTCGAAAGGCGATGCGCGATCACGAACGACGTCCGGCCGGAGGCCAACCGCGCCATCGCCTTCTGGATCAGCACCTCGGTCCGGGTGTCGACGGAGGACGTCGCCTCGTCGAGCACGAGGATCACCGGGTCGGACAGGAACGCCCGCGCGATGGTGATGAGCTGCTTCTCACCGGCGCTGACGCCCGTGCCCTCGTCGTCGAGCACGGTGTCGTACCCGTCGGGCAGCGTCCGGATGAACCGGTCGGCGTGCGCGGCCTTCGCCGCCTCCTCCACCTCCGCACGGGTGACCTCCTTCGGGGCGCCGTACGCGATGTTCTCCGCGATGGTGCCGCCGAACAGCCAGGTGTCCTGGAGCACCATGCCGATCCCGGCGCGCAGTTCGTCGCGCGACATCTTCGCGATGTCGACGCCGTCGAGCGTGATGCGCCCGCCCGTGACCTCGTAGAACCGCAGCAGCAGATTGACCAGCGTGGTCTTGCCCGCGCCCGTAGGACCGACGATCGCCACCGTGTGACCGGGGTCCGCGGTGAGCGACAGGTCCTCGATGAGCGGCTTGTCCTTCTCGTAGCGGAAGGCCACGTGCTCGAACTCGACGTGCCCGCGCAGGTGATCGGGCTTCTCGCCCGGCACGGGGTCGGCCGACTGCTCCTCCGCGTCCAGCAGTTCGAAGATCCGCTCGGCGCTCGCCACACCCGACTGCACCAGGTTCGCCATTGACGCGACCTGGGTCAGCGGCATCGAGAACTGCCGGGAGTACTGGATGAAGGCCTGGACGTCACCGATGGAGAGCGAACCGCTCGCCACCCGCAGCCCGCCCACCACGGCCACCAGCACATAGTTCAGGTTCGAGATGAAGAACATCAGCGGCTGCATGATCCCGCTGTTGAACTGGGCCTTGAACGCGGCCTGGTACAGCTCCTCGTTCTGCTCGGCGAACTGCTCGGCCGACTCCTTCTGCCGCCCGAAGACCTTCACCAGGTTGTGCCCGGTGTACATCTCCTCGACGTGCGCGTTCAGCGCGCCGGTCGCCCGCCACTGCTGGACGAACTGCGGCTGCGCCCGCTTGCCGACCTTCGCCGCGACGAGCACCGACAGCGGCACCGTGACGAGCGCGACCAGCGCGAGCAGCCACGAGATCCAGAACATCATGGCGAGCACGCCGATGATCGTGAGCAGCGAGTTGAGCATCTGGCCCGTCGTCTGCTGCAACGTCTGGCCGAGGTTGTCGATGTCGTTGGTCGCCCGGCTCAGCACCTCGCCGCGCTTCTGCTTGTCGTAGTACGACAGCGGGAGCCGCGACAGCTTCGCCTGGAGGTCGCCGCGCAGCCGCGCCACGGCCAGGTTGATCACCCGGTTCGCGATCCGGGTGCCGATCATCATCGCCAGGCCCGCGCACGCGAACACGGCGAGCCCGAGCAGCAGCACCTCGCCGATCGCGGTGAAGTCGACGCCCTGGCCCGGAGTGAAGTCGACGCCGCCGAGCATGTCGGCCATGCCGCCTTCACCCTTGGCCCGCAGGTCCTCGATGACCTGCTCCTTGGTCTGCCCGGCCGGCAGCTGCCCGCCGATGACCCCGCCGAACAGCAGGTCGGTGGCGCGGCCGAGGATCTTCGGCCCGACCACCGAGAGGGCGACGCCGATCACGATCGCGACCAGCACCGCGGTCCCCGCGGCGCGGTGCACGGTGAGCCGCTTCAGCAGGCGCTTGCCGGACCCCTTGAAATCCATCGAGCGCGCGCCCGGCGCGCCCATCGCTCCCGGTCCAGCCATCAGGCCGCCTCCGCTTCCGTCAGCTGGGAGAGCACGATCTCCCGGTACGTCTCGTTGTCCGCCATCAGCTCGTGGTGGCGTCCGGTGCCGACGACGCGGCCCTCGTCGAGCACGACGATCCGGTCGGCGTCGCGGATGGTGGCCACGCGCTGGGCCACGATCACCACGGTCGACTCGGCGGTCTCGCTGCCGAGCGCGCGGCGCAGCGCCGCGTCGGTGGCGTAGTCGAGCGCGGAGAACGAGTCGTCGAAGAGGTAGATCTCCGGCCGCTGCACGAGCGTGCGGGCGATGGCGAGCCGCTGGCGCTGACCGCCGGAGACGTTCGTGCCGCCCTGGGTGATGGGCGCCTCAAGGCCGCCCTCCAGCCTGCTGACGAAGTCCTTGGCCTGCGCGACCTCCAGCGCGTGCCACAGCTCCTCGTCGCTCGCGTCCGGGCGCCCGTAGCGCAGATTGCTCGCCACGGTCCCGGAGAAGAGGTACGGGCGCTGGGGCACCAGCCCGACGGTCCTCGCCATCAGGTCGGGGTCGAGCCCGCGCACGTCCTCGCCGTCGACGTAGACCGTCCCGGCGGTGGTGTCGTAGAGGCGCGGTACGAGGCCGAGGAGCGTCGACTTCCCGCTGCCGGTCGAGCCGATGATCGCGGTGGTCTCGCCGGGCAGCGCGGTCAGGTCGATGCCGCGCAGGATGGGCTCCTCGGCGCCGGGGTAGCCGAAGTCGGCGCCCCGGATCTCCAGGTGCCCGCGGCGGCGCAGCTCGCGCACGGCGGCCTTCGGCGAGGGCGGCACGACGCTGGTGTCGGTCGACAGGACTTCCTGGATGCGCTCGGCGCAGACCTCGGCGCGCGGCACCATCATGAACATGAACGTGGCCATCATCACGCTCATCACGATCTGCATCAGATACGCGAGGAACGCGGTCAGGTCACCGATCTGCATGCCCCCGCTGTCGATGCGGTGCGCCCCGAACCAGACGACGGCGATGGACGCGACGTTCACGATCGTCATCACGAACGGGAACATCAGTGCCATGATGCGCCCGGTCGCGAGGGAGGTCTCGGTCAGATCCCGGTTCGCGGCTCCGAACCGGCCCTTCTCGAAGTCGTCCCGCACGAAGGCGCGGATCACGCGGTTGCCGGTGATCTGCTCGCGCAGCACCCGGTTCACGGTGTCCAGCTTGACCTGCATGGACCGGAACAGCGGCCGCATCCTGCGGATGATCAGCGACAGCACGATCGCCATCACGGGCAGCACGGCGAGCAGCACGCCCGACAGCGGCACGTCCAGGCCGAGCGCCATCACGACGCCGCCGACGCACATGATCGGCGCCGAGACCATCAGCGTGAACGTCATCAGGGCCAGCATCTGGACCTGCTGCACGTCGTTCGTGGTCCGGGTGATCAGCGAGGGGGCCCCGAACTGGCCGACCTCGCGCGCGGAGAAGGACTGCACCCGGTCGAAGATCCCGGCCCGGACGTCGCGCCCGAGGGCGGCGGCGGTGCGGGCGCCGTAGAACACGGCGCCCATGTTGCACACCACCTGGGCGACGGTGACGCCCAGCATCAGGGCGCCGTACTCGAGGATGTAGCCGGTGTCGCCGTTCACGACACCGTTGTCAATGATGTCGGCGTTCAGAGTGGGCAAATACAGGGAGGCGCAGGTCTGCAGGAACTGCAGCAGCACCAGCAGCCCGATGGGTTTCTTGTACGGACTGAGGTAGGTCCGCAGAAGTCTTATGAGCACGCTCGGTCTCTCGGTGTCGGCGGTAGGGGGAGAGCGGTGTTCGGGGAGGGGGATCGATCAGCGCCGCCACGGAAGCGGCGACGCATGGACCCCTATCGTCGAACACTCCACCCGCGTTACCTCAACCGAATTAACCCAAGAGCGCTCAAAGGTTCGAGAACGCGCCAGGATGGATCTGTTCCCGCACGGCCCTGTACTGCTGGCGCACGGCCTTGCCCACCGGCAGCTCGTCACCCGCCTCGAAGACCTGGGCGGACGCGCCCTGCCACTGCGGCAGTTGCCCGTTCAGCGCCCACGCGGCCTGCCGCGCCGCGCCGATCGCCGCGTAGTCCGCGGGCTGCGGCACCACGACCTGCGCCTCGAACAGGGCGGGCGCCACGCTCTGCACGGCATGCAGATCGGCGGCGGCCCCCAGCAGGAACACCCGCCCGATCTCCACGCCACGCCCGCGCAGCACGTCCATGGCGTCGGCGAGCCCGCACAGCATCCCCTCGAAGGCGGCCCGCGCCAGGTGCTCGGGCTTCATCGACTCCCGCCGCAGCCCGCTCAGCGTCCCCGCGGTGTGCGGCAGATTCGGCGTCTTCTCGCCCTCCAAGTAGGGCAGGAGCACGAGTCCGTGGGCGCCCGGCGTCGACTTCATGGCCAGCTCGGACAGCTCCTCCAGGCCGCCCTCAAGGCCCAGCATGTCGACCGTGCCGCGCAGCGCCCGCACGGCGTTCGCCGTGTGCACCACCGGCAGGTGCATCCCGGTCGCGTCGGCGAGCGAGGTGATGGAACCGCTGGAGTCCACGAGCGCCTCGTGGTGCACCGCCATCACGGAGCCCGAGGCCCCGAGCGAGACCACGGCGTCCCCGGCCTGCACGCCGAGCCCGAACGCGGCAGCCATCGTCTCCCCGGTCCCGGCCGAGATGACCAGGCCCTCCGGGGTCCGGCCCGCCGCCTCGCCGGGGCCGATCACCTCCGGCAGCACCGCCCGGTGCCCGAGTGCCAGCTCCACGAGATCGGGCCGCCACGCGGCGTTCGCCGCCGACCAGTACCCGGTGCTGGAGGCCCCGCCGCGGTCCGTGGTGCGGCGCGCGGGCCGGCCGAGGAGCTGCCACACCAGCCAGTCGTGCGCCTGCATGAGGGTGGCGACCTGCTCGGCGTTCTCCGGCTCCGTGCGCGCCAGCCAGCGCAGCTTCGCGACCGGCAGCGCCGCCTGCGGCACGCTCCCCACGGCCTCGGCCCACGCCTCGCGCGAGCCCAGCCGGTCGATCAGGTCCGCGGCCGCGACCTGGGCCCGCTTGTCCGCGCCGACCATGGCGGGGCGCACGGTGTTGCCCTGCGCGTCCAGCGCCACCACCGTGTTCTGCTGCGCGGAGACCCCGATGGCCTGCACGCCTTCGAGCAGCCCGCCGCCGGCGGCCTCGCCGAGCGAGAGCAGCCACGCCTGGGGATCCACGTCGGACGGCCGCCCGCCGCCCTCCGGGGCCTCCAGCGGGTGCGGGGCGTACCCCTGCCGCAGCACGGCCCCGGTGTCGGCGTCACAAACGACAATGCGCGTAAATTCGGGCGAACTGTCCAGCCCGGCGACTATCCCCATGACAGAAATTCTGCCGCACCGCCGGAGAGTTCTGTGCCGTCAGGTGCTTCTCGCGGGGGCCGGGGCGTCAGGTGTTGCTGGTGCCCCAGTCGTCGGTCGTCCCATCGTCGGTCGTGCCGCCGCGCTCGCGCAGCGTGCGCACCCGGTCGGCGACCGAGTCCGGAACCCGGCTCTCGACCTTCTCGCTCACCGAGTGGAATGCCTTGCCCGCGACGTTGCGCGTCTGCTGGGCCGCCGACTCCGCCGTATTGCGGACGGCCGGGTTCTGGGCGATCTCGCGCGCGGACTTCTTGAGCTTCTCGTAGCGCTCCCGTCCGGCCCTCGTGCCCAGTACGTAACCCAGGGCCAGACCGGCGATGAATGTGAGCCGATAGCGCATGGTCGGCCACCCTTTCCGTAGCGAGATGTGGAGGTCGATGCGGTCGTCGTGGGACTTGTTGATCGCCGAGCGGGGTACCGATTGGCGGAGCACCCCCCTCCTTGCGCTAATGTATGTGTCGCAGCGAGCGCGCGCCGCCCGGCAAGTACCCGGGTGGCTTCGTTCGAAGCAACGAGGCATTCCCCTGTAGCTCAATTGGCAGAGCAGTCGGCTGTTAACCGGCAGGTTACTGGTTCGAGTCCAGTCGGGGGAGCTCGGTCTCCTGTAGCTCAATTGGCAGAGCAGCCGGCTGTTAACCGGCAGGTTACTGGTTCGAGTCCAGTCGGGAGAGCTGTGAACAAGACCCTTCGGAGCACACTCCGGAGGGCTTTTTCTTGTCCGGTGGAACCGACCGTGCGCGTGGGGAGTCCTCAAGGTCGTACAGAGCCGGACCATCCGAGGCAGCAGATCGTATGAGCGGCTATGCTGCGGCAGACGGCGCGCACACTTGTACGCGCCACGCCGAGACGGGGCGGTAGCTCAGCCGGTTAGAGCAGCGGACTCATAATCCGTCGGCCGTGGGTTCGAGTCCCACCCGCCCCACCGCGCGTACGCGGCGCAGAAACGATGCGAGCAGCACGTACGTAACCCGATGGCCCGTCACGGAAATCCGTGACGGGCCATCGGTCATTCGTTCGTCGGGCGCGATGTCCCGCGGCGGGTCAGTCGGCCAGTGGGTTGAGGGTCATGGGCTGGATCCTGCCCTCCAGCATCTCGCCGAGACCCTGCACCGCGCAGACGTCGGGGCGCTCGGCGATGCGGACCGGGACGCCCGTCGCGTCGCGCAGCATCTGGTCGAGGCCGGGCAGCAGGGCGGAGCCGCCGACCATCATGATGCCGCGCTCCGCGAGGTCCGCGACCAGATCGGGCGGGCAGTCGCGCAGCACCCTGCCGATGCCGTCGAGGACGGCGGTCAGTGGGGTGTGGATGGCGCTGCGGACGGCGGCGGTGTCGACGTGCACCGAGCGGGCCAGGCCCGTCGCCACGTCACGGCCGTGGATCTCGGTCTGGACCGGGCCCTGCGGGGTGAGGCCGTTGCCGCTCAGGGCGAGCTGCAGGGGGCGCACGGACTGCGAGGGGAGCATCAGCGCGTGGTGCTGGCGCAGGTGCTGGACGACGGCGTGGTCGATGGCGTCGCCGCCGACGGGGATGCGGGCCGCCGTCACGATCGAGCCGAGCGAGAGGACGGCGATCTGGGTGGTGGCCGCGCCGCAGACGATGATCATCGTGGCCTCCGGCTGCTCCACCGGGAGGCCGCAGCCGACCGCGGCCGCGATCAGTGTGTCGACCAGTTCCACGCGGCGGGCGCCGAGGCCGACCAGCGTCTCGACCGCAGCGCGCTGCGCCAGCGGGTCCGCGTCGTGCGGCACGGCGGCCGCGGCGCGCAGCCGGGGCTTGCGGCGAAGGGCGCGGCGGAGCTTGTCGCCGAGCAGGTGGCGCAGCATCCGCTGGGCCATCTCGATGTCGACGACCGTGCCGCCGGAGACGGGGCGTACGACGCGGATGTAGCCGGGGGTGCGTCCTGTCATCTTCTCGGCGAAGTCGCCGACCGCGATCAGGGCGCCGGTGCGGGTGTTGACCGCGGCCGCGCTGGGTTCGTCGACGACGAGTCCCACACCCTTCACGTACACGCGGGTGCGCGCCGCACCCAGGTCGACGGCGAAGTGGCAGCGGCGCAACTGCTCCAGACTGGCGGTCATGGCAGATCCTCCCGAGAGCGCGGACCGTGGTGGGCTCGCCGGGTGGCGACCCTTCTGGCATCGTGCGGTCGCGCGCGGGAGGGCGCGCGCTGGAATAGGCCAGGTGGGTCCGGAAACACCGGGGCGCCGCCTCCCGTGGGACGTGGGAGACGGCGCCGCTTCGGTGTCCGACGGTGTTACACCAGCCAGCCGACGAGGTGGGCGAGGCCGGCGAGGATGTCGGTGATGACGTTCATGTGTCGCGTTCTCCTAGCGATGATGCAGAGTGCACCGGTGATGCAAAGTGCATATGGGACTTGGGACTTGAGATGTGCATCGCGATGCGGTCGCTACGGTCTGCAGCCCGTTGCTTGCGCACCGTAAGCATCGTTGTTCACGTACGCCCCATGCAAACTCTTCGGCGACGATCACCTGTTCAAGGGAACAACTGCGCCCCCGTTCGTATCCGGTGTTCGTATTGCGTGTTCTTCTTTTTGACTGGTCCTCAGGAGTGATTTCCGGCCTCGTACCAGCGCTGGAGCAGTCCCCACGTGAACTCCGCCCGCACCTCGCGCGGCGTCCCCGACGCGTCCGGGGCACGGAACGCCAGGCCCCAGCGGGTGGGCGCCGAGCCTTCGAGGGGGCGGGCCGGGGCGAAGGCGCGGGCCGCCTCGTCCACCGTGCACGACCAGGGCGTCAGGTCGGCGACGGTGCGCAGCTTTGGGCCGGGCGCACCGGGGGCACGGATCAGCCACTCGTTCCAGACCCCGCCCGTGGGCGCGAGCAGCACCTCGAAGCGCAGGTCGGGCCAGAGCGGAACCGGCCACAGCAGCGCCTCGCACTCCAGGTCGCCGACCGTGCGCAGCAGGGTGCGCTCCGGCGTGCCGAGCACCGACCGGTAGCGGGCGACCGCCCCCTGCGGATGGCGGGAGCGCAGCTTCGCCTGCCAGCGCCGGTTCGCCTCCCGCATGTCGGCCACGGAGACACCGAGGTCGGCGCGGGCGGTCTCCACCAGCTCCGGATTGTGGTCGGCCATGCGGCGCAGCAGGACCAGTTGGAAGTCCAGTGGGGTGAAGGGCTCAGCTGGTGCGGGCATGCGCCCCATGGTGGCGTACGTCGCCGGGGGCCCGCCCGTCCGGCAGGAACAGCACCGAGTTCACGTACCGCGCGCGGCGCGCGGCCGGGGTGAGGGCGCGGCGCAGCAGGCCCTGCGAGGCGATGTGCGCGGTGCCGCGCTGATGGGCCGCCAGATCGTAGGAGGGCAGGGGCAGCCACTCGGTGTCCGGAAGCACCCAGCCCTCGTAGCCCTGCGCGCGCAGATGGTCGACGACCGGGGCGATCGGCTGGATGCGGGTCTCCAGCTCGACGAAGAGGGCCGGCCGGTCGTGGGCGAGCAGGGTGCGGGCGCCCCGCAGCACGTGAAGCTCCGCCCCGTCCACGTCGACCTTGATGAAGTCCACGTCGCGCAGCGCGAGTTCGTCGAGCGTCACGCAGGGGACCGCGCGGCCGGTGGTTGCGTGCAGGCCGTCGCGGCGGACCAGGGAGGACACGCCGCGTTCGCCGCGCTCGTCGTGCGGGGGCTGCCACAGCGGGGCGGAGCCGGTGCGGTCGCTGGCCGCGGCCCGCACCACCCGGACGTTGGCGGGCGCCGCCGCGGCGAGGACACGGGCCAGGTGCGGCACCGGTTCGAGGGTGATCACGCGGCGGGCGCGGGCCGCGAGGCGGTGGGTCCACGGGCCGTACCAGCCGCCGACGTCGACCGCGGTGCCGCACGCGCCCGAGGCGGGCAGCATGTCGGCGAGCCGGGCCAGCTCGGGTTCGAAGCGCGGGTACAGGGCGCGGGCCGTCGCGGCGGTCAGCCGGGCGGGCAGCACGGGGGCGATCCGGGCGGCGAGGGTCGTCATGGGAGCGCCCGTTTCACCTGCTCCGCCTGTTGCAGGAGCTGCTCGTGCTCGCCCTCCGGTACCTGCTCGCCGGACGAGGGCAGCAGCTGCGGGATGCCGTCGACGATGGGGTAGCGGCGGTGCAGGCGGGGGTTGTAGAGGCAGCCCCCGGCGACGTCCTCCTCCGGCGCGGGGAGCAGGAGCAGGGGGCCCTTGTCGAGCGGGCAGGCGAGGAGTTTCAGGAGCGGGTCGTCAGGGTTCATTGGGGAGCAGCTCCCTCGGTTCCTGGTCGGGTTGTGCAGGGGTGTCGTGCTTCGGCATGAGGAGGAGCACCGCGACCGCGAGGGCCGTGCCCGTGACGCGCAGCGCGAGGCGCACCGGCTCGTGGGGGAGCGATTCACCGAACGCGAGCGTGCCGAGGACGGCCGTGAACAGGCAGGTCACCGTGGTGCACACCGGGACGATCAGCGAGGCGCGGCAGCGTTGCAGGGCCGCCTGCGACATGACGAGCCCGAACGCTCCCGTGCACATCAGCAGGTACGGGTACGGGGAGGCGAACACCGCCGGGACGTCGGGCAGGATCCCGGACACGCCCTTGATGGCGAGCGAGCTGACCCCGTAGAGCAGGCCCACCGCGACCCCGTACTCGACGCCCGAGGACGGCTGCCGGTGGCGGTTGCGCGCGCGGCGTTCGGCGGCGGCGTACAGCGACAGACCCGCCGCGAGCGAGGGCACGCACACCAGGAGGATCAGGGGTGCGGGGGAGCCGTGGCCCACCGCGTCCGAGTCCTCGCGCAGCGAAAGGACCACCATGAGCAGCGCCGCCAGGATCGCGGCGATGGCGTACCGCTCGCGGCCCGAGGTGCGCTCGCCGAGGAGCCGGGCCGACAGGAGCAGCAGCAGGACGAGGCCGGAGACGAAGATGCCCTGGGCGGCGGCGATGGGAAGCGTCCGGTAGACGGCCAGTTGGGCGCCGAAGCCGGAGGCCAGGGCGATGGATCCGGCCAGCCACAGCGGGCTCGTCACCACCTGGCGCAGCAGGTGTGCGGGGCGGCGCACGCTCACCTCGGGCAGCCGGGTGAGGGCCCGCTTCTCCAGGACGAAGCCGACGCTGTAGAGCGTGTTGGCGAGCAGTGCCGCGCCGACCCCCCATGCCACGGCGGGCATCACGGGTCACGTCCTTCGCGCGTGCAGGAGGAGGATCGAGGCGAGCGACGGCGCCGCGCAGGCGAGCCGGTCGACGGGGCGCAGCGGGCGCGGCACGCCGTGGAACGGCGCCCCTTCCATACGTACGACCTCGAAGCCCGAGGCGGCGACGAACTCCCGCAGGGCGCGCGGCGTGTAGAGGCGCAGGTGGCCGACGACTTCGGTGCCCGGCCTGCCGTGGATCGCGCGCAGGCTCACCTCGGAGAAGACGGGCTGCACTCCGGCGAGCAGCAGGGCCCGGTTGTACCAGGCCGCCAGATTCGGGGTGGACAGCAGCAGATGGCCGCCGGGGCGCAGGACGCGGCGGATCTCGTCGAGCGCCGCGTCGGGGTCGACGAGATGCTCGACGACCTCGGAGAGCAGGACCGCGTCGGCGCACCCGTCCGCGAACGGGAGCCCGTGACCGGTGAGTTCACCGCGTACGACATGGGGGATGCGGCGGGCCGCGCGGCGCAGCGCGTCCTGCGACCAGTCGACGCCGACGAGGCGGTGGCGGTCGCGTCCGGGCAGGAGGCGGGCGGTGGTGGCCGCCGCCGTGCCGTCGCCGCAGCCGATGTCCAGGACGGTGGCGTGCCGGGTGCCGGACAGGGCGGCGGTCAGGAGGCGGGCCTGGCGGACGGTTCTGGGTGTGCCCGAGGCCACCGGCACGTCCGGGTTTTCGTAGAAGTCCCTCAAGTCCGCTGGTGTGTGCGTGAGTTCGGGGTGCGTGGTCATGGTGCCTCCTCCTGCGTCGCGTGGAGGTGCTGCTCGAACAGGTCGCGCAGGCGGGCCCCGTCGCCGGGCCCGAGCAGGGTGCGCGACCAGCGCAGGGCCAGGTGGAGCCGGCCCGCCGTGGACGCCGTCGTGAAGGTGAGGCCGCGCGGTGTGCGGGCCGGGGCCGAGAACCAGACGGCGCGGGCGCGGCCGCCGTCGCCGAAGTCCAGCGGGTACGGGATGCGGCCGATGTTGCTGAGCAGGGTGGTCGACGTCCAGGGGGCGGCCGCAGTGCGCAGGGTGCGGGTGGCGGCGGCGCGCCAGCTGACCGGGGCGTACGGGCTGGTCAGCAGGGCTGCGCCGTGTCCGAGTTGGGGGCGTGGCTGGGACTTGAGGGCCGTGGTGCGGGTGGCCGTGAGGCGGAGGAGTTCCGGGGTGGGCGACGTCAGCTCGTCCGGGGTCAGGGCCACTTCGACCAGGCGGGTGCCGTTGCCGATGGGCATCGTCGCGTCGCGGGGGCGGTCGTCCACCGGCATCGTCACGCGCAGGGGGCGGCGGGTGTGGTGGGTGCCGTGCTCCTCGTTCCAGTCGGCGATGGTGCGGGCCGTGGCCACCATCAGCTGGTCGTTGACCGTGTACGGGGCGCCCTTGGGGCGGCGGGGCACGGTCAGTTCGGTGACCAGGAGGCCGTTGCCGGGGCGGGGGTCGGGGGTGCCGCGGGAGACGCGGGCCGGGCGGGACCAGGGGGACGGCCGGCCCTGCGGAGGGGCGGTGGTGGCCGGGGCCTGTTGCGGGGCGGCGGGGGGTGGGGAGTTGTCGCGGCCTCCGTAGAGCTCGGCGGCGGTAGCCACGACGCGCAGGCAGGCGGGGCCGTCCAGGGCCGTGTGGTTGATCGTGGCGAACAGCACGGTGTTGCCGGTGTGCGGGTCCTCCACCGCCTCCAGGCGGACGGGCGGTGAGGCGGTGAGGGGCGGGGCCTCGGACAGGGCGCGGGTGCGGGCCCGGGCCAGGGCGTCCGGGGTGAGGGCGGGGAACGAGACGGGGGGTGTGTCCGCGGTCGGGGTCAGCTCCCACTCGTAGCGGCTGCTGTACCAGTGGCGGGGGGCCTCGCGCATCAGGATGCGGGGGTGGCGGTGGAGGGCCTGCGTGAAGGCCTCGGTGAGACGGGTGGGGTCCAGGCGGGCGGTGAGGTGGATCTCTATGTGGACGGTTTCCGGTTCCCGGTCCTGGAGGCAGTGGCGGGAGATCTCGTCGACGGTCGGAAACGGGATCCGCTTGCCGCCGGGGGAGCGGGTGGGGTGGTCCAGGGCGGTCACGGTGTCCTCCCTGTGGGTGGGGTTTCGGCCGACGGGGGTGACGCCTCGGGGCTCTGCCCCGGACCCCGCGCCTCAATCGCCGGCGGGGCTTCAGTGGCCGGTGGGTCTTCAGTGGTCGGTGGGTCTTCGCCTCCGGTGGTTGCGGGCTCGGGGCTCTGCCCGGGGCCCCGCTGCTCAATCGCCGCAGGGGCTTGAGTGGTGACCAGTGCGGCGAACAGGGCGATGAGCGCCAGGAGTTGGGCCGCCGTGCTGTAGGCGCCCGCGCCCTCACGTACGGGTACGCCTGCGCCCGTCGCCGCCACCACGCCCGCCGCCGCCATCGTCACGAAGGCGAGCGGGACGAGGAGCGCGTGGCGTTTCCAGGCGAGGAGGGCGAGGGCCGGGACCAGGGCCGCCCAGAAACCGGCGATCACCGCGCCCACCGCCGTCAGCAGGAGCGTGCCGATGATCCAGCCGGGGGCCGGGGGCGGCTCGGGGGGTGTCTGTTCCCTTTCCTTGCGGCGCCACAGGCACAGCGCGCCGAGCAGCAGGAGCGCCGCGCCGGACGCGAACAGGCCCACCTCGTAGGTGCGGGCGGGGGCGTAGGAGAGTTCGATCGTGCCGCTCGCCCCGCCGGGGACCAGCCAGGCCTGCTGCCAGCCGTCCAGGCGCAGCGAGGTCAGCTTCTTGCCGTCGAGGGTGGCCTGCCAGCCGTCGTTGGCGTTCTCGTACATGGTCAGGTACGTCGACTCGCCCGCGTCGACGTGCACCTCGCGGCGGTCGCCGAGCCAGTCGCGGACCGTCAGGCTGCGGGAGGTGGGGTCCGCCTCGGTGGTGGCCGTCGTGTCGGTGAGGCTCGCGTCGGTGAGGGAGAGCGGGCCGTTCCCCGATGCCTTCAGGGTGTGCCGGCCCGCCGGGAGGTCCAGCGTGTCGTCGCACAGCTCCACCGTGACCGGTCGGCGTTCCGTCAGATCGCGCACGGTGCCGGAGGCGGACGTCCGGTGGCGGGTGCCGTCGATCGTGACGGTGGGGCCCTTGCCGCAGGGGAGGCTGAACCTGCGGTCGGGCGCGGGCTGTTCGACGCGGTAGGCGTCGAGCGTCGGGATGTAGGCCTCGGTCAGGCCCACGGGGAGTTGCAGGTCCTCGTCGGCGACCGGGTTGTGGAGCTTGAGCGGGGCCGTCTTCGTGATCGTGACGTCCAGGCGGTCCGTGGTGATGCGGTCGAAGCGGGCCACGCCGTTCTCGTCGACCCCGGCGACCGCCGCCCCGTCCGGGCTGCTGATCTCGATCTTCTCGGGGCGGGTGGACAGGCCGCCGGCCGCGGGAAGCACGAGGGTGGAGACCTTCCGCTTGCCCTTCCAGCGCAGGTGGATCGTGGGGTCGTCGCCCGCGATCCAGGCCGTCGTCAGATCGCCGTCGGTGAGGTTGCGGGGCGTGGTGTTGAGGCCGAGCGCGGCCGTGGAGTCGGCGGTCGCCCTGATCTCCCGGCGCTGATCGGGCGCCACGTCGTAGAGGAGCTTGTCGAGGGCGGGTCCCGGTGTCGGGGCGGCCGTCGCCGTGAACGTGTACGTGCTCTCGCCGCTCGTCGTGAAGACGCGGTCGAGGCCGTTCTCGGTGTCGGTGAGCGTGAGGGCGCCGTCGCTGGTGGCGCGGTGGAAGGAGAACTTCTGGGCCTGCGTGGAGTCGGCGGGCAGGCGCAGCGCGCGGGAGACCTTGACGCCGGGGATGTCGACGGACGTGAATCCGGCGCCGGTCAGCCCGGGGCGGGCGCTCTGGGTGTCCAGGATGGTCACGCGCAGCCACTTCGCCTTACCGGCCGGGGCCTTGATCCACTGCGCCTTGTCGGTCGGCCGGATGTCGGACGTCGTCGCGCCCTTGTCCGTCTCGACCCGTACGCGCGTCGGGGCGGCCCGCACGTTGTCCTGCGGCAGCGGTGTCGTGCGGATCATGGCGGGGATCCGGGTCGGCGCGGTGAAGTCGACGCGCACCCATTCGCCCTTGCCGGAGTCGGCGGCGCCTTCCGCCCACGCCGTGTCGGGGTCGCCGTCGAAGGCGTTCACCGGGTCGAACTGGGGCAACTGAAGCAGCCAGTTGCCGCTGGAGGACGCCGTGACCGAGCGGGCGCCCTGGATGTCGGCCGTCGTCTGGTGACCGGTGCCGTCGCTCGGCAGGATCTGCTTCGGCGGTTCGTCCGGGTTCTCGGAGGCGTTCGGACTGTTGCGTTCCGTCGGCGTGTACGGGTACGAGGTGTTGGTGTTGACCAGGCCGAAGCGGGTGTCCGCGCGGCGCAGTCCGTCGGCGGCGACACGCAGCGCGGGCTCGCCGATGCCGGGGTGGTTGTCGCCGGTGAGCACCGCGGGACGGTTGCGGAAGTCCGGGTCGCCGGCGAGCCGGAGCAGGGCCTCGGGGCCGCCGCTGACCTCCGTCGTGTTCCCGACCGGGAGCAGACCCGCCGGTCCGGGGCGGTCCGCGGTGGCCCGCGGCGCGTAGATCTCGACGGCGCGGCTGCGCGGGTACAGGCCCTCGACCTGGACCGGCGTCTTCTCCGCGATGCGGCCGCCGGTGACCTGAGGGCCGAATCCGGTCACCCGGTGGTAGCCGGACTCGGTGAGGGTGCGCTTGACCGTGGCGGTGGGGACGTAGCCGAACTGGTCGGGATCGAGGTCGTTGCGTACGACGACGTAGTAGAGGCCCGCACGGCTCAAGTAGTCCTGAAGTCCCGGTACTTCGACGCCGCTCATCAGCGCCTGCTCGACGGCGTCCATGGCACGGCGGTTGCCGCGCGCGCCGAACGGGACGAAGTCGCGCTGCGCCCAGCGGGATTCGGCGAGCACGTCGAGCGGCTGGTCGATGGGGGAGCCCCAGGTGTAGATGCCGTGGGCGGTCGCGGGCACGACGAGGGCGCGGGAGTCCGGCGAGTACTTCTTCAGCCAGTCGGCCGTGGTCTCCCAGTACGTGGGGAGCTTCTGGAACGCACCCGGTTGCAGGATCGAGCCGTTGAGGTACGGCCACGCGAGTCCCGGCACGATCAGGATCGCCGCGATCAGTGTGGCGTGGCGGCGGACGCGCAGCGGTCGCGCGCCGCGCGGGTCGGCGGCCACGCCGACGAGGTGGACGATGCCGAGCACGAGGGCGAGCGCCAGGCCGGTCTGGAACTTGTAGATGTTGCGGAACGGGGCGAGGCCCCCGTCCAGCCACGACTGCACCGTGTCGTGGAAGGGGGCGCCGAGCGAGCCCCCGTACCCCGCGAGGGTGATGAGGGCCGCCGTCATGACGGTGAGCAGCAGCCAGCGGCGCTCCGGGATGTCGCGCCTGGCCAGGCCGGCGAGGCCGATCGCGGCGGCGAGCGCCGAGCAGACGATGACGACCACCGACGTGGCCACGGCCCATCCGGCGGGCAGCCAGGCCTCACCCAGGTGCAGATACGCGACCCAGTTGCCGGAGCCGCGCAGGGTCTCGGTCGCCGACATCGTCTCGGTCGTGGTCTGCGCGCTCTCCACGAACGGCAGGAAGTTCTCGCCGTGGATGCCGAGCAAGATCAGCGGGATCGTCCACCAGGCCGTCGCGAGGACCACCGAGGGCAGCCACCAGGCGAGTTGTCGGCGCATGCGCGGGGACGGTGGCCGGGAGATCAGGTACAGGCCCACGGGGAGCAGGGACGCCAGCGTCGACGACGCGTTCACGCCGCCCATGAACGGGACGAGGAGCGCCGAGCGGGTCGCCGAGATCCGTGCAGTCGTCCGGGGGTTGGTGAGCGGCAGCAGTACCCACGGCAGGAACGCGCCCGGCAGCGCCGCCGCCGACGTCGAGCCGACGACGATCGTGAACGTCGGCCACAGCGCGTACGCCACCGCGCCGAGCAGCCGGCTGCCCGGGGTGCCGACGCGCAGACGCTCGGCCAGGCGCAGGGCGCCCCAGAAGGCGACGGTCACGACGATCGACAGCCACAGCCGCTCGGCCAGCCACACCGGGATGTGCAGCAGATCGGTCAGGCCGTAGTACGGCAGCATCGGAAACGCGTAGCCGATGTACTGGTCGGCGATCCCGCCGAAGCCCGCCCTGTCGTGCCACAGCTCCCCGAGGTCGCCGAGGAACTTCCACGGGTCCTGCGAGACGCCCAGCTTCGTCTCGAACGTGGCGCGCCCCGGCTGCACCGCGCAGAACGCGACGAACAGCACGGCCCAGAACGTCAGCAGCCAGCCGCGCGAGCGCGGGCCCGGCCCGGGGTCCGGCTGCTGCGCCGCGGCGGGTGGGGCCTGGACCATGGTCGTCATGGGGGACACCGCCTGAGGATGAGGAGGAGGTTCCAGGTCGCGAACTCGCGCACGCCGGGGACCCGCGTGACCGCCTCGGCGAGGAACGGCCAGTAGCGGGAGCGCGCCGCGACGACCGTCACGTCGTCGCGGGCGCGCACATGGCGCAGGGTGGGACCGATGTGGTGGGCGAAGAGGTTCTCGCCGAGGGTGTGCTTGGGCGCCCTGCCGGTGCGCCGCCGGTAGCGGGTCTGCGCGCGCTCGGCGCCCAGATAGTGCCAGGGCGCCCACTCGTGACCGCCCCACGGAGACAGCCAGTTGGTGAACGCGAGGTAGATCAGCCCGCCGGGCCGGGTGACCCGGACCAGCTCGCTCAGGAACGTGTCGCGGTCGGCCACGTGCTCCAGGACGTTCGAGGAGAACGCGACGTCCACCGACGCGTCGGGCAGCGGCAGCAGATAGCCGTCCGCCCGCACCGTGCCGGCCGGCGGATCGGGGCCGAGCTCACGGGTGTCCGGCTCGCAGAGGACGGCCTGCGCGCCGCGCGCCCGGAACTCGCGGGTGAAGTGACCGCTGCCGCCGCCCACGTCCACGACGACCTTCCCGGCCACCTTCCCGTACGCCTCCACCTGGTCGGCGGCGTCCCGTGCGAGCAGCCTGTAGCACGTCTCCGGGTCGCGCCGCTCGCGCAGGAACGCCCTGAACAGGGTGAGGGAACGGTTCAGCGAGGGGTCCTTCAGTCCGGCCGCCGTCATGGGGCCCAGCCCCGCACGGCCTCCGCCGCGACCGCGCCGAACTGCCGCACGGTGTGCGCCCAGCGGTAGCCCGCCGCGCGCTCGCGGGCCGCCTTGCCCATCAGCTCGCGGCGGTGCCCGGACAGGGCGAGGGTGCACCAGGCCGCCGCGAACGCCGACTCGCCGCGGGCGAGCAGCCCGGTGGCACCGTCCTCGACGGAGTCGCGCACGCCGGGCACGTCGAAGCCGACCGCGGGGGTGCCGCGGGCCGCCGCCTCCGTGATGACCAGGCCCCAGCCCTCGACGGCCGAGGGATGCAGCAGCAGCCAGGCCTCGCAGAGCAGCCGGTGCTTCTCGGCCTCGGAGACATGCCCGGTGAACTCGACTCCCTCGCCCGCGAGTTGCCGCAGGCGAGGGCCCTCAGGGCCGTCTCCCACGATCACGAGCCGGCCGCCCGTTACCGGGCGCACCCGCTCCCACAGGCGAAGGAGCAGATCGATCCGCTTGTACTCGACGAGCCGGCCCATCGCGAGGAACAGCGGGTCCGGGGAGCGGTCCGCGCACGGGCCCGGCTCCTCGACGCCGTTCGGCACCAGGCGGATCCGGTCCTCGTCCACGCCGATGGCGTGCAGCGCGTGCGCCGTCGACGGCGAGACGGCCACGAGCAGATTGCGGCGCTGCGCTCCGGAGAGCGCCCAGTGTTCGAGTCTTCGGCCGAGGTGGGCGGCGGGCGCGAGCGGTCCGCGCAGGCGCATCCGCCACAGATCGGTGTGGACGTGGTTGACCAGGCAGATCGTGGGGCCGCGGTGCCACAGCGGGGCCAGGTACGGCATCCCGTTGCAGACCTCGACGAGCAGATCGCAGTCGCCGACCTGGCGGGCGAACGCGGAGTGCGCCCGCAGGTAGTGGGCGCGCTCGCCGCCGGCCGAGACGACGCGGTAGTCGCGGAAGGCCGCGGGGCCGCCGCACAGCAGCGTCACCTGATGGCCCTTGCGGGTCAGTCCTTCGGCGAGCCGGTCGACCAGCAGCTCGGAGCCGCCCGCGGCCGGGTTGCCGAGGTCGCGGTGGGCGAGGAAGACGATGCGGCGGGGGTGTGGGGGGTCGTGCTGCGGATGCCGCGCGCCGGAGGACGGTGCGGCGCGCAGCGACAGGGGCACGTGCTGGGGCATCGTTGCTCCAACTCGTCGGACTTACGCGGGTGTTCGAGCGCACTTGCGTGTACTGGGAGGTACGGTGCCGAGGCTGTGCGGGGCCTGTGCACGGGGTGGGGAGGGACAGTTTTCGCCCCGCTGTTCGATGCGGCTACTCACCCGCGTGACAAGTTTGCGCCCGATATGAACTGACGTACCGTCACATCGTGGATGTTTCCAGGGTCGTCGGGGACGTATCGGGATCCGGACGCATCGACCCTTCCGGATCCCGCCTGCCACCCCTGCCCCCTACGACGAACACCAGGCCCACCGCCACGAGCAGCACACCCAGACCGCCCAGCACCACCGGCAGCGTCCTGCCGAGCAGGACGAGCCGGTCGTTGTCGTCCTGTGCGAGCGCCACCTGGGCGCGCTGCGTGGCCGGGGTGAACGCGATCCTCCGGCTGTCCAGGAGCACCGCCGCGTCCTTGTCCTGCCCCGGCGCGCGCAGCGTCTTGCGGGGGCCGATGGACGCGTACAGGACCCGGCCCGTGCGCTGGTCGGCGACGAGCTCGATGCCGTGGTTGGCGTACCACTCCTCGGCGAGGACCTGGCCCTTGCGGGGCTGGCCCACGATCCGGCCCGGTACGAGGCGGGAGCCGGTCCTGGCGGGGGAGACGGTGCCGGTGAACCGGTAGCCCTCGTAGCCCTGCACCTTGGTCACGCCGCTGAAGCGGAGCGGGACCGTCGCGCCCAGGGTGTTGTCCCACCAGGTGTAGGTGCGCTTTTGCACGTCGAAGGGGAACTTCAGGTAGGCCTCGCCGCTGAACTCGGGCTGCTCGCCGCAGCAGTGCACGGGAGCGTTGGTCTTCCGGTCGGTGACCCAGCGCTCCAGCGTCCACTGCAGCGCGTCGTGCGGATCGGTCGCGGGCAGCGTCTTCTCGGTGTCGACGGACGTCGTGACGTCCCACACCGCCCGGCCGCTGCGCTCGCTCGCGGCCACGTCGCCGCGGGCCTGTCGGGTGATGATCAGCTTGCGGTCGCGCACGGTCCTGATCTTGTCCGTGTCGAAATAACTGCCGGTTCCGGTGAACACGGTCGTCGTGTCGACGTCGATGGGATTGCGCTCGGCGCGCGGCTCCACGTACCAGGCGAGCATCCCCGCCAGGACGAGCAGGAACGTGCCGAGACCTGTTGCTACCAGCGAGAACGGTGAGGCAGTACGGCGCATCCGGCACTCCTGGGAGGAAGGGCATCCGCGTTCTTTCGCGGTCGGCCGGTTATGGGCCGGGAACCGTAGACGCACCCTTGACGGAGTGTCAACGCCGTGCGGAGACTGGCTACTTGGGACGCGCGGTGTGTGGCGCGTCGCATCGCACGGGTGGGGAACGACCTCGGGACCACGGACGAGAGGCTGACCCTGCGATGAACCGACTGCTCGCCGCCGCGCTGTCCGCGGCCACGGGAGCCGCGCTCGCCCTCGCGGCCGCCTTCGGCGTGCTCGCGTTGATCAACGCGACACCGGACCAGCCCAACACGCCCCTGGTGACCTTCGAGACGCCCGACCAAGGGCGCTGAACCGTGCCGGCCACCGCCCGCTCCGCGTGGTGCGACGTGCCGCGGCTCCAGGCCAAGCAGTTCGTGGCGCTCGCCCTCGACGAGGCGCCCCGGCTCGCCCGCGACATCCTCGCCGAGATCCAGCACGAATTCCCCCAACTGCCCGTCCTGGTCGACGAGTCGGGCGAGTCCATGGCCCTGATCGGCATCCGCCGCGCCGTCGAGGACTTCGTGCGCGGCTTCGCCGACGGGACCGCGGAGGGCCCGGCGGAGGGCCAGGCACCCGCGCTCTTCCAGGAGTTCGGACGCGGCCAGTCCCTGCACGGCCGCAACCTCGACTCGCTCCAGGCGATGTACCGGCTCGGCGTGAAGATGGCCTGGCGCCGCCTCGCCGACATCGGCCAGCGCCTGCGCATCCCGCCCCCGGCGATGTACGAACTCGCCGAGGCCGGGTACGAGTACCTCGACGGCCTCGTCGACCAGTCGGTCCGCGGCTACGCCGAGGCCGCCGCCCGGCAGGCGGGGGAGCGGCTGCGCCAGCAGCGCAAGCTGATGGACCTGCTCCTCGAAGGCAGGCCCGCCGTGCCCCGCGACCCCGTACAGGCGCTCACCGAACGCGCGGCCCGCGTCGGCTGGCCGGTGCCCGCGCACCTCGCCGTCGGCGTGCTGCTCCGCCCCGCCCGCGACGCCGTCGCCCCCGCCGTCGGGCCCGACGTCCTCCTCGACATGGAGCCGGAGCGCCCCCGGCTCGTACTGTCCGAACCCGACGCCGCGGGCCGCGCCGACCTGCTGCGCCGCGCCCTGTCCGGCTGGACCGGCGCGATCGGACCGGCCGTCGCCCCCTCCGACGCGGCGAAGTCGCTGCGGTGGGCGGAGGCCGCGGTCGCCCTCATGGAGCGTGGGCTGCTGCCCGCCGCCGAGGTGGTGCACTGCACCCAGCACACCCAGGCCCTCGTCCTGCTCCAGCCCGAGGAACTCGTCGACGACCTCGCGCGGCGCGCCCTCGAACCCCTCACCCGGTGCGGTCCCACGCACGCGCGCCGCCTCGCCGAGACCCTGCTCGCCTGGCTGGAGACCCGCGGCGGCGCCCCCGAGGTCGCGGCCCGGCTCGGCGTCCACCCGCAGACCGTCCGCTACCGGCTGCGCCAGATCCGCGAGCTGTGGGGCGACGAGGTCGACGACCCGGACCGCCGCTTCGAACTGGAACTGGTCCTGCGGGCCCGGCGTCTTCGAGGGGAGCTGGGCCCTGTGTAGACCGTGTACAGGGCACCGGAACGCCCATTGCCCGGTCAATGTCCCTGTGTTTAGCCTATGTTCGCGATACCGATCGTCTGTTGAAATATCGAACATAGGGAGGGGTCGGTTGTGGGACGCCTCGTACCAGCCGTGACTCGGGCTCTGGACATCCTGGAGCTGTTCCTGGACGGGGACGGCACGCTGTCCGCCCCCGACATCGTCCGCAAGCTACAGCTTCCCCGGACCACGGTCCATGAGCTGGTCACCACGCTCGCCGCCCGCCAGTACATCGTGCAGATCCCCGGCCAGCCCGGCCGCTACCGCCTCGGCGTGCGCCCCTACCAGCTCGGCAGCCGCTACGCCGAGCAGCTCGACCTCGCCGCCGAGGGCCAGCACGTCGCCCGCGACGTCGCGGAGACCTGCGACGAGACCGTCCACGTGGCGATCCTCGAAGGCACCGACGTCATCTACATCGCCAAGGTCGACTCCACGCACGCCGTGCGCATGGTCTCGGCGGCGGGCCGCCGCCTGCCCGCGCACTGCACGTCGGTCGGCAAGATGCTGCTCGCGTCGCTGCCCGAGGCCGAGCTGACCGCGCGGATACCCGACAACGCCGACCTCGTCGCCATGACCGAGAACTCGATCACCGAGCCCGCGGCCCTGCGCGCGCACCTGGAGGAGGTGCGCGAGCGCGGCGTCGCCGTGGAGAGCCGCGAGTCGAACACGGACGTGTCGTGCGTCGCCGCGCCCGTGCGCGACCGCACCAACCGGGTCGTCGCCGCGCTCTCCATCTCCGTTCCGATGATCCGCTGGAGCGACGCGCGCGAGGAGGAGCTGGCCGGGCTCGCCGCGAAGGGCGCCGCCGACCTCTCCGAGCGCCTCGGCCACCGGGGGGTGGCCCGATGACGCTCCGCATCGAGGAGGCCGTGCGGGCCTCGGCGGAACTGGGCGAGGGCCCGACCTGGGATCCGGCGACGGGCCGCGTGATCTGGGTGGACATCCTGGGCTCCCGCGTGCACACCTACGATCCGGCGAGTGGCCACCGCACCGTCCTCGCCACCGAACAGCACGTGGGCGCCGCCAAACCGCGCGTCGGCGGCGGCCTGGTCGTCAACCTCCGCGACGGCGTGGGGACGTACGACCCCGACGGCACCTTCGCGTGGCTGCACCGCGAGCCCGTCCCCGGCCGGCGCGGCAACGACGCGGCGGTGGCCCCCGACGGCGCGCTCTGGGCGGGTGCGATGCCGTACGACGACACACCCGGCGGCGGCAATCTGATCCGTGTCGCGGCCGACGGCCCGGTGACCGAGGTCCTCGACGACGTCACGATCTCCAACGGCACCGGCTGGAGCCCCGACGGCTCACTCATGTACTACGTGGACACGCCGACGGGCCGCGTCGACGTCTTCGACGTGGACGGCGAACGGGTCTTCAACAGGCGGGAGTTGGCGACCGTCGAGGACGGCGCCGGATCACCCGACGGGCTCACCGTCGACGCCGAGGGCTGCGTGTGGGTGGCCCTGTGGGACGGGGCGGCCGTGCGCCGCTACACGCCCGAGGGGAAGCTCGACCGGGTGCTCCCGCTGCCGGTGCGCCGCCCCACGGCCTGCGCCTTCGGCGGTCCCGACCTCAAGGACCTGTACGTGTCGACGGCACGGGTCGGCCTGGAGCACCCGGAGCCGCTCGCGGGCTCGCTCCTGGTGGTGCCGGGGATCGGTCAGGGGCTGGCCCAACCGGCCTTCCGCGGCTGAGAGTTCGCTGCCGCACCACTCGTCCCATGCGGGGCGTACGACGTTCGCGTCGTACGCCCCGCACGTTTTTCCACGGGTTTCCGCGTGACCCATTGACGCGCAAGCGCTTCGATTTTACGGTCCGTTCGAAGTTACGGGCGACATTCGAAATTTCGGACAAGGGAGGGGCCGGTTGTGGGACGACCTGGCCTGAACCGCAGGCACATCATCGCCGGAATCGGCGGGTTGACGGTCGCGGGAAGCCTGGGATTCGCGGCCGTGGGCACGGGCGCCGACGCGCTCGCCTCGGGGGCGGACACCCGCGTGCGCTACTGGAACCTCTTCAGCGGCGGCGACGGGTACAACATGATCGCGATGCTGGACGCCTTCCGTAAGGAGCATCCGGACATCGACGTGAAGGACTCCACGCTCCAGTGGGGCAATCCGTACTACACGAAGCTCGCGATGGCCGCCTCCGGCAACCGGGCCCCGGACCTCGCCGTGATGCACCTCGGCCGGGTCACCGGCTTCTCGCCCGGCCGTCTCCTCGACCCCTGGGACGTCGGACTGCTCGCCAAGTACGGCGTGAAGGAGGCCGACTTCAACCCCGAGCTGTGGAAGCGCGCGGTGATCGACGGCAAGCTCTACGCGCTGCCGCTCGACATCCACGTACAGCTCTGCTTCTACCGGCACGACGTGCTGAAGAAGGCGGACCTGCTCGACGCCGACGGCCGGATGCTCCCGGTCACGTCGACCGACGAGTGGTTCGCCATGCTGAAGCAGGCCAAGAAGGCGCAGCGGAAGGGGCTGCAGACGCTCGGTCTGCACGTCAACGACCTCAACGTCCAGTGGTGGATGTTCGTCGCCTTCTACACCCAGCTCGGCGGCACCTGGTTCGACGACGCCAACACCGAGGTCACCTTCGACACCGGCAAGGCCGCACAGGTACTGGAGTTCCTGCGCAAGCACGTCACCGACGGCTACTCCGTGTCCGGCGCCGCCGACGCCGAACAGTTCGTCAACGGCGCCCCGTTCACCTGGGAGGGCAACTGGTCGGTGCCCGTCTTCGACGGCGCCAAGGTGAAGTACGGGGCGACCCCGCTGCCGCCCGTCTTCGGCAAGCAGCTCACCCACGCAGAGTCGCACTCCTTCGTCCTGCCCCACCAGGCGGAGCGCGGCGGCGCCGCCAACGAGGCCGCCCACCGGCTCGCCGCGTACGTCGTCCAGCACGCCCAGAAGTGGGCGCTCGGCGGACACATCCCCGCGTACACGCCGACCCTGTCCTCGGCCGCGTACAAGAGGATGCGGCCGCAGAACGAGTACGTGTCCGCCATGAACCACCAGGCCACCGAGCCGAAGGTGTGGTTCGCGGGCTCCACCGGGCTGCTCGCCCAGCGCACCGGGCCCGTCGTGATGTCCTCGACGGCCGGCTCCAGCAGACCGGAGGCCGCGGCCCGGCGCATCAAGGGCGCGCTGACCCATCTCCTCGAGTCCAAGAACCCGATGGACGGCAAGACCGCCGCGCAGGGAGGTGTGGTCGCATGACGACGACCAGTGCCGAGACCGTACTCGCCCCGGCGCCCGTGCGGGCGGCCACGGGCAGCGCGACCGTCCGCCGCAAGCAGGGCTTCCAGCACGGGGGCTGGTTCGTCGCCCCCTTCCTGGTCATCTTCGCCCTCTTCGTGATCTGGCCCCTGATCCGCGGCCTGTACCTCTCCTTCACCGACGCCAACATCTCCGGTGAGGGCGCCGACTTCATCGGCATCGACAACTACCGCGAGGCCCTGCACGACTCGATGATGTGGGACTCGCTCGGCCACAGCGCGTATTTCACGCTCCTGGTCGTGCCCTGCATCACCGTCCTGGCGTTCCTGCTCGCGATGCTGGCGCACCACATCGAGCGCGGGAAGTGGCTGTGGCGGCTCTGCTTCTTCCTGCCGTTCCTGCTGCCGTCGACGGTCGCGGGCAACCTGTGGCAGTGGCTGTTCAACCCCGGTACGGGCATGGTCAATTACGTCTTCGGGATCGACACGCCCTGGCTGTCGGACAAGACCTACGCGATGCTCGCCGTCGTCATCTGCACCCTGTGGTGGACGGCAGGGTTCAGCTTCCTGCTCTACCTGGCCGCGCTCCAGGGCATCCCCGCCCACCTCTACGAGGCCGCCAAGCTCGACGGCGCGAACGCCTGGCACCGGATGGTCCACATCACGCTGCCGATGCTCCGCAACATCACGGGCCTCGTCGTCGCCCTGCAGATCCTCGCCTCGCTCCAGGTCTTCGACCAGGCCGTCGTGATGATGGACTTCGGGCCAGGGCCCGAGGACAGCACCCGCACCTTCGTGCAGTTCACCCTCGAAGAGGGCTTCACCGCCTACCGCGTGGGCTACGCCTCCGCGGTCTCCATCATCTTCTTCGTGATCATCGCGGCCGTCGCCCTCGCGCGGATGTGGCTGCTGCGCAACCGTGAGGAGGGCGCGCGATGAGCAGCGCTGTCGTTCGGGTACGTCGCCGCAGGGCGTGGACACCCAGCCAGATCGTGCTCACGCTGCTCGGCGTGGCCGTCGCGGCGGTCTTCCTCGCGCCGCTCGTCTGGGCCCTGTTCACCTCGCTGAAGTCGGAGACCGAGGCGGTCGAGGTGCCGCCGCACTGGCTGCCGAAGAACTGGACGGGGCAGGCCTGGTCGGCGCTGTGGGAGACCGGGAACATCACCAACTGGTTCGTGAACTCGGTGGTGGTGTCGGTGTGCGTGACGGCCGTCGTGCTGTTCGTCGCGGCGCTCGCCGGGTACGGGTTCGCGCGCACGGAGTTCCGGGGCAAGGCCGTGCTCATGGGCGTGGTGATGGCCGGCCTGATGATCTCGCCTGCCGTGCTCGGTGTGCCGCTGTTCACCACGGTGCAGCAGATGGGGATGGTCGACACGTACTGGGGCATGATCCTGCCGCAGTGCGCGCCCGCCGCGATGGTCTACATCCTCTACAAGTTCTTCCAGGGCATCCCGCGGGAGCTGGAGGAGGCGGCGTTCATCGACGGTGCGGGCCGCTGGCGGGTCTTCTTCACGATCGTCGTGCCGCTGTCCCGCCCCTCGCTCGCGGCGGTCGGCATCTTCACCTTCATCAGCTCGTGGAACAACTTCCTGTGGCCGTACATGGTCACCAACAACCCCGACCTGATGACCATGCCGAACGGCATCGCGACCGTCATGAACTCCTACGGCATCCAGTGGGCCCAGCTGATGGCCGGCGGCCTGATGGCGGGCCTCCCCCTGATCGTCGTCTTCGTCTTCTTCCAGCGGCAGATCGTGGCGGGCGTGGCCCATACGGGATTGGCGGGACAGTGACCGCACGAAGAGCGCCCGTGGCGGACACGGGCGACCCCCGGGCCCCCGACATCTCGTACCGGGACGGCACGTACTGGCTGTACCAGGCCGTCTCGTCCCGGTGCACGAACCCCCGCAACCCCCGCACCCCCGCAAGGAAAGGCACCCATTGAGCACCGCACGCTTCACCCTCGACCCCGCCTTCACCGTCGCCAAGGTCAACCCCCGGCTGTTCGGCTCGTTCGTGGAGCACCTCGGCCGCTGCGTCTACACCGGCATCTACGAGCCGGGCCACGAGCACGCCGACGAGTCGGGTCTGCGCACCGATGTCCTGGAACTGGTAAGGGAGTTGGGGGTGACGGCCATCCGTTACCCCGGCGGCAACTTCGTCTCCGGCTACAAGTGGGAGGACTCGGTCGGTCCCGTCGAGGACCGCCCGGCCCGCCTCGACCTGGCCTGGCGCACCACGGAGCCGAACCGCTTCGGCCTCTCCGAGTACATCGCCTTCCTCCGCAAGCTCGGCCCGCAGGCCGAGCCGATGATGGCGCTGAACCTGGGCACGCGCGGCGTGGCCGAGGCGATAGAGCTCCAGGAGTACGCGAACCACCCGGCCGGGACCGCCCTGTCCGACCTCCGCGTCGAGCACGGCGACAAGGACCCCTTCGGTATCCGCCTGTGGTGCCTCGGCAACGAGATGGACGGCCCCTGGCAGACCGGCCACAAGACGGCCGAGGAGTACGGGCGGATCGCGGCGGAGACGGCGCGCGCGATGCGCCAGATCGACCCGGACGTGGAGCTGGTCGCGTGCGGCAGCTCGGGCCAGTCGATGCCGACGTTCGCCGAGTGGGAGGCGACGGTCCTCCAGGAGACGTACGACCTCGTCGACCACATCTCCCTGCACGCCTACTACGAGGAGCACGACGGCGACCGGGACTCCTTCCTCGCCTCGGCCGTCGACATGGAGTCGTTCATCGAGAACGTGGTGGCGACCTGCGACCACGTCGGCGCGCGGCTCAAGTCGGAGAAGAAGATCAACCTCTCCTTCGACGAGTGGAACGTCTGGTACATGTCGCGCTCCCAGTCCGAGGTCGCGGCCCTCGACTGGCCGGAGGCCCCGCGCCTCCTGGAGGACGTCTACTCGGTGACGGACGCCGTCGTCTTCGGCTCGCTGCTCATCGCGCTCCTGCGCCACGCGGACCGTGTGACGGTGGCGTGCCTCGCCCAGCTCGTCAACGTCATCGCCCCGATCATGACCGAGCCGGGCGGCCCGGCCTGGCGGCAGACGACGTTCTACCCGTTCGCCGCGGCGTCGAAGTACGGCCGCGGCGAGGTCCTCGACGTCCGCGTCTCCGGTCCCACGTACGACACCCGGCGCCACGGCACGGCCGACCTGCTGCACGCGACGGCGGTCCGCGCGGAGGACGGCACGGTCACCGTCTTCGCGGTGAACCGCGACCAGACGCGGCCCCTGCCCCTCGAAGTGGCACTGAACGGCCTGGACCTGTCCCGCGTGGTGGAACACACGGTCCTCGCGGACGCCGACCCGGACGCCCGCAACACCCTCACGGACCCGGAACGCGTGGTCCCGCACACGGCGACCGGCACCGCACTGGCGAACGGCACACTCACGACCGACCTCGAACCCCTGTCGTGGAACGTGATCCGCCTGGCCTGACGCAAGGAGCCGTCTCCGCGGCTACACCCTGGAGCCCGCCTCCGGCACCTTCTCCTCCGTGTCGGCGGCGGGCGCCTGCGAGCCCGTCACCAGCAGGGAACGGCTCCGCCGCCCCCGCACCGTGACCGTCACCCCCGCCGCCGCGAATGCCGCGCAGACCAGCAGTAGGGGGGTGCCCGAGACGCCCCACATGGCCAGGCCCGAGCCGGCGAGGAGGGTCACCAGGGCCCAGCGGAGGGCCGGGCCGGAGATGCGGGTCGACATCAGGGCCCCGCCCACCACGCCCGGGATCGCACCGATCAGCAGCGCCCCCGCCATGCCGAAGGCGACATCGCCGAAGAGGACGTGGCCGAGGGCCGCCGCCGCGACGACCGGGATGGCCTGCACGAGGTCCGTGCCGACCAGGTGGTTCGCCTTGAGCCTCGGGTGCGCCAGCATCAGCATCACGATGATCAGCGAGCCGGAGCCGACCGACGTCATGCCGACGATGAAGCCGCCGAGCAGGCCGATCGCCAGCGTCGCCAGCGGGCGGACCGCCACCTCCGCGTCCTCCGCCTCGTCGGCCCCCGTGCCGCGCCGCGAGTCCAGCCACATGCGGGCCAGCATCCCGACGACCGCGAGGACGAGCGCGCCCCCGATGACGTACTTCACCCGCTCCTGAAGCTGATCCCCGTCGCCGAGGAGCTGGAGTGTCAGCGCGCCGAGGACGGCCGCGGGCATCGCCGTCGGCAGCAGCCAGCGCACGATGTCCCAGCGCACGGTGCCGGCCTTCTGGTGCACCGCCGCGCCGAACGGCTTCATGAAGACGGAGGTGGCGAGGTCGCTGCCGATCGCGGCCGTCGGGTTCACGCCGAACAGCATCACCATGATCGGCGTCATCAGCGCGCCGCCGCCCATGCCGGTGAGGCCCACGGCCACGCCGACGAGCGCGCCCGCGACGACTATCGCCCAGGAGAAGTCCATGCGAGCGACTGTACGCACCATCCCTATGGGAAAGGTAGGGAAGATCGGTGGATCCCAGATGCTGGAAGATCCACCGGAAAACCGAGGTGATCCGGGGTGATCCGGCGCACCGCGCGCCGCCCCCGTCCACCACAATGTGCGCATGAGGATCTCCGCCCGCGCCGACTACGCCGTACGTGCCTGCCTGGAACTCGCCGTCCACTCCGAGGGGGACGGAGCGCCGATCAAGGCCGAGGCCGTCGCCGCGGCCCAGGAGATTCCGCACAAGTTCCTGGAGGGGATCCTCAGCGATCTGCGCCGCGGCTGCATCGTCGTCAGCAAGCGGGGCGGCAACGGCGGCTATCTGCTGGCCCGGCCCGCCACCGAGATCACCGTCGCCGATGTCGTACGCGCCGTGGAGGGCCCCATCGTCTCGGTGCGCGGTGAGCGGCCCAACGCGCTCAGTTACACCGGTCCCGCCGAGCCGCTGCTCCCGCTGTGGGTGGCGCTGCGGGCCAATGTGCGCAAGATCCTGGAGGGCGTCACGCTCGCCGATCTCGCGCACGACCGGCTGCCGGAGCCGGTGAAGGAGCTGGCCGAGGATCCGGCCGCCTGGCGCAATCCGTAACCCGTAACCCGTAAAGACGTCACGCCCCCGTGGTCCGCACCAGCCTGTCCACCGCCGCCGTGCCCGAGCTGTAGGTGGTCCCTCCGCCCAGCCCGGGCACGGCGGCTCCCCTCCCGCTCCCCATGAGCGACTCCAGACCGGCCACCAGGCGCAGGACGTCCGGCCGGGGTCGCACCACGAGGCGCAGGAAGCTGCTGGACGAGCCGATCTTGTTGCCGCACTCGCGCACCAGGACGCCGTGCTCGGCGAGCAGCCGGTCGCGGACCGCCACGCCGTCGACTCCGTCCGGCAGGCGCACGTAGAGGAAGTTGCCCTGTGAGGGGTGGACGGTCAGGGGGCGCAGGCGGGCCAGGTGCAGGCGCATGTCCTGGCGGTCGCGGCACACCTGGCGCAGGCTCTCGGCGTACTCCCGGCGGTGGTCGCGGAGCATGAAGACGACCGTCTCGGCGAAGGCGTTCAGGTTCCATTTCGGCAGGGCGGCCCGCAGTTTCCCGGCGAGGGCCGGGTTGGCGACGAGGTAGCCGAAGCGCACCCCGTGCAGGCCGAAGTTCTTGCCGAGGCTGCGCAGCACGATCACGTTCGGCCGCAGCACCGCCTCCTGGACGAGGCTCGGGTCCTGGCCGCCCTCCGCGTCGGCGAAGTCGAGGAAGGACTCGTCGATCACGACCAGGTCGAGGTGGCGCAGCTCGTCCACGAGCGTGAGCAGGGCCCGGCGCGGCAGGAGACCGCCGTCGGGGTTGTTCGGATTGCAGACGACGGCGACCCGCGAGCCGCGCGCGTGGAGGAACTCCGCGTACGCCGCCGGGTCGAGCGCGAAGCCGTCCCGCTCGGGCAGCGGGAACATGTCGACCCGCTTGCCCGTCTCCATCGGCTGGTCCGTCCACCGCCCGAACGTCGGCACCGGCACGGCCAGGGACTCGCGGACCAGCAGGTGGTCGATCCAGGTGATGAGTTCGGTCGAGCCGTTGCCCATCGCCACGGTCTGCGGGTTGAGGCCGAGGACCTGGCACAGCTCGGCGGTGATGTGCTCGGCGCCGCTCGGGTAGTACGTCAGGATCTCGTGCAGCCGGCCCCGCAGCGCGTCCAGCATCGCCGGGGTGGGGAAGTAGGGGTTGCACGGGATGCAGAAGTCGACGACCCCGCCACTGCCGCCGCCCGCCCCGGCCCGCGTCAGCTGGCCGTACGAGGGGGAGTGGGCGCTCGCGCCCTGGAACAGCGAGACGACGCTTCCGGTCATCACATGCCTCCGCCCGTATCCGTGGTGGCGTGTCATACGGATACGGGCGGGGCGCTGTTCAACGAGAGGTGGTCAGGTGGTTCCAGGGGAGGTACTCAGGTGGTTCGAGGTTCGACGAGAGGGCTCAGGTGCCGAACGAGTGCACCGTCGTCGTCCGGTACGTCTCGCCGGGCCGCAGCACCGTCGACGGGAACTTCGGCTGGTTCGGGGAGTCCGGGAAGTGCTGGGTCTCCAGGGCCAGTCCGTCGCCCTGCCGGTAGGTGCGCCCCGACTGGCCGACGAGGGTGCCGTCGAGGAAGTTGCCCGAGTAGAACTGCAGGCCCGGCTGGTCCGTGGCGATCTTCAGGCTGCGGCCCGAGGCCGGATCGCGCAGCGTCGCCACGAGGACGGGCTTGGCGGTGATGCCCTTGTCCATGACCCAGTTGTGGTCGAAGCCCTTGGCGAGGATCTGCTGCGGGTGGGCCGCGCGGATGTCGCGGCCGATGGGCTTCGCCTTGCGGAAGTCGAACGGGGTGCCCGCGACCTTCGCCAGCTCGCCGGTCGGGATGAGGCCCGCGTCGGTGGGCGTGTAGCGGGACGCGGCGAGCGTCAGCTCGTGGTCGTAGATCGTGCCGCTGCCCTCGCCCGCGAGGTTGTAGTACGTGTGGTTGGTGAGGTTCACGACCGTCGCCTTGTCGGTCGTCGCCTCGTAGTCGATCCGCCAGTCGCCCCGCGCGGTCAGCGTGTACGTGACCTTCGTCTTCAGCGTGCCGGGGTAGCCCATCTCGCCGTCGACGGACGTGTAGTGCATGTGCAGGCCGACGTCGGAGCCGGAGGTGAACGGCTCGATGTCCCACACCCGCGTGTTGAAGCCCTTGGCGCCGCCGTGCAGCGAGTTCTCGCCGTCGTTCACGGAGACCTGGTACGCCTTGCCGTCGAGGGTGAACTTCCCCTTGGCGATGCGGTTGCCGTAGCGGCCGATGGTGGCGCCGAAGAACGTGTCGCCCGCGACGTACTCCTCGATGGTGTCGTAGCCGAGGGAGACGTTCGCGTAGCGGCCGCGGCGGTCCGGGAGTTCGAGCGACTGGACGATGCCGCCGTAGTTGAGGACCTTCAGGCGGGTGCCGCCGTTCTCCAGCGACCAGCGGTAGATCTTGGTGCCGTCGGCGAGCTTGCCGAAGGGCTCCTTCACGGGCTTCCTGCTTCCCGACGCGTTGGCGGAGGTGCTTCCCGACGCGTGTGCCGTGCCGCCGAGCGCGGTGGCTGCGACACCGGCCGCCGCGGCGGAGGCCATGACCGTACGTCTGCTCAGTTCCATCTGTGCGGCTCCTGAAGTGAGATGCGAAACCGAAACTACGAACCGGACTTGCGCTTGTTCCACACGTCGAAGCCGACCGCGGCGAGCAGGGCCAGGCCCTTGATCACCGACTGCCAGTCGGAGCCGACGCCGAGCAGGTTCATGCCGTTGTTCAGCACGCCGAGGACGAGACCGCCGATGATCGCGCCGAGGATGGTGCCGACGCCGCCGCTCATCGACGCACCGCCGATGAACGACGCGGCGATCGCCTCGAGTTCGAAGTTGAGACCCGCCTTCGGCGAGGCCGCGTTCAGCCGGGCGGCGACGACCAGACCCGCCAGGGCCGCGAGCACGCCCATGTTCAGGAAGACGTAGAAGGAGACCTTCTTGTCCTTCACACCGGAGAGCTTCGCCGCCGGCAGGTTGCCGCCGATCGCGTAGATGTGCCGGCCGAAGATCGAGTTGCGCATCACATAGCCGTAGCCGACGACCAGGGCGCCGAGGATGATCAACACGATCGGGGTGCCCTTGTAGCTGGCGAGCAGCAGCGTCACCGTCGCGATCGCCGCGACGATCGCGACCAGCTTCAGCACGAACAGGTTGAAGGGGACCACGTCGAGCGAGAATTCGCGCTGCCGGCGCCGGTCGCGCAGCTCCTGCCAGACCACCGCGGCGGCGAGCAGGACACCGAGCAGCAGCGTGAGGTTGTGGTAGTTCGTGTTCGGGCCGACCTGCGGCAGGAAGCCGTTGCCGATCTTCTGCAGTCCGTCCGGGAACGGGCCGAGCGTCTGCCCCTTGAGCAGGATCTCGGTGAGCCCGCGCCACACCAGCATGCCCGCCAGCGTGACGATGAACGACGGTATGCCGCCGTACGCGATGAGCCAGCCCTGGATGGAACCGGCGATGCCGCCCATCACCAGGCAGAGGATGACGGCGACGGGCCAGGAGATGTCGTGGCTGACCGTGAGGACCGCCGCCATCGAGCCGACGAACGCCGTCAACGAGCCGACGGACAGGTCGATATGGCCCGCGATGATCACCAGCATCATGCCGATCGCGAGGATCAGGATGTAGCTGTTCTGCAGCACCAGGTTGGAGACGTTGCGCGGCAGGATCAGGTCGCCGTTGGTCCACACGGCGAAGACGGCGACCAGCAGGCCGAGCGCGATCAGCATCCCGTACTGGCGCATATTGCGGCGCATGCCGTCGACGACCAGCTGGAGCAGACCGCCCCCGGCCGTCCCGCCCTCCTTGCGCGGCGGCGGTGGCGGCGCGGCCGCCGGGATCTTGTCCGTCACGTTGGTGCTCATCGCGCTACCTCTTTGTCCTTCGTCATCAGGCGCATCAGCGATTCCTGCGTCGCCTCGGCGCGCGGCACCTCGCCGGTCAGGCGGCCCGCGGCCATCGTGTAGATGCGGTCGCACATGCCGAGCAGCTCGGGCAGCTCGGAGGAGATGAAGACGACCGCTTTGCCCTCGGCGGCCAGCTTGTCGATGACCGTGTAGATCTCGTACTTGGCGCCGACATCGATGCCACGCGTCGGCTCGTCGAGAATCAGCACGTCGGGACCCGCGAAGATCCACTTGCTGAGGACGACCTTCTGCTGGTTGCCGCCCGACAGCTTCCCCGCCGGTTCGAAGACCGTCGGGGCCTTGATGTTCATCGACTTGCGGTAGCCCTCGGCGACCTGCCGCTCCTCGTGCTCGTCGACGACCCCGCGCTTCGCGACCTTGTTCAGGGCGCTCATCGTGATGTTGCGGCCGATGGTGTCGATGAGGTTGAGGCCGTAGTGCTTGCGGTCCTCGGTGACGTACGCGATCCCGTGGCCGACCGCGTCGGAGACGTGCCGCGTACTGATCTCCGTGCCGTCCTTCAGGACCACGCCGCCCGCATACCTGCCGTACGTACGCCCGAAGACGTTCATCGCCAGTTCGGTGCGGCCCGCGCCCATGAGACCCGCGATGCCGACGATCTCGCCGCGGCGGACGGTGAGCGAGACGTCGTCGACGACCTTGCGCTCGCGGTCGATGGGGTGGCGCACCGTCCAGTTGCGGATCTCCATGGCCGGCGCCGCGCCCGCCTCCGGGTGGTGCGGGGTGCGGTCGGGGAAACGGTTGTCCAGGTCACGGCCGACCATGCCGGAGATGATCCGGTCCTCGGTGGTCTCCGGAGCCCGCACATCGAGGGTCTCGACGGTGCGCCCGTCGCGCAGGATCGTCACCGAGTCGGCGACCTTGCGGATCTCGTTCAGCTTGTGCGAGATGATGATCGAGGTGATGCCCTGGTCCTTCAGCTCCAGGATCAGATCGAGGAGCGTGTCCGAGTCCTCGTCGTTCAGGGAGGCCGTCGGCTCGTCCAGGATCAGCAGCTTCACCTCCTTGGCGAGCGCCTTCGCGATCTCCACGAGCTGCTGCTTGCCCACGCCGATGTCGGCGACGCGGGTGTTGGGATTCTCGTTCAGGCCCACCCGGCGCAGCTGGCGCGTGGCGTGGCCGAGTGTCTCGTGCCAGTTGATGAAACCGCGGCTCGCGTGCTCGTTGCCGAGGAACATGTTCTCGGCGATCGACAGGAACGGCACGAGCGCCAGCTCCTGGTGGATGATGACGATGCCGCGCGCCTCACTGGCGTTGATGTCCTTGAACTCGCAGTGCTCCCCGTCGAAGAGGATGTCCCCTTCGTAACTTCCGTGCGGGTGGACGCCGGAGAGCACCTTCATGAGGGTGGACTTTCCGGCGCCGTTCTCCCCGCAGATGGCGTGGACCTCGCCGGGACGGACGCTGAGTGAGACGTCCGACAGCGCCTTGACGCCGGGGAAGGTCTTGACGATCGAGCGCATTTCCAGGACGGGTCCCGCCATGGTCGTGCCCTTCTTACTAGGTACTGGTGAGCGAAGACGGTCTGCTGGTCCGGCGGCCGGACTACTTCAGGCCCAGGTCGGACTTGGTGTAGTAGCCGCTGTCGACCAGCGTCTTCTCGTAGTTGGTCTTGTCGACGCTGACCGGCGTGAGCAGGTACGACGGGACGACCTTGGCACCGTTGTCATAGGTCTTGGTGTCGTTGACCTTCGGCTTCTTGTCGTTGAGCACGTCGTCGACCATGTCCACCGAGACCTCGGCGAGCTTGCGGGTGTCCTTGTAGACGGTCGCGTACTGCTGGCCCGCGATGATCGACTTCACCGAGGCGACCTCGGCGTCCTGACCGGAGACCACCGGCAGCGGCTTGGCCTTCGTGCCGTAGTCGTCGGACTTCAGCGCGGAGAGGATGCCGATGGAGATGCCGTCGTACGGCGAGAGCACCGCGTCGACCTTGTCGCTCTTGTAGGTCGAGGTGAGGATGTCGTCCATGCGCTTCTGCGCGGTGGCGCCGTCCCAGCGCAGCGTCGTGACCTGGTTGAGCTTGGTCTGACCGGACTTGACGACCAGCTGCTTCTTGTCGATGTACGGCTTGAGCACCGACATCGCGCCGTTGAAGAAGTACTTGGTGTTGTTGTCGTCGTTGGAACCGGCGAACAGCTCCAGGTTGAACGGGCCCTTCTTGCCGCTGTCGAGGCCCAGCTTCTTGACGAGGGCGCCGGCCTGCAGCTCGCCGACCTTCTCGTTGTCGAACGTCGCGTAGTAGTCGACGTTCTTCGAGTCCAGGATCAGGCGGTCGTACGCGATCACCGGGATGTTCGCGTCCTTCGCCTCCTGGAGCACGTTGGTGAGCGACTTGTTGTCGATCGAGGCGATGATCAGCGCCGAGACGCCCTGGGTGATCATGTTCTCGATCTGCGAGACCTGCTGGTCGGGGTCGTCCTCCCCGAACGCCAGCTTGGTCTTGTACCCCTTCGCCTTCAGCGACTTCACGACGTTGTTGCCGTCGGCGATCCACCGCTCGGAGGACTTGGTCGGCATGGCGATGCCGACGGTGGAGCCCTTCGCGCTCTTCTTCTCGTCCTTGCTGCCGCCTTCGCTGTTCTGTCCGCAGGCGGACAGGGTGAGCGCGAGGGAGGCGGACGCGGCTATCGCGGTGAGAACGGCTCGACGGTTTCGCATGATCATCATCCTTGATGTGTGAGGCACAAGTGCGAGGTGGTGCTCGGCGGAGCTGGGTGGTGCCCGGCGGTGCTCGGTGATGCTGGACGGTGCTCGGCGGTGCTCGGTGCTGCTTGGTGGCGCGAAGTCCCTTGTGCGGCCCGGTGGTTGACCGGAGTGGAGATGCGTTGGATTCTGCGCGGCCCTGTCCACTTCTGGGAAGTTGCGTGCCCGGAACGTTATTCGCCCGTGTCGAAGCGGCTCAGTGCTCCGGGGAGCCGCGAGCCCAGCGGCGACATCCCGCCGTCGGCCCCGTGCCGCGCCAGCAGGTCGAGCGCGAGCCGGCCCCGGCGCACCCGCTCGCGGGCGGTGTCGAGGGTGACGTCGCGCAGCTGGGCCCCGTACGGGTAGATGGCCGGCGCCTTCGCCAGGCCGAACTTCAGGTACAACGGGGCGCCGCGGCGCACCAGTTCGGCGATCTCGTACATCCGGACATAGCCGCCGAGGTCGTCGGGAGCCTCGACGTACATGTCCATGGGGGCGGCGGAGACCCGCCGGATCTCGGTCAGGTGCGCGAGCGTGAGGTCGCTCGGCACGTTCAGCGAGTCGGCCCCGAGCCGCTCGTACACGGCGTACGAGGCCGGGTTCACGGGCCCGACGAGGGCGGACACCTTGAGGGTCGTGTCGGCCGGGATGATGCCCCGGCTGCGCGCCCGGTGCAGCGTCCACAGCACGCCCTCGTCGGCGACGAGCAGGCACTTCACGCCCAGCTCGGTGGCGCGGACGGCGTCCTCGACGCAGCCGGCGACGGCGTCGTGTCCCCGGGCGCGCAGCCCCGCGCCGCCCGAGTCGGTGCGCACGGAGGCGCCGGTGTCCCAGGTGCCGCGCGGGCCGGTGAACAGGCAGAGCTCGATGTCGCGCTCGGCGGTCGCCTCGACCATCTCCACGATCTCGGTGTCCCGCAGCATCCAGATGCCGCTGCCCTGGCTGATCCGGTGGATGGGGACATCGAGCCGCGAGGACTCCTTGAGTACGGTGGCGACGGCCTCCGGCCCCTCGACGGACGGAATCTCGGTGCGCCAGGTGCCGCCGTCGGGGAAGGTGTGCGGGGAGGCGTCGGCGGGCTCGCGCTCGGGAGCGCCGAGCCCGAGCGCGGAGAGGGCGGGTTCGCCGGGACGGCGGGGTGAGTCGGTCACGGTGTTCCTTTTCTGGTTGTTCGACATTTCGGACGAGGTTCGGGTTTCTCGGTCCCCTGCGGCGGTTCGGGCTTCTCAGGCCCCGCGGCGGATTGGGCTTTTCAAGCCCTGCCGGCCGCCGAGGCCCGGGCTTCTCGGGCCTCCCGGCGGGTTGGGCTTTTCAAGCCCCGCCGGCGATTGAGGCGCGGGGTGCGGGGCGGCGCCCCGCGAACCCCCGGTGCCGCAGGACTCCCGTGGGGCTAGGGCCGCAACAGCACCTTGCCCACCGCAGGGTCCCCCGCCCCCACCCACTCGATCGCCTCGGCAAACCGCTCCAGCGGTACCTCGTGCGTCACGAGCGGCAGCGGATCGAGCAGCCCCGCCCCGAACATCCGCACCGCATGCGCCCAGGCATCCGGCGCGGCCCCGAACACCGTCCGCACCTCCAGCTGCCGCACCACGAGATCCGTCGGGTCGAGCCCCTCGGCCGCCCCGGCCGCCGGAATCCCGGTGAGCACGAGCCGCCCGCCCCGCCGCAGCATTCCCGCGGACGTCCGCGCGGCCGAGGCGGACCCGGCGGTCTCGATGACGACGTCGAGGTCGTCCGGCAACTCCTCGCTGCGCAGCCGGAAATCGGTGGCCCCGAACTGCCGCGACAGGGCCTCCCGGTCGTCCCGCGTACCGACCACCACCAGCTCCGCCGGGGACGCCGCCGCGAGGAACTGCACGGCGAACATCCCGAGCGTCCCGGTCCCGACCACCCCCACCCGCTCCCCGGGCCTCGCCTCCGCCTTGAGCGCGGCGGCGGCGATGCACGCGGCGGGTTCGAGCAGCGCGGCGGCGGTGAGATCGGCGGCGTCGGGCAGAACGTGCAGCAGCCGCGCGGGGAGCACCAGAGTCGTGGCCATGGCGCCCGGCTGGGTGAAGCCGGTCTCCTCGTACCCGTCGGTGCACAACGTCGTCTCACCGGCGTGGCACCGCTCGCACACCTGGCAGTTCCGGAAGCCCTCGCCGACGACCTTGCGCCCGGCCAGCGCCGCCGGCACCCCGGCGCCGACCGCGTCGACGACGCCGGACCACTCGTGTCCTGGTGTCAGGGGGTAACGGACGTAGCCCTCGGGCCGGTTGCCCTGGTACACCTCACGGTCGCTGCCGCAGATCCCGACCGCGTGCACACGGACCCGCGCCTCGCCGGGGCCCGGCTCGCCCGGCTCGTGCGCCACGACCCGGTGTCGCCCCGGCGCCTCGACGACGACGGCGCTGCTCACTTGGAGCCGCCCTTCGGGTCCCGCTTCTCCCAGCCCTCGGCCCACAGGTCGAACCGGGCCTGCTGCTGCGGGAACTCGGCCGCGGCGTCGACATCGAGCTCGACCCCGAGGCCCGGCTCGTGGGACAGCTCGAAGTAGCCGTCCACGACCTTCGGCGCGCCCTTCACGACCTTCTTGATCTCGGCGTCCGCGAAGTCGTTGAAGTGCTCCAGGATCTTGAAGTTCGGCGAGGTGAAGCCGACTTGGAGCGACGCCGCCGTCAGCACGGGTCCGCCCACGTTGTGCGGGGCGACCAGCATGTAGTGCGTCTCCGCCGTGGCGGCCAGCTTCCGCGTCTCCCAGATGCCGCCGATGTGGCCGACGTCCGGCTGCAGGATGTCGACCGCCTGGCTCTCGAACAGCTCCCGGAACTCGATCCGGTCGTGGATCCGCTCACCGGTCGCCACCGGCATCTCCACCTTCGCGGCCACCTTCTCCAGCGCCTTGAGGTTCTCCGGCGGCACCGGCTCCTCCAGCCACGCGGGCTTGAAGGGCGCGAGGTCCTTTGCCAGCCGGACGGCGGTCGAGGGCGAGAACCGGCCGTGCATCTCCAGCATCAGCTCGGCGTCGGGCCCGATGGCGTCGCGCACGGCCTCGATCAACGACACCGCGTACAGCGACTGTTCGTGGTCCAGCTCGAAGTGCCCGGTGCCGAACGGGTCGATCTTCAGCGCCTTGTACCCGCGCTCCATGACCGCCTGCGCGGCCTTGTGGTACGCCTCCGGGGTGCGCTCGGTGGTGTACCAGCCGTTCGCGTACGCCTTGACCTTGTCGGTCACCTTGCCGCCGAGCAGCTGCCACACGGGAACGCCGAGGGCCTTGCCCTTGATGTCCCAGCAGGCCATCTCGATCACGGCGATGCCGGACATGACGATCTCACCGGCCCGGCCGTAGTCGCCGTACTTCATCCGTCGTACGAGGTCCTCGACGGCGAACGGGTCGGAGCCGAGAATGTGGTTGGCCTCGGCCTCGTGCAAGTACCCGATGAGCGCGTCGGTGTGGCCCAGCATCCGGGTCTCGCCGACACCTGTGAGTCCTTCGTCGGTGTGCACCTGTACGTAGGTCAGGTTCCGCCACGGAGTCCCGACCACATGTGTGCTGATTCCCGTGATCCGCAAGGCAGTTGCCCCCAGTGCTGTTCGAAATTTCGTCATGCGTTCGAAATGCTGGCGTGACAGTAAGTCCGGCCCCACGGGGTGTCAATGGGTCTGTGCACGTCGAAGCGAACGGTCCGCATGGGTCGGCCACCGGTCGTCCGACGTCGCGTTCCGTACAGAAGATTCACAGCATGGACTTTTTCCGGCACCGGCCCTGCGCCTAGCCTCCGTTGGTCATGGACGACTACTGCCATCCGTGCCGCAGGCATCTCAACGGCGCGCTTGCGTGCCCCGGTTGCGGCACCCCGGTCGAAGCCGTGCGTACCTACGGGGAGTGGATCGCCGCGCAGGAAGCGGCGGTCGAGGAGGGGGCGGGCCGGAAGGCCGAGCCGGTACGGACGCTCGGCAGACGTCGCTCGCACCGCTCGGCGCGCCCCCGGCGCAGGGGTCGCGTCCTGCTCGTCACGGCGGGCCTCGCGCTCGTCGCGGGCGGCGTCGGGATCGGCGTCGGCCGGTCCGGCGGGGATCCCGCGGGCGACTCCCGCGCCCGCGCGGCTCCGGGTGCGTCCGTCACTCCCACGGAGGGCGCGGCCACCGCGTCCCGGTCCGCCACGGCCGAGCGCTCCACCCCACCCGCGTCCCGCGCCTCGCGCACGTCGTCGGCCCCGGCCGCGACGCCGTCGCGGCCGGAGCGCACTCGGAGCCCCGCCCCGCAGGACGCCGCGGCGACGCACCGGACGACGCCCACCCCGGCCACGTCGAAGCCCCACCGCACCGAGAGCTCCCGCCCGACGGCCTCGGCCTCCCGCTCGTCGTCCGCCACGCCGACCGCCGAGCCGACCCCGTCGGCCACGTGCGAGCGCTTTCTGTGGTGGTGCACGTAGGGCCGGTGCGCGTGGAGCCGGGGCTCAGGCCGTCCCGGCGTCGGCCCCGAGCATCCGCCGCAGCAGGCCCCGGAACGCCACCCGCTCCTCCTGCGACAGGCCCGCCAGCGGCTCCCGCGCGAAGTCGAGCGACTCGCGCAGGGCCCGCGCGATCCGCCGCCCCTCCGTGGTGACGGCAGCCACCTTCACCCGCCGGTCGCCCGGCGCGGGCCGCCGCTCCACGAGGTCCCGGCTCTCCAGCCGGTCCACGATCCCCGTCACGTTCGACGGCTCGCACTTCAGCCGCTGCGCCACCTGCCGCATCGGCAGCGGCTCCAGGGACAGCAGTCCGAGCACCCGTGCCTGCGCCCCGGTGAGCCCGTGCCGCGACGCGGCCTCCTCGTACTCCTGGTGGTAGCGCGCGACGACCTCCCCGATCAGCTCGACGACCTCGAGCGTGAGGGGGTCCGTGCGGGGGGTACTCGGTGCGGCCATGTCTCCCAGCGTACCCAGTTGCTTGACATCATGAAATATTCAGGAGCATTGTTGTTTCAGGTACTGAAGTATTTTTCGCATGCTTCGGCCACGTGCTTCCGCCCCCTCGACAAAGGATCAGCGCATGACCGCCGACACCCCCCAGATTCCCGCCACCGGCCGCGAGTGGGTCCTGCTCAGCCGCCCCGTCGGCTGGCCCAAGCCCGAGGACTTCGAGCTGCGCGAGGCCCCGGTGACCGAGCCGGGCCCCGGCCAGGTCCTGGTCAAGAACCTGTACTCCTCCGTGGACCCGTACATGCGCGGCCGGATGAGCGCCGCGAAGTCGTACGTCGCCCCGTACGAGCTGGGCAAGGCCATGCAGGGCGGCGCCGTGGGCGTCGTCCTGGCCTCGAACGACGAGGGCGTGGCCGTCGGTGACCACGTGCTGCACTTCCTCGGCTGGCGCGAGTACGCGACGTTCGACGCGAAGCAGGCCGTGAAGGTCGACCCGGACGCCGCGCCCCTGTCCACGTACCTCGGCGTCCTCGGCATGACGGGCCTCACCGCGTACGCGGGCCTGCTGCGCACGCTCTCCTTCAAGGAGGGCGACAGCGTCTTCGTCTCCGGCGCGGCCGGCGCCGTCGGTGGCCAGGTCGGCCAGATCGCCAAGCTCAAGGGCGCCTCGCGGGTCATCGGCTCGGCGGGCTCCGACGAGAAGGTCAAGCTGCTCCTGGAGGAGTACGGCTTCGACGCCGCCTTCAACTACAAGACCGGCGACGTCCACACGCTCCTGAAGGAGGCCGCCCCCGACGGCGTCGACGCCTACTTCGACAACGTCGGCGGCGACCACCTCGAGGCGGCCATCGCGCGCCTGAACCGCGACGGCCGCATCGCCATCTGCGGCGCGATCTCCGTCTACAACAACACGGAGCCGGCCCCCGGCCCGCGCAACCTCTCGCGCCTCATCCAGACCCGCGGCCGCATCGAGGGCTTCCTCGTCGGCGACCACTACGACCTGCAGCCGCAGTTCGTGCAGGAGGTCGGCGCCTGGGTCCGCTCCGGCGAGCTGAAGTACCGCGAGACGTTCGTGGAGGGCATCGAGAACAACCTGGAGGCGTTCCTCGGGGTTCTGCGCGGCGACAACACCGGAAAGATGATCGTGAAGCTCTGAGCCTTCAGGGTCCGGCGGCTCTGCGATCCGGCGGGTCTGCGGGTGACGGGTGACCCCCGCCACACCCATTGATTCCATGATTCGGTAACCTCGTTCCGCAAAACGAAAGATTCATACGCGCGAACGAGGGAGCCGGTCATGGCCATCACGCAGTCCGACGTCGTCTACACCGCCACCGCCACCGCGGAGAACGGCCGCGACGGCCGCGTCTCCACCAGCGACGGCAAGCTCGACCTCGTCGTCAACCCGCCGAAGGAGCAGGGCGGTTCCGGCGAGGGCACCAACCCCGAGCAGCTCTTCGCTGCCGGTTACAGCGCCTGCTTCCAGGGCGCGCTCGCCGTCGTCGCCCGCCAGGAGGGCGCCGACGTCTCCGGCTCGACCGTCACCGCCAACGTCGGCATCGGCAAGAACGACGACGGCTTCGGCATCATCGTCGAGATCTCCGCCGCCATCCCGAACGTGGACGCGGCCACCGCCAAGTCCCTGGTCGAGAAGGCCCACCAGGTCTGCCCGTACTCCAAGGCGACCCGCGGCAACATCACGGTCACGCTCTCCGTCTGAGCTTGGTCCGCCGCCGGGCCCGTCCCGTAGGGTTGCGCCATGCGTGATCTCGGGGCGGGCTTCGGCTACTTGTTGAAGGGGCAGCGTTGGGTTGCCCAGCACGGAAAGCAGTACGGCTGGAGCCTGCTGCCAGGGCTGATCACCCTCGTCCTGTACGCGGCGGCCCTGGTCTGCCTCGGTGTCTGGGGCGGCGACTTCATCTCCTGGTCCACCCCGTTCGCCGACGACTGGACGTCCCCCTGGCAGGGGCTGTTCCGCGGCTTCCTCACGGCGGTGCTCTTCGCCCTCGCCCTGCTCCTCGCTGTGCTCACGTTCACCGCGGTGACCCTGCTGATCGGACAGCCCTTCTACGAGTCGCTGTCGGAGGAGGTCGACCGCGTCGAGAGCGGCGGCCACGCGCCGGAGTCCGGCCTCTCGCTCTGGCGCGAGCTGTGGATCTCGGCCCGCGACAGCCTGCGCATCCTGGTCCGGGCGGCACTGTGGGGCATCCTCCTCTTCGCGCTCGGCTTCCTCCCCTTCGTCGGCCAGACCGTCGTCCCGGTCCTCGGCTTCTTCGTCACCGGCTTCTTCCTCACGGAGGAGCTTGCGGCGGTGGCCTGGCAGCGCCGCAACCGCCAACTCCGCGAGCGCCTCGCCCTGTTGCGCTCCCGCAAGGGCCTCGCCTGGGGCTTCGGCGCGCCCCTCGCCGTCGCGTTCCTGGTGCCGTTCGTCGCGGTGTTCCTGATGCCGGGGGCCGTCGCGGGCGCGACGCTCATGGTGCGCGAACTGGAGGGTGACCAGGGCGGTCAGGGCGACCGGAACGTGCAGGAGCCGACGCCCGCGCAGGCCCAGGGCTACCCGCAAGCTCAGGGCTACCCGCAGGCCCAGGGATACCCGCAGGCCCAGGGCTCCGCGCAGTGGCCGGGCCCGTACGGCCAGGGATGACCAACTAGCCTTCCGCGGCCAGCAGCTCCAGGAAGTCGCGCACCGCGCCCGGCATGTCCACGGCCTCCGGGTCGAGCAGCCACTGGTACTGCAGGCCGTCCAGCACGGCGACGAGCAGCGGCGCCGCCCGCTCCGGCGTGAGCCCGCCCGGCAGCCGCTCCCCGTACTCGGCGCGCAGCACCTCGGTCATCGACTCCCGTACGCCGGCGTAACGCCGGGTGAAGAACTCCCGCGCCGGATGCCCCTCGGTCACCGACTCGCCGAGCAGCGCCGAGAAGGTCTGCACGATCCCGGGCCGCATCGCGTTGTACTCGACCAGCGTGCCGAGCAGATCGAGCCGCCACTGGCTGCTCGGCACCGAGTCCCACTGGTCGCGCTCCTCCAGGACGGCGACGAGCAGCGCCTCCTTGGTGGGGAAGTGGTGCAGCAGCCCCTGCTGGGTCAGCCCCACGCGCTCGGCGACCGCCGCGAGGCTCGCGCCCCGGTACCCGCGCTCGGCGATGACCTCGAGCGTGGCCCGCAGGATCTCGGCCCGACGTTCCTCGCTCCTGGCGGTCCTGGTGCTGGTCATGCGGTCACCGTACGACACGAACCTGGCACCCCCACGCGCCATTGATAACGAGAAGATTACGAAACCTACCGCTCTACAGGTGGCGGGTGCAGCATGGAGGCGCTCAGACTTCGACGAGGAGGTGCCGGCATGGCGCGACAGACGGACGGCGGCAAGGAGCGGGCGGGAGGCGCGGGCAGCGCCGACCGGGCCCGCGAGGCGGCGGTCGAGGCCGCGCTCGGCAAGCTCGACCTCGACACCAAGGCCCGGCTGCTCGGCGGTCAGGACATGTGGTCGCTGCCGGCGGTCCCCGAGATCGGCCTGAAGTCCCTCGTCATGTCCGACGGCCCGATCGGCGTACGCGGAGTGCGCTGGAGCGCCGACGACCCGTCGATCGCCCTGCCGTCCCCGACCGCGCTCGGTGCCACCTGGGATCCGGCGCTCGCCCGCCGCGCCGGAGCACTGCTCGCCCAGGAGGCCCGCCGCAAGGGTGTCCACGTGCTGCTCGCGCCGACCGTGAACCTGCACCGCTCCCCGCTCGGCGGCCGCCACTTCGAGACGTACAGCGAGGACCCGTACCTCGCCGGGCTCATGGGCACCGGCTACGTCCAGGGCGTGCAGTCCGGCGGCGTCGGCACGACCATGAAGCACTACGTCGCGAACGACGCCGAGACGGACCGCTTCACGGTGAACAACCTGGTCTCCGAGCGGGCCCTGCGCGAGCTGTACCTGGCCCCCTTCGAGGCCATCACCCGCGACGCCCGCCCCTGGGGCGTCATGACCGCCTACAACTCGGTCAACGGCACCTCCATGACCGAGCACCGCCACCTCGTGAACGAGATCCTGCGCGGCGAGTGGGGCTTCGACGGCTTCAACGTCTCCGACTGGATGGCCGCCCGCTCGACCGTCGGCGACATCAAGGGCGGCCTGGACGTCGCGATGCCGGGACCGCAGACCGTGTACGGCTCGGCGCTGGTGGAGGCCGTCCGCTCCGGCGAGGTCGACGAGTCGGAGGTCGACGCCGCCGTGCGCAATGTGCTGCGGCTCGCCGCCCGCGTCGGAGCCCTGGAAGGCGCCGAACCCGTCGTCACCGAGCTCCCGGCGGAGGTCGACGGCGAGGCGCTGGCCCGCGAGATCGCCCACCGCGCCTTCGTCCTCGTACGCAACTCCGGTGTGCTGCCGCTGCGTCCGGACGCGCGGGTCGCCCTCATCGGGGCCGCCGCGCGCGACGCCCGCGTCCTCGGTGGCGGCTCCGCCACCGTCTTCCCGTCCCGGATCGTCTCGCCGCTCGACGGGCTGAGCGCCGCGCTGCCCTCCCTGACGTACAGCGTCGGCGCCGACCCCAGCGACGAACTCGCCGTCGCCGAAAAGGGGTTCACGCTCCGCGCCGTCTGCCGCGACGCCGACGGCACGGTCCTCGGCGAAGGCACGCTGCCGAACGGCCAGGTCCAGTGGCTGGGCGGCGACCTGCCCGCCGGTGTCACCCACGAGGCGCTGCACAGCATCGAGATCAAGGGCACCTTCACCCCGCGCGAGAGCGGCCACCACGCCTTCGGCACCCGCGGCCTCGGCTCCTTCGCCCTCACCGTCGACGGCACCGTCCTGTACGAGGGGGTGCAGGCCATGGGCGCCGAGTCCGACCCCTTCGAGGCGTTCTTCGGCGCCCCGGAGGAACGCGGCAGGGTATCCCTGACCGAGGGACAGCCGGTCGAGGTCTCGCTCCTCCACACCCTCGACAAGTCCCTCGCCATGCCGCTGCCCGCCGTGCTGTTCAGCCTCGTGCACCTCGAGCCGCGCCGGGATGCCGACACCCTGCTCGCCGAGGCCGTCGCCGCCGCGCGGGACGCCGAGGTCGCCGTCGTCGTGGTCGCCACGACGGAGCGCGTGGAGTCCGAGGGCTTCGACCGCTCCGACCTCCGCCTCCCCGGCCGCCAGGACGAGCTGGTGCGTGCGGTGGCCGCCGCCAATCCGAACACCGTCGTGGTCGTCAACTCCGGCTCCCCGGTGGAGCTGCCGTGGCGGGACGGCGTCGCCGCCGTGCTGCTGTCGTGGTTCCCCGGCCAGGAGGGCGGCGCCGCCCTCGCCGACGTACTCACCGGAGCCGAGGAACCGGGCGGCCGCCTCCCCACGACGTGGGGCTCGCTGGCCGACGCCCCGGTCACGCGCGTGACGCCGCAGAACGGCGAACTCCGCTACGACGAGGGCGTCTTCATCGGCTACCGCGCCTGGGAGAAGGCGGGCGCCGCACCCTCGTACCCCTTCGGCCACGGCCTCGGCTACACCGACTGGGCGTACGAGTCGATCGAGGTGCACGACACCACCGCGACGGTCCGCGTGCGCAACACGGGGGAGCGGACCGGGCGCGAGGTCGTCCAGGTCTACCTCTCTCCGGCCGAACCCGACGAGACGCGCCCGGCCCGCTGGCTCGCCGGCTTCGCGAGCGTGACGGCGGCGCCCGGCGAGAGTGTGTCGGCCACCATCGACCTCCCGCGCCGCTCCTTCGAAACCTGGGACGAGACCACACACATGTGGACCGCCGCACCCGGCCCGTACGAGCTGACAGCAGGCCGCTCCGTCACGGACATCCGCCTGTCAAGCCCCTGCGGCGATTGAGCAGTGGGGTCCGGGGCGGTGCCCCCGTGACGTCAGCCCCGGACCCCGAGCCGATACACGGTCTCCGACCGATACACGTCCCCCGGCCGCAGCACGGTCGACGGAAACTCGCTCCGATTCGGCGCATCCGGAAAGTGCTGTGTCTCCAACGCGATCCCGTCGCCGGGGGCGAACGGCAGCGATGCGTCGAACCCGTCCGAGGTGTAGAGCTGCACCCCCGGCTCGGTCGTGGCCACACCCAGCACCCGCCCCGACGCCGGATCGTGCAGCTCGGCCACCTCCACTGCCTCGCCGCTCACCCCCTTGTCGAGCACATAGTTGTGGTCGTACCCGGCACCGACCTTCCGGCTCTCCCGGAAGTCGAACCGCGTCCCGGTCACATCGAGCAGCTCACCGGTCGGAATGAGCACCTCGTCGACGGCGGTCACGCGCCCACCGTCGATCCGCAGCTCGTGCCCGCCCGCCGCGCTCCCGGAGGTGGCCCCGCCGAGGTTCCAGTACGTGTGGTTGGTCAGGTTCACCGGCGTCGGCGCGTCGGTGACGGCCTCGTAGCCGATCCGCAGCACCCCGCCCGCCGCCAGCTCGTACGTCACCGAGACCTCGACCCGGCCGGGGTACCCCTCCTCGCCGTGCGGCGACACGCGGCTCAGCCGCACCCCGTGCTCACCGACGGCCTCCGCGTCCCACACCCGCTTGTCGAAGCCGCGCTCGCCGCCGTGCAGCGCGTTCGGACCGTTGTTCTGCGCGAGGCGGTGGACCCGGCCGTCGAGCGTGAACCGGCCGCCCGCGATCCGGTTCGCGTACCGCCCGACCACGGCGCCCAGATACGGCTCCGGGTGCGTCAGATACCCGTCCAGATCGGCGAACCCGAGCACCACGTCGGCGACGGCGCCGTCCCGGTCGGGCGCCTCCACGGATTGCAGGATCGCGCCGTACGTCAGGACGCGTACCCGCACGTCGTCCCGGTCCAGGGTCCAGCGGTGGACGGGCGTGCGGTCGGGGCCCGGCAGGGTGCCGAAGAGTTCGCTGCGCATGATCGTGACCCTACGCTCGGCTGCCCGGACCTCAGCCGAGAGGTTCCTTCGGCTGCCCGGCCGTCGGCTGCTCGGCCGTCACCCCGCGGTACGCGAGCGCGGCGAGCCGGGCCTGACCGTCCACGCTCGGGTGGAACCAGTCCCACTCGCTCAACTGCGCCTGCCCGAACCTGTACCCGAACACGGCCCCGCCGTCGTACCGGCACTTCTTGTCCTTCGCGCAGACCTCGCGCAGCACCTTGTTGTACGCCACCACGCGCGCCTGGACGGAGTCCCGCCGCGCGGTGGCCGCGGAGTTCAGGTCGTCCGGATCGGCCAGCATCGACGCGCAGATGCCGAGCTTCCACACCTGCTTGCCCAGCGGATTCGCCCGCCCCTGCGACCAGAGCCGCTTCAGGTCCGGCACGCTCAGCACGTACACCTGCGCCTTGGGTGCCGTGCGCCGCAACTGCCGCAGCGACTCCTGGAAGTCGGCCCGGAACTCCGGTACGGGTGTCATCCCGGCGGCCGACGGCCGGCACGCGTCGTTCGACCCGGCCATGACCGTCACGAGATCCGGCCTCTCGGCCGCCGCCCGGCTCATCTGCGCAGGCAAATCGGCCATTCGGGCCCCGGTCCGCGCGTGGTTCCAACTGTGCGTCTCGGCGCGCGCCCTGCCGAGCAGCCGCACGGCGAGGCTCTTGACCGACTTGTTGGTCCCCGTCGCCCACGACACCTCGGGGCAGTCGGAGAGTACCGAGCAGGCGTCGAAGCCGCGTGTGATCGAGTCGCCCACCGCGGCAACCGACCGTGGAGACGTGTCCCACGTGGGGGTGGGCTTCGGCGACGGCTTCGCGCTGGTCGCGGAGCCCGAAGGGCCGGGGGAGTTGTCCCCCGTGCTGTCGCACGCGGCGAGCGGGGCGACACCGACCGCGACCGCCAGCGCGGCGGCGACAGCGGCCCGAACGGCGAACGGCCGGTCGCTACGCTCCCGCATCAACCCTCCTGCCCTTTCGCTCACCCCATACCGATCCCGATCCGTCTGACGGTGTACGCGCGAGCGGGGTTGCGTCCCGCCGGGTGAAAGCTCGGTGTTTGTGGGCCCCCGGACCGACAGTACGTCACACTCCTTGCACCGCTGCGCGATAGCCTCGCCCCGGGATCCTCGGTCGACCCACTGAGAGCCCGCTGTACCGGTTCCGCTAAATTACTACACGTCAGATGTGTCCCTTTTGTCTGGACCGTTTCGTTCCGGGTGAGAGGGAAGAAGGCTCGGCACGGGCGCGAGGCCGCTGGGGAAGGCGAACCTCGACCCACACTGGAGGTCCGGTGACGACACGTGGAGTTCTGTACGTGCACTCCGCTCCGCGCGCGCTGTGCCCGCACGTCGAATGGGCGGTCGCGGGTGTACTCGGCGCGCGCGTCAGCCTCGACTGGATCAGGCAGCCCGCGGCGCCGGGCACCTGGAGATCAGAGTTCTCCTGGCGGGCCGAGGCGGGCACCGCGGCCAAGCTGGCCTCCGCGCTGCGCGGCTGGCAGCTGCTGCGCTTCGAGGTGACGGCCGAACCCTGCGCCACCGCCGAGGGCGAGCGCTACAGCGCCACCCCCGAACTCGGCATCTTCCACGCCATCACCGGCATCCACGGCGACATCCTCATCCCGGAGGACCGTCTGAGGGCCGCACTGACCCGCTCCACGGCCGGCGAGACGGACCTGGAGGCCGAGCTCGCCAAGCTCCTCGGCAAGCCCTGGGACGACGAACTGGAGCCTTTCCGCTACGCCGGCGAGGGCGCCCCGGTGAGGTGGCTCCACCAGGTGGTGTGAGCTTGCGGTGGGGCTGAGGGCGGGCCGCCCGGGGGCGCGGGGAACTGCGCAAACCGGCACCGCGACAAGCCGCACACACGAGCGCGAACCGAGGGACACGTAAGCAGGCGAAAAACGAAGTGGGCCCGCCCGGAAACCCGGGGCGGGCCCACTCCCACGTTCAGCGGAGCGCTAGATCGTGCGGAAGGCCAGCACCACGTTGTGGCCACCGAAGCCGAACGAGTCGTTCAGCGCGGCGATCCGGCCGTCGACCGGCAGCTTGCGCGCCTCGCCGCGGACGACGTCGGCGGTGCCCTCGGCCTCCGGGTCGAGGTTCTCGACGTTGATGGTCGGCGGAGCCATGCGGTTGTACAGCGCGAGCACCGACGCCACGGACTCGACACCACCGGCGCCGCCGAGCAGGTGCCCGGTCATCGACTTGGTGCCGGAGACGGCGAAGTGGTCGGTGTCGTCACCGAACACCTTGCGCAGCGCCTTCAGCTCGGCGATGTCACCGGCGGGCGTCGACGTCGCGTGCGCGTTGACGTGGACGATCTCCGCCGGGTCGAGGTCGGTGTTGTCCAGCAGGTTCTGCAGGGCGTGCGCGATGCCGCGGCCCTCCGGCTCCGGCTGCACGATGTCGTGGCTGTCGGCGGAGATGCCCTGGCCGACCGCCTCCGCGTAGACGCGGGCGCCGCGCTTGGCGGCGTGCTCGGCCGACTCCAGAACGATGACACCGGCGCCCTCACCGAGGACGAAGCCGTCCCGGGCGGTGTCGTAGGGGCGCGAAGCACCCTGTGGGTCCTCGTTGTTCTTGGACATCGCCATCATGTTGCCGAACGCGGCGATGGGCAGCGGGTGGATGGCCGCCTCCGTGCCACCGCAGACGACGACGTCGGCGCGACCGGTACGGATCATCTCGATGCCGTAGCCGATGGCCTCGGCGCCCGAGGCGCAGGCGGAGACCGGCGTGTGCACACCCGCGCGGGCGTTCACGGCCAGACCCACGTTGGCCGAGGGGCCGTTGGGCATCAGCATCGGCACGGTGTGCGGGGAGACGCGGCGTACGCCCTTCTCCTTCAGCACGTCGTACTGGTCGAGGAGCGTGGTCACACCACCGATGCCGGACGCGATGACGGCGCCCAGACGGTCGGGGTCGACACTCGGGTCGTCGCCCGCCTTGTCGGTGAAACCGGCGTCGGCCCACGCTTCCTTGGCGGCGATCAGCGCGAACTGCGCGGAGCGGTCCAGCTTGCGGGCCTGCGGGCGGGGAATGACCTCGCCCGGCTCCACGGCGACCGGCGCCGCGATGCGAACCGCCTGATCGGCGGCCCACTCCTGCTCAAGGGGCTTGACACCGGAACGTCCGGCGACCAGGCCCTCCCAGGTGGATGTCGCGTCGCCACCCAGCGGTGTGGTTGCGCCGATACCGGTGACGACCACGGTGCGATTGGTCGAGCTCACAGGAATTCTTTCTCCAACGGATACGAGGGATTCAGCGGCGCCACCGCCGGGTGGCGGAGCGACTGACCTTCAGGGTCTGAGGCTTGCGACTCAGTTCTGGTGGTCGAGGATGTACTTCGTGGCGTCGCCGACGGTCTTGAGGTTCTTGACGTCGTCGTCCGGGATCTTGACGTCGAAGCGCTCTTCGGCGGCGACGACGACCTCGACCATGGACAGCGAGTCGACGTCCAGGTCATCGGTGAAGGACTTGTCCAGCTGGACGTCCTCGGTGGGGATCCCGGCGATCTCGTTCACGATCTCGGCGAGACCGGCGACGATCTCTTCCTGAGTGGCGGCCATTGTGGCGCTCCTTCGGTGTGTATCCAGAGGGTGTGGCGGCATCGGTACGGATCCGAAGATCCGGACGTGATGCCTAGGGGAGGGTAACGACCGTGGCGGCGTATACGAGACCCGCCCCGAAGCCGATGACGAGCGCGGTGTCGCCGCTCTTCGCCTCGCCGGTCGCCAGAAGCCGCTCCATCGCGAGCGGAATCGAGGCGGCCGACGTGTTGCCGGTGGTGCGGATGTCACGGGCGACCGTGACGTGCTCCGGCAGTTTCAGAGTCTTCACCATCGAGTCGATGATCCGCTCGTTGGCCTGGTGGGGAATGAAGACATCCAGGTCGTCCGGGTTGATCCCGGCCGCGTCCAGCGCCTGCTGGGCGACCTTCGCCATCTCGAACACGGCCCAGCGGAACACCGCCTGGCCCTCCTGCGTGATCGCAGGGAACTTGATGTTGCCCTGGGAGTCCACGGGCAGCTGCGCCGCATCCGTGCCGTGGAACTCGTCCCACGGCATCGTCTGCTTGATGGTGCCGGCCTTGTCGCCCTCGGAACCCCACACGGTCGGGCCGATCGCGGGCTCCTGGGACGGTCCGACGATCACGGCACCGGCCCCGTCACCGAACAGGAAGGCCGTCGCGCGGTCCTCCAGGTCGGTCAGGTCGGAGAGCCGCTCCACGCCGATGACCAGCACGTGCTCGGCGCTGCCCTCGACGATCATGCCCTTGGCGAGGGTGAGCCCGTAGCCGAAGCCGGCGCAGCCGGCGGAGATGTCGAACGCGGCGGCCTTGTCCGTACCGAGCTTGTCCGCGATCTCCGTCGCGATGGCCGGCGTCTGCGCGAAGTGCGAGACGGTCGACACGACCACGGCGCCGATCTGCTCCGGCCGGATGCCCGCGTCGGCGATGGCCTTGCCGGACGCCTCGACCGACATCATCGCGACGGTCTCCTCGTCACCGGCCCAGTGGCGGGTGGAGATGCCGGAGCGCGAGCGGATCCACTCGTCGGACGAGTCGATCTTCTCGAGGATCACCTCGTTCGGCACGACCCGCGTCGGGCGGTAGCCGCCGACGCCGAGGATGCGCGCGTACGGGGCACCCTTGCTGGGCTTGATCTTCGACATGCTGCTCGGATCTCCTTCTCAGGCCGTGGCGTCGGTAGCTTCGGCGATCAGGGCGCGGGCCGCGTCGAGGTCGTCGGGGGTCTTCAGGGCGAGGGTCTTGACGCCGGGCAGCGCGCGCTTGGCGATCCCGGTGAGGGTGCCGCCCGGGCACACCTCGATGAGCGCGGTCACGCCGAGCTCCTTGAACGTCTCCATGCACAGGTCCCAGCGGACGGGGTTCGCGACCTGGCCGACCAGGCGGGAAACCACCTCGGAGCCGGTCGCGACGGCCTTGCCGTCCTTGTTCGAGACGTACGCGACCGCGGGGTCGGCCGGGGCCAGCTCCTTGGCGGCCTCCTCCAGCTTCGCCACGGCCGGCGCCATGTGCCGGGTGTGGAACGCGCCCGCCACCTTCAGCGGCACCACGCGCCGCACGCCCTCGGGCTTGTCGGCCTCGAGCGCGGCCAGCTCCTCCAGCGTGCCGGCGGCCACGATCTGGCCCGCGCCGTTCACATTCGCCGGAGTCAGGCCAAGCTTCTCCAGGTGCGGGACGGTGACCTCGGGGTCGCCGCCGAGCAGCGCCGACATCCCGGTCTCCGTGATCGCCGCGGCCTCGGCCATGGCCAGCCCACGCGTACGCACGAGCTTCAGCGCGGTCGTGTCGTCGAGCACCCCGGCGAACGCCGCGGCGGTGATCTCACCGACGCTGTGCCCCGCCACGGCGCCCGGCGCGACATCGCCGAGCGCGGAGGCCGAGAGCAACCCGGCCGCGACGAGGAGCGGCTGGGCGACGGCCGTGTCGCGGATCGCGTCCGCGTCGGCCTGCGTGCCGTAGTGGGCAAGGTCGAGGCCGATGGCGTCGGACCACGCGGCGAGGCGGTCCGCGGCACCGGGGAGTTCGAGCCAGGGAGTCAGGAAGCCGGGCGTCTGGGCGCCTTGGCCGGGAGCGACGAGTACGAGCACTCTCACACTCTCTCTTGGGGACGGGCCGGGCCGCCCGTGGGGACAGGGACGAAGAACCGAAGGGGGAATTGTAGGCCCCCGACAAAAGCCTACGGCTGGGGATCGGCCTCGGCCAGACGCCCCAGGATCAGGGCGATGCGCAGGGTGAAAGCCGAGCGAACGTCCGAGGGCGACCAGCCGGTGACGTCGGTCACACGTCGAAGCCGGTAGCGGACGGTATTCGGATGCACGAAGAGCATCCGCGCCGCGCCCTCCAGACTGCTTGCCTGCTCCAGGTAGACGCTGAGCGTTTCGAGGAGCGCCGAGCCCGCCTCCTCGAGCGGTCTGTAGATCTCCTCCACCAACTGGTCCCGCGCGGCGGGGTCCGAGGCGATCGCGCGCTCCGGAAGCAGATCGTCCGCCAGCACCGGGCGCGGCGCGTCCTGCCAGGCCCCGCACGCCTTGAGTCCGGCGGCCGCGGCCTGGGCGGACCGCGTGGCGGCCAACAGGTCCGGCACCACGGGCCCGGCGACCACGGGCCCCGCCGCGAACGGCCCGATCAGCGACTTCGCCACGGCCAGCGGATTGTCGCTGCCGCCCGCGATCACGACGAGCCGGTTCCCGAGCACCCCGGTCAGGACCTGCAGCTTGGCGTGGCGCGAAGCACGCCGGATCGCCTCCACCGTCAGCTCGCTGTCCCCGTCGGGCGCCGTGCCGAGCACCACGCACACGTGCTCGGGGGAGTTCCAGCCGAGCGCCGCGGCCCGGCTGACCGCGCCCTCGTCGGCCTCCCCGGACAGGACAGCGTTCACCACGAGCGACTCGAGCCGCGCGTCCCAGGCGCCCCGCGCCTCCGCCGCCTGCGCGTACACCTGGGCGGTCGCGAACGCGATCTCCCGCGCGTACACGAGCAGCGCCTCCCGCAGCACGCTCTCGTCGCCGGGCGCCGCCACCTCGTCGATGGCGGACTCCATGACCTCGATGGTCGTCCGCACCATCTCCACGGTCTGGCGCAGAGTGATCGCCCGGGTCAGCTCCCGCGGCGCGGTGCCGAACACGTCCGTCGAGATGGCCTGCGGGGCGTCCGGGTGCCTGAACCACTCGGTGAACGCGGCGATACCCGCCTGCGCCACCAGGCCGATCCACGACCGGTTCTCCGGAGGCATCGCCCGGTACCAGGGCAACGTCTCGTCCATGCGCGTGATCGCCTGCGCGGCGAGTGCCCCGGACGATTTCTCCAGGCGCTTCAGGGTCGCCGAGTGCGGATGAGGATCCGCGGGGCCGCCTTGACGGTCTGCTGGTTCGTTCGCTGAGGGCTGCTCTGATTCCGATTGGGGCACGGGGACAAGACTGCCTTATCGGGACGCCTCAGCGGAGTGGAGGGTCGGAGGTGGCCCCGGCGAACGGCTGGAATCGAGAGCTACCGTGTACCGCGTGATTGATGTACGCCGCTCCGGCGACCGCTACCCCGGCGGCGAACCCGCGGCGGGGATCGAATCCCTCCACGCGTTCTCCTTCGGCCCGCACTACGACCCGGACAACCTGCGCTTCGGTGCGATCCTCGCCTGCAACGAGGAGCGCCTCGCGCCGGGCGCCGGCTTCGACGAACACCCCCACAGCCACACGGAGATCGTCACCTGGGTCGTCACCGGCGAACTCACCCACCGCGACTCCACCGGTCACGAGTCCGTGGTCCGCCCCGGCGACGTGCAGCGCCTCAGCTCGGCCGGCGGCGTCCGCCACGTCGAACGCAACGACGGCGCCGAGCCCCTCACCTTCGTCCAGATGTGGCTCGCCCCCCTCGACCCGGGCGGCGACCCCGCGTACGAAGTGGTGCACGGCATCGCGGACTCGACCCCCTACGACGTCCCCGAGGCGGGCGCCATGCTGCACGTCCGGCGCCTGTCACCGGGTGAGCGCGGCGAGCTACCGGCCGCCCCGCATGTCTACGTCCACGTGGTGCGGGGTGAAGTGCAGCTCGCGGACACGGAGTTGACCGAGGGGGACGCCGCCCGTATCACCGCCGAGACCGACCTGGAGGTACTGGCGGCGACGGACGCGCAGCTGCTGATCTGGGAGATGGGCGAGTGATCCGGGGCGGGTGACACGCGGAGTGCGTGCCCGGTCCGGGTGACCCGAGGTGGGCCACCCGCGCCCGCGGTCACACCTCCGCGAGCACCGCGTCGGTGAACGGCGGCCACACCTCGGCCGCCCACGGCCCGAACGCCCGGTCCGTCAGCGCCACACACGCCACCCCGGCGTCCGGGTCCACCCACAGGAACGTGCCCGACTGCCCGAAGTGCCCGAACGTCCGCGGCGACGAGGAACCACCCGTCCAGTGCGGCGACTTGTGGTCCCGGATCTCGAAGCCGAGGCCCCAGTCGTTCGGGTTCTGGTGCCCGTACCCCGGAAGCACTCCCTTCGTGCCCGGGTACTGCACGGTCATCGCCTCGGCCACGGTCCGCGGATCGAGCAGCCGAGGCGCCTGCACCTCCGCGGCGAACCGCACCAGGTCGTCCACCGTCGACACACCGTCCTTGGCCGGCGACCCGTCGAGCGCCGTCGACACCATCCCCAGCGGCTCGAACACGGCCTGGCGCAGGTACTCGGCGAACGGAATGTCCGTCGCCTTCGCGATGTGGTCCCCGAGCACCTCGAAGCCCGCGTTCGAGTACAGCCGCCGCGTCCCAGGATCCGAGGTCACCTTGTGCTCGTCGAAGGCGAGGCCGCTGGTGTGTGCCAGCAGGTGCCGGACGGTCGCGCCCTCGGGGCCGGCCGGCTCATCGAGCTCGATCGCCCCTTCCTCGAACGCGACCAGCGCCGCGTAGGCCGCGAGCGGCTTGGTGACCGAGGCCAGCGGGAAACGGTGGGCCGTGGGCCCATGGGCCCCCAGTACCGTGCCGTCCGCACGGACGACGGCTGCTGCGGCGGTCGGTACCGGCCAGTTCTCGATCAACGCGAGGCTCTGCATGCGTACGAGCCTAATTCCTCGCCGACGACGTCAGAGCGTCAGCCTCATCGCGGGCGCGGGGGTGCGGACGAAGCCGAGGGAGGAGTACAGGGGCTCACCCTCCGCGGAGGCGTGCAGGTCGATGCGGCGGACGGCGCGCTCCTCGAACCAGGCCAGCAGCGCATCCATGCAGGCCCGCGAGTAGCCGCGGCGGCGGTAGGCGGGATCGGTGCACACATTGAAGACGTGGCCCGCAGTGCCCTCGGGATTGCCCGGACTGCCCAGGCTGAGGTTGATCGTGCCGGTCGCGCAGGCCGCGAGCGTGCCGGGGATATCCGGTGCCTCGACCACGAACACCGCCAACGGGCCACCCTCGTCGGCCAGATGGGACCGTAGGGCCTTCGCCGTGTACGGCTGCCATTCCACGTCGTCGCTCGGTCTCATCGCGTCCAGCATGATCTTGCGCAGGCGGACCAGTTCCTCGGCGTCGGCAGGTGCGGCGCGGCGTACGGCAGTCATGGCCCGCACCGTAACCGGGCCGTCTGCGAGGCGTCGTCCCGATTTTCCGCGCCGCGTTCCGGTACTGCGCTTGCTTGGAGTGCACTCCAAGGTTCTAGCGTGGGGGCCATGACGGTGATGGAGACCACGCCCCGGTCCCGCGCGGCGACCCGGAAGACCGACGACTGTGCCGCGGCGCCACCCCCGCGCCCCCGCCCCGAGGGCCGCGACCACTACACCATCAGCGAAGTCGTCGCCCTTACCGGACTGACCGCCCACACCTTGCGCTGGTACGAGCGGATCGGCCTGATGCCCGACGTCGACCGCTCGCACACCGGGCAGCGCCGCTACAGCAATCGCGACCTGGACTGGCTGGCCCTCGTCGGCAAGCTCCGCCTCACCGGGATGCCGGTGGCCGACATGGTGCGCTACGCCGAGCTCGTACGCCGGGGCGAGCAGACCTTCGACGAGCGCAGGGAACTGCTCGAAGCGACCCGCCGCGACGTCCTGAACCGGATGGCCGAACTGCAAGGCACCCTGGCCGTACTGGACTACAAGATCGACATCTATGCGGGCGCCCGACCGGCGTCGGAGAGGGCGTGAACCGCATGAGCAGCACGGAGCGGACGCCGCAGGCGGGCGAGCAGCAGCGCATCTCCACTGTTGAGTTGGGAAACAACGGGCCCGTGGTGGGCACTCAGGGCCTCGGCTGCATGGGAATGAGCTGGGCCTATGGACCGACGGATGTCGACGAGGCCAGGGCCACCCTGGAGCGGGCCCTCGAACTCGGCGTCACCCTGTACGACACCGCCGACGCCTACGGTGCCGGTGAGAACGAGAAGTTCCTCTCTCCCTTCGTCAAGGCGCACCGGGACGAGGTCGTCCTGGCGACCAAATTCGCCATCGGGTCCGATCCGAGCGACCCGTACAAGCGCGTCATCAACAACGACCCCGCCTACATCAGGACCTGCATCGACGCCAGCCTCCAACGCCTGGGCGTCGACTCGGTCGACCTGTACTACATGCACCGCCGCGACCCGAAGGTGCCGATCGAGGAGTCGGTCGGCGCGATGGCCGAACTCGTCGCCGCCGGCAAGGTGAAGCACCTCGGCCTGAGCGAGGTGACCGCCGCCGAACTGCGTGCCGCCCACGCTGTCCATCCGATCGCGGCCGTCCAGTCCGAGTGGTCGCTGTTCAGCCGCGACATCGAACGCTCGGTCGTGCCCGCCGCCGCGGAACTCGGCGTCGCACTCGTCCCGTACTCGCCGCTCGGCCGCGGCTTCCTCACCGGAGCCTTCGTCTCCGCCGACAAGGAACTCGCCGACGACGACTTCCGCCGCCAACAGCCCCGCTTCACCGGGGACAACGCCGCCGCCAACGCGGCCCTGTTGGAACCGGTCCGGCAGGTCGCCGAGACCCACGGCGCCTCACTCGGCCAGATCGCCCTGGCCTGGGTGCAGCAGCAGGCGCAGACCTTCGGCCTCGGTGTCGTCCCGATCCCCGGCACACGCAAGCGCTCGCGTGTCGAGGAGAACACCGCCGCCACCCGCATCGTGCTCACCGAGCAGGAACTGTCGCTCCTCGAGCCGATCGCCTCCAAGGTCGCCGGTGACCGCTACGCGGACATGACCCCCACATCGGCGGGCCGCGAGTAGCCGGGCCACCACAGGGGCGGTTCGGGCTCGTGGTGGCGGCGCCCCTCATGCCAACCCCAGCGCGAACACCGCGAATCCGGCGGCCAGCAGGCCGGCCAGCGCCCGCCGCCCCCGACTCACCTGCTGCCACGGTGACTCGAAGCCCCGCGCGTAGCGACCTATCAGGACGAGCAGCGCCGCGAACAGCGGCAGCCACGCGAGGCGGATCGCTATCCAGGCAAGCGTGTCCGGTGCCGTCGTGAGCCCCGGTATCGCGCCCGCGAAGGAGCCCGGTATCGCGGCCGCGAGCAGCGCCGTCTGGTGCCAGCACAGGATGGTCATCGCCGACAGGTTGATGACCACGACCGGTGCCCACAGGGCAGGGCGGCGCAGCAGCTTGGCCATGCGGTCCCGCAGCAGGATCGCCGCGCCGCTCTGTGCGGCCGCAAGGGCGAGGACCAACAGCGACGGCGGGTGGGAGTTCGTCCGCACCTCACCCGGCACCCCGACCATCGACGCCGGGTAGTGGAAGAGCAGCAGCAGGGCCGCGAACAGAGCCGATCCACCGATGAGCAGTATCCGGGCTCCCCGCTTTCCGAGCTTCTTCTCACCCCAGCAGACGCCCAGTTGGTAGGCGAACATCCAGCCCGGCAGGAGGTTGAGCAGGCTCAACCACGACGGCATGGCCGACGCGAAGGGGCCGTACCGGAGGAAGTCGACGACGGCGACCGATCCGATCAGGGGAACCGCGGACCAGGCACCGAGCCGATGCGCCGCTTTGACGCACCACGGAGTGAGCGCGGTGATCACGGTGTACACGCCGACGAACCACAGCGGCTGTATCACCAGGGTGGAAGCCGTGTGCAGCGTCGCCAGGGGCACGCCGAGGGCGTACAGCAGGGAAGCCATCGCCGCCCACACAGCGGTCACGCCCAGCACGGGGCGGCCCAGACGGGCGAGCCTGCCCCGCAGCCACCCGGCCGTCGACGTGCCCCGCTCGCCCGCCCGCCGGTAGGACAGAACCGATGCGTAACCGCCCACGAGGAAGAAGACCCCGAGCATCTGCAACACCCAACTGAGCGGTGCGAAGAAGCCGAAGCTGCTCAGTGGGCTCGCATTGTGCAGGGCGCCTTGCGTGTCCAGAGAGAAGCCGGCGAGCAGCCAGTGGCCCGTGGGGACGGCCAGCAGGGCCAAGGCCCGCAGCCCGTCCACCGCCCGGTCCCGGTGGGCCGGGGTCTTCGCGTCGATGGAGGCGATGGCCGAGGACACGGAAGCACGGAGAGAAGTGGCGGTCATGACGCAGCTCCGGTGGAGATGTCGGCGAAGGCGCGCAGCGAGTCCGTGCCCGGCGCGAAGTAGCCCGTGTGTCCCCGGGCGTGCTCGGCCGGGATCCGGCGGGCGCCGAAGGACGGGTCGGTCGGATCGGTTCCGTGCCCCAGGCCGAACAGTTCGACGTTCGGCACCTTGCCGATCCAGTCACTGTCGTCCCGAGCCGCCCACACCCTGGCGCGGGTGTGCAGATCGGCCACCGAGTCGGCCCGGAGGCCCGGCGAACCGAGGGCCACGAGGTCGGATGCGGGCAGCCGGGGCGCGGCCAGCCCGCACACCACCGACCCGTAGCTGTGGCAGAAGACGGTGGGCTTCGGGGCACCCGCCGCGGTGAGGCCCTGCACGAAGCGGGCCAGTCTCGGCGCTCCCGCCTCCGCGAGCCGGCCCGTGGCGGCATCCGGGCCGAGCCCCACTGGCGTGGTGTAGCCGACCCACGCCACCACGGCCGTCGGTCCCTCCGCCGCGCGGTGCAGGGAACGCGCCATTCCGGCCGGAGTTCCGTACACGTCCGTGGTCCGGTCGAAAGTGTCCAGGTCGATGTCGGAGCCCGGCACGATCACGGAAACATGCCGAGCGGCCGCCAAGTCCCCGTAGACCTCCGCCACCTGGCCGCGTCCGCGAGGGTCGAAGGCAAGTATGTGGCGCTCCTGCGCGAGCAGTTGAGCGCAGCGGTCGGCGAGCGCACGAGCCGAGGACCGCTGCTGCTCGGTGAGCGAGCGGTTCTTGGCCCGGGCGCGCGCTCGGGTCTGCTCGGCCTTAAGCGCGAGCGTGTTCGCCTCGTAGCGCAGACCGACCGGGGCACCGTCCAGATTGCCGACCACCGACGGGTGTCGCGCGACCAGATCGTGCCGCTCCGCCCCGCTCAACCCACGGAAGAATGCGGCGACTTGTACGGGAGAAGTCTTCGCGGGATCAGGGAGCCTGCCGCCCAGCGAGTCGTCCGCGCGCCACGAGGCGGTGCCCGGGGGAGGTCCGGTGAGCGGGCGCTGTTCCTGCCCCGCTGCCCAACCTGCCGTCCCGGACACGACGAGTGCCGTGAGCACGGCGGTTGCCACGGCGCGGCGACCGCGTTTCTTCCAAAAGCCCAGGCCCATCGCCCGTCTCCCCTTCGTCCAGTGGTGTGACGAGGGGAAGGTAGGAGTACGGACGCGGTCGATACGTCACACCGCGGAGCCAACTCGCCCTTGGTACCTGGGTATTCACCAGTGATACCCCAGTAGGGGGTAGGGCCTCTCAGGCGCGGGAAGTCACTGGTCGCCGGGTGCTACGAGGCCCGATTCATACGCGAAGATCACGGCCTGCGCGCGGTCCCGCAGCCCCAACTTCGCCAGCACACGGCCGATGTGCGTCTTCACCGTCTGCTCGGCCAGCACCAACTTCTGCGCGATCTCCTGATTGGAGAGCCCGCGCGCGATCAGCTCCAGAACCTCCGCCTCGCGCGGCGTCAGGCTCTTCAGCAACGGAGAGTGGCTCTTGCGATGTGCGGAGCGGGTCTTGGCGAAGTCCGCGATGAGGCGCTTGGTGACCGTCGGCGCGAGCAGTGCCTCGCCGGCCGCGATCACCCGCACCGCGGCGATCAGATCGCTCGGCGGTGCGTCCTTGAGCAGAAAGCCGGACGCGCCCGCCCGCAGCGCGGCGTACACGTAGTCGTCGACGTCGAACGTGGTGAGCATCAGCACCTTGGGCCGGTGCACCACGCCGGGCGGCGGGTCCAGCAGTTCCTTCGCCGCGGCCAGCCCGTCCATCTCGGGCATCCGCACATCCATGAGGACGACATCGGGATGCGTGGAGCGGCTCACCTCGACGCCCTCCCTGCCGTCCGGGGCCTCGCCCACGACGTCGATGTCGCTCTGCGCGTTCAGTAGCGCGGCGAAGCCCGCCCGCACCATGCTCTGGTCGTCGACGATGATCACGCGGATGGTCATGCGTGCCGAATTCCTTTACTCCGTCGGCGAGTCGGGCACGGTCAGCGGCAGCCGGGCCGCGACACGGAAACCTCCGTCGGGCAGCGGACCCACATCCAGCGTGCCGCCGACCAACCGTACGCGCTCGTTCATCCCTATCAGCCCCTGTCCCGTTCCGGCGGTCGACTCGACAGGCGATACCGGCTCCGCCGCCGGCCCGTTGACCACGACCACCAGCAGGGCGTCGTCGTCGAGGCCGACCGAGATCTGGGTCTGCGCCCCCGGAGCGTGCCGCACCACATTCGCCAGCGCCTCCTGCACGATGCGGTACGCGGAGAGGTCCACCGCCGGAGGCACCTGCGCCAGCTCACCGACGAGCGCCAGTTCCGGAGCGGACAGGTCGGCCGGCACCCCACCCCGTATCGTCGCCTCGACCAGCTGCCGCAGGTGCGCCAGGCCGGGCTGCGGCACCAGATCTCCGTGCGCCTCCTCGCTGCGCAGGACCGCGAGAAGGCGCCGCATCTCGGTGAGCGACGCGCGCGCACTCGCGGCGATCGACTCGAACTCCTCGCGCGCCTCGCCGGGCAGGTCCTGCAGCCGGTAGGGCGCGGAGTCGGCCTGCACGGTGATCACCGACATGTGGTGGGCGACGACATCGTGCAACTCCCGCGCGATCCGGGCCCGCTCCTCCAGCAGGGTCCGGCGGGTCCGCTCGGCCTCGCTGATCGTCTCCTGCACGACGAGCTTGCGTCTGGTCTCGCCGCGCTCGCGCAGCAGGGCGCCCAGGAGCAGCACTCCACCGCTCAGCACGATGAGGAGCACCCCGGAGTCCTGGCTGGTGCTGTCGCGGAAGAAGCCGAGCACGACGGTGGCGCCGACGGTGACCAGCCAGATGCGGACGAGATTGCGACGGCTCTCCCGCAGGGCCAGCGCGACGCACAGAGCCAGGTAGCCCACCATCAGCGCGGGGGTCCACGGCGACGGGTTGTGGGCGTCTCCCTGGAAGAGCGGGATCGTGCCCAGCACCGCCGCGGTGATCATGATGCACCAGGCGGTCAGCGGGCGGCTCACCGCGAGGATCAGGGGCGCGGACTGGGCCACGCCGATCGCGGCGGCGAGGCCGCCACCGACCCCGTAGTCGTTCGCCAACACCTGGGTCGTGACCGGGATCAGCGACGCGGTGAAGCCGAGCGCGACCACGTAGGGCAGCAGCCGCATCCACCGTCGGGGCGCGTGCGCCAACAAAGGCTCCGACCGGTCTTCGATCACAGCCGTCGTGAGCGCCGACCCGGCCGCGGTCAGCCGGTCGCCCAGCCGACGCACCGCCTCAGGGATGCGCCGGGAGCCCGCCCGGCCGGATTCGTCGTCCGGCGGGCGGGGCGATGGCCCTTGTGAGGTGGGTGCAGTGCTCATGGCCAGATCAGCGTAGGCATCCGGACCCGATCGTGCCGTCATACCGGAGTGCTCAACCGCACCCCATACCCAGGTATGACAGAACCGGCTGCCGGACGGCGTGGCCAATCGTTACAGCTCGGCGAGCAGCTCGGCCTTCTTCGTGGTGAACTCCGCATCCGTCACCAGGCCCGCCTGATGCAGTTCGCCGAGGTGCCGGATGCGATCCGCGATGTCCGCGGGGTCGCGTCTTCCGGTCCCCGCCGACTCGGTGCACATCGCTCCGGCCTGCTGCGGTGCGGGGCCCGACGCGCGCACGGCCGCCAGGACCGAGGCGGCGAACGGCAACGATTCGTGGACCGGACCGTAGCCGAGGCCGAAGACGACCGCGGCCGGGTCCTGGTCGGCCTGCCCCGGCTGCTCCGCGCCGGTGTCACGGGGCAGCAGGCGCAGATGTCCCTCGAAGAGTTCCGGCGAGCGCCATTCGACGCCGCTCAGGTCCGCGATCGGGAACGTCTTGTCCCCGGCCTTCCATTTCGCCGACGAGGCTCCGGTCCAGAACCAGCGGAAGGCGACCGAGTCGCCGTCGAAGGTGGCCTTCCCGTCGTAGGCCTTGAACTGGCGGGGCGCCTCGGGAGGAGCCACCAGATAGCTCTCCGGGCGCTCGTCCTCGTGATCGGAGAGCTGACCGCGCAGCTCGTCGGCGTAGTACTCGCCGAGCGTCTCCCGCTCTGCGGGCAGCACGAGGCGGTACGGGTCGCTGCCCTCCTTGAGCTGCCCCGCCGCAGCATCCATCAGAGGGTCCGCGCCCGGACGTGGCACCGCCTGCAGCACCACCGTCCCGCGCTTCCCGGGCGTCAGAGTCACCGCCGCAATCGCTTCCAGAGGGATGCGGCGCTCGCCCAGCGCCTGAAGGAGCTTCGGCGTGCGGATCCCCCGTTCGAAGCGGATGAGCACGGAGTCGGACTCGAACTCCCAGGCGGCATGAAATCCGGCCAGTACATCACCCATGTGGCTCATCGTAGGCGGAGCGCGCGTCTCCGTCGCCTGTCGCGGCAGACCGCGGTTTCACCACTTTCTACGCGCGTCAGACAGAGACCTTCCCGGAGAAACCGTCCAGGCACCCCTGACCTCCGCCCGCGCAGTGCACCGTCTTGTACGAGCCGGTGCCGATGTCGGCGAAGTTGGCGAGGCTCTCGGTGCCCGGCACGAAGTAGCCGGTGTGGCCCTTGGAGTCCTGTGAGGCCATGACGCGCGCGCCGAACGCGGAGGAAACGGGATCGGCTCCGTGACCGAGGCCGCCCACCTCCATGTAGGGAATGTCCTGGATCCAGTCGTCCCTGTCGCGAGTGGCCCACACGCGCGCGTGCGTGCCGAGGCCCGCGGCGCTCTGGGTACGCATACCGGGGCTGCCCGCCACGGCGATGTCGCTGACCCGGCCCGGCATGTGGCGTGCCGCGACGCCGCACACCACGGAGCCGTAGCTGTGGCAGTACAGGGCGACGGAGGAGTGTCCGGGCAGGCCGCGCAGCATGGCGTTGAGCCGCACCGCGCCGTCCTCTGCGCGCATCGCCGTGGCGGCGTCCACGCCGAGACCGGCCGGCGCGGTGTAGTCGGCCCACGCGATGACGGCGGTCCGGGTCTGCCTGCTGGCGCTGCGCTCGGCGCCGTACAGGGAGCGCGCCATGCCCACGGGAGCGGAGTACTGGCGGGACGTGCGCTCGAAGGTGAGCACGTTCGTGTCGACACCCGGCACCACGACGGACACCCGCTGGGCCTTGTCGAGGTTGCCGAAGACCTCGGCGACGCGGCCGCCGCCCATGGGGTCGAACGAGAGGATCTTGCGGTCGGGCTTGGACAGGGACGCGAACCTGTTCATGCGCTTCTTCGCGTCGGCGTGACCGACGGACGACAGTCGGTTGTCGTACATGCGTCGGTGCTCGGTCTGCTGGGCCTGGTCGAGCGCGATGCGGTTGGCCCGATATCGCAGCTCTACAGGGGCACCGTTCATATTGCCGACCGCGAGCGGGTACCGGTCGGCGAGCTCGCCGCGCTGGTGTGCGCTCAGCGAGCCGAAGAAGTGCGCGAGGCGGGTGGGGGAGCCGTCGGGCGCGGGCAGGGCATGTCCGTTTATCCGACCGTGCTCCCAGGCGGTGAGCGCGGTCTGGAGCGGCGATGTGACGCCTCGCTGATGGCGTACCGCGGTCCAGCCGGTGGTGGCCAGCATGACGAACACGACGACCAGCGCAAGCACTGCGCGCCAGACGTTGAGTTGGGGAGAGGTATCGAAGGAAGTCACTGCGGGACACCCTAGGAGAAGCGCGTCGGGCACCGTGAATGAGGTGAGCCGGATCACGTTTCACGTGGTGTATTTGGGTAAAACCGGACGCAGTTGCAGTGATGGCTTCACGCTGGGTGAGGGCGAAAAGCGCCCCCGCGCGCGGGAGTGCGACCCACCTCACTTCGTGGCGCCGAGGTGCCGCCGAGGCCTTTCATTCCTGGTCGTGGCGCCATTGGCCGGCCAGTGAAGGTCTCAAATGGTCGAGATACGACTCGGTGAGTACGCGGATCGACTCGATGCTCACGTCCTCTCCCGCACCCCACAGGCGTCCGGTCATTCGCATGACGCCACCGAACGCGGCCACGGCGACACGCGGGCGCGGATCGCTGTTCACGTCGAGTCCTTCGCGGTCGGCGACCACGCGCGCGAGTTCCTCCTCCAATTCGATGGAGCGGCGCAGGTGAACGGCGAGCAGGGAGGGGGTGGATTCGATCATCTGATAGGTGCGCATGTGGAGTTCGAGCGGGATGAACTCCTCCACGACGCGACTCATCGCGTCCCAGGTGCCGAGTACGGTCCGTCGCAGTGCCTCGAATGGGCTCTCCTCCAGGGGGCGTTCACGCAGTGCGGCGACGAAGCGTTCCTCCACCGTCTGCTGCACCGCGAGCGCGACCTCCTCCTTGTTCGCGAAATACCGGAAGAAGGTGCGCTGGGACACCTCGCAGGCCTCGGCGATCTCGTCGACCGTCGTCCGGTCGAACCCCTGAGTGGTGAAGAGCTCAAGTGCGGTGCGCAACAAGGAGTTTCGTGTGCGTTGCTTCTTGAGTTCACGCAGGTTGATTCGATCCGTCATGGCCCTCTTTCACGTCGTTTGTGCAGCTCACCTTAGTGTGAGCGACGTGACAGTTACTGACTCGTGAAATGGTTCGTCAACTGTCAGTAGCTGTCACTAGCCTCGAACGTATGACTAGTCAGACCACTGTCGACAAGGCGGATCGGGTTCCGGAGCCCGAGCCTGTCGCGGCACCGGCCAAGGGGTTGCGCGGTCACCCCTGGCTGACACTTTTCTCCGTCGCGATCGGCGTCATGATGGTCGCCCTCGACGGCACCATCGTCGCCATCGCCAACCCGACTATTAAGAAGGACCTCGGTGCGACCTTCGCCGACGTCCAGTGGATCACCAACGGCTACTTCCTCGCCCTCGCGGTCACGCTGATCACCGCGGGCAAGCTCGGCGACCGGTTCGGCCACCGGCAGACGTTCCTCATCGGAGTCGTCGGGTTCGCCGCCGCGTCGGCGGCCATCGGCCTGTCCGACAGCATCGCGCTCGTGATCACCTTCCGCGTGTTCCAGGGACTGTTCGGGGCGCTGCTCATGCCGGCCGCGCTCGGCCTGCTGCGCGCCACGTTCCCCGCCGAGAAGCTGAACATGGCGATCGGCATCTGGGGCATGGTCATCGGTGCCTCGACCGCGGGCGGTCCGATCGTCGGCGGGCTGCTCGTCGAGCACGTCAGCTGGCAGTCGGTCTTCTTCATCAACGTCCCCATCGGCGTGCTCGCTCTTGCCCTGGGGCTCTTCATCCTCCTGGACCACCGCGCCGAGAACGCGCCGCGGTCCTTCGACGTGCTCGGCATCGTGCTGCTGTCCGCCGCCATGTTCTGCCTGGTCTGGGCGCTCATCAAGGCACCCACGTGGGGCTGGGGCGACGGCATGACCTGGACGTTCATCGCCGCTTCGGTGCTGTGCTTCGCGGTGTTCGCGTTCTGGGAGAACCGCGTCGCCGAACCGCTGATCCCGCTCGCCCTGTTCCGTTCCGTGCCGTTGTCGGCCGGTGTGGTCCTGATGGTGCTCATGGCCATCGCGTTCATGGGCGGCCTGTTCTTCGTCACGTTCTACCTCCAGAACGTGCACGGCATGAGCCCCGTCGAGAGCGGCATGCACCTGCTGCCGCTGACCGGCATGATGATCGTCGGCTCCCCGCTGGCGGGGGCGATGATCACGAAGTTCGGGCCCCGGGTCCCGCTCGCCGGCGGCATGATCCTCACCGCCGCCGCCATGTACGGGATGTCCACGCTGGAGCCGGGAACCGGCAGCGGGATCATGTCCGTCTGGTTCGCCCTGCTGGGCCTCGGCCTCGCGCCCGTGATGGTGGGCGCGACGGAGGTCATCGTCGGCAACGCCCCGCTGGAGCTCTCCGGAGTGGCGGGCGGACTCCAGCAGGCCGCGATGCAGATCGGCGGCAGCCTCGGCACCGCGGTGCTGGGCGCCGTCATGGCATCGAAGGTCGACACCGATCTCCCGGGGAACTGGAAGGAGGCCGGGCTCCCGCCGCTCGCGCACGGGCAGCTGGGCCAGGTGTCGGAGGCGGTCCAGGTCGGTGTCGCCCCGGTGCCGCCCGGTACCCCGGCGCCGCTCGCCGAGAAGATCACGGGCGTCGCGCAGGACACCTTCATCTCCGGCATGAGCATGGCCTGCCTGGTCGCCGCGGGTGTCGCCGTCGTCGCCGTCCTCGTCGCCCTGCTGACCAAGAAGGGGGAGAACGCGGAGGCCGGAGCGGGCGCGGCCCACATCTGACCGCCGCCGTACTTGGTCGTGCGCAGGCGTCCAAACCGCCCGTGCGAGGGAAGCCCCCGGGAACTCTCCGGGGGCTTTCGCTTATCCGGGTGACGTCCCTCGTCAGACCTTTCCGGAACCGGATCCTCCGGGCCAAAGTGTCTGTCGAGCGACCGGTCACGAACGCAACTGGTCGACATGACACGGGGGTTGAAACACATGCGTATGTACATGACCACGGCTGCCGCCGCGACCGCACTCGCCGCGATGGCACTCGCGCCAGGCATCGCCACCGCGGCGGCGCCACCGACGCTCGGCGGCTGTTCGGCCGGCGAGTTGTGCCTCTGGAGCAAGACCGGGTTCAAGGGAGCCCGTCACGCCTACGAGTTGGCCGACATCGACATCGAGAGCTGCGTCGCGCTGCCGGAGGGGAGCAGCGCGGCCTCCCTCGCCAATCGCACCGGCCGCCCCGTCACCACCTATCAGTCCGCGCACTGCGGCGAGACCGGCGAGTTCCAGACGTATCCCGGCAGTGGGACGTGGGAGCCCGAATCTCCTTACCGGGCCCGGGCGTTCAAGGTCTGGGAGAGATAGCGGCCCGGGGAGGACGGCGACCTGCGGAGGCAGAGTTCCGGGAGGGAAACAGAGCACCGTGCGCGATTGACCGCTGCGTGCGGGGTACCCGAAGCATCGCCCGAGTCCGGAACAACTCAGGGAGTGATGATGGCCGGCTTCGGACACACCACGCGCAAGCACCCCCGCTCACGTGGCCACTCCTGGTCACGGACCGGGCCGGACCGCGCGTCGCTCGGAATCATCGGGCTCGTCTGCGCGATCGCCGGGTTCTTCGCCCTGGGGTTCGTGCTGGGGCCGGTCGCCGTCATCTGCGGCTGGCTGGCCATGGGCCGTCGCTGGACCGGTACGCAGTCGGTGCCGGCACTGGTCGCGGTCGTGCTCGGCGCGATCGACACTCTGCTCGCGATCGTGTGGCTGACCACGTCGATCGGCTCCGCCGCGGGTGGACTGCTCTGAGCATGAGTCGCTGACCGGTCCGAGCGGTCGATTCCCACGACGGAGGGCGGCGAGGTCGAGACCTCGCCGCCCTCCGCCCGGACCTCACATCCGTCAGGCGTCGCCCCCGGCCGCACCGGGATCGGCGGCCGAGACGTCCAGCAGCTGGTAGCGGTCGATCGCCTGCTTGAGGACCGACCGGTCGACCTTGCCCTCCCGCGCAAGCTCCGTGAGCACCCCGACCACGACCGATTGGGCGTCGATGTGGAAGAAACGCCGCGCGGCGCCCCGGGTGTCCGCGAAACCGAAACCGTCCGCACCCAGCGACTGGTACGTGCCGGGCACCCAGCGCGCGATCTGGTCGGGGACCGAGCGCATCCAGTCGGAGACCGCGACGAACGGCCCCTCGGCGCCGGACAGCTTCTGTGTCACGTAGGGCGTGCGCTGCTCCTCTTCCGGGTGCAGCAGGTTGTGGCGCTCCACCTCCACTGCCTCGCGCCGCAGTTCGTTCCACGACGTCGCGGACCAGACGTCGGCCCGCACGTTCCACTCGTCGGCGAGGATCTGCTGCGCCTCCATCGCCCACGGGACACCGACGCCCGACGCCAGGATCTGGGCGGGGATCGAGCCCGACGTCCCGGTGCTGATGCGGTGGATGCCCTTGATGATGCCCTCGACGTCGACATCGGCCGGTTCGGCGGGGTGCTGGATCGGCTCGTTGTAGACGGTGAGGTAGTAGAAGACGTCCTCGCCCGCCTGGCCGTCGGCGGTCGGGCCGTACATCCGGCGCAGGCCGTCCTTGACGATGTGCGCGATCTCGTAGGCGTACGCCGGGTCGTAGGCGACGCAGGCGGGGTTGGTCGAGGCGAGCAGCTGCGAGTGCCCGTCCGCGTGCTGGAGGCCCTCACCGGTCAGCGTCGTGCGGCCGGCGGTCGCACCGAGGACGAAGCCGCGCGCCAGCTGGTCGCCCATCTGCCAGAACTGGTCGCCGGTGCGCTGGAAACCGAACATCGAGTAGAAGACGTAGACCGGGATCAGCGGTTCGCCGTGGGTCGCGTAGGCCGAGCCGGCGGCGATCAGGGACGCCGTGCAGCCGGCCTCCGAGATGCCGTCGTGCAGCATCTGGCCGGTCGGCGACTCCTTGTAGGCGAGCAGGAGTTCACGGTCCACGGACTCGTACTGCTGGCCGAGCGGGTTGTAGATCTTCGCACTCGGGAAGAAGGAGTCCATTCCGAAGGTGCGGTACTCGTCGGGGGCGATCAGCACGAAGCGCTTGCCGATCTCCTTGTCCCGCATCAGGTCCTTGAGCAGCCGGACGAAGGCCATCGTGGTGGCGATCGACTGCTGCCCGGAGCCCTTCTTGACGCCCGCGTACGCCTTGTCGTCCGGGAGCTGAAGGGGCTTCGCGCGCACGACGCGGGTCGGGACGTACCCGTCGAGACCCTTGCGGCGGTCGTGCATGTACTGGATCTCCTCGGAGTCCCGGCCGGGGTGGTAGTACGGCGGGGCGCCGCTCTCCAGCTGGGCGTCGGTGATCGGGATGTGCAGCCGGTCGCGGAAGCCCTTGAGGTCGTCGACCGTCAGCTTCTTCATCTGGTGCGTGGCGTTGCGGCCCTCGAAGTTCGGGCCGAGGGTCCAGCCCTTGACCGTCTGCGCCAGGATGACCGTCGGCTGGCCCTTGTGCTCCTTGGCGGCCGTGAACGCGGCGAAGATCTTCTTGTGGTCGTGACCGCCGCGACCCAGGTGCTGGATCTCCTTGTCGGTCATGTTCTCGACCATCGCGCGCAGGCGGTGGTCGTCGCCGAAGAAGTGCTCGCGGATGTAGTCGCCGGTCTCCGTGGCGTACGTCTGGAACTGGCCGTCGGGCGTCGTGTTCAGCCGGTTGACCAGGACGCCGTCGCGGTCGCGCGCGAGCAGCGGGTCCCAACTGCGGTCCCAGACCAGTTTGATGACGTTCCAGCCGGCGCCGCGGAACTGGGACTCGAGCTCCTGGATGATCTTGCCGTTGCCGCGCACCGGGCCGTCGAGGCGCTGGAGGTTGCAGTTGACGACGAAGGTGAGGTTGTCGAGGCCCTCGCGGGCCGCGATGGAGAGCTGGCCGAGGGACTCGGGCTCGTCCATCTCGCCGTCGCCGAGGAAGGCCCACACCTGCGACTTGGAGGTGTCGGCGATGCCGCGGGCCTCCATGTAGCGGTTCATCCGCGCCTGGAAGATCGCGCCGAGCGGGCCGAGGCCCATGGAGACGGTGGGGAACTCCCAGAAGTCCGGCATGAGGCGCGGGTGCGGGTACGAGGACAGACCGTTGGGCGACTTCGACTTCTCCTGGCGGAAGCCGTCGAGCTGGTCCTCGCTGAGCCGGTCGAGGAGATACGCGCGGGCATAGATGCCGGGGGAGGCGTGGCCCTGGAAGAAGACCTGGTCACCGCCGTCGCCCTCGTCCTTGCCGCGGAAGAAGTGGTTGAAGCCCACGTCGTACAGCGACGCGGAGGAGGCGAAGGTGGCGATGTGGCCGCCGACGCCGATACCGGGCCGCTGGGCGCGGGACACCATCACCGCCGCGTTCCACCGCGTCGCATTGAGGACCTTGCGCTCGATGTCCTCGTTGCCGGGGAAGAACGGTTCGTCCTTGGTGGCGATCGTGTTGATGTAGTCCGTGCTGCGCATCTCGGGCACGGCCACGCGCTTCTCGCGGGCCCGCTCGATGAGCCGGAGCATCAGGTACCGGGCCCGCTCGCGGCCGCGCTCGTCGATTGCGGCGTCAAGGGAGTCGAGCCACTCCTGGGTCTCTTCTGGATCGAAGTCCGGGACCTGGCTGGGGAGACCGCCAATGATGATCGGGTTGCGATCGGATCCGGAAACCACGCTGTTCCTTCACTGTCGGTGATGCCACTGTTCCACTGTCGGGTGCGCCGTTGTCCATCGTGTACCTCGAAATCGGAATCGTCATCTCTACCGCGAGGTAATTCGAGGCCCGGGCCGCATCCCTCCAGCCGTTGCGCTCAAATCGCCACGATACGCCGAATTCGCTCAGGTGTTCCGTGGGGGTGGTGGGCGCCGGTAGCGCTGGGTGCTCGGGCAGTGACGGGCAAAACTGGCAGAACGCTGTGGCATACATCACTGGCCAGCGGGGATCCTTGACAGGAGTTGCGGTGACACGGCCTGGAAAGTCACCGTTTCGGCGGTCTTGACGGCCGGGTACTTGCGCGATCCGTCGCGCACGTGTGGACTACGGCCAATGCTTCGCGCGTACGCGAGGCTGTAGACAACTTCGTAAACACGATCAGGAGGCAATCCGTGAGCGCGACCGCGGACCACGCGGAAACGAACCTTGCCGTCAGGCTTGGTTTCCAGCCCGACCAGGTGGTCCAGGAGATCGGCTACGACGACGACGTCGATCAGGAGCTCCGAGAGACCATCGAGGCGGCCATCGGCTCCGAGCTCGTCGACGAGGACTACGACGACGTGGCCGACGCCGTGGTGCTCTGGTTCCGTGATGACGACGGGGACCTTACTGATGCGCTGGTGGACGCCATCGCTTACATGGAGGAAGGCGGCTCCATTCTGCTGCTGACGCCGAAGACCGGACGCGACGGCTACGTCGAGGCCAGCGAGATCGGCGAGGCCGCCACCACGGCCGGCCTGACCGCGAGCAAGAGCGTCAGCGCCGGTAAGGACTGGACCGCCAGCCGTCTGGCCACGCCCAAGGCGGCCGCCAAGAAGCGATAGCAGTCCCGGCCGGGACGACGAGGACCGTCGTGAGGGCCCCCACAGGTGCACCACCGCGCCCGTGGGGGCCCTCACGCGTGCGACCCGCGGGCAGGCCGCCACCTGCGCGGCACCGCCCTTACGTGGCCAACTAGGCTGAAGCCACCCGAACAGCCCCACCGAAGGGAAGCTTCACCATGGCGATCGAGGCCGGCACCAAGGCTCCGGAGATCGAGCTCAAGAACCAGCACGGCGAGACCGTGAAGCTCTCGGACTTCCGGGGCGAGAAGAACGTGGTGCTGCTCTTCTACCCGTTCGCCTTCACCGGGGTGTGCACCGGGGAACTGTGCGCGCTGCGCGACGAGTTGCCGAAGTTCGTCAACGACGACGTGCAGCTGCTCGCCGTGTCGAACGACTCCCCGTTCTCGCTGCGCGTCTTCGCCGAGCAGGAGGGCCTGGAGTACCCGCTCCTGAGCGACTTCTGGCCGCACGGCGAGGCCTCGCGCGCGTACGGCGTCTTCGACGAGGAGAAGGGCTGCGCGGTGCGCGGCACCTTCATCATCGACAAGGAGGGCGTGGTCCGCTGGACCGTCGTCAACGGCCTGCCGGACGCCCGTGACCTGAACGAGTACGTCAAGGCGATCGACGCGCTGTAGGACGCCCTGCCGAAGGGCGACACCCTGCTGGATCCCTCGCCGGGGGCGGGAACCCCTTACTAGGATCCAGACGTTGATCCGATACCAGAGCAGTACGGGGGCTCCCCGCCCCTAGAGACCATAGGGAGGATTCGTGGGAGTCAGCCTCAGCAAGGGCGGCAACGTATCGCTGAGCAAGGAGGCCCCTGGCCTCACGGCGGTCGTCGTGGGCCTCGGGTGGGACGTCCGTACCACCACGGGCACGGACTTCGACCTCGACGCCAGCGCCATTCTGACCAACGCCGAGGGCAAGGTCCGCAACGACCAGGACTTCGTGTTCTTCAACAATCTGAAGAGCGCGGACGGATCGGTCGAGCACACCGGTGACAACACCACCGGTGAGGGCGAGGGCGACGACGAGCAGGTCAAGGTCGACCTCGCGGCGGTCCCCGCCGACGTCGACAAGATCGTGTTCCCGGTGTCGATCTACGACGCCGAGAGCCGTCAGCAGTCCTTCGGTCAGGTGCGCAACGCGTTCATCCGCGTCGTGAACCAGACGGGCGGCACCGAGATCGCCCGTTACGACCTCTCCGAGGACGCCTCCACCGAGACCGCGATGGTCTTCGGTGAGCTGTACCGCAACGGGGCGGAGTGGAAGTTCCGCGCTGTCGGTCAGGGCTACGCGTCGGGCCTGCGCGGCATCGCGCAGGACTTCGGCGTCAACGTCTGAGCCGAAGCACCGCAGCACGTTCGTCCGTCCGGCGCCGCACTCCCGCAGTGCGGCGCCGGACGCGATGGCACCAGCACACCTCGGGGAGGATCACGATCATGGGCGTCACACTCGCCAAGGGAGGCAACGTCTCCCTCTCCAAGGCCGCACCGAACCTCACGCAGGTACTGGTGGGCCTTGGATGGGACGCGCGCTCCACCACCGGAGCCGACTTCGACCTCGACGCCAGCGCACTGCTGTGCAGCGGCGGCCGGGTCATGGGCGACGAGTGGTTCATCTTCTACAACCAGCTCACGAGCCCCGACGGCTCCGTCGAACACACGGGGGACAACCTCACCGGTGAGGGCGAGGGCGACGACGAGTCGATCCTGGTCGACCTCTCCAAGGTGCCGACCGTCTGCGACAAGATCATTTTCCCCGTCTCCATCCATGACGCGGACAACCGGGGACAGACCTTCGGCCAGGTCAGCAACGCGTTCATCCGCGTCGTGAACCAGGCGGACGGCCAGGAGCTCGCCCGTTACGACCTCTCCGAGGACGCCTCCACCGAAACCGCCATGATCTTTGGCGAGGTGTACCGATACGGGGGAGAGTGGAAGTTCCGGGCAGTCGGCCAGGGGTACGCGTCCGGGCTCCGGGGCATCGCTCTAGACTTCGGGGTCAATGTTTCGTAAAGCCGTGCGCGGAGCGGGGGAGCCCCGTACAGCCAGCACGGGGAAACCCGTTCACATGATGGGGTAGCCAGTGGTTCTGAAAACCTTCGGCTGGTCGTTCGCGATCACCGTGCTCGGCCTGATCGCCGCGGTGTTCTACGGCGGCTGGGAGGCCTTCGGGGTCGTCGCGATCCTCGCGATCCTCGAAATCTCGCTGTCGTTCGACAACGCGGTGGTCAACGCCGGGGTCCTGAAGAAGATGAATGCCTTCTGGCAGAAGATCTTCCTCACGATCGGTGTGCTGATCGCCGTCTTCGGTATGCGGCTCGTCTTCCCCGTCGTGATCGTCGCCATCAGCGCCAAAATGGGCCCGATCGAGGCGGTCGACCTCGCGTTCAACCAGCCCGACCGCTATCAGCAGCTGGTCACGGACGCGCACCCGTCCATCGCCGCCTTCGGCGGCATGTTCCTGTTCATGATCTTCCTCGACTTCATCTTCGAGGAGCGCGACATCAAGTGGCTCGGCTGGCTGGAGCGGCCGCTGGCCAAGCTCGGCAAGGTCGACATGCTGTCGGTCTGCATCGCCCTGATCGTGCTGCTCGTCGCCTCCATGACCGTCGCGGTCAACGCGCACCAGCACGGCGGCGCACACGTCGACAAGCAGGCGACCGTGCTGCTCGCCGGTGTCGGGGGTCTGATCACGTACCTCGTCGTCGGGGGCCTCTCCAGCTTCTTCGAGAACCGCCTCGAGGAAGAGGAGGAGCGTGAGCAGGAGGCCGAGGAGCAGGCCAAGCGCGAGGGCAAGCCGAAGTCGGCGATGCTGCTGGCCGGCAAGGCCGCGTTCTTCATGTTCCTCTACCTGGAGGTCCTGGACGCGTCGTTCTCCTTCGACGGCGTGATCGGCGCCTTCGCCATCACGAACGACATCGTGATGATGGCGCTCGGCCTCGGTATCGGCGCCATGTACGTCCGTTCGCTCACGGTCTACCTGGTCCGCCAGGGCACCCTGGACGACTACGTGTACCTGGAGCACGGCGCGCACTACGCGATCGGCGCCCTCGCCGTGATCCTTCTGGTCACCATCCAGTACGAGATCAACGAGGTCATCACCGGCCTGATCGGCGTCGTCCTGATCGCCCTGTCGTTCTTCTCCTCGGTGCGGCGCAATCGGCGCATCGCGGCTGCCGAGGGCGGAGCCGGGAGTTCGGACAAGGCCGAGGTGTCATCAGGAGTCTGACTTCCCGGGTTTGACCCATGGGTCATTCCTGGAACGCTGTGAGCGGGGCGGTTGTACGAGGACGAGTCCTCAGCGGCCGCCCCGTCGGCATGTACGGCGGCATTTGGGGGCGGTATGTCCTTCTGGGACAGGCTATGGCGCGGCAACTCCGCGCAGTTCGAGTTCGATTCGGGCAGTGCGGCGACCAACGCCATCGAACTCACGAAGCGACATCCGGTCGTCTCGCTCTCCAAACAGGGCGCGGCCACCGGCAATCTCCGGATCAACCTGTCGTGGCGGATGCGGACTTCGGACATCGGCGGTCCGAAGCGGAACAGCCTGACGCGGCATCCGTTCAGCATGTTCAAGCCCGATGTGGTGCAGGCCCACACCCAGTCGATGGTCAATGTGGACCTCGACCTCGGCTGCCTGTACGAGCTGAAGGACGGCGAGAAGGGTGTCGTACAGCCGCTGGGCAGCTTCTTCGGGGCGCTCAACGAGGCGCCGTACGTCAAGCTCAGCGGTGACGACCGGTTCGGCTCGGCGTCCGGCGAGACGATCTACGTCAATCTCGACTACCGCGACTCCATCAAGCGGCTGCTGGTGTTCGTCTACATCTACGACCAGACGCCGGCGTTCGACCGTACGCACGCCCATGTGACGCTGTACCCGAGCAACGGCCCCCGGATCGAGATCAGCCTCGACGAGCGGGCACCACAGGCCCGTTCGTGCGCCGTGATCTCCATCGAGAACGTGAAGGGCGACCTCGTCGTGCGGCGCGAGGTGCGCTTCGTGTACGGGTTCCAGGCGGAGCTCGACCGGCTGTACGGCTGGGGCCTGCAGTGGGGCCGGGGCTACAAGTCCGTCACTGGCCGATGAACTGGGGCCCCTGCGGCGGGAGTTTGAAGGCCGGGTCGGGCCACGCCGACACCGGCTGCGGGTACCCGTACGCGGGCGGCTGCTGCTGGGTGGCGGCCGCGGGCGGATAGCCGTACGCGGGCGGCTGCTGGGGCGGCAGCGGGAACGACGTCGCCGGGACCGGCGCCGCCTCGGGCATCGGGCCGGGCGCCGCGACGGGCGCGGGTACGCGCTCCGTGGCGGGCGTGGGGTCCGCCGAAGGCGCGGGAGTCACGGGAGGGGCGGAAGACGCGGGGCCCGCGGAAGGCGCGGAGGGAGCGGCGGACGCGGCGTCGGGCTCGGCGGATTCGTCGACCGAGATGCCGAAGTCCGTGGCGAGGCCCACCAGTCCGTCGGAGTACCCCTCGCCGACGGCGCGCAGCCGCCAGCCGTCACCGCGCCGGTACAGCTCACCGCAGATCAGCGCGGTCTCGGCGCCGGTCTCCGGCTTGATGTCGAAGTACGCGATCGGCTCGGCGGCCTCGGCGCCGGCGTCGTACAGGGAGAGCCGCAGCGAGCGCACGGACTCGAACGGGCTGCCCTCCGGGTCGGTGGAGCCCGTCACGAGGATCCGGGCGATGTCCGCGGGGACGCCCGCGAGGTCCGCCTGGACGGTGTCCGTCATGCCGTCGGCGACGCGCTTCTGGCCGAGCCGCGAGACCTTCCCCGAGGGGTGGCGCGGCTGGTTGTAGAAGACGAAGTCCTCGTCGGAGCGGACGCGTCCCTCCGCCGTGAGCAGCAGCGCCGAGGCGTCGACGGTCGGCACGCCCTGCCCCGGCGACCAGTGGAGCACGGCGCGCACCGCCGTGGCTTCGAGCGGGACGTTCGCCCCCTTGAGCATCGCGTGCGTCATGCGGTCATCCTGCCTCCCCGCTCCTGGCCGCCACAACGCGGGGTGCAAAGATCGACATCTCTGTGCGCTGGAACGGCCCGCTCCGCGCCCGGCCGGAAAGCGGCGCAGGACACTCGCCGGTTACCAGAACTTCATGGCGGGCGGGAACCTTTGACACACCCTTGTACGTACTATTACCGGCCACATCATTTCGGGTGGCCCGGCAGTTCGGGGGAGTCTAATGCGGCATTTCGGGCACATCGCCCCTGAGGTGCGGGAGCGCCTGTTCCATGAGGAGCCGCGGGACTTCACCGCGGACTCCCCGCCCCACATGCTCGCGGTGGCGCTCGGGGCGACGCTCTACAGCCCGGCGACCCGCCCGCAGCTCGCGGACGACGTGCTCAAGCAGTCCGGGCGCGGCGTCGTCTCCATGGTGCTGTGCCTGGAGGACTCGATCCACGACGGCGAGGTCGCGGACGCCGAGGACAACCTGGTGCGGCAGTTCGCCGAGCTCCGGCGCAGGAGCGCCGCGGGCGCCGAGCCGCCCCTGATCTTCATCCGCGTACGGACCCCGGAGCAGATCACCGACCTCGTGGCGCGGCTCGGTGACTCCGTGGACATGCTGTCCGGATTCGTGCTGCCCAAGTTCACCGAGGAGCGGGGTGTTCCGTTCCTTGAGGCCCTCACCGCCGCCGAGGCGGCCTCCGAGCGGCGACTTTTCGCCATGCCGGTCCTCGAATCGCCGGACCTCCTGCACCTGGAGACGCGCCGCGACACACTGGCCGGCATCGCCCGCACCGTCGACAAGTACCGCGACCGCGTCCTCGCGCTGCGCCTCGGCGTCACCGACTTCTGCTCCGCCTACGGGCTGCGCAGGCCGCCCGACATGACGGCGTACGACGTCCAGATCGTCGCCTCCGTCATCGCCGACGTGGTCAACCTGCTGGGCAGGGCGGACGGCACCGGGTTCACGGTGACCGGGCCCGTCTGGGAGTACTTCCGCCACCAGGAGCGGATGTTCAAGCCGCAGCTGCGCCGCAGCCCCTTCCTGGAGGGGCGGGCCGACGAACTGCGGCAGGCGCTCATCCGGCACGACATGGACGGACTGCTGCGCGAGATCGAGCTGGACCGGGCCAACGGACTGCTGGGCAAGACCTGCATCCACCCCACGCACGTGCTGCCCGTGCACGCGCTCTCCGTCGTCAGCCACGAGGAGTACAGCGACGCCCTCGACATCGTGCGGCCCGAGCGGGGCGGCGGCGGTGTGCTCAGGTCGGCGTACACGAACAAGATGAACGAGGTGAAGCCGCACCGCGCGTGGGCCGAGCGGACGCTGCGGCGCGCGGAGGCGTTCGGGGTGGCGCGGGAAGATGTGGGGTTCGTGGAGCTGCTGACGGCCGGGTTGCCGGGATGAGCGGTGGGGCACGGGTGAGTGGTGCACAGACCGGCCGGGTGTCCGGTTCGGGTGGAGAGACGAGAGGCAGCGAGAACGTGGTGTGGTCGGGGGAGTGGGTCGCCCAGCGGCTCGGGGTCGAGCTGGCCGGTGACCGGGGGCTGTCGGGGATGCTGGGGCTCGCGCTGCGGCGCAACCCCAAGCGCGCCCACCTCCTGGTGTCGAACGTGCTGGGCAAGCACGTCCCGCAGCGCCCCTCCGTGGTGTGGCGGTCCGGGCGCGAACTCGGCGAGCGGGTCAGGGAACTGCTGGGCGACGACGCCGCGCGCCGGGCGGTCGTCCTCGGCTACGCCGAGACGGCGACGGGCCTCGGCCACTCCGTCGCCGACGGGCTCGCCCTCGCGCCCTACCTGCACTCCACGCGCCGCCCCGTCGACGGCGTGGCCCGCGCGGGCGGCTTCGAGGAGTCCCACTCGCACGCCACCTCGCACCTGCTGCTGCCCGAGGACCCGGAACTGCTCGCCGGGGACGGCCCGCTGGTCCTCGTCGACGACGAGTTCTCCACGGGGAACACGGTGCTGAACACCATCGGGGCACTGCACGAACTGCACGCGCGCGGGCACTACGTCATCGTCGCGCTCGTCGACCTGCGCTCGCCGGGCGACCAGGGGCGGCTCGACGCGTTCGCGCAGGAGATAGGCGCCCGCGTCGACCTGGTGGTCGCCGCGCGCGGCACGGTCGGGCTGCCCGACGGGGTGCTCGAAAAGGGACAGGCGCTCGTCGCGGCGCACGAGGGCGGCGCGGTCCCGCAGCCCCGGCGCGAGCGCGGCCGGACGGTACGGGTCGACGACCTCGGCTGGCCGCGGGAGATACCGGACGGCGGACGGCACGGGTTCACGCCGCAGCACCGCGAGCGGCTCGAGGCGGCGCTGCCCGGCATGGCCGCGCGCCTCGCCCCGCACCTGGGCGACGGACGCGTACTCGTCCTCGGCAACGAGGAGCTGATGTACGCCCCGCTGCGCCTCGCCACCGAGCTGGAGGCGACGGGCGTCGACGTCGCGTACTCCACCACGACCCGCTCGCCCGTCCTCGCCGTCGACGACCCCGGCTACGCGATCCGCAGCCGCCTCGTCTTCCCGGCGCACGACGCGCCGGCGGACGGACCGGGGGAGCGGTTCGCGTACAACGTCGCCGGGGGCGGCTTCGACACGGTCGTCGTCGTACTCGACTCGGTGGGCGACACGCCTGAACTCCACGGCCCTGGTGGCCTGTTGGAGCGGGTCGCCGAGCACGCCGAGCGGGTGGTCGTGGCGGTGGTGCCGTCGTACGTTCCTCAGGAAAGGTCCTCCATGTCGCTGCCCGAGCCGCTGCCCGAGCCGCTGCGCGGCCCCGCGTTCTCCTCGTACGCGCCCGACGAGGTGGGGTGGCTGTTGCAGGACCTCTCGGACGTGACCCTTGAGGCGCCCACCGAGGAGCGCGAGGAGGCCATCCAGAGCGGGGGCGCGCACTACGCGGAGTCGCTGCCGGTCGAGTACCAGCCGAGCGCGCAGTACCAGGAGTTGTTCCACTCGGCGCTCGAGACGTCGGCGGAGCGGATCGCCCGTGCGGTGGGCGTCGTGACCGAGACGGTGCTTGCCGAGCGGTCGCCGCGCCCGGTGCTGGTGTCGCTCGCGCGCGCGGGCACGCCCGTGGGGGTGCTGATGCGGCGCTGGGCGCTGCGGCGGCACGGCCTCGAACTGCCGCACTACGCGGTGTCGATCGTCCGCGGGCGGGGCATCGACGCGAACGCGCTGCGCTGGCTCGCCGCGCACCACGATCCGGCGGACGTGGTGTTCGTGGACGGGTGGACCGGCAAGGGCGCCATCACGCGGGAGCTCGCCGCCGCGGTCGCCGAGTTCGAGGGCTTCGACCCGGAGATCGCCGTGCTCGCCGACCCGGGGTCGTGCGTGCGGACGTACGGGACGCGGGAGGACTTCCTCATACCCTCCGCGTGCCTCAACTCCACGGTGTCCGGGCTGATTTCGCGGACCGTGCTCCGGTCCGACCTGGTCGGGCCCGACGACTTCCACGGGGCGAAGTTCTACGCCGAGCTGGCCGGCTCGGACGTCTCCGAGCGGTTCCTCGACGCGGTGGAGGAGCGGTTCGGGGAGGTCGCCGACGCGGTCGACGCCGAGGTCAAGGAGTTGCAGGGCGGTGACCGCACGCCGACGTGGGAAGGGTGGGCGGCCGTCGAGCGGATCAGCGAGGAGTACGGGATCCACGACGTGAACCTCGTGAAGCCCGGCGTCGGGGAGACGACCCGGGTGCTGCTGCGCCGCGTGCCGTGGAAGATCCTGGCGCGGGCGGACGCCGGGGCGGACCTCGACCATGTGCGCCTGCTGGCCGAGCAGCGCGGAGTGCCGGTGGAGGTGGTGGACCGACTGCCGTACAGCTGTGTGGGGTTGATCCATCCGAAGTTCACGCGGGGGGCCACGGGGACGGACGGCAGGGCGGTGGCGGGGAAGTGAGCGCCGCTGATGCCGGCACGACCGTCGTCGTTGCCAGTGATCTCGACCGTACGCTCATCTACTCCGCCGGGGCGCTCGGCCTGACCATGCCCGACGCGCAGGCGCCGCGGCTGCTCTGCGTCGAGGTGTACGAGGGCAAGCCGCTGTCGTACGTCACCGAGGACGCCGCCGGGCTGTTGGTGGAGCTGGGGCGGCGTGCGGTGTTCGTGCCGACGACCACGCGGACGCGGGAGCAGTACGGGCGGGTGCGGTTGCCGGGGCCCGCGCCGACGTACGCGATCTGCGCGAACGGTGGGCATCTGCTGGTCGACGGGGTGTCCGATCCGCAGTGGCGGCGCGCGGTCGGGGAGCGCCTGGAGACGGAGTGCGCGCCGCTCGCGGAGGTGCGGGAGCGGATGGTCGCGGCTGCCGATCCCGCGTGGTTGCTGAAGGAGCGGGTGGCCGAGGACCTGTTCGCGTACTTGGTGGTCGACCGGGCCGCCCTGCCCGAGGGGTGGGTCAAGGAGCTCGGGGAGTGGGCCGACGGGGTCGGATGGGGTGTGTCGCTCCAGGGGCGGAAGGTGTACGCCGTGCCGAAGCCGTTGACCAAGGGGGCGGCGGTTCGGGAGGTTGCGCGGCGAGCAGGGGCGGGGCTGACGCTGGGCGCGGGGGACTCGTTGCTGGACGCGGATCTGCTGCGCGTGGTGGACCGGGGGTGGCGGCCGGGGCACGGTGAGCTGGCGGATGCGGGCTGGGTGTCGCCCGGGGTGACGGTGTTGGCCGAGCGGGGAGTTGTGGCGGGGGAGGCGGTGTTGCGGGGGTTCCTCGGGGCGGTCTGAGGGTTGCGGTGTTCCTGTTGCGCGGCACCGGGGGCCACCTTGCCCACCCTGCCTTCCCCAAGCTCTCCGACAAGCTCCGAGCGCCCGAGGCGGGTTGCGGCCGACCGGCCCACCCGGTCGCTCAGCCGCAGCAGGCGCCGCCGCAGCAGCCGCCGCCACCGCCTCCCGCTCCGGCGCCCGGTGTCGGGGAAGCGGTGCCGGAGACCGATACCGCCGAGAGGAGCTTGACCGTGTCCTCGTGGCCCCGGGGACAGGTGGCCGGGGACGAGGAGGCGGACATGGGGCGGGTCAGTTCGAACGTCGTGGCGCAGCTGCGGCAGCGGTACTCGTAGCGTGGCATGCGCCAAGAGTACGGGGGCCGGGCCGAGTTCAGGCCTGGCCGGACGGCATGTGCCGGGCTCGCCAGTACGGGTTGTCGTGCGGGAGCGTGCCGCTGACCCGGCCGTACATGCCGAAGCACATCAGCAGGACGCCGACGACGAAGCTGAACAGGACGTTCTGGATCCGGAACGCCAGGAAGTTGAAGCCGGTGTCCAGCAGGGCCAGGTTCACGAAGCCGCTCAGGATGAACAGGATGCCCAGCGTCATGTTGAGCGTCGACGCGAAGTTGCCGCCGATCAGCATGCCGACGAACAGCAGCAGGCCGACGCAGATCGACAGGATGCTCAGCGCGCCGTTGGTGCTCAGACCCGCGACCGTGTCCCCGCGGGTGTCGAAGAAACCGATCTTGTCGATGAGCCCGAGGACGCCGAAGGCGAGCAGGACGAGTCCCATGACGCCCGCGCCGGTGCGGTAGACCCTGCTGAGCCGGTGGTCGAGGGGCAGCTGCTCGTCGAGGGTGACGTGGCGACCGGCGCCGCGCCCTGGCCCCGGGTGGAGTACGTGTGCGGACATGATCGTCCCGCCTCCTTGGTACGCGGGTACGCAGTACGTACCTACACCTCAAGGATCCGCCCGTCCGGCCGGTAACGCCAACGTCAGGCCGGGCCGCCCCGGTCCTCCCGGATCTGCGTGACGACGCGGGCCACCGTCCGCCGCACGCCCTCCGTCTCGGTCAGGAAGTGCCAGTAGTCGGGGTGCCGCCCCTCCAGGCCGGCGACGGCGCGGTCCAGGCGGGCCACGGCGTCGTCCAGGGGCCGCGCGTGCCGCGGGTCGGGTGTGGAGCGGCCCGCCATCGCCAGGCGCTGGGCGTCCCGGATCGCGAACCGGGTGCGGTCGATCTCCGCCCGCGGGTCCTTCGCCACCGCGTTCAGCCGCTGGAGGCGGTCCGAGGCCGCCGACACCGATTCGTCCGTCGTGTTCAGCAGCGCCCGCACCGTGGACAGCAGCGCCGTCGCGTCCGGCCAGCGCTGGGCCTCGCGGGCCGCCTTCGCCTCGGCGAGCTTGGACTCGGCCTGCCGCACGTTCTGCGCGGCGGTCTCCGGCACGGACTGCAGGTCCTGCCAGCACGCGGCGGTGAACCTGCGCCGCAGCTCGCTCAGGACCGGATCGACCTGCCCCGCCCGCGTCTGGAGCGCCTGCGCGCGGGTCCGCAGCGAGACGAGCCGGCGGTCGATCTCGGCGGCCCGCTCGGGCAGCCGCTCGGCCTCGGCCCGTACGGACTCGGCGTCCCGCGCGACCCGCTCCGCGCGCTCCAGCGTCTCCGGTACGCCGTGCTGCCCCGCCCCCTGGTTCAGCCTGGTCAGCTCGGGGGCGAGGGCGGCGAGCCGGGCCGCCAGGTCGTCTGCCTTCAGGCCCGCCTCGCGTACGGAGTCGAGCGCGGTCGTCGCGGCGAGCAGGGACTGCCGCGCGCGCTCCACGGACGGGGCGACCCTGGCCAGCTGCGTCTCCGCCTTGCCGAGCAGCGGTCCGATGCCCTGTGCGAAGCGGTCCAGGTCCTGCTTGACCTGCGTCAACTGCTGCTTCGCCTGCGTCAGTTCGGCGTGCGCGCGGGAGGCGGCGGAGGCCTCCAGATCGTCCCGGTCCAGGTCGTGGGCGTCGACCGCGGTGATGTACTCGCCGCTGACCTCGTCGATCCGGCGGCCGAGCCCCGCGAAGTCGTCGACGGCGCGGCGGGCCGCCGGGGAGTCGTCGACCGCGGTGATCGTCTCTATCGAGATGCGCAGGTCCCGCTGGGCGGTGTCCAGCTCGTAGAACGCGGCGGCCGCGTCGTCCTTGGCGGTCTGGGCCTGGGCGCGCTGCGATTCGGCGCGGCCGCCGAACCAGCGCCGCGTGCCGCCCGCGCTGAACGCGCCCGCGAGCGCGGTCGTCAGGAGGGGGAGCGGGAGGGAGACGAGCGTCAGGGTGTCCTTGAGCGCGCGTCCGAAGGGCGCCGCGGAGCGTCGGGGAGCGGGGGCGGACGACTGATGCGGGTGCCTCGTGGTCGTCGTCGCCCTCACTGACCTCTCCCGCGCTTTCCGTGCCGTCATCAGCCCTGCCCGGTACATTCTCCCATCGGTTAATGACGAACACACAGGCCTGAAAGTTCGCGATTCGACATGCGACTTTCGTGCCCGTCGTATCCGTCCCGGCCTCGGCGGTTACGGGTTTGCCGAGCAGGGGCACGGGCAGGGTAGGCTGTCCACTCGTCCTGGCGGTACGCCGGGATCACGGGCGCGTAGCTCAGGGGTAGAGCGTCTGCCTTACAAGCAGAATGTCGGCGGTTCGAAACCGTCCGCGCCCACCGTGATGCGTGAAGCACGACGGACACGCGACGACCGAAGGCCCTCAGGCGATCAAGCCCGGGGGCCTTCGTCGTCCCCCGGGCCGTCGCTCACCGGCTCGTCGCTCACGGGCTCGTCCCGCAGTAGCTCGTCGTGCACGTGCTTGAGGCGGGCGCGGGCCCGTACCGCGTCGCCGCCCGTCAGTTCGGACCAGTAGCGGTGGCAGGTCACGAAGACCGCCAGTTCCAGCTCGCGCCTGCGGAGTTTCTCGACCTCCGCCTGGTCGTCCTCGCTCCAGCCCGGTGACGCGGCGCGCTCCATCCTGCGCCAGCCCTGCGTGTCCATGACCGCGTCGTGGGGCTCCACCGACCAGGGGAGCCGCTTGAGCAGGGCCAGGAGCTCGGCCCTGATCTGATGCAGCTCGGACTGGCCGGCGAGGAGGTCGTCGGGGAAGTCGAAGTCGGAATCATCGATCGCTGCCACCCGGCAATGGTACGTCTGTTCGAATTCAGGGTGCGAGCAACTTCGGCTACTTCCTCGGGTAGTTCACGCGAACGTGTGGTCGAACGCGGGGGCGGCCGTGTGGCCGATCGCCGGGTGCCGGGCGCGCCGCGGCGGCAGACTGGAGGCATGTGCCGCAGCATCAAGACCCTTCGCCCGCCCGCGCTCCCCGAAGAGGCCACTGGGGACGAGATCAGGGCCGCCGCCCTGCAGTACGTACGGAAGGTGTCCGGCTTCCGGGCGCCGGCCGCGCACAATCGTGAGGTGTTCGAGCGGGCCGTGGACGACATCGCCCGCGCGACCGCCGAGCTCCTCGACGGCATCGAGGTGCGCGGATCCGGTCGGTCGCAGAAGTCCCCGGAGCCCGCTCAGGCCTCCTGAGCCGCCGGTGCCGGTCTGCGCATCACGTACGCGGCGACCATGCCCGCGCCGACCAGGGCGAGCACCGAGACGACGGTGGACAGCCAGCTCGCGCCGAGCCACTGCGCCCCGAAGTAGCCGAGCGCCACGCTGTACACGGCCCAGGCCACACCCGCCGCGGCCGACCACGGCAGGAACTCGCGGACCCTGCGGTGCGCCGTGCCCGCGGCGAAGGAGACGACCGAGCGGCCCGCGGGCGCGAACCGGGCGATGATCACGAGCAGTCCGCCGCTGGACCGGGCGAGCGCCCCGCCGAGACGTTCCTGCGCGGTGCTCAGGCGCCGCGAGCGGGCGAGGGCGCGGTCCAGGCGCGCGCCGCCGCGCCATGCGAGCCGGTACGCGAACAGGTCGCCGAGCACCGAGGCCGTCGCGGCGCAGAGGGTGAGGCCGAGCAGGTCCGGCAGATTGGGGTGCGGGACCTCGCCGGTGGCGGCGCCGCCCGCGGCGGTCGCGGTGGCCGCGGCGATCACGAGGAAGCCGCTGGGCAGCACGGGCACGAACACGTCGAAGACGACGGAGAGCGCCACGATCGCGTAGATCCACGGGCTGTCGGCCAGTGACCCCAGGACACTCTGCAGCACTGTTCGCCTACTCCCGTACGGACCGTTCCGGTTCTCTCCGGCCGTTCCCTCCCGACAGGAGCGGCTTGCATGACAGCTCTACAGCGTACGCCTCAGGAGTGACTGAAGTGGTGAAAGGGGCACAGTTGTTCCGGATCTCACGTTCTCGCGTGTTCCTCCCGTGATCGGTCGGTCACCTCCCGTACCAACAAGCCAGTACGAGATCGGGTCGAGTGACCCCACGTGATCGGAGAAACCGGAAATGAAGGCAAAAGTATGGACCGGCGCCGTGGCGGCCGCGGCGGTGCTCGCGGCGGGCAGCGGCGCCGCCAGTGCGGCGGACTCCGCCGACACGGGGAGCTGGTACCGGGTGGTGTCGCAGGGGCAGTTCGCGCCGCCCGGCGCGTTCGTCCCGTCGTCGGCGATCACGTACGACAAGGCCCTCGTGCCCGCGGCGTCGCGGATCAAGGTGACGCAGGCCGGCACCGACTCCGAGATGACCGTGAGCCTGGGCGTGCGAGGGCTCGTCCCCGGTCACAAGTACGGCGCGCACGTGCACCAGAAGCCGTGCGGCGCCGACCCCGAGGCCGCGGGCGGGCACTACCAGAACGTGGTGGACCCCGAGCAGGCGAACGCCGAGAACGAGATCTGGCTCGACTTCACCGCCGACGACAACGGCGACGGCATGGCGCAGGCGCGCAAGTCCTGGCACCTGCGGCCGGGCGGCGCGGCCTCCGTCGTGATCCACGACAAGCCGGGCGGGTCGGGGAACCGGGTCGCGTGCTTCACGGTGCCGTTCGTCGCGCACACGTGAGCACGTAGGGACGTCGGTACGTAAGGCGGTACGCGCGGGCGTACGACGGCGGCCCGCCCTCCACGTGTCACGTGGGGAGCGGGCCGCCGTCGTACGTGCGGGGGCGGGGCGTCAGGCGGGGACGGCCTCGCCGGCCGGGGTGGTGTCCTCGGCCCGCTCGCCGCGCCGGGCGAAGAGGCGGTCGAGGCCCAGTGCGCCGGAGCCGGTGAAGACGAACAGCAGCATCGCCCAGCAGAACAGCACGGAGGCCTCGCCGCCGTTCTGGAGCGGCCACAGCGCCTCGGGCTGGTGGACCTTGAAGTACGCGTAGGCCATCGAGCCCGACGCGACGAAGGCGGCGAATCGGGTACCGAGGCCGAGCAGTACGAGGGCGCCGCCGACGAGCTGGATCACGGCCGCGTACCACGCGGGCCAGGTGCCGGTCTGGACGGTGCCGCCGCCCATCGCGCCGCCGAGGACGCCGAAGAGCGAGGCGGCGCCGTGGCAGGTGAAGAGCAGGCCTATGACGATGCGGAAGAGGCCGAGAGCGTAGGGCTGGCCGCGGTTCAGACGTCCAGTCATGGTGAGGCTCCTTCGGTCGGTGGGGACGAAACCGAGAGCCGGCGCACGGAGCGCCTTCGTCGCCGCTGCCGCCACCGGTGTGGGGCGCCAAAGATTAGGGGAACCTAATTAGTGCTTGCAAGTTCAACATCCGGCCATGATCGCCCTCCGAATCGGGCTCCGTCCCGGCCCCGGAGGGGCTCGCTCCGGCCGTGCGCAGGGCCGCCCGGGCCACCGCGTCGGCGTCGGAGAGGGTGACCGAGTCGACGCCCGGACGGGCCCCCGCCGCGGTCACCCAGTGCACCCCCTCGGTGGGCACACCGAAGGCGAATCTGCGTGCGTGGGCGCGCCCTTGACGGTTGATCAGGTGGTACGGGCGCGGCGTGACGTCGAGGCCGCCGGTCTCGTGCCCGTCGACCGTGTGCGGCCGGGCGCCGCCCGTCTTGAGGAGCTGTTCGAGCAGGTCGTCGGCGGTCCTGCGGAGGTCGGGCTCGGGCAGCCGGGCCTCGACGAGTGTGGTGACCCTCACGGTCGAACCGGGGACGTCGGGCGAGTGCGCGACGAAACGGCCGTCCCGCGCCGTCACCTCCATGCGCGGCCCGACGACGGTCAGGACACCGGCCTCGATCAGCGCGGTCAGCTCCTCGATGCGCCGCCGGGGCGGGCCGATCGACAGGAACGCGTTGAGCGGTGTGTACCAGCGGTCGAGGTGGTCGCGGCGCGAGGCGCCGGACAGGCCGCCGTGGTCGACGACGAGCCGCAGCTCGTTGCGCAGGTCGCGCAGCACGTCGAGGGCGGCTTTCACGGGGCCGTCCACGTTGCCGAGCGAGGCGTGCGCGGCGTCCTCGCGAAGATGGCCGAGAAGCCAGGCGCGCCATGTGCCGGGAGAGGCGTACGTGCGGCCCGAGGCCGGTTGGGAGACGCGCTCCCAGGACCACAGAAGGTTCTCGGGAATCCCGAACTTCCGTATTGCGCAAGCCTCTTGCCGGGACCGGTGGGGCGCGTCGAGGAAGCGCTCGCGGAACTCACGGAGGGTGCGGCCGTCGCGCCGCGGGCCGTCCATGGTCCGCAGCAGCGCCTCGTAGTAGACCGTCTCGACCTCCTTCGCGACCAGTGGCCATATGTCGGTGAGGAAGTCGGGGGCGTCCCCGGAGTCGGCGCGCTCGCGGAAGCCGGATATCGCCTCGGCGGTGAGTACGGCGGGCCGGTGGCGGCCGTACGCGCCCTTGGCGTTGTCCCCGCGCGCCTGGTGCGGGATGCCGCGGCGTGAACCCGCGTACAGGCGGGGTTCGTTGCCCGAGGGCAGGTAGCGCAGGCCGCCGTCCGCCGTGCGGACGTGGCGGCCGCCGCGCCCCTGTGTCAGCAGGGTCATGTGGTCGAAGAAGTTGAGGCCGAGGCCGCGCAGGAGGACGGGTTCGCCGGCGGCGATCGGGCTCAGGTCGAGGTCGGCCGGGTTGGCGGGCGCGAGGTGGCGCAGTCCGTGCCGCCGGGCGTACTCGGTGAGGTCGCGCTCGGCCGGGGTCGCGACGGCGGGCAGGTGGCCCTGGGTGAGGACGACCGCGTGCAGGCCGGTGAGGCGGCGGCCGTCGGCGAGGGTGAGGACTTGGCGGCCGTCCGCCGCGTCGTCGAGGCGGACGGCGCGGGTGGCGTGCGGGACGACCTCGACGGACGCGGGGGCGGCGGCCACCGTTTCGGCGAACACCCAGCGCAGGTAGCGCCCGTACTGGGCGCGGGTCGGATACGCGTCGGGGCCCACCGGCACGTCGTGCCGCGCGGCCCACTCGTACAGGCTCGGGCCCGGCCGGACCGGCCCCGAGCAGCCGACGCTGTCGTCGGTGAACAGGGTGACCTGCGAGGCGACCGTGTTCATGAGGAGTTCCGGGGCCTGGTCCGTGCGCCAGACGGCGCCCGCGCCCGGCGGGTGCGGATCGATCACGTGGACCGTGAGCCGGGTCCCGTGCGGCAGGAGTTCGCCGGCCGACGCGGTGAGCCGTTCCAGGACGCTGGTGCCGCGCGGGCCCGCGCCGACGACGGCCACGGTGAACTCGGGGGGCGGGACGGACAAAGCGGAACTCCCGAGGCATGTGGGGCTGCTGGAAGCGGACGGTGCGCTTCATCATGCCGTCTTCCTGCCGGGAGTGGTGCAGACCAGTGGGGGTGTGGTTGGTATCACCCGCAGCGGGGCGGGGATGTCGGCCTGCCGGGGCCGAGCGGCGGCGCCCTTACGCGAGCCGACGCTCGTCCGCCCTCACCAGGCCGCTTCTCGTGTCCGCCTGGTCCAGGGAGAGGTGTGCGGTGCGGCCCCGCAGGGCCAGGGTCATCAGTTGGTTTCCGAACCAGGGGCCGCCCGTTCTGCGCCAGGCGATGTGGGGTGTTCCCGCGCGTGCGTGGCGGGCGAAGCGGCGGCCGACGACCCGTCCGAACCGGCTCCAGCCGAAGCGGAAGCCGACGCGTATCGACGCCGGTACGGAGTTGTGCACCGGGGAGCAGGTGAGCTGCAGGACGCGGGCGCTCGGCGCCTCGGCGCCCGCGGGCCAGCTCGGCTCGGCGACGTAGGCGTGGTGCACGTCACCGGAGAGCACGGAGATCGTCGCGGGCGCGGCGTCCCCGGACCCGGCCTCCGCGATCAGGTCGGCGAGCGCCTCGAACGACGTCGGGAACGCCGCCCAGTGCTCCAGGTCCGCCGCGCGCCGCAGCTTCTCCCCGAACCGCGCCCAGCGCGGACCGCGCTCGCCCCGGCACAGTGCCGCGTTCCATCCCTCGGCGTCGTGAATGAGGTGCGGGAGCAGCCAGGGCAGTGAGGTGCCGATGAGGAGGTGGTCGTACGTGCCGCGGTCCGCGAGGGCCTGCTCGCGCAGCCACTTCGCCTCGCCGGGGGAGAGCATCGCCCGGTTCTGCTCGTCGAGGACGCGCGCCGCGCGCGTGTCCACCATCAGCAGCCGTACGCGGCCGAAGTCGCGGCGGTAGCTCCAGCGCACGGAGGCCGGGTCGGCGTCGGCGCGCGCGGCGAACTCGCGCAGCGCGTCCGTGCCGTCGGGCGTCGCGCGTACGGCGGCGTAGACCGGGTCGGTGGCGAGGGCGGCGGGCGAGAGATTGCCGATGTGCTGGTGCACCCAGTACGACATCAGGCCGCTCAGCAGGCGCTCGCGCCACCACGGGACCTCGCGCATGTCGGCGAGCCAGGCGGCGCTGGTGTTCCAGTCGTCTATGAGGTCGTGGTCGTCGAAGATCATCACGCTGGGGACCGTGGAGAGCAGCCAGCGGACCTCTGGGTCGAGCCACGACTCGTAGTAGAGGTGCGTGTACTCCTGATAGTCCGCGACCTCCGTCTCCGGCGGGTCCGACAGATCGCGGCGGCGGGCCAGCCACGCCTGCGTCCCCGGTGAGGTCTCGTCCGCGTACACCTGGTCGCCGAGGAGAACGAGGACGTCGGGGCGCTCGGCGGCCGGGTCCGCGGCGATGCGTGCGGCCAGGGTGTCCAGGGCGTCGGGACCGACCGGATCGTGCTCGGCGGCCGGGGGAGCCGCCCAGCGGCAGGAGCCGAAGGTGACGCGGACCGGGGTGTCCGCCGCGTACGCCGGGGTGCGGATGGTGCTGGCCGGGAACGGCGATTCGGGCAGCGGCCAGACCCCGCCCCCGTCGAGGACCACCTCGTACGCGGTCTCGGTGCCGGGGGTGAGGCCGGTGACCGGGATCAGCGCGTAGTGGTGCCCGTCGACCTGGAACGTGGGCGCGCTGCCCGACGCGCCGTCCGCGCAGCGCACCTCGGCGACGCAGGGTCGGCTCGCCTCGACCCAGACCGTCGCCGTCTCCTCGTCCACGTACCGCAGCAGTGGTCCAAGGCGCAGCCTCGCCACGTGATCGCCTCCGCTCGTGTCCCCGACGTCCCGGCACCGTACGGTACGGAACGTCGGAGGTGGGCGGGGTGGTTCCGAAAAGCCCGCGGCGGGGCGGGGTGCGGGTGTCGGCAGCCGGTGTCAGCAGCCGTTCAGGCCCGACTGGATCGCCGACTTCTCCGCGGGGTCGACGCTCAGCTTGTAGTAGTGCTTCACCTGGACCCACATCCGCAGGTACGTGCAGGTGTACGCGGTGCGCGAGGGCATCCACTCGGCCGGGTCCTGGTCGCCCTTGGACTGGTTGACGTTGTCGGTGACCGCGATCAGCTGGGGGCGGGTGAGGTCGTTGGCGAAGCCCTGGCGCTGGTCGTTCGTCCAGGAGCTGGCGCCGGACTTCCACGCCTCGGACAGCGGGACGATGTGGTCGATGTCCACGTCGGACGAGGCGGTCCAGGTCTCGCCGTCGTACTCCGAGTACCAACTGCCGGACGTGGCCGCGCAGTCGGAGCCGGTCTCGACGTTCTTGCCGTCGCGCTTGAGCACTTCCTCGCGGGTGTTGCACGTGCCGGACTGGGTGATCCAGTGCGGGAACTTGTCGCGGCTGTAGCCGTCGGAGGAACCTTCCGCCTTCTCCGTCAGCTCGCCGAGGTAGGTGCGGGCGGTGGCGGCGCTGACCGGGGTGGGCGGGGAGGCCTGCGCGGACGGGGTGACGAGCAGCAGGGCGAGGGCGGTGGCGCCGGTGGCCGCTCCCGCGGTCAGGAATCGACGCGCGTAGCGCGGGCGTATGCGGTGCGAGGCCGTGGTGCGGCGCATGTGAACTCCCTTGATGTGGGGTGGAGTTACGGGTCCCTGCCGTGGCGTGTGCCGTGGGGTGCTCCGTGTGGCAGGGTCGCGTCAACATGGTGGCGGGAGTGCCGGTCGATCACAAGTGGGCCCGGCAAAACGGGAGTTGGCGGAGGCGGGGCGCGAAAAAGAACAGGGAGTTTTTCGCCGGGCGGTGATTGGTCCGGGCCTCGCGTCCGTACTCTCCGGTATCCCTCGTTTGTGACTGGAGGCACCATGCGGCTCTCGCGCTCCACGGCCGGAAACTTCTTCGTGATCGGCGCGTTGCTCGTGACCGGCTCCGCCCTCGCCTATCCGACGATGCTCGGTGTGCAGACGGCGTCCACGACGCCGACGCGCATCGTCGCCAACACCCGCTGGGGGCCGCTCACGGAGGCCGACCGGGACTTCGTGGTCAAGGTCAGGTCGGCCGGGCTGTGGGAATTCCCGCTGGGGCAGGAGGTCTTGAAGCGGGGGACGACACCGGCGATGAAGACGGCCGGACGGCATCTCGTCGTCGGGCACTCCCTGCTCGACGCCAGCTGCCGCAGGATCTCCCAGGAGATGGGCATCACCCTGCCCAATCAACCCACCCCGCAGCAGCAGCAGTTCGTGGTGACCGTGGAGTCCAAGCGCGGTACGGAGTTCGACTCCACGGCGTCGAACATCATGCGCGTGACGCACGGACAGATCTTCCCGGCCGTCAGCAATATCCGCGCCACCACGCAGAACACCGAGGTGCGGCGGCTCGCGAACGAGGCGAACGACGTCGTGCGCGACCACATGGAGGTGCTGGAGAAGACCGGTCTGGTCAACATGGATCAGGCGCTCGCCCAGCAGACGGGGCCGCCGAAGCTGCCCAAGGCGCAGATGACGCCGCCGGCGCCGCAGCCCGGGTCGCCGCAGGTCGCGCTGATCGCGCCGCCGGGGCTCGCGAATCCGTACACGAAGACGTTCCCGTCCTCGCCGCCGACGACGCGCTGAGCGGTGCGTCGGGCGGGGGCGGGTGGGGTGCCGCCGCGCCACAGGGGGGCCGGGTGGCGATCTTCGGGAGAGTTTTTGTATCGTGGGGGAACAAAGTGGCACCCGCCCGTTCACCCTGACCAGCGGGCGGGGCCGCCTTGTCTCTTTCCTGTTCTCGCCTCCACGAGTCTGGAGCCCGCCGATGCCGGCCACGCCCACGGTGCCCACTGTCCTCACGGCGCGCGCACTCCTCCTCGACATGGACGGCACGCTCGTCAACTCCGACGCCGTCGTCGAGCGGATCTGGCGCCGCTGGGCCGCCGCCCACGGATTCGACGCCGAAGAGGTGCTCTCCGTCGCGCACGGCCGCCAGGCCCACGCCACGCTGGCCGAGCTGCTGCCCGGGCGGCCGATGGAGGAGAACTACGCGGACAACGCGCGGATGCTCGCCGAGGAGACCGTGGACGTCGAGGGCGTCGTCGCGGTGCCGGGAGCGCCGCGGTTCCTCGACTCGCTCGTCGCGGGCGGCGTCGCGCACGCCCTCGTCACCTCGGCCGACCTCGCGCTCTCCACGGCGCGGATGGCGGCTGCGGGGCTGCCGTATCCGGCGGTGCGGGTGACCGCGGAGAACGTGGGGGCCAGCAAGCCCGATCCCGAGGGGTTCCTGAAGGGGGCCGCCGAGCTGGGGGTCGACCCGGCGGACTGCGTGGTCTTCGAGGACTCGGGGGCCGGTATCGCGGCGGGGCGCTCCGCGGGGATGCGGGTGGTGGGGGTTGGGCCGCGTGCTCTTTCGCACGGGCCCACCGTTTGTGTGCCGGATCTTTCGGCCGTGCGGGTTGAGGTTCTTGGTGGGGGCGAGGTCGCGCTGCACCTCGGGTGACGTCTGCCCCGGGCCATAGAGGTGTGCGTCGGCCACGGGTTTCGGTTGTGCGTGGTTGCGCGCGCAGTTCCCCGCGCCCCTGGGTTACCCGTGGTTGCGGTGGCCGTTCATTTCGCTTGTTTCGCGTTCCAGGGCCGTGCGGGTCGGGGGGCCGTATTCGCCTCGCCGGTCGTCCTCGATGCCGCGTGAGAGTTGGTAGGTGCCCACCGCCGTCTCCGTGTTGCCGTCGTAGTCGCCGTTGGTCTCGCCCACGTAGATGTTCAACTGCTTCAGGCGCCACTGGAGTTCGGCCACGTCCCGGCCGTGGTCGCCCCTGCGCAGTGTCGTCCCGGACGTCGGTGTCGAGGACGCGGAGCGGGTGGCGGAGGGGGACGGGCTGTGGGTGTCCTTTTTGCGTTCCGTGTCCGGCTTGGAGTGCGTCGGGCTCGGGGACGCCGAGAGCGTGCGGGAGTGCGTGGGGGAGGGGGACGCCGACGGGGTGGTCCGTGCCGACGGGGACTCGGAGAGCGTGGGGCTCGACGAGGAGGGCGGGGCGGACGGTACGGAGGTCGATGTCGTGGCCGCGTTGTCCGAGGCCGACACCGCGTCCCCGCCCGGCGACGAGATCAGCACCGTCACCAGGGTCGCCACGCTCAACACGCCCGTGACCGCGGAGAGCAGCAGGATCCGGCCGTGCCGCTGCGGCTCGTCCGGCTCCGGGTCGTCGTCCTCGGGGACCGGGGGCGGCGGCGGATACGCGTACGGGTCCGCGGCCCGCGGCGGCGTCGGCTGCGAGGGCTCCGACAGCGAGACGTAGGGACGGACACGAAGCGGAGCGAAGGCCTCCGGCTCGCAGGCGCAGGACGGTGTGCCGTCGGGGCCCTCCCGGGTCCCGCACTCCGGACACGTACGACGTTCATCGCTCACTGCTGGAACCCCCTCCAGGCGCGCCCGGTACCCCCTCCGGCCGTTGCAGCGCATTATGCAGACCCTCGGGCCCCGCCCGCAGCGCCGGTCCCATAAAAGCCCGCCGGCGCCGCCGGGCACCCCGCGCCCCGGTGACGCCCCGAAAAACATCCGGTGTCACACGATTCAACAGGCCAAACCTGGTCACACCGACCAGGATGGGAAGTACCAAGCACCCGGCTCCCTTCGGCCGGGCTGGCTTCGGAGGTGGCCATGAGCAGCCAGGACATCGACATCGCAGGGCCAGGAGACAGCGGTCGCGGCGCGCCCTTCGCCCCCAGGGAGAACGCGAAGTCCAGCAGCGTTCTCGTGTCGATCGGCGCACTGCTGCTCGGCATGCTGCTCGCCGCGCTCGACCAGACGATCGTCTCGACGGCCCTGCCGACCATCGTCAGCGACCTGGGCGGCCTGGAGCATCTGTCCTGGGTCGTCACCGCGTACATGCTCGCCGCGACGGCGGCGACCCCGCTGTGGGGAAAACTCGGTGACCAGTACGGGCGCAAGAAGCTCTTCCAGCTCGCCATCCTGATCTTCCTGGTGGGCTCGGCGCTGTGCGGACTCTCCCAGAACATGGGGCAGTTGATCGGCTTCCGCGCGCTCCAGGGACTCGGCGGCGGCGGCCTCATGGTGCTGTCGATGGCGATCGTCGGCGACATCGTCTCGCCGCGTGAGCGGGGGAAGTACCAGGGCCTGTTCGGCGCCGTGTTCGGCACGACGAGTGTCCTCGGGCCGCTGCTCGGCGGGCTGTTCACCGAGCATCTGAGCTGGCGCTGGGTCTTCTACGTGAACCTGCCGATCGGCGTCGTCGCGCTCCTCGTGATCGCCACGGCCCTGCACATCCCGGTCCGCGCCACCAAGCACCGCATCGACTACCTCGGCACGTTCCTCGTCGCCTCCGTCGCCACCTGCCTCGTCCTCGTCGCCTCGCTCGGCGGCACCACGTGGGCCTGGGGCTCGCCGCAGATCATCGGGCTCGCGATCCTGGGTGTCGTCCTCGCGGTGGCCTTCGTGTACGTCGAGTTCAGGGCCACCGAGCCGGTCCTGCCGATGCATCTGTTCCGGGTCCGCACGTTCACCCTGTCGGCGATCATCAGCTTCGTCATCGGCTTCGCGATGTTCGGCGCGATGACCTATCTGCCGACCTTCCTCCAGGTCGTGCGGGGCGTCACGCCGACCATGTCGGGTGTCTACATGCTCCCGATGGTCTTCGGTATCCTGCTGTCGAGCACCGCGTCCGGGCAGGTCGTCAGCCGCACCGGGCGCTGGAAGATCTTCCCCGTCGCCGGCACGGCCATCACCATGATCGGGCTGCTGCTCCTGCACAACATGGACGAGCACACGGCCACCGGCGTCATGGGCCTCTACTTCTTCGTCTTCGGCGCCGGACTCGGCCTCGTCATGCAGGTCCTGGTCCTGATCGTGCAGAACGCCGTCCCGTACGAGGACCTGGGCGTCGCCACATCCGGCGCCACGTTCTTCCGGTCCATCGGCGCCTCGTTCGGTGTGGCGATCTTCGGCACGATCTTCGCCAACCAGCTCGGGAGCAAGCTCGGCGACGCCCTCGCCGGACGGCAGCTGCCGCCGGGCGTCAGCCCCGACTCGCTCGGCGCCGACCCGCGCGGCATCGCCGCCCTCCCGCCGAACCTGCAAGGGCCGGTCGTCCACGCCTACTCGTCGTCCATCACGGACGTCTTCCTGTATGCCGTCCCGATCACGCTGCTCGCCTTCGCGCTCGCGCTGCTGCTGCACGAGGACCCGCTGCGCGGCTCGGTCACCGCGCCCGACGCCACCGAGACGTTCGCCAGCAACCCCGTCCAGCGCTCCTCGTACGACGAGGCGGTGCGCGCCCTGTCCACGCTCGGCAGCCGGGAAGGGCGCCGCGCCGTCTACGAGAAGATCACTGCCAAGGCCGGCTACGACCTGCAGCCCGCGGCGAGCTGGCTGGTCCTGCGCACCCATCGCAACGGCTGGGCCGAGCCGGGTGTGCTGGCCGAGTACACGGCGATCCCGCTGCCGGTGATCATCGATGCGGCCCGGCAGGTCGAGGAGCGCCGGCTCGCCGTGCGCGAGGGCCCCGATCTGCTCCTCACCGCCGAGGGCCGCGTGGTCGCGGAGCGCCTCTCGCGGGCCCGCGAGGAGTCCCTGGCGGAACTGCTCGGCGACTGGTGGGGCCCCGACCGCTCCCGCGACCTCGTGCAGCTCGTCGCCGACCTCAACGCGGAGATGTGCGGCTCGGACGCGGAGCGGCCGCACGCGGGGTCGGGGGCGACGGCAGCGGCTTCCTGAACCAGTGCTCGGCGTAGACGTCGTCGTTGTGCGGCGCCGTCTCCACATAGCCGAGCCGCGCGTACAGGGCCCGCGCCTCCACCAGATCGGCGCGGGTGTCGAGGCGGATCGCGGTGGCGCCGAGCGCGCGGGCCGCGTCCTCGGCGGCGGCCACCAGGAGCGTGGCGCCGCCGGTGCCGCGCAGTTCCTCGCGGACGTACACGCGGGTGAGTTCGGCCGTGATCGCGTCCACCATCCGTACGCCCGCCGTCCCCGCGGGCGCGCCCTCGTACCGCCCCAGCAGCAAGTGGCCGCTCGGTGGTGCCAGTTCGCTGCCCGACTCGGCGGCGATCGCCCGCTCCAGCTCGGCCGGATCCGAGGTGCGGCCCTCGTGCAGCAGGTACCAGCGGTCGCTCATCTCCGTGTAGTAGGCGCGCCAGAGGGCGGTCGCGGCGGGGGAGTCGTACGGCTCCGGGGCGACGGTCCACGGGGTGGTGTTCATGGGACATGGTGGGGCCGGTGGGGTGCGGGGGCGCAACCGGAAATCGCCGTTGCCCGTGCCCGATCGGTTTCAGCCCGTCCACCGGGGCAACCCGGCCCGCAACAGCCACAGTTGAGGGAAGGCAGTCATGTCCTTAGGCTTGATCATCGCTCTGATCGTGGTGGGGGTCGTGATCGTCGTCGCGGCGGGCCTCTTCGTCGCGCGGACCGCGCCCCGCGGGGGGCGCGGACTGCGGCGCCGGTTCGGGCCCGAGTACGAGCGGGCCGTGGAGCGGCACGACGGTGACACCAGGGCCGCCGAGCAGGAGTTGGCCGAGCGCGTGAAGCGGCACGGCGCGCTGCGCGAGCAGCCGCTTGATCCCGTCGCCCGCGAGCGCTACCTGGCGCGCTGGGCCGACGCCCAGGAACGCTTCGTCGAGTCGCCGCAGGTCGCCGTCGCCGAGACCGATCTCCTCCTCGCCGACCTGGCGCAGGAGCGCGGCTTCCCGGACGGCGGCCGGTACGACGAGCAACTCGACGCGCTCTCCGTCCACCACGGGCCGCACGTGCACGGGTACCGGCGCGTGCACCGCGCGGCGCACGACCGCACCGGCCACGCGGAGGAGAACGGGGCCGGTACGGAGGAGCTGCGCCAGGCGATGATCGAGGCGCGCCCCCTCTTCGACGAACTGGTCGGCCCGGACCGTGCCACGGCCCGCGGCCACACCACGGACGACCCGACGCACCACCACCGCCACAAGCGCACCGGCGGCCTCAAGAACCGCCTGGTGAAGGGGAGTTGAGGTCATGACGCACATCGAGCGCCCCCGTGCAGCCGGAACCGACAAGGGAGCCGCGATGACCCCGCCGACAGCCCGCGAACAGACACCCGCCCCGGACCGGCCGGCCGCCCGCGAGCAGATCCCCGCAACGGACCCGACGGCGGGCCGCGAGCGGGCGTCCGGGCTGGATCCGGCGGGTGGTCGTGGGCAGGCCGGTGTGACGGGCCCGGTGGGTGGTTTCGAGCAGGGGGTTGGGTGGGAGGTGCGTGGTGAGCGGGGGGTCGATCTTTTTCCTGCGGGGGAGCGTGACGCGCTCGAAGGGCGGTTGCGGCACGCGCTCAGCGGGTTCGTCGACGAGCCGCGCGCCGCGGTGGAGGAGGCTGACCACCTCCTGGAGGACCTGACGGCCCGCCTCGCCGAAACCCTCGCGGGGCACCGCCGCACGCTGCGCACGTCCTGGCAGGACTCCACCGAGGACACCGAGCGGCTCCGCCTCGCCCTGCGCGACTACCGGGAGACGGCGGAGCGGCTGCTGCGGATCTGAGGGACGACCGGCGAAGACCGGTTACGCGGTCTTCGGCGCAGCCTGCTGGACGACCTCGAACGACCACACCGAGGACCCGCTCGCGGCAGGCTTCGGCCGGTCGGCGCCACCCTGGTGGGCCGCCTTCATGGGGCCCTCCATCCACGCCTGGAACGACTCCTCGTCGCGCCACCGCGTGTACACCAGGTAGTCGTCCGTGCCCTCGATGGGACGGAGAAGCTCGAACCACTCGAAGCCGTCGGAGTTCTCGACGGCTCCGGCGCGCGAGGCGAACCGCTTCTCCAGGACCTCGCGCTGCTCGGCCGGGACATTCAGGACGTTGATCTTTACGACAGACATGCGTCCATCCTGCCTCAGCCGCCGCTCAGGCCGACTCCCGGCCCGCCCGCGCCACCCGCCACTCACCGACAAGCTCCTCGATCTCCTCGGCCGTGTACGGCTTCAGACCGAGCGGCGGCCCCGGCGGCGGCTTGAACATCATGTCGCGGATCTTGTCGTTCAGCTCCGTGATCATGCGGCGCACGACCCGCTCCGACGGGGCCTTCGGCAGCGCCGCCACGGTGTCCTCGGCCTCCTTGCGCAGGGCGAGCGAGGGCGGCAGGACGGAGAAGCCCTCGCGGGCCAGCTTCCGCTTGATCCACCAGTTCTCGTCGTACGTGGCGTCGGCCCCCGAATCGAAGGGTTTGCCCACGCCGGGCAGCTCGGAGAATTCGCCGCGACGCTCGGCGTCGCGGATCTGCTTGTCGACGAATGACTCGAAACTGACTCCGGGCGGTTTGCGTTCGGTCATGCACTCAGTGTCCCAGAGCGCCCCGAAGAGCCATAGGATGCGGCGGCTGCGGGGACGAGGAACCGATCGGACGCTGGGGGCGGGCGTGCTCGAACTGACCATGGCCACCATGACGGGCGGCGACGCGGGAGCGACGGCGGGCATGGCGATGGCCGACGCCGACAGCGAGCCGGGAGCGGTGCTGCGGGTCGGCCGCGACGGGAGTGTGTGCCGGCTCGTGACCCCGGACGACTGGCTGTTCGTGTCGCGGGTGCACCTGGAGTTCCGGTGCGGGCCCGACGGCGGCTGGAGCCTGTTCTGGCTGCGCGGCTCGCAGAACGACCCCGCCTCCGAGGTGCGGGTGCGGTTGGGGCCGCCGGGGCCCGGACAGCCCGTCGCGTACGGCGGGGCGGTGACGCTGCCGCGCGGCTCCTTCGGTGAGGTGCTGGTGCTCGACCGGAGCGGACCGCGCAGCGTGAACGTCGGCTTCTATCACGACGTCACACAGGCCACCGCGAAACCGTCGTGACCCTTCGCACCCACCGTCTGGATCGCCGTCGCGTCCAGCCTCGGGTGGTCCGCGAGGATCTGGAGGGCGCCACGGGTGCCGACGACATCGGGTTCCGTGGAGTCGGCGTTCGTCACCCGGCCGCCGCGCACCACGTTGTCGAGGACGAGCACGCTGCCCGGCCGGGTCAGGCGCAGCGCCCACTCCAGGTAGTGCGGGTTGTTGCCCTTGTCGGCGTCGATGAAGACGAGGTCGAACTCCCGGCCCTCGTCGGCCAGTCGCGGCAGCGAGTCGAGCGCCGCGCCCACCCGGACCTCGACCACCTTGTCCAGGCCCGCGCGGGCGAGGTTGGCGCGGGCCACCTCCGCGTGCCGGGCGCTGTACTCCAGGGTGATCAGCGAACCGTCGGCGGGGAGCGCGCGGGCCAGCCAGATCGTGCTGTAGCCGCCGAGCGTGCCGATCTCCAGGATCCGGCGTGCGCCCTGGATGCGGGCGACGAGCTGCAGCAGCTTCCCGTGGGTGGCCGAGACGTTGATGGCGGGCAGCCCCGCCGCCTCGCTGTCGGCGAGCGCCGCCGCCAGTGCCTCGTCGGCGGGGGCGAGGAGGCCGCCGAGGTAGGCGTCGACGGCGGCCGCGGACTCGGGCTGACGGTTGCGTGGGTGAGTCGTCATGGCCGTCAGCGTAAGTCCGCATACGCCGAGAACGGCCGGGTTCCGGGCGATGGAGATCGCCCGGAACCCGGCCGTTCGAAGAGCTCAGGAGCGCGTCACACCGCGGGCGGCGAACCCGGCAGCGGCTTGCCCGCCGACTCCTTCATGCGCCACACCGCGACACCACCGATGAGGGCCGCGGCCATCATGTAGTACGCCGGGATCATCAGGTTGCCCGTGGCCGCGATGAGGGACGCCACGACCAGCGGCGTCGTACCGCCGAAGATCGAGACGGACAGGTTGAAGCTGACGGCCAGGGAGCCGTAGCGGACCTTCGTGTCGAAGAGCGCGGGCAGCGTCGACGGCATCGACGAGGTGAAGGAGACGAGCAGCAGGCCGAGCGCGGCGAGGCCCAGCGCGATCGCCCACGTGGAGCCCTGCTGGATCAGCAGGATGGCCGGGACGGAGAGCAGGAGGAAGCCCACGCAGCCGGCGCCGATCACCCAGCGGTGGCCGAAGCGGTCGTTGGCGAGCCCCATCGGGAGCTGCACGATCATCATCAGCAGCATCACGCCGATGAGGATCAGCGTGCCGTGCGTGGCGTCGTAGTGCAGTTCCTCGCTCAGGAACGTCGGCATGTAGGAGAGCAGCATGTAGTCGGTGACGTTGAAGACCAGGACCAGCGCGATGCACAGGAACATGGGCTTCGCGTTGCCGACGAACATCTCCTTCAGCTTCGGCTTCGGGTTGGACTTCTCCTTCGCCTCGGCCTCGTCCGCCAGCTTCTTGAACGCCGGGGTCTCCTCCAGCTTCATCCGGACGTAGAGACCGACCAGGCCGATCGGGCCCGCGACCAGGAACGGGATGCGCCAACCCCAGCTGTACAGGGCGTCGGTGGACATCATCGTCGTGAGCGCGGTCGCGAGCGCGGCGCCGGCGACGTAACCGGCGTTCGTGCCGAGCTCCAGGAACGAGCCGAAGAATCCACGGCGCTTGTCCGGCGCGTACTCGGCGATGAACGTGCACGCGCCGCCGTACTCACCACCGGCCGAGAAGCCCTGCACCATGCGCGCCACGATCAGCAGCACCGGCGCCCAGATGCCGATGGCACCGTGCGAGGGGATCAGACCGATCGCGAAGGTGCCCGCCGACATCATGATCATGGTGATGGCGAGGACGCGCTGCCGGCCGATGCGGTCGCCGAGCGGGCCGAAGAAGGCGCCACCGATGGGGCGCACGAGGAAGGCGGCGGCGAACGTGCCGAGCGTGGACAGCACCTGGGCCGTGCTGGACGCCGCAGGGAAGAAGACGTGTCCGAGCGTCGCGGTCAGGTAGCCGTAGACGCCGAAGTCGAACCACTCCATCGCGTTGCCGAGGGCCGCCGCCTTGACCGCGCGCTTGACGAGCGAGGGGTCTGTGGAGGTCGGCTCGGATGAGGTGCGGCCCTTCGTGGAAGTGAAGGACCCGCCAGTACTGGGGGCGATGGAAGTGGCGCTGGACACGGGTCCTTCGCCTTCCTTTCGTCGGGGGCAAGAGCAAGGGCCGTCCACGCGGAACGGCCCGACACATCGACCATAGGGGCGTCCGCGCACATAACGGGTAGTGTTCCGCTAACTTCGCTCCGTGAGGAAACCCCCTCCGGCCTGGGAAAACGTCGAAGTGTTCGCACGGTGCTGATGCAAATTCTTGTGATCTATGTCGCGGAACCGCACCTGTGAAGGCTGGGACAAAGTGGCTGAAGACACTGCCTATCCGTCAAATCCCGGTGGACAGACAGGTGAAGGAGCAGTTGCCTGCGTCTTACCGGGTGTGCGGTGAATGTCGGTCAACCGGCCGAGATGAGCGGGAGGTCCGAAAAGCGTGGCGAACGCGGAACAAGGAGGAGCGGCGTCGGGCCCCACGGGGCCAGTGCAGGGTCGGCTCGGCGTGCTGCGTGCCGGACTGTGGCTGATCGCCGGCGTGCTCGGCGCGCGTCAACTCGTGGCGGTGCTCAGCGCCCCGCCCGGTGAACGCCTCACCGACCTGGAGACCTGGCTCGGCCCCGACGGAGTGCTGCACGTCAGCGGCTCGCTGTACGACGCGCCCGACCGGTTCACCGGGCCCCCGTTCGCCGGACTCGTCCTCAAACCGCTGGCGCGCGGCGCCGAGCAGGCGCTCGGCTGGGGTTGGACGTTCGGCTCGCTCGCCCTCGTCGTCGCGCTCGGCGTGGTCGCCGCGCGCGCCCTGCCGCCGCCCGTGTCCCGGCGCACCGCCCAGTTCGCGGCGCCCGTCGCGATCAGCCTGCTCATGCTGTCGCTGCCGGTGCGCAACGCGTTCACGCTCGGCCAGACCAGCATTCTCCCGGTCCTCCTCGTTCTCCTCGGCTGCTTCGCGATGCGCAGGCAGACGGCGTCCGGCGTCCTGATCGGGATCGGCGCCGCGCTCCAGCCGACCCTCCTGCTGTTCACCCCGCTCCTGTGGTTCACCGGGCGCAGGCGCGCCGCCGCCGCGACCGGCGCCGCCTTCGCCGCGGGCACCGGAATCGCGTGGCTCGCCATGCCGCGGGACTCGTGGACGTACTGGGTGCACCACCTGGCGGGCACCGGACTCGCCGCCGATCCGGCCGCGACCGCCAATCAGTCGCTGCACGGAATGCTGCTGCGACTCGGCCTCACCGGGCCGCTGGAGATCGCCCTGTTCCTTCTCCTCGGCGCAGCCGTGGCCGTGCTCGGCCTGCGCCGCTCCATCATCTACGCGCGCGACGGACAACTGCTGCTCGCCGTCGCCGTCACCGGCTGCGTCGCCGTCGCCGTGTCCCCCACGACCTGGCAGCACCAGCTCCTGTGGGTGCTGCTCGCGGTCGTCGGTCGCGTCGGGACCAAGACGGCCGACCGTGCGGTGTGGCCCGTCGCCGTCGTCCTGGTGATGACGCTCCCGGCCGACGCGATACTGCCGCAGCTGCCGGTGCTCGCGCCGCTGCGGGACAACCTCGTCCTGGTCGCCGTGCTCGCCGCGGCCTGCGCCGTCCCCTTCCTCGGGCGCACCGACCCGGCGTACGCGGCCCCGCTGCCCACCGTCTACACGGATCCGGCCCCCGCGCGCTGGTCGTGGGTGCCGCTGCTACCGGTGTGGCGGCGTGCGCTCGCCCGCCCCAACCTGCTGCTCGAACTGCTCCTCATCCGCGTCGGATACTCCGCGTACCAGCAGGTGAGGATCGTCGCGGCGGGCGGCAGGGCGCGCGCGGAGGAGCACGGGGCGCAGGTGTACGCGCTGGAGAGATTTCTGCGTCTTGACATCGAGCACTGGGCCAACCATGCGGTCGTAAAGGTCGGATGGCTCCGCAATTTCTTCGACTTTTACTACACGTCCTTTCACTTTGTGGTGCCGCTGACGGTCCTCGCGGTCCTCTACGTGCGGCGTCCGGCGGAGTACCGCTGGGCGCGCGCGTCGCTCGGATTCGCGACGGTCCTGGCCCTCGTCGGCTTCTGGCTGTACCCGCTCGCGCCGCCGCGCCTGATGCCCACGCTGGGCTTCATCGACACGGTCCACGGCGTGCAGGACTTCTCGCAGCCGGACTACGGGACGCTCACCGCGGTCACCAACCAGTACGCGGCGATGCCCTCGCTGCACTTCGGCTGGTCCCTGTGGTGCGGGCTCGTCGTCGTGGCCCTCGCCCCGAGGTGGTGGATGAAGGCGCTCGGCCTCGTCCACCCCTTGTGCACGCTCTCCGCGATCGTGGCGACGGGGAACCACTGGGTGCTCGATGCGGTGGGCGGGGCGGTGGTCGTCGGGGCCGGGTTCGGCCTTACGTATGTGTCGTCGGGGCCGCGGGCGGCGGCAGCGGCGCCGGGGGTGCGGACTCGGGGCGCTGCCCCGGACCCCGCTGCTCAATCGCCGCAGGGGCTCTAAGTGGCGACCTGAAGCTCCTTGACGCCGTTCAGCCACGCCGCGCGCAGCCGGCGGGGGTCACCCGCGAGGCGCAGATCGGGCGCCGCGTCGGCGAGCGCGTTGAAGATCAGGTCGATCTCCAGGATCGCCAGGGACTTGCCGAGGCAGAAGTGCGGACCGCCGCCGCCGAAGCCGAGGTGCGGGTTGGGGTCGCGGGTGATGTCGAAGGTGTCCGGGTTCTCGAAGACCTCCGGGTCGTGATTGGCGGAGGAGTAGAAGAGGCCGACCCGGTCGCCCGCCTTGATCTTCTGTCCACCCAGCTCGGTGTCCTGTGTGGCGGTCCGCTGGAAGGAGACCACCGGGGTCGCCCAGCGCACGATCTCCTCGGCCGTGGTGCTCGGCCGCTCACGCTTGTAGAGCTCCCACTGGTCGGGGTGGGTGAGGAAGGCGTGCATGCCGTGGGTGATGGCGTTGCGGGTCGTCTCGTTGCCCGCGACGGCGAGCAGGATCACGAAGAAGCCGAACTCGTCGGACGACAGGTTGCCCTCGTCCTCGGCCGCGACCAGCTGGGTCACGATGTCCTTGGCCGGGCACTTCTTGCGGTCGGCCGCGAGGTTCATCGCGTAGCCGACGATCTCCATGGCGGCCTCGGCGCCGATCTCCTCGGTGATCGCGTACTCGGGGTCGTCGTACGCGACCATCTTGTTGGACCAGTCGAAGACCTTGGAGCGGTCCTTCTGCTCGATGCCGATCAGCTCGGCGATCGCCTGCAGCGGCAGCTCGACGGCGACGTTCGTGACGAAGTCGAAGGAGCCTCCGGGGCCTGCCTGTTGGACCGCCTTGGCGACGATGTCACGGGCCCGGTCGCGGAGCTTCTCCTCCAGCGAGCGGATGGCGCGCGGCGTGAACCCGCGCTGCACTATCTGGCGCACGCGGGTGTGCTCGGGCGGGTCCATGTTGAGCATGATCATCTTCTGTACGTCGATCTGGTCGCGCTCGATCGACGAGTTGAAGCGGATCACGGCGGTATTGATGTTGGACGAGTAGATCTCCGGGTGGGTGGAGACGTATTTGACGTCCGCGTGTCGGGTCACGGCCCAGTAGCCGGAGTCGTCGAAGCCGGAGATGCCGGTCTCCTGCTGGATCCAGCGGACCGGCTCGGCCTGGCGGAGCTGGGCGAACTCCGGGTGGGGCACGCGGTGTTGGAGGAGATCGGGGTCGGTGAAGTCGAACCCGTCGGGCAGCGCGGGGCACGGCATGGAGTCACTCCCGTGGTGGTCTGACGAACCGTCAGTTGTGGCTGTGAAGGTAATAACGGGTTCTAGAAGTGGCAAGGCCCACGGCCGTGTCGGTTCGGTGCGTTGTCCGTGCAAGCCCCTTGCGTACCGGGGGTAAGGGCCCTGAGACTGCAAGCAGAACTGGTACGCGTTCTAGTTTCGTGTGGGCGAGGTCCGCCGCGAAGTCTGTCCGGTTCTGTTCGTGCTGGTCCGGGAATCCTGGAGAGGACGTAGGTCATGGCAGCCGAGCCCGTCATCGTCGAAGCCGTACGCACTCCGATCGGCAAGCGCGGCGGCGCGCTGGCCAATCTCCATCCCGCCTATCTGCTGGGCGAGACGTATCGCGAACTCCTCGGTCGCACCGAGATTCAGCCGGACTGCGTCGAGCAGATCGTCGGCGGCACGGTCACGCACGCGGGCGAGCAGTCGATGAATCCGGCGCGCACGGCCTGGCTCACGATGGGCCTGCCGTACGAGACGGCGGCGACGACGGTCGACTGTCAGTGCGGCTCCTCCCAGCAGGCCTCGCACATGACCGCCAACATGATCGCGGCCGGCGTCATCGACGTCGGCATCAGCTGCGGCGTCGAGGCGATGTCGCGGGTGCCGCTCGGCTCCGGGTCCAAGCACGGTCCGGGCAAGCCGTTCCCCGACGAGTGGAACGTGGATCTGCCCAACCAGTTCGAGGCCGCCGAACGCATCGCCCGCAAGCGGGAGTTGACGCGGGAGAACGTGGACTCGCTCGGCCTCATATCCCAGGAGCGGGCCGCCACCGCCTGGGCGGAGGAGCGCTTCAAACGGGAGACGTTCGCGGTGCAGGTGCCCACCACGGAGGAGGAGCAGTCCTCGGGTCAGGGCATGTGGCGGCTCGTCGACCGGGACGAGGGGCTGCGCGACACGAGCATGGAGGGCCTCGCGGGGCTCAAGCCGGTGATGCCGACGGCTGTGCACACCGCGGGCAACTCCTCGCAGATCTCCGACGGGGCCTCGGCGATCATGTGGGCGTCGAAGCGGATGGCGCGGGCGCTCAAGCTCAAGCCGAGGGCGCGGATCGTCGCGCAGGCGCTGGTCGGCGCCGACCCGCACTACCACCTGGACGGGCCGATCGACGCGACGCGGGCGGTGCTCGGCAAGGCGGGGATGACCTTGAAGGACATCGACATCGTCGAGATCAACGAGGCGTTCGCGTCGGTGGTGCTGAGTTGGGCGCAGGTCTTCGAGCAGGACCTGGAGAAGGTGAACGTGAACGGGGGTGCGATTGCCCTCGGGCATCCGGTGGGGGCCACGGGGGCGCGGCTGATCACGACGGCGTTGCACGAACTGGAGCGCCGGGACAAGGAGTTCGCGCTCATCACGATGTGTGCGGGTGGGGCGCTTTCCACGGGCACGATCATCCAGCGCCTGTAGTTGGCCCCGCTTCGGCGGGGCGCATCAAGCCCCTGCGGCGATTGAGCGGCCGGGTCCGGGGCGGCGCCCCGAGTCCGCACCCCGCATCGGGGCCGACGCCTCGGGGCTCCGCCCCGGAACCCCGCTGCTCAATCGCCGCAGGGGCTAGAAAATGTTCACCCGCAGCAGGGGGCTTGGATATGGTCGCCCGCCGCAGGAGCTTGAAGATGGCCGCCCGCCGCAGGCGCTTGAAGACGGTCACGCGCTGCGGGGGCTTGAAGATGGTCACGCGCCGCGGGGGCGAAAATGGCCACCCGCAGCAGGGGGCTTGGATATGGTCGCCCGCCGCAGGCGCTTGAAGACGGTCACGCGCTGCGGGGGCTTGAAGATGGTCACGCGCCGCGGGGGCGAAAATGGTCACCGGCCGCAGGGGCTTGAAGCCTGTCACCGGCCGCAGGGGCTTGAAGCCGGTCACCGGCCGCGGGGGGCTTGGAGATGGTCACCGGCCGCGGGGGGCTTGGAGCGGGCGTCCGCCGCAGGGGTGACCAGTTGGGTGCCGGAGGCGGTCAGTACCAGCCGTTGGACTGCCAGTGGCTCCACGCGCCGCAGGCGCTGCCGTAGCGGTCGTTCATGTACTTGACGCCCCACTCGATCTGCGTCTCGGGGTTCGTCTTCCAGTCGGAGCCGGCGGACGCCATCTTGTTGGCGGGCAGCGCCTGGACGAGGCCGTAGGCGCCGGTGGAGGCGTTCGTCGCGTTCGGGTTCCAGCCGCTCTCGTGGGACACGATCTTGTCGAAGCAGCTGAACTGGGCCGAGTCCGAGATCTTCTGCTGGGCGATGGCCTTCGCCGAGCCCGACGTCGACGCGGCCTGGGCCGGAGCCGAGGCGAAGAGGACACCGGTCGTGGCGGCGGCGAGGGTGACGCCGGCGATGGCCTTCTTCGGAGTGGCGATACGGCGCAGGAGCGTGGCGGACAAAACGGAAACCTTCCGTGGGGGGGGGGCAGGGGGGTGCAGGGCGTGGCGCCTTGCGGTTGCTCCACAGAAACAAACCCCGACGGGCGAAAGCAATGTGCGTATTTACTAATGAAGGTCGGACTAGGGATGTTGTGTCGCAAATGTCCGTTGTGTGGCGTGGGAGGGGGCCGTCACGGAACTACGGTCCCGCTTAGTACGTGACGTGGGTCATGTGGGGGGCTTCACGCCCGGGGGTCGTCGAATGTGACCCGGGCCTCGAAGGCGGCCCGCCTGGTGGCCCGGCGCAGCGCCTTGAGGGCGGCGCCGCCGACGACCAGCGTCAGCACGACGGTGAGCGCGGCGCGGCCCAGGTCCCAGCCGAGCGAGGTCGCCATGCAGTAGGCGAGGAAGCGGGCCAGGTTGTCGTGGAGCGCGGCGTCCGGCTGGTACGCCACGGAGGAGGCCAGCGCGTTCATGAACGGCCAGCCCGCCAGATTCATGATCGTGCCGTACGCGAACGCCGCGACGAAGCCGTAGCCCGCGAGCATGACGCGCTCGGCGCGGCCCCGCAGCCACCCGGCGCCCGGCAGCAGCCCCGCGCCCATCGTGAACCAGCCCATCGACAGCATCTGGAACGGCATCCAGGGCCCCACACCCCCGGTCAGCAGCGCCGAGGTGAACATGCTCAGCGAGCCGAGCACGAAGCCGAAGCCGGGGCCGAGGACCCGGCCGCTCAGGACCATCAGGAAGAACATCGGCTCCAGGCCGGCCGTGCCCGCGCCGATCGGGCGCAGCGCCGCCCCTGCGGCGGCCAGCACCCCGATCATCGCGACCGCCTTGGGGCCCATGCCGGACTCCGAGATCGTGGCCGCGACCACGGCGACCAGCAGCACGAGCAGCGCCGCGAACAGCCACGGCGCGTCCTGCGCGTGCGCGTTCACCTCGGACCCGGGCCCGGTGATCAGCGGCCAGCCGATACCGACCAGGCCGACGGCGCTGACCAGGATCAGGGCCGTGATGGAGCGGGGGCCGAGGCGTACGGGGTTCGCCCGTCCCGTGGCGGACGGCGGCGTCGTGGACGCCGTCATGCCAGTGCCTCCCTGACCTCGGACACCGTGAGCCAGCGCTGCGGCGCCAGGATCTTGGCGACCTGCGGGGCGAAGGACGGGGACGACGTGACGATGTCGGGGGTGGGCCCGTCCGCCACGATCTCGCCGTCCGCGAGGATCGCCACGCGGTGGGTCAGCTCGGCCGCCAGCTCCACATCGTGCGTGGCCATGACGATGGCGTGGCCCTCGGCCGCCAGGTTCCGCAGGATCGCGACGAGGCGGGACTTCGCCGCGTAGTCCAGGCCGCGGGTCGGCTCGTCGAGCAGGAGCAGCGGCGGGGCCGCCGTCAGCACGATCGCCAGCGCCAGCGTGAGGCGCTGGCCCTCGGAGAGGTCGCGGGGGTGGGTGTCGTCGGCGATGCCGGGGAGCAGGTCGGCCAGGAGGGCGCGGCAGGTGCCCGGTGCGGTGTCGGCGTCCTTGTCCGCCGCCGCGCACTCCGCCGCCACCGTGTCCGCGCAGAGCAGGTCGCGGGGTTCCTGGGGGACCAGGCCGACCTTGCGGACGAGGTCGCGCGGAGTCGTCCTGTGCGGGGTGGCTCCGCCGACCGTGACCGTGCCCGTGGTCGGTTTGATCAGGCCGACCAGCGTGGAGAGCAGGGTGGACTTTCCGGCGCCGTTGCGGCCCATCAGGGCGAGCACCTCGCCGGCGGTGACCGTGAGATCGATGTGGCGGAGGGCTTCGATACGGCCTCTTCTTACGCCCAGGTTTTTGGTTGCGGCCAGCGGGGCCGCGGTCGCGGGGCGCTGCCCCTGGCCCCGCTGCTCAATCGCCGCAGGGGCTTGAAATGGTGATTGCGCCAGCCGTTCCTTCAGGCCGCTCGCCGCGCGCCGCGCGTTCCGGACCGTCAGAGGCAGCGGGTCCCAGCCCGCCAGCCGGCCCAGGCCCACCACCGGCGGGTACACGGGGGACACCGCCATGACGTCCGCAGGGGCGCCCACCCGCAACGGCTCGCCCGGTCCCGGCAGCAGCGCCACCTGGTCCGCGTACTGGATGACGCGTTCCAGGCGGTGTTCGGCCATCAGGACCGTCGTCCCGAGGTCGTGGACCAGGCGTTGCAGGACCGAGAGGACCTCTTCCGCCGCTGCCGGGTCCAGGGCGGACGTCGGCTCGTCGAGGACGAGGACCTGCGGGTGCGGGGTGAGGACGGAGCCGATCGCGACGCGCTGCTGCTGGCCACCGGAGAGGGTGGAGATCGGGCGGTCGCGCAGGTCGGCGAGGCCCAGGAGGTCGAGGGTCTCCTCGACGCGGCGGCGCATGACCGGCGGGGTCAGGCCCAACGACTCCATGCCGTAAGCGAGTTCGTCCTCGACCGTGTCCGTCACGAAGTGCGCGAGCGGGTCCTGGCCCACCGTGCCGACGACGTCGGCGAGTTCGCGCGGCTTGTGCGTACGGGTGTCCCGCCCGGCCACCGTGACCCGCCCGGCCAGCGTCCCCCCGGTGAAGTGCGGGACCAGCCCGCTCACCGCGCCGAGCAGCGTCGACTTGCCGACCCCGGAAGGACCGGCGAGGAGCATCAGCTCGCCCTCCGGCACGTACAGGTCGATGCCGCGGACGGTGGGCGCCTGCGCGCCGTCGTACGTCACGGAGACGTCTTCGAAGCGGATCATGACGACGACGCCTCCGTCGGCTTGTCGGGAACGGGTGCGAGGAAGGCCGGGAGCAGGCCGAGCAGAATGCCCGCGGCCGGCCACAGCGGCAGCTCCGGCGCCGCGAGCGGGACCACCGGCGGCTGAAGGGCCGCCGGGTCCCGCGTTCCGGCCCAGATCATCGCCGCCGCGGCGGTCGCCCCGGACGCCGCGACCAGCCAGGCCCGTACGCCCCACACATCGGGCCGGTAGCGGGTGCGGACCGTGCGGCGCCCGCCCAGCCACAGCCCGCCGAGTGCGGCGGCGACCCCGGCGAGCAGCACCGGAAGTCCGTACCCGGAGCCGGAGGCCGCGAGCAGCCCGTACGTTCCCGCGCACACCCCGATGAGGCCGCCCAGCGTGAGCGCGGCCGTGGCGCGGCGGACGGCGGCCGGTACCTCGGCGGTGCGGCCGTAGCCGCGCGCGTCCATCGCCGCGGCGAGTGCGACCGAGCGTTCCAGCGCGCCTTCGAGGACCGGGAGGCCGACCTGGAGCAGGCCGCGCAGACCGCTGTCCGGGCGGCCGCGCAGCCGTCGCGCCGCCCGCAGCCTGCGGACGTCCGCGACCAGGTTCGGGGCGAACGTCATCGCCACGACGACCGCGACCCCGGCCTCGTACAGTGCGCCCGGCAGCGACTTGAGCAGCCGGGACGGGGAGGCGAGCGCGTTCGCGGCGCCCACGCAGATGAGGAGCGTGGCCAGCTTCAGGCCGTCGTAGAGGGCGAAGACGAGCCCTTCGAGGGTGACCGGGCCGCCGATCCGCACCCCCTGCGCCCACTCCGGCAGCGGCAGTTCGGGCAGCGTGAACAGCAGGTGCGTGCCGGGGATCGCCGAGCCGAGCAGCGTCGCGAAGACGAGGCGGATGCCGAGCACGACCAGCGCCAGCTTCACGAACGCCCCGTACGAACGCGCCCACGGCGCCTCGGTGCGGCGCGCCGCCACCACGTACCCGGCGACGCCGATCAGCAGTGCCAGCAGCAGCGGGTTCGTGGTGCGGGACGCCGCCGTGCCGAGGCCGAGCGCCCAGATCCACCAGGCGCCCGGATGCAGCGCGTTGGAGCGGTGGGCCCGAGGGGCGCGGAACGAGGAGCCGGTCATGCGTCAGCCGCGGCGGCGCCGGGCCTGCACACCCGCCGCGACGCCGAGCACGACGACCACGGCGATGCCCGCGATGAGACCCACCGAGGGACCGGAGTCCCCGGAGTCCTTCGCCGCGGGCTTCTCGGACGCCTTGTCCGGGGTCTTCGACGACGACACCTGCTCGCCGCAGCCCGCCTTCGGGTATCCGGAGATCGCGCACAGCATCGCGCTGCTGTCGTAGCGCAGCGGCTTCGCGACGGCGGCGAGCGCGTCGGCGCTCGTCGCGCCCTCGGCGACCTGGGCGCACGCGGTGCGCGGCTTCGGCGGGGTCTCGCCGGACGGGGCGTCGGCCGCCGTGCCGGCGTCGACGACCAGCGCGATCCGCTTCTTGCCGTCCTCGGCGGACGTGCCGGAGCAGATCGTGTCGAACGACGCGGCGCCGCGCGGCTGCTTCGCGTCCTTGGAGTCCTCGCTCACCGCGAACCGGAAGCCCTGGACGTCCCCGTCCTCCGGCTTGGTCTGCGAGGGGCCCGCCGTCGCGTACGTCCACGCCTTCCGGTCGCCGTCCCGCTCCCAGAACGACCAGTACCGGTACCCGGCGGCCTGCGCCGGGGCGACGGTCGTGGCGAGCAGCGCGGCGAGCAGCCCGAGGACGAGCCCGCCGAGCCCGGCCGACCTGCGCGCGGTCACGGCTGCTGCTTCTTGCGGCCGCTGAGCAGGAAACCGGCGCCGACGGCGGCGATGAACATCACGCCGATGATCCACCAGTTGGCGCCGCCACCGCCGTCGTCCTTCTTCTCGTCCGAGTCCGACCCGGACGACTTCGCGGACGCGGGCTCCGGGCCCGTCTTGTTGAGGGCGCTCACCAGGTCCGTGCCGCCGAAGTCGCGCGGGTCGTTGCCGGTGGCGTGCGCGGCGAAGATCAGCTCGGCGTAGGCGGCGGGGCCGGTCTGCGACGCCCAGCCCTTCGCGTTCTTCTCCAGCCAGGCGTACGAGTCCTTGGTGGCCTTGATGCCCTCGGCCGCGGCGACGGCGGTGACCGCGTCGGCGGTGTTGCCGTAGTCGGGCTGGTCCGTGGCACCGGCCAGCTGGGACTTCAGGTAGAGGCGGGTGTTGATCTGGTTCTGGAGGTAGACGGCGCCGTTGTGCGCGACGTCCTCCGCGCTCTTGCCGTCCTCGCAGGTGTACGTGTCCGGGGCCTTGCCCTTGTCCGGAGCGAAGCCGGTGCCGAGGGCGCCGAGCACGCCCGCGGCGGTGGCGTCGGCGTTCGCGGCGAGCTCGCCCTTCTTGTCGGGCTGGTAGGCGAGCGCGCCGCCGTCCTTGCCCTTGGCGCAGGGGAGGGCGAGCGAGGCGAGGGCGTCGGTGCCGGTCTTGCCCTTGCCCGACTTCACGTCGGCGGGCTTCTCGCCGGCCGCGGCGAGCGCGCCGATGGCGACCGACGTGGAGTTGGCGTCGCTGTCCATGCCGGGGCTGTAGCCCCAGCCGCCGTCGGCGTTCTGGCTCTTCTTCAGCCAGTCGACGCCCTTGGCGACCTCGCCGTCACGGCCGCCGACCGCGGCGAGGGCCTGTACGGCCGCCCCGGTGGCGTTGCTGTCGATCTTGGTCTTGCTGTCGCAGGCCTTGGTCGGTTCGGCGCGGAAGGCGGCGAAGCCGCCGTTCTCGCACTGCTGGCCGGCCAGCCAGTCGACGGCCTTGGCCGCGGGCTTCACGCCCACGGTGTCCTGCGCGACGAGCGCGAGCGACTGCCGCCAGACTCCGTCGTACGTGGGGTCGCCCTTGCCGTAGAGGCCCGAGGGCACGACCACCTTCGGCGAAGGGGAGGACGTGTCCGCGGTCGCGGCCTGCGCGCCCATGGCGCCGATCGCGACGGTCGCGGCGACGAGCGCGGCGCTGCGGCGAATGTTCATGGTGGCGCGGGTTGCCTCTCCCTGCGGGGAGCGGGGCGGCGCGGCACACGGGGGTACCGGGCGGCTCCTGCTCCGTATTCCTCGACGGTGCTGAGCCGAGCAGGTACGTACGAGGCATTCCGGCTGTGACGGTTGCGGGTCAGCGCCGGATTTGCACCGGCTTCCCCTCGTACGTACGTACTGACGACCTCTTTACTGTACCCGGCAGCGCGGTCGCGCCCTCGGGGCTGGATGTTTCAAGCCCCTGCGGCGATTGAGCAGCGGGGTCCGGGGCGGAGCCCCGTGACGTTCAGCGGACGTCCACCGGACCGTCGTCCCTGCCCCCGCGCGGAGCGCCCACGTAGCGCTCCATCGCCGAGCCAACCTCGTCCGCCCCCTCACCGGAGAGGTTCTTCCGTACCGAGTCCAGGATCGTCAGTCCCTGGCCCACCAGACCCGCCGCGATCTCGCCGAGGCCGTCCGCTCCGTTCAGGACGTTGACGTTCGCTCCGGACAGGCCCGCCGAGGCCTCCTTCACGATCTGCGGGAGCTGGTCGATGAGCATGCGGTCGAGGGCGACCCGGTCGTAGGACGCCGCCGCCTCCGCCTGGATCTTCATCCGCTCGGCCTCGGCGAGGGCCAGTACGCGGATGCGCTCCGCGTCGGCCTGCGCCGGCTTCACGACCTCGGCGACCAGCTGCTTCTCCCGCAACTCGGCCTGCTTCAGCGCGAGTTCCGTCTGTGCCTCCAGGACCTCCTGCTGGGCGTGGGCGAGCGCGAGCGGGCCCGCCTGGTCGGCCTGCGCCTTGGCCCGGTCGACCTCGGCGTTGTACTCGGCCTGCACGACCGCGGTCTGCCGCGCGTACTCGGCCTGCTTGCGGGCCGCCGCCTGCTCGGCCTCCGCCGCGGCCTGCGTGGCCTGGGCCTGCGCGATCTGCGCCTGCCGCTGGATGGCCGCCTTGTGCGGGCGGGACATGGCCTCGATGTAGCCGGTGTTGCCGTCGTCGATGGACTGGATCTGGAGCGAGTCGACGTGCAGGCCGATCTTCGCCATCTCCGACTTCGAGGTGTCCAGGACCTCGGTCGCGAGCTTCTGGCGCTCCGTGACGATCTCCTCCACCGTCATCGAGCCGATGATCGAGCGCAGGTGACCGGCGAAGATCCGGCCGGTCAGGACCGACATCTGCTCCTGGTCGGACAGGAACCGCTGCCCGGCGTTGACGATCGACTCGTGGTCGTTGCCGACCTTGAAGGCGATGACGGCGCGCACGGTCAGGGCGATGCCCTGCCGGGTCACGCACTTCTCGACGACCTCCGACTCCATCATCGCCAGCGACAGGAAGCGGGTCTTGCGGAGCACGGGAAGCACGAACTTCCCGTGCCCGGTGACCACGCGGAACGGCGCTCCCCCAAGTCCCCGCCTGCCACCCGAGATCAGCATCGCCTCGTCGGGCGCGGGAACGCGATATCCGAACATGCCTGTACGTCTCCTTAGCGGGCACCGCCCTCGCCACCGGAGAGGAGAGGATCGGTCCAGGCCATGACCGCGACCTGGCGGCTTCCGCGGGATTCGATCACGAGCACGGTGGCGCCCCGCTCCAGGGGCTCGTCCGAGTACGCGATGAACGTCTCGGTACCGCCCCTGATCTGCACCAGCACTTCACCCGGACCCTCGGCCCCACGCGTGCCGACGACCAGCTTCCCCGTTCGGCCGACCACTGCCTCGTCCGGCGTCATCGGCGGGCGCCCCCTTGTCGTTCCAGCTCGTGCGAGCCCTTGGGGGCTGAAGATACGCCCGTGGGGGCGGCTCTTCCATCAGGGCGCGGCAAAGATCCTCCGGAGGGGTGGGACCCGTTTCGCGGTACCGGTGTTGCGGTCGCGGGGCGCTGCCCCGGACCCCGCGCCTCAATCGCCGGCGGGGCTTGATCGGTAGGTCACGGGGTCGGTTCCCGGGACCTGTTCGACTCTGCCTGTCTTCTGGAGGCGTCGCAGGTGGGCCTCTGCCTCCGATACGGCGATCGTGCGGGAGCCGTAGGGGATTTGGGACCACGGGCGGTTCCACTCCATGCGCTCGGCGAGCTGCCACGGGGTGAGGGGGGAGGAGAGGAGGGTCAGCAGGCCGGTGAGACGTTCCTCGTGGTGGACCAGCAACTCCCTTACGCGGGCGGGGGCGTCGGTGAACGGGTGCTGGTGTGCCGGGAGGACCTCCGCCGGGTCGAGTCGGCCCACGCGCTCCAGCGAGTCCAGGTAGTCGCCGAGCGGGTCCGTCACGGTGGCGTCGTCGGGGTCCTCGTACAGGCCGATGTGCGGGGTGATGCCGGGGAGTACGTGATCGCCGGAGAACAGCCGGCCGTTGCCCGCACGGCCCGACGGGTGCTCCTCCTCCAGGTGCAGGCAGACGTGGCCGGGGGTGTGGCCCGGCGTCCAGATCGCGCGCAGCCTGCGGCCCGGCAGGTCGAGGAGGTCGCCGGGGGTGATGGTGCGGTCCGGCAACGCCGGCGCGAAGCCCGGCAGTTCGCGCGGCTTCCCGGAGTCGCGGGCCGCGATCAGCGGGGCGAGGTGTTCGTCGGGCGCACCGGCCGCCGTCAGCTTCGCCACCATGTAGCGGTACCAGCGCTCCGGCTTGTTCTCCCGCGTGCGCCGCACCACCGCCGCGTCGGCCTCGTGCATCGCGATCCAGGCCCCGGACGCCTCCCGCACCTTCGCCGACAGTCCGTGGTGGTCCGGGTGGTGGTGCGTGATGAGGACGCCGGTCAGCTCCTCGACGCTCGTGCCGCAGGCGGTCAGGCCCGTGGCCAGCGCGTCCCAGGAGGTCGGGTCGTCCCAGCCCGTGTCGACGAGGACGGGGCCCGCGTCGGTGTCGACGAGGTGGACGAGGGTATAGCCGAGCGGGTTGTCGGGGATCGGCACGCGGATGCTGTGCACACCCCCGCCGTGGTCGGTCACCTGCGCGGCCTCCGCCGCGTCTGACGCCTCTGCCATCGGGTTCCCTCCGCCGAACCAGCCGAACCAGCCGAACTGCGGCCACTGTACGGGAACTTGTAGAACTTGTTTCATTGGTCGCCCCGGCGAACCGTATGCACGGTCCCTGCACCACCCTTCCGGATCGCAACTAGAACTGGTATCAGTTCTGAAACACCGTCAGAAATGTCGTGCGTGAGGATGCCAGCCATGACCGAGCTCGCGCGGTTCGTGTCGGGAGCTGGAACCGGACGTGAGGCATCGTCGACTGTCGTGACGTGAGGATGTCAGCCATGACCGAGCTCTTGGAATACGGACAGCTGTTCATCGGCGGGGAGTTGACCGACCCGCTCGGCAAGGACGTCATCGAGGTCGTCTCGCCGCACACCGGCGAGGTCTTCGGCCGGGTGCCGCACGCCGCGCCCGCCGATGTCGACCGGGCCGTGGCCGTCGCCCGCCGCGCCTTCGAGGACGGCCCCTGGCCGCGGATGAGCCTCGACGAGCGCATCGAGATCATCACGAGGATCAAGGACGCGTTCGCGGTCCGGCACGAGGAGATCGCCCGCGTCATCAGCAGCGAGAACGGCACCCCGTACACCTCCGGCGTCATGGTGCAGGCGCTCGCCGCGATGATGGTCTGGGACTCCGCCATCAACGTCGCGCGGGGATTCACGTACGAGGAGACGCGCGACGGCGCCCTCGGCAAGCTCCTCGTGCGGCGCGAGCCGGTCGGCGTCGTCGCGGCCGTCGTCCCGTGGAACGTCCCGCAGTTCACCGCCGCCGCGAAGCTCGCGCCCGCGCTGCTCGCCGGGAACCCGGTGATCCTCAAGACCTCGCCGGAGACGCCGCTCGACGCGTACCTGCTGGCCGAGATAGCCACCGAGGCCGGGCTCCCGGAGGGCGTGCTCTCCATCCTTCCCGCCGACCGCGAGGTCAGCGAGTACCTGGTCGGGCACCCCGGCGTCGACAAGGTCTCCTTCACCGGGTCCGTCGCCGCGGGCAAGCGCGTCATGGAGGTCGCCTCGCGCAACCTCACCCGCGTCACCCTCGAACTCGGCGGCAAGTCCGCCGCGATCGTCCTGGAGGACGCCGACGCGGGCGCCGCCGTCTCCGGCATCGTCCCGTTCGCCTGGATGATCAACGGCCAGGCGTGCGTGGCGCAGACCCGCATCCTCGTCCCGCGCTCCCGCTACGACGAGTTCGCCGACGCCTTCGCCGGCGCGGCCTCCGCCCTCAAGGTCGGCGATCCGCTCGACCCGGCCACCGAGGTCGGCCCGCTCGTCGCCAAGCGCCAGCAGCAGCGCTCCCTCGACTACATCCGCATCGGCCAGGACGAGGGCGCCAAGATCCTCACGGGTGGCGGCGTCCCGAAGGGCTTCGAGCAGGGCTGGTACGTCGAACCGACCCTCTTCGGCGACGTCGACAACTCCATGCGCATCGCCCGCGAGGAGATCTTCGGCCCGGTCATCTGCCTGCTTCCGTACGGGGACGAGGCCGAGGCCGTGAAGATCGCCAACGACTCCGACTACGGGCTCAGCGGCAGCGTCTGGACCGCCGACACCGCGCACGGCGTCGACATCGCGCGCCAGGTCCGTACGGGCACGTACAGCGTGAACACGTTCAGCCTCGACATGCTCGGGCCGTTCGGCGGCTACAAGAACTCCGGTCTCGGGCGGGAGTTCGGGCCCGAGGGGTACGGCGAGTACTTCGAGCACAAGATGATCCACCTGCCCGCGGGGTACGAGCCGGAGGCGAGCTGAGCATGGGTGACCGGTGGCATGTGGAGGTCGACCGGAGTGTGTGCATCGGGTCGGCGATGTGCGTGAACAACGCGCCGGACGGGTTCCGGCTCGACAGTGCGCGGCAGTCGCATCCGGTGGAGGCGGACGCGGATGCGAACGAGAAGGTGCTGGCGGCGGCGGAGGGGTGCCCCGTGGAGGCGATTACGCTCACGCTGGCGGGCACGGGGGAGGTCGTCTTTCCGCCGGAGGACTGAATCGCGGCCTGCACCGGTGTTGCGGCCGCGGGGCTCTGCCCCGGACCCCGCGCCTCAATCGCCGGCGGGGCTCGATCTGCTCAATCGCCGCCGACGGTGGTTGGCATTTCAAGCCCCTGCGGCGATTGAGCAGCGGGGTCCGGGGCAGAGCCCCGAGAGCGCAACACCGGTGCGGGTCAAGACTGGCGAGGAGCCGCGAGATCGATCAGACGGCACACCATCTCGATGTCGATTTTGACCTGGGCGATGGAGGCGCGGCCGGACAGCCACGTGATCAGCGCGGAGTGCCATGTGTGCTCGATGACCCGCACCGCGGAGAGCTGCTCCGGGGTCGGGTCGTCGAGCTCCATCGCGTCGAGGATGATCGCGGTGGTCTGCCGGGAGACCTGGTCGACCTCGGGGCTCACGCTGCGGTCCGCGAAGGTCAGCGCCCGCACCATCGCGTCCGCCAGGTGCGGCTCACGCTGGAGCGCGCGGAAGGCCCGCATCAGCGTCTCGGCCACCCGCTCCGCGGGGGAGTCGCCGGACGGCGGCCGCTTGCGGACCGTCGTGTGCATGTGCTGGAGCTGGTCCTGCATCGTGGCGACCAGGAGGTGCACCTTGCTCGGGAAGTAGCGGTACAGCGTGCCGAGCGCGACTTGGGACGACTCGGCGACCTCCCGCATCTGCACCGCGTCGAATCCGCCGCGCGCCGCGAGCTGCGCGCTCGCGTGCAGGATGCGGCGGCGCCTGGCCTCCTGACGCTCGGTGAGCGCGGGGGTCGTGCGGGTGGTGGTTCTCGCGTCCGGAGCTGTCATCAGAAAGCTTTCCGTGTCCCGTGGAGCCCGCCGTGGCGTGAATCACCTGATCCACCCCTTACGGCCCGGCTACCAGCCGGTAGATTCGATGCTCTTGAACGATCAAGTCTGAAACTTGTTCTAGATTAGCGTCCCCACGTAGTGTCCACGGGCAAGCAGGAAGAAGGGTGGCCTGGAGTGACCGCGGAGTCCTTGCGTATCGCTCTCCTCACGTACAAAGGCAACCCGTTCTGCGGTGGTCAGGGGGTGTATGTCCGGCACCTCTCGCGCGAGCTGGTCCGGCTCGGACACCGTGTCGAGGTCATCGGCTCCCAGCCGTACCCCGTGCTCGACGAGGGTGAGGATCTGGCGGGGCTCTCGCTCACCGAGCTGCCGAGCCTCGACCTGTACCGCAGCCCCGACCCCTTTCGTACACCGAAGCGCGACGAGTACCGCGACTGGGTCGACGCCCTTGAGGTCGGCACCATGTGGACCGGCGGCTTCCCCGAGCCCATGACGTTCTCGCTGCGCGCCCGCCGTCATCTGCGGGCCAGGCGCGGCGAGTTCGACGTCGTGCACGACAACCAGACGCTCGGCTACGGGCTGTTGGGGGACATCGGCGCCCCGCTCGTCACCACCATCCACCACCCGATCACCGTGGACCGGCAGCTGGAGCTGGATGCCGCCGAGGGCTGGCGGCAGCGGATGTCCAAGCGCCGCTGGTACGCGTTCACGCGCATGCAGAAGCGCGTCGCGCGCAGGCTGCCGTCCGTGGTCACCGTCTCCGGCACGTCCCGCGACGAGATCGTCGATCACCTGGGCGTACGGCCCGGCCGGATCAACGTCGTGCACATCGGCGCCGACACCGATCTGTTCTCGCCGAATCCGGCCGTGCCCGAGGTGCCGGGCCGGATCGTCACGACCTCCAGCGCCGACGTACCGCTCAAGGGCCTCGTCTTCCTCGTCGAAGCCCTCGCCAAGGTGCGGGCCGAGCAGCCCGACGCCCACCTCGTCGTCGTCGGCAAGCGGCCCGAGGAGGGCCCGGTCGCGCAGGCCATCACGCGCTACGGCCTCGAAGGCGCCGTCGAGTTCGTGAAGGGCATCAGCGACCAGGAACTCGTCGACCTCGTGCGCTCGGCGCAGGTCGCCTGCGTGCCCTCCCTCTACGAGGGGTTCTCGCTGCCCGCCGCCGAGGCCATGGCCACCGGCACCCCGCTCGTCGCCACCACCGGCGGCGCGATCCCCGAGGTCGCGGGGCCCGACGGCGAGACCTGCCTGGCCGTGCCGACCGGCGACCCTGGGGCGCTCGCCGCCGCGCTCGGCCGGCTCCTCGGCGACCGCGAGCTGCGCGCCCGGCTCGGCGCCGACGGCCGCGCCCGCGTCCTCGAACGCTTCACATGGGCGCGCGCCGCACAGGGCACCGCCGAGCTCTACCGCGAGGCGATGGGGGCCGCACCCCGGCCGACCGGCCCCGCACGCACCGAAGTTGTCACCGAAACCCCCCAGGAAAGCAGGGCCACGTGCTGACCGTCGACTTCACCCGTTTCCCGCTCGCCGCGGGCGACCGCGTCCTCGATCTCGGGTGCGGGGCCGGACGGCACGCGTTCGAGTGCTACCGGCGCGGGGCGCAGGTCGTGGCGCTCGACCAGAACGCCGAGGAAATCGCCGAGGTCGCCAAGTGGTTCGCCGCGATGAAGGAGGCCGGCGAGGCCCCCGCCGGTGCCACCGCGACGGCGATGGAGGGTGACGCGCTCCACCTGCCGTTCCCCGACGAGTCGTTCGACGTCGTCATCATCAGCGAGGTCATGGAGCACATCCCCGACGACAAGGGGGTGCTCGCCGAGATGGTGCGCGTGCTCAAGCCGGGCGGCCGGATAGCGGTCACCGTGCCGCGCTACGGCCCCGAGAAGGTCTGCTGGGCGCTCTCCGACGAGTACCACGAGGTCGAGGGCGGCCACATCCGCATCTACAAGGCCGACGAGCTCCTCGGCCGGATGCGCGAGGCGGGCCTCAAGCCGTACGGCACCCACCACGCGCACGCGCTGCACGCCCCGTACTGGTGGCTCAAGTGCGCCTTCGGCGTCGACAACGACAAGGCGCTGCCGGTGAAGGCGTACCACAAGCTCCTGGTCTGGGACATCATGAAGAAGCCCGCCCTCACGCGGATCGCCGAGGGCCTCCTCAACCCCGTCGTCGGCAAGAGTTTCGTCGCGTACGCCACGAAGCCGCACCTGCCGAAGGCCGACGGGGCCGCTGAGTGAGCAGCCCGGAGCGGACCGAACTCCTCGTACTCCCCGGCGTGCTGACGGCGGATCAGGCCGCGCAGACCGTCGCCGGGATCCTCGCCGTGCAGCGCGCGGACGGGGCGATCCCGTGGTTCCGCGGGCACCACCTCGACCCGTGGGACCACACCGAGGCCGCCATGGCGCTCGACGTGGCGGGCGAGCACGAGGCCGCCGAGCGCGCCTACGACTGGCTGGTCCGGCACCAGAACGAGGACGGCTCCTGGTACGCCGCCTACCGCGACGGCGACCCGCACGACGTGACGGACCGCGGCCGCGAGTCCAACTTCGTCGCGTACATCGCCGTCGGCGTCTGGCACCACTACCTGTCCACCGGCGACGACGCCTTCCTCGACCGCATGTGGCCCGCCGTGTGCGCGGCGACGGAGTTCGTGCTCCGTCTCCAGCGGCCCGGCGGCCAGATCGGCTGGAAGCGCGAGCCCGACGGCACACCCGTCGAGGACGCGCTGCTGACCGGCAGCTCGTCCATCCACCACGCCCTGCGGTGCGCGCTCGCCATCGCCGAACAGCGCGAAGAGCCGCAGCCCGACTGGGAGTTGGCGCTCGGCGCGCTCGGGCACGCCATCCGCAACCACCCCGAGCGGTTCCTCGACAAGAGCCGCTACTCGATGGACTGGTACTACCCGGTGCTCGGCGGCGCCCTGCGCGGGGCCGAGGCGAAGGCCCGCATCAAGGCCGACTGGGACACGTTCGTCGTCCCCCGTCTCGGCGTGCGGTGCGTGGACCCCAACCCCTGGGTGACCGGCGGCGAGAGCGCCGAACTCGCCCTCGCGCTCTGGGCGATGGGCGAATCCGACTGGGCGCTCGAGATCCTCCAGGACATCCAGCATCTGCGGGACCCGAAGACGGGCCTGTACTGGACGGGTTACGTCTTCGACGACCAGGCGATCTGGCCGGAGGAACTCACCACGTGGACCGCGGGTTCCGTGCTGCTCGCGGTGGCGGCCCTCGGCGGCGACGAGGCCACGTGCTCCGTGTTCGGCGGCGGACTGCTGCCGACGGGCGTCGAACCGGACTGCTGCCGGGCCGAAACGGCCTAGTACCTGCGCAGGCGGTTGGCGATCGCGTGGCCGATGAACAGGTAGACGACGGCGGCGAGGCCGTAGCCGGCGACCACACGGGCCCAGGCAGCGTCGAAGGTGAACAGGTCGTGGGACCAGCCGGCCAGCCACGCGGACGCGTCGTGGACGATCTGCACCAGGTCGTTGCCGCGATTGGCGTCGAACAGGTACATCACGATCCACAGGCCCAGGATCAGTGCCAGGACATCGGCGACGATCGCCACGATCCGGGCGGCCTCGTTGGTCCCTCGGTAATGCCGATTCGCAGACATGTCGATCGGTTGCCCCTGGAACCCCCCGTGAAACCCGGACGGGCTCGCCCGAGTGGCGCACGCCACGGGGCCGGGTGACGCTGCGACGAGTGCACCCCGAGGCCCGGAGGTAGGCCGCCGTGACCCGTTCCCCCCTGTCCGTACGACGACTGATCATGGCGTTCCTGCTGTGCGGGGCGCTGCTCGCGGGCACCACCGCGTGCGGCTCCGGCAGCGATTCGGCGTCCGCCACGAAGGCGTCGTCGAACGCCACGTCGAGCCCCACCTCGAAGGCCGAGAAGCAGAAGTTCGCCAAGACCCGCTTCGCGGCGAACGCGGGGCTCGCGGCGGGGGCCACGTACCAGTGGATCGTGAAGCCGTACCGTGCGGGCAAGTTCAAGGCGGGCGCGGACGGCCGGAGGTTCGCGCTGATCAAGGCGGGGCTCGCGGGCGCGTTCACGTACAACAGGCTGAAGGCCGCCTCGAAGAACGCCGAGGGCGACCCGACGCTCTCGAAGGCGGTCGGGCCGCTGTCGGCCGGCATCGCGTCGCTGAAGGGCCTGTCGACCAAGCTGCGCAAGGGTGACGGCCTCGGCGATGTGACCTCCTCCTTCAACGAGGTCATCAACGGCGTCAAGGACGCGGGCAAGAGCGCGGGCGCCGAGGTGACCAACAAGGTCCCGTCGGCCTCCCAGCTCACCAAGGGCTCCTAGCCGCCTAGGAGTTCAGCTCCGCCAGTACGCGCATCGTGTGCGGGTCCGGGGACAGGACCAGGAGGTCCGTCACCGGGCCCTTTCGCCACAACTCCAGGCGCTCGGCGATCCGTTCGCGCGGGCCGACGAGCGAGATCTCGTCGGCGAAGGCGTCCGGCACGGCCAGCACCGCCTCCTCCCTGCGCCCCTCGGCGAACAGGTCCTGGATGTGCCGGGCCTCGGCCTCGTACCCCATGCGCGCCATGAGATCGGCGTGGAAGTTGCGGGTCGCGTGCCCCATGCCGCCGATGTAGAAGCCGAGCATCGCCTTCACCGGAAGCAGTCCCTCGGCGACGTCGTCGCAGACCTTCGCGCGGGCCATGGGCGCCACCGTGAAGTCGTCCCGCAGCTCCGTCAGCGACGCCTCGTACACGTCCGTCCGCGTCGGCGACCAGTACAGCGGGAGCCAGCCGTCGGCGATCCGCGTGGTCTGCGCGATGTTCTTGGGCCCCTCGGCGCCGAGCAGGATCGGCAGGTCGGAGCGGAGGGGGTGTGTGATGGGCTTCAGGGGTTTCCCGAGTCCTGTGCCGTCCTCGCCCCGGTACGGGTGCGAGTGGAAGCGTCCGTCGACCTCGACGGGGCCCTCGCGCCGCAGCACCTGCCGTACGACGTCCACGTACTCGCGGGTCGCCGTCAGCGGGGAGCGGGGGAACGGGCGCCCGTACCAGCCCTCGACCACCTGCGGCCCGGAGAGCCCCATGCCGAGCATCATGCGGCCGCCCGACAGGTGGTCCAGGGTGAGCGCGTGCATCGCGGTCGTGGTGGGGGAGCGGGCGGCCATCTGCGCGATGGCCGTGCCGAGCCGGATCCGCGAGGTGTGCGCGGCGAACCAGGTGAGCGGGGTGAACGCGTCGCTGCCCCAGGACTCGGCCGTCCACACGGAGTCGTAGCCCAAGTCCTCCGCATCCCGGACGAGTTGCAGATGGTCGGGGTTCGGCCCGCGTCCCCAGTAGCCGAGTGCGATTCCGAGCCGCATGCGCGCCCCCATATCTGATGAACCGTCAGTTCAGCTTACGGTGCGCGACTGTACGCGAAAGGCCCCTCGCCCGGAAGACGGGCGAGGGGCCTTGAACTGCTTTGATCCCCGTGGGGGCGGGACCGGTCAGCCGCGCTGGATCCCCGAGGTGTCCTGGAGCACACCGCGACGGCCGTCCTGCGTCTGGGCGACGAGGCCGGGGCCCCGCTGCTCGACCGCCAAGTACCAGGTACCCGGAGCCAGTTCCGCGATCTGCGACTGCGAGCCGTCCTCCGCGAAGAGCGGGCGCGGCACCGGCACGGCGAACCAGAACGGCGAGAAGTCCGCGGCCGGCGGCTGCGCGGCGGCCTGCGGAGCCGGGGCGCCGCCCTGCTGCGGCTGACCACCGTACGGCTGCTGCTGGCCGGGGCCCGGCTGCTGCGCACCGTAGGGCTGCTGCTGGCCGGGGTGCTGCTGGGCGCCGGGGTAGCCGTAACCCTGCTGCGGCTGGCCGCCGTACGGCTGCGGCTGCTGCGGGCGCGGGGCGCCGAGGAGGGCCCCCTTCAGCGCCGGGACCAGCGGCGTCGCGATCGCGGCGGCGGCCATGACCAGCGTGGCGACGAGGGCCAGGATCAGGCCGATGCCGGGGCTCACGCTGTTGGCGGAGCTGCCGCCGCCGTTGTCGGCGCCGCCCAGCGGGTCGAAGATGTTGCCGAGCGCCGCCCACGCCGCCAGCACCGTGGCCGCGATGCCGAACTGACCGAGGTCGATCCCCGCGACCTTGCGGGCCTCCGGCATACCGCGGCTGACCACGATGAGCACGGCGCCGATGATGCCCGCGAGCACCACGCTCATGAGAACCGGGCCGCTCTCCCAGGAGTTCGGGAACTCGACGCTGTCGGGCGCCCCGTCGACGGAGTAGATGTCGAGGAACGAGGCGATCAACAGCAATACCGCTGCTCCGATCACCACGCCGTCGCCTCGAGTGAGGGAGCGGATATTCACTGCAAGTCCTTAGTCGGTCGTCGGTCGTCTGGTCATCGGGTGGAGGCGGTGCCTCGCGCAGGGGGCCCCACATCGTACGGAGGACACTATCGTCCGAGTCCGGGGAGTGTCTGCCGAGATCCGAAGGGTGACCGTCACCCGCCGAGGAAACCCGCGATTCCCTCGGAGATGCCCTTCGCCGCCTTCTGCCGCCACGGGCCCGAGGTCAGCAGTGCGGCGTCCCGCGAGTCCCGCATGTTGCCACACTCGATGAAGACCTTCGGAACCTTCGAGAGGTTGAGTCCTCCCAGGTCACTGCGGGTGTCGAGGCCCGTGCCGCCGCCGATGTAGTTCGACGGGGCCTGGCCCGTCGCCCGGACGTAGCGGCCCACGACGCGCTCGCCGAGGTCCCGCGAGGGCTTCACGATCGACGTGGTGTCGGCGGCTCCCGCGTGCACGGATGCGGGAAGGATCACATGGAAGCCGCGGTTGCCCTCGCCCGATCCGTCCGCGTGGACGGAGACGACGGCGTCGGCCTTCGCGCTGTTGCCGATCCTGGCCCGCTCGTCGACGCACGGCCCCCAGGACCTGCCACCGTCCTGCGTCAACCGCACGGTCGCGCCCTGCTGTTCCAGGAGCGTCCGCATGCGCTTCGCCACGTCCAGCGTGAACCGGGCCTCGGTGTACCCGGCATTGGTGGACGTACCGGTGGTGTCGCACTCCTTGCTGCCGTTGCCCACGTTCACGGACCGGTTGATCTCGGTGGCGTGCTGGAAGTTGCCCGGGTTGTGGCCGGGGTCGATGACGACGACCTTGCCCTTGAGGGGGCCGGAGAGGGCCTTGGCGGGAGCCGTGCTCGCCTTCTTCTCCGCCTCCGACGCGGAGGCGGACGGCGATCCCGGTCTGCCCGCGGACTTCGAGGGGGCGGCGCTCGACTCCTGCGGGTCCTTCGCGCCCTGCGCGTCCTGCGTCGGCGAGGCCGTCGACGACGGCCCGTGCGCGGGCAGCACCCGCGGCGGCTCACTGTCTCCCGGACCGCTCACGACCTGCCACACCAGCCATCCGGCGAGCGCCGTGGGCACCAGCGCGGCGAACGTGACGAGCACGGGGCGTCCGCCGAAGCGGCGCCGCGGAGCCTCGCCACGGCCGTCCCAGCCGTCGGGATCGAAGCCATCGGGTTCCGGACCTACGTATGACACGTTGCTGACCTTAACCGTGCGCTCAGATCCCCGCGCCGCTTCGACGCAGGACGCGCAGGGAGTCGCACTGTGAGACCTCGGTGAACGCCCCGGACGCGAGTGCCCGCTGGTACACGCGGTACGGCGCCTGCCCCGTCCACTCGTCGTGCTTCACGGGGAAGACGTCGTGGATGAGGAGGTAGCCGCCCTCGGCGACGTGCGGGGCCCAGCCCTCGTAGTCGGCGTTCGCGTGCTCGTCGGTGTGCCCGCCGTCGATGAAGACGAGGCCGAGCTTGCCGCCCCACACCTTCGCCACCTGAGGCGACTTGCCGACCAGCGCCACCACGTGGTCCTCCAGGCCCGCCGCGTGCAGCGTGCGCCGGAAGGTGGGCAGGGTGTCCATGAGCCCCACCACCGGGTCCACGGTCTCCGGGTCGTGGAAGTCCCAGCCCGGCTGCTGCTCCTCGCTGCCGCGGTGGTGGTCGACCGTGAGGGCCGTGACCCCGGCCGCGCGGGCGGCGTCGGCGAGCAGGATCGTGGAGCGCCCGCAGTACGTGCCGACCTCAAGGAGCGGCAGCCCGAGCGCCGCCGCCTCGACGGCGGCGGCGTACAGCGCGAGCCCTTCGCCGAGCGGCATGAACCCCTTGGCCTTCTCGAAGGCGGCGAGGACGTCCGGGGCGGGGGTGCTCCCTGAAGTGGTCATGCCCACATGCTGCCGTACGCCGCCGAGCGCCCGCTCAGCAGCCCTGCCAGAGCCGGGTCATGACCCGCACCCCGAACCGCAGCCCCTCCAGCGGCACCCGCTCGTCCACGCCGTGGAACAGGCGGCCGTAGTCCAGGTCGGCCGGGAGCTTCAGGCCCTTGAAGCCGAAGCAGCGGATGCCGAGCTTCGTGAACGCCTTGGCGTCGGTGCCGCCCGGATTGCAGTACGGGACCGGGTGGCCGTCCGGGTCCTCGGCGCGCACCGCGTCGCACATGGCGTCGACGAGCGGCCCGTCGAACGTCGTCTCCATCGCGATGTCGTGGTTGACCCACTCGCGGGAGACGGAGGGGAGCAGCAACGCGTCGATGGCGTCGATCAGTTCCTGCTCGTGGCCGGGGAGGAAGCGGCCGTCGACGCGGGCCGTGGCCTTTCCGGGGATCACGTTGGTCTGGTAGCCGGCCGTGAACATGGTGGGGTTCGCGGAGTTGCGGAGCACCACCTGCATGAAGTCCGCGACGTGGCCCAGCTTGGCCAGCTCGGCGTCCAGGTCCTCGGCCTCGAAGTCGATGTCCACGCCCTGGAGGTCGGCGGCCTCCTGGAGCAGGGCTCGTACGGGCTCGATGAGACGGACGGGGAACGTGTGGCGACCGATGCGGGTCAGGGACTCGGCGAGGTCGGTGACCGCGTTCTCGTCGTTGGGCGACGAGCCGTGGCCCGCCCGGCCGTTCGCCGTCAGCTCCATCCAGGCCATGCCGCGCTGGGCGTTCTCGATCGGGTAGAGGCGCCGGGTGTCGTCGAGGGCGTAGCTGAACCCGCCGCCCTCGCCGATCGCCTCGGTGACGCCCTCGAAGAGGTCGGGGCGGTGCTCGACCAGCCAGTGCGCGCCGAACTTGCCGCCCGCCTCCTCGTCGGCGAGGAACGCGAGGACCAGGTCGCGGGACGGCTTCGTGCCCGTCCGCGCGAAGTGGCGGGCGGTGGCCAGCATCACGGCCACCGTGTCCTTCATGTCGATGGCGCCGCGGCCCCAGAGGTAGCCGTCGCGGATCTCGCCGGAGAACGGCGGGACCTGCCACTCGGCGGCGTCGGCCGGGACGACGTCGAGGTGGCCGTGGACGAGGAGGGCGCCGCGCGTGCGGTCGGCGCCCTCGATGCGGGCGATGACGCTGGAGCGGCCCGGCGCGCTCTCCACCAGCTCCGAGGCGATGCCGACCTCGGCGAGACGGCCCACGACCCAGTCGGCGCAGGCCCGCTCGTCGCTGGTCGGGTTGGAGGTGTCGAAGCGGATCAGCTCGGCGCAGAGCTCGACGACTTCGCGCTGGGCGTCCTCGGAGGCGAGGGTGGCTGGGGTGGTCATGCCGCTCCTACGGGGGTCTGCTCGGCCTCGGCGGGGAGCGCGTCCTCGTCGTCGGCCAGGGTGGTGGTGCCGTACGTCCTGATCCAGCCGAGCAGTCCGAGCACGGTGTAGAGGACGAACGCGGTGGCCAGGGAGTTCAGGGCCGGGATGCCGCCGTCGTAGAACTTGCCGACGCAGAAGGCCGCCGCCCAGATCACCAGGGACATGGGGACCCAGGTCGGGGAGGTGGCGGGCAGCGTGCCCGCCTCGCGCGTCTCGTCGAGCGGCCTGCGCATCCTGCGGACCACCCAGTACTCGGCGACGACGATGCCGCCGATGGGCGGGATGGCCACGCCGAGCACCGAGAGGAAGTCGGTGAAGTGGGTCATGATGCCGACCGCGGAGAGGGCGGTGCCGGCGACGCCGAGGGCGATGGTGACGGCGCCGCGGTGCAGGCGCTTCTTGAAGACAACCTGGAAGAAGTTGACGACGCCGAGCGAGGAGCCGTACAGGTTCCAGTCGTTGATCTTCGCGGTCGACATCAGGACGACGAGGACGCCGAAGACGCCGGACGTGGAGAGCACGATCTGCGAGACCTGGTCGCTCTTGACCATGTGGCCGAGGAGGACGCCGGTCAGGCCCACGATGTACTCGGAGAGGATCATCGAGGACGCCGTCTGAAGGAAGACGTGGCTGCCCTTCTTGTTGTAGCGGGTCATCTCGGGCGCCACGATCGCGCCGGTCATGTAGCCGCCCGCGATGGCGGTGGCGGCGACCGAGAGCGGGATGGCCTGGCCGGGCGGCGGGGAGCTGATGAGGTCGCCGATGGAGTGGTCGCCGAGCGCGTCGATGACGGACCAGGCGACCATCGCGAAGAAGAGGGGCGTCACGATCTTCGCGAAGATCGCCATGTAGCGGAAACCGAAGATGACCAGGACCGTGATGGCGAGGCCCGCGACGATGCACCACAGCCACGACGGGCCGCCGACCAGCGACGAGACGCTGTCGCCGAAGATCGTGTTCTGGACGCCGAACCAGCCGACGAGGCTGACGGCGATGATGAAGCTGACGAGCGCGGAGCCGTTGCGGCCGAAGCCCACCCAGCGGGTCAGCAGGGGCGTCGCGAGGCCTTCGCGCATGCCCGCCATGCCGATCAGGAAGATGACCACTTCGAGGATGACCGCGCCGAGCGTGAAGGCCCAGAACGCGTCGCCGAAGGTCATGCCGACGCCGATGGTGGCGCCCAGGGTGAACTGCGAGATGGAGCCGGACTGGGCCAGCCACTGGAGCAGCATCGTCCAGAAGCCGAGCCGCTTGTCCTTGGGGACTCTGGACAGCGCGTAGTCGTCGCTGCCCACGCTCTTCTTGGTGGTGGCCATGGCGTCACGACTCCGTGGGTGCGTTGCCGAGGGTCTGAAGGTGGGCGAGCGAGCCGTAGCGGCTCACGAGGGCGTCGAACTCCGCGGCGTCGTGGAAATCGATGCGCCCGCCGCCGTACGCCTTCGCGGTCTCGACGGCGAACCGGGCGGCGGCCGCGATGTCGGTCTCGTGGCTGGCGCCGGTCTGGCAGCCGGGGACCGCGGCGGCCGAGGTGAGCGCGAGGCCGACGACCGGGGCGGCGGTCGCCGTGGCCGGCTGAAGGATCGAATTGATGTGATGTGCACCGTTACCGTACGGCGTGATGTCCTGCGTGGTCACGGGGTACGTGACCAACGGCTCACCGGTGACGACGGCGAGCAGCTCGCCCAGCTCCTCGCTCACCCGCAGCACCCACCCCTCCTTGACGGTGGGTGACAGGGCGACGCCCTTGTGGTTGATGATGCGGTTGCCCTTGGTCGTGTCGATGGAGAGCACGGCCTCCATGTCCTCGGTCACCTCGTGCCGGTTCATCGTCGCGATGTCGACCGGCGAGTCCATGAACGGCACCGGGTCGTGCGGCGCGGTCGGCGCGTCCGGGCAGACGTGGGTGGCGATCACCACGTCGCCGTCGAGCACGTCGCCGCGGCGGCGCATGTCGAGGAGCTTCGCGGCGGTGGCCAGCGCGGCGGCGGCGCCGTCCGCGTCGGAGACGAGCCCGGTCATCTCGGGCCGGGCACCGACCCCGCCGAGGCGGCCGACGACGCCGAGCGTGCGGGCGCTGCCGCCCCGGCTGCGGCCCTGGGCGCCCGGGATCCGGACGAGCACGAAGTCGGTGGAGCCGCGCTCGCCGTCCACCGTGGTGATCTCGGCGCCGGAGCCCTCGGGGCCCGCGACCGAGTCGAGGTAGGCGACGGCGCGCTTGCCGTCGGCGTCGGGGTCGTCCAGCAGATCGACGACATCGAGGACGTACTTCAACATGCGGGATCCCTCTCACTGCTCACCGCGCCGCGCTCACTGCGCTGCGCCCGGTCGCGGTTCCACCGGTACTGACAGCAGATTCGGGATCGGATAGCGTTGTCGGCAAGTATTTCCCGTTATCTGCAATACAGGTCTGGATGGTGAGATGGCGTGCCGGAGATCCCGCTCGACCGGAAGACCCCGGCCGGCGCCCTGCAGACCGTCGACCGGGCCCTCCTCGTGCTGCTCGCCTTCGAGCGGACGCGGCCCGACTGGGGCGTGACGGAGGTCGCCGCCGAGTTCGGCTGGGACACCTCGGTCGCGCAGCGGCTGCTCTCGACGCTGGCCGGGCGCGGCTTCCTGGTCTCCGACCCGACGACGCGGCGCTACCGGATCGGCCCGGCGGTGCTCAGGCTCGGCCGCCTGTGGGAGCGCTCGGGGTCCCTGGAGCTGCTGGCAGGACCGGTGCTCGAAGAGCTGCGGGCGGCGACCGGCGACACGGTCCTGTTCTGTCTGCCCGACAGCTTCCACATGCGCTGCGTCGCGGCCGTCGAGGGCGAGGAAGGACCGCTGCGCTACTACCCGCTGGTCGGCGAGCTGTACCCGGCGCACGCGGGCGCCACCAGCAAGTCGTACTACGCGTTCCTGCCCGACGAGCAGCGCCACCGGCTCTTCCGCAGCCGCCCCATGGCCCGCTTCACGGAGCGCACGGTGACCGACCCGGACGAGCTGGAGCGGGAGTTCCGCACCGTCCGCGCGCAGGGCTACGCCTGGACGGTCGGCGAGTACGACGCCGGGATCGGCACCGTCGCCGTGCCGGTCTTCCTCGGCCGCGAGCCCTACGGAAGCCTCAGCCTCGGCGCCGCCAAGGAGCGCTTCCCCGACGGGCCCGACGACCGGCTCGACGTCCTGCGCAAGGCGGCCGGACTGCTGGAGCGGCGTCTGACGCATCCGCCGCAGCGCGCCCGCCGCGGCGAGCGCACCGCCAAGTGACCTGTACGCACGCCCCTTTGATCGGAGCCACCCGCACCATGAATCTGCTGCTGCTCTCCAACTCCACCCAGTACGGCCAGGGTTACCTGGAGCACGCGCTCGACGTCGTCACCGGTTTCCTGCCGCCGAACGCCCGTCTCGCGTTCGTGCCGTACGCGCTCGCCGACCACGACGCGTACACGGCGCGGGTGCGCGGCGCGCTGGAGGGCTCGGGGATCGAGGTGCACGGTGTCCACGAGGGCGGCGACCCGCTGGCCCAACTGGATGCGGCGGACGCGGTGTTCATCGGCGGCGGCAACTCGTTCCGCCTGCTGAGCGCGCTGTACCGCACCGGGCTGCGGGACGCCGTGACGAAGGCGGTCCGTGCGGGCCTGCCGTACATGGGCGCCAGCGCGGGCACCAACATGGCGGCGCCCACCCTCCGTACGACCAACGACATGCCGATCGTGCAGCCGCCGTCCTTCGAGACGCTGGGCCTGGTCCCGTTCCAGATCAACCCGCACTACCTGGACGGGGACCCGTCCTCCACGCACAAGGGCGAGACCCGCGAACAGCGCCTCACCGAATTCCTGGAGGAGAACGACGTCCCGGTCCTCGGCCTGCGGGAGGGCTCGTGGCTGCGGGTCGCCGACGACCGGGCGTCCGTGGAGGGCGCGCACGCGGCGCGGCTCTTCCGGCGCGGGGCCGAGCCGCAGGAGCTGGCGGCGGGCTCGGACGTGTCCGAACTCCTCGGCGTCGGGGCGACGTTCGACGTGGGGCGCTGAGCGTCCTACTCGGCCGGAGGCAGCGCCAGCCACTCCTGCCAGGTGAGGTCGCGGCCGATGAGGCGCGGCTGCCGGAACGGCCAGTCGGCCGCGATCCACTCGGGGACGAAGGTGTCGAGCGTGCGCTCCTCGTCGTTGCCCGCGAGGTCGTCCACGACCCACCAGGAGATCTCCCCGTCGGCGCCGGTGCGCTCGGGCGGATCGATGTAGACGCAGCCGAGGAGCGCGCTCTCCTCCTCGTTCAACAGGGCGTAGTTGAACGACTGGTGGGCCGCGATCTCCTGCTCGTGCCGCAACAGGTCGACGCGGTCCGCCTCGTACGTCATGGTCTCGGCGGGCCAGCCCCAGGCCGGTCCGAAGATCTCCCACAGGCGCTCGCGCGAGCCCATCACGGCGGGGTAGTCGATCGCGGTGTCCGCCTCCCGGATCGGCCTCAGGTGGAGGGCGGTTCCGGGCACGGGTACGTGGGTGGGGTGGACGAAGTCGTCCGGCAGCCAGGTCATGAGGGGCGAGCGTACTGGCGGCGCGGCGTCCGGAGTACCGGATAAAAGCGGAGGGGACGCCTCACGCTCCCGCGTGACGCGTCCCCTCGCCGGGGCTGCCCGAAGCCCGGCGACCGCTACCGCACCGACTCGGCGAGCGCCTCGAGCGCCAGGTCCACCCGCACCGGACGGTTCTCGCCGTGGTGGGTGGCGGCCGAGGCGCGCGGGGCGTGGCCGGCGGCCGTGGTCGCGAGGACGTAGGAGCCCCCCACCGGGACGTCGAGGGCGTAGCGGCCCTCGGTGTCCGTGAGGGCGGCGCCCGCCTGGCGGCCGCGGCGGTCGATCAGGGTGACCTTGGCGCGGGCCACCGGCAGACCCGCGGGGTCGAGGACGCGGCCGTGGAAGTGGGCGGCGAGCGTCTCCTCGACGCGTTCCAGGACGGCGTCCTCCTCGCTGCTGGCGCGCAGCTGCACCGTCGGCCTGGCGCGCCCCGGTAGGCCGAAGGCGAGCAGCACGCCGACCGCGACGGCGGCCGTGGCGATGAGGAAGGAGACACGGAAGCCGTGCATCGTCGGGACGGCGACGCCCTGCACGTTGTTCGCCGTGTTGGCCAGCACCATGCCGATGACCGCCGAGGACACCGACGTACCGATGGAGCGCATCAGGGTGTTGAGTCCGGTGGCCGCACCGGTCTCGGACGGGTCCACCGCGCCGATGATCAGGGCCGGCAGGGAGGAGTAGGCGAGGCCGATGCCCGCGCCGATCAGGACCGAGATGATGATGGTCTGCCAGGCGGCGCTCATCAGGCCGAGGCCCGCGCCGTAGCCGATCGCGATGATCAGCATGCCGAGGATCAGGGTGACCTTCGGGCCGAACCTGGCGGAGAGCCGGGCGTAGACCGGTGCCGTCATCATCATCGTCAGGCCGAGCGGCGCCACGCACAGACCCGCGACGACCATCGACTGGCCGAGGCCGTAGCCGGTGGCCGACGGCAGCTGGAGCAGCTGCGGGAGGACCAGGGAGATCGCGTAGAACGCGACCCCGACCATGATCGAGGCCAGGTTGGTGAGCAGGACCGTACGGCGGACCGTCGTGCGCAGGTCCACCAGCGGGGCCTTGAGGCGCAGCTCCATGAAGCCCCACGCGACGAGCACGACGAGCGCGGCCGCGAACAGGCCGAGCGTCGTGCCCGAGCTCCAGCCCCAGTCGCTGCCCTTGGTGATGGGCAGGAGGAAGAGGATGAGGCCGAGGGTGAGGCCGAGGGCGCCCGCGACGTCGAAGGTGCCCTGCGCGCGCAGCGGGCTCTCCGGGACGAAGACGAGGGTGAGGACGATCCCCACGACACCGAGTCCGGCGGCGCCGAAGAACAGCGCGTGCCAGTCGGCGTGCTGGGCGACGAGTGCGGCGGCCGGCAGGGCGAGTCCGCCGCCGACGCCGATGGAGGAGGACATCAGGGCCATCGCCGAGCCGAGCTTCTCGCGCGGCAGCATGTCCCGCATCAGGCCGATGCCGAGCGGGATGGCGCCCATGGCGAAGCCCTGGAGCGCGCGGCCGACGATCATGACGACGAGGTTGTCGGTGAATCCGCAGACCAGGGAGCCGAGCACCATGATGGCGAGGCTGGCGAGCAGCATCCGCCGCTTGCCCGCGAGGTCGCCGAGGCGGCCCATGATCGGGGTCGAGACGGCGCCCGCGAGCAGCGTCGACGTCATGACCCAGGTCGCGTTGGACGGGGCGGTGTTCAGCAGCTCGGGCAGGTCCTTGATCACCGGCACGAGCAGCGTCTGCATGACGGCCACGGTGATGCCGGCGAAGGCGAGGACGGGGACGACGCCGCCTGACGGGCGGGCTTGAGTCGTCGGCTGGGACATGAAGGAAGGCCTCCGGAAGGCGGTCTTGGTCCCTTGACGGGGACGGCGAACGCGCGCCGCCGGGGTCGGGGCGCGCGTTGTGCGGTCGGTGTGCGGGCTGTGTACGGGCAGGTTGTGTGTATGTCGAACCGGTTGGCTGGGGCGACTATTCCGACGGTCGTCGTACGAGCGGAATCCTTTACTTCTTCATTACGTCTCGGGCCGGTGAACGCTTGTTTCTGACTCGGTGTCAGATTTGCTCTTCCGGTCTACTGGAACGTGTTCTACCGTGCGCCGCATGGGCATCGCCATCACGCAGGAACAGCGGGAACTCGCGGACGCCGTGCGCGGTTGGATCGCGCGCGCCGTACCGCCCGACGAGGTGCGCAAGCTGCTCGACGCCCCGGCCGCCCCCGGCCGCCGCCCCTCCTACTGGGACGGCCTCGCCGGGCAGGGCCTGCTCGGGGTGCACCTCCCCGAGTCGTACGGGGGCGGGGGCGGCGCCCTGCTCGACCTCGCGGTGGTCGTGGAGGAGGCGGGCCGCGCGGCGCTGCCCGGACCGTTCGCCGGCAGCGTGCTCGCCGCCGAAGTGCTCCGCAGGGCCGGGCGGCCCGCGCTGACCAGGACCCTCGCCGAAGGGGAGCGGATCGGCGCCGTCGCCTTCGGGACCGGCCGGCTCAGCGCCGTCGCGGGGCCCGACGGGCTCGTCCTCGACGGCGCCGCGCCGCCCGTCCTCACCGGCGCCGACGCCGATCTGCTGGTCCTCGCGGCGGAGAGCGCCGACGGCGTCGTGTGGTTCGCCGCCGACGCCGACACCCCCGGCCTCACCGTGCGCGTCCACGAGAGCGGCGACCCGACCCGGCCCACCGCAGAGGTCACGGCGTCCGGTGCCGTGGTGCCCGCGGAGCGCGTGCTCGACGTGGACGGCACCCTCGTCCGCGACCTGGCCGCCGTGCTGCTGGCCGCCGACGCCTGCGGCACCGCCGCCTGGGCGCTGCACACCGCCGCCGAACACGCCAAGGTGCGCGAGCAGTTCGGGCGGCCCATCGGACAGTTCCAGGGCGTCAAGCACCTGTGCGCCGACATGCTGGTCAGGGTCGAACAGGCGGCGGCACTGACCTGGGACGCGGCGCGGGCGCTCGACGAGGACGAAGAGGGCGAAGGGGAGGGCGAAGGAGGAGGCGCCGGGGAGGACGTGCGCGGGCTCGTCGCCGCGCTCGCCGCCGGGGCCGCGCTCGACGCCGCGTACTCCTGCGCCAAGGACTGCATCCAGATCCTCGGCGGCATCGGCTTCACGTGGGAACACGACGCCCACCTGTACCTGCGCCGCGCCGTCGTCGCCCGCCAGCTGCTCGGCGCGGGCGACGCGCACCGGCTGCGTGCCGTGCGGCTCGCCGAGTCGGGCGCCCGCCGCGAGCTGCGGTTCGCACTGCCCGCCGAGGCGGACGGATACCGGGAGGCGGCGCGGGGCGTCATCGGCGAGGCGCGGGGCCTCGACCCGAAGGCGGCGCGGCGGGCCCTCGCGCCGACCGGGTACGCGGCGCCGCACCTCCCGGAGCCGTACGGGCTCGGGGCCGGGCCCGTCCAACAGCTGGCGGTGCAGCAGGAGTTGAAGGCCGCCGGGGTCAAGGTCAGCGACCTCGGCATCGCCACGTGGGTCGTCCCCTCCCTCATCTCGTACGGCACCCGGGAGCAGCGCGACCGGCACCTCCCGGCGACCCTGCGCGGCGAGACGCTGTGGTGCCAGCTGTTCTCGGAACCCGGCGCCGGATCCGACCTCGCCGCACTGCGTACGCGGGCGGAGCGGATGCCCGACGGGCGGTGGCGGATCAACGGGCAGAAGGTGTGGACGAGCGCCGCGCAGTGGGCCGACCACGGCATCCTGCTCGCCCGGACCAATCCGGACGCGCCCAAGCACAAGGGTCTGACGTACTTCCTCATCGACATGAAGAACACGGACGGCATCGACATCCGCCCGCTGCGCGAGATCACCGGCGACTCCCTCTTCAACGAGGTCTACTTCGACGACGTGGTGCTGCCCGCGGACGCCGTGGTCGGCGAGCTCGACGACGGCTGGCGCGTCGCCCGGCACACGCTCGGCAACGAACGGGTGCACATGGCGGACCAGTTGACGTTCGACACCGGCCTCGAAGCGCTGCTCGCGCGGGCGGGCGAGCTGGACGGGGCGTACCGGGCCCGCGTCGGCGCCCTCGCGGCGGAGGCGCACGCACTGGGGTGCATCGGGCTGCGGACGACCATGCTTCAGGTGGCGGGGGAGGGGCCGGGGGCGGGGGCCTCCGTCCGCAAACTCGTCCAGACGCCGCACCAGCAGAAGGTCGCGGAGCTGGCCCTTGAACTGCTCGGCCCTGCGGGGGCGCTCCGCGAGGGGGCGGGGGAGCGGGCGCTGCACGGGTTCCTGCTGTCGCGGTGCCTGACGATTGCGGGCGGGACGACGCAGGTGCAGCTCAACGTGGTGGCCGAGCGGATCCTGGGCCTCCCGAGGGATTGAGTCGACCGGGGAGGAGGTGCGGCAAAAAGGGGCGCGGGGAACTGCGCGCGCAACCACAGACGACCGCACGCGGCGGCGACCCGGCCGCATGTGGCCGCCCCCGTAGTCTCGCCCCGTGGAACTGAAACACCTCACCGGGTTCGTGGCCGTCGCCGAGGAGCTGCACTTCGGGCGGGCTGCCGAGCGGCTGCACATCGCGCAGTCGCCGCTCAGTCAGCAGATCAAACTGCTGGAGCGCGACCTGGGCGTGAAGCTCTTCGACCGCACCACCCGCACCGTCCGTCTCACCCCCGCCGGACAGGCGCTCGTGGAGCCGGCGCGGCGGCTGCTCGCGGACGCGTCCGCCGTGCGCAGGACGGTGCGGGCCGCGCACCTGGGGGAGGTCGGCCGGGTGTCCGTCGGCTTCGCCGGGGCCAGCAGCTACGCGGCGCTGCCGCTGCTCACCCGCGCCGTCACCTCGCAACTGCCCGGCATCGAGCTGGTGTTGGCGGGCCAGACGTACAGCGGCGAGGCGCTGCGCCGGATCACCGATGGCACCCTCGACATCGGCTTCGTGGCGCTGCCGGTGCGGCGCGGCATCACCGCCCGCGTCGTCCGCATGGAACGCCTCGTCCTCGCCCTGCCCGACAGCCACCCGCTCGCCGACCGCGCCGAGGTCCCGGTGCGCGCGCTCGCCGACGAGCCCATCGTCACCTTCCCGCTCTCCCGCGAGTCGGCGGTGCGGGACGCCATGGTGCAGGCGTGCCACGACGCCGGGTTCGCGCCCCGGATCGCGCAGGAGGCCCCGGACTCGTACAACATGCTGGCGCTCGTCGGCGCGGGTGTCGGGGTCGCGGTCGTCGTCGAGTCGGCGCGCAACATCCACCTGGAGCACGTGGTGTTCCGGCCGCTGGCCGGGGACGAGGTGCCGGTCCTGCCGATCGCGCTCGGCTGGCGCACCGGCAACCCCTCGGCGGCGCTGCAGGCGGTGCTGCGGGTGGCGGAGGACGTGCTGCCGACACCGGAGGACGCCCCGCGGGCCGCGGACCCCGGAAGGTGATTGTGCGCGATCGCGGCTCAATCGGCCCCGGAATTGGTCTTGGACAGCGCCTAATGCGCGGGGGCAGAGTGATCCGCGTCTCGCGACGGAGCGTGCACGGGCCGCGGTGTCCGCACCGGACGTGCGGGACCCGCCGCACCGAGAGGACGCTCGCATGCCGCAAGACGCCCCCGCGCAGCCCGCCACCGACGCCGCCCCGGATGCCGCCCCGGATCCCGCCCTCGCCAAGGACGCCCGCCGCGCCGGAGTCACCGCGTTCGTCGGCACCACCATCGAGTGGTTCGACTTCTACATCTACGGATCGGCGTCCGCGCTGGTCCTCGGCAAGATCTTCTTCGCCGACGCCTCGCCCGCGGTCGGCACGCTCGCCGCGTTCGCCACGTTCTGGGTCGGCTTCCTCGCCCGCCCCCTCGGCGGCCTGATCTTCGGGCACTTCGGCGACAAGTACGGCCGCAAGAAGGCCCTGGTCACCACGCTCACCATGATGGGCGCCGCCACGTTCTGCGTGGGTCTGCTGCCCGGCTACGACCGGATCGGGGCCGCCGCACCGATCCTGCTCGTCCTCCTGCGCATGATCCAGGGCGTCGCGATGGGCGGCGAGTGGGGCGGCGCCGTGCTCATCGCCACCGAGTACGCCCCGCCCAAGCGGAAGCTGCTGTACGGGGCGTTCGCCCAGCAGGGCTCGCCGGTCGGCAATCTGCTCGCCACGCTGGCCTTCCTCTTCATCGCCCAACTCCCGGACGACGCCTTCGAGTCGTGGGGCTGGCGCGTGCCGTTCCTGTTCTCGGCGGTGCTGGTGGCGGTCGGCCTCTTCATCCGGCTGAAGCTCGCCGAGACGCCCGAGATGCAGGCCGCGCTCGCCCGCAACAAGCCGGTCAAGCTGCCCATCAAGACCGTGCTCAGCCGCTACCCGATGCTCGTCCTCCTCGGCGTCCTCGCGGGTACGGCGGGTGTGGCCATCACCTACGTCAAGACGACGTTCGCCCTGTCCTGGGCCACGTCCGACCTGGACTTCGACCGGTCGACGTTCCTCACCGTCATCTCGCTCGCGCTCGTGGTGCAGGTGATCGTGCAGCCCTTCGGCGCGGTGCTCGCGAGCAGGTGGCCGGTGCGCAAGGCCGTGCTGTGGATGCTGATCCCCGAATTCGTGGTGCTGCCGCTGATGTTCATGCTGGTCGGCACCGGCAACTTCTGGCTCGCCGTCCTCGGCATGGGGCTCGCGACCTTCCCGCACGCCATGTACTACGCGGCGCTCGCGGGCATCCTCGCGCGGGTCTTCCCCGTCGAGGTCCGCTACACGGGCATGTCGCTGTCGTACCAGCTGTGCACGACGCTCTTCGCCGGTACGGCGCCGATCGTCTCCCAGTACCTCCTGACGTCCTTCGACTCGATCTGGCCGGTCGTCGCGCTCGGCCTCGCGTACACGGCGATCACCCTCGCGGGTGTGCTGCCGCTTCTTGCCCGCACCGGCTCGCCCACGCCCGACCGTCCCTGACGCCACGGGGCTCCGCCCCGGACCCCGCGCCTCAATCGCCGGCGGGGCTTGATGGTGCCCACCCGACACATGGAGGTCCCCCATGAACTACGCCGACCGCGACCCCGTACTCCGGCCGCTCCTCGACCGCGTCCTGACCGCAGAGGACCGTGACCGGGTCGAACCGCTGCTCGCCGAACTCGGTGAACTCGCCGCCGGGGAGCTCGACCGGCAGGCCGCGCTCGCCGACGCCCACCCGCCGCACCTCGTCCAGTACGCCCCCGACGGCACCCGGATCGACGAGATCGCCTTCCACCCGGCCCACGACAAGGCCGCCGCCATCGCCTACGAGCGCTTCGGCCTCGCCGGCATGTCGCACAGGCCCGGCGTCCTCGGCTGGCCCACCAAGGTCCCGCACACCGTCAAGTACGCCCTGTCCTACCTCTACGTACAGTCCGAGTTCGGCATGGCCTGCCCGCTGTCCATGACGGACTCCGCCGCCCGCATCCTGCGCCTCTTCGACCCCGAGCGGTACGCCGCCGAGATCGCCGCACTCTCCTCCACCGACCCCGAACTCCGCTCCACGGGCGCGATGTTCATGACGGAGAAGCAGGGCGGCACGGACGTCGGACTGACGGAGACGGTCGCCACCGACCAGGGCACGCACTGGACCCTCACCGGCAAGAAGTGGTTCGCCTCGAACCCGTCCGCCGACGTGGTCCTCACCCTCGCCCGCGTCCCCGGCCAGGGCGACGGCACGCGCGGCCTCGGCATGTTCCTGATCCCGCGGCTGCGCCCCGACGGCACCCGCAACGCGATCCGCATCGACCGCCTCAAGGACAAGCTGGGCTCCCGCTCCATCGCCAGCGGCGAGGTCACCCTCGAAGAGGCGTACGCGACACCCGTCGGCGAACTCGCCAACGGATTCCGGCAGATGGCCGAGATGCTCAACGTCTCCCGCCTCTCCAACGCCATGCGCGCCACCGCCCTGATGCGCCGCGCCGTCCGCGAGTCCGTCGACCACACCCGCGTACGGCACGTCTTCGGCAAGCCCCTCTTCGACCAGCCGCTGATGCGGGCCACGCTGCTCCCGATGATCCTCGACACGGAGGCCGCGCTGCATCTGGTGCTGGAAGCCGCGGCCCGTCTCACCGCCGCCGACGAGGGCGACGCCGATGCCCGCGCGCTCGTCCGCGTCCTCACCCCGCTCGCCAAGCACACCCTGTGCAAGCGCGCCCGCACCGTCACCGGCGAGGCCATGGAGATCCGCGGCGGCAACGGCTACATCGAGGACTGGGTCAACCCGCGCCTCGTCCGCGACGCCCACCTCGGCTCCATCTGGGAGGGCTCCTCGAACGTCATCGCCCTCGACGTCCTGCGCTGCATGCGCCGCCAGAACGCCCACGCCACCCTCGCCGACACCTACGGCGACCGCCCGCAGACCCGCGACAGGTGGGAGCTGCTCCGCAAGAAGGGCGAAGAAATCCTGCAACTCCCGCAGGACGAGCAGGAGATGCGGATCGGCCGGTACGCCGACGAACTGACCCGTGCCGTCATGGAGACCCTCCTGTACGACCAGGCCGACCACGAGGCCCGTACGAGCGGTGACGGCCGCGCCCTGCTCGTCGCCCGCGCGTACACGGCGCTCGCCGACGACCCGGCCGCGCTGCCCCGCACCGCCCTGGACCACTTCGCCGCGCTCGCCGACGGCGGACCGGTCCCGCTCTCCGAACTCCAGGAGGCCGACCGTGCCTGACAGCACGCCGCTCGCCGGTATGAAGGTCGTCGACCTCTCCAAGATCCTCGCCGGTCCCTACGTCACCATGTCGCTCGCCGACCTCGGCGCCGACGTCATCAAGGTCGAGCACCCGGAGGGCGGCGACCCCACCCGCTCCTGGGGCCCGCCGTTCAACGGCCCGGACGCCACCTACTACTTGGCCGCCAACCGCAACAAGCGCTCCGTGGCCCTCGACCTCAAGTCGGATGCCGGACAGGAGGCCGTGCACCGGATGCTCGCCGACGCGGACGTCATGGTGGAGAACTTCCGCCCCGGCTCCTCGCTCGCCCGCCTCTTCGACTACGAGGAGCTGAGCGCCCGCTATCCGCGCCTGGTCATCCTGCACATCTCGGCCTTCGGTGACACGGGCCCGCTGCGCGACGAACCGGGCTACGACATGGTGGCGCAGGCGAGCGCCGGACTGATGTCCCTCACGGGGGAGCCGGACGGGCCGCCGGTCAAGGCCGGGTACGCGATGGGCGACCTCGGCGCCGCCCTCTTCGGCCTGATCGGCGTCAACGCGGCCCTCGTCGAGCGCGAGCGCACGGGCCGCGGCCAGTACGTCACGACCTCCCTCTACGAGTCCCAGCTCGCCCTGCACATCAACTGGGCGACGGGCTACTTCGCCACGGGTGAGCGGCCGGGGCGCCTCGGTTCGGGCCACCCCAGCCTCGTCCCGTACCAGGCGTACCGGGCCGCCGACGGGCACTTCGTCATCGCGGTCGGCAACGACGCGCTCTTCCGCCGTCTCGTGACCGCCCTCGGTCACCCGGAGTGGGCGGACGACGAGCGCTTCGCGGCGAACAGGGACCGGGTGACGCACCGTACGGCCCTGAACGCCAAGCTGGAGGCGGTCCTCGTCGACGAGCCGGTCGCCCACTGGGTGGGGCTGCTCAAGCCCCTCGGCGTGCCCGTCACCCCCATCCGCACCCTCGACGAGGTCTACGACTGCCCGCAGACGGCGGCCCTCGACATGGTGCAGAAGGTCGACCACCCGGACGTGGGGCCGCTGGAGCAGGTCGCGTTCCCCGTCACGTTCCGCGGCGCCCGCCCCGCAGTGCGCTCGGCGCCGCCGACGCTGGGTCAGCACAGCCGGGAGGTACTGGCCGAAATCGGTTACGGGGAGGCGGAGATCGACCGTCTGCTGGGCCTCTGAGGCCTTCCGTTGGACGGCTCGCCCTGCCACTATCTGACGAACCGTCAGATAAGGCAGGCAGTGGCAGGAGGGCTCGCAGCCATGAAGTCGTACATCGTCGGCGTCGGTATGACCAAGTTCGAGAAGCCCGAGACGCGGGACTGGCAGTACTGGGACATGGTGAAGGAGGCGGGCACGACGGCCCTCGCCGACGCCGGGATCTCCTACGAGGACGTGCAGCAGGCCCCGGTCGGCTACTGCTTCCAGGCGTCGACGGCGGGCCAACGCGCCACCTACGAGCTGGGGTTGACCGGCATACCGGTCTACAACGTCAACAACAACTGCGCTACGGGTTCGACGGCGCTGATGATGGCCCGCCAGTTCGTCGAGGGCGGGATCAGCGACTGCGTGCTCGCGCTCGGCTTCGAGAAGATGCAGCGCGGCGCGCTCGGGGGAGGGGCCGACGGAGGGGACTTCAAGACCTCGCCCGTGGCCCGCCACTACGGGATCATGGCGGCCCGCCACGGCTTCGAGATGTCGCCGCCCACCGCCCAGATCTTCGGCGACGCCGCGCGCGAGCACATGGAGCGGTACGGCACGACCGAGGCGCAGCTCGCGGCGGTCGGCGCCAAGAACCACCGGCACTCGGTGAACAACCCGTACGCCCAGTTCCAGGACGCGTACACGGTCGACGAGATCCTCGCCGCCAAGACGATCCACACGCCGCTGACGAAGCTCCAGTGCTCGCCGACCTCGGACGGCGCGGCGGCGGCGGTCGTCGTCTCCGAACGTTTCGTGGAGGAGCGCGGGCTCGGCGACAAGGCGGTCGAGATCGCCGCCCAGTCGATGACGACCGACACCGAGGAGTCCTTCGCCTCGGGCTCCTGCATCGACGTGGTCGGACAGCCCATGTCGCGGGAGGCGGGCCGCCAGGTGTTCGAGGCGTCGGGCCTCGGCATCGAGGACGTGGACGTCGTCGAACTGCACGACTGCTTCTCCGTCAACGAACTCCTCACCTACGAGGCGCTCGGCATGTGCGCGGAGGGCGAGTCCGGCAAGCTCGTCGAGTCGGGCGCCACGACGTACGGCGGGACGTGGGTGGTGAACCCGTCCGGCGGGCTGATCTCCAAGGGCCACCCGCTGGGCGCCACCGGCATCGCGCAGGCCGCCGAGCTGACGTGGCAGCTGAGGGGCGAGGCGGGCGCGCGACAGGTGCAGAACGCGCGGGTCGGCCTCGCCCACAACATCGGCCTCGGCGGCGCGGCGGTCGTGACGATGCTGCGGCGGCCGTGAGCAGCCGGGAACGTGTGGCCCGGGACCACGGGGCCTAGGACCGCGGCCCTATGCCGGGCGGACCACGGCGGTTGCGGCGAAATCCGGATGTACGGGGTACCTGGCGGCTGAGACCATGACACCCATGTCCCAGACTCCCCCCGACGCCGCTTCCGCAGCCGCCTCCGACGACGCGATACGTTCCCGTGGCCGGGCGCCCGGCGCCCCGCCCGCCTGGCTGGTGGTGGCCGTGGCCTGCGCCGGGCAGTTCCTCGTCGTCCTCGACGTGTCCGTCGTGAACGTGGCGCTGCCGTCGATGCGCACCGACCTCGGGCTCAGCGCGAACGGGCTGCAGTGGGTGGTGAACGCGTACTCGATCGCGTTCGCCGGCTTCATGCTGCTCGGCGGCCGGGCCGGTGACCTCTTCGGCCGCAAGCGGATGTTCCTGGTCGGGCTCGGCCTGTTCACGCTCGCCTCGCTCGCGGGCGGGCTCGCACAGGAGGGCTGGCAGCTCCTCGCGGCGCGCGCCGCGCAGGGCCTGGGCGCCGCCGTCCTCGCGCCCTCCACGCTGACGATCCTCACCTCCGCCGTGCCCGAGGGACCGGCGCGGGCCCGGGCCATCGCCACGTGGACCGCCGTCGGGGCGGGCGGCGGCGCGGCCGGCGGGCTCGTCGGCGGTGTCCTCACCGAGGGGCTGAACTGGCGCTGGGTGCTGCTGATCAACGTTCCGCTGGGCGCGGTCGTCCTCGCGGCGGCGGCCCGCTGGATCAAGGAGTCCCGCGCGGGCGGCGAGCGGCGGCTCGACCTGCCCGGCGCGGTGCTCGTCACGGCGGGCACGGCAGTCCTCGCGTACGGCATCGTGCAGACGGAGGCGCAGGGCTGGGGCGATCCCGCGACGCTGGTGGCGCTGGCGGCAGGACTGCTGCTGATCGTCGCCTTCCTGCTGGTGGAGGCGCGGACCCGGCTGCCGCTGATGCCGCTCGGCCTGTTCAAGGTGCGCTCGGTGGCGGTGGCGAACGCGGCGATGTTCGTCTGCGGCATGGGCTCGTTCGCCATGTGGTTCTTCATGACCCTGTACGCGCAGAACGCGCTCGGCTACACGCCCATCGAGGCGGGCTTCGCGCTGGTGCCGAGTTCGCTCGCGGTGGTCCTGGGCTCGAAGTTCGCGCCGCGGCTCATGCCGCGCTACGGGGCGCGGAACGTGGCGACGGCCGGCGTGCTCGTGACCGCGGCCGGATTCCTGTGGCAGTCGACGATGACCGCGGACGGGGCGTACGTCACCACGATCATGCTGCCCGGAATCGTGATGATGGCGGGGGCCGGCTGCGCGATGACCCCGCTGGCCTCGCTGGCCACGTCGGGGGCCGCGCCGGGGGACGCCGGGCTGGTGTCGGGGCTCGTCAACACGGCCCGGACGCTGGGCGGGGCGCTGGGCCTCGCGATCCTCTCCACGGTCGCCACGAGCCGCTCCGCGGGTTCCGTGGATCCGGTGGCGCTCACCCGCGGGTACGCGGCGGCGTTCGCGACGGGGGCGGGGATCCTGGTGGTGGCCGCGGTGGTGCTGCTGGCGGGCATGCGGAGCACTTCAAGCCCCGCCGGCGATTGAGGCGCGGGGCCCGGGGCGGAGCCCCGCGACCGCACCCCCGGTTCCGGCGACCAGTCCCCGCGGCGCACCCCCGTTACAGCCACCCCTTCTCCGCGGCGACCCCCAACGCCTCCGTCCGGTTCCGCGCCCCCGTCTTGCCGATCGCCGACGACAAGTAATTGCGCACGGTCGACTCGGAGAGATGCAGCGTCGTGGCGATGTCGGAGACCGTCGCCCCGTCCGCCGCCGCCCGCAGGGCATCCGCCTCGCGCGTGGTGAGCGGGCTCGGGCCCGCCGAGAGGGCCGCCGCGGCCAGGGCCGGGTCGACGACCGTCTCGCCGCGCAGGACCTTGCGGATCGACTCCGCGAGGTCCTCGACCGGGCCGTCCTTGACCAGGAAACCGGCGGCGCCGGCCTCCATCGCGCGTCTCAGATAGCCGGGGCGGCCGAACGTGGTGAGGATCAGGACCCGGCAGTCCGGGGCCTGGTCGCGGAGTTCGGCGGCGGCGTCCAGGCCGCTTCGGCCGGGGAGTTCGATGTCGAGGAGGGCGACGTCGGGGCGGTGTTCGAGGGCGGTGTCGACGATGGCGTCGCCGGTCGACACCTGGGCGATGACCTCCAGGTCCGGTTCCAGGCCGAGCAGCAGTGCGAGGGCGCCTCGCATCATGCCCTGGTCCTCCGCGAGGAGTACGCGGATGCTCTTGGCCGGGCGGTGGTCCTGCGGCATCTCCGTCACGCTGGAGAGGCTACGGGGTTCCTGGCCGGTCGCAATCAGTACGCGGCACCGGGGTGGGCGCCTGCCGTCACGGGTGCGCGGCACCGTGCGCCGCCTTGCCCACCCTGCCGCCCAAGGCGGCAGATTGCCCAAGGCGGTGCGGCATCGGCCGGTGCCGGTAAATCAAGCCCCGCCGGCGATTGAGGCGCGGGGTCCGGGGCGGAGCCCCGTGGCGTGGGAGCGGCCCACCGTCACGTTTGGCTGGTCAGCGGCGCGGAGGCGTCCTCCGTCGTCGGAAGGGTCGCCGTCACCTCGAAGCCGCCGGTGGCAGACGTGGTCGTATGGAGGGCCCCACCCGCCGTGGAGAGGCGTTCCGTCAGGCCCTTCAGGCCCGTGCCGGGGGTACCGGGGGCGGGACCCGTGCCGTTGTCGGTGATGCGCAGGCGGACCACGTCCGCCGCGCCCTCGACCGAGATCGTGCAGGTCGTGGCCGCACTGTGGCGGATCGTATTGGTCACCGCCTCGCGGACCACCCACGCGAGAAGCGCCTCCGTGCGCGCCGACAGGGGCGGCCCCGACAGGCGTACGACGGGTTCGACGCCGGCCGCGGTGAGGGCCGAGCGGGCCCGGTCCAGCTCCGTGGCGAGGCTGCCCTCACGGTAGCCGGTCACCGCCTCGCGGATCTCGGTGAGCGCCTGCCTGCCGACCGCCTCGATGTCGGTGACCTGCTCCAGCGCGGCGTCCAGGTCGCGCGCCGCGAGCCGCCGCGCCGCCTCCGACTTCACCACGATCACGGACATCGTGTGGCCGAGCAGATCGTGCAGGTCGCGGGAGAAGCGCAGGCGCTCCTGCTCCACGGCCTGGCGGGCCAACTCCTCTCGGGCGTCGCGCAGTTCACGTACTGTCTCGGACAGCGACAGGATCGCCGCGGTCACCATCGTGGACAGGAACGTGCCGTACGCGACGCTCACCGCGTCCCAGCCTCCGCGCAGCCCGGACACGACGGCCGCCACGACGGTCAGCGCGAGGCCGATCCGGCCCAGGTGCCGCCCGCGCGCCACCGCGCCGACGGCGAGCCCGAGCAGTGGGAAGAGCGCCAGCCAACTGCCCCCGTACGCCCCGGCGAGCCCGCACGTGAGCAGCGTCATCACGACGACGGCGGCCCGCGTCGACGCCGCCTGCCGGGTCTCCTTGTGGAACGCCCTGAACACCGCATAGACGTAGAGGGAGTTGAAGACGAACAGGCCCACGCCGCCGACCCACGGGTGCGGCGTCTTGCCCTGGAGGAGGTTCGACGCGGCGCCGAGGCCCATCAGCAGCCACGGCAGCAGCGTGAGCCCGGTGGCCGGCGGGCCCAGCCCGTCGTCCCGCTCGCCCCGTGTGCGGCAGCCCTTGGTCCTCTTCCACTTCCACGACGCCATGCCCGACCCCCGTAGCTCAGATGGTGCGTGCGGACCTGCGGTACGAGACCACAGCGTACGAACCGAAGGCCAGCAGCCACCCGAAGAGCACGGCGAGCGCCGCGAAGGACGGCGCGTGGCCGTCCGCGACGGCCGTGCCGAGCTGCGCGAACCGGTTGGTGGGCGTGAACGACGAGACCTGCCGCAGCCAGTGCGGGAACAGCGCCACCGGGAACCACAGCCCGCCGAGCACCGCGAGCCCCACGTAGCAGAGCATGTTGACGCCGCCGAGGGCCTGCGAGGTCAGCCGGTAGCCGTTGCCGAGGCCCAGCATCGTGAACGGCAGCGAGCCCAGCCACAGCAGCACCGCGATCGCCGGCCACTTCCAGGCGTCCATCCGTACGCCGTTGACCAGCGCGCCCGCGAGCAGCACCACCACGATCGCGGGCAGCACCGTCACCGCCCCGGTCAGCGCCCGCCCGAGCACCCCCTGCCGCGAGGTCATCGGCGTGATCCGCAGCTGCCGCAGCCAGCCGACCGCCCGGTCCTCGGCGACGCCGCCCGCCGTGTTCAGGGCCGCGCCGAGCGCCCCGTAAGCGGCCATGCCCACCATCGACGCCGTCCGCCAACTCGCTTCGGTGTAACCGATGTTGGTGAACAAGAGGTACATCAGGACCGGCATCGCGATCGCGCCGAGCACGAACCGTCCGTCGCGCAGTGTGCGCCGCACTTCGAGCCGCAGGTAGTCCCACATCACACACGCTCCAGGTGGTCGTCACGGTCGTCACGGTCGTCACGGTCGCCGCGGTCGCCGCGGTCGACGAGATCCTCGGACCCGGCCGTCAGCGCCATGAACGCGTCGTCGAGGGAGGCCGGCTGCACCTCCAGGTTCCGTACGAGATCGCGGGCGGCCAGCGCGAGGACCGTCGCGTCCGAGTCCTCGGTGCGCAGCCGGGCCCGGTCCCCGCGCACCTCCACCGCCATCACTCCCGGCAGCAGGCCGAGCCCTTCTGTGCCGCGCCCCGCCAGGTCGAAGGCGACGAGGGTGCCGCCGCCCGCCCTGCGCAGCTCGTCACCGCTGCCGTCGGCGACGACGCGGCCGTGGTCGAGCACCACGATCCGGTCGGCGTTGGCGTCGGCCTCCTCCAGGTAGTGCGTGGAGAACAGCACGGTGTGGCCGCGCCGCGCGTACGCCCGCATCGACGCCCAGAACGCGTGCCGCGCCTCGACGTCGAGGGCGGCCGTCGGCTCGTCGAGCACGAGCAGCGCCGGATTCCCGGCGAGCGCCACGGCGAACCGCACGCGCTGCGTCTGCCCGCCCGACAGCTTGTCGACCCGCCGCCCGGCCAGCTCCTCGATCCCGGCGAGCCGCAGCGCCTCCCGTACGTCCATGGGCGCCGGGTACCGCCCGGCCACGAAGGAGACCAGCTCGGCGACGGTGACCCGGGGCACGGCCCGCCCCTCCTGGAGCATCGCGCCGACCCGCCCGGCCCGCACGGCGGTGGTCGGCGCCGTGCCGAACAGCTCGACGCGCCCCTCGTCGGGGTCGTCCAGGCCGAGCAGCAGGGCGATGGCGGTCGACTTGCCCGCGCCGTTGCGGCCGAGCAGCGCCACCGTCCCGCCCGCCGCGATCTCCAGGTCGAGGCCGGCCACGGCCCGCACCTCGCCGAACGTCTTGACGGCCCCCGTGAACGAGACGGCCGCTGCCTTCGTCGTCTTCATGCCGATGACGCTACGGATCCGGGCGGGGGCGGCGGCAGATGCGGTTGTCCGCACCTCGGCAGTACAAATGTCACGGCCCGCATTTCTGACGCGGCGTCAGAAAGGTGCGCCACGGCCCTTCCCAAGCCATGTGCTCTTGGCTATACATGGGTCGCCGGGTGAATTGGAACAGGTTCTACCCGGCCCGTGACGACCTCGGTGCGGCCGACGGTGCGGACGGCCGCACCGAGGTCTTCGACCAGCCTTAGGAGCGTTTGCCTCTATGCCCATCGACGCCGCGAAGGCCGTAGCCGCGGAGCCCCGGTCCGCCGAGATCACCTGGGGCCACAAGGACATCCAGCTCTACCACCTGGGCCTCGGCGCGGGCACCCCCGCCACCGACCCCGACGAGCTGCGCTACACACTGGAGTCGAAGCTGCACGTCCTGCCGAGCTTCGCGACCGTCGCGGGCGCCGGCATGGGTGTCGTCGGTGGACTGTCCGCGCCCGGTATCGACGTGAACCTCGCGCACGTGCTGCACGGCGGCCAGACCATCGAGCTGCACCGCCCCATCCCGGTCGAGGGCAGGGCCACGACCACCTCGAAGGTCGCCGCCGTCTACGACAAGACGAAGGCCGCCGTGCTCGTGCTGCGCAGCGAAGTCGTCGACGCCGACGGCCCGTTGTGGACCAGCGATTCGCAGATCTTCGTACGCGGCGAGGGCGGCTTCGGCGGCGACCGCGGCCCCTCCGAGCGCCTGGAGGTCCCTTCCCGCGAGCCCGACCGCACCGTCGAGCGGGCCATCCGCGAGGACCAGGCCCTCCTCTACCGCCTCTCCGGCGACTGGAACCCGCTGCACGCCGACCCGGAGTTCGCCAAGCTCGCCGGCTTCGACAAGCCGATCCTGCACGGCCTGTGCAGTTACGGGATGACGCTCAAGGCCGTCGCGGACACGGTCCTCGGCGGCGACGTCTCCCGCATCACCCGCTACAGCACGCGCTTCGCCGGGATCGTCTTCCCCGGCGAGACGCTGCGCATCCGCATGTGGCAGGAGCCGGGCCGGGTGCAGGTCACGGTCACGGCCGTGGAACGCGAGGACGCGCCGGTGCTCGCGGACACCCTCGTCGACCACAACTGACAACCGGGACAGACAGGTTCAGGGACAGGTACAGCGACGTACGAAGGAGCCGCACGTCATGCGAGCAGCCGTACTGCACGAGATAGGCCAGGACAAACTGGAGGTACTGGACGACGTCGAGGCGGTCGGCTTCGGTCCGGGCAAGGTGCGGGTCCGGCTGCGCGCCACCGGCCTGTGCCACTCCGACGTCTCCGCGATGAACGGGGTGCTGCCGCAGCCCGCCCCGTTCATCCCCGGCCACGAGGGCGCGGGCGAGATCGTCGACGTCGGCGACGGCGTCACGAACCTGACCCCCGGCCAGCGGGTCCTGATGTGCTGGCTGCCCGCCTGCGGCACCTGCCCCGCCTGCAAGCGCGGCCAGACCGAGCTCTGTCTCGCCGGGTTCATGAACGCGGGCACCCCCAACTTCAAGCGCCCCGGCGGCAGCCCTTCTGATGTATTCGGCTTCGCCGGGACCGGCACGTTCACCGAGGAAGTCGTGGTCAACGCGGCCTGCGCCGTGCCGATCCCCGACGACGTGCCCTTCGACATCGCCGCGCTCATCGGCTGCGGCGTCACCACCGGGCTCGGCGCCGCCATCAACACCGCCGACGTGGAGGCCGGTTCGTCCGTCGCCGTCATCGGCTGCGGCGGTGTCGGCATCTCCGCGATCCAGGGCGCGCGGCTCAAGGGCGCGGCGGAGATCGTCGCCGTCGACCCCGTGGAGTCGCGGCGCGGGGCCGCCCTCAAGTTCGGCGCCACGAAGGCGATCTCCCCGGACGAACTCGCCGACGCCAAGCAGAACATCACCGCCGGCGAGGGCTTCGACTACGTCTTCGAGGTCGTCGGCAAGTCCGCCACCGCCCGCACGGCGTACGAGACGACGCGGCGCGGCGGCACGCTCTGCGTCGTCGGCGCGGGCGCCATGGACGACTTCCTCCAGCTCAACATGTTCGAGCTGTTCTTCGACGAGAAGAAGATCCTGCCGTCGATGTACGGCGGCGGGGACGTGCTGCGGTCCTACGAGCGGGCGATCGCGCTGTGGCGGGCGGGCCGCATCGACCTCGAGTCCCTGATCACCCACCGGGTGCCCCTGGCGGAGATCAACGAGGCCCTGGACCAGATGCGCACGGGTGTCGCGCTGCGGACCTGTATCGAGCTGTAGTCGCCGCAACGGCGTTGCGGTCTCGGGGCGCTGCCCGGGACCCCGCTGCTCAATCGCCGCAGGGGCTTGATATGTCCCACCCCACCGAGAGGGAGCCGAAACCGTATGTCTACGCCGCTCAACGGCCTCACGGCCATCGTCACCGGCGCCGGACGGGGCCTGGGCCGCGCCGAGGCGCTCGAACTCGCCCGCCTCGGCGCCAACGTCGTCGTCAACGACTTCGGCCAACCGGGCCGCGACGGCTCGGGCGAGGCCACGGCAGGACCCGCGGAGCAGGTCGTCGCGGAGATCGAGGCCGCGGGCGGCACCGCCACCCCGCACACCGGCGACGTCGCCGACCACCAACAGGCGCAGGAACTCGTCCAGTTGGCGATCGACACGTACGGCCGGCTCGACATCCTGGTCAACAACGCCGGCATCCTGCGCGACCGCATGATCTTCTCGATGACCGAGGAGGAGTGGGACTCGGTCATCCACGTCCACCTCAAGGGGCACTACAACACCAGCCACTTCGCGGCCCGCCACTGGCGCGAGGCGTCCAAGGCGGCCGGCGGCCCCGTGTACGGGCGCATCATCAACACCTCGTCCGAGGCCTTTCTCGCGGGCTCGGCCGGGCAGCCCAACTACGCCGCCGCGAAGGGCGGCATCGTCGGGCTCACCACCTCCACGGCGCTCGCCCTCGCCAAGTACGGCGTCACCGCCAACGTCATCTGCCCGAGGGCCCGGACCCGGATGACGGAGGACGTCTTCGCCGGGTTCGCCGAGCCCGAGGACGGGCTCGACCCGCTCGCCCCCGAACACGTCGCCCCGCTCGTCGGCTACCTCGCCGCCCCCGCCGCCGGGAACGTCAACGGGCAACTGCTCGTGGTGCACGGCGGCATGGTCGCCGTCGTCGACCGGCCCAGGGTGCAGGCGAAGTTCGACACGGCCAAGGACGCGTTCACGTACGACGAGCTCGACGCGCTGCTCACGCCGCACTACAAGGACCGGCCGCCGAACGAGACCTTCGCCGCGGCGGAGGTGCTCGGCCTCAAGCACGGCTGAGCAGGCCGCCGAGAACGGCTGACGCCACCGAACACGACTGAGGGGCCCGGCTGGTGCCGGGCCCCTCACAGAGACGTTTCCTCACGTCGATCGTCGAGCGCTACGCCTCGTCCGCGCGCGCCCCACGGTGCCGCCCGCGCGGCGTCGACTCATGGTCGCCGCCCTGGATGGGCGGCGTGGACACCTCGCCGCGGTGCCGACCCGAGCCGGCCCGCGCCTGGCGTGCCACCTCCATGTCGACCTCGACATGCGTGCCGTTGCCTTCCGCCATCGGAACATTCACCCCGTAAACACGTACAAGATCCTTCAGTTGCAGCCGGGCGAGTCTAACGGTCCGTGCCGCGGCCCCCGAGGGGCGCCTGTGCGAGCGGGACGGGGCGTGTCGCGGCGGGCCCCGGCGGTTCCGGTTCCGCCCTCGTGGGCGGCTCGTCGACAAGGGGTTCGGGCGCCGGGATCCGCGCCAGCCCGCACGGCGCCTCCTCGGTGACACAGGGCAGCGACAGCAGTCCTTCGCGCGAGAAGAAGCCGCTGCCCGCGAGCCAGCCGCCGGGCGCCGCCACCTGATGCATCCGCCCCTCCGCGGGCCGCCACAGGCCGAGCCACGGGGAGCCGCCCTCGGCGCTCTCCACGCACAGCGCCACCGCGCAGTTCTCCGGCATCAGGGACTGGCCGGGCTGAATGGCGAAGGGCGTCAGGGTGCAGTCGGCGAGGCGCAGCGACTCCGGGAAGCGGATCGGCAGCGTACTGCCCAACACGCCCCAGCCGAGCCGGAGTTCACCCGGCGTCGGGGCGTCGGAGCGGAGCAGGATGAGCCCGCTGTCGAGGTCGGCGAGGAGCAGCCGGTCCTCGCTGTCGTCGGCGATCTGGAGCAGCGGGGAGACCTCCCCGCCCCGGTCCAGGTCCACCACCACCGTCTTCACGGGGCCGCCGCCGGCCGCCTCCGGAAGGGCGCGGTCGAGCGCGAGCAGCCGGGTCTCGCGGCTCAGCCAGACCCCGCCCGAGCAGTGCCCCGGCACCTCCGCGAGCAGCTCGGGCCCGAAGCCGCCGCCCGCCACCTGCCACACGGCGGTCGACCGCTCGCCGACCGACAGCGCGTAGGCACAGCGCCCGTCGGGAGCGGGCGGGAGCAGCGTCAGGTCCGCGCACTCCACGGAGCCGAGCGGCACCTCGCCGGTGCCGGGGCCCGTCGGGTACAGCAGGGAGAACAGCTGTCGCCCCGCCGCGGCGCGGTGGATCAGCACCCGGCCGTCGGTCAGGGGCAGTACGGCGGTGCCCGGCTCCTCCGGCTGTCCCGCGGGCAGCGGGACCGCGTACGGCTCGGGTCCGTCCAGGGTCCAGCGCTCGGGGAACCATGAGGCGGGGGTCGCGCCGTCGTGCGCGAGCCGTGCCGCGTACGAGGCGTCCGCGGTGAGCACACATCCGGTGTGCGGCGGTCTTGCCCGAGTCTCCGTCGTGGGTTCGGTGGCCAGGGCGGTCATGGGATCACTCACCTCCGCTTGTTCCGGCCGACGCTAGTTTTCGCACGAACCTCCGTCGCATCTCGCGCCCGCCGTTTCACACGAAAGGTGGGCCATGCCCCGAATTGGCTGTGAACGGTGCGTCCTGTGTGCTCTCCTGCTCCGTCCTTCCGGTACGGGCCGGGCTTGGGGGTGGGGCGGGCGGCGCAGGTAACCTGTGTGCGTGCCCCGTCTGTCTGAAGTAACCGCCGCCCTCGAAGCCCTCTGGCCCCCGGCCCATGCCGAGGGATGGGACGCGGTCGGCACGGTCGCCGGCGACCCGGACGCCGAGGTCGGCCGGGTGCTCTTCGCGGTCGACCCGGTCCAGGAGATCGTCGACGAGGCCGTGAAGCTCGGCGCGGACCTGCTGGTCACCCACCACCCGCTCTACCTGCGCGGTACGACGACGGTGGCGGCCTCCACGTTCAAGGGCCGCGCCGTCCACACGCTGATCAAGAACGACATCGCGCTGCACGTCGCGCACACCAACGCCGACAAGGCCGACCCCGGCGTCTCCGACGCGCTCGCGGGCGCCCTCGGCGTCCGCGTCGTCCGCCCGCTGGTCCCGGACCCGACGGACCCCGCGGGCCGCCGCGGCCTCGGCCGGATCTGCGAGCTCGAGCACCCGGTGCCGCTGCGCGAGCTGGCCGGCCGCGCCGCCGACCGGCTGCCGCCGACCGCGCAGGGCATCCGGGTCGCGGGCGACCTCGACGCGACCGTCCGTACCATCGCGGTGAGCGGCGGCTCCGGCGACAGCCTCTTCGACGAGGTGCGTGCGGCGGGCGTCGATGCTTTCCTTACCGCGGACCTGCGCCACCACCCGGTGAGCGAGGCCCGCGAGACCACGCCTCTCGCGCTGCTCGACGCGGCGCACTGGGCCACCGAGTGGCCCTGGTGCGAGCTGGCGGCCGCCCAGCTCGACGAGATCTCCGACCGCGAGGGATGGGGCCTGCGGGTCCACGTCTCGAAAACGGTCACCGATCCCTGGACCGCCCACGCGGCGTCCGCCCGCCCGTCGCCCGCCACCACCCCTTCAGCGAGCGCTACGCGCACCCCTTCTGACTCGTCTGTATCTACTTTTGGAGCCCCCAACTGAACGCCGCGCCCGCCGACCAGATCCGTCTCCTCGACGTGCAGGATCTGGACACACGCCTCCAGCAGCTCGCGCACAAGAAGAAGTCGCTGCCCGAGCACGCCGAGATCGAGACGCTCACCAAGGACCTCACGCAGCTGCGCGACCTGCACGTCGCCGCGACGACCGAGGAGAGCGACTGCGCCCGCGAGCAGACCAAGGCCGAGCAGGACGTCGACCAGGTCCGCCAGCGCGCCGCCCGCGACCAGAAGCGCCTCGACTCCGGCGCGGTCACCTCGCCCAAGGACCTGGAGAACCTGCAGCGCGAGATCGCCTCGCTCGCCAAGCGCCAGGGTGACCTCGAGGACGTCGTCCTGGAGGTCATGGAGCGCCGCGAGTCCGCGCAGGAGCGCGCCGGCGAGCTGGCCGAGCGGCTCTCCTCGGTGCAGGCCAAGGCCGACGACGCGACCTCGCGGCGCGACGAGGCGGCTGCCGCCATCGACGCCGACGTCGCCTCGGTGACCAAGGAGCGCGAGGTGGTCGCCGGGACGATCCCCGCCGATCTGCTGAAGCTCTACGACAAGCTGCGTGAGCAGCAGGGCGGGGTCGGGGCGGCGAAGCTGTTCCAGCGGCGCTGCGAGGGGTGCCGGCTCGAGCTGAACATCACGGAGCTGAACGAGGTGCGCTCCGCTGCCGCGGATGCCGTGGTGCGGTGTGAGAACTGTCGGCGGATTCTCGTGCGGACGTCTGAGTCGGGCCTGTAGGAGTGTTGCGGTCCCACGGTGTTGCGGTCGCGGGGCGCTGCCCCGGACCCCGCGCCTCAATCGCCGGCGGGGCTTGATATGCCTGCACCTGACCTGAGCGCCCCCGCCACCTTTCTGCTCCTCCGGCACGGGGAGACGGCACTTACTCCCGAGAAGCGGTTCTCCGGGAGTGGGGGGAGTGATCCGGAGCTTTCCGAGGTCGGGCGGCGGCAGGCCTCCGCGGCGGCTGACGCGTTGGTCGCGCGTGGTGACGTCGATGTGATCGTCGCGTCGCCACTCGTGCGGTGTCGGGAGACCGCCGAGGTCGTCGCCGGGCGGCTCGGGCTCGCGGTCGAGGTCGACGAAGGGCTGCGCGAGACGCACTTCGGGGCGTGGGAGGGGCTCACGTTCAAGGAGGCGGGCGCGCGCTACCCGGACGACCTGAACGCCTGGCTCGGTTCGCCCGACGCCGCCCCGACCGGTGGGGGCGAGAGCTTCGCCGAGGTCGCCGAGCGGGTCGCGGAGGCGCGGGACCGGCTGACCGCCGCGTACCGGGGGCGCACCGCGCTGGTGGTCAGCCACGTGACGCCGATCAAGACCCTGGTGCGGCTCGCGCTCGGCGCCCCGGCCGAGGCGATGTTCCGCATGGAGCTGGCGGCGGCGTCCCTGACCACGGTCGCGTACTACGCGGACGGGAACGCGAGCGTGCGCTGCCTCAACGAGACAGCGCACCTCGGCTAGTTCAGCGCAGCGAGGACGCCTCGCGGGCCAGGGCCTCGACCCGGTCCCAGTCCTTCGCCGCGATCGCGTCGGCCGGGAGCATCCAACTGCCGCCCACGCAGCCGACGTTCTTGAGCGCCAGGTACGTCGGCGCGTTCGCGGGCGAGACACCGCCCGTCGGGCAGAACCGGGCCTGCGGCAGCGGGCCCGCGAGCGCCTTCAGGTAGGCGGCGCCGCCCGCGGCCTCGGCCGGGAAGAACTTCATCTCGTGCACGCCGCGCTCGATGAGCGCCACGACCTCGGACGTCGTGGAGACACCGGGCAGGTACGGCACGCCCGACTCCTTCATCGCGTCGAGCAGCGTGTCCGTCCAGCCGGGGCTGACCAGGAAGCGGGCGCCCGCGTCGACCGAGTCGGCGACGTTGGCGGGCGAGATCACGGTGCCCGCGCCGACGACGGCCTCCGGCACCTCGGCCGCGATCGCCCGGATCGCGTCGAGCGCGGCGGGCGTGCGCAGGGTCACCTCGATCGCGGGCAGGCCGCCCGCGACGAGCGCCCGCGCGAGCGGCACCGCGTCGGCGACGTCCTCCACCACGACGACGGGGACGACAGGGGCGAGATCCAGCACGGAGGCGGAGCCGGCAGAGGCGGCGGCAGTCGAGGTCATGGCCCCATCCTGCCCCGCCCGACGCAGCATGCGCAAAGGTCGTTGCATATGCTGCAACCAGCTCGCCTCGGGTGTCAGTGGATCTCGTCCACCAGGACGTCCAGGCTCCACGGGCGCCCGGCCTTCGTCGGCTCCTCGACCTCCACGACGTACCCGAGGTCCCGCAGCACGTCGACCAGCTCGGCGGGGCCCGCCGGAGCGGATCCCGCCTGGAGCAGCGACCGGACGATCCGGCCCTTCGTCGCCTTGTTGAAGTGGGAGACGACCTTGCGGGTCGGCGCGTGCAGCACGCGCACCGTCGCCGTCCGCTCCGCGACCTCACCCTTCGGCTTCCACGCGCTCGCGTACGCCGACGAGCGCAGGTCGAGGACGAGTCCGTCGCCCGCGGCCTGCGGCATCACCTCGGCCATGGGCCCCCGCCAGTACGCGCCAAGGGCTCCGAGCCCCGGCAGCTTCACGCCCATCGAGCACCGGTAGGAGGGGATCCGGTCCGTGACGCCGACCGCGCCCCACAGGCCGGAGAACACGAGCAGCGACTTCGCCGCCCGCTTCTTCGCGGGAGCGTCGAGCGTGGCCAGGTCCAGGGCGTCGTACAGGACACCCGTGTAGATCTCGCCGGCCGGGCGGGCGCCCGCCGTGCGCAGCTCCGCGTTCTTGGCGACCTCGCCGCGCAGCCCCTCGCTCAGGCCGAGCACCTCGCGCGCCTTCTCCTCGTCGGCGGTGCACAGCTCGACCAGCTCGTCGAGGACGGCCGCCCGCGCCTCGGCGAGCCCCGGCAGCGCGAGCCCCTCCGGCTTCAGCGGAGCCCCGCGTCCGGAAGCGGCCTTACCCTCCGACGGCGGCAACAGCACAAGCACGGGGCACTCCTCAAGCACGTACGGGAACACAGGTCGATCGCCGCCCCAGCGTACGGCGTGCCGACCCCGCCACCCGGTTCTAGGCTCGTGCCATGCCCCGTCGCCACCTCCGAGTGACCGGCGCGGCACGGGAGCCGCTCGGTGCCGTGCTGCGCGAACTGCGTACGAAGCTGGACGTGCCCGCGGAGTTCCCGGCCGACGTGCTCGCGGAGGCGGAGCGGGTCGCCGCAGAGCCGCCGTGGCTGCCGGACCGGGACGAGACGGCGATCCCCTTCTTCACCATCGACCCGCCCACGTCGACCGATCTCGACCAGGCCATGCACCTGTCCCGGCGCCCCGGCGGCGGCTACCGCGTCCGTTACGCGATCGCCGACGTCGCCGCGTACGTCACGCCCGGCGGTCCCCTCGACGCCGAGGCGCACCGCCGCGTCACCACGCTCTACTTCCCCGACGAGAAGGTCCCGCTGCACCCCACCGTGCTCAGCGAGGGCGCCGCGAGCCTGCTCCCGGACCAGACCTGCCCGGCCGTCCTGTGGACGATCGACCTGGACGCCGACGGCCGCGCCGAGTCCACGGACGTCGTCCGCGCCCTCGTCCGCAGCCGCGCCAAGCTCGACTACGCAGGCGTGCAGCAGGCCATCGACGACGGCACCGCCGAGGAGCCGCTCGCGCTGCTCAAGGACATCGGAACGCTGCGCGGACGGCTGGAGGTCGAGCGCGGCGGCATCTCGCTCGACGTGCCCGAGCAGGAGATCGTCGCGAGCGACACCGCGTACGAACTCGCCTACCGCGCCCCGCTGTCCGCCGACTCGTGGAACGCCCAGATCTCCCTGCTCACCGGCATGGCCGCCGCCGAGCTGATGCTCACCGCCGGCACCGGCATCCTGCGCACCCTGCCGACCGCCCCCGACGGCGCGGTCGGCCGCCTGCGCCGCACCGCGAAGGCCCTGCACATCGAGTGGCCCCACCACGTCCCGTACTCCGACCTGGTCCGCTCCCTCGACCCGCGGATCCCGCACCACGCGGCGTTCCTCCAGGAGTGCACGACGCTGCTGCGCGGCGCGGGCTACACGGCCTTCACCGGAGGCGAGCCCCCGGCCCTCGCCACGCACGCCGCCGTCGCCGCGCCCTACACCCACTGCACCGCCCCGCTGCGCCGCCTCGTCGACCGCTACGCGTCCGAGCTGTGCCTGGCCGCGTGCGCCGACCGGGGCGTTCCCGAATGGGTGCTGACGGCCCTGGACGGCCTCCCGAAGGAGATGGCCGAGGGGACCCGGCGCGCCAACTCCGTGGAGCGCGAGTGCGTCGACATCGTCGAGGCGGCGATCCTCGGGCACCGGGTCGGCGAGCTCTTCGAGGCGGTGGTGGTGGACGTGAAGGACCGTGAACCGGCCGTCGGAACGGTCCAGTTGACCGAGCCCGCCGTCGTCGCCCGGATCGAGGGCGGGACGTCCGCGCTGCCGCTGGGTGAGCGGCTGCGGGTCCGGCTCACGCAGGCGGACCCGGGAGCGGCGAAGGTGCTGTTCGCTCCGGCGTGAGCCGCCGGTCCGTCAGCCGCTCCCGCACCGTGCGGGCGAGCCGGTCGGGCTCCTCCGCGTGCAGGCGCACCAGGTGGATGTCCTGCGGGCGGCCGAGGAGCGTGAAGTGCCGGACGGGTGCGGCGAGTTCGACGGTGATCGAGGTCTGGGCGCCGATGTCCAGGTTCAGCTCGCCGTCCGCCGCCTCGTGCGTGTACTTGTTCTCGCGGCGCACGTGCGCGATCCGCTCCAGCGGTATCCGAAGGTCGACGAGGGCGCCGCGGCGCACCCGCAGGGTGTCGTCCGACACCACGTGCGGGCGGGTCACGGCCGACGCGTGCAGACCGAGGATCCACACCAGCGTGTAGACGTCGAGGACGAGTACGACGCGGTGCAGCAGCGGCCAGCTGTGCAGCAGCGCCCACATCGCGCCGGTCTCGACGACGCACGCGAACGCGAGGCCGTACATCATCACGGCCTGCCCCCGCGCGTACGCGAAGGCGCTCGCCCCCGCGGGGACGCCGTTGCGGCGCCGCGTCACCCACAGCGCGTAACTGCCGAGCACCCGCAGCTCGTGCCCGACGAGCCGCCACGCCTTCTCCGGCACGACGTCCCGTACCGCCCGGACCCCGCCGCGCCGGTACAGCACGAGCAGCGCGGTCGCCTCGGTGAGGAACGCGGCGACGATCAGCGCCTCCACGAACCACGGCGGCCTGATCCCCGCCGCCGCGCAGACGGCGACGGTGAGTTCGGCCGCGACCATGCCGTACGCGAGCCGGCGCAGCGTGGCCCGGACCCGCCGGCCCGGCCGGTAGTGGCGGCCCGCAGTCGAGGTCCCGGTCATTGCTCCGCACCCCCTTCGCCCGCCGCCATCCGCACCGCGAGGCGCACGGCCGCGGCCTGCGCGGGGGAGAAGTCGGCCAGGAAGGTGGCCAGCAGCGGGTTCGTCTCCGTCAGCCCGTCCACGGGCAGGTCCTCCGGCATGCTCGCGAGCAGCGCCCGCGCGGCCTCCGCCACCCGCGGGTCGTCCGGGTCCGCGTCGGCGAGGTCGTCCAGGCGGGCGTAGACCTCGCGGGCCGCGGCCAGGGCGCCCGGTTCGGCGAAGCGGGGCAGCAGCGCCGCCATCAGCTGCGCGCGGGCCTCCGGCGGGGCGGTCGTGTCGATGAGCGTGAGCACCTCGCGGTCCTTGGCGGCCATCGGCGACCCGGCGTCGACGTCCCCCAGTTCACTGAGGAATTCGGCGAGCTCCGGCGACACCGGCCCCTCCGCGGGCAGCCGCCCCCGCTCGGCCTCCGACAGGAGCGTGCGCAGCCGCGTCCGGCGGTCGCGGATCGCCGCCTCCTGCTTCGCCAGGTCCGCGTCGAGCTCGCCGAGCACCTCCACGAGGTCCCGGCCGGCGTCGTCCGCCAGCACGTCCCGGACCTCGGTGAGACCGAGCCCCAGCTCGGTCAGACGCCGGATCCGGGCCAGCTCCACCGCGTGCCGCAGCCCGTACTCGCGATACCCGTTGCCGAGCCGCTCGGGCTCCGGCAGCAGGCCGAGGTGGTGGTAGTGCCGGATGGCACGCGTGGTGACGCCGACGAGGCCGGCGAGCTCTCCGATCCGCATGACCTCAGTAGAAACGTTGACGCTGCGGCAAGGTCAAGCGGACGCCCCGCCCGGGCCGGGTAGGATGACCGGCACGGCAGACGAGCCGGGCGGGCGGCCGCGTGGGATCCCTTCGGGGGTCTCCCGAGGAACGTCCGGGCTCCACAGGGCAAGGTGGTGGCTAACGGCCACCCGGGGTGACCCGCGGGACAGTGCCACAGAAAACAGACCGCCGGGGACCGCAAGGCCCTCGGTAAGGGTGAAACGGTGGTGTAAGAGACCACCAGCGCCTGAGGTGACTCAGGCGGCTAGGTAAACCCCACCTGGAGCAAGGTCAAGAGGGACCGCCTCTTCGGAGACGGTCCTGCGCGGACGATCGAGGGCTGCCCGCCCGATGTTCGCGGGTAGACCGCAGGAGGCCGGTGGCAACGCCGGTCCTAGATGGATGGCCGTCGCCGCGACGTCCGAGAGGACCCGCGGAACAGAACCCGGCGTACAGCCCGACTCGTCTGCCCCTTCTCCTTCTCCGCTTTTCGGGCGCCGCTTTCCCAGCGGGTGAAACAGGTCTTCCATTTGCGTGTCACGTGCAGTTAATTTGACCGCGTGAGCACGCACGACATGGCCGGGGCCGCCCCGGAAACGGACGAAGTGGCCGATCCCGTACAGCGATTGGACCGGCTGCCCGTCGGGCCCTGGCATCGCCGGCTGACCGCGATCGTCGGCGTAGGGGCCTTCTTCGATCTCTACGAGGTGTTCCTCGGCGGCGTGCTCGCCGCCGCGCTCGCCGAGTCCTGGGAGCTGTCCGGCACCGAGAAGTCGTGGCTGATCGCGTCCGGGTTCCTGGGCATGTTCGTCGGCGCCAATGTGCTGTCCGTGCTCGCCGACCGGTTCGGGCGGCGGAAGATGTTCCTGGTCAACCTGGGGCTCTACTCGCTGTTCTCGCTCGCCTGCGCCTTCGCCCAGGACGCGACCCAGCTGTCCGTGCTGCGGTTCCTCGCGGGCCTCGGCCTCGGCGCCGAACTGGTGCTGGTCGACACGTACCTGGCGGAATTCCTGCCGCGCAAGGTGCGCGGCCGCTACATCGCCTGGGCGTACACCCTCGGCTTCGTCGGCGTGCCCGTCGCGGCGCTGCTCGGCGCGCGGCTCGTCGCCAAGCACGAGCTGTTCGGGATCGACGGGTGGCGGTGGCTGCTCGTCGGGGGCGCGCTCGGCGCCGCGTTCATCCAGGTGCTGCGGACCCGGCTGCCGGAGTCGCCGCGCTGGCTGGCCTCGCGCGGTCGGACGGCCGAGGCGGACGCGGTGGTGCGGGACATCGCCTCTCAGGTCGAGCCCGATCAAGCCCCGCCGTCGGACGAGAGCCGGCGGGGTCCGGGGCAGAGCCCCGAGACGTCGACCACGGTGCCGCTCAGCCGCATGTTCAAGGCCCCCTACGCCCGCCGTACCGTCATGTGGTGGATCTTCCAGATCCTGCAGACCGTCGGCTACTACGGCTTCGGTTCGCTGGCCCCCGTCGTGCTCCAGGCCAAGGGGCACACCGTCACCGAGTCGCTCTCGTACGCGGCCCTCAGCTACCTCGGCTACCCGGTGGGCTCGGCGCTGTCCGTGCCGCTGATCGACCGGATCGAGCGGCGCACGCTCATCATCCTGTCGGCGCTCGGGATCGCCGGGTTCGGCCTGGTCTTCGGGTTCGCGGAGGCGTCCTGGCTGATCGTCGGCGCGGGCTTCCTGCTCACCGTGTGCTCCAACGTCTTCTCGAACGCCTTCCACGTCTACCAGACCGAGATCTTCCCGACGGGCCTGCGCTCCAGCGCCATCGGCATCGCCTACTCGCTGTCCCGGCTGACCTCGGTGGTGCTGCCGTTCGTCGCGATCGACGTGCTCGAAGACCTGGGCGCGAACGCGGTGTTCATCGGCTCGGGCGTGCTGATGCTGGTGCTGTGTCTGAACGTGCGGCTGCTCGGGCCGCGCACCACCGGGCGGAGCCTGGAGTCGATCTGAGGCGCTAGGCGACCGGGTTCACGTGGGGGCGGGACGCGCTGACGAAGTCATGGATGAGGGCGCGGGACCGCTCCCGCAGCCCCGCCAGTTCGTCGCGGTCCGCGGCTGTCGTGATGCGCTCCACCGCTTCGAGCGCCTCCCGGCCGAGATCGGTCAGCGGCGGGGCGTCGGTGAGCAGTTGCACCCGGAACAGCGCCTCCATCGCGGCGGCCCGCAACCGCTGTGCCTCGCGCCGCAGTTCGTGCACGCCCGTCGAGTCGTCGGTACGTCCGTCATGGCGGCGGAACCAGTAATCCAGCTGCCCGCGCCGGTAGTTGGCGAGCGCCCCGCCGAACGCGCAGTAGGCGTCTATGCGTTCCTGCCGCAGCCGCTCGGCGCGCGCGAAGTCCTGGCCGCGCGCGGCCGTTCGGCCCTGCAGTACGTGGCTCAGGCCCGCGCCCAACAGGGTGCCGAGGACCGCTATGACGCTCGTGATGACGACGACCATGGGCACAGCCAACCAGTCACGGCCGCACCGGCACCACCAGAGGTGCCCCGGTCCGCGGATGCGGCAGCACCTCGACCGGGTGCTGGTACACGTCGCTGAGCAGCGGCCCTTCGAGGACTTCCGCGGGCGGGCCCGCCGCCGTGACAAGGCCGCCGCTCAGCACCGCCACCCGGTCGGCGTGCGCGGCGGCCAGGCCCAGGTCGTGCAGGACGACGACCACCGCGTCGCCTTCGGCGGCCCGTTCCCGGCACACCCGCAGGACCAGTTCCTGGTGGCGCAGGTCGAGGGCGGCCGTCGGCTCGTCCAGGAGCAGCAGCGCCGCGCGCTGGGCGAGGATCCTGGCCAGGGCCACGCGGGCGCGCTCGCCGCCGGACAGGGCGGAGAAGGGGCGGGCGGTGAAGGCCCCGGTCTCCGTCGCCGCGAGCGCCGCCGCGACGGCCGCGTCGTCCTCGTCCTCGCGCTCCGTGCCCGCCCACGGCGCCCGGCCCATCCGGACGACGTCCGCCACCGGGAACGGGAAGGAGAGCGTCGCCGACTGGGGCAACAGGGAGCGGCGCAGCGCCAGTTCGGCCGGGGTCCAGGCGTCGGCCGGGCGCCCGTGGACGCGCAGCTCACCGGAGGCGGCCGGAAGGTCCGCCGCCAGCGCCGCCAACAGGGTGGATTTGCCTACCCCGTTGGGCCCGACCAGGGCCAGCACCTCACCCGCCCGCACATCCAGGTCGACGCCGGCCAGGACGGGCCTGCCGCCCAGGTGCACGTGCAGGTCGCGGGCCTCGGCGACCGTGTCCCCGGCCTCGTACCGCTCGGGAAGGGCGCGGCGGCGCGTTCTCCACCGGGTCGTCATGCCCAGCCTCCTTGCTTGCGGCGGGTGCGGCGCAGCAGCCAGAAGAAGAACGGGCTGCCGGTCAGGGCGGTGAGCACCCCGATGGGGAGTTCGGCGGGGGCCGCCACCGTGCGGGCCGCGAGGTCGGCGGCGACCAGGACGGCGGCGCCGCCGAGGGCGCTGCCGGGGACCAGGAAGCGGTGGCCGGGGCCCGCCAGCATGCGCAGCAGGTGCGGGATCACCAGGCCCACGAAGCCGATGACGCCCGACACCGCCACGGCCGCCGCCGTGAGAAGCGCGATGACCAGGATGAGTGTGATCCGGAGCTTCTCGACGTCCACGCCCAGGTGCCGGGCGGGGCGTTCGCCGAGCGAGAGCAGGTCCAGCTTGCGGGAGTAGAAGGGTGCCACCAGCAGGCCGAGCGCCGCGCAAGGCAGGACTGCCAGCACCTTCGGCCAGGTCGCCTGTGCCAGCGAGCCGAGCTGCCAGAACGTGATCTGGTTGACGGCCGCGGCGTCGGCGTAGGAGAGGAACAGGCCGATCAGGGCGCCCGCGAAGGCGTTCACGGCGATGCCCGTGAGGATGAGCGTGACGACCTCCGTGCGGCCGCCCGAGCGGGACATCACGTAGACGATCAGGACCGTCGCGAGGCCCGACACGAACGCGCAGGCCGTGATGGTCCACGTACCGAAGAAGTCCAGGCCGAGCGCGATGCAGGCGACCGCGCCGACCGCCGCGCCCGACGAGATGCCGATGACGCCAGGCTCGGCGAGCGGATTGCCGAACACGCCCTGCATGAGCGCGCCCGCGCAGCCGAGCGAGGCGCCGACGAGGAGGGCGAGGACGACGCGGGGAAGGCGTACGTTCCACAGCACCGACTCACCGACCCGGTCGAGAGCCGCACCACCCGGGCCGAGCCGGTGCTGCACCGACCCGAGGACGTCGCCGGGCGCGATGTCGTACGCCCCGATCCCGGCCGAGGCCAGGGCGAGCACCACCAGGGCCGAGGCCAGACAGAGCGTCAGAAGCCTGCTTCTGCCGCGTCGTTGCGGATGTGGTCCGGTGGGCCGCGCCTCGGGCGCCGTCGGCTTCGTCACCGTCGCTGCCATGTCACGCCCCGCCCTTCCCGTACAGCTGCTCCACGATCGACCGCAGCACCTGGTCCGTGCGCGGGCCGTAGTTGAGGAGCACGCCGTCGTCGACCGAGACCACCCTGCGGTCGACGCCCGCCGGGGTCTCGGCCACACCGGGGATCTTCACCAGACCGTCGATGCCGCCGACGGAGTCGAGGCCCTTGGTCATGACGAGGATCGCGTCCGGCGCCGCCTTCGCCAGGGCCTCGCTGGTGATCGCGGTGAAGTCCTTCTTCAGGCCGGACTCCGCGCCCGCGTCGACCGCGCCCGCCGCCTCAAGCAGTGAGCCCGCGCCGGACTCCCTGCCGCCGATGAGGTAGACGGAGGCCGAGCCGCGCAGGTACAGGAAGGCGACGCGGGGCTTGTCGCCGCGTCCGGCGGGGATGTCCTTCTGCACGGCCGCGATCCGGTCCTCCGAACGCTTCGTCAACTCCCGCCCCGCCGAAGGTACTCCGAGCGTGTCCGCGACCGCCTGGATGCGGGTGCCGACGTCGGCGAGGTCCTTCGCCGGGTCGATCACGACCACCGGGACGCCCGCGTCGCGGATCTGCTCCATCGCCTCCTCGGGGCCCGAGGTCGTCTCGGCGAGAACAAGGTCCGGCTCGAGCGACAGGACGTTCTCCGCCGAGACGTCGTGATTGCGGGTGACCACCGGCAGCTTCTTCGCCTGGTCGAACGTGGCCGTGATGTCCCGCGCCACGACCCGCTTGCCGAGACCGAGCGTGAAGGCGATCTCGCTGAGGCTGCCGGACAGCGGCACGATCCGGTCGGCCCGCCGCACGGTGATCTTCTTCCCGTCGGCCGAGGCGACGGTGGCCGGCAGCTTCGGCTCAGGCGTCGGGGCGAGCGGTTCGAGGCGGTTCGAGGTCGCGGACGCCTCAGCCCCGCCGTCGGATCCGGCCACGCCCGTCTTCGCGGAGCCGCCGCCGCAGGCCGTGGCGAACAGGGCGAGGACGGCGACGAGTACGGAGATCAGCACGCCCGTCCGTCGGGTGGCGGGCGGGGCGGGAGCGGCTGGCGTCGGCACGCGGGGACCGTCCTGTCGTGAGCGGAGGGGCTGTTGGCAGAGGCGATCATAGTTTAGGTTAGCCTTACCTAAGTCACCAGGGGTCTGGTGGCGTCTGGTGCTGGAGTCCCGGAGGAACCGTCATGTCCCGACGCGCACCGATACGCGTCCTCGCCGTCACCCTGTTCACGAGCCTGCTCGCGGCCCTGCTCCCGGCCGCCGGAGCGCACGCCGCGACCCGCACCGTGCAGGGCGGCCGGCTCGACTGGGGCGTGAAGTCGTCCTTCCAGAGCTACATCACCGGGCCCATCGCGAAGGGCAGTTACACCCTGACCGGGGGAGCGGCGACCGTCGGCGCGAGCCGCTTCCGCTTCCACTCGGCCAGCGGCGGCTACGACGGTTCGACCGGCGCCTTCACCTCCTCGTTCTCCGGCGGAGTGCACTTCGTCGGGCACAAGAAGGACGACGGTTCGCACGAACTCGACATGACGATCAGCAACCCGAGCGTCCGCATCGCGGGCGGCAGCGGGACGCTCTACGTCGATGTCGTGAGCAAGGCGAAGGGCACAGGGGCGGTCACGTCGTCCCGTCAGGTGCCCTTCGCCTCCCTCTCCCTCGGCGGGATCGACATGAAGGGCGACGGCGACGCCGTCACCCTCAACAACCTGCCCGCCACGCTCACTTCGCAGGGCGCCACGTCCTTCGCCGGCTACTACACGGCGGGCACCGCGCTCGACCCGGTCAGCCTGTCCGCCGACGTCGAACCCAAGAAGGCCGAGTCCGGGAAGAAGCCCGGGACGTCCCCCTCCGCCACGGCCACCAAGAAGGCCGGGAAGGCGAAGGAGGCCGACACCGGCACCGTCCGGGACGGAGCCGTCGACTGGGGTGTGCGCCGCACCTTCCGCGAGTACGTCACCGGGGACATCGCCCGGGGCGAGTGGAAGCTCACCGACGGGGCGCAGGACGGCGGCGCGCTGTTCCGCTTCCCCAGGGGGGAGGGGACGTACGACAAGAAGAAGCAGACCCTGGACGCCGGGTTCACCGGATCCGTGCGGTTCACGGGCAAGCACGGGCTCGACGTGAAGTTCGCGGACCCGACCGTCGACGTCGCCGACGGCAAGGGGACGCTGCGCGCCGACGTCACCGGCGAGGGGAGCACCCGCAAGAACACCGCCCTCGTGACCTTCGACGTCGACGAACTCGCCGCGAAGGACGGCCTCGTACGCGTCGACGAGGCTCCGGCGAAGCTCACCGCCGCCGGGGCGAAGGCCTTCGGCGGGATGTACCGAGAGGGCGCCGCGATGGACCCGGTCTCCCTGGCCGTCGCGTTCGACGCCGACGCCGAACTGCCCGCGCTGCCGGACCTCGGCAGCTCCGCCTCGCCCGGCCCGGCCAAGAGCTCCGCCGCCCCGAAGGCCACGTCCGCCTCGGCGGCCGACAGTTCGGGGCTCTCCGCGGGCGCGGTGTCCGGGATCGTCGCCGTCGTGGCCCTCGTGCTCGCCGGCGCCGGATTCCTGGTCCTCCGCTCGCGCCGCTCCCCGCGTCCCTGAACTCCCCGCGTCCCTGAACTCCCCGCGTCCCTGAACGGGCGCTCCCACTCGAAGACGCTCCCACTCGAAGACGCTCCCACTCGAAGAGTTGAGGTAAGAAGCAGATGTCCCGCACCGGAAACCCGATCACCAGACACCCGATAGCCCTCGCCGCCGCCACCGCCGTCGTGCTCGGCAGCGGCGCGCTGAGCCTGCCCGCCTTCGCCGCCGAAAAGGCCGCGCCGGGTGTCGAGTTGAAGGACGGCACCCTCGACTGGGGCATCAAGCAGTCCTTCCGCAAGTACGTCACCGGCATCGCCCTCGGGAAGATCGAGGCGACCGACGGGGCGACGCAGGCCGCCGACAACGGCGCCTTCACCTTCGGCGAGGGCACGGGCACGTACGACACGGCGACGCACGGCACGGACACCGGCTTCAAGGGCGCCGTCCGGTTCTCCTCCACCGCGCACGGCTTCGACATCAAGGTCGCCGACGTGAACGTGGTGACCTCCGGCACGACCGGCCACATCGACGCCGACGTCACCCTCAACGGCACGACGCGGAACGACATCGAGTTCGCCACGCTCGACCTGTCCGCCGTGAAGCCGGGCCAGGGCGCGGGCGGCGCCATGACCTTCAAGGACATCCCGGCGACGCTGACCGCCGACGGCGCCGAGGCGTTCAACGGCATGTACGAGGAGGGCACCGCCCTCGACCCGGCGACGCTGACCGTCACCGCGGCCTCCGCCCCGACCACGCCCGCGCCGAGCCAGTCACCGACGAAGTCGCCGTCGCCGACCGACACGGCCACCACGGAGCCGAAGCCCACGAAGACCGCGACGCCGACCGGAAAGCCGAGCGCGTCCGCGACCAAGGCCGCCGACGCGGCCGTCTCCGGCGAGATCGTTGACGGGAACCTGGACTGGGGCGTCAAGGAGTCCTTCCGTACCTACGTCACCGGCCCCATCGCCAAGGGCAAGGTCGAACTCTCCGGCGGCGCGGGCAAGAACGGCTCGGGCTACCGGTTCGGCGACGCGAGCGGCAACTACGACGCCGACGCCAGGTCGCTGGACGCGAAGTTCGCCGGCAAGGTCCGCTTCCTCGGCCACCAGGAGGACGGCGCGTACGCCCTCGACCTGCAGTTCAGCGGGCTGCGCGTCACGGCGGACGGGAGCAGCGGCAAGCTCGTCGCCGACGTCTCCAGCAAGGACCGGGAGACCGGCAAGGTCTCCACGTACGACGGGCTGACCGTGGCCACCCTGAAGCTCGGCTCCGGTGACCTGACCGCGAAGGACGACGTCGTCGAGCTGGACGGCGCCGCCGCCACCCTCACCGCCGACGGGGCCAAGGCCTTCGGCGGCTTCTACGAGGCGGGCGCCGCGCTCGACCCGGTCACCGCGGCCGTCTCCCTCGACGAGGACGCCGCGCTTCCCGCGGGCTCCAACGGCGCTGCGAGCGGCGGCACTTCGGCCACGACCGGTGGCGCCGGTACGGGGGCCGGCTCGACCACGGGCGGCACCGGCTCCACCACCGGCGGTTCGCTCGCCGCGACCGGCGCCGGCGTCCCGGCCGGTCCGCCGGCCGCGGCCGCCGCGCTGATCGCCGCCGCGGGTGCGGGCACGGTGTACGCCACGCGCAGGCGGCGTACGCGGTCCTGACCGTCGGCCCCCGGCCGTCCGTCGCGTGTCAGATCAGCGGCGGGCGGCCGAGCCGCGTCATGCGCCACACCGTCCGCCAGCGCATCGGGCGGCGCTCGCCCGCGGAGGCGCGCACGCCCTCGGCGAAGCCGCCTGCCCAGGCGCGCAGGCCGCCGAGCGACCTCGTACGCAGCAGCGTGATCCCCGTCCACACCGCCAGGTACAGCGGGATCAGCGGCAGGGGGAGGCGGCGGCGGGCCAGCCACACCCGGTTCCTTGCGGTCATCCGGTAGTAGACGGCGTGCCGGGCCGGGGACGTCTTCGGGTGCTGGAGCAGCAGGGCCGGCTCGTACAGCACCTTCCAGCCGGCGTCGAGGGCGCGCCAGGCGAGGTCGGTCTCCTCGTGGGTGAAGAAGAAGTCGGCGGGCCAGTCGCCGGTCTCGGCGAGCATCTCCATCGAGAAGGCGTGGCCGCCGCCGAGGAACGCGGTCACGAGACCGCGCTTCATCGGGTCCTTGGCGCGCAGGCGCGGGACGTGGCGGCGCTGGGTCTCGCCGAGCTCGTCGGCGATGCGGAAGCCGACGACGCCGAGCTCCGGGTCGGCGGCGTACAGGCGCTGAATGGTGGAGAACACGTCGGCGTCGACGAGCAGCCCGTCGTCGTCCAGCTCGACCGCCACGTCCACGTCGCCGAACTCGCGCAGGCGGGCGAGGGCGACGTTGCGGCCGCCGGGGCAGCCGAGGTTGTCGTCCAGCTCGACCGTCGTGACCTCGAAGGGGTAGCCGGTGTAGGCGGGCAGCGGCGCGCCGTTGCCGATCATGACGACGCGGGTCGGCACCGCATCCTGCTTGGCCACCGATTCCAGGAGCGCCTCGACGTCCTTGGGCCGGTTGCCCATGGTGACGATGGCCACACCCAGGCGCGGGAGTTCGGAGCTTCGGTGCCTGTCAGTCATGGCGGCGATGGTAACCGTTCACCTGCGGCCCTCGGCGGGTGCGGGGGCACACGGGCGTGGACACGAGAATGGTCGCATGCACGAGGAAACAGTGATGGACGTGGTCGCCGCCGCCGTCGTGGAGGACGGCCGGCTGCTCGTCGTCAGCAAGCAGGCCGCGCCCGACGTCTTCTACCTGCCGGGCGGGAAGCCCGAGCCGGGGGAGAGCGCCGAGGAGACGCTGGCCCGGGAGCTGGACGAGGAGCTCGGCGTCAAGCCGCTCGGCATCGAGCGGCTCGCCGTGGTGGAGGACGTGGCGGCGCTGGAGGGGGTGCCCATGCGGATGGTGGTCTTCGCCGCCACGCTGTCCGGCGCCCCGGCCCCCGCCGCGGAGCTGGCCGCGCTGCGGTGGACCGACGGCCGGGACGGCGTGCGGCTCGCGCCGGCGGTCGGTGGGCAGGTGGTGCCGCTGCTGCGCAGGCTGGGGCGGCTGTAGGCGTTCGGCCTCACGGGGTGGCGTCCCGGGGCTCTGCCCCGGACCCCGCTCCTCAACCGCCGGAGGGGCTCGACCCGCCCAGCGAACGTTCCGCGACCTTCGCCACGTGCGAGCGCAGCGTCCCCCGTGCGTCGGGGGTCAGGGTGCCGAGCGCGACCATCGCCGTCACGATCACGTCGCACAGCTCCGACTCGACGTCACCCCACGAGTGGCTGACGCCCTTGCGCGGGTTCTGGCCGACCGCGCCGATCACCGCCTCGGAGACCTCGCCGACCTCCTCCGAGAGCTTCAGCACGCGCAGGAGCAGCGCCTCCCCGGGCGGGCGCTCGTTGGTGTCGTCGAGCCAGGCGCGCAGGCGGCCGACCGTCGCCCACAGGTTGTCGTCGTCGTCCGTAGTCACGGACGACGAGGTTATTCCTCCTCCGACTCCTCCTGCCGGGCGGCCACCTGCTTGTTGCGGGACGACACCACGGCCAGCGCCGCCGCGCCCGCCCCGACGAGCGCCGCGGGGACCATCCAGTGCCGGTCGAGGCGGTGGCCGAGCGCGTGGTCCAGGGAGTAGCGGCCCGCGCCGGTCACCGAGAGGCCCGCCGCGACGAAGCCGAGGAACGCCGCGTACTCGTAGCCGCCGTTCTGTGCGAAGAACCCGTTGGGGGCGTGCACCGCGGCCGCGCCCGCCATGGTCCCGGCGGCGGCCGCCCCGCCCACCGGCGTCGCGAGGCCGAGCGCGAGCAGCGCCCCGCCGCCCGCCTCCCCGAGCCCGGCGGCGACGGCGCTCGCCTTCGGCGGGTGGTACCCCATGGCCTCCATGCCGGCGGCCGTGCCGGAAAGACCGCCGCCGCCGAGCCAGCCGAGCAGCTTCTGCGCGCCGTGCGCGGCCAGCACCCCTCCGGTGCCGACGCGCAGCGCGAGCAGCCCCAGGTCGAGGCGGCCGGAGCGGGACTTACGAGTCGTACGAAAACGTGAGCAGGTCATGACCTCACCGTCCGGTACTCGTGCGGCCCGCACGCGGTGCGCGGGCCCGTTCGAGTGACCCTAGTTCAGTTGATCAAGTCCGCACAGCGGGGGGCGGGGGAAACCGGAAGGCGGACCTCAGCCCCGGCCGATGTACGGCATGTTCGTCGCCAGGACCGTCGCGAACTGGACATTGGCGTCGAGCGGCAGCTCCGCCATGTGCCGCACCGTGCGGGCCACGTCCGCGACGTCCATCACCGGCTCCGCCGCCAGCTCCCCGTTCGCCTGGAGGATCCCGGACTGCATGCGCTCGGTCATGTCGGTCGCCGCGTTGCCGATGTCGATCTGCCCGCAGGCGATCCGGTACGGGCGGCCGTCGAGGGAGAGCGACTTCGTCAGGCCGGTCAGGGCGTGCTTCGTCGTCGTGTACGCGATCGAGTGCGGGCGCGGCGCGTGCGCCGAGATGGAGCCGTTGTTGATGATCCGGCCGCCCTGCGGGTCCTGCTCCTTCATCTGCCGGAACGCGGCCTGCGCGCACAGGAACGCCCCGTTGAGGTTGACGTCGACGACGTGCCGCCACGCCGCGTAGTCGAGGTCCTCGATGCCGACGCCGCCGGGGCCGAACGTGCCCGCGTTGTTGAAGAGCAGGTCGAGTCGGCCGAAGCGCTCGCGGACGGCGGCGAAGAGGGCCGCCACGGCCTCGGCGTCCGACACGTCGGCGCGGACCACGAGGGACTCGGCGTCCGGGGCGAGGCCCGCGGTCTCCTCCAGCGTCTCGGTGCGGCGGCCCGCGAGGGCCACCCGCCAGCCCGCACGGAGCAGTTCGAGGGCGACGGCCCGGCCGATGCCGGAGCCCGCCCCGGTGACGACGGCGGTGCGCGCGTTCGAGTCCGTCCGGCTTGTTTGCTGTTCGTTCATGAGGCCGCAGCGTACGGGTGGGGCGGCCACGCGGAGATCATCGCTCCGCCATGTGGCTGTTGTGTACGTGACAGTCGGACGTCGTCCCCGGCCACTCCAATAACGCTTCATGCCCCGCATACCGCAGCACGCACCCGAACTCCGTGTCGCGGCCCAGCACTTGGGCCGCAGAAGATTCCTCACCGTCACCGGCGCCGCCGCCGCGCTCGCCTTCGCGACCAATCTGCCGACCGCCGGCACCGCGGCCGCCGCCGAGCTCGACGCCCGGAAGATCAAGAGCGACCCGTTCACCCTCGGCATCGCCTCCGGCGACCCGCTCCCCGGCTCCGTGCTGCTGTGGACGCGGCTCGCCCCGTCCCCGTACGAGACCGGCAGCGGGCTGCCCGCCGCCCGTGTCGAGGTGGCGTGGGAGCTGGCGCTCGACGAGAAGTTCCGGCGCGTCGTGCGGCGCGGCACCGCCACCGCGCACCCCGAGTACAACCACACCGTGCACGTCGAGGTCGACAAGCTCGCCGCCGGGCGCGTGTACTACTACCGCTTCCGTACGGGCAGTTGGGTCAGCCCCACGGGCCGCACCCGCACCGCGCCCGCCACCGGCGCGAAGACATCCGCGCTCACGCTCGCCGCCGTGTCCTGCCAGGCGTACCACGACGGGTACTACACCGCGTACGAGCACTTGGCGCAGGACGACGTCGACGTCGTCTTCCACCTCGGCGACTACCTCTACGAGTACGCCGTCACGTCCGTCGGCGGCGCCCGCAATTACACCGACCGCGTCCTGCCCGACGTCTTCAACCGGGAGACGATGACGCTGGAGGACTACCGGCTGCGGTACGCCCTCTACAAGAGCGACGAGAACCTGCGCGCCGCGCACGCCGCGCACCCCTTCGTCGTCACCTGGGACGACCACGAGACCGAGAACAACTACGCGGGCGACACCGACGAGAACGGCAACCCGCCCGAGGAGTTCCTGCTGCGCCGCGCCTCCGCGTACCGCGCGTACTGGGAGAACCAGCCGCTGCGCCGCCCGCAGGTGCCGAGCGGCCCCGACATGAAGCTCTACCGGCGGCTGCACTGGGGCCGGCTCGCCCAGTTCGACATCCTCGACACCCGCCAGTACCGCACCGACCAGGCCAATGGCGACGGCTGGAAGACCCCGACGCCCGATTCCGAGGCCGCCTCGCAGACGCTGCCCGGCTTCACCCAGGAGCGCTGGCTGACCGACGGCTGGCGCGACTCGCGGGCCCTGTGGAACGTCGTGCCGCAGCAGGTCACCTTCTCCCGCCGCAACAGCCCGACCGCGGGCAACACCACGCTCTCCATGGACTCCTGGGACGGCTACCCGGCCTCCCGCGAGCGGATCCTCAAGGGCGCGGACGCCGCCCGCGTCGAGAACCTGATGGTCCTCACCGGCGACGTCCACGTCTCGTACGCCATGGACATCAAGCGGGACGCCGCCGACCAGGACTCGCGCACGGTCGGCACCGAGATCGTCACCACCTCGATCACCAGCGGCAAGGACGGCTCCGCCAAGCCGTCCAACTGGGCCGGCTACCTCGCCCGCAACCCGCACATGAAGCACTACAACGGCCAGCGCGGTTACGTGACCGTGGAGTTGGGCCAGGAGGCGGCGCGCGCCGACTTCAAGACGGTGTCCGCGGTGACGACGCCGGGGGCCGCCCTCACGACGGCGGCATCCTTCGTGACCGCCGTCGGGGAGCCCGGGCTCAAGCCCGCGTAGGCGCCCTCACCGCTCGCCGGGATAGCGGACGCCGACCCGTTCCCTGACGGCGTCGAGCGTCCGCATCACGGCGAGCGAACCGTCCAGCGGCACCAGCGGCGACTCGGTGTCGCCCGCCCGGATCCGCCGCGTCACCTCGATCGCCTCGTGCCGCATCGAATCGCGCGGCCCGTCCTCGGGCGCCGCCGTGAACTCCTCCGGATCCCGCCCGTCCCGGTGCAGCACGAACCGCTCCGGACAGAAGAACCCGTCCGGTACGTCGATCCGCCCGGCGGAGCCGGTCACCGAGGCCGTCACACCCGTACCCGCGTTGATCGCGCAGTGCAGCAGCGCGTGCGCCCCGCTGTCCCACGACAGCAGCATCCCGGTCTGGAGGTCGACGCCCTCTTCGGAGAGCTGCGCGGACGCCGTCACCCGCGAGGGCTCTCCGAGGATCAGCTGCGCGAACGACACCGGGTACACCCCGAGGTCCAGGAGCGCGCCCCCGCCCTGCTCCGGATCGCGCAGCCGGTGCGAGGGCGGGAACGGTCCGGCGAGCCCGAAGTCGGCCTGCACCGTGCGCACCTCACCGATCGCCCCGTCGTCGACCAGCGCCTTCAGCCGCCGCACCAGCGGATGGCAGTACATCCACATGGCCTCCATCAGGAACACGCTCCGCGAGCGCGCCAGCGTCACCAGCTCCGCCGCCTCCCGCGCGTTCAGCGCGAACGCCTTCTCGCACAGCACCGCGCGCCCCGCCTCCAGGCAGAGCCCGGCCGCCTCCCGGTGCGCGGCGTGCGGCGTCGCCACGTACACGACGTCCACGTCCTCGTCCGCGGCGAGCGAGGCCCAGTCGCCGTACGCCCGGTCGATCCCGAACCGCTCCGCGAACGCCTTCGCCGAGGCGTCCGTCCGCGAGGCCACCGCCACCACATCGGCGTCCGGCAGGTCCAGCAGATCGGCCGTGAACGACGCGGCGATCCCTCCCGTCGCGAGAATTCCCCAGCGCACCTGCTTCGCCATCGTGCCCCACCCACTCCAGAAATTGGTCTCGACCGCACCACCGAGCTGAGAGCATAGGGAATCGCACAGGTGGCCGGGAGAGACGAAGGGAAACGAGGGGCAGCGGGATGAAGGACAGCGGATGTTCCACCGGGAGCACCACGGGGCGCAACGCGGCCGATGAGGTCCGCGCCGCAGCCCCAACCCACCTTCCCAAGGCGGCAGTCGGGGCCGGAGCCAGCCTCCTGGTCACCTTCATCCTCGGCGGTCTGACCGCCGTACCACCCCTGTCCATGGACATGTACCTCCCGGCCCTGCCGGAGGTCACCGAGGTGCTGCACACCTCGGCCGCCACCGCCCAGCTCACCCTCACCGCGTGCCTGACCGGCATGGCGCTCGGGCAGCTCGTCGTCGGCCCGATGAGCGACAAGTGGGGCCGGCGCAGGCCGCTGATCGTCAGCCTGCTGATCTACATCGTGGCCACCGCCATCTGCGCCTTCGCACCGGACGCCGGCCTGCTCATCGCCTTCCGGCTGATGCAGGGGCTCGCGGGCTCGGCGGGCATCGTGATCGCGCGGGCCGTGGTCCGCGACCTGTACGACGGCGTCGCGATGGCGAGGTTCTTCTCGTCCCTGATGCTGATCTCCGGCATCGCCCCGATCGTCGCGCCGCTGATCGGCGGGCAGATCCTGCGGTTCACCGACTGGCGCGGCGTCTTCGTCGTGCTCACCGGCATCGGCATCGCGCTCACCGCCGTCGTGTGGAAGTTCCTGCCGGAGACCCTCGCGCCCGAGCGGCGGCACGGCGGCGGCACCATGGAGGCCCTGCGCACGATGCGCGGACTGCTCGCCGACCGCGTCTTCCTCGGCTACACGATCGTCGGCGGCTTCGCGTTCGCCGCGCTCTTCGCGTACGTCAGCGCCAGCCCGTTCGTGATCCAGGAGATCTACGGGGCGTCCCCGCAGACGTTCAGCCTCCTGTTCGGGCTCAACTCCATCGGTCTGATCGCCGTCGGCCAGCTCAACGGCAAGGTGCTCGTCGGCCGGGTCAACCTCGACAAGGTGCTCGGCATCGGCCTCACCCTGGTCGTCCTCTCCGCCACCTTCCTCCTGCTGGCCGCGACCGGCGTCTTCGGCACCCCCGAGGCACTCGGCCTCGCGCCCGTGGCCACCGGCCTCTTCGTCCTCATGGCGTCGATGGCGCTGACCACGCCCAACACCAACGCCCTCGCCCTCATGCGCACCCCGCACGCGGCGGGCTCCGCCTCGGCGCTGCTCGGCACGTCCTCGTTCCTGATCGGCGCGATCGCCTCCCCGCTCGTTGGCATCGCGGGCGAGCACACGGCCGTCCCGATGGCCCTGGTCCAGCTCGTCTGCGGGATCGTCGCGGCGCTCGCCTTCGTCACCCTGTGCCGCCCCTGGCAGCAGCGCACGGCGGGGGAGGTGGCTCAGCGCTGAACGCGCCACGACTGCGCCACGGCACCCCCGAGCGGGCGGGACTCGACGCGGAACAGCTCGCCGGGCTCGTCGCCGACGTGCGCCGACTCCCCGAAGGCCCGAGCCCCTGGTGCGGCGGTGCCGTCCTGCTCGCGGGCCGCGGCCCGGTGATCGCGGCGGAGGTCGCGTGCGGCTGGGCGGTGCGGTACGCGGTGTACGACGAGAGGACGGACACGGGAGTCGAGCTGCCGCTCGCGGCCCGCGTCCCGGTGACGGTGGACACCCCCTTCGACCTGGCCTCGCTCACCAAGCTCTGCACGTCGATCGCCGCCGTGCAGCAGATCGAGCGCGGCAGACTCGGCATCGACGCGAAGGTCGGCGCCTACGTCCCCGAGTTCACGGCCGCCGCCCGGCACGGCATCACGATCCGCGAACTGCTCACCCACACCTCCGGCCTGCGCCCCGAACTCCCGCTGTACGACGCCCCCGACGCGGCCGCCCGCACGGCGATGCTGCGCGCGGAGGAGCCCTTGTCGCAGCCGGGCACGTACCTGTACTCCGACCTGAACATGCTGCTGCTCCAGCAGGTCCTGGAGCGCGTCACGGGCCGCACCCTCGACGTCCTGATCCGCGAGGGCATCACCCGCCCCCTCGGCATGACCGGCACGTCGTACGGGCCGCGCCCCGACGCCGCCGCGACCGAGGACCAGCGCCGCCCCTGGGCCAAGGCCGACCGGGGCATGCTGCGCGGCGAGGTGCACGACGAGAACGCCGCGGCGCTCGGCGGCGTGGCCGGACACGCGGGACTGTTCTCGACGGCCCACGACCTGGCCGTGCTCTGCCGCACCCTGCTCACCGGCGGCTCCTACGGCACGGCCCGCATCCTCGGCCCCGACTTCGTCGACCTGATGCTGTCCCCGCCCGGCCTCGGCTTCCGGATCGACCAGCCGTGGTTCATGGGGGAGCTGGCGGGCCGGGGCGCGGCGGGCCACACCGGCTTCACGGGCACGTCCCTGGTCGTCGACCGGGCCACCGACACGTTCCTGGTCCTGCTCGCGAACACGGTGCATCCACGGCGCCGGGTGCCGGACAACGCGCCACGGGTCGCGGCGGCGAACCGCCTGGCGCGGGCCGTCGTCTGACGCGGGGCCCGGAGCGGTGTCCACCACTTCGTAGAATCACGGGGTGAACGCCCCGCTCCAGTCGACCTCCGACACCCTCCGGTCCAGCCTCGCCGCGCTCGTCGACGGCCTCCCGCCCACGCAGGCGGCGAAGGCCGTCGAGCGGCTCATCGCGAACTACCGGGGCACCACCCCGACCGACGCCCCGATCCTGCGCGAGCGGGCGGACGTCGTGGCGTACGCGGCGTACCGGATGCCGGCCACGTTCGAGGCGGTGCGCTCCGCGCTCGACGCGCTCGACGCCGCCGCCGACTGGTCGCCCGCGAGCCACCTGGACATCGGTGGCGGCACGGGCGCGGCCGTGTGGGCTGCGCGGGACGTGTGGCCGGGGGAGCGGACCACGACGGTCGTCGACTGGTCGCAGCCCGCGCTCGACCTCGGCCGCGAACTGACCGCTTCCGGTGGCGGGACGGCGGACTCCGTGCGGTGGGAGCGCGGACGCATCGGGGTGCACGACGCGCCCGAGGCCGAGCTCGTCACCGTCTCCTACGTCCTGAAGGAGCTGACCGAGGCGGACCGTACGACCGTGGTCGACGCCGCGGCGCGGGCCGCCACCGGCGCCGTGGTGATCGTCGAGCCCGGTACCCCGGACGGCTACGCGCGCGTCATCGAGGCCCGCGACCGCCTCGTCGCGGCGGGGCTCCAGGTGGCCGCGCCCTGCCCGCACAGCGACACCTGCCCCATCGTCCCCGGCACGGACTGGTGTCACTTCTCGGCCCGCGTGGCCCGCTCCTCACTGCACCGCCAGGTCAAGGGCGGTTCGCTGGCGTACGAGGACGAGAAGTTCGCCTACGTCGCCGCGACCCGCTTCACCCCGACCCCGGCCCCCGCGCGCGTGATCCGCAAGCCTCAGATCCGCAAGGGCCAGGTACTGCTCGACCTGTGCGAGCCGGAGGGAGTTCTGGACCGGGTGACGGTGACGAAGAAGCACGGGGCCGCTTATCGCGTGGCCAGGAAGGCGGAGTGGGGCGACGCATATTCAAGCCCCGCCGGCGATTGAGGCGCGGGGCCCGGGGCAGAGCCCCGCGACCCCGGCCACGGTGCAGGTCAACGCAGTTCGAGCGTGCAGCACTTCACCGACCCGCCCCCCTTCAACAACTCACCCAGATCCATCCCCACCGGCACGAACCCCCGCTCACGAAGCGGCCCGAACAAGCCCACCGCCCCCTGCGGCAGCAGAACGTTCCGGCCGTCCGACACGGCGTTGAGGCCGAAGGCCACCGCGTCCGCCTCGGAGGCGATCAGCGCGTCGGGGAACATCCGCCGCAGCACCGCGCGGCTGCCGGGCGAGAACGCCTCCGGGTAGTACATGACGGAGTCGTCCGCGTCGTCGAGGACGGCGAGCGCCGTGTCCAGGTGGTAGAAGCGCGGATCCACCAGATCGAGCCCGATCACCGGCCGCCCGAAACACTCCTGCGCCTCCCCGTGCGACAGCGGCGAGGCCCGGAAGCCGCGGCCCGCGAGGACGTACGAGGCGGTGACGGCGAAGTCGCCCTCGCCCTCGTTGACGTGGACGGGCTCGTGCACCTGCGCGTACCCGTGCCCCCTGAACCACTCCAGGTGCGCGGCGGCCTCGGCCTCCCGCTCGCGGTGGGCGAACCGGGCGCCGAGCACCCGCCCGTCCACGACGGTCGCGCCGTTCGCCGCGAACACCATGTCGGGGAGGCCGGGGCGAGGGTCGAGCAGTTCCACGGTGTGGCCGAGCCCGCGGTAACGATCCCGCAGGTCCTCCCACTGGGCGACGGCGAGCGGGACGTCGACGGGTTTCGCCGGATCCATCCACGGATTGATCGAGTACGTGACCTTGAAGTGCGCCGGTGGGCACATGAGATAGCGCCGGGGTGTGGCGCGACGTTCGACAAGGCGCGGATTACTCAATGAGGGCTCCTCACGACCGCAGGGCTGGGTGCAGCCCATGGTGCGGCCGGAGGAGCCCTCCGGGCTGTGAACCGAACGGGTGGTTCACGACTGGCCCTGATCACGATGCGCCGTGCGCACCGCGCTCCTCCGGGACGGATTGCCGCGGGTCCCGCCTGTGGTCGAGACGGTCCGTCTTGTCAAGGGCTCACGAGACGGTACGTCTCGGCTTGTACGCTGCTACATTCGAAGCATGTCCACGCAGAGCCAGGCAGCGAAGAAGGCCGCACCCGACTCCACCCGCCGCAGCGAGCGTTCCCGCCGTGCCATCTACGACGCCGCCCTCTCCCTCGTCGGCGAGATCGGCTACCAGCGCACCACCATCGAGGGCATCGCCTCCCGCGCCGGTGTCGGCAAGCAGACGATCTACCGGTGGTGGGGCTCGAAGGCCGAGGTCCTCATGGAGGCCTTCCTCGACCTCGGCGAGCGCAACCAGGAGACCGCCGCCGCCCACCACCCCGACTACCCGATCGACCTCGACTCCCTGCCGGACACCGGCGACATCGAGGCCGACCTCAAGCTGGTGCTGCGCGCCACCGTCGACGAGCTCAAGGACCCCGCCTTCGAGGCGCCGGCCCGCGCGCTCGCCGCCGAGGGGCTCGCCAACCGCGAATTCGCGGAGGACTTTGTCGCCAAGCTCCTCATGCCGGGGCTCGACCTGTACGCGGCCCGGCTGCGCGCCGCGCAGGACGCCGGCGAGGTCCGCGCCGACGTCGATCCGACCGTCGCCCGCGACCTGTTCTCCGGGCCGCTCGCCCAGCGCTGGCTGCAGAACACCGGCCCCCTCGACCACGCCTACGCGGACACCCTCGTCGAGTACGCGCTCTACGGAATCAGCGCCCGCCCCCGCCGCTAGGACAGGGGCCCGGAACCGGCCCCTCAGCCGCGCTCGCGTACCCCGGATGTGGACTGTGGCCCCCCGAGGAGCAGGATGGTGGGACACTTTTGGTCCAAGGTTCATCCGGACTCGGCACGACAGCAGTGGCTCGACGGCGATGGTGAGGGGATTGATGGGCGCGGAGCGGGGCCGCCTTTTCGGCGGGCGGAGCGGTACGGCGGGGCGTGCGGCGGGCGGTCTGATCTCGCGCTGGCTCGGAGCCGCGCGAGGACCGAAGGACACCGGGGTCCCCGACGCGGACCGCGAGGACCTGCTGCTTGCCGCTGCCGCCGCCGGGCTGCCGCTCGCCCCGGCCGCGTACCCCGCCGACTACCGATGTTCGTGCAACCGCGTCGGCTGTCCGACCCCCGGCAGGCACCCCGTCTCCTTCGCCTGGCAGACGCAGTCCACGACGGACCGCGGGCAGATCGAGCGCTGGGCGAGACATCAGCCGCAGGCCAACTTCATCACCGCGACGGGCATGGTCCACGACGTCCTCGACGTTCCGCTGGAGGCCGGGCACGAGGCGCTGGAGCGGCTGCTCGCCGCCGGGGTCGAGGTCGGACCCGTCGCCGAGTCCGGCGGCGACCGCATGCTCTTCTTCACGGCGACCCGAGGGACGCCGGACGAGGAGGACGAGTGGTGGCCGTGCGAGCTGGACTGCCATCCCGAGACCATGGACGAGCACCCCGGCCTGCGCTGGCACTGCCGTGGGTCCTACGTTCTGGTGCCGCCGGCGCGGCTGCCCGGTGAGCGGGCCGTGTTCTGGGTGCGGGGGCCGGAGCATCCGCTGCCCGATCCGCTGACGTTGCTGGAAGCGTTGACGGACGCGTGCGCGCGCTATGTCGGGGCGGAGGAGCCGGACTTCACGTCGGCGTGGCCGTAGGGCACCCCGGCGTGATCCGCCCCGCCGGGGCTACTTGCCCTCCGCCGTCGTGATGCCCTCGACCCGGGACACGACCCTGACCTCGCCCGTGGTGTTCGGCGGGTCGATGGCGGCCTGGCCCGAGACGTAGCCGTACATCGCCGACTCCTTGGGCTCGCCCGTCATCAGGGCCTTCACGTCCGGGCCGATCGCGGGGAGGTTGCTGCCGGGGAACGCGGTCAGTTTCTCGTAGCGGCGGGTCGAGAAGAAGACGAGGGCGCCGCCGTTCTCGGTGCGCAGGGCGACGGGGGCGTAGTCGCCCTGCGTGAGGGACTCGTCGATGAACTGCGTGGTGAGGCCGGGGCGCGTGCCGATCTTCTCGCGGGTCTGGCGCCAGCGCGTGGTGTGCGGGCCGGGGGCGTAGCCGTCCCCGCCCTTCTTGAGGTACTGGATGTACTTCTCGCCCATGTCCTTCGGACGCTGCGCGAGACCCGAGGCGTCCGGGTCGACGGCCTCGCCCCAACCGTCCTTGTCGGTCTTGAAGTTGGGGACCGTGCCGTCGCGCAGGAGCGACAGGTAGGAGACCGCCCACGGCGCGTTCTGGGCGTTGCGGGTGAACACCATGACCCAGCGGTAGCCGTCGACCCGGTTGTTGTCCGAGTTCGTCACGAACCAGCGCGGCCAGCCCGCCTTCTTCGGCACCGTGATCTGCGTGTCGGTGAGTTCGAGCGGCGCGTGCTTCGGGTTGCCGTTCGGGTTGAGCGCACGGCCCGCCTTCAGCTTCGCCGCGTCGATCGCACCGAGCGGCCCGGTCACGTACTTGGCGTCGGCGTCCGCGTCGTACGTCTTGTCCGCCTCGTTGTACGCGTCCACGAAGGTGTCGACGGCCCGCGCCGCCTGCGCCTTCGTGGTCGTCGGTACGATCTCCAGCTCGCCGTGCACGGTGACACAGCCGCTCGCCGTGAGGGACAGCACGACCGCGGCGGCCGCCGCCGCGACCGGCCGGCCGATCCTGTTCCTGGCCTCGCTCATGACGTTCGATTCACCTTCCGCTCCCCGGCCCCTGCCACGGGCCCGAACCCTACCGGGAAGAGGACGCCCGCACTGCCGCGCCCCTGCGGGAAAGCAGCCCGGGAGGCGCGAAGAACAGGGCGAGGGTGGGGACAAGGTAGACGAACCAGACGGTTACCTGGAGGACCGTCGGGTCGGGCTGGAAGTTGAAGACGCCCTTGAGGAGCGTGCCGAGCCAGCCGTCGGGGGAGATCGTCGAACTGATGTCGAACGCCAGGTTGTTCAGACCGCCGATGAAGTCGGCCTCCTGGAGGTCGTGGAAGCCGTACGCGAGGACACCCGCCGCCACGACGACCAGCATGCCGCCGGTCCACGTGAAGAACTTCGCCAGGTTGATGCGGAGCGCGCCCCGGTAGAACAGCCAGCCGAGGACGACCGCCGTGGCGAGCCCGAGCAGCGCGCCGATCACCGGGTCCGTCGTGCCGTTGCTGGTGGCGTGCACCGCCGTCCACACGAACAGCGAGGTCTCCAGACCCTCGCGGCCCACCGAGAGGAACGCCGTCACCACCAGCGCCGCCGTGCCCATCTGAAGGGCGCTGTCCAGCTTGCCGTGCAGCTCCGACTTCAGGTGCCGGGCGGTGCGCCGCATCCAGAACACCATCCACGTCACCAGGCCGACCGCGATGATCGACAGGGAGCCGCCGAGCGCCTCCTGCGCCTGGAACGTCAGCTCCTGCGAGCCGAACTCCAGGCCCGCGCCGAACCCGAGCGAGACGAGGACGGCGACGCCGATCCCCGCCCACACCGGCTTCAGGGCGTCCCTGCGCTCCGTCTTCACCAGGTAGGCGACGAGGATGCAGACGATGAGGCTCGCCTCGAGTCCCTCGCGCAGCCCGATCAGATAGTTCGCGAACATGCCCTATGCCCCTGCCTTCTCGAAGAGGCCGCGGCCCCACCAGTCCTTCTCGTCCCGCACCCCCGGCGGCACGGCGAACACCGCCGAACCGACGTGCTGGATGTACTCGCCCAGCGCGTCGGTCGCCAGACTCCGCTGCACCGGGATGAACCCCTTGCGCACGTCCTTCTGGTACGCGAGGAAGAACAGGCCCGCGTCCAGCCGGCCGAGCCCGTCCGTGCCGTCGGTGAACGAGTAGCCGCGGCGCAGCAGCGTCGCCCCGTGGTTGGAGTCGGGGTGCGCGAGCCGCACGTGCGCGTCCGGCTTCATCGCCTTCAGGAACGGCTCGTCGCGCTCCTTCGCCTTGCCGACCGGGGCGCCCTCGCCCTTGTCGCGGCCGAACACGTCCTCCTGCTCCTGCAGCGAGGTGCGGTCCCACGTCTCGATGTTCATCCGGATCCGGCGGGCCACCAGATACGAGCCGTCCCGCATCCAGCCGGCGTCCGCGGAGTCCACCCACACGTGCTTGGCGAGGCGGTCCTTCTCCGTGCCCGCGATGTTGCGGGTGCCGTCCTTGAAGCCCATGAGGTTGCGGGGGGTCTGCGCGTCCGGCGTCGTCGACGAGGTCTTGCCGAAGCCGAGCTGCGACCAGCGGATGGCGACCTTGCCCATGCCGATCCGGGCGAGGTTGCGGATGGCGTGCACGGCGACCTGCGGGTCGTCGGCGCAGGCCTGTACGCACAGATCGCCGCCGCTGCGGGTCTTCTCCAGGTTCTCGCCGGGGAACTTCGGCAGATCGACGAGGGCTTCGGGGCGTTTGTCGGCGATGCCGAGGGCCTTGCCGTGCTTCTCGAAGAGGGACGGCCCGAAGCCGATCGTCAGCGTGAGCCGGGACGGCTGCAGCCCCAGCGCCTCGCCCGTGTCGTCCGGCGGCGCCTCGACGAGCCCGCCGTACGCGCCCTCGCCGACGGTGCGCCCCTCGGTCATCCGCGCGGCGGCCTTCGTCCAGTCCTTCAGGAGCTGCACGAACTCCTCGCGGTCGGCCGTCTTCACGTCGAACGCCGCGAAGTGCAGCCGGTCCTGCACCGCCGTCGCGATGCCGGCCTGGTGCGCTCCGTGGAACGGCACCGCGCCGCCCGCGTCACCGGCGGGCTGCATGTCCGAACCGTCGTCGGAGCGGGCCAGGGCGACGGCGCCGCCCGCGGCCGCGGCACCGAGCGCGAGCCCGGCGCCGCCGACGGCGAGCAGGGAACGCCGGGACGGCGAAGGGGCGGAAGGGGACGGTGAGTTGGAGGTCTCGTCGTCAGTCATGGCGACCCTCTCCTCGTGGTGCGCGTGCACGTTCTCGGCCGCTTCCTCGGCTACTTGACGACCGCTGCGGCCAGCTGCGACAGCGGCTCCGCCAGCGCGTTGACCGCGTCGGACAGCTCCTTCTGGTCCGCCTTGCCGACCTTGTCGTAGGAGGTGAACTCGTAGCCGCTCCTGCCCTCGCGGTACTTGTCGAGCAGCTCGTCCAGCGCGGCGAACTGCTTGTCCAGCTCCTTGGCCAGCGCGGCGTCGTTCTTCGACGCGACCGGCTTGAGCAGCTCGTACGCCTTCTCGGCGCCCTCGACGTTGGCCTTGAAGTCGACGAGGTCGGTGTGCGAGTAGCGCTCCTCCTCGCCGGTGACCTTGCCGGTGGCGACCTCGTCGAGCAGCTCCTTGGCGCCGTTGGCCATGGAGGTGGGCGTGATCGCGGCCTTGCCGACGCGCTGCTGCCAGTCCTTGAGGTCCTTGTCGAGCCGGTCGGCGAGGCCCTTCTCGGTCTTGCCGATCTTCTTGTCCTGCCACAGCGCCTTCTCCAGGCGGTGCCAGCCGGTCCACTTCTGGCCCTCTTCGAGGCCGTCGGCCCGCACGTCGACCTTCGGGTCGATGTCACCGAAGGACTCGGCGACCGGCTCGGTGCGCTCCCAGCCGATACGGGAGGGGGCGTACGCCTTCTTGGCGGCCTCCAGGTCCCCGTCGCGGACGGCGTCGGTGAAGGTCTTCACCTTCGGCAGCGTCTCGTCGGCCTGCGCCTGGGTGTACTGGCGGTAGGCTGCGACGGCGTCGTCGAGCTTCGGGTCCCGCTTCGCGGCGCTCGTGCCGCCGGTCACCTGCACGTCCTGGCGGTGTCCCTTGCCCTTCATGCCGGGGATGCAGGCGATGCGGTAGTCGCCGCTCTTCACCTCGGCGGTGAGGGTGTGCTTGGTGCCGGGGCCGATGTTCTCGCGCTCGGAGACGATCCGGTCGTCCGGGAAGAGGATCTCGACCTCGGTGACCCTGGATCCCTTGTTCTCGACCGCCAACTCCACGTGCCCGGCGGGGAACTCCTTCTTCGACACCGTGCAGCTGTCGTCGTCGGCGGTCACCGTGACCGCGCCGGTGCCGGCGCTCTTGGCGTCGCTCTTCTGAGTGCAGCCCGTGACGGCGGTCAGGGCGGCCACTGCGGCAACGGCGGCGGGCAGGGTGAGTCGGGCGGCGCGCATGCGGGCTCCAAGACGTACAGCGATGGCACAGGGGGTGCACAGGGCTAACTAAGGCCGACCTAACTTATATGAGGCTTACCTCAGTACCGCCCATGGCCAAGTCAGAGAAGAGTCAAGTGCTGGTCAAGTCCGGAATGTCGCGTGGTTGACTGCCGCCATGAACGAGTACGGCATCGAGTACGACGTGGTGCGTGTCTTCTGCGCCCCCGACGGCCGGGAGGGCAACGCGCTGGGTGTCGTCCGCGACGGCTCCCGCCTGCCCGACAGGGGCGAGCGGCAGGCCTTCGCCCGCACGCTGGGCTTCAGTGAGACCGTCTTCGTCGACGATCCCGAGCGCGGCGTCATCGACATCTACACGCCGACCGAGCGCCTGCCGTTCGCCGGCCACCCGTGCGTCGGCACGGCCTGGCTGCTCGACGTGCCCGAACTCGTCGTGCCCGCGGGCGTCGTCGGGGCGCGCCTGGACGGCGAGTTCAGCTGGATCGAGGCCCGCGCCGAATGGGCCCCGCCGCGCACCCTGCGCCAGTACGGCTCCGCCGCCGAGGTGGACGCGCTGCCGGTGCCCCCGGAGGGCGAGTGGATCTACGCGTGGGCCTGGGAGGACGAGGCCGCGGGCCGGGTCCGCGCCCGCGGCTTCCCCGGCCGGGGCGACGGCATCGTGGAGGACGAGGCGACGGGGGCGGCGGCCCTGGCCCTGGCCGGCCGCCTGGACCGCGCCCTCAACATCCGCCAGGGCCGCGGCTCCCAAATCCTGACGGCACCCCAGCCGTGCGGCCTGATCGAGGTGGGCGGCCGAGTCCGCATGGGTATTTAGAGCCCCCGCGGCGATTGAGCGGCTGGGCCAATCAAGCCCCCGCGGCGATTGAGCGGCTGGGCCAATCAAGCCCCTGCGGCGATTGAGCAGCGGGGTCCGGGGCGGAGCCCCGAGACGTTCAGGCGGCCGACCGGAACTCCTCGCCCAGCCCGTGGAACACCCCCGTGTTCAAGGCGAACGCCGCCTTGCACTCGGCCACGACCCGCTGCTTCTCCAACTCGTCCACCGCGATGGCGTCCAGCAGCTCGCGATAGTGCCGCTTGAACGCCGCCGGATTGCCCACCCGCTCGAACACGTAGAACCGCACCCCGTCTCCCTTGCGGGCGAAGCCCCACGTCTTCTCCGCCGTGTCGCGGATGATCTGCCCACCCGAGAGGTCGCCCAGGTAGCGCGTGTAGTGGTGCGCCACGTATCCGCCCGGCCAGGACGCCGCGCACTCGGCGACCCGCTCCGCGTACGCCCGCGTCTGCGGCAGCGCGGAAACCGTCTCCCGCCAGTCCGCGCCCCGCAGATGCGCCAGGTCGCGCTCCAGCTCGGGCAGGCGCTCCAGCTCGGGCTGGATGAACGGCCCGGCCACCGGATCGTCGGCGAGGCGCCGCGCACCGTCCTCAAGTGCCCGGTACACGAACCACAGCTGCTCCGTGTACCGCGCGTACGCGTCCACGCCGAGCCGGCCGCCGAGCATGTCGCCCATGAACGTCGATGACTCCGCCTCGGTGTGCTGCTCGTGCGAAGCGGTGCGGATGAGGGTGGAGAACGGGGTGTCCATGGGGCCTCCGTCAATGAGCAGTCAACAATGAGCGGTCAACACGTATTAATTAGGTTAGGCTTGCCTAAGATTACAGCCTTCCCGACAGTCTGTCGGTAAAAACTTACCCGGTCTTCCGACCCGAGGAACGGAAAACGGAAGAGCCCGCCCCACAGGGGGGCGGGCTCGATGCGCGGAAGGCGTCGGCTACGGCAGCGTGAGGATCTCCGTGCCGCTCTCCGTGACGACGAGCGTGTGCTCGAACTGCGCGGTCCGCTTGCGGTCCTTGGTGACGACGGTCCAGCCGTCCTCCCACATGTCGTACTCGTACGTGCCGAGCGTGAGCATCGGCTCGATCGTGAACGTCATGCCGGGCTGGATCACGGTCGTGGCCTGCGGGGAGTCGTAGTGCGGGATGATCAGGCCGCTGTGGAACGACGAGTTGATGCCGTGGCCCGTGAAGTCGCGCACGACCCCGTAGCCGAAGCGCTTGGCGTACGACTCGATGACCCGGCCGATGATGTTGATCTGACGGCCCGGCTTGACGGCCTTGATGGCGCGGTTGAGGGACTCGCGGGTCCGCTCGACGAGCAGCCTCGACTCCTCGTCGACGTCGCCCACCAGATACGTGGCGTTGTTGTCGCCGTGCACGCCGCCGATGTACGCCGTCACGTCGAGGTTGACGATGTCGCCGTCCCTGAGGACGGTCGAGTCGGGGATGCCGTGGCAGATGACCTCGTTGACGCTCGTGCACAGCGACTTCTGGAAGCCGCGGTAGCCGAGCGTCGAGGGGTACGCGCCGTGGTCGCACATGTACTCGTGCGCGATCCGGTCCAGCTCGTCCGTGGTGACGCCCGGCGCGATCGCCTTGGCCGCCTCCTCCATGGCCCGCGCCGCGATCCGCCCGGCGACCCGCATCGCCTCGACGGTCTCCGGGGTCTGCACTTCGGGGCCCGTGTACGGGGTCGGCGCGGGCTTGCCGACGTACTCGGGGCGCCGGATGTTCCCGGGCACGGAGCGGATGGGGGAGATCTCCCCCGGTACGAGCAGGGTGGGCGACGCTTGCGACTGGCCAGACATGCCAGCGAGTGTAACGAGCGCGCGTGGGGGAGCATGGCGGAGACGAGAGGAGCCGCCGTGGCGCTGTTCAAGAAGCGAACCGTCGGAAAGCCGGGCGAGTGGTACTACTGCCTGGAGCACAAGAAGGTCGAAGAGGGGCCGGAGTGCCCGAACAAGGACCGTTTCGGTCCCTACGCCTCCCGCGAGGAGGCCCAGCACGCGATGGACACCGCGAAGGAACGCAACCTGGAGTGGGAGTCCGACCCCCGCTGGCACGACAAGCCGCAGGAGCCGGACCAGTGAGTGTCTCCAGCCCCTGCGGAGGTTGAGTTGTTCAAGCCCCGCAGGCGATTGAGGCGCGGGGTCCGGGGCGGAGCCCCGTGCGGGTGACCGCAGGCTCACCACCGCGCGGGCGGCGGCGCGGTCAAATGATCCGCGAGCCGGGACAACCGGTCCCGGAACCCCCGCCGCCCCCGCGGAGCGGACGTCGCGTTCTCCCCGGCCGCCGCACTGACCAGATGCTGCACCGTGTCCAGATCGAGGTCGGTGTCGCCGGGGACGCTCAGCCCGTCGTGCGCCATGGCGTGCAGGTCACCCCCGCCGGATGCCTCCGCGTCGAGCGCGAGGACCGTCGCCCCCGCCCGCCGCGCATCGTGCACCCGCTCAAGGAGCGGAGCGCCCGGATCGGTCGGCGTCACCACGAGCAGCGTCTCGCCGCGCCGCGCCGCCTCCAGGCGCCCGAGCCCGACGGCCAGATGCGCGGGATCGTCGGGGCGCGCCGCGTGCCGGACGAGGGTGGGGGCGAGCTCCGGCATGCCGGACCAGGCCGCCTCGTCGACCAGATGGGCCGCCAGGTGCCAGGGCTCGTACGTCGGGGTGCCCACGAGGAGGAGTCCGCCGCCGTGCGCGGCGACCGAGGAACGCAGCGCCCCGGCGAAGCGGCGGGTCGCGGCGGGCCACTCGGTTCCGGCGAGTACCTCGCGCAGCAGTGCTACTCGTACGGCGTCCATGGGGTCGCATGGTGCCTCAAGTGGCGTGCCGTTTCGTCCCGTTCGCGGGAAGTCCGCCCGTACGAGACCTGTGCGGGACCGGGATGAGCCCCGTACGAGGCTCATACGCTTGAGTAGGGTCGCTGTATGACCTCTACCGATAGCAGCCAGAGCGGCCAGAAGGCCCCGGCCAAGGACCCCTGGGACCTGCCCGACGTCTCCGGACTCGTCGTCGGCGTGCTCGGCGGGACGGGCCCGCAGGGCAAGGGCCTCGCCTACCGACTCGCCCGCGCCGGCCAGAAGGTGATCCTCGGCTCCCGCGCCGCCGAGCGCGCGCAGTCCGCCGCCGATGAACTCGGCCTCGGCGTCGAGGGCGCCGACAACGCCGAGTGCGCCCGCCGCAGCGACATCGTGATCGTCGCCGTGCCCTGGGACGGCCACGGCGCCACCCTCGAAGCCCTGCGCGAGGACCTCGCGGGCAAGCTCGTCGTCGACTGCGTCAACCCGCTCGGCTTCGACAAGAAGGGCGCGTACGCCCTGAAGCCGGAGGAGGGGAGCGCGGCGGAACAGGCCGCGGCGCTGCTCCCGGACTCGCGGGTCACGGCCGCCTTCCACCACCTGTCGGCCGTGCTGCTCTCCGACCCGGAGGTCGACGAGATCGACACCGACGTCATGGTGCTCGGCGAGGAGCGCGCCGACGTGGAGATGGTGCAGGCGCTCGCCGGGCGCATCGCGGGCATGCGCGGCATCTTCTCGGGCCGGCTGCGCAACGCCCACCAGGTCGAGTCCCTGGTCGCGAACCTCATCTCGGTGAACCGCCGCTACAAGGCGCACGCGGGTCTGCGCGTAACAGACGTATAGCCACGTACGGGGTGCCTTCCGGCGCTCGCGGGGCATGGGGGACACTGGTCGGCGTACTGCCCGTCGCGCCGCCCTCTGGAGCCGAACCCCATGCCCCGCATCGCACTGTTCGCCCTCGTCGCCTGCGCCCTCGCGGTCGTCGCGGCCGTGATCTCCTTCGCCGAGGGCAGCTTCCTCGGGATCGTCTGGGTGCTGATCGCGGGCGTCACGTCCAACATGTCGTGGTTCTACCTGCGCAAGGCGAAGGCCGACAAGCAGGCGTCGAGGGCCGAGGCCGCGCCTAGCGCGTGAAGACCGGGATGTCCGGGGTTCCCTGCCAGAACCGGTAGAACTGCTGGCCGAAGTACGTGTCCCACCGGTGGACGCCGAGCGCTTCGAGCACCCAGTTGACCGCGTCGAAGAACCACTGGTTGATCTCCGGGATCCACAGCACCGCGAACACCGCGAGCAGGCCGAACGGCGCGAACGGCTCCACCTGCCGGCGGATCTTGTGCGACAGCCAGGGCTCGATCACCCCGTACCCGTCCAGGCCCGGCACCGGCAGGAAGTTCAGGATCGCGGCCGTCACCTGGAGCAGGGCGAGGAACCCGAGCGCGTACCGGAAGGTGTCCGGCACTCCGTCCAGCGCGTCCAGCCAGAACGGCGCCGTGCACACGATCGCGAACAGGACGTTCGTCAGCGGGCCCGCCGCCGAGATCAGGCTGTGCTTCCAGCGGCCCTGGATGCGGCCCCGCTCGATGAAGACGGCGCCACCGGGCAGACCGATCCCGCCCATGATCACGAAGATCACCGGCAGCACGATGCTGAGCAGGGCGTGCGTGTACTTCAGCGGGTTCAGGGTCAGATAGCCCTTCGCGCCGATCGAGATGTCGCCGCTGTGCAGCGCCGTGCGCGCGTGCGCGTACTCGTGCAGACAGAGCGAGACGACCCAGGCGCCCGTCACGAACAGGAACACGGCGAAGCCCGGCTGGGACGCGAAATCGGTCCACACCGCCCAGCCGGCCACCGCCGTGATCGCGGCAATGCCGAGGAATACGGGGCTGATCCTGTTGTCGCCGCGACGTGCGGTGGCGGTGGTCATGGGGTGGAACTCCCGAGGCAGACTGGTCGGCTGGCTCACCGAACGTACTCGCTGTATGCGGGAAACGTGTCGCGGTCCTGCGGGAGTTCCGGTCAAGGTAGGGGGCATGGGGATGCTCAGGGGGACGTTCAGGCAGGTACCCGGCGCGGCGGTCGCGCGGCGGCGGGGAGAATAGGGACGTGCGCTACCGCATCCTCGGCACCACCCGGGCACTCCGCGACGACGGCACGGCCGTCCCCGTCGGCGGGGCGCGGCTGCGCGCGCTGCTCACGGCGCTCGCGCTGCGGCCCGGCCGCGCCGTACCCGCCGCGTTCCTCGTCGACGAGGTGTGGGGCGACGAACCGCCCGCGGACGCGCCGGGCGCGCTACAAGCGCTGGTCGGGCGGCTGCGCAGAGCCCTGGGGGCCGGGGCGATCACCTCCACCGATGGCGGCTACCGGCTCGCCGCCGCCGCGGACGACGTCGACCTGTTCCGCTTCGAGCGACTGACCGGGGACGGGGTGCGGGCCCTCGCGGACGGGGACCCGGCCAAGGCGCTCGACCCGCTCGACGACGCGCTCGCGCTGTGGCGGGGGCCCGCCCTCGCCGATCTTCCGGACCGGTCGACCGAGGCCACCCGCTGGGACACCCGCCACCTCGACGCCCGCCGCACCCGCCTCGCCGCGCACCTGGCGCTCGGGCACGCGGCCGAGATCCTGCCGGAGCTGACGGCGCTGTGCGAGGCGCATCCGCTGGACGAGCCGTTGCAGGTGTTGCGGTTGCGGGCGTTGCGCTCGGCGGGGCGGGCGGCGGAAGCGTTGGTGGCGTACGAGGGGGTGCGGCGGGAGCTTTCCGAGAGCCTCGGTACGGATCCGGGGCCGGAACTTCGGGCGTTGCACGAGGAGTTGTTGGCGCCCGCCGCGCCTACGCCGCGGGGCTCCGCCCCGGACCCCGCGCCTCAATCGCCGGCGGGGCTTGATGTGAGGGCCCCGGCCGTCCCCGGTAACCTCCGCGCCCGGCTCACCTCGTTCGTCGGGCGGGGCGGCGACCTCGACGCCATCCGTGCCGACCTCGCCCGCGTACGGCTTGTCACCCTGCTCGGGCCCGGCGGCGCCGGAAAGACACGGCTGTCGCAGGAGGCCGCCGAGGGGCTGCCCACCGCCCCGGACGGGGTGTGGCTCGCCGAGCTCGCCCCGGTCGGCGACCCCGCCGCGGTGCCGGAGGCGGTCGTCGGCGCCCTCGGTGCCCGGGAAACCGTGCTGCGCGGCGCCGGCGCCGAGGAACTCCGCGTCGCGGGCGACCGGCAGGGCGACACCCCGCTCGCGCGCCTCGTGGAGCACTGCGAGGGCCGCCGCCTGCTCCTGATCCTCGACAACTGCGAGCACGTCGTCGACGCGGCCGCCGCACTCGCCGAGGACCTCCTCGCCCACTGCCCCGGCGTCACGATCCTGGCCACGAGCCGCGAACCCCTCGGCGTACCGGGCGAATCGCTGTATCCGGTGGAACCGCTCCCGGAGCCGTACGCGCTGCGCCTGTTCGGCGAGCGCGCCGCCGCCGTGCGCCCCGGCTTCACGGTGGACGAGTCCGAGGAGACCACGGCGGCCGTCGGCGAGATCTGCCGCCGCCTCGACGGCCTCCCGCTCGCCATCGAACTCGCCGCGGCCCGGCTCCGGATGCTCACGCCCCGCCAGATCGCCGACCGCCTCGACGACCGCTTCCGGCTCCTCACCTCCGGCGCCCGCACCGCCCTGCCCCGCCAGCAGACGCTCCGCGCGGTCGTCGACTGGTCGTGGGACCTGCTCGACGCGCCCGAGCGCGACACCCTCGCCCGGCTCTCCGTGTTCAGCGGCGGCTGCGACCTGCCCGCCGCCGAGGCGGTCTGCGGCCCGGACGCCCTCGACACGCTCGCCTCCCTCGTCGACAAGTCCCTCGTGGTCGCCGCCCCCGAGGACGACGGCGGCGGCATGCGCTACCGGCTCCTCGAAACCGTCTCCGAGTACGCGGGCGACCGCCTCGACGAGTCCGGCGACCGCGCGGGCGCCGAGCGCGCCCACCTCACGTACTACCGCGAACTCGCCCGCACCACCGACCCGTTGCTCCGCGGCCGCGGCCAGCGCGCGGCCGTCGCCACGATCGAGCGGGACTACGAGAACCTGCGCACGGCGCTGCGGCACGCGGTCGCCGCCCGCGACGAGCAGGAGGCGTTCAGCCTGGTGCTCTCCCTGGCCTGGTTCTGGCAGATGCGGGACCTGCGCACCGACGCCCGTACGTGGACGGGGGAGGCCGCGGCGCTCGGCCCCGACCCGTTCGCGGGGCCGGGACACCCCGCCCCGCCGATCCACCAGCGCTGCACCGACGTCCCGCCCCCGCTGACCGGCGAGCTCTTCGAAGAGGCACGCCGCCAGGTCCACCTGTGCCGGCTCGGCTACATGGACATGGAGATGGACCACTGGCAGACGCAGGCCGCGCAGGACCGGCTCCAGTCCGTCATCGAGACCTACCGCGCCGACCTCCCGCAGGCCTGCCGCCCGCCCGGCAACATCTGGTACTTCGCCGTCCTGATGACCGGCGACATGGACCGGCTGCAGCGGCTCGCCGACGTGTCCACCCGGACCTGCCGCGAACTCGGCTACGACTGGGAACTGGCCCTCATGCTCCAGATGCGGGCCAACATCTTCGCCAACCGCACGGAATGGGCCGACGCCGGGCTCGCGGACGCTGACGAGTCGCTGGCCCTGTTCCGCCGGCTCGGCGACGAGTGGGGCACGGCCGAGGCGCTGTCCGCGCGCGGCGAGGCGTACGAGAAGCTCGGCCGGTACGAGGACGCCGCCGAGGACTATCTGCGCGCCCGCGAGGTCGCGCGGAGCATGGGCGCCCACTCCCAGTCGGCGATCCTCACGGTCCGGCTCGGGCAGGCGCGGATCGAGCAGGGGGCGACCGAGGAGGGCGAGGCGCTGCTGTGGGAGTCCCTCGCGGACGGGCACCGGCACACCAACGAGTCCCGGCCCGCCGCCCGCCTCTTCCTCGTCTCCCATCTCGCCCTGCTCGGCCGCACCGCCGAGGCCCGCGAGCAACTCGCGCTGCTGCGGGCAGAGTTCAAGGTGGCGCAGATCGGCTTCTTCCACGGCATGACGGTCGGTATGGAGGCGATGATCGACGTCGTCGACGGGCACGCCGCCGACGCCGTCACGCATGTGCGCGACTGCCTCGACATCGCCCGCGACCCGCTGTCCGCGCTCGTCATGCCGCAACTGGTGGGGCTGCACCTGTGTACGGCGGCGCGGGCCGTCGCCCAGCGCGGCGGGGCCGGCGACGCGGTGACCGCCGCCCGGCTGATGGGTGCCTCCGACGCGGCGACGCCCGAGGGCCACAAGCCGGCCCTCCTGGAACGAAAATGGCGCGCGGACACCGAGACCGATGTCCGCGCGCTGCTCGACGAGGAGACGTACGACCGGGCACACGCGGAGGGCGGCGGCCTCTCCGTGGAGGAGGCCACCGCCCTGCTGGACGACTGACGACTGACGCGGATCGACGGGGGAGGCTCGCCCGGCCCCGCTGTGCCGACCGGTTCAGGCCTGCTTCGTGAACTTGCGGATCGCGACCGGCGCCATGACCGCGGTGAGCAGCACCGACCAGCCGAGCGTCATCCACACGTCGTGGGCGGCGGGGCCGCCGGTCATCAGGCCGCGGCAGGCGTCCGCGAGGTTCGACATCGGGTTGTAGTCCGTGAAGGACTGCAGCCAGCCCGGCATCGACTGGGTCGGCGCGAAGATCGACGAACCGAACTGCAGCGGCATCATCACCAGGAAGCCCATGGCCTGCACGGCCTGCGCGGTCTTCATGGTGACGCCGAGCGTCAGGAAGATCCACATGATGGAGGAGCCGAACAGCGCGGTCAGACCGATCGCGCCGAACAGGCCCGCCCAGTTGGTGATGTCGAAGCCGACGAGCAGCGCGACGATCAGCAGGATCGTGGTGGCGACGAGCAGCCTCAGCAGCTCGACGGAGACCTTGGCCATGAGGACCGATCCGCGCCCGATGGGCAGCGTACGGAAGCGGTCCATGATGCCCTTGTGGAAGTCCTCGTTGAAGCCGGTGCCGACGCCCTGCGCGATGTTCATGCTCATCATCGCGATCATGCCGGGGATCACGTACTGCACGTACGCGTCCTGGCCGCCGCCCATCGAGGCGCCGATGGAGCCGCCGAAGACGTACACGAACAGCAGGGTGAAGACGATCGGCATGAGGACCGCGTCGAACATCGACTCCGGGTCGTTGCGGATCCACAGCAGGTTGCGGCGGACCAGGGCGCCCGTGTGCCGCAGATGGCCGCGCAGGCCGATCTTGGGGTCGGCCTCGACGGTGATCGTGGGGGCCGCGGTGGGGCTGAGGGTGGTGGCACTCATACGGCGGCCTCCTCGAGTTCGGGCCTGGCGTCCTGCGGAGCGGATGCCTTCTGGCCGGTGATGGACAGGAACACCTCGTCCAGGCTGGGCAGTTCGGAGCCGATCGAGGCGATCGTGATGCCGCGCGCGGTGACCGCGCCGACCACGGCGGTGAGCTGCTCGTCGCTGAGCACGGGGACCAGGACGGCCCCGGACTCGGTGTCCACGGTGGTGGTGGCGAGGCCCGTGAGCCCCATGTCGTCTATCGCGTGCGCCAGCGGGCGCAGCTCCAGCGGGTCGGTCGGGCGGATCCGCAGGGTGCGGCCGCCGACCTTCGCCTTGAGGTCCTCGATGCCGCCGGCGGCGATGACCTGGCCGCGGTCGATGACGGTCAGCTCGGAGGCCAGCTGCTCGGCCTCCTCCATGTACTGGGTGGTGAGGAGGACGGTGACGCCGTCGCGCACCATGTTCTGCACTTCCTCCCACACCTCGTTACGGGTACGGGGGTCGAGGCCGGTCGTCGGCTCGTCCAGGTAGAGGACGTGCGGGCGGCCGATCATCGACGCCGCGAGGTCGAGGCGGCGGCGCATACCGCCGGAGTACGTCTTCGCGGGGCGGCCGGCGGCCTCGGTGAGCGAGAACCGCTCAAGGAGCCCGTCGGCCCGGGCCTTGGCGTCCTTGCGGGACAGGTCGAGCAGCCGCCCGATCATGTAGAGATTCTCCCGACCGGAGATCTTCTCGTCGACCGAGGCGTACTGGCCGGTGAGGCCGATCACGCGGCGCAGCTGGCGGGGCTGGCGCACCGCGTCGTAGCCGGCGACGATCGCCGTGCCGGAGTCGGGGGTGATGAGGGTGGACAGGCAGCGCACGAGCGTCGTCTTGCCGGCGCCGTTCGGCCCGAGCACACCCATCACGGTGCCCTCGTGCACGTCCAGGTCCACGCCGTCCAGGGCCTTGGTCTCGCCGTAGTGCTTGACCAGTCCCCGGACCGATACGGCGACCGGCCGGTCGCTTACGGGGTTCTTGTCGATTCGCGTCATGCCCTCAAGCTCCCACCCCCCACCGACAACCCACCGACATCCCCCCGACATGGCGCCTACCGTCACGGTTGCGCGGCACCGGCCGGCGCCGGTAAATCAAGCCCCGCCGGCGATTGAGGCGCGGGGTCCGGGGCGGAGCCCCGATCTTTTCCAGCCCCGCCGGCGATTGAGGCGCGGGGGCCGGGGCGGAGCCCCGTGGCGTGGGGGCGACGCCGCGGCACACACCCACCGGTCGACCCGCGGAGCGCATGGCGCGGCCCGTCGACGGGGGAAGATCGACGGGCCGCGGTCGTACCGGATTGGCTCAGCGGACGGATCGCCCCGCCCGGGCTCGGCTCAGTGCACGGAGTGCTCCTCCTGAGGGAACGTTCCGCCGACAACGTCCTCCGCAAACGCCTTCGCCGCGTCGGACATCACCCCACGCAGCTCCGCGTACTTCTTCACGAACCGCGGCATCTTCCCGCCGGTGAGGCCCATCGCATCCGTCCAGACCAGGACCTGCGCATCCGTACCGGCCCCCGCCCCGATGCCCACGGTCGGGATGTGCAGGGCCCGCGTGACCTCGGCCGCCAGCTCCGCCGGAACCAGCTCGAGGACGACCGCGAACGCACCCGCGTCCTGCACCGCCTTCGCGTCGCGCAGCAACTGCTGGGCCGACTCCTCGCCCCGCCCCTGCACCCGGTAGCCCTGCGTGTTCACGGACTGCGGGGTCAGGCCGATGTGCGCCATGACCGGGATCCCGGCGTCGACAAGGAGCTTGATCTGGGCGTGCGAGCGCTCGCCGCCCTCCAGCTTCACCGCTCCGACCCCGGCCTCCTTCACCAGACGCATCGCCGACCGGAGCGCCTGCGTGGGCCCTTCCTGGTAGGACCCGAAGGGCAGGTCGCCGACGATCAGGGCGCGGGACGTGCCCCGTACCACCGCCGCCGACAGCATCACCATCTGGTCCATGGTCACCGGCACCGTCGTGTCGTACCCGAGGTGGCAGTTGCCCGCCGAGTCGCCGACCAGCATCACGGGAATCCCGGCCTCGTCGAAGACCGACGCCGTCATCGCGTCGTAGGCGGTGAGCATGGGCCACTTCTCGCCCCGCTCCTTGGCGAGCCCGATGTCCCGCGTGGTGACCCGCCGCGTGCCCTTGCCCCCGTACAACGCGGTGGACTTCTGGGCAGCCTGTGCGGCCTGCGCGCTCTGTGTGTTCTGGGCAGCCGAAAGCTCTGTGGGTTGCGTCATCGCAACGGCTCCATTCATGTCGTCTCGAGGCACCCTCACGGCGTCCCCGGATCACCTCCATGGTGGCACCGCGTGCCGCTCCCGCGCCAGGCCCCCCGTCCGCCGGTAAAGCCTCGGCAAGGCTTTCCGCGATGCTTTCAATACGAGACGGTTCCGTATCGAAATGGGTCTAGGGTCGGGTCCATGACCACTCCTGCCGCCCCCGAGGACTCCCGGGCTCCCCGGATAGCCGAGTCCGTGCACCGCCGCCGCTGGGTGATCCTCGGCGTGCTCATGCTGAGCCTGCTGATCGTCGTCCTCGACAACTCGATCCTGAACGTCGCCATAAAGACGATCTCGACGCCCGAACCGGTCGGCCTCGGCGCCTCGCAGAGCGAACTCGAGTGGGCCATCAACGCGTACACGCTCGTCTTCGCGGGCCTGCTGTTCACGGCCGGACTGCTCGGCGACCGCATCGGCCGCAAGAAGGTCCTCATCGGCGGCCTCATCGTGTTCGGCATCGGCTCCGCGCTCGCCGCCGAGTCCGGCACGCCGGCCCAACTCGTCGCGTTCCGCGCGGTGATGGGCCTCGGTGCCGCCTTCGTCATGCCCGCCACGCTCGCCGTCCTGATGAACGTCTTCGAGCGCGACGAGCAGCCGAAGGCCATCGGTATCTGGGCCGGCGGCGTCGGCCTCGCCATCGCCATCGGGCCGATCACCGGCGGTCTGCTCCTCGACCACTTCTGGTGGGGTTCGGTCTTCCTCGTGAACGTACCGATCGTGATCGTCGCCGTGCTGCTGATGCTCGCGCTCGTGCCCGACTCCAGGGACCCCAAGCCCGGCCGAATCGACCTCATCGGCGTCGTGCTCTCCATCGTCGGACTCGTGCTGCTCGTCTACGGCATCATCAAGGGCGGCGACGAGGGCGACTTCACCGGCGCCCGGGTGCTCGCCACCATCGCCGCGGGCCTCGCCGTCCTGGTCGCCTTCGTGCTGTACGAGAAGCGCAGCGACCACCCGTCGTTCGACATGAACTACTTCAAGAACAAGGTGTTCTCGGCCGCCATGGCCGGTATCGCGCTCGTCTTCTTCGCGATGATGGGCGTCACGTTCTTCGCGTCCTTCTACATCCAGAGCGTGCGCGGCTACTCGCCGCTGCAGACCGGCGCGTTCCTGCTGCCGCTCGCCGCCGCCCAGCTGATCTTCGCGCCGCGCGCCCGGCTCGTCGTCGACCGGCTCGGCGTCCGCGTCACGACGACCGGGGGACTGCTGCTGCTCGCGGCCATGCTCGCCGCGTTCACCCTGCTCGACCAGGACACCCCGATCTGGGTCATGGAGGTCATCTTCTTCTTCATGGGTACGGGCATGGCCCACGTCATGACGCCGACCAGCGTCGTGATCATGCAGGCGCTGCCGCGCGAGAAGGCGGGTTCGGCCTCCGCGCTCAGCAATACGTTCCGGCAGGTCGGCGGCGCGCTCGGGATTGCCGTGCTCGGCTCGGTGCTGTCCACCGCGTACAAGAACGGGATCGAGGACCAGCTGCTGCCGCTGCCCGCCGGGCTGCGCGACGCGGCGGGCGCGTCCATCGAGGCGACGCTCGGTGTCGCCGAGAAGCTGGGGCCGCGCGGCGAGGCGCTGGTCGGGGCGGCCAACGACTCCTTCGTGCACGCCATGCACATCACCGCGCTGTGCGGTGCGGGCGTCGCCGTGCTCAGCGCCGTCCTCACCGGCCTCTTCCTGCCGCGCAAGCCCAAGGGCCCGCCCGCCGAGCACAGCGGCGAGCAGCCTGAGAAGGTCGGTGCGGGCCACTGATCCGCCACTGACCTGCTGATTGAGAGAATGCGCCGGGGCCGGCCGCAGGGCTCGGCCCCCGGGGCGCGGTGAAAGGCGGAGTGCGGTGGACGCGGGCACGGAACGGGCCGAGCGGCAGGTGCGGCAGCGAAGGGCCGCCGGGACCCCGGAGCCGTCCGCCCCCGCGCGGGGGCGTCCGCGCAGCGAGGCCGTCGAGCAGGCGATCATCGAGGGCGTCATCCAGCTCCTCGAACAGGGCGTGCCCCTGACCGAGCTGTCCATCGAGCGGATCGCCCGCACCGCGGGCGTCGGCAAGGCCACCATCTACCGGCGCTGGAGCGGCAAGGAAGCGCTCTTCGTCGACGTCGTCGCCTCCATCGAGGAGCCCGACCCCGCCGATCTGCCCGGCACCTCGATGCGCGACGACCTCGTCCGGCTCCTGGAGCACATGCGCAGACGGGGCCTGAGCATGCGCACCTCCGCCCTGCTGCACAACGTCCTCGCGCAGATGAAGACGCTGCCGAGGCTCTGGGACGCGTACCAGGAACTCGTCGTGGCCCCCCGGCGGCGCGCGACGCACGACGTGGTGCGGCGCGGGGTCGCCGACGGGGAACTGCCGGCCGGCACGGACGTCGAGTTCGCCGCGGACCTGTTCACCGGGCCGATGCTGCTGCGCACCGTCATGCGGTCCGACGCGCCGCTGGCGGACGACCTGGCCGAGCGGATCGTCGATACGGTGCTGGCGGGGTTGCGGTCGCGGGGCTCCGCCCCGGACCCCGCTGCTCAATCGCCGCAGGGGCTTGAATGATCGTGTGCGGGTTTCGTCACAAGCCGGGGTCCGGCGCCGTCACCCGGAACTCGGGACGCCGCCGCACACGTCCCCCACACCGTAGAGGAACGGAAAGCCGCTGCTCATCGCCTAGTGTTTGGCGGGGGCAGCGGGCACGGCAGGCAGTGAGGCGACGACGGCATGGCGCAGACGTACAAGCGTGGCGACGGCAGCGGATCCGGGACCACCGGACCGGGGGCCCGGTTCCGGCGTCAGGGCGGCCGGCTGCGCGGGGACCGCGGTTACTGGCGGCGCGGGATCGTCCTCGCGGTGCTCGCGATCCTGCTCGCGCTGGTCATGCTGCTGCACGCGCAGATCCCGAACACCGTCGGCAACCTCGGTTCGCTGACCGAGACGTTCCTGCCGTGGCTGGGCGTCTTCATTCCGGTGCTGCTCGTCCTGGGGCTCGTCCGCAGGTCGGCGACCGCGGTGATCGCGGTGCTGGCCCCGGCGATCGTCTGGTTCAACCTGTTCGGCGGGCTGCTCACCGACAAGACGGGCAGCGGCGGCGACCTGACCGTCGTCACCCACAACGTCAACGCCGAGAACTCCGACCCGGCCGCCACCGCGAAGGACGTTGCCGCGTCCGGCGCGCAGGTCGTCGCCCTGGAGGAGGTGACGGCGCAGGCGCTGCCGACGTACCGGGACACGCTCGCGAAGACGTACCCGTACCACGCGGTCAAGGGCACGGTCGGGCTGTGGAGCAAGTACCCGCTCTCGGACACCCGGTCCGTCGACATCAAGCTGGGCTGGACGCGGGCGCTGCGCACGACCGTCGCCACCCCGCACGGCAAGGTCGCGGCGTACGTCGCCCACCTGCCGTCGGTGCGGGTGAAGGTCAACTCCGGGTTCACCGCGAGCCAGCGCGACGAGAGCGCGGACGCGCTCGGCGAGGCGATCGCCGACGAGCCGCTGGACAAGGTGGTCCTGCTCGGCGACCTGAACGGCACGATGAACGACCGCGCCCTGAACGGGGTCACCGCCCAGATGCGCTCCACGCAGGGCGCGGCGGGCAGCGGCTTCGGGTTCAGCTGGCCGGCCGCGTTCCCGATGGCCCGGATCGACCAGATCATGGTGAAGGGTGTGGAGCCGGTCACGTCGTGGACGCTGCCGCGGACCGGGAGCGACCACCTGCCGATCGCGGCCCGGGTCGACTTGTGACGTTCAGCGGTTCACCGCTCGTCACGGGGCTTTAACCTCACGGAATAGTCGGCGCGCGAGGCTTTGTTCCGTACGTAAACTTACGTACTTACGCCCTCGCTACACGAAAGTTCCCTCATGCCCCTCGCCCTGCTCGCGCTCGCCGTGGGCGCCTTCGGCATCGGCACGACCGAGTTCGTCATCATGGGCCTGCTGCCCAATGTCGCCGACGACCTGCACATCTCGATCCCGTCTGCCGGACACCTCGTCTCCGCGTACGCGCTCGGAGTGGTCATCGGCGCGCCGCTGCTCGCCGCGGTCACCGCGCGGATGCCGCGCCGCCGCGTCCTCATCGGTCTGATGGCGCTGTTCGTCGTCGGCAACGCGGTCTCGGCCGCGGCCCCCGACTACCACTCGCTCATGCTCGCCCGCTTCGTCAGCGGGCTGCCGCACGGGGCGTTCTTCGGCGTCGGCGCGGTGGTGGCGACGTCCCTCGTCGCGCCGGAGCGCAAGGCCCGCTCGGTCTCGCTGATGTTCCTCGGCCTGACCATCGCCAACGTCGTGGGCGTGCCCGCCGCGACCGCGATGGGGCAGCAGCTGGGCTGGCGCGCCACGTTCCTCGCGGTCAGCGCGATCGGGCTCGTCGCGATCGCGGCGCTGGTGGCGCTGGTCCCCGCCGACCACGGCCACGGGACGGCCGCCGCCGGTCTGCGCGGCGAACTGCGCGCCCTGAAGTCGCTGCCGGTGTGGCTCGCGCTCGGCACCACGGTCGCCGGATTCGGGGCGCTCTTCGCGGCGTACAGCTACATCACGCCGATGCTCACGGACGCGGCGGGCTACGCGGAGGCATCCGTGACCCTGCTCCTCGCGCTCTTCGGCATCGGCGCCACCATCGGCAACCTCATGGGCGGCCGCCTCGCGGACCACTCCCTGCGCCGCACCCTCTTCGGCGGCCTGCTCTCACTGGCCGTGGTCCTGTCCCTGTTCCCGCTCCTGATGCGTACGGAGTGGAGCGCGGCGCTCGCGGTCTTCCTCCTCGGCATGGCGGCGTTCACGACGGGCTCCCCGCTCCAGCTCATCGTGATGGAGAAGGCCTCCGCGGCCCCCTCCCTGGCCTCCTCCGCCAACCAGGCCGCCTTCAACCTGGCCAACGCCGGCGGCGCCTGGATCGGCGGCCTGGCCCTCGCCGCGGGCTTCGGCGTCACCTCCCCGGCGACGGCCGGCGCGGCCCTGGCGGTCCTCGGCCTGGGCGTCGCATCGGTGGCGTACGCGGTGGACCGCGGGCGTGCCTCGGTGGCACCGGGGCGGCTGGTGGCCTCGCACGTGCCGGTGGAGCAGGAGACGGTGCGGCACTGACGGGCGGGGCACACGCGTGTGCCCCGCCCTCCGTCGTGCGTGCGGGTCAGCTCCGGTAGCCCAGCACCGTCATCATGCCCGCCTCCGAGTGGTACACGTTGTGGCAGTGGACCATCCACAGGCCGGGGTTGTCCGCGTCGAAGTCGGCCGTCAGGGTGCGGTTCGGCAGGACGATCGCCGTGTCCTTGCGGGGGCCGTTCGGCAGGGAGAACGTGTGGCCGTGCAGGTGGACCGGGTGCCACATCGACGTCGAGTTGGCGAAGACCAGGCGGACCCGCTCGCCCGCGCGCACCGGGTAGCGCTCGCCCGGGTCGTACGGCTTCTTGTTGAACGCCCAGTCGTACTCGGCCATCCCGCCGGTCAGCCGGAGCCTGATCGTGCGGTCCGGCTTGCGGGAGGAGAGGGCCACCGAGTCGTCCGGGCGGAGCTTGTCCGCCGTGAGGAGGCGGCCCTCCAGCTCCCTGGGGCGGGACGTGGCCTTCGGCGTCGCACCCGAGCCCGTCCGCAGCACCGCGAGCCCCGACGCCTGCTTGCCCTCCGCCAGCGCCGTCAGCGGGAACACCCCGTCGCCCGCCGTGACCAGCACGTCGTACCGCTCACCCATCCCGAGCAGCAACGCCTCCGTCTTCGCGTGCCGCACCGGGAAGCCGTCCGTGTGCGTCACCGTCATCTCGTGGCCGCCGAGCGCGACGCGGAACGCCGTGTCGCCGCCCGCGTTGACGAACCGGATCCGGATGCGGTCACCGGGGCGGGCCCTGAAGGATGAAGGAGCCGTCGCCGTACGGCCGTTGACCAGGTAGTGCGGGTACTTCACGTCCCCCGCGTCACCGCCCAGCAGCTCGCTCTTCGCGCCCATCATCATGCGGGACGGGCCGTCCGCCGAGGGCGCGGGGGACTCCTCGGAGCGCATCGACATGCCTTCCATCCCCGGCATGTCATGGCCGGAGTGACCGGAGTGACCGCCGCTCGAACCGCCGGAACCGTCCCCGTGGTCCATCCCCGACCGCAGCTCATCGAGCACCGCGTCCGGCGTCGAGCCGGCCACCCCGTCGACCCAGTCGTCGAGGACGACCACCCACTCCTTGTCGTAGGAGAGCGGCTCCTTCGGGTCCTCCACGATCAGCGGCGCGTACAGACCGCGGTCCTGCTGCGTGCCGGAGTGCGGGTGGAACCAGTACGTGCCGGGGTGCGCCACCTTGAAGCGGTACGTGAAGTCGGCGCCCGGCGCGACGGACCTCTGCGTCAGGCCCGGTACGCCGTCCATGTCGTTGCGCAGCGCGATGCCGTGCCAGTGCATCGACGTGGGCTCGGGGAGGTGGTTGGCGAGGGTGAGGTCGAGCGTGTCGCCCGCAGTGACCCTGACCTCCTCGCCGGGCAGCTCGCCGCCGTACGACCAGGACGTGACGGTGCGGTCGCCCAGGTCGAGCCGGGTCGCGGCGGCCGTGAGCCGGACCTCGCGGACCCGGCCGTCGGCGCCGCGCTTCTTCTCGGCGGCGGCGACCTCCTTGCCCGCCGGGTCGACGTAGCCGCCGGGTGCGGCGCCGGAACCGCCGTGGCCGCCGTGGGCGGAAGAGCCGGAGGAACCGGAGGAGCCGGAGGAGCAGGCGGCCAGGGTGCCTGTGCCCGCCACGGCGATCGCCGCGCTCAGCAGCGTCCGCCGGGCCGGGGCATGCGGAAGGGATTGCTTGCGCATGGGTGAGTACCTCAACTGTCGGTGGTGATGGATGCGGTGCGATTCAGGCGCGCGAACTCGTGCGCAGGCCTAAATGCGCAACACCGACAGCCGGGAGAGAACTCTTCGCGGCGGGGGCGGGTTGGGGTGCTGGGCGAAGGACAGTCCGCGGGCGCGCGGTCCCGGTGCCGCCGCCACGAGCAGCGGGCGCAGCACCGCCACCGTCAGCAACAGCAGCGTGAACGAGCCCAGCACCGCGAGGCACACGTTCAACGGGTCCATGCCGCCGTGACCGGGGGAGCCGGGGCGCTCGTGAACGGTGGTGGCGGTGCTGTGCGGTGAGCCGTGCCCGGCCATCGCGACGTGCGCGCCCGGCATCGGCATCGCCCCGTCGTGCCCCGGCCCGTGCCCCGACGGATGCCCCAGAGTGTGCATCCCCACGACCCCGAGGAGCAGCGCGGCGAACAGCAGCAACCGCTGCCACCGCCCGGTGCCGCCCCGCGTCCTCGCCATGCCCCGCACCTTACCCCCACCGGGTATCCCGCGACGCGCGGCCTCCCCGCGGAACGGAGCCCTGGGCCCCGGCGGCGGGCGAGCGCCCACCCGCCGCCGGGGCGTCCTCGGTCAGCGGCGGTACGAGTTCACGTAACCCGGAGCCGGCGAGCCGACCCCCGTCACGTCGTCGTAGCCCCTGACGGCCTTCAGGGAGGCGTCCTTGCCGAGGCTGCGCACCGAGGTGAGCAGGCCCTCCGACGCGTCGTAGCTGTTGGCGTAGTCGACGCGGACCACGGCGAGGTCCTTGCCGGTGGGCTTGTCCACCACGTCGTGGTACTTCGCCGTGCCGTACCGGTCGTAGATCGCCGGGTTGGCGAAGCCGAGCGACCTGCCGCCGCCCGTCTGCTGCGCGAGCGCCTGTACGCCCGCGACGACCGGCGCGGCGAGCGAGGTGCCGCCGATGCGGTACTCGTCGTAGCCCAGCGAACCGTCCGGCAGGGTCTGCGTCTGGCCGACCAGGAAGCCGGTGTTCGGGTCGGCGATCGCGGAGATGTCCGGGACGACGCGGTTCACGCCGCCGTTGGCCTTCGCCAGCGCGTCCGGCACGACGCCCTTCTGGTAGTCGGGCTGCGCCACCGTCCTGCTGGTGCCGCCGCCCGCGCCGGAGGTGTACGCGCCGGGGAAGTCGGTCCAACTCTTGCCGTCCGCCGACAGGTTGGACTTCAACGTGCCCCAGCCGGTCTCCCACTGGTACCGGTCTCCCTTGCCGACGGCCAGCGACGTACCGCCGACCGCGGTCACCCACGCCGAGTTGGCGGGCGTGTCGACCTGCTTCGTACCCGTCGACGCGACGTTGTCGCCGTTGTCGCCGGACGAGAAGTAGAAGCCGATGCCCTCGACGGCGCCCAGCTGGAACACCTGGTCGTACGCGGCGGCCAGCTCCGGCGTCTGGTTGGCCTCGATGTCGCCCCAGGAGTTGGAGACGATGTCGGCCAGGTGGTTGTCGACGACCTTGCCGAGCGAGTCGAGCAGATCGTCGTCGTAGCAGGAGGACGCGCCCACGTACGTGATGTCCGCGGCCGGGGCCACCGCGTGCACGGCCTCGACGTCGAGGGTCTCCTCGCCGTACCAGCCGGCCGCGTCGCACTCCTTGATCTTCGAGTACTTCTTCGGCAGGACCTGCTTCAGCTGCCCGGTGTTGTACGGCGCGTCACCGTGCTTCTTCGCGTACGTCGCCGCGTCCTTGGCGATGGTCGGCGAGGCGTACGCGTCGGTGATCGCGACCTTGACGCCCTTGCCGCTCGCCTTGCCGGCGCCGTACGCGGCCCGCAGCTGCTTGCCCGTGTACCCCTTCGGTGCGTACGGGGCCTTGGTGCCGTACGCGTCCGGGAGCGTGCTCGCGGTCTTCGAGCCGTAGTACGTGGAGAACGGGCCCGCGTTGCGGAACACGGCGCTCGGCGGCGGCAGCTGGTCCTGCTTCGTCGCCCTGTGCGGGGCGCTGTCGAGGCCGGTCACGGTGAGCACGGCGCCGTCGAGGGAGGCCGGGACGGAGGCGGCGGCGGACGGGGCGCGGTAGGTGTGCCCGCCCTTCTTGTAGTCGTGCAGCTCGGTGCCGAAGGCCTTCTCGGCGGCGGCCACGTCGCCCGACACGGACAGGTAGTGCGCGGTGGAGCCGGTCACGGTCAGCCCTGAGGACTTCAGCCAGGCCGTGACCTCGGCTATCTGCTCCTTCGTCGCCCCGAAGCGGCTGCGTGCCTCCTTGGCGCTCAGATACTTCTGGTACTGCTTCGACGACGGGTCGGACACGGCCTTCGCGTACGCGGCGAGGCCCTTGGCGTCCCGGCCCGCGAGGTAGACGCGCGCGCCGACCTTGCCGCCGTCCGCGCTGTCGCCCTTGTCGGCGGCGCCGGTGGCCCACAGCGGTTTGGTGCCGGAGAGGGTGTCGCGGCCGGACTGGGCGTGCGCGGGCGCGGCGAGGGCGAGGGCGCCGGCGAGCAGCGGAAGGGTGGCCGCGAGACTCAGGCCGGCCCGGGTGCGGCGTGCGCCGCGATCGGATCTCATGTGGAACCCCCCTGGTTCGAGGTACTGAGGTACGGAAGAGCACGGACGGGCACGGAAGAGCACGGTGCTGAAGCGCACAGTGCTGAAGTGCACAGTGCTGAAGTGCACGTGTAATGCACACGCAGGGGGCCCACTCTTGCCAACAACCGTTCACGCGGGGGGAATGAGCCGATCAAGAAGACGTCAAGTCGGCCCAACTACGGTCAGGATAAGCCGATTTGGGCACATCGGGAGCCGGTCCGCCGCACGCGGCCCGGCACCGGCTTCGCCCATCCGGCGGTACGGGTCGTAAAGCAGGCACTATGGCCCTGAGGGGTTCAGCGGGCAGTATGAACACATCACCGGCCGATCAAGGACGATCAAGGTCGGCAACGCGCCGGAAACCGGCGTGTGGTGGGATGTGACCAGGCCCTCTGGGCGGCATGGGAGCAGTAGGCCTGACCAGCAAGGATGGGTGGAAGCGAGAGATGGACAAGCAGCAGGAATTCGTGCTCCGCACCCTTGAGGAGCGCGACATCCGGTTCGTACGTCTGTGGTTCACGGACGTGCTGGGCTTCCTCAAGTCGGTGGCCGTGGCCCCGGCCGAGCTGGAACAGGCGTTCGACGAGGGCATCGGCTTCGACGGCTCCGCCATCGAGGGCTTCGCCCGTGTCTACGAATCCGACATGATCGCCAAGCCGGACCCGGGCACCTTCCAGGTCCTGCCGTGGCGCGCGGAGGCCCCCGGCACGGCGCGCATGTTCTGCGACATCCTGATGCCCGACGGCTCGCCGTCCTTCGCCGACCCGCGCTACGTCCTGAAGCGGGCCCTCGCCAAGACCTCCGACCTCGGCTTCACGTTCTACACGCACCCCGAGATCGAGTTCTTCCTGCTCAAGGACAAGCCGCTGGACGGCACCCGCCCGGTGCCCGCCGACACCTCCGGCTACTTCGACCACACCCCGCAGAACGTGGGCATGGACTTCCGCCGCCAGGCGATCACCATGCTCGAATCGATGGGCATCTCGGTCGAGTTCAGCCACCACGAGGGCGCCCCCGGCCAGCAGGAGATCGACCTCCGCTACGCCGACGCGCTCTCCACGGCCGACAACATCATGACGTTCCGCCTGGTCATGAAGCAGGTGGCGCTGGAGCAGGGCGTCCAGGCGACCTTCATGCCGAAGCCGTTCTCCGAGCACCCCGGCTCCGGCATGCACACGCACCTCTCGCTCTTCGAGGGCGACCGGAACGCGTTCTACGAGTCGGGCGCCGAGTACCAGCTCTCCAAGGTCGGCCGCTCCTTCATCGCGGGCCTGCTCAAGCACGCCGCCGAGATCTCGGCCGTCACCAACCAGTGGGTCAACTCCTACAAGCGCATCTGGGGCGGCTCCGAGCGCACCGCGGGCGCCGGCGGCGAGGCCCCCTCGTACATCTGCTGGGGCCACAACAACCGCTCGGCCCTCATCCGCGTCCCGATGTACAAGCCCGGCAAGACGGGCTCGGCCCGCGTCGAGGTCCGCTCCCTCGACTCCGGCTGCAACCCGTACCTCGCCTACGCCGTCCTCCTCGCGGCCGGCCTCAAGGGCATCGAAGAGGGCTACGAACTCCCTCCGGGCGCCGACGACGACGTCTGGGCCCTCTCCGACGCGGAACGCCGCGCCATGGGCATCGAGCCCCTGCCCCAGAACCTCGGCGAGGCCATCACCCTGATGGAACGCTCCGAACTCCTGGCAGAAACCCTCGGCGAACACGTCTACGACTTCTTCCTGCGCAACAAGAAGCAGGAGTGGGAGGAGTACCGCTCGGAGGTCACGGCGTTCGAGCTGAGGAAGAATCTGCCGGTGCTGTAGGCGTAGGTCGGGCAGGGGCCGTTCGGTTGGTGTCAGGAGCGTTTGCAGAGGCGGTAGATGCCGTACGAGATGGCGAGGATGACGTCCACGACCATCCACAGGACGAGGACCAGGCCGAGGCCGATGGCGGTGCCCACGTCGCCGGCGTCCTTGCAGGTCTGGGCGTCGAGGGTGCCGCAGTCGCCTGAACCGCCGCTGTTCGCGCCCGTGATCATCCACACCAGAAACAGGGCCTGGACCGCCAGGAAGAACCAAAGGAAGACGCGCCGCTTCTTCTTCGGTTGGGCGACTGGGGCCTCCCACTGAGGCGGGACCGGGGACTGCGGCTGCGGGGGTGTGACGGGCGCGCTCATGCGATGTACCTTCCGGGCTTCCGGCCGTCCTTGGGGTGGACGGTCGACAATTGACAACGCCCTCCAAGGTCGCTGACAGGAGGGCGCCGCAAAACGGCCCATGGGCCCGGAAGGTGTGGCCGAACGTCCTGACTCGGGCGGGCTACAACGTGTCCCGGAGGGGCACCGTGGTGCGTTTGCGGTATTGCTGGATGGACCAGCCGTTGCCGTCCGGGTCGGTGAAGTGCATGAAGGTGCCGCCGTCGTCGGGGGCGTAGGTGATCGGGTCCGAGACGTCCAGGCCGCGGGCGCGGAGGGCTTCGTGGGCCGCCTTGATGTCGGTGACGCAGAGTTGCAGGCCGTGGTACGTGCCGGGGGCGGCCGTCCCGGTGGGGCTCGGGAGGCCGGAGGTGAGGGCGATCGAGCAGCCGGATCCCGGTGGCGTGAGCTGGACGACGCGGGCGCCCGGCATCACCTCGCGGTCGACGTCGCAGTGGAAGCCGACCTTGTCCACGTAGAAGGCCTTGGACCGGTCGATGTCGGAGACCGGGAGGCCGATTACTTCGAGGGTCATCTCCATGGGGAAAAGGTAGGGGCGAACTGTCGGTTCCGGACCGGCCGGATGAGGCCCGGCCCGGGCCACTCGATCGGGTTATCCGAAGTGCCAGCGGGTCTGTGTGAACTCGTCGCCCTTGCCGAAGCCGAAGACCGTGCGCGGTGTCACCGCGTGGACCAGGGCCGGGCCCTCCCGGCCCTGGAACGCTCCGCCGCTGACCTCGAAGTGCCAGGCCGGACCGTACTTCTCCTCCCATGCCTTGGCGAGGGAGCGCAGCCGCTGCGCTTCGGTGACCCGTACCGCCCGGCCCTCGACGACCACGTCGAAGCCCGCCGCCCAGGTGTTGGTGCCGGTGGTGAGGACGACCTCCGGGTTCTCGGCGAGGTTGAGCGACTTGCGCTCCCGCTCGCCGGAGCTGAAGTGCAGGGCCCCGTCCTGCCAGAGGGCGAGGAGAGGCGTGACGTGGGGGCGGCCGTCGGGGCGCACCGTGGAGATCCAGAACAGTTCGGCGCCCGTCAGCAGCCGCTCGGCCGTCGCCCAGGGGCTGGGCGCCGCACCGGGCGAGCTGTAGCGGGGATCGACGGAGGTGTGCGGGGTGCTGGTGTCGTCCGGCATTGCGCGGTGTCCTTTCCGCGGGCAGGGACTCTCGTACATATACAGATGCGGACCTGTCGGGCCCGCACAACTCATCGGTGCGGCGCGGAGCGCAGTAGGCTCAAGGCCACCGTTGATCGAACAGGAGGCCGGGCGATGATGTCGGTGCCGCACGAGGGGGGCCGGTGGACGGGCGGCCGGAGGAGCAGCACCTTCACCAGGCTGTTGCGTCTCGGCTTCACCGATCCGTCCACCGCCGAGCGGCTGCTCGACGCCCCCGCCCTGACCGCGGTCCGCGCCGACCCGCTGCTCCTGGACGCGCTGGGCGCCGCCGCGGACCCGGACCTGGCGCTGCTCGGCCTGGTCAGGCTGGTGGAGGCGCAGGACGACGAGACGGCGCGGCGCGAACTGCTCGACACGCTCGTCGCCGCGAAGCCGCTGCGCGACCGGCTGCTCGGCGTGCTCGGCTCGTCCGAGGCGCTCGCCGACCACCTCGCCCGCCACGAGACGGACTGGCGGGCCCTGGTCACGTACGAGTCGGGAGATCTGCACCCCGGCGTGGAGGAGTTCGAGCAGGGGCTCGCCGAGGCCACCGACGAGGTGTCGCTGCGCGTCGCCTACCGGCGCTGCCTGCTGTCCATCGCGGCCCGCGACGTGTGCGGCACGACCGACATCACCGAGACCGCCGCGGAACTCGCCGACCTGGCGACGGCGACGCTGCGCGCGGCCCTCACCATCGCCCGGACGGCGGCGCCCGCCGACGCCGCGCTGTGCCGGCTCTCCGTGATCGCGATGGGCAAGTGCGGCGGCCATGAGCTGAATTACGTGTCCGACGTCGACGTCATCTTCGTCGCCGAGCCCGACGGCTCCGCCGACGAGGGGAAGGCGATCCAGGCCGCCACCCGGCTCGCCTCGCACATGATGCGGATCTGCTCCGACACGACCGTCGAGGGCACCATCTGGCCGGTCGACGCCAACCTCCGCCCCGAGGGGCGCAACGGGCCGCTCGTCCGCACCCTCTCCTCGCACCTCGCCTACTACCAGCGCTGGGCCAAGACCTGGGAGTTCCAGGCGCTGCTCAAGGCCCGCCCGGTCGCGGGCGACCCGGACCTCGGCGAGGAGTACGTCGCGGCCGTGTCGCCGATGGTGTGGCAGGTGTCCGAGCGGGAGAACTTCGTGCCCGACGTGCAGAAGATGCGCAAGCGGGTCGTCGCGAACATCCCCGTCGGCGAGATGGAGCGCGAGCTGAAGCTCGGGCCCGGCGGCCTGCGCGACGTCGAATTCGCCGTGCAGTTGCTGCAGTTGGTGCACGGACGGTCCGACGCAGCGCTGCGCAGCGGGACGACCCTGGACGCGCTCGCCGCGCTCGCCGACGGCGGCTACGTGGGCCGGGTCGACGCCGTGCAGCTCGACGACGCCTACCGTTTCCTGCGCACGCTCGAACACCGCATCCAGCTCTACAAGCTGCGCCGCACCCACCTCGTCCCGGAGGACGACGCCGACCTGCGCCGCATCGGCCGCTCGATGGGCATGCGCACGGAACCCATCACGGACCTCAAGCGGGCCTGGAGGCGGCACACGTCCGTGGTCCGGCGGCTGCACGAGAAGCTGTTCTACCGGCCGCTGCTCGACGCCGTCGCCCAACTCGCCCCCGGCGAGACCCGGTTGCGCGCGGACGCGGCCCGCGAGCGTCTCGTCGCGCTCGGGTACGCCGACCCCAGCGCCGCGATGCGCCACCTGGAGGCGCTGGCCTCCGGCGTCAGCCGCAAGGCCGCCATCCAGCGGACGCTGCTCCCGGTGCTGCTCGGCTGGTTCGCGGACTCCGCCGACCCGGACGCGGGACTGCTCAACTTCCGCAAGGTGTCCGACGCGCTCGGCAAGACGCCCTGGTACCTGCGGCTGCTGCGCGACGAGGGCGCGGCCGCCGAGAACCTGGCGCGGATCCTGTCCGCCGGGCGCCTCGCCCCCGACCTTCTGATGCGCGCACCGGAGGCGGTGGCGCTGCTCGGCGACGAGCGGGGTCTGGAGCCGCGCGGGCACGCCCAGTTGGAGCAGGAGGTGCTCGCCGCGGTGCGGCGTGCGGACGGCGGTGAACAGGCGGTCGCCTCGGCGCGCGCCGTGCGCCGCCGCGAGCTGCTGCGCACGGCCGCCGCCGACATCATCGCCTCGTACGGCACCGAGGACACGCCCGCCGTCGCCGACCAGGGCGCCCTGGTCGACCAAGTGGGCGGCGCCGTGTCGGACTTGACCGCCGCGACCCTCGGCGGGACGCTGCGCGCCGTGGTCCGCGACGGCTGGGGAGACACCCTGCCCACGCGGTTCGCCGTCATCGCCATGGGCCGCTTCGGCGGGCACGAGCTGGGGTACGGCTCGGACGCCGACGTGCTGTTCGTGCACGAGCCGCGCGAGGGCGTCGACGACCACGAGGCGGCGCAGGCCGCGAACAAGGTCGTCTCCGAGATGCGCCGGCTCCTCGCCCTGCCGAGCTCCGATCCGCCGCTGCTCATCGACGCGGATCTGCGCCCCGAGGGCAAGTCGGGGCCGCTGGTGCGCACGCTCAAGTCGTACGAGGCGTACTACCGGCGGTGGTCGCTGGTGTGGGAGTCGCAGGCGCTGCTGCGGGCCCATGCCGTCGCCGGTGACGAGGAGTTGGGGCGGTCGTTCATCGAGCTGATCGATCCGTTGCGGTATCCCGCCGAAGGGCTCGGTGACGATGCCGTGCGGGAGATCCGGCGGCTCAAGGCCAGGATGGAGTCGGAGCGGTTGCCGCGCGGCGCCGATCCCACGCTCCACACCAAGCTGGGGCGTGGTGGGCTCTCCGACGTCGAGTGGACGGTGCAGTTGCTGCAGCTGCGGCACGGGTGGGCGGAACCGGGGCTGCGGACCACCCGCACCCGTGAGGCGCTGGCCGCCGCGTGCGCCGCCGAGCTGATTCCGGCCGAGGAGGCGGCGATCCTCGACGAGGCGTGGGTGTTGGCCTCGCGGGTGCGCAACGCGGTGATGCTGGTGCGGGGGAGGCCTGGCGACACGTTTCCGTCGGACGGGCGGGAGCTCGGGGCCGTGGGGCGGTACTTGGGGTACGACCCCGGTCATGTGGGGGACATGCTGGACGACTATCGGCGCACTACGCGGCGGGCGCGGGCCGTGATGGAGGAGCGGTTCTACGACGGGTGACGGGGCTGCGCGGGCGCCGGGTGTTCGTGTTGCGCGGCGCCGGTCTTTGCCATCCGTGCCGGGGTTGGCGCCCGTCGTCCGGTTGCGCGGCACCGGGGTTTCCGTCCGTGCCGGGGTCGGCGCCCATCGTTCCGTTTCGCGGCACCGGGGTTTGCCGTCCGTGCCGGGGTCGGCGCCCGTTGTCCGGTTGCGCGGCACCGGGGGCCGCCTTGCCCACCCTGCCGCCCAAGGCGGCAGATTGCCCAAGGCGGGGCGGGGCGGGGCGGGGCGGGGCCGGATGGCCCGAGGCTTGGCGGCGCCGGATGGGCCCAGGCGGGGTGGCGCTGGATGGCCCGAGGCTTGGCGGCGCCGGATGGGCCCAGGCGGGGCGGGGCCGGATGGCCCGAGGCGGGGCGGCGCCGGATGGGCCCAGGCGGGGCGGGGCCGGATGGCCCGAGGCGGGGCGGCGCCGGATGGGCCCAGGCGGGGCGGCGCCGGACGGCTCGAGGCTCGGCTGCGCCGGGTGGCGCTAGGCGGGGCGGCGCTGGATGGCCCGAGGCTCGGCGGCACCGGGAGCCCTAGGCGGGGCGGCAACAGGTGGCGCAAGGTGGGGGCCATCGGTCGGGTTTACGTCACCTTCGCCGACATCGTGCCCGAAAGCCACGGCAGGCCCGACGGCCCGCGGTGGTCGAGGGCCGTCGCCGCGGCCGTCCGCTCGTCGGCGGAGATGTGCGTGCGCTCGAGCGCGGAGAACGGGTGGGACTCGTCGCCCGGCGCGGCCACCGCCTCCGCGGGCAGCGCCAGCGCCGCGGCCAGCAGCGCCGCAGCCGTCACCAGTACACCCGCCGTGCCCTTGCCTGCCGTGGTCATGGAACCGGCCCTCCGTCCGTAGCGTCGGCACCCTCGTCGGTGTCCTCACTCACGACGATCCCCGGCCACGGGCCCCGGCGGCAGATGCCATCGGTCGTGAAGGCGCGGGACCAAAGTCCCGGCGCCCTACGCGGGCCTTACGCGTCGAGCAGCAGTCGGCACTGTGCGACGAACCCGGCGAGCGCCAGCTCGAACGCCGCGTCGGTGCGGCTCTCGGGCCCGGCGCCCAGGGCCCGTTCGAGCAGCGGCGTCATGCCCTCCTCCGACGGCTCCCACATCGTGTCGGGCGCCGCCATGTCCAGCGCCGAGCCGAGCACCATGTTGTCCAGGGCGATGATCACCGGCATCACGTCCGGCAGCGCGAACCCCGCGTCGAGCAGCAGCGCCACCCCCAGCTCGTACTGCGCGAGCACCCGCGGCGCCCGCACCGGATGCGTCGTCAGGAGCGGGATCGCCTTGGGATGCGCGGCGAACGCGGCGCGGTAGGAGCGGGCCCAGCCGGCGATCGCCGCGTCCCACGGGAGGCCCGAGGTCAGCGGCGTCTCGTCGATCGCGGAGCAGATCCGCTCGCGCAGCAGCTCCACGATGCCGTCGCGGCCCTCCACGTGGTGGTAGAGCGAACCCGCCTGCACGCCGAGCCTGCGCGCCACCTGCGGGACGCTGAACTCGCCGTTCTCGTCGACGAGTCCGAGCGCCGCCGTGGCGATCCGCTCCCGGTCGAGGAGGGGTGTGCGTGGCCGCCCCATCGGTGTTCCTCCTCCTCAGCTCCACAAAATCGGGTCTTCCCGTATGCCCAACGGGAGGTTACATTGCGAAAACCAAAAGCCTTTAGATTTACGCCCGTCCGCAGTGCGGGCCGTCCGCCAGAGGGGCTTCCTGCCGCATGACCGTGACTTCCCCGAAGACCGAGAGCGCGCCGCCGAGCGCGTCGCCCAGCCTCCGCACGGGCAGCCTGGGCACGTCGGACATCGCGTTCTTCGTCGTCTCCGCCGCCGCCCCGCTGACCGTCATGGCGGGCGTCGCGCCCATCGCCATCTCCCTCGGCGGCGTCGGGGCACCCGCCGGATACCTGCTCGCCGGCATCACCCTCGCCGTCTTCGCCATCGGCTTCACCGCGATGAGCCGCCATGTCACCGGCGGCGGCGCCTTCTACTCGTACATCACGCAGGGCCTCGGCCGACCCGCCGGAATCGGGGCGGCGCTGCTCGCGATGGTCGGCTACAACGGCATGGAGATCGGCGTCTACGGACTGCTCGGCTCCGCCACCCGGGACACCGTGCACGCCCTGTTCGGCGCGGACGTGCCCTGGCTGCCGGTCTCCCTCGTCGGCCTGGTCCTGATCTGGTACGGCGGCTTCCGCTCGATCGACTTCGGCGCCAAGGTGCTCGGCGTGCTGCTGGTCGCGGAGACCGGAATCCTGCTCCTGCTCGCGGGCGGGGTCCTGATCAAGGGCGGTGCGCACGGCCTCTCCCTGACCTCCTTCACGCCCGGCAACGTCCTCGTGCCCGGCACCGCCGCCGTACTCGCCTTCGCGTTCGCCGCGTTCACCGGCTTCGAGTCGACCGTCATCTACCGGCGCGAGGCCCGCGAGCCGGACCGCACCGTGCCCCGCGCCACGTACATCGCGGTCGCCTTCCTCGGCCTCTTCTACGCCTTCACCGTATGGATCGCCATCCAGTCCTTCGGCGACGCGGCCGTGGTGAAGGCGGCGGGCGACGACCCGGCGAACCTCTTCTTCACCGCCATCACCACCTTCGTCGGCGGCTGGGCGGCCGACCTGATGCACGTCTTCATCGTCACCAGCGTCATCGCCTCCCTCCTCGCCTTCCACAACGCCATCAACCGGTACGCCCTCGCCCTGGCCGACGAGGGCGTCCTGCCGCGCGCCGTCGCCCGCATCCACCCCAAGCACCGCTCCCCGTACGTCGCCGGGCTCGCGCAGACGGCCCTCGGCGCGGTCGTCGTACTCGGCTTCTGGGCGGCCGGCGCGGACCCGTACGACCAGTTGCTGCTCTGGGTCAACACCCCCGGAATGCTGGGCCTGATGGCCCTCCAGCTCCTCGCGGCGCTCGCCGTCCCGTTCTTCTTCCGGCGGATCACGCACCAGGAGGGCGTGGTCCGGACGGTCGTCGCGCCGGTCCTGGCGACGATTCTCCTGGCCGCCGCGATCGGGTTGGTGGCTACGCACATCGACCTCTTCACGGGGGCGTCGCCGCTGGTCAACTGGATCCTCATGGCGGTGGCCCCGGCGGTGTTCGTGCTGGGCCTCGCACTGGCGTGGCGCCTCAAGCGTTCCCGCCCGGAGACGTACGCACGGTTCGGCCAGTAACGGGCCGACGTCACGGGGCCGCGCCCCGGACCCCGCTGCTCGAACGCCGCAGGGGCTTGAACCACAGAAACGGAGCCACCCCCACCTCATGTCGTACGCCGACCTCCTCCTCACCGGCACCCACGTCCGTACGCTCGACCCCGACCGGCCGGAGGCGACCGCCGTCGCCGTGGCCGACGGCCGCATCGTCGCGGTCGGCGACACGGACGACCTCGTACGCGACTGGCAGGGCCCGGGCACCGAACGGCTCGACCTCGCCGGCGCCCACGTCCTCCCCGGTTTCGTCGACTCCCACAGTCACCCCGTCTGGGGCCTGGAGATGGCCACCGGCGTCGATCTCAGCGGCGTACAGGACCTCGACGGGCTCCGGGGCGCGCTGCGGACCGCGAAGCGGTTGGACGGGTGGGTCGTCGGGTGGGGGCTCGACCACAACGCCTTCGAGGGGCGGCCCGTCCACCGCGGGCTCATCGAGGACGTGCTGGGCGGCGCGCCCGCCTTCCTGCGCCTTTACGACGGCCACTCCGCGCTGGTCAGCGGCGCCGCCCTGGACGCCGCGCACATCACGGGGCCGCGGGAGTTCGCGCAGCGGGCCGAGGTCGTCTGCGACGGCGAGGGGCGGCCAACCGGGTATCTCGTCGAGCACGCCGCCATGGACCTGGTGTACGAGGTCGCGCCCAGGGCCTCGGCCCGGGACCGCCGCGCCGGGCTCGTCGAGCTGCTGAGCACCATGGCCGCCACCGGCCTCACCGGCGCCCACGTCATGGACGGCTCGGGGCTCGACCTGCTCGCCGCCGTGGAGGAGGAGACGGAGCTGCCGATGCGGCTCACCGTCTCGCCCTGGTGCATGCCCGGCGTGGACCGGGCCGGGCTCGACGAGCTGGTCGCGCTCCAGAAGCTCGGCGGGCGGCGCTGGCGGGTCGGCGGCGTCAAGTTCTTCATGGACGGCACCGTCGAGGGCGGCACCGCCTGGCTGGAGCACGCCGACTGCCACGGCCAGGGCACCGACGCGTTCTGGCCGGACCCGGCCGCCTACAGCGCGGCCGTGCGCCACCTGCACGCCGCCGGAGTGCGCACCGCGACGCACGCCATCGGCGACGCCGCCGTCCGGCACGCCCTCGACACCATCGAGGCTCTGGGGGAGAGCGGCCGGAACGCCCACCGCATCGAGCACATCGAGTCCGTGCCCGACGACACGATCCCGCGGTTCGCCGCGCTCGGCGTCGCCGCGTCGATGCAGCCGCCGCACACCGCGTACACCAAGGGTGACCACAGCGACGAGTGGTCCAAGCGGCTCGGCGACGCGCGGGCCGCCCGCGCCTGGCGCACCCGTGACCTGCGGGACGCGGGCGCCGTGCTCGCACTCGGCTCGGACTGGCCGATCGCCCACTACGACGCCCGGCAGGTGCTCGCCACGGCCCGGGTGCCGCGGGGCGCCGCCGGGCCCGCGCAGGGGCTCACCGGCCTGGAGGCACTGGAAGGCGTCACCTCGCACGCGGCCATCGCCGCAGGTCAGGCTGCGGAGGGCGGTCGGATCGCGGTCGGCCTGCGCGCGGACCTCACCGTGCTCGGCCTCGACCCGGTGCGGGCCCCCGCGGACGAGCTCGCCGAGGCCCCCGTCGTCCTCACCGTGACCGACGGCCGGATCACGCACCGGGGCGCGTGACGCGGGGCGGGGCGGCGCCCATGGTGCCGCCCCCGCTCACACCTTCGCGGGCACCAGCGGTGGTGCCACCAGCCGTGGCAACGCGTACGGCAGCGCCCCGTACCAGGCCCGCGCCACCGCGAACCCGAACGCCAGGCACAGCATGCCGCCCACCGCGTCCAGCCAGAAGTGGTTCGCCGTCGCCACGATGACCACCAGGGTCAGCACCGGGTACACGAGCCCGAGGACCCGCACCCACGGCACCGAGGCGAGCGCGAAGATCGTCATGCCGCACCACAGCGACCAGCCGATGTGCATCGACGGCATCGCCGCGTACTGGTTCGACATGTTCTTCAGGTTGCCCGAGGCCATCGAGCCCCAGGTGTGGTGCACCGCGACGGTGTCGACGAAGGCGCCGCCGTTCATCAGGCGCGGTGGCGCCAGCGGATAGAAGTAGTAGCCGACGAGAGCGACCGCCGTCGTCGCGAACAGCGCGAGACGGGTCGCCGCATAGCGGCCGGGATGGCAGCGGAACAGCCACACCAGCACGCCCAGCGTGATGACGAAATGCAGGGTCGCGTAGTAGTAGTTCATGCCGACGACGAGCCAAGTCAGCGAGTTCACGGCATGGTTGACTGCCTGCTCGACGGCGATCCCGAGACTGTGCTCGGTCTGCCAGATCCAGTCGGCATTGCGCAGCGCCTGAGCCTTCTGCTCCGGGACCGCGTTGCGGATCAGGGAGTACGTGTAGTAACTCACCGCGATCAGCAGGATCTCGAACCAGAGCCGCGGACGCCGCGGCACCCGAAGGCGACGCCCGGCGCGGTCTTCCGCGATGGGTGAGGGTGTGGCCCCTTTTCGGCCTTCACGTGTCGTCACGGTCGTTTCACCCATAGGCACAGAGTCTGCCAGATTCCGACCCCCCGACCGATCATCCCTTGGGCGGGTCACGAGCGCACCCGCTACGCCCTACGGACGAGGCCGAACCCCTACGGAAACCGCTGCTGACGCGGCTGTGGACCCCCGCACCACCAGCTCCGGCATGAACACGAATTCACTCGGGGGCGCGGGCGTGCCGCCGACCGCCTCCAGCAACGTGTGCACCGCCGCCTGGCCCATCGCGTGCACCGGCTTGCGGATCGTGGTCAGCGGCGGATCGGTGAACGCGATCAGCGGAGAGTCGTCGAAACCGACCACCGACACGTCCTTCGGCACGTCCAGGCCGCGCTCGCGCACCGCCCTGATCGCGCCGAGGGCCATCATGTCGCTGGCGCACACCACCGCGGTGCAGCCCCGGTCGAGCAGCGCGGAGGCCGCGGCCTGACCACCCTCCAGGGTGTAGAGGGAGTGCTGGACGAAGTCGTGCTCCACCTCGTCCACCGGCAGGTCCAGGCGGTCCGCCATTGTGCGTACGAAGGCCTCGATCTTCCGCTGCACGGGAACGAAGCGGCGCGGCCCGACGGCGAGCCCGATCCGGGTGTGTCCGAGCGACAGCAGATGCGTCACCGCGAGCCGGGCCGCGGCCCGGTCGTCCGGCGAGATGAACGGCGCGGCGACCCCGGGGGAGTACCCGTCGACGAGCACGAAGGGGACGCCCTGGCCGCGCAGGCGTTCGTAGCGCTGCGTGTCCGCGGTGGTGTCGGCGTGCAGCCCGGAGACGTAGATGATCCCGCTGACATCGCGGTCCACCAGCATCTCGGTCAGCTCGTCCTCGGTGGAGCCGCCGGGGGTCTGGGTGGCGAGGACCGGCGTGTACCCCTGCCTGGTCAGGGCCTGCACCACGACCTGGGCGAGCGCGGGGAAGATCGGGTTCTCCAGCTCCGGGGTGATCAGGCCGACCAGGCCCGCGCTGCGCTGCTTGAGGCGCACCGGGCGCTCGTAGCCGAGCACGTCGAGGGCGGCGAGGACGGACTGACGGGTGGCCGCGGCGACCCCCGCCTTCCCATTGAGCACGCGGCTGACGGTCGCTTCGCTGACCCCCGCTTGGCTTGCGATGTCGGCTAGGCGTGCGGTCACGGGACGCGACCTTACCCGTCACTCGCCGCATTGCCCACCGAACAGGAAGTACCGTGCGCGCAAGCCGGGTTGGGGCAGACGTACCCGGATCGGTGAACCAGAACCCACGGGGGTCGCCACACGGGCGCCCGGCGGTAGCTTGGTGCGGCGGGCCGAGGGGGCCCGCACCGCTCCGTCTCACCGAGGGGCCTCTTCGTGAAGACCATGGTTCAGGGATCAGGGACCGAAGCCGGCAGCACGGTCCTGGTGGTCGACGACAGCGCCGCCAACCGGTATGCGCTGAGCGCGGTCCTGAGCCGCGCGGGCCACGCCGTCGTCCCCGTCGGTTCCGCGAGCGAGGCACTGGTCGAGCTCGATGTGCGGCTGCGCGCCGGATCGCTGCCCGATCTGGCCCTCGTCGACGTGGGCCTGCCCGACCTCAGCGGGTTCGAGCTGTGCCGCAGGGTCAAGGCGCTGCCCCCGCTCGCCGGGATCCCCGTCGTGCACTTCTCCGCCCGCCCCTCCGGACCCGAGGACCGCTGCCAGGCGCTCGACGCGGGCGGCGAGGCGTATCTGGCGGTGCCCGCCGAACCGGAGGAGATCCGCGCCGTGGTCCGCGCCGCGCTCCGCGGAGTCCGCGAACTCTCCCAGACCCAGGCCCAGTTCGACCATCTGACCCGGCTGTCCCGGGGCGTCGTCGACGTACAGGGCGCCCGCGGCCTCGCCGAACTCGCGAGGACGGCCGCCGCCGCGGCGGCCCGGCTCACCGGGGGCGACGCCGCCGCCTTCGTCCTCTCCGACCGCGGCGCGGTGCACACGGGCCTGACCTGGAGCGGCCCCGCGCGCACCGTGCCGGACTCCGCCGACCGCGAGCAGGCCGTCGAGCTGGTCCGGCAGATCAGCTGCGGGCCCGGCGCCGTACGCAGCACGCTGCAGTCAGGGGCCGTGTGGCCGCACGCGTACTTCGGGCCCGGCGGCGCCCGGCTCACCCTCTCCCGCACCCGCGACGGCCGGCTCCCCGTCTGCCTGGCCACCCCCGGCTTCCCCGACCCGGACGGCCGGATCGGGGCGCTCGTCGCCCAGCTCGCCCGCGCCACCGCGCTCGCCGCGGAACCCCTCGTCCTGTACGAGCAGGAACGCCATGTCGCCCACACGCTGCAACGGAGCTTCCTGCCCTCCGAGTTGCCGCCGTTCCCCGGCCTCGACCTCGACTTCCGCTACGTGCCCGCCTCCCGCGAGGCCGAGATGGGCGGCGACTTCTACGCGGCGCTGCCCACGCCCGAAGGGGTGCTCGTCGGGGTCGGCGACGTCGTGGGGCACTCGCTCGACGCGGCGACGGTGATGGTCGAACTCCGGCACGCGCTGCGCGCCTACTCCCTGGAGGACCCGCGCCCCGCCCAGCTCGCGACCCGGCTCGACCGGGTGCTCCAGCACTACCACCCGCAGCTCACCGCGACGCTCTGCCTCGCCCTCGTCGACCCGGTGACGGGCCGCACCAGGGTGGCCAACGCCGGGCACATTCCGCCGCTCGTCGTGCCGGTCGGCGGCTCGGCCCACTACGCCGACGCGGCGGGGCCGCTGCTCGGGCTCGGGCTGCCGCACCCCGAACCCACCTCGCTCGGCCTCGCCCCCGGCGACCGGCTCCTGATGGTCACCGACGGGCTCGTCGAGACCCGCGGCATCGACCTGTCCGTCTCGCTGGAGGAACTGCGCCAGGCGGCCGAGACGGCGCCGGCCGCGCCCGGTTCGCTGTGCGACGCGCTCCTCGGCCGCTTCGGGCGCGACCGCGCCGACGACATCGCGCTCCTGGCGCTGCGGCGCGTTCCCATGTGAGACCGGGTGTCCGCTGTACGGGACGTGATTGTGCGGTGGGGCGCTTCCGGGTGAAGGTGATCGCCGACAGGGCGGACACGCACGCACCACGACACCACGGAGGGCCTCATGCCTCAGATCACCGTCGACCACTCCGCGGACCTCGACGAGCGCCTCGACCGGGCGGGGCTCGCCGCGGCCGTGCATCAGGCCGCCGTCGACATCGTGGCCGCGCGCATCCCCGCGTGCAAGACGCGGTTCCGGGAGGTCGGGACCACGGTGGTCGGGGACGGGCCCGCTTCCCTCGTGCATGTGGAGATCGGGCTTCTGGCGGGGCGTACGGAGGAGGCGAAGACGGCGCTCGCGGAGGCGGTCCTCGCGGCGCTTCCGGCCCACATCAAGGAGCCGTCGGGCGTCCACCTCTCCGCCGAGGTTCGCGACCTGGCCCCCACATACCGCTCCGCCGTCACCGACTGATCCCGGCCCCCGTCCCTACGCCCCGTCCCTACGCCCCGGGGCTCCGCCCCGGACCCCGCGCCTCAATCGCCGACGGGGCTTGAATCACCGGCACTGGCTGCCCCGCCTTGGGCGGCAGGGTGGGCAAGGCGGCGCACGGTGCGGCGCCGGGCGCAGCCCTACGCTCCCGTCGGGGTCAGGGCCGTCAGGCGGACGATGAGGTCCGCGAAGGGGCCGTCGGACGGTTCGTCGACGAGGATGTGGCGGAGCAGCGTCGCCATCTCCTCGTCGTGCGCCGCACTCACCGCCGCCAGCGCGGCGAAGTCGTGGACGAGCTGCAACTGCAGCTCGCCCCGCGGAATGCGCCGCCCGTCCAACCAGATCAGCGCCGTCGACTCGGCGAGCGAGATCCAGGACCGGACGACGAGTTCGAGGCGCGCGGAGGGCGCCACGACCCCCAGATGCGCGAGGATCTGGACGTACGCCGCCTGCCGCACGGAGTCGATCAGCGCGTTCGTGGCGGAGGACCCGACGGCAGGACCACCCCGCATCAACGCAGAGAAGCCGGGCCCGTGCTCGTCCACGAAGTCGAAGAACCGGCCCATCACCCGCAGCAGCCGCGCACCGAGCGGCCCCTCCCGGGGCTCCTCGAACCGCTCGGCCAGATCCTGCGCCGCCCGCCTCAACGCCGCCTCGTACAGGCTGAGTTTGCCGGGGAAGTAGTGGTAGACGAGCGGCCGTGAGATGCCCGCGGCGGCCGCTATCTCGTCGATGGAGACGTCGTCGGGGGAGCGGTTGCTGAACAGTTCGAGGGCGACCCCGATCAACTGCCGTCGCCGCTCCTCGACTCCCAACCTGCGCCGCACCCCGGTAGTCATGCCGAACACTCTACCGAGCGGATTCGGCCTGCCAACCGGCCCCCGTGACGATCTCCGCGCACCTCCGCCACGGGTCCCGCTACAGGTCCAGCACCAGTCGCTCGCCCCGCGCCCGCGACACACAGATCAGCATCGAGTCGCCGTGCTCGGCATCCGTGAGCAACTCGTCGCGGTGCTCTATCTCCCCTTCCACGACGCGCTGTTGGCACGTTCCGCAGAAACCCTGCTCGCAGGAGTACGCGATCGACGGCACCTCGCGGCGGACTGCGGCGAGCACCGTGGTGTCGGCGGCCACGTCCACCACCTTGCCGCTGCGCCGCAACTCGACCTCGAACGGGGCGTTCCCGTCCGCCGATTTCCGTGGCGCGAACCGTTCGCTGTGCAGCGTGCAGTGCTCCGGGAGAGCCGCCTCCACGGCCGCGAGGAGCCCCTCGGGCCCGCAGCAGTACACGGCCGTGCCGGGCACGGTGTCCGCGAGCGCCGCCGCGAGGTCGGGCCGGCCGTCCGTGTCCTCCGCCACGACGGTGACCTCGCCGCCGAGCTTCGCCACGTCCTCGACGTACGGCATGGAGGCGCGCGTCCGGCCCCCGTACAGCAACGTCCAGGCGGCGCCCCGCGCCTCGGCCTCCCGCAGCATCGGCAGGATCGGGGTGATGCCGATGCCGCCCGCGACGAACACGTAGGCGGGCGCCTGCGCGTCGAGCGGGAACCGGTTGCGCGGCCCGCGCACCTCGACCTCCGCGCCCTCCCGCAGCGCCTCGTGCACCTCGCGCGATCCGCCGCGCCCGCCCTCGTCCGCCGGGATGAGCCGGGTGGCGACGGTGTACGACGACGTGTCCTCGGGGTCCCCGCACAGCGAGTACTGCCGTACGAGACCCGAGGGGAGCACCAGGTCGAGGTGGGCGCCGGGCCGCCAGGCGGGCAGGTCGTGGCCCTCCAGGCGCAGTTGCACCACGCCGTCGGCGAGCCGCTCGTGCCGCGCGATCCGGAGGTGCAGCGCACGGGCCCGCGGCCGCCCCGACGTCGGCTCCTCCAGCGCGGGCATCGGCCACAGCGGGGACCGCTGCACCCGCCGCCGCATGGCCCGCCGCACGACGAACGCGGCACCGGCGACGACGGCTGCCCTGCGCAGCGTACGGGCGTTCATCGGGCCGCTCCCTGCCGTGCGGCCTCGCGGGCGTCGGCGGCGGTCGCGGCGGGGGAGGAGGCCAGGTAGGCGACGGCCTGATCGGTGTCGCCCTCCTGGTCCGGGTGGTAACTCCGGCTCAGATAGCGGGGTATGGACCGCGCCATGGCCCCGGTCGTCGGCAGCACGCCGCGCTTGCCGCCCTGGTAGAACTGCTTGAAGCTGGCCTTGCCGTCGAGCAGCGTCGGGTCGTTCTCCATGAAGAACCGCGCGCCCCGCTGCCACAGGAAGACGAGGGCGGTGAAGGCGGTGGCCCAGGTGCGCACCCGGCGCCGGTAGCTCCCGTCGAGGTGCTCGAACAGCTCGAAGGCGACCGCGCGGTGCTCGACCTCCTCCGCGCCGTGCCAGCGCAGCAGGTCCAGCATCGTCGGGTCGGCGCCGCGCCGGTCCAGCTCGTCGGCGTTCAGCACCCAGTTGCCGAGGAACGCCGTGTAGTGCTCGATCGCCGCGATCAGCGCGACCCGCTCCATCAGCCACCACTGCCGCGCCTTGCCCGGCGGCAGCGTCCGGTCGCCGAGCAACTTCTCGAAGAACCAGTCGAGCTGGGCCGTGTACGGCGTCGGGTCGAGGCCCTGCTCGCGCAGGTGCGGCAGCACCTCGTCGTGGGCCTGCGAGTGCATGGCCTCCTGGCCGATGAACCCGATGACGTCCTCGCGCAGCCGCTCGTCCGTGATGTACGGCAGGACCTGCTTGTAGACGTGCACGAACCAGCGCTCCCCGGCCGGGAGCAGGAGGTGCAGGACGTTGATGGTGTGCGTGGTGAACGGGTCGTCCGGCAGCCAGTGCAGGGGTGTCCTGTCCCAGGCGAAGGAGACCTGGCGTGCCTTCAACGGGACGCGCGTATTAGACATGGCGTCAATGTACTGACGGGTAGGCCGGACGGACACCCCTTGTGCACGAGTTTCTTTACGTGATCGTCAACAAGGCCGTTCCCGCCTACCGCAGGGGTCGCACCGTGTCGCCTTGCGCCGTCCGCCCGCTGAGCGAAACCTTCGTGCCGCGCGCAAGAGGCACCGCGAGCGCATGGCCGTGGACCGACCGGCCCGCGGCAGTCACCGAGTTCAAGCCCGAGCTACCCGAGGCAACCAGGTACCACGCCCCCTCCCGCGACTTCCACCGCACACCCGCAAGCACCTGCGGATCGCGCGAACCGCACGCAGGCGACGACTCCGACTTCGCCGCGACGACCGCCGCATCCGCCCCCGGCGCCCGGAACAACGCCAGAGTGCGCGGCCCGGTGCCCCGCCAGGTGTCGGCCCGTGTGCACAGCCACTCGGCCGTCCCGTTCGCCTCCGGCAGCGCCTGCCGTGCGTACGTCCAGGAGTTCACGGAGCGCACCCCGTGCGAGCGGGCCGCCGCGAGGGAGCACGCGGTGGTCGCCCAGTCCGCGGGCCGCGCCTCGCGGGGCGCGGCGGGGCTGCCGGACGTGAGGTGCGCGGGCACCAGTTCGCCGAGGTCGGTGGTGAGCCGGGTGCCCGTCGAGTCGGTCAGCGCCAGCGCGTTCCACGACGTACAGGAGGAGGCGAGTGCCGGGCTCGGGAACGGCGCCGTCACCCCGTCCTTCGTACGGGACAGGGCCCGCGCCCCCGCCGACGGCTTCAGCAGGTCGCGGGTGGCGGATCCGGCCACCCAAGGGGCGGTCAGATAGCGGACGTTGCCGTCGGCCCGGTCGAGGACGACGGCGCTCGCCTGCGCGTCCGCCGCGCCGTCGACCCGCGCGAAGTCGAGCGCGGCGCCGCTCGTGCCCTGCTTCGGCTCGGCGTAGCGCACGACGCGCAGGCCGTCGTAGAGCAGGACGACGCGGGCCTGGTCGAGCTCGCCCGCGTACAGCAGCTGCGGCGGTCCCGGCGGTGCGCCCGCCGGAGTGCCGGGTGTCGCCGACACCTTCACCGAGCCGCCGGGCCGCGCCCACACGGCGAGCGCCCTGCGCAGCAGCTCCTTGTCGCCGGTGAGCGAACCGCGCGCGGGCCACACCGAGAAGTCGGTGCGGGCCGACGTCTTCCACGCGCCCGGACCGACCCGGTGCAGCTCGGCCGGGTTCAGGGCGGCCTGCCCCGCCGGGTTCCGCGCGTACGGCGGGGCCGCCGCGCCGTCCGGGGTCCAGCCGTCGCCCGGCAGGCCGAGCAGCGCGCCGCACACGAGGGTCGCCGCGACCGCCGCGAGCGCCGCCTTCAGGTGCTGGCGGCGGCGCATCAGGTCGGTGGGCCGCGCGTGCAGGGAGCACGGGTCGAACTCGGGGGACTCCAGGAGCTCCGTCCCGGACCCGGCGTCGGCCGCCATGCCCCGCGCCTCGGCGACGGCCGCGGCCGCGTCCTCCTCCGTGCAGCCCGCCTCGACGAGGGCCGCGTGGACGGCGCTGTCGTCGAGGCGCTCCAGGCCGCGCAGCACGTACGCGGCGCGGGCCGGACCGCTCAGCGCGGAGAGCTGCTGGTCCAGGGCGAGTTCATCGGCGCCGCCGGACTTCGGGAACAGCCTCAGGCCCCACACCTGGGGCAGCAGCGGCGGCAGCTGGGCCCGCTTGGGCCAGGCCGCGCGCCGCAGCGGCAGCCCCGCCTCCAGCGAGCTGCGCAGCACCTTCAGGCGTACGTAGGCGTAGCAGGGGTCGCCGGTGCGGCCGTCGCCGCCGCGCTGCGCCGGGACCGGCGGCGGGGCGTCGGCGGTGCGGCCGCGGGGGAGGGCCCGCTGGGCGACCGAGTGGGCGGTCAGCACGCGGCGGTTGCGGCCGAGGCCGGGCGGCAGCACGAGATAGGCCAGTCGGACCAGTCGTGGGTAGTGCTCGACCAGGGCGGCCTCGGCCTGCTCGACGTCGATGACGGCGGCCGGCGCTGCGGACGGGGGCGTGGATTGCTGCTGCACCTTTGACTGCACGTTCAGCAGAACGAGCGAATCGTGCGATGGTCACAGCCGTCCGTCGCTACGCGCGGTCGGCTTCGGCCCCGTCCTCGGGCGTGACCAGCGCCTTCGCATAGTTCGCCATCGATCTCCGGTAGCGCGGCAGATGCGGCGCCAGAGCGGCGAGGACCAGGGACAGACCCTCCCGGTCGCGGCCCAGGCTCGACAGACACAGCGCGAGGCAGGCCCGTACCGCGTCGTCCAACTCGTCGCTGGGAGACGTCAATTCCGGTTCGAGCAGCGCGACGCCCTCCGCCGCGCGCCCCGTGTTCCGTAGTGAGCTGGCCAGTTGGATCTTCGTCCGGCGGGCCCGGTAGCCGGTCAGGCCGAGCCGCAGCGCCTCCTGGTACAGCGGGACGGCCTTGTCGGAGTGGCCGGTCGAGTCGAAGGCGCAGGCCCGCTCGAACGGGGCGACCGGGCTGCCGGCGGGCAGCTCGGCGGCGAGGTCGTCGACGAGCGCGCGGAACTCGCCCGCGCCCGCCTCTGTGCTGTCGGTGGAGGCGTCGAATGCGGCCCACGCGGCCGCGATCCGCTCTTCCCAGTCACTGTTCTCGGTGCTCACCGGGGCACTCTCACACAGGAGCGCCCCGGTGTCACCGGAGTTGCGGGGACCGGATCAGCTCAGCTTCCACCCGCTGAACTCGACCGTGCCCCGCGTCCCGTTCCCGCCGTTCGTCGCGCTCATGAACATGCCGACGCCCTGCGCGGAGGCGAGCCGCTGCGACGGCACCGTCGCGACCGTCCGCCAGGTCGCGCCGTCGTCCGTCGAGCACTCCCCGGTGTACGCGTCGCCCGCCCGGGTCAGCCGCAGCAGCACCGGCGCCTTGATCCCGGTGATCCGCTTGTACGTGTCGAGGGTGCCGTCCCCGCCTGAGTCGTAGGAGAGGACGACGCCGTTGGCGGGCGTGACCGACAGGTTCACGAAGCCCTGTGCCCCGGGGTCGCCGATGGCGTTGCTCACCATGATCCCGGCGCGCGCCCACGGGCCCGTCACCGCCTGCGTGTCCACCCGCACCACCGCCACCGAGCCGTCCCGGAACGCGTTCGCGCGGTACACCGCCCCGAACTCCGCCGTGCCCTTCCACAGGTCGGCGCCGCCGCCGTCGATCGCGAACCGCCGGCCGAGCTGCCCGAAGACCGCCGCGTTGTTGCTGTACGTCCGCCAGCCCTCGTCGAGCGGACCCGCCTCGAAGAGCGTGCCCTTGTGGACGTACGTGATCCGCGGCTCGCCGGCCGGACCGTACTGGACGTCGAGCGTGTACGGGAGCGGGCGCAGCGGAGCGTCGAGCGGGGTGCCGGGGGCGCTCGCCTGCCACGCGACCCTGCCCTCCCCGGCCGGGGGCACGCTGCCCAGGCGGGTCGGGCCCTCGGGCACGGCGGTGATGCCCTTGAGCTCGAAGTCGACGCGGCCCGTAGCGCGCAGCCCGTTGACATTGCGGAACGTGGCCGCCACGCGCGCGTGCCCGCCCGGCGGGAAGGCGGCCGGCTCGGCGGTGACCTTCACCGAGCCCTGGTACGGGGCGCGCGCGAGGATGTCGCGGGCCTGCGAGGCCGTCCGGTACGGATCCCCGTACGGCCGCAGCGGATAGTCCTTGCGCTCGCGCGTCCACGGTTCCTCGAACGCGAACCAGTCGACCTTCGCGGGCTCCCGGCCTGCGGCCAGCGCGTCGGCCAGCTCGTCCAGCCACTTCTGCCAGCGCGGCAGGTAGAAGTCGGCGATCAGCCCGTTCCAGTCCCGGTTGGCGTACTCGTGGAGGTTGCCCGGATCGGACGTGGCCCGGTCGCCCCACACGGTGATCAGCGCCTTCGCGCAGCGCTCGAACTCGGCGCGCTCGGCGTCGTTCGTGGCGAGATCGCGGGCGTCCTGGATCCACGGGCCGAGCAGGAACGCCTTGTTGGTGCCCGTCACGTCGTCGGACAGCCGCATCAGCTTCAGCCACAGCGTCGACAGGGACGTGAAGGTGGCCCGGTCCTTGGCGGCGTACGCCGCCTTCAGCTGCGGCAGGAGCTGGCGGCTGCGGTGCGCGATCGCCTGCCGCGCCACGTCCACCAGGTCGTACTTGTACGCCGCGCTGCCCCGCAGCTTCCCCGACACGTCCAGGAGCCCGGCGAGCGCCGCGTCGAAGCGGGCCGGATCGTAGGTGAGGGCGCGCGGCGCGTAGTAGGCGGCGCGGTCGGCCGAGAGGTCGGGGCGTGCCGCGAACAACGAGTCGTGCGGGTCGGAGCGCTCCGTCGCCTTCTGCTGGTACGCCGTGTCGTGCAGCGCCTGCCAGGCGGCGCGGGCGCCCCTGTCGCGGCGTCCGTAGCGGAGGTCGGCGTACGAGGCGAACCAGGCGGCCCGGTCCACCTTCGTGTCCATCCAGGCCAGCTCCGACCACAGCTCGAACGCCGCCGGATCGCGGTCGGTGGCCTCCGGCATGTACGCCGTGCCGGTCAGCGCGCTGTTCGGCTTGTCGCGCCACGCGAAGAACTTCTGCTCCCAGATGTGCGCGCGGGCCCCGATCGTCGTACGGCCCCCGAAGTTGGGGATCGTGCCGAACGCGTACGGGGTGCCGCCCCAGTCCTTCTCGCGGTCGGTGACGGAGGTGAACCGGTCGGACACCCCGTCCACGATCAGCATCTTCTTCTTGTCGATCGCGTCGATCAGCTCGGGCAGCGGGTTCGCCTCCCAGCCGAGGATCACCCACGTCGCGCCGGGACGGTTCTTCTGGAGCGCCTTCTCGACGCCGCGCGCCGCGTCCGGGACCGGCACGTCGCCGGCCGTGCCGCCCTCGTGCAGCAGGTCCATCTTGAAGGCGCCGATCTCGCCGAACAGGTCCTTCTGGTGGCCGTAGAACGACTCCGCCACCCGCGCGAAGGCCGTGGTGCGCGGGTCGAGCCAGTCCGGGCGGTCGAAGCCGTGCCACACGCCCTGCGGCACGACGTGCGCGTCGCCGCCGTTGCGCTGCACGAACTCCTTCGGCACGTGCCCGTAGTAGCCGGGCATGACCGGTTTCATGCCGAGCTCGCGCAGCCGGTCGACGATTCTTCGGCCCAACTCCGCTCTGCGCGCGATGAGTTCGGGCGAGAGCGGACCCCCGTACCCGTAGAGGTTCTGCAGCAGCCACCACGCCTGGTGGGACGGGGCGGGCAGCCAGGAGCGGGCCTCCGCGTCGCTGTAGCCGAAGTCCTTCAGGACGCGGTGGTACACGGCCTCCATGCCCGCGATGACGAGCACCTCGTTGCAGCCGTGCAGCGCCAGGATGTCGATCTCGCGTTCCCAGTACGACCAGTCGGCGAAGGGTGCCGTGTAGCCGTCGTTGGTGTCGTTGAGCGCGAAGCGGTGGGGGAGCGAGGTGGAGCGCTCCAGCGGCTTCGAGGGGGCCGGGAGCCGGGCCGGGAGGTCCAGCTGCGAGCCGTTCCAGGCGATGTGCGCCCCGCACTCGTACTTCAGGAACCAGTGGACCCCGGCGAGCAGCGTCGCCGGGGTCGTCCCGTACACCTCGATGCGGCCCGCCGTCCCGGTCACCCGGAAACGGTCCTCCGTGCCGCGCGCGGCCACCAGGCTGAGTCTGAACTGGTCCGAGTGGTGCGGCAGTTGACGGTTGAGCGCCGCACGCGCCGCAGCCGTATCAAGAACAGTCGGTCTGCTCGCGGCCACCGGGACCGGAGCCGCCTGAGCGGTCGGGGCGCCCACCCCCAGGGCCGTGCCGAGGCCGATGGCACCCGTCGTGCCGAGAACCGTGCGTCGCGATGGTGCGGACATGTGTGTACCCCCCTTGCGTCGCGGATGGTGCGGCGCACGGTAGCAACGGAACTCCCCGGACAGGAGAGCGAAATGAGGAAAGTGCTGGCGGCTGGTGCCGTCGTGCTCGTGGCGGCCACGGGATGCGGTGCGGGCGGCTCCGAAGGGGCCCCGAAGGACGACACGCCGAAGATCCCCCGTACGGCCTCGGGAAGCCTGGAGCACCTCGCTGAGCAGGCAGGATGCCGACCCGACATCCAGACCGACGCCGCCGATCTCCGCCAGGCCAACTGCGGCACCGGCGACAGCCGCTACGTGCTCGCCACCTTCACCAGCGACAAGGGGCAGGCCGAATGGTTCGACCAGGCAAACGACTACGGCGGCGTCTATCTCGTGGGCCCCAAGTGGATCGCGGTCGGCGGCGCCGCGCAGCTCACACGGCTGCGCGGCCGGCTCGGCGGAACCCTGGAGCGGCCGTCCTCGCACCACTCGGGGAGTAGCGGTGGTGGGGGTCACGAGGACGCGGGGCGTCGCTGAGCCGGCCGCACAGCGGCCAAAAGGGGGCGGTCGCTGCTCAGTTGCAGCGATCGCCCTTGTTGATGCAGTCCGAGACCTTCTGCATGGTCCGGTCGTCGAAGACGTTGATGAAGTCGTCATGGTCCGTGATCGGCTTGTGCAGCTGCTCGGGGAAGCCGTCGACCGCGAACGGGTTCTGTACCTGGCCGTTCTGGATCTTCGGCGTCTGCACGTCGTACACCAGGCGCATCTTCAGCTGCGGGATGGCCTTGAAGTTCTGCGGGCAGTTGCCTGCCTGGTCGGCGAATGCCACGTGTGTGCGATGGTTTGCGCTGTCAATGTTCTGCCCGTCCCAGCAGCTCTGGAACGCGAAGCTGCGCACCACCTTGCTGCCCTCGGGGCACAGCGGGTACTTGTCCGTCAACTGCCGGTTCTCGAAGCCGGTGCAGCTCCAGTGCGCGTTGGCATTGGCGGTGCCGTTGGTGAACGCCTTGGCGTCACCGGTGATGATGCGCAGGAACTTCGGCATCGGGACGACCTTGCCGCGCGGGTTGCCGACGAACTTGATGCTCGCCTTCTCGGCCCGCAGGATCGTGCCCACGTTGCCCTCCTTGCCGCCGCCGTCCTTGTCGGCGTCGAAGTCCTTCGAGCCGTCCTGGAGGCGGAGCACGGGCCAGTAGTAGGTGGACTTGTCGCCCTGGTTCTGACAGGTCGTGTCGGCGTTCGCCAGGTCGTCGTTGCTGGAGAAGGCGTCGTTGTCCTGGTTGCCGACGTAGTCGTGCAGATGGTGCGCGCCGTTGGTCACGCCGGGCGCCACGATGATGTTGTCGGTGTTGAACTTCTTGTTCTCGTTCACGCCGCAGCGGGTGGTGAAGGTGCCGGTGGAGGCGTTGCTGCCGTTGCGGGGCTGCTGGACGTTGGGCCGGACCTTGGTGATGTCGGCGAAGTCGGCGGCCACGGGGCCGTTCCCGGCCTGCCCGCCGTTGCCCGCCTGGCCGCCGCCGGGCTGCTGGCCTCCGCCCGGCTGCTGGCCGGTGTTCCCGCCCGGGTCCGCGCTCTGGCTGCCGCTCGGGGCGGCCGACGGCTGGGTGCCGTCCTTCGGCTGCGCGGTGCACTCGGCCATGTCGCCCATGCCGGCGGGGGCCCGGCCGCCCGAGCGCTCCATGTCCTGACGGATGCGCTGCAGGGCGCTGGTCCGCTGCTGCTTCAGCGGGCCCATGATGCTGTTCTGCACGAACCGCGGATCCCGCGCGGCCGCGTCCCGCGTCGAGGCGAGCCGCTGATAGGCCCGCGTGACCTGGGTGTCCAGGGTGGCCAGTTCGCCGTCGACCGCGGCGCGGGCGCCGCCCGGCACGTCGGTCAGCTGTGCGCCGACGTCCGGACAGTCGATGGTGGCCACTTGCTGTGCCTGCTGTGTCTGTTGCGCCCCGCTGCTTGCGTTCTGCCCGTCGGCGGATTCCTCGTGGGCCGACGCGTACACGTTGACCGCGACCAGCCCACCTCCGCCCAGGAGCAGTGCGGCCGACGCGATGGTCATGCGCGTCGCCAGCGATGAGCGCCGTTTCCGTGAGGTGCGTCCCATGGGACTACGTACGCAACGGGGGCCGACGCTGTTCAATCGGCCCCCGGATTTCACCTCAACTGCCGGTGGGTGGCGTGTACTTGTAGCCGACGCGGCGCACCGTACGGATCGTGTCCCGGTGCTCCGCGCCCAGCTTCCGGCGCAGTCGGGCGACATGGACGTCGACGGTGCGGCCGTCGCCCACATGCCCGTATCCCCACACGGTGTGCACGAGCTGATCGCGCGTGTGCACCCGGTGCGGGTGTGCGACCAGATGGGCGAGCAGCTCGAACTCCAGGTACGTGAGGTCGAGTTGGCGGCCCGCGACGTGCACGGTGCGGCAGGCGGTGTCGACGGAGATGAGCGGGTCGGTCAGCAGGGCAGAAGCCATGGTCAGCTCTTTCGCGCGAGGAGTCGTCAGGGAAGGACGTACGTCGTACGCGCGGACCGAAGGCCGTGGCGGTCGGGCCAACGGGTTTAGAGGGGCCGCGCGTTCCTCACGCGGCGACACACACGGTCGAAATCGTGGTGCTGGCGGGACGGCCAGAACGGCTCGAGGTCGTGCCGACGACCCCACGAGCTGCTGTTCCGGTAAAGACTGGCCATGTCTTCATTGAAACAGATGCGTCACGCATACGAGAGGGTGCCCACACAATGTGGACACCCTCCCGAAGCGGATGGCCGGATTCGGACCGGCCGGGGCCGTCAGACCTGGCCGGCCTTCTCCAGGGCGGCGCAGCAGGTGTCGACGAGCAGCCGGGTCACGACGTACGGGTCGACGTTGGCGTTCGGGCGGCGGTCCTCGATGTAGCCCTTGCGGTCCCGCTCGACCTGCCACGGGATGCGGACCGAGGCGCCGCGGTCGGAGACGCCGTACTTGTACTCGTCCCACGGGGCGGTCTCGTGCAGACCGGTCAGGCGGTCGTCGATGCCGGCGCCGTAGTTCTTCACGTGGTCGAGCGGCTTCGAGCCCTCGCCGAGCGACTCGCACGCGGTGATGATCGCGTCGTAGCCCTCGCGCATCGCCTTCGTGGAGAAGTTGGTGTGCGCGCCCGCGCCGTTCCAGTCGCCCTTGACCGGCTTCGGGTCGAGGGTCGCGGAGATCTTGTAGTCCTCGGCGGTGCGGTAGAGCAGCCAGCGGGCGATCCACAGCTGGTCGGAGACCTCCAGCGGGCCCACGGGGCCGACCTGGAACTCCCACTGGCCGGGCATGACCTCGGCGTTGATGCCGGAGATGGCGAGACCGGCCTTCAGGCAGTTCTCGAGGTGCGCCTCGACGACGTCACGGCCGTGGATCTCGTCGGTGCCGACGCCGCAGTAGTAGCCGCCCTGCGCGGCCGGGAAGCCGCCGACGGGGAAGCCGAGCGGGCGGTCGCCCTCGAAGAAGGTGTACTCCTGCTCGATGCCGAAGATCGGCTCCTGGGCGCCGAACTGCGCCTCGGTCTCGGCGAGCGCGGCACGCGTGTTGGTGTGGTGCGGCGTCATGTCGATGTTCAGGACCTCGCACATGACGAGGATGTCGTCGCCGCCGCGGATCGGGTCCGGGTACTGGGCGACCGGCCGCAGCACCAGGTCGGAGGCGTGGCCCTCGGCCTGGTTGGTGGAGGAGCCGTCGAAGCCCCAGACGGGAAGCGTGTCCAGGCCCTGCGGGGTGCCCGCGATTATCTTCGTCTTCGAACGGAGCTTGGCCGTCGGCTGGGTGCCGTCGATCCAGATGTACTCAGCCTTGAAGGTCACGGGGGGCCACATCCTCATTCACGCGGGTCTCGAACTGCCGGGAAGCGTGTCACCAGGGCATTTCTCGTCCGTTGCTCGTTTGTGAACCCCGTGTTACCTGACGTGTCGTGGGGTGTGACGTGGCCCATGGGCCTGTATGCGATCCGCCGCGGGATCCGGGTCAGCCGCGGCCGAGCGCGTCCCGTACGGCCTCCTCGCTGCGGCCCACCACGGCCGTGCCGTCGTCGGCCGTGATGATCGGGCGCTGGATCAGCTTCGGGTGCGCGGCGAGCGCCTCGATCCACTGCTCCCGGCTGTCCGCGTCCCGCGCCCAGTCCTTCAGACCGAGCTCCTTCGCGGCGGCCTCCCCGGTGCGGGTGATGTCCCACGGTTCGAGCCCGAGCCGGTCGAGCACGGCGCGGATCTCGTCGGGGGCGGGCACGTCCTCCAGGTAGCGGCGCACCGTGTAGTCGGCGCCCTCCGCGTCCAGCAGGGTGAGCGCGCTGCGGCACTTCGAGCAGGCCGGGTTGATCCAGATCTCCATGGGGTCAACGGTACGCGAGTGGCGTCGATCGACGGCCTCAACGGGGGCCTGGCCAGCGGCTTTTGTCAGTGGTCGGCAGTAGAATAGAAGCATTGTTCGAGGGCTACGGGGGCTCTCGGACGCTCGCGACAGGAGGATGCCTGTGCCCGCTGCCGCCGCTCCGATGCTGATCGATCTGCCGTACACGCCACTGGCGAAGAGGCCGCTCCCCGCGGGGCGCCCCCGCGACTGGTACATCACCCACAACCGCCGCCTGAAGGCCATGCGCCTGGCGATAGCCCTGCTCGACTCCGGCGTCTACCTCCCCACCCAGGCCCACAACCGCAAGATCCGCGCGACGGCCGAGCTCGTCGGCATCCACCCGCCGTCCGACACGACGTGCCACATGGTGCGAGCGCTCATGCGCTACAGCCGGTAGTCCGATCCGGCCACATCGAGCCCCGCAGGGGCCACCGCGTGCGCTCACGCGGTGGCCAGCTCTTTCTCCAGCGGTGTGCGGAAGCGGGGCGTCACACGGGTTTCGCCGAGCCATTCCGTGAGGCGCTCCGCCTCCGCCGCCACCGCCCGCTCCGCCTCGCGCCCAGGGGAGGTGTCCAGGAACCGCCACACCACCTCGCCGCCCGCCCGCTGCCCCCATCCACCCACGATCCGCCCGCCCCACCACACCGTAGGGCCGATGTTCCCGCTGCCGTCGAAGAGCGCGGGGCGCAGCTCCGGCGGGCAGTACCAGTCGCGCTCCTGCCAGCCCATCGCCGTGGGGTCGAGGCCCGGCAGGAGCGCCGCCCACGGCTCCACGTCAATTTCTGGCGCGTCGAGTTGGTCCGGCATGACGTGTCCCGTGCCGCCGCCGTCCAGGGACACCGTGACGGCCCCCACCGCCGCGAGCGCCTTGCGTACATCCGTGACCTTCCACCCCGTCCACCACTTGAGGTCCCCCTCGGTGGCGGGCCCGCACGCCCCGAGCCAGCGCCCCAGCAGCTCCGCCTGCGCCTCGGCGACCGGCAGCTCTGGGTGCGGCGGCGCGACCGCCCACCGGAACCGCGTCGAGGTCCACGAGCCGAGCGGCCGGCCGCGTACGACCCGCCCCTCCACCCCGAGCACCCGCATGAGCCGCGACGACACCGTGTGCGCGGCCTCGTAGCTCCTGCCCCGCCCGTACGTGAACTGCTCCCGCAACCGCGGCTCGTCCGCCACGAGTTCGGTCACCGTGGCCTCCCCGCGCCGCTCGAGAGCGGCCAGCGCCGACGCCTCCACGTCCGCCAGCCACTCGGGCGTGAGCCGGCCGTCGCTCCCGCCCACCATGTCCTTGAGCAGCCCGGCCCGCGCCTTCGCCGCCACCGCGAGCCCGGTCGACGCGTGCACCGTCGCGGCCAGCCCGGCCGGGAACGCGAACACCGTGTGCCGCATCCCGTGCATCCGCACCAGCGTCCGGTCCTCGTACAGCGCCCGCTCGACGTCCGCGACGGTCCCGGAGGCGTCCGCGAGCCGCGCCCCCACCGCCAGGTACACGGTCGCCGGATCCGTGCCGTGCAGCGCCACGAGCGAGCGGGCGACGTCCTCTGCGCGGTCCGCGCGCGCCGCGGGGGCGAGGCGCTGCGCGAGCGCGAGCCGCACACGCCGCTCGTCGTCACCGATGTGCCGCGGGCTGCCTGTGGTGTGGGTGGTCATGCCGGTCATCATGCCCGCGGCCCGTTCCCGCCGGTCACCTGTTTGCCCCCCTTGGCATGCGGCCGTCGGCGTGCGCACCGTTGACTGAAGCGACCTGCAGTGGTGGTCGAGCGGAGGTGTCGGCGATGGCGGACGTACGGCGAGGTGCGCGAGGCGTGCGAGCGGTGGGCGCGGCCCTGTGCGTGGCGGCCCTGACCGTGGCCGCGGCCGGCTGCTCCGACGACGGTGGCAACGCGTCCAGCGCCGCGTCGAAGGCCGCCTCCGCGGCATCGGCCGCCTCCTCGGCCGCCTTCAGGGCCAAGGACATCGTGGCCTCGGCGACCGCGGAGGCGCAGAAGAAGTTCGACGACTTCAAGGGCGGCGTCGACGCCAAGGGCGACGTGAAGCTCGGCGGCGTCACGTCCGGCGGCAACCGCACCACGGTGCCCGTCACCGTCAGCAACGGCGCCTCCGGCACCAAGTCGTACGTCGTCCAGGTGGACTTCAAGAACGGCGACGGCAAGCGGGTGGACACCGTCGTGCTCAACGTGAACGACGTGCCGGGCGGCGGCTCCAAGAAGGCCACCGCCCGCAGCACGCACTCCCTCGACGGCGACATCACCGCCGAGGTCTCCCGCGCCCTGCGTCACTGACCGGCGGGGCGCCCCGCCATGAGCAGCCCCGCCGACCGCGCCGAACTGGGCCGCCGGGCCCGCAAGCACAGCCCCCGCTCCTCGCACGGCCCGTGGATCCCGGCCGCCGACCGCACCGACCCGGTCGTCACTCTTGAGCGGCAGGGCGCCGACCGGCTCCCCGACCTGCTGCCCATCCGGTACGGGCGGATGGCGGCGAGCCCGTTCGCATTCCTGCGCGGGGCCGCCGCCGTGCTGGCGGGCGACCTCGCGGCGACACCCCACACGGGTCTCACCGTCCAACTCTGCGGCGACGCGCACCTGCTGAATTTCGGCCTCTTTGCCGCGCCGGACCGCGCCCTGCTCTTCGACCTCAACGACTTCGACGAAACGTATCCCGGCCCTTTCGAGTGGGACGTCAAACGCCTCGCCGCCTCCGTGGCCGTCGCCGCCCGCGACAACGGCCACTCCGACAAACATGCCCACCGCGCGGCCCGCACCTCCGTCACCGCGTACCGCACGAACATGCGCCGACTCGCCTCACTCGGTGAACTCGCCGTCTGGTACGAGCGGATCGACGCCCACGCGCTGCTCCCGCTCATCCGCTCCGACGGCCACCGCCGCCGCGCCGAACACACCCTGGCCCGGGCCGCCCGGCGCACCAGCCTGCACGCCCTCGGCAAGCTCACCGAGACGACCCCCGACGGGCGCCGCCGCATCGTGCACGATCCGCCGCTGCTCGAACCGGCGGGCATCACCGACGCCGCGGCCGTCCGCAAGATGTTCGGCGACTACCGCTCAACGCTCGCCGAGGAACGCCGCCGCCTCCTGGACCGCTACCGCTTCGTCGACGCGGCCCGCAAGGTCGTCGGCGTCGGCAGCGTCGGCACCCGCTGCTTCATCGTGCTGCTCGCGGGGCGGGACGCCGACGACCCGCTGTTCCTCCAGATCAAGGAGGCCAACCGGTCCGTCGTCGAGGACCACCTGCCGTACCACGGCCCGTACATCCATCCGGGCCACCGCGTCGTGTCGGGCCAGCGCCTGCTCCAGGCGGCGGGCGACATCTTCCTCGGCTGGATGACGGGACCGCAGGGCCGCTCCTTCTACTGGCGCCAGCTGCGCGACATGAAGGGCTCCGCCGACGTCACGGCCATGCCGCCCGACGAACTCCTCGCGTACGCCCGGCTGTGCGGCACCGCCCTCGCCCGCGCGCACGCCCGCTCCGGCGACCGCGTCGCCATCGCGGCCTACCTCGGCGGCAAGGACACCTTCGACCAGGCGGTCGCCGCGTTCGCGCTGCGCTACGCGGACCAGACCCTCGACGACCACGGGGCGCTGCGCCGGGCGATCTCCGCGGGCGTGCTGACGGCGGCGCCGGGCGCGTGACCGGGAACGAAACAGGACGCGGCAGGGGTGAGCAGCGACAATCGAGGGGCACCCGGCACCCGGACTGCCCGCGTCACTCCCAGGAGAGGGACTCCATGCCGACAGCCGACCCCCCGGACACCTACGCCGCCGTCACGGTCGCCGCGTCCGCGGGCGGCATCCACGCCCTGGCCGTCCTCCTCGACGGCCTCGGCGCCGACTTCCCGCTGCCCGTCCTCGTCGTCCAGCACCTGGACCCGCGGCACCGCACCGTCATCGCCGACATCCTCGGCCGCCGCACCGACCTGAGGGTGAAACTCGCCGAACAGGACGAGACCGCCCGCCCCGGCACCGTCTACGTCGCCCCGCCCGACCGGCACCTGCTCGTCGGCCCCGACGGGGCCCTCGCGCTGTCCCAGAGCGAACTCGTCCACTTCCTGCGCCCCTCCGCCGACCTGCTCTTCGAGTCCGTCGCCGGCGCCTACGACCGGCGCGCCATCGCGGTCGTCCTGAGCGGCACGGGGAACGACGGATCAATGGGTGTGGACGCCGTGAAGTCGCGGGGCGGTACGGTGATCGCCCAGGATCCGCATTCTGCGGAATTCCGGGGCATGCCGGAGGCAGCGGTGGGTACTGGAGCGGTTGACTTCGTGCTACCTCTGGAGGAAATCCCCGCGGTGATCCGCGGGCTTGTCGGCATCACGAGGCAGTAGGTAGGACACAGACGATGAGCGAGGCCCCGCGCGACGTGGAGACCGACGAGGAGCTGGAGGAGCTGCTCCGGTTCCTGCGGGACGCCCGCGGATTCGACTTCACCGGATACAAGCGCTCGTCGCTCGGCCGCCGTATCCGCAAGCGCATGTCCGACGTGGGCATCGACTCGTACGCCGACTACCGCGACCAGCTCGAGACCAACGCCGACGAATTCAGCGCCCTCTTCAACACCATCCTGATCAACGTCACCTCCATCTTCCGCGACGCGGACGCCTGGACGTACCTGCAGCGCGAGGTCATCCCCGAACTCCTCACGCAGCTCGGCCCGGAGGAGGACGTCAGGGTGTGGAGCGCGGGGTGCTCCAGCGGCGAGGAGGCGTACTCCCTCGCGATCATGTTCGCGGAGGCCCTCGGGGTCGACGAGGCACTCAACCGCGTCAAGATCTACGGCACCGACGTGGACGACGAGGCGCTGCGCGACGCCCGCTCCGGTCTCTACCCGGCCAAGACGCTGGAACCGCTCTCCGCGGAACTGCGCGACAAGTACTTCGAGCAGAACGGGTCGCAGTACAGCTTCCGCTCCGACCTGCGCCGCCGCGTCATCTTCGGCCGCCACGACATCACCCGCGACGCCCCCATCTCCCGCCTCGACCTGCTGGTCTGCCGCAACGCGCTGATGTACTTCAACGTCGAGGCGCAGACCCAGATCATCGACCGGTTCCACTTCGCGCTGCGCGAGAGCGGCTTCCTCTTCCTCGGCAAGGCCGAGATGCTGCTCAACGACGCCGACCGGTTCGACGTCATCAGCATGCGCCAGCGGATCTTCCGCCGCCGCGCCGGTGACGCGCAGGCCCCGTACCAGCCCACCCCGGTGAAGCTGCGTGCCAATGTCGGCGGGGAGATGCAGAACGTGGCCCGCAATCGGCAGCTGCGCGACCTGATCCTGGACGCCTCGCCCGGTGCGGCCCTCGCGGTCGACGGCGAGGGCATCGTGGTCCTCATCAACAACCACGCCCGCGTCCAGTTCGGACTGACCACCAGCGACATCGGGCGGCCCTTCCAGGACCTGGAGATCTCCTACCGCCCGGTCGAGCTGCGCTCTTTGATCGACCAGGCCACGCACGAACGCCGCTCCCTGCGGGTGAACGGGGCGGAGCGCAGGATCGGCGACGACGTCCAGTACTACGACATCCTGGTCCAGCCGCTCGTCGGCGCGGGCGGCCTCCCTGCCGCCACCAACATCACGTTCACCGACGTCACCGTCTCCACCCAGCTCAAGGCCGAGGTCAAACGCGTACGCGAGGATCTGGAGACGGCCTACGAAGAACTCCAGTCGACCAATGAGGAGTTGGAGACGACGAACGAGGAACTCCAGTCCTCCATCGAGGAGTTGGAGACCACCAACGAGGAACTCCAGTCCACCAACGAGGAGCTGGAGACCACCAACGAGGAACTCCAGTCCGGGAACGAGGAACTGGAGACCATGAACGACGAGATGCGGATCCGTACCGAGGAACTGGACGAGACCCGCGCCTTCCTGGAGGGCGTCCTCACCTCCATCGCGGCCGCCATCGTCGTCCTCGACAAGGATCTCAACGTCAAGAGCTGGAACCGGGGCGCCGCCGACCTGTGGGGCCTGCGCCAGGACGAGGTCCTCGAGGAATCCTTCTTCGCCCTCGACTTCGGGCTGCCCACCAAGGAGTTGCGGGAGGCCGTGGATCGCTGTGTCACCACCCGCAAGCGCGGCGCCCCCGTGGTGGTCGCAGCCGTCAACCGGCTCGGCCGGAGCATCAACTGCACCGTCCACTGCAGCCCGTTCGACGGGCACCGCGGCGGGGTCGTCCTCCTGATGGAAGAAGGCAGGACCAACGGCGCGACCTGACCGCACCGGCGTACGGTGACAGGTATGGAACCCAGAGGCAGGTCGCCGTCGGCGGAACAGGTGGCTGCCGTCTGGCGACGTGCCGTCGCCGCGCAGGAACGGGCGGACCGGGAGCACCGCCTCGCGGTCGGGTACGAGGACCTGGCCGCACGCTCGGGCGACGAGACGCACATCCGGCTGGGCCAGCTGCACCGGTCGACCGCGGCCCGCCACCAGGTCGCGGCGGAACTCCTGTCGGGACACGCCCGCCGCGCCGCCGCCGCACAGGCCGTCGGCGGACCGCCCCCGCAGTTCATGACGGGAGTCGCGGTGGCGTGCGGCTTCGAGAGCGTCGCCGTCACCCTCGTCGACGGTCAGCAGAACCAGGTGGCGGCCGCGTACTCCGACCGCCCCGCCCACGAAGCACAGGACTTGGAATACGTGCTCGGCGAGGGCCCGGCCCGTGACACGATTCTCGCGCGCAGTCCCGTCGTCGTGTCCGGAACGGCTCTCTCCGCCCGCTGGCCGGGCTACGGGCCGGCCTTCGAAGCGCTCGGATTCGGCCAAGTCGTCGCCGTACCGCTGGAGTCCGCCGAATCGTGCATCGGTGCGCTCGCCGCCTTCGGCGACAGCTCCGCGGACACGTCGACCTCGATCGTCCGGCGGGTCGCCGATGCCCTGACCCGCAGTGTGTTGCTCGGCAAAGACGCGGTACCCGGACTGTTCGGCGACATCGACCACCGGGCCGAAGTCCATCAGGCCGCGGGCATGGTGGCGGTTCAGCTCGGGTGTCGCGTCGCAGATGCACTAGAACTGGTCAAAGCCCGTTCCTTCGCCGACGGTCGCTCCATTGGGGACATCGCCCACGATATCGTCGAGGGACATCTAAAACTTGGTTGAGAGGTCTTCACCGTGACGTTGCAGGAGCAGGGAGTCGCGGAATTCTTCGCCCGATTGACCGAGGACGCCGCCCGCGAACCATTCGACACACGTGCACTGTTGGCCACCCTCGCCCACGGCGGCCGCAGCCTGTTCGGCGCGAGCGGGGCAACGGTGCAGTACACGCCCGATCCCCGCACGCCGATGCAGTACGGCGGTACCGACCCCCAGCTGCGCGCCCTGTCCGAGGCCGTCGTGCAGTGGCGGGAGGGTCCCGGCCACGACGTCCGCACCACGGGCTGCGCCCTCATCGACGTGGACATCACCACGGACGTCGGCCAGGCCCGCTGGCCGCGCTGGACCCCGTGCGCCAGAGCCCTCGGCCACGGCCGGGTCACCGCCCTGCCGCTGCGCGCGCGGGAGACCGTGACCGGTGCCCTCGTACTGTTCTGTGCCCCTTCGAGCCCCCTGGACGAGGAGGCCCTCGCCGTGGTCCGCACCTTCGCGGAGACGGCGGGGCACACCCTCTCGCTCCAGCGTGAACTCTCCGAATCCCGCACGCTGGCGGGCCAGTTGGAGCACGCACTCTCCAGCCGGGTCATCGTCGAGCAGGCCAAGGGCATCATCGCCGCGCGGTACGACCTGACCCTGGACGAGGCCTTCGCCGGACTGCGCGGCTACGCGCGCTCCCATCGGCGCAAGCTGGCGGACGTCGCCCGCGAGGTCACGGAGAAGCGCCTGGAACTTCCCATCCGGTAGCGCGGCCGCGGCCGACGGCCGCGGCCCGGGAGGTGCTTACGCCGAGGCCTCCGCTTTCGCCTGCGCGTCCTGGAGGATCTCGCGCAGGGCGTCCTCCTCGTCGTTGTTCAGCGACGTCTGCACCAGCTGGCCGCCGTACTTGGCGACCTCGGGCACGACCTTGTCGCGGGCGGCCTGCTTGACGAGCACGAACAGCGCGGCGGCGCCCGGCCGCAGGTTCTGGCTGAGCTCCTTCATGAAGTTGTCGTTGATCCCGGTGTCGGTGACGGCCCCACCGGCGGCCCCGGCGGCGGCGCCCACGGCGGCCCCCAGGAACGGCACCAGGAACAGCATCCCGATCACCCCGCCCCACAGCGCACCCCCGCCGGCGCCCAACGCCGTGTGGTTCACCGCCTGGTGCAGCTTGATCTTCCCGTCGGACTCCCGGCGCTCGACCACGACGATGTCCTCGAGCTCGACGAGGTGCTCCTTCGACATGTCGAGCAGCCGCGTGCGGACCTGGTTGGCGGTGGCGAGGTCGTTGTAGGCGACGACGAACAGATTGCTCATGGGGGCACTCCTCCGAGACATGGCAGCGTGTGCGACTTGCCCGAGTTTAAGCCGATTGGCCGCTTTCCGCCCGACGGAGCCCACCCACCCCCTGCACGTGCGAGGGCCCGGCCTCCCTGATGGGGAAGACCGGGCCCTCGTCGACGAGCGCGTCCGGAGTGACGGGACGGCTTAGATGTCGAAGTACAGCTCGAACTCGTGCGGGTGCGGGCGCAGCTGGATCGGGGCGATCTCGTTCGTGCGCTTGTAGTCGATCCACGTCTCGATCAGGTCGGACGTGAAGACGCCGCCGGCCTGCAGGTACTCGTTGTCCGCCTCCAGGGCGTCGAGGACCGCGGGGAGCGAGGTCGGGACCTGCTGGACGTTGGCGTGCTCCTCGGGAGCCAGCTCGTACAGGTCCTTGTCGATCGGCTCGGCAGGCTCGATCTTGTTCTTGACGCCGTCGAGGCCCGCCATGAGCAGCGCCGAGAAGGCGAGGTACGGGTTCGAGGACGGGTCCGGCGCGCGGAACTCGACGCGCTTGGCCTTCGGGTTCGAGCCCGTGATCGGGATACGCATGGCCGCGGAGCGGTTGCGCTGCGAGTACACCATGTTGACCGGCGCCTCGAAGCCCGGCACCAGGCGGTGGTACGAGTTCACCGTCGGGTTGGTGAAGGCGAGCAGCGACGGGGCGTGCTTGAGGATGCCGCCGATGTAGTAGCGGGCGGTGTCCGAGAGGCCCGCGTAGCCCTGCTCGTCGTAGAAGAGGGGCTCGCCACCGGACCACAGGGACTGGTGGACGTGCATGCCCGAGCCGTTGTCACCGAAGATCGGCTTCGGCATGAAGGTCGCGGTCTTGCCGTTGCGCCACGCGACGTTCTTCACGATGTACTTGAAGAGCATCAGGTCGTCGGCCGCGGCGAGCAGCGTGTTGAACTTGTAGTTGATCTCCGCCTGGCCGGCCGTGCCGACCTCGTGGTGCTGGCGCTCGACCTTGAGGCCCTGCTTGTCCAGCTCCAGGGAGATCTCGGCGCGCAGGTCGGCGAAGTGGTCGACCGGCGGGGCCGGGAAGTAGCCGCCCTTGTAGCGCACCTTGTAGCCGCGGTTGTTCTCGACGGCGCCGGTGTTCCAGGCGCCCGCCTCGGAGTCGATCTCGTAGAGCGAGCGGTTCGCGGAGGTCTCGAAGCGCACCGAGTCGAAGACGTAGAACTCGGCCTCGGGGCCGAAGAACGCGGTGTCGGCGATGCCGGTGGAGGCGAGGTACGCCTCGGCCTTCTTCGCCACGTTGCGCGGGTCACGGGAGTACTGCTCGCCCGTGATCGGGTCGTGGATGAAGAAGTTGACGTTGAGCGTCTTGTCGCGGCGGAACGGGTCCACACGGGCGGTGGAGAGGTCCGCGCGCAGCGCCATGTCGGACTCGTGGATGGCCTGGAAGCCGCGGATCGACGAGCCGTCGAAGGCCAGCTCCTCCGTGGGGTCGAACGCCTCGGCCGGTACCGTGAAGTGCTGCATCACACCCGGCAGGTCGCAGAAGCGAACGTCGACGAACTTGACGTCCTCGTCCGCGAGAAATTTCTTGGCGTCATCGGCGTTCTGGAACATCCAACTCCTCCTACTCCCACCCAGGGAGGGGCGGGGTTGCAGCTCTTGGCAGCTCGAGCGCGCGTCCAGTGCGGTGGTACACGCTGGGGCCCGACGATATGCAGGCGTGATTTCTCAAGCATGACCCATTTGTTTCGCCCAAGTTAACCGGAACAGGGGCCGCGGCGGCGTCCCGGACGCGGCGCAGTACCGTTGATGCGTGGACAACAGGGAAGCAATGGGATCGTGGCTGTCCGGGCCCCGCGAGGCCATGGAACAGGCGGGCGCCGACTTCGGCTACCGCGGTGAACAGCTCGGTCTGCCCGAGCACGGGCCCGGCTCCGTCGCCCGCCCCGGCCGCCGCATCGGGGCCGTCGTCGTGGACTGGGCGCTGTGCATGCTGATCGCATACGGCCTGCTCACGCATGGCTACAACCAGGCCACGGGGAACTGGGCGCTGCTCATCTTCTTCGTACTCAGCGTGCTCACGGTCGGCACCCTCGGCTGCACGCCCGGCAAGCGCCTCTTCGGCCTGCGGGTCGTCTCGGAGGCCGGCGGCCGCATCGGCCTCGGCCGCGTCGTCGTCCGCACGGTCCTGCTGTGCGTGGCCATTCCGGCCCTGATCTGGGACCGGGACGGCCGAGGCCTCCACGACCGCGTGGCGAAGTCGGTCGAGGTCCGTATCTGATCGTCCCGGAACGACGAGTGGCGGGCCGGAACCCTCGGGTTCCGGCCCGCCACATTTGCTTGCGGGGAGCGTCAGCGGCCGCGGCCGCCGCCGCCCTTGGGCATCTTCATCCCCTTCGGCATCGGACCCTTCGGCATCGGCATGTTCGACATCAGGTCGCCCATGGCCTTCAGCCGGTCGTTGGTCGCGGTCACCTGGGGGCCGGTCAGCGTGCGGGGCAGCTTGAGCATGGTGGTGCGGAGCTTCTTCAGCGGAACCGTTCCCTCAGGCCCCTGGCTCGTGCCCACCACGTAGTCGTGCACCGGCACGTCCGCCACGATGCGGGCCATCTTCTTCTTCTCGGCCGCGAGGAGCGACTTCACCCGGTTCGGGTTGCCCTCCGCGACGAGCACGATGCCGGCCTTGCCGACCGCGCGGTGCACCACGTCCTGGCTGCGGTTCATGGCGACCGCGGGGGTCGTCGTCCAACCACGTCCGATGTTGTCGAGCACGGCCGCGGCCGCGCCGGGCTGTCCCTCCATCTGCCCGAAGGCCGCCTTCTCGGCTCGGCGTCCGAAGATGATCGCCATCGCGAGGAAAGCGAGCAGGAAGCCGAGAATTCCGAGGTAGATGGGGTGACCGAGCAAGAAGCCGATCGCGAGGAAGACACCGAAGGTGACGATTCCCACAGCCGCGAGTACAAGACCGATCTTGGGATCGACCCTGCGAGTCATCTTGTAGGTCTGAGCGATCTGCTTGAGCCGCCCGGTGTTAGCAGCGTCCGCTGCAGTTTCCTTCCTCGCCATGTCTTGAAGTCTACGTGGCCGGGGAAGCGGGAAGAACCCGCACCGGCCCCCGGTTCGCTCAGCCCCGCGAGGCGGCGGCCTCCAGGACGCGCTGCGCCTCGACCCGGTCCTTGGCGCGGCGGCGGTCCTCCAGGACGGAGGTCCAGGCATTGCGGCGTGCGGTGCGCTGTCCACTGCTCATCAGCAGCGACTCAACGGCGCGCAGGGCGTCGGTGACGGTCGGGATGGCGGTGGCGCGAACGGGCGCGGCCTGCATGGTCGGGGTCCCTCCTCGGGGCTGATCACGACGGTTGCTCGGAGGTGCACTGGGTGTGATTCCAGAGTCACTGATTGGTGTTACCAGGGCGTGACTGGACGGTCAAACACCCATGAAGCCTTGATGCGGGGGACCCGAACGCAGACGCGGCCCTGACGGTGCCCCTCATCTGCGGGGATCGTCAGGGCCGCGTCTTATCGGCCGCTACTTGTCAGTAGCCTCTTGTGCCTGAATTCACACGGCCTGCGAGGCGGTGTAGGAGCCGCGCCGCTCCTTGGCCATCTGGAAGAGCCGGCCCGCACGGTACGAGGAGCGGACCAGCGGGCCCGACATGACGCCGGAGAAACCGATCTGCTCGGCCTCGTCCTTCAGCTCCATGAACTCCTGTGGCTTGACCCAGCGCTCCACGGGGTGGTGCCGCACGGACGGGCGCAGGTACTGCGTGATGGTGACCAGCTCGCAGCCGGCGTCGTGCAGCTGGCGCAGCGCCTCGCTGATCTCCTCGCGGGTCTCGCCCATGCCGAGGATCAGGTTCGACTTGGTGACCAGACCGAAGTCGCGGGCCTCGGTGATGACCTTCAGCGAGCGCTCGTAGCGGAAGCCGGGGCGGATCCGCTTGAAGATCCGCGGGACCGTCTCGACGTTGTGCGCGAAGACCTCGGGGCGGGAGGAGAAGACCTCGGCCAGCTGCTCCGGGTTCGCGTTGAAGTCCGGGGCGAGGAGCTCGACCTTGGTGCGGCCGTCGGCGCGGTTGGTGGTCTGGCGGTGGATCTGGCGGACCGTTTCCGCGTACAGCCAGGCGCCGCCGTCGTCCAGGTCGTCGCGGGCGACGCCGGTGATCGTGGCGTAGTTCAGGTCCATCGTGACGACGGACTCGCCGACGCGGCGCGGCTCGTCGCGGTCGAGCGGCTCCGGCTTGCCGGTGTCGATCTGGCAGAAGTCGCAGCGGCGCGTGCACTGGTCACCGCCGATGAGGAACGTGGCCTCGCGGTCCTCCCAGCACTCGTAGATGTTGGGACAGCCCGCCTCCTGGCAGACCGTGTGCAGGCCCTCGGACTTCACGAGGTTCTGCATCTTGGTGTACTCGGGGCCCATTTTCGCCCGGGTCTTGATCCACTCGGGCTTGCGCTCGATGGGGGTCTGAGCGTTACGGACCTCCAGGCGCAGCATCTTGCGTCCGTCGGGTGCGACTGCGGACACGACCGGCTCCCTAAAGCTTTGATTCCTCGGCGTACATCAGGGTACGCCCGTGATGTTCGTGGCCCTCACGGGTGGCCAACCGGTGGCCTGTGGGGTGCATTCCCCGGATGGGCTATGCCGAGGTCTTCTCGACGACGCGCGGCTGCAGGTCCGCGTTCCCCAGGACGTCCTGGAGATGCCTCTCGGCGATCGGCAGCACCTCGTCCATCGTGACCTCGCGACCGAGCTCGTACGAGAGGGAGGTCACGCCCGCGTCGCGGATGCCGCACGGGATGATCTTGTCGAAGTTGGAGGTGTCCGGGTTCACGTTCAGCGCGAAGCCGTGCATCGTGACGCCCTTGGCGACGCGGATGCCCATGGCGCAGATCTTGCGGTCCTCGTGCCGCTGGCCCGCGTTCGAGGGCGCGTACTCGGGGCCGACGAGCCGGTGGTCGAACTCCTCGTCCTCACTGCTGAGCCGAGGATTGAAGTCGAGGGACAGCCCGCCCAGATTCGTCCGCTGCTCGATCGGGTCGCCGAGCACCCAGACCCCGGCCCGGCCCTCCACGCGCGCGGCCTCGATGCCGAACTCGGCACAGACCGCGATCATCGCGTCCTCGAGGCGGCGCAGATGTGCGACGACGTCCACGGGGCGCGGGAGTTTCTGGATCGGGTAGCCGACGAGCTGGCCGGGACCGTGCCAGGTGATCTTGCCGCCGCGGTCCACGTCGATGACCGGGGTGCCGTCGAGCGGGCGCTCCTCGGGGGCGGTGCGACGGCCGGCCGTGTAGACGGGCGGGTGCTCCAGGAGCAGACAGGTGTCGGGCACCTCGTCCGCGAACCGAGCGGCGTGCACACGGCGCTGCTCGTCCCAGGCCACCTGGTAATCGACCATGTCCGCACCGAAACCCATGCGGACGAACCGGAACTCACTCACGGCAAGTGCCTCCCTAAGAACCTTCACCGTGCATATAACGCGCCCGGAGCAACTGTACGGCTCCCGAATGACGCCGCCGCCGTCCACCCCTCGCTCGGTTTGTCACACGATCGGATGAAGGAGGGGTTCAGCTCGGCCGATTGGGGGACGCCGTGTGCGCAGCGTGATAATTTCAGCGCCGTCCGTGAGCGGGAGCCGGTCACGGCGCACGCCGTTCCATGAGGGACAGCGACTAAAAGGGGGGCACTTGATGGCCCCCCTTTACCGCTTCCCAGGGCCCGGAAGGCAATCGCACAGCATGACGGAACGACCTCCGCAGCGCACCCCGAACCGCCAGCTCGCCGCGCTCATCGCGGAGGCAGGTTTCTCCAACGCGGGGCTCGCGCGCCGCGTGGACCAGCTCGGGCTCGAACACGGCCTGGACCTGCGCTACGACAAGACATCCGTGACCAGATGGCTGCGCGGCCAGCAGCCGCGCGGCACCACCCCGGCCCTGATCGCCGAGGTGTTCACCCGCCGCCTCGGCCGCCGCCTCTCGGCGCAGGACCTCGGGCTCGACGCGTGCGCGCCCGTGTACGCGGGCCTGGAGTTCGCGGGATCGCCCGAGGAGGCCGTCGACATCGTCAGCGGCCTGTGGCGCAAGGACTCCGGCAGCCACGCCGAGCTCCGCAAGATCGCGTTCACCCCGGCCGGCCTCGTCGTGCCCAGCCGCGACTGGCTGATCGGCCGCGCCGACGACCGGGTGGCCCACGGCGAGCAGCTGCCGCGCGTCCCGCTCCAGGGGCGCCCCGCCCCGGCACTGGAGGCGGTGGGCACCGCGGTGCCGCGCCAGCGCGCCCAGACCGAGCGCGGTCCCGGACACCGGGTGACGAGCGGCGACATCGCGGCGCTGCGCTCGGTGGGCGAGCTGTTCCGCGCCCTCGACCACGCGTACGGGGGAGGGCACGCGCGCCAGGCCCTCGTGCGGTACCTGGAGCACGAGGCCGAGCCGATGCTGCGCGGCGCGTACGGGGAGCAGCACGGGCGGCGGCTGTTCAGCGCCGTCGCCGAGCTGACCCGGCTCGCGGGCTGGACCTCGTACGACATCGCGGCGCACGGGCTCGCCCAGCGGTACTTCGTGCAGTCGCTGCGGCTCTCGCAGGCGGCGGGGGACCGCATGTACGGCTCGTACGTGCTGGTCACCATGAGCCGGCAGGCCGTCTATCTCGGGCACGGGCGGGAGGCGGTGCAGCTCGCGCGGGTCGCGCAGCAGGGCGTGGGCGGCTCCGCGCCGGCCGCGGTCCAGGCGCTGCTGCACGCCGTGGAGGCGCGCGGGCACGGGGTGCTCGGCGAGGTCCGGGCGTGCACGGCGTCGCTGGTGCGGGCCGAGCGGGCGCTCGCGGCGGTGCGGGCCGGGGACGAGGTACCGCCGTGGGCGCGCTTCTTCGACGAGGCGCAACTGGCGGACGAGTTCGGCCACTGCCACCGTGACCTCCAGCAGTACCGGGCCGCGGCCCAGCACGCGGAGCGCTCCCTCCAACTGCGCGCACCCGGCTTCGCCCGCAGCCGCCTCTTCTGCCGGGTCGTCCTGGCCTCGGCCCGCCTCGGCCTCGGCGAACTGGACTCGGCGTGCTCCCTGGGCGCGGAGGCGGCGGTCGCCGCCGCCGACATGCGCTCGGTCCGCGCCCACGAATACGTCCGCGAATTCGAACGCCGCCTGGAGCCGTACCGCGACGCGGGCCCCGTCCGGGGGTACCGGGAGCGTGTCGCCGCGCTCGGGTGATCCGTTCAAGCCCGTCCGGCGATTGAGGACGAGCCCGAAGGGCGACGGGGGGTCTGGGGGCGCAGCCCCCGGGGGCGCACCCCGGCGCGGGCAGAGGAGACGCGGGGGCCGACCACCGCCGGGTCAACCACCGGAGGTTGGGGCGTCCGCCCCCGGAGTTGGGCCACGGAGGCGGACGCGGTATGGGGGATCAGGCGGCGTCGGCCACCGCCGCGCCGGCCTCCGCGGGCCGTACGCCGAGATCCGTCAGGACCGCACGGGCCACCCGCCGGGCCGAGTGGAGCGCTCCCTGCACCGTGCTGGTGTCCCGGTGGTCCCCGCACACGTACAGCCCGTCGAGGAGGCGGACCGGGCGGCGCGGGTCGTGCGGGGCCGGCATCGCGGGCACGGCGCGGGGGTCGTGGTGCACGGCCAGGGTTTCCCAGTCGGTGGTCGACGTGCCGTAGAGCGCGGCGAGTTGGGCACGGAGTTCGCGGTCGCCGGGGGGCGGGCCGAGGACCGTGGAGGAGACCAGCGCGCGGCCCGCGGGGGCTCTGGTCGGGTCCACCTGGCTGATCACGGACGTGTGCGCGACCGGGCCGAGCCGGTCCGCGTCGAGCAGCAACGCGGGCTCGGTGAGCGGGGGTTCGGGCACGGCGTGGTGCACGACCGTGACCTCGTGGAAGTCGGGGACGCGCAGGCCCGGCAGGAGCTGCGCCGCGTCGTGCGCGCCGGTCGCCAGGACGACGGCGCGGCACGGGAGGCGGCCGAGTTCGGTGGTCGTGACCGACGTGGTGGCGACCGCCGTGGCCCGTATGCCGGTGTGCACCGTGCCGGGTGGCAGGCTCGCCGCGAGCAGTTCGGGCAGCGCGTCGGCGCCGCCCTCCGGTATGGCGAGCCGGCCCGCCGCGTACGCGCGCAGGGCGAGGTCGGCGCACCGGCTCGAGGTGCTGAGGTCCGGATCGCAGAGCAGCGCCGAGAGCAGGGGGCGCAGGAAGCCGTGCAGGGCCGAGGGCGGCAGGCCGCGGTTCGACAGGGCCCGGGCCGCCGGAAGCTCGGGGCGGGCGAGGAGGCGGGACGGGGGCGTCGCCGCGAGCCGGGAGAGGGCGGCGCCCAGGCGCGCGTGGTCGAACGGGGTGCCGAGGGCGGGGCGCGTGCCGCGCGGAGCCCTGGGGGCGCTTGCCATGGCGCGTGCCGCGCTGAGTGCGCCCCTTGTGCGCCGGGTGCCGGTGACGTCGCCCGCCCTGTGGCGCCGTCCCTCGCTGTGCACGAGGGTGCCGGGGGCGAAGCGGCGCAGGGCGAGCGGGGCGAGGGCGGGGGTGCGGCGCAGTTCGGGGTAGGCCGTGCACAGCGGCCGGCCGGTCCGGTCGAGGCGGAATCCGTCGACCTTCTCGGTGGACATGCGGCCGCCGATGCCCGTGGCCGCTTCCAGGACGAGCGGGCGCAGACCCGCCCTGGTCAGGTGCTGGGCCGTCGCGAGCCCCGCGACCCCGGCGCCCACGACGACGACGGCTCCAGGGCTTGCGTCTGTGGGATCGAGCACGGTGTGCCTCCGGCGGGTCGGGTGGCTGGCGTCCGGAGGCTCATGCCCTCAACGGGCCGCCGGAATGCCTGAGTTCGGCACTCAGGGACCTTGAGGGTAGGCGCGCGCCGGGCGCCGGGCAGTCGCGCGTAGGGGCGGCACGGGGGCACGACGGTCGCACGCCCCCGTGGACGACTCCCGCGGCTCTGCGGAACGGTGTCCGCCGTTCCGCCGGACGCCACCCGCCGTTCCATGATCCGGCGCCCGCGGTCGGCCGCTGCCCGATGTCGGCCGGTGTCCGCCGTCAGCCGGTGCCCGCCGTCAGATGGCGCAGTCCACGGACCGCGAGGGCCGCGGGGGAGCCGGGGCCCGAGGTCCCGGCGTCCGTCGTGGCCCACAGCTCCAGCGCCACCCGGATCGCGTCGGTCGCCGCGGCCGCCGTCAGCCGGACCTCCAGGGGGTCGGCGCCGGGGCCCGCGAGACGGGTCACGACGGCGAGCAACCGCTCCTCCGACTCCTGATTGACCCGGTACCAGACGGCGCGCAGCGCCGGGTCGTCCTGCGCCGCGCGCAGCAGCGTCCGGGTGCCCTGCAACGCCTCCTTCGCCGCCTCGTCCGCGGGGGAGAGGCTGGCCGTCGCGGCCGCTTCGAGGGCCCGCGGCAGCGGGGTGCCGGGTTCCGTCGCGGCCAGCAGCTCGCGCCAGCGGTCGCCGCCGGACGCGAGCAGCGGGCCGACGGCGTCCTGCTTGTTGCGGAAGTAGCGGTAGAAGGTGCGCAGCGCGACCCCGGCGCCGCGCGCGATCTCCTCGGCCGTGGTGGCGTCGGGGCCCTTCTCGGTGAACAGCTCCATCGCCGCGCGGGCGATGTCGAGCTGGGTCGCCGCTTTGCGGCGTTCGGTCAGTGAGGGCTGCGCAGGCGACGAAGAGGGCGTTCTGGGCTCGTTCACCCGACGAAGAGTAGCCCCACGGGGAATGAACTGGCACAAGAAGTCGTTATGGCAAAACGTGCCACTTAGGCGTACGGTGAACGCCGTGCGAGGACGCACACAGGAACGTAAGGAGTCGCCATGAACCGCTACGAAGGACGCCGCGCACTGATCACCGGTGGCGGATCCGGCATCGGGCAGGCCACCGTGCTGCGCATGCTGGCGGAGGGCGGCCGGGTCGTCGCCGCCGACGTCAGCGAGGCCGGCCTCAAGGACACCGCGAGCAGGGCGGGCGCCGACGCCGGGCGCCTCACCACGGTCGTCGTGAACATCGCCGACGAGGCGTCCGTGCGCGCCGCCGTCGCGACCGCCGTGCAGACGCTGGGCGGCCTCGACGTACTGGTCAACGCGGCCGGCATCCTGCGCTCCTCGCACACCGAGCAGACCAGCCTCGCCGAGTTCAACCAGGTGCTCGCGGTCAACCTCACCGGCACCTTCCTGATGATCCGCGAGGCGATACCGGCGCTGCTCCTGGGCGCGGCCCCCGCCGTCGTCAACTTCAGCTCCACGTCCGCGCTGTTCGCCCACCCGTACATGGCGGCGTACGCGGCGAGCAAGGGCGGCGTCCAGTCCATGACGCACGCGCTGGCCGCCGAGTACAGCAAGCAGGGCATCCGGTTCACCGCCGTGCAGCCCGGCTCCATCGCCTCCGGCATGACCGACGGCTCCGGCGAGAGCAAGCAGAGCCAGGGCCCCGGCCTGCCCGAGGACACCGACTGGAGCCTGTTCGCGAAGCTGTCGCCCGCGCTCGGCGAGGGCTTCGCCGGGCCCGAGGCCGTCGCCGGCGTCGTCGCGATGCTCGCCTCCGAGGACGGGAAGTTCATCACCGGTACGGAGATCCGGATCGACGGCGGCACCCACTACTGAGCCGCCGCGCCGAAGCCGCTGCGAGGAAGCCGCTACACGGACACGCGGAAGCGGTGCCGGTACGCCGTCGGCGTCGTGTCGAGCTGCCTGCGGAACGCCCGCACCAGCGTGTCCGTCGTGCCGAAACCGCAGAGGGCGGCGACCCGGTCGAGCGTGTCGTCGCTGGACTCGAGGCGCTGACGGGCGCGCTCGACACGGGCCGACTCGACGTACGCGCTCGGCGTCGTGCCCAGCTCGGACTTGAAGATCCGGGTGAGCTGGCGCTCGCTGACGTGGGCGTGCGCGGCGAGGTCCGCGACCGTGAGCGGTGCGCCGAGGTTGCGGGTGATGTGCTGGCGCAGGTCCTCCACACGTCGCGTCGTGGAGGCCTGCGCCAGCGGCACGCTGAACTGGCTCTGGCCGCTCGGCCGCTTCAGGTACATCACCAACTGCCGCGCCACCCGCAGCGCGGTCTGCTCACCGAGGTCGTCCGCGACCAGGGCGAGCGACAGGTCGAGGCAGGAGCTGATCCCGGCCCCGGTCCAGATGTCTCCCTCGCGGATGAAGATCGGGTCGGGGTCGACGTCGATCTCCGGGTGCTCGTCGGCGAGCTGGCGCGCGGTCGACCAGTGCGTGGTCGCCCGTTTGCCGTCGAGCAGCCCGGCCGCCGCGAGCAGATGCGCCCCGACACAGACCGACGCGACCCGGCGCGCCCGCCCCGCGAGCGTGCGCACCCGGTCGACCACCGCGGGCTCCGCCAGGGCGCGCACCCCGTGCTCCGGGTCGGCCTCGACCGAGCCCGGCACCAGAAGCGTGTCGACGGGCAGCCGGGCGGCGTCGTCGAAGGTGACGTCGGGCAGGACGCGGACGCCCGCGGACGTCGTGACGGGGTCCAGGGTCTCGGCGGCGAGCAGGACCCGGTAGCCGGCGTCGCCCTCCCGCCTCACCAGCGCGAACACCTCGGGCGGGCCCGTGACGTCGAGCGTGTCGACGCCTTCGAAGAGCACGATGACGACGATCCGCTCGGCGGCGCTCTCGGTGCTCACGGTGGGCCCCTCTCACGACGGCATGTCCGAATCTGCAGGTTAGCCGTCATTGCCGACATGGCGGCGCCGCCCATAGCGTTTCAGGCATGCCGACAACGACTCTGCGCACCCTCAACGGCCTCGACGAGACGCCCGCATCGCTCGCCGACGCGACGCTGATCCTGATCGACTACCAGAACACGTACACCCGCGGCGTGATGGAGCTGGAGGGCTGGCGGACCGCCCTCGACAACGCCGCCGCACTCCTCGCCCGCGCCCGCGCGGCCGGTTCGACGGTCGTCCACGTCCAGCACGACGGCGGCGAGGGCTCCGCGTACGACGTCCGCGCCGACATCGGCGCGATCCACCCGGACGTGGCGCCGGTCGAGGGCGAGGCCGTCGTGGTCAAGCCCGCCCCGGACGCATTCGTCGGCACCGACCTGGGCGAGCACGTCGACGCCGCGGGCCACAAGGACGTCGTCGTGATCGGGTTCATGTCGCACATGTGCGTGCAGTTCACCGCCCAGGGCGCGTTCCTGCGCGGCAACCGGCCCACCGTGGTCGCCGACGCCTGCGCGACGCGCCCCCTGACCTCGGTCGGCGGCGTCGAGCTGCCCGCCGAGCAGGTGCACCTCGGGGCGATGGCGACGATCACCGACCTGTACGGGGTGGTCGTGCCGACAGGGGAGTCCCTGTCCTAGAGGGCCCTGGAAGAGCCCTAGAAGGTCCCAGGAGGTTCTGGAAGGACCCTAGGAGGACACCAGCGCCCCGGTGTCCACCGGCGCCGTGGCCGAGGCCGCCCGCTGTGCGTCGGAGGACACCTCGTCCGCCGTCAGGACGTAGCCCGTCGCGTCGTCCGTCGTGGACCGGGCGAACACCACTCCGTACACCTCGCCGTCCGTGTCGAGGAGCGGGCCGCCGGAGTTGCCCGGCAGGACCGTGGAGCGGATCGAGTAGATGTCGCGGGTGACGTTCCCGGAGCCGTAGATGTCCTGGCCAGCCGCCTTGATCGTGTCGTCGACGGTGGCCGCCTGGAGGTCCAGACCGCCGTTCTCCGGGTAGCCCGCGACCACGGCCGCGTCGCCGCGCTGCGCCGAGTCGTCGAAGCGCAGGGCCGGGGCGTCCAGGCCGGGGACGTAGAGGACCGCCACGTCCTTGTCGGGGTCGAAGAGGACGACCTTCGCCTCGTACGAGTCGCCCGTGCCGCCCACCCGGACCGACGGGTCGTCGATGCCCGCGACCACGTGCGCGTTGGTCATGACGTGCTCGGACGAGTAGACGAAACCGCTGCCCTCACGGCCCTGGGTGCCGGAGGCGCCCTCCACCTTGACGCTGCTGCGCTGCGCCGCGGCGGTCGCCTTCGCCGTCACGTTGTCCCCCGACGGCTTGGCCACCTTCGCGGACGGCTCGTGCGAGAACGGGTCGAAGACCTGCGGGAAACCCGCCGACGTGAGCGCGCCCGTGGCCTGCGAGAACCAGGACGGGGTCGACCTCGGCATGGTGTCCTGCACCGCGCCCAGCACCGAGGAGTTCCGTATCGCCTGGTTCAGCACCGTGGACGAGGAGGCAACGAGGACGCTGCCCGCGACCCATGCCACCACCAGGACGGCGACCGCGCTCGCGGCGCCGCCGCCCACCCCGTCGGCCACCCGCAGCGGCCCCGGCGCGTGCGACATGCCGCCGCGCACCCGCGCCGCGAGCAGCCCGGCGAGACCGTGCCCGGCGACCGCGGGCACCAGGACCGTGAGCACGGCGACGATCGTGGCCGACGTGGTGCCCGGCGTGACCGTCTCCATCAGGTACGGCAGCAGCCATACGCCGACGACCGCGCCGCCCACGAACCCGGCCAGTGAGACGCAGCCCGCGAGCAGGCCGCGCCGGTAGCCGGAGGCGGCATAGGCGAGGGCCACCACGAGCAGCAGCACGTCGAGTAGGTGGAGGTCCATACCGGTAAGAAACGCCCGGGTGGCCCCGATGGTTCCACCACCTGGCCCACTGTGGCTGACCGCACAGGCCGCGCCGGGCGGAGGGTGTGAGGCGTGCGCGTCTTGCGAATGGTGTTGTGCTGGCTGCCCGGAGTCACGGCCCTCGGGCTCCTCGTGATGTGCGCCGCGGCGGTCGACCGCCCCGGGCCCGAGCGGTTCGCGGCCACCGCACGCGGCGAGCTGCCGGCCGCCGCCGTGCCGGTGAAGCGGGCCGCGGCGGCGGGCGGGCACGCGCCGGTGGCGCGCCCCCGGATCGTGCCGCGCTCGCGGTGGCTCACGGGCGCGCAGACGTACCACCGCGACCCGATCCGCTACGGCGACCGCGTCGAGGCCGTCTTCCTGCACCACACCGACTCGCCGAACGACTACGACTGCGCGGACGCGCCGCGCATCATCCGCTACCTGTACGCGGGGCAGGCGGGCGGCGGCGCGGCGGGCGGCAAGGAGTGGGACGACATCGGCTACAACTTCCTCGTCGACCGCTGCGGAACGATCTACGAGGGGCGTGCGGGCGGCGTCGACCGGCCCGTCGTCGGCGCCCACACGCAGGGCTTCAACCAGGACACGGCGGGGATCGCCGCGATCGGCACGTTCACCGAGGGCACCCCGGTGCCGAAGGCGATGACCGACGCGATCGCCGCCGTGTCCGCCTGGAAGCTGGGCCTGTCCGGCATCGATCCGCGCGAGCGGGTGCGGCTCGTGTCCAGCAACGACCTGGCCCGCTTCAGGACGGGCGCGGCCCACGACTTCTTCGCGGTCTCCGGGCACCGCGACGGCTACGAGACGTTCTGCCCCGGCCTCGCCCTGATGGGGAAGCTGCCCGAGATCAGGGAGCGGGCCGCGGCGCTGCAGGGCCGTAGCTAGGACCCGGCCCCGGTCCTACGCGCGGCCCCGCGCGGGCTTGAGCGTGCCGCCGCCCTCCAGCTGGTACTTCTTCCCGCGCAGGTCCGGGCTGGACGCCTTGTCGTACGTCACCGTGTGACCGTTGCCCACGATCACGTCGGAGACCTTCGCCCCGTCGGCCAGCTCGATGCTCTTCAGCGGGGAGTCCCCGGACACCGACCACTGCGTCTTCGGGCCGAGCTTCAGCGACGCCGCGCCCACGATCTTTCCGTCCAGCTCGGTGGAGCCGGTCAGGTCGAGCGTGGCGGAGGAGCCCTTCCCGACGGCGACGCTGCCCTTCAGCTTCTCGGCGTCCGCCGAGAAGGTCGCCTTTCCCCCGCCCGTGACCCGCAGCAGCTTGCCGTCCTTCGTCCGCACGTCGGCGCCGCCGTCCAACGTGATGTCGGCGTCGGCCCCTTGGACCGAGAAGATGTCACCGTCGGCGGCCTGCACCGCCCCGCCGGTCATCCGGTACGAGGTCTCGCCGTCGCCGCGCAGCACCACGCCGCCCGCCGCCGCGGACGCCCGGACGTCCTTCAGGGTCAGCGAACCGCCGGCCTCCACGGTGAACGCCTCCGAGTTGGCCAGGTCGAACAGCGTCTGCGACAGGGTCACGTCACCCGCCGTCTGCACGCCCGGCGAGCCGCAGCCCGCCGAGGTCATCGTGCCGCCGGACACCGTGACCTTGCCGCCGCCGGGACCCACGGCCACCGGCGCGGCCTGCGCGGCCGCCGTGTCGATCTCCACGTACGTCAGGTCGAGCGCGCCGCCGTGCGTCGCCGTGACACCGCGCGCCGAGGCGCCCTTCGTCTTGATGCCGCCCGAGTGGAGCGTGGCCTTCGCGCCCTTGCCCGAGGCGAACACCCCGGTCGCGCCCTTGCCCTGAGTGGACATCCGGCCGCCGGACATCGTGAGCGTGCCGCCGTCGCGGGCGAGCGCGGCGGCGTTGAGGCCGTGCCCGTCGGACGCGGTGACCGACGAGGTGCCGCCGTGCTTGATGATCTTCCCGTCGCGCGTCGTCAGCTTCCCCGAACCGGACACGAGCAGCGCCGACCTGTCGCCCGTCGTCGTCTTGAACTCCTTCTGGGCCTTCGCCTTCACGGTCTTGTGCTCGACCGTGTACCCGGCCTTCGCGCGCGGCTCCGCGTCCGGGCCCTTGTCGTCGGCGGACGGATCCGTCGTGCAGCGGGCGCCGCTCGCCGTCGCGGCGGGGGAGGCCGCGGGCGGCGGATTGGTCGCCCCGTCGTCGTCGGAACACGCGGAGAGGGCGAGCGGCAGCAGCAGTACGGAGGCGGTTGCCGCGGCACGGCGGCGTCCCTGGCGGCGCGGGAGTCCCGGGTTCTTCATGCGCCTACGTTCACACCTCACGTCCCGCGAGGCACGTCCGGGGTCCGTGTGGCGTCGGGCGGGGGCAGGCGCGGGGGCGCGGACGCGGGCTCCGACGGGGACTTCAGCGCGGGTTCGGGCGGGGTCTCGGGCGGGGCGAGGACGAGGAGCGTCAGATCGTCCCTGACCGAACCGGCGAACCGGATCACGTCCCGCCACACCGCGTCCGTGAGCCCGGCCGGATCCTCCGCGGCGAACTGCGGCAGCCGCTCGGTGAGCGGATAGAACTCGCCGTCCCGGTTCCGTGCCTCCGTCACTCCGTCCGAGGGCACGACCAGCCGGTCCGCGGGCCGCAGCTCGACCGTGAGCCGCTTCGGCGGAGCGACCTCCGCGAGGCCGAGCCCCAGCGGCGCCCCCGACGGCACGTCCAGCTCGGTCACCCGCCCGTCGCGCAGCAGCAGCGGGTGCGGGTGACCGCAGCTGACGACATGGACGACGGGCGTCTCGCCGGGGGAGTGGTCGGGGAATTCGAGCAGCACCGCCGTCGCGAACAGCTCCGCGTGCTCGTCCTCCGACGTGTCCACCACGAGCCGCCGGTCGAGCCGTGCCGCCACCCCCTCCAGGTCCGGCTGATCGAGCACCGCCTCCCGGAACGCGCCGAGCAGCCCCGCCACCGTGCCCACCGCCGACAGACCGTGCCCCTGTACGTCGCCGACGACGGCCCGTACCCCCGTCGGACCCTTGCGCACGTCGAAGAAGTCGCCGCCGACCAGGGCGCCGCGGTGCGCCGCCCGGTACAGGCCCGCACAGCACACGCCGCCGACCCGCCCGGGCAGCGGCGGGAGCACCGCGAACTGGGCGGCCTCCGCGACCGTGCGCACCGTGACCAGCTGCTCGTCCCTGCGGCTGCGCACCCAGGCGATCACCACGCTCAGCACGGCGACGAACGTCACCGTCAGCACGTCGCTGTTGCCGGGCCGCCCGAAACCGATGCGGGGCAGGTTCAGCAGCAGCACGACACAGCCGCCGAACAGCGCCGTCGCCGCGGGACCGTACGTCAGGGCGGCGAGCGGCGGGATGGCCCCCAGCAGGAACGCCAGCTCGAACCGGTGCCGGGTGGCTGCCTGCAGCGCGTAGAGGGACACCAGCAGCACCACGGGAAGCCAGCGCACCCACTGCGGCGGCGGGGCCCCGCGCAGCCAGGCACGCTGGGACTCGTCCCTGCGGCGCGCCACGGGCCAGATCATGCGGGCTACGCATCCCTTCGCGACGGAGCTGTCACCTCACCCTGCAACGAGTCGCCGCCCGTCGCACGCCGTGCTCGTGGGGCGGCGGTCGCAGGGCGGCGCGCGTGGGGTGGTGGCCGCGGGGTGGCTAGAGGGGCTGTCCCATCAGCACGTCGTCCACGTACGCCCCGTCCAGCAGGAACTCCCCGGGCAGTATCCCCTCGACCACGAAGCCCTCCGCCTCGTACAGCTTGCGCGCCGGGGTGTTGTGGCCGAGGACGCGCAGCGTGATCCGGCGCGCGCCCTGCCGCCGCGCCAGCTCGACCGCGCCCCGCACCAGGGCCCGGCCCGCGCCGCGCCCGCGCGCCGCGTCGGAGACCGCGAGCCCCATGATCTGCCGCACGTGCGCGTTCGCGTCCAGGGGAGTGGGGACGCCGAGGCGGATGTAGCCCACGAGCAGGCCGTCGAGCTCGGCGACGAGATGGTCGCGCGGGCCGAAGCGCTCGTTGAAGAACGGCGAGGGCTCCGGGTCGAGCGGCTTCACCGCGTGCAGATACGACCAGGTGTCCCGGTCGAGGCGGTCGAGCGCGGCCGCGTCATCGGCGATCGCGAACCGTATGTGTGCCACGGAGTCCTTGGGGTCTGACATGCGGCCGACTGTACGACGGGCAGGATGGGCCCATGACACGTTTCGCGGTGGCTGGCGCATCCGGGCTCATCGGATCGGCACTCGTCCGATCCCTGACCGACGACGGGCACGACGTGGTGCGCCTGGTGCGGCGCGCCCCACGGGCGGCGGACGAGGCCCGCTGGGACCCCAAGGAGTCGTACGTCGACACGTCCCGGCTCGACGGCTGCGAGGCAATCGTCAACCTCGCGGGGGCCGGCGTCGGCGACCACCGGTGGACGGACGCGTACAAGCAGGAGATCCGCGACAGCCGGGTCCTCGGCACGCAGACGCTCGCGCGGGCCGCGGCCGGGCTCGACACCCCGCCGCGCGTCTTCCTCAACGGCAGCGCGATCGGCTACTACGGCGACACCGGCAGCCGGACCGTCGACGAGACCGCTCCCGTGGGCGAGGGCTTCCTGCCGTCCGTGTGCGTCGAGTGGGAGGCCGCGGCGGCGCCCGCGCACCAGGCCGGCATCCGGACGGTGTTCGCCAGGACCGGGCTCGTCGTCGCGCGCGGCGGCGGGGCCTGGGCCAAGCTCTTCCCGCTGTTCAAGGCGGGGCTCGGCGGGCGCATGGGGGACGGCCGGCAGTACTGGTCGTTCATCGCGCTGGACGACCATGTGGCGGCGCTGCGGTACCTGTTGGACACGGAGGAGCTGGCCGGTCCGGTCAACCTGACGGCGCCGCAGCCCGCGACGAACCGGGAGGTGACGGAGGCGATGGGGCGGGTGCTGAGGCGGCCCGCGCTGTTTCCCGTCCCGGCGTTTGCGCTCCGCGCGGTGCTCGGTGAGATGGCGGGTGACGTGTTGGGGTCCACCCGTGCGGTGCCTACGCGGCTGCTGGAATCCGGCTTCGAGTTCACCCACCCGGGTGTGGACCAGGCCATCCGAGCAGCCTGAGTCACTGGCCCCCTACGCCCCGGGGCTCCGCCCCGGACCCCGCTGCTCAATCGCCGCAGGGGCTGGAAGGATCAGGCGAACCGGGACGTCAAGCGGGGGTATGTGCGGGCCATGACGCCGTCGTCCTCGAAGTCCAGGGGGGTGCCCTCCGGTTCCGGTGGGGCCGGGGAGATGCCGAGGTCCGGGGCGACCACCCCGGTCAGCTGCTCGTACGCCTCGTCCGCCGCGTAGCCGATCTCCTCGCCGTCCCCGTCGACCTCGTCGTCGAAGTCGTCGAGGAGTTCCGCCAGCGAATCGGGATCGTGCAGCGCGCCCTCGAAGACCTCGCGGCCCTGGCCGATCAGCCAGCACCGGAAGTAGTCGAACGCGTCGTCGCTCGCCCCGTCGAGCAGCACCCACGCCGCACCCCAAAGATCCCACCGGTACGCCCGGTTGTACCGGGACTCGAAGTGCCGGGCGAAGTCGAGCACGAAGTCCGGGTCGGAGCGCAGCAGCCGCTCGACGAGCAGCTCGGCGTGGTCCTCGGGGTCGCCGCCCGCGGCCTCACGCGTACTGTCCACGATCTCCCAGAACTCGGTCTCGTCCATCACGGGACCAGCATCGGCCCTGGACCGATGGGGCGCACGCCGAGCGACGGACGTGCTCCACTTCGTTATGCATGCACATGCCCACGGCACCCGCCGCCCGCCCCGGCCCGGTCACCCGTACCACCCCCGCATCCGCCGCGCGGCCAGCGCGAACCGCTCCCGCAGCGCCTCCGGAGCCACCACCTCCGCCTCCGGCCCCAGCGCCATGAGCTGCGTGTACGCCACGTCCTCGGACTCGACCGGCAGGGTCACCGTCACCCGTCCCTCCGCGTCCGCCGCCCCCGCCGACTCCAGGGCCTCGCGCGCGGACGCGGGGTCCGCGGCGTACGGCAGTTGACGTACCCCGGAGGGCGTGAGCCGCACGACGACCTCCGACCGCAGCAGTGCCCGCGCGAACTGCGCCGCCCGCTCCTCCCAGAACGCCGGCAGGTCGAACGCGCCCTCCCCCTCCGCCCGCGCGAACCGCTCCTCGCCCGGCTCCACCGCCGTGAACCGGTCGACCCGGTACACCCGGAAGGCGTCCGCCCCGCGCACCGCCGCCGCCAGGTACCAGACGCCCGCCTTCAGCACGAGGCCGTACGGCTCCAGCTCCCGCTCCACCTCCTCCGCCCGATCGCGCGACGTGCGGCGATAGCGGACCCGCACCACCCGGTCCGCCCACACCGCCTCCGCGATCGGGGGCAGCAGCTCGGGCGTCGGCGACTCCTTGAACCAGCCCGGCGCGTCCAGGTGGAAGCGCTGCGCCGCCGTCCGCGGCGCGTCCCTGAGCGAGGGCAGCAGGGCCGCCGACACCTTCAGATGCGCCGCCGACGCCGCGTCCTCCAGGCCCATCTCGCGCAGCGCCCCCGGCACCCCCGACAGGAACAGCGCCTCCGCCTCCCCGCGCGCGAGCCCCGTCAGCCGCGTCCGGTACCCGCCGATCAGCCGGTACCCACCGGCCCGACCCCGGTCCGCGTACACGGGCACCCCGGCCTCCGACAGCGCCTGCGCGTCACGCGTCACCGTCCGCTCGGACACCTCGAGCTCGCGCGCCAGCTCGGCCGCGGTCATGGACGGCCGGGACTGGAGCAACAGCACCATCTTGATCAGGCGGGCAGCACGCATACGGCCATCATGAACCGCCCCACCGACAACCCGTCCGGACCAGCGGCCCCCAGCGGCCCTTCAGCCCCCGAAGCGCATCACCGAGAACGCCGCGCCCTGCGGATCCGCGAGCATCGCGAAGCGGCCCGGCGCGACCGTCGTGGGCTCCACCAGGACCTGCCCCGACAGCTCCGTGCAGCGCTCCGCCACCGCGTCCGGATCGTCCACGGCCACGTACAGATTCCAGTGCGAGGGCGCGGGCGGGAACCGGCCCGTCGACATGTCGACCATGCCGCCGAAGGGCTCGTCGGCGACCGACCACCGCGTGTAGCCCTCGTCCGCCTCGGCGCCCCAGCCGAGCACCGACTGGTAGAAGTCCACCGCGCCCGCGCCGTCCCGCGTGAGGAGTTCGAACCAGCAGAAGCTGCTCGGCACGTTCACCACCTCGAACCCGGCGTGCTCCTGCGGCTCCCACAGGCCGAACGCCGCGCCCGCCGGATCCTGGCAGACCGCGAGCCTGCCCTCTTCGACGACGCCGATCGGGCCGGAGACGACCCGGCCGCCGTTGCCGCTCACGCGCGCGGTGACCGCGTCGATGCCGCTGGACTGGAAGTACGGCAGCCAGGCGGCGGGCTGTCCGGGGCGCAGCACCGGGCCGACCCCCGCCACCTTCGGCCCGTCCGGGCTGTCGAGCGCGAACCGGCCGTGCCCGCCGACCGTGGGGTCGTCGCTCGACCGCGTGCGCCAGCCGAAGAGGGCCTCGTAGAAGTACCGGGCCGCCTCCGGTTCGGTGGTCGACAGCTCCGCCCAGCAGGGAGCGGACGGGGTCTTGGAGATCTTCATGAAGTACGCCTCCCAAGACGGCGGACGGACGCGAACGGGTCCCCGGAGCGGACGGGTCCATTCACGCACGCGTGCCCCGCCCCGGCAATCGGGACGGGGCACGCACAAGCCCGTACAGCTACAGGAACTACAGGCCGTAGCGCTCGCGCGCCTCCTTCACGGCCGTCGCCTTGACCTCGCCGCGGCGGGCGAGCTGGGCGAGGGCCGCGACGACGATCGACTCGGCGTCGACGCCGAAGTGGCGGCGGGCGTCCTCGCGGGTGTCGGAGAGGCCGAAGCCGTCCGCACCGAGCGAGGTGTAGTCCTGCTCGACCCACTGCGCGATCTGGTCGGGGACCTGGCGCATGTAGTCGGAGACGGCCAGGACCGGGCCCTCGGCGCCGGCCAGCGCCTGGCGGAGGTACGGCACGCGCTCCTCGCCGTCGAGCAGCGCCTCGTCGGCCTCGAGGGCGTCGCGGCGCAGCTCGGTCCAGGAGGTCGCGGACCACACGTCGGCGGCCACGCCCCAGTCCTCGGCGAGCAGCTGCTGCGCCTTGAGCGTCCAGTGGATCGCCGTACCGGAGGCGATGAGGTTGGTGCGCGGGGCGTTCGCCGCCGCCACGTCCACACCCGCGGTCTCCGCCGTGTTGAACCGGTAGAGGCCCTTGACGATGGCCTCGTCGAGACCGTCCACGGCCGGCTTCGCGGGCTGCGGCATCGGCTCGTTGTAGACCGTCAGGTAGTAGAAGACGTCCTGGTCCTCGCCCGGCTTGGCCTCGCCGTACATGCGGCGCAGGCCTTCCTTCATGATGACCGCGATCTCGTACGCGAACGCCGGGTCGTAGGTCAGGGCCGCCGGGTTGGTGGCCGCGATCATCGGGGAGTGGCCGTCCGCGTGCTGGAGACCCTCACCCGTCAGCGTCGTGCGACCGGCGGTGGCGCCGATGACGAAGCCACGGCCCATCTGGTCGCCGAGCTGCCAGAACTGGTCGCCCGTGCGCTGCCAGCCGAACATCGAGTAGAAGATGTACAGCGGGATCATCTGCTCGCCGTGCGTCGCGTACGACGTGGCGGCGGCGATGAAGTCCGCGAGCGAACCGGCCTCGTTGATGCCCTCGTTGAGGATCTGGCCGGACTCGGACTCCTTGTAGTACATGAGCTGGTCGCGGTCGACCGGGTCGTACGTCTGGCCCTTGGGCGAGTACAGACCGAGCGACGGGAACAGCGACTCCATGCCGAAGGTGCGCGCCTCGTCGGGAATGATCGGCACCCAGCGCTTGCCGGACGTCTTGTCCCGTACGAGGTCCTTCAGGAGGCGTACGAGCGCCATCGTCGAGGCGACGGACTGGGAGCCGGAGCCCTTGTCGAACGAGGCGAACGCCTTGTCCGCGGGGGCGGGCAGCGGCGCGAGCGGCTGCGTACGGCGGGCCGGGGCGGGGCCGCCCAGGGCGGCGCGACGCTCGCCCAGGTAGCGCAGCTCGGGGGAGTCCTCGGCGGGACGCGCGTACGGGACGACGCCGTCCTCGAACCTGCTGTCCGGGATCGGCAGGTCAAGGAGGTCACGCATGTCCTTGAACTCGTCGATCGTCAGCTTCTTCATCTGGTGGTTGGCGTTCTTGGACTCGAAGCCCTTGCCGAGCGTGAAGCCCTTCACCGTCTGCGTCAGGATGACGGTCGGCTTGCCCTTGTGCTCGACGGCCGCCTTGTACGCCGCGTACACCTTGCGGGGCTCGTGGCCGCCGCGCGAGGTGTGGAAGCACTCGGAGATCTTGTCGTCGGACAGGACCTTCGCGAGCTCGATCAGCGCCGGGTCGGTGCCGAAGAAGTTCTCGCGGATGTAGGCCACGTCGCGGGTCTGGTACGTCTGGAACTGGGCGTCCGGGACCTCGCGCAGGCGGCGCAGGAGCGCGCCGGTGGTGTCGAGCTGGAAGAGCTCGTCCCAGGCGTTGCCCCACATGGACTTGATGACGTTCCAGCCGGAGCCGCGGAACTGGGCCTCGAGCTCCTGCACCACGCGGAAGTTCGGGCGGACCGGGCCGTCCAGGCGCTGCAGGTTGCAGTTGATGACGAAGGTCAGGTTGTCCAGACCCTCGCGGGCGGCGAGCGTGAGCGCCGAGGTCGACTCGGGCTCGTCCATCTCGCCGTCGCCGAGGAACGCCCAGACGTGCGAGTTCGACGTGTCCTTGATGTTCCGCGCGGTCAGATAGCGGTTGAACCGCGCCTGATAGATCGCGGACAGCGGGCCGAGGCCCATGGACACCGTCGGGAACTCCCACAGCCAGGGGAGACGACGCGGGTGCGGGTACGACGGCAGGCCGTTGCCCCCCGCCTCGCGGCGGAAGTTGTCGAGCTGCTGCTCGCTGAGGCGGCCGTCGAGGAAGGCGCGGGCGTAGATGCCGGGCGATGCGTGGCCCTGGATGTAGAGCTGGTCGCCCGAGCCGTCGCCCTCCTTGCCGCGGAAGAAGTGGTTGAAGCCCGTCTCGTACAGCCAGGCGGCCGAGGCGAAGGTGGCGATGTGGCCGCCGACGCCGTGTTTCGAACCGCGGGTCACCATCGCCGCCGCGTTCCAGCGGTTGTACGCGGTGATCTTGGCTTCCATCTCCTCGTCGCCGGGGAACTCCGGCTCGGCGGCGGTGGGGATGGAGTTCAGGTAGTCCGTCTCAAGAAGCTTCGGCAGCGCCAGGCCGCCCGCTTCGGCGCCTTCCAGCGTCCGCCGCATGAGGTATGCGGCGCGGTGCGGCCCGGCCGCCTGAGTAACGGCGTCCAGGGAGGCCTGCCATTCGGCGGTCTCCTCGGGGTCGCGGTCCGGGAGCTGGTCGAGCTCGCTCGGCTGGATGCGCATGGGGTCGGTCATAGTCGCCGCACGCCTTCCTGAGTCGAAAGGGGTTGGGTGGGGGTGCCCGTTGTCTTTGGCAGGACAGGGCGGGGTCCCGGTGGGGACCCGTCGGCGACTGTAACTCCCTGATCGATGATCGATCAAAGGATTCACCCGCAAAATCTCTTCAGATCGAGAAAGTCGGCACAGAGTGTCGTGCTTTCGATCGCCCGGGGCACGCAGTGCCTGGTCAGAGCTGCGGACCGTGACGCCTCATGCGCGCGGCGCGCACCCGAGCACGTGGGCCTTCACGAGCGCCGCGATCTCCGGGTCACGGCGCCGGAACGCGGCGACGAGATCGGCGTGCTCCTCCGCGTACGACTGCTGCACGGTGCCCAGCCAGCGGATGGACAGCGCGGTGAAGACTTCGATGCCCAGGCCCTCCCAGGTGTGCAGCAGCACCGAATTGTCCGCTGCCCGCACCAGCGCCCGGTGGAAGGCGACCGTGTGCCGCACCTGGGCGGTCCCGTCCGCCTCCTGGTCGGCCCGGTAGAGGGCCTCCACGTGGGGTTCGAGGGCCGAGCAGTCCTCGGCCAGGCGCTCGGCCGCCAGCTCCGCCGCGATGGCCTCCAGGCCCGCCCTGACGGGGTAGGACTCCTCCAGGTCCGCCGCGGAGAGGTTCCGTACGCGCACGCCCTTGTTCGGTGCCGACTCGATGAGCCGCAGCGACTCCAGCTCCCGCAGCGCCTCCCGCACCGGGGTCTGCGAGACCTCCAGCTCGGTCGCGATCCGGCGCTCCACGATGCGCTCGCCCGGCTTCCAGCGGCCGCTGACGATCCCCTCGACGATGTGCTCGCGGATCTGATCGCGAAGCGAGTGGACGACGGGCGCGGTCATGGGGGGCTCCTTGGCAGGGTGGACCCGGTGGGTCGGCGGGGACCCTTAGACAATACGGCCGCGGCCCTGGCCAGACGGGGTACGGCCGCGCATGGGGCGGGTGATGCCGGTTACAGAGAGCGTTTGTCGGGGGCGGGCTACAGAAGGGGGTGCCCGCCGGAGCGCACGGCTACGCACGCAGGGACACGACGGCGCCCCCGCCCGGAGATTTCCGGGCGGGGGCGCCGTCGTACATCCGCTGTCTTTACAGACCCAGCTCGGCGGTGAACTCGCCGGCCTCGAGGATCTGCTTGACCGTCGTCAGGTAGCGGGCGGCGTCCGCGCCGTCCACCAGACGGTGGTCGTAGGAGAGCGTCACGTACGTCATGTCACGGACGGCGATGGTGTCGCCGAGCTCCGGGTCGGAGATGACGACCGGGCGCTTGACCGTGGCGCCGATGCCCAGGATGGCGACCTGGTTCGGCGGGACGATGACGGTGTCGAAGAGGGCGCCGCGCGATCCCGTGTTGGAGATCGTGAAGGTCGCGCCGGACAGGTCGTCCGGGGCGATCTTGTTCGTGCGGACCTTGTCGGCCAGCTCGGCGGTCTTCTTGGCGATGCCCGCGATGTTGAGGTCACCCGCGCCCTTGATGACCGGGGTCATCAGGCCCTTCTCCGAGTCAACGGCGATGCCGACGTTCTCGGAGTCGAAGTAGGTGATGGTGCCCTCGTCGTAGTTCAGGCGGGCGTTGATGACCGGGTGGGCCTTCAGCGCCTGGACGGCGGCCTTGACGAAGAACGGCATCGGGGACAGCTTGACGCCCTCGCGGGCGGCGAAGCCGTTCTTCGCCTGGTTGCGCAGCTTCATCAGCTTGGTGATGTCGACCTCGATGACCGAGGACAGCTGAGCCTGCTCCTGCAGCGCCTTGTGCATGTTGTCCGCGATGGCCTTGCGGATGCGCGGCAGCTTGACCGTCTGGCCACGCAGCGGCGAGGCCTCCAGGGTCGGGGCCTTCGGCGCGGCGGCGGCCGGGGCGGCAGCGGCCGGGGCCTGGGCCTTGGCGGCCTCGGCGGCGGCGATGACGTCCTGCTTGCGGATGCGACCGCCGACGCCCGTGCCCTTGACGGTGGACAGGCTCACGCCGTGCTCGGCGGCGAGCTTGCGCACCAGCGGGGTCACGTACGCGCCCTCGTCGGCCGGGGCGGCCGGCGAGGCGGGGGCGGCCGGCGCGGCAGCGGCCGGAGCCGGGGCGGCCGGCGCGGGGGCCGGAGCAGCCGGGGCGGCGGGCGCGGCCGGAGCAGCCGGAGCCGCGGGGGCGGCCGGGGCCGGAGCCGGGGTGGGCTCGGGAGCCGGGGCCGGCTCCGGAGCGGCGGCCGGGGCGGCCGGAGCCGGGGTCTCGGCGGCGGCCGGGGCGGCGCCCGGAGCACCGATGACGGCGAGCTTGGCGCCGACCTCGGCGGTCTCGTCCTCGCCCACGACGACCTCGAGCAGCACGCCGGCGACCGGCGAGGGGATCTCGGTGTCGACCTTGTCGGTGGAGACCTCGAGCAGCGGCTCGTCCTCCGCGACCTCCTCGCCGACCTCCTTCAGCCAGCGGGTGACGGTGCCCTCGGTGACCGACTCGCCCAGCGCGGGCAGCACGACGTCGGTACCGGAGGCGCCACCGGCCGGGGCGGCGGGGGCTTCCTGAGCGGCGGGGGCCGGCTCGGCCGCGGGGGCCGGGGCCTCCTGGGCCGGAGCGGGCTCGGCGGCCGGGGCCTCGGCGGCGGCCGGGGCGGACTCGGCGGCCGGGGCGCCGGAACCGTCGTCGATGACGGCCAGCTCGGCGCCGACCTCGACGGTCTCGTCCTCGGCGACCTTGATGGAGGCAAGCACGCCGGCGGCGGGCGAGGGGATCTCGGTGTCGACCTTGTCGGTCGAGACCTCGAGCAGCGGCTCGTCGACCTCGACGCGCTCGCCCTCGGCCTTCAGCCAGCGGGTGACAGTGCCCTCGGTGACGCTCTCACCGAGCGCCGGAAGGGATACGGAAACCGCCATGGTTTCTGTTGCTCCTTAACGATGTGCAATGCGCGGCAACGCAGTGCGGAAGTCTGTGTGGTCGGTCGTCGCGCCCAGTCGCGACAGGGGGCGGGGCTCAGTCGTGCGCGTGCAGCGGCTTGCCCGCGAGGGCCAGGTGGGCCTCGCCGAGCGCCTCGTTCTGCGTCGGGTGCGCGTGCACGAGCTGGGCGACCTCGGCGGGCAGCGCTTCCCAGTTGTAGATCAGCTGGGCCTCGCCGACCTGCTCGCCCATGCGGTCGCCGACCATGTGGACGCCGACCACGGCACCGTCCTTGACCTGGACGAGCTTGATCTCGCCCGCGGTCTTTAGGATCTTGGACTTGCCGTTGCCCGCCAGGTTGTACTTCAGAGCGACGACCTTGTCCGCGCCGTAGATCTCCTTGGCCTTGGCCTCGGTGATGCCGACGGAGGCGACCTCCGGGTGGCAGTAGGTCACGCGCGGGACACCGTCGTAGTCGACCGGAACGGGGTTCAGGCCGGCCAGACGCTCCGCAACCAGGATGCCCTCGGCGAAGCCGACGTGCGCGAGCTGGAGCGTCGGGACGAGGTCACCGACGGCCGAGACGGTCGGCACGTTGGTCTGCATGTACTCGTCGACGAGGACGAAGCCACGGTCCATGGCCACGCCCTGCTCCTCGTAGCCGAGGCCCTGGGAGACCGGGCCGCGGCCGATGGCGACCAGGAGGACCTCGGCCTCGAAGGTCTTGCCGTCGGCGAGGGTCACGCGGACGCCGTCCTGCGTGTACTCGGCCTTCTCGAAGAAGGTGCCGAGGTTAAACTTGATGCCGCGCTTGCGGAAGGCGCGCTCCAGGAGCTTGGAGCTGTTCTCGTCCTCGACCGGGACGAGGTGCTTGAGGCCCTCGACGACCGTGACGTCGGTGCCGAAGGACTTCCACGCCGAGGCGAACTCGACGCCGATGACGCCGCCGCCCAGGACGATGGCGGACTGCGGGACGCGGTCCAGCTTCAGCGCGTGGTCCGAGGAGATGATGCGGTTGCCGTCGATCTCCAGGCCCGGCAGCGACTTCGGCACGGAGCCGGTCGCGAGGAGGATGTGGCGGCCCTGGATGCGCTGGCCGTTGACGTCCACGGACGTCGGGGAGGAGAGCTTGCCCTCACCCTCGATGTACGTCACCTTGCGGGAGGCGATGAGCCCCTGCAGGCCCTTGTACAGACCGGTGACGACCTCGTCCTTGTACTTCTGGACGGCGGGCATGTCGATGCCCTCGAAGGTGGCCTTCACGCCGAACTGCTCGGACTCACGGGCCTGGTCGGCGATCTCACCGGCGTGCAGCAACGCCTTGGTGGGGATGCAACCGACGTGCAGGCAGGTACCGCCGACCTTGTTCTTCTCGATCAGGGCGACGTCCAGGCCCAGCTGCGCTCCGCGCAGGGCCGCGGCGTAACCGCCACTGCCACCGCCGAGGATCACTAGGTCGAAAACGGTGCTGGCGTCGTTCGCCACGTCACGTCCTCCATGCATGTGCGCCGTACGCCGGTCTCCGACGACCGGGCGGCGGGGTGTTCGGCCGCTCGTTCTTCGGCCCTGGGTGAGGGCCCTGTCCTGCCGTACCCCATCCTCGCACTTGTCCACGGCATGCGGGACGTCGGGCTGGGGTGTGAGACGGCTGTTACACCGGAAACGGCTGTGCCGGGCGGGGACAAACACGCGGATTTCGTTGAAAGCGAACAGCCCCCGGTGCCGTGCACACGGGGGCCGTTCAGCGCTTGCGCAGGGGTTATGCGGCGCTCAGCGGAATTCAGCCGAGGTCGCCGGCCGCCGTCCGCTCCGCGAGGCGGACCAGCGTACGGACCGCGGAACCCGTGCCGCCCTTCGGCGTGTAACCGAACGGGGCGGACTCGTTGAAGGCCGGACCCGCGATGTCGAGGTGGGCCCACGCGATGCCCTCGCCGACGAACTCCTTGAGGAACAGACCGGCGACGAGGCCGCCGCCCATCCGCTCGCCGATGTTGGCGATGTCGGCGGTCGGCGAGTCCATGCCCTTGAGCAGGTGGGTCGGGAGCGGCATCGGCCAGGCCGGCTCGCCGGACTCCTCGGCGGACTCGTGGATCGAGCCGCGGAAGGCGTCGTCGTTGGACATGATGCCGAAGGTGCGGGAGCCGAGCGCCACCATCATCGCGCCGGTCAGCGTCGCGACGTCGACGATCGCGTCCGGGGTCTCCTCGGAGGCCTTGGCGATGGCGTCGGCCAGGACCAGGCGGCCCTCGGCGTCGGTGTTGAGCACCTCGACCGTCTTGCCCGAGTACATGCGCAGCACGTCGCCGGGGCGGGTGGCCGAGCCCGACGGCATGTTCTCGGCGAGCGCCAGCCAGCCGGTGACGTTCACCTCCAGGCCCAGGCGGGCGGCGGCGACGACGGCGGCGAACACGGCGGCGGCGCCGGCCATGTCGCACTTCATCGTCTCGTTGTGCCCGGCCGGCTTCAGCGAGATGCCGCCCGAGTCGTAGGTGATGCCCTTGCCGACGAAGGCGAGGTGCTTCTTCGCCTTCGTGCTCTTGTACGACAGCTTCACCAGGCGCGGGGCCGAGGAGGAACCGGCGCCGACGCCGAGGATGCCGCCGTAGCCGCCCTTGGCGAGCGCCTTCTCGTCGAGCACCTGCACCTTGATGCCGTGCTCCTTGGCCGCGGCCTGGGCCACGGCGGCGAAGGACTCGGGGTTCAGGTCGTTCGGCGGGGTGTTGATCAGGTCGCGGGCGCGGTTGAGCTCCTCGGTGACCGCGAGGGCGCGCTCGACGGCCGCCTTGTACGCCTTGTCGCGGGGCTTGCCGCCGAGGATCGCGACCTCGGCAAGCGGCGCCTTCGCGTTCTTCTTCGGGTCCTTCGGGGACTCCTTGTACGCGTCGAAGCAGTACGCGCCGAGCAGCGCGCCCTCCGCGACCGCACCGGCGTCCTCGGCGTCGTCGACCGGCAGCGCGAACGCGGCCTTCTTCGAACCGGCCAGGGCACGGGCCGCGGCACCGGCGGCGCGGCGCAGCGCCTCGGAGTCGTACGCGCCGTCCTTCTCGGGCTCGCCGCCGAGGCCGACCGCCAGCACGATGGGCGCCTTCAAGCCGGACGGGGCGGGGAGCTTGGTCACTTCGCCCTCGCCGCCACTGGCGCCGAGCGCCTCCAGGACGGAGCCGAGCTTTCCGTCGTACGCCTTGTCCACGGCTTCCGCGCCGTGCGCGACGACCGGGCCCTTGTCGCCCTTGACGACGCCGACGACGATCGCGTCGGCGCGCAGGCCGGTCGCCGCGGCAGTGCTGAGAGTCAGAGCAGTCACGGTGGTGAGGTCCCTCTTTCATCGGGTGTACCGGCTTCTTCGCCGGGGCCGGGGGTAGTTGGCCCGCCCGTGGGGGAGCCTACGCCCGTCGTACTTGCGGTGCTCCGTCCAGGTACGGGCCGCCGCTGGGGCGCTGCCCCGGACCCCGCTCCTCAATCGTCGGAGGGGCTTAACCGGCTCAGCCCAGCGCCAGGACCACCAGTGCCGCCGTGGCCGCCGTCTCGGCCACCGCGCCGAACACGTCGCCCGTCACTCCGCCGAAGCGGGAAACGCAGCGGCGCGAGAGGAGTTCGGCCGCGCCGCAGGCCAGTACGACGGCCAGGGCGGCCTGGAGCGAGAAGACGGCGGTCACCGCGACCACCACCGCCCCGACGAGCAGCGCCGTGCGCGGGGACACCGTTTCCGCGACCGCCGCGCCGAGGCCCTCCGGGCGGGCGGCCGGTACGCCGGTGCGGGAGGCGAAGGTCAGCGCGAGGCGTGCGGTCACCGCGGAGACGGCCGCGGCGAGGGCGCCGCGCTGCCACGACTGACCGAACTGGTCGGCCAGGACGGCGATCTGGGCGAGCAGGGCCAGGACGAGCGTGACGACACCGAACGGGCCGATGTCCGACTGCTTCATGATCCGCAGCGCGTCCTCCGCGGGCTTCCCGCTGCCGAGGCCGTCCGCGACGTCCGCGAGCCCGTCGAGGTGCAGCCCACGGGTCAGCGCCGCCGGTACCGCGACCGCGGCGACGGCGGCGAGCAGCGCGCCCGCCCCCAGCACCGTCAGCACCCCGCCGAGCAGGGCCGCCGCGAGCCCGACGACGAGCCCGGCCAGCGGAGCGCAGAGCATCCCCGCGCGGGCGGCGGCGCGGTCCCAGCGGGTGACCTCGACCGGGATGACGGTGAGGGTGCCGAAGGCGAACCGTATGCCGTCCATTGCTGCTGGTCGTTCCACCGGTGCTAGTCGTCTTCCTTCGCGGGCGCCGCCGTCTCCGGGAGTTCCGCCGCGAGGGAGGCCGCCGCCTGGACCAGGGGGAGGGCCAGCAGGCCGCCGGTGGCGCCGCCCACCCGGACGTCCTGGTCGAGGAGGACGTCCATGGCCATCCGGTCCAGCGCCTTCGCCTGGGCCGGCTCGCCGCTGGCGTGGGCGGCCAGCCACCAGTCGGGGGCGCGGAACGCGATCCGCTGGCCGACGAGCGCGCAGGCCGCGGAGACGACGCCGTCCAGGATCACCGGCGTCCGCCGCACCGCGCACTGGAGCAGGAAGCCGGTCGCCGCCGCGAGGTCCGCGCCGCCGACCGTGGCGAGGAGCTGGAGCTGGTCGCCGAGGACGGGGCGGGCCCGGCGCAGCGCGTCCCGGATCGCCGCACACTTGCGCATCCAGGCGAGGTCGTCGATGGGGTCGCCGCCGCGCCCGGTGACGACGGACGCGTCCGTGCCGCACAGCGCCGCGATCAGCGTGGCCGCCGCCGTCGTGCCGCCGACGCTGAGGTCGCCGAGCACGACGAGATCCGTACCGGAGTCGGCCTCCTCGTCGGCCACCGCCATGCCCGCGCGGAACGCGGCCTCCGCCTCGTCGAGGGTGAGCGCGTCCTCGGTGTCGATGCGGCCCGAGCCGCGCCGCACCCGGCGGCCGTCGACGGTCTGGGGCAGCTCGTCGGGCTCGCAGTCCAGGGACACGTCGACGACGCGCACCCCGACGCCGAGCTGGCGCGCGAGCACCGCTCCCGTGGACGCGCCCTCGACGACCTCCCGTACGAGGCCGGCCGCGCTGCCCGCCGCCCGCTTCGACACGTCGAGCGAGGCCACGCCGTGGTCGCCCGCGAAGAGGACCGCGCGGGGCCGTGCGACCGGCCGTACGGGCACGGCGCCCTGGGCGGCGCTCAGCCACTCGCCCAGTTCGTCGAGGCGGCCGAGCGCGCCGGGCGGCACGGCGAAGCGGGCCCTGCGCTCCTCCGCGTCGCGGCGGGTCCCGCCGTCGGGGCGCTCGATCAGATCGGTGAAGTCGTCGAGGTTCAGCGAGCTCATTCGCCGAACAGTACCGGCCGCCGGGGGACACCGATGGGTGCGTCCTTCCGGCGGACGCCGACGGCGGGCGGTGAGTCGCCTCCGAGGTGCCATGTGCCGCTTGTGGATGATCGGTTACGTCCTTCTCCGTGCCGAATTGTCGTACCCCGATCCCGCTCACTTGTTGTGGCACCGCAGAACATGACAGGAGCCCTCGCCCATGACCGCACCCGCCCTCCAGCCGGTCGCCGAGCGGCGCCCCGCCTACCTCACCGAACTCGCCGGGGGCACCGAACGCTTCCACGAGCCGCGGCGCCCCGACTGCCCCTGGTGCGGCAGCACCCGGCTGCGCACCCGCCTGCGCACCACCGATCTCCTCCAGCACAAGCCCGGCAGCTTCACCCTCGACCAGTGCGGTTCCTGCGCCCACTCGTTCCAGAACCCCCGCCTCACCCCCGAGGGCCTGGACTTCTACTACCGCGACTTCCGCGAGGGCCGGTACGCGGGCCAGGCCGAGTGGATCTTCGGTGAGCGCGGCTCCGACCGGCGCCACCGGGCCGCCACCCGCGCCCTCGCCGCGTTCATCGAACCGGAGAGCTGGCTCGACGTCGGCACGGGCCACGGCCACTTCCCCGCGGCCGCCCGGGACGTCCTGCCGTACACCGCCTTCGACGGCCTCGACAGCGGCGACGGCCTGGCGGAGGGGCGCAGGGCGGGCCGCATCGAGCGGGCCCACCAGGGCTCCCTCGTCGACCTCGCGCCCGAACTGGAGGGCGGCTACGACGCGTTGAGCATGTTCCACCACCTGGAGCACTCCCGCGACCCCCGCGAGGAACTGAAGGCCGCACGCCGCGTCCTGCGCCCCGGCGGGCATCTGCTGATCGAGGTCCCCGACCCCGAGAGCCGCTTCGCGAAGCTGCTCGGCAAGTGGTGGATCTCGTACTTCCAGCCCCAGCACCTGCATCTGATCCCGCTCGCCAACCTCCGCACCGAACTGCGCGCCCTCGGCTACACGGTGGTCGCCGTCGACCGCCGCGAGGCCCACGTGCCGCTCGATCTCGCGGCCGGCCTCGCCCTGTTCGCGGGCCGCCACCTGCCCGACGCCGACGACCCGTGGCGCGCCAAGGCCCCCAGCGAGGCCCAGCGGATCCTGCGCGAGATCCTGACGCGGGCCGTCGCGCCCGCGTTCCTCGCCGCCCGCGCGGCCGACCGGCTCCTCGCCCCGCTCGCCCGCCGCAGCCGCTTCTCCAACGCGTACCGGGTGATCGCCCGCCGCGACCCCGACGCGTAGGCCGGGGGCTCCCGGTCAGCCGCGCAGCGCCAGCGCCTGACCGGCGACGACGAGCAGCACGTGCTCGCACTCGGCCGCGAACGCCGCGTTCAGGCGGCCGAGTTCGTCCCGGTAGCGGCGTCCCGACGCGGTCGCGGGCACGATCCCCGAACCGACCTCGTTCGACACGGCGACGACCGGCCGCCGGGTGCGCCGCACGGCGTCGACGAGCGCGGCCACCTTCTCCCGCAGCGCCTTCTCGCCGCCGCCCGCCCACTCGGCGTCGTCCCAGGCGCCCACCTCGTCCATCGCGTACGTCAGCCACAGCGACAGACAGTCGACGAGCAGCGGGGCGGTGTCCTCGGCGTCCTCCAGCAGCGGCACGAGGTCGCAGGTCTCCGCGGTCCGCCACGAACCGGGCCGCCGCTCCCGGTGCGCCGCCACCCGCTGCGCCCACTCCGTGTCCCCGCCGCGCGTTCCGCCGGTCGCCACGTACAGCACGTCGGGGAACGCCTCCAGGCGCCGCTCGGCCTCCACCGACTTGCCCGACCGCGCCCCGCCGAGCACCAGCGTCCTGCGCGGCACATCGGGCACGTCCTCGTACGTGCCGACGTCCAGGGTCGTGCCGTCGGGCACGGCCCGCGCGCCCGCCGCCGCGAGCCGCCGCGCCAGCTCGGGACCGGGGAACACGTCATGGTCCAGATGGACGGCGACGACATCGGTGGTCGGACCGATCGCGCCCACCGAACGCAGCCGGGCAAGCGCGTCCGGCCGCCCGACGACATCGGCGAGCACCATCTCGTACGGCGCCCGTGGCTCCTCGAACCCCGCGGGCGCGGTGCCGGGCGGCAGATAGAGCAGCCGCTCGCCCTCCGGCCCGGTCACCTCGTAGCCGGTGCCCGGCGCGTCCAGGGCGAGCGCCCGCACCCGGTGCCCGCTCATGAGCGCAAGCTCCCGGCCGTCCGGCACCCGGCCGGGCTGCGGGAGCCCCGCGGGCACCTCGACCGCGGGCCCGTCGTGCGGATGGGAGAGCAGCACCTGCCGGACGCCGCCGAGGCTGTGCCCCGAACGGGCCGCGGCGAACGCGGCCCCCGGCGTCAGGTCGAGCAGCAGCGTCCCGTCGATCAGGACCGCCGTCGCGGCACGGGCGTCGCGGCCGAGCGCGGTCGCGCAGGCGGCGCAAGGGCAGTCGGGGCGGGGCAGCCCGTCGGGGCCACCGGTGCCGAGCAGTGTCAGTTCCACAGGAAGATCCTCCCGCGCCCCCTTGATCGACGCGCGCCCGGATAGGCTTCCGGGGACAGCGGCAGAGCGGACGACCGATACCGGGAGGCTGACATGGCGGCGTGGACGTGGCGGTTCGAGAAGTCCGACGGGACGGAGGTGTCTCCCGCGGTGGAGCCTGAGGAGTTCACCACGCAGGGGGACGCCGAGTCCTGGGTCGGCGAGTACTGGAAGCAGCTCGCGGACGGGGGAGCGGACCAGGTCACCCTCTTCGAGGACGACAAGGTCATCTACGGCCCGATGGGCCTCCATGCGGAGGAAGCGGAAGCCAATTGAGCCCCGCCGGCGATTGAGGCGCGGGGTCCGGGGCAGCGCCCCGAGGCGTCACCAACGGCGCCGTGGTTGCGGCCCGGACCCCGGTGCTCAATCGCCGCAGGGGCTTGAGCAGCGGACCTCAGCCCCGTACCCCGCACAGGTGCAAGAGCGCCGCCACCCGGCGGTACGGATCAGAACGACCCGCCTTCTCCTCCGCGGCGAGCAACGTCTGCAGCTCCCCGTGCTCCGGCACCACCGCGTCGTCCGCGGCCTGATCGGTGAAGACCCGCACCCCGTACCAGGAGTGCAGCGGCGCCCCGATCCCGGCGAGCGTCTCCGTCAGCGGGCCGAGCCGGTCGGCCCTGACGTCGAGCCCGAGCCGGTTCGTGTACTTCGTCGACTCGAAGGCGCCGAGCGCGGTGATCCAGTCACCGGCGAGCCCGGGACGCATCGCGAGCGCGTCCCCGTTGCGCACGACGAGGGAGAGCAGCCCGCCCGGCGCCAGCATCCGGGCCAGGCCCGCGAGCAGCGCGTCGGGATCCTCGACGTACATCAGGACGCCGTGACAGAGCACGACGTCGAAACTGCCCGGCAGGAAGTGGACACCGGTCTCCATGCCGCTGCCCTGCACGAGCCGGACCCGGTCCCGCACCCCCGCGGGCTCCGTGGCGAGCGTCCGGCGCGCCACGGAGACCATCTCCGGATCCTGCTCCACCCCGGTCACCTTGTGCCCGGCGCGGGCCAGGCGCAGCGCCTGCGTGCCCTGGCCCATCCCCACGTCGAGCACCCGCAGCCGCTGGCCGACGGGGAACCGCCCGGCCAGCTGCTCGTCGAGCTGCCGGGCCACGAGCTCCTGCCGCACGATGTTGCGCAGACCGCCGAGCTTGTCCAGCCAGGAGTGCACGGCGTCGCCGGCGAAAGCCTCGGTGCTGTCCGCGCTCAGGGCCGCTCTCCGCGCTTGACCTGCGGCTTCGGCAGGCGCAGTCGCTTCATCTGGAGCGTGCGCATGAGCGCGTACGCGACGGCGCCCTTGCGGCGCTCGTTCGGGAACTTCTCCGCGAGGATCTTCTTCAGGCGGAAGCCCGTGACGGCCGAGTCGATCACGATCGCGACGATCACGAACAGCCACAGCAGCAGCGCGATGTTCTGCAGCGAACCGACGCGGATCATGCTCAGGACGAGAATGACGACGGCCATCGGCAGGAAGTACTCGGCGATCGCGAACCGCGAGTCGACGAAGTCGCGGGCGAACTTGCGCACCGGACCCTTGTCGCGGGCCGGCAGATAACGCTCGTCACCGTTGGCCAGCGCTTCGCGCTGGCGCTGCATCGCGGTGCGGCGCTCGTCGCGCGAGCGGGTGCGGGCCTCCTTCGGCGTCATCTTGGTGTTGGCCACGCTGCGGCGCTGCGTCTGGGCCTCGCTGCGCTTGGGCGTGGGGCGGCCCTTGGGCGCCTGCGGGTCTCGGGGCTCTTTGGACATGGTCACCTTGGCCTGCGCGGCCTGGGCCTTGTCGTCCTTGGATCGGCTACGGAACACAATCGCCAGGGTACGTGGTGGTCATGCATCGACCACAGGGCCGTGGGGAACGATCCGACAACACCCGGCGTCCTCCGTCAGGGGTCATCTACTCCTTGCGCCGGATCGGGGCCGTCATCAGTCGTCCTCGGGTATGAGCGCATCCGTACCTGAACAGTGCGGTAATAGAGGCAGGACCCGTACTGTGGTTTCTGTCGCAGTGCCGGAGCTGGACCAAGGCTGGATCTGTCAGAAGGGGGCGCGCGAAGCCCATGAGCGGTGTCATGAAGCGTATGGGGATGATCTTCCGCGCGAAGGCGAACAAGGCCCTTGACCGGGCCGAGGACCCGCGCGAGACCCTCGATTACTCGTACCAGAAGCAGCTGGAGCTGCTCCAGAAGGTACGCAGGGGAGTCGCCGACGTGGCGACGTCCCGCAAGCGACTGGAACTGCAGCTGGGGCAGCTCCAGTCCCAGTCGTCCAAGCTCGAGGACCAGGGCCGCAAGGCCCTCGCGCTCGGCCGGGAGGATCTGGCCCGCGAGGCGCTCTCCCGCCGCGCCGCCCTCCAGCAGCAGGTCACCGACCTGGAGACGCAGCACCAGACGCTCCAGGGCGAGGAGGAGAAGCTCACCCTCGCGGCCCAGCGGCTCCAGGCGAAGGTCGACGCCTTCCGCACCAAGAAGGAGACGATCAAGGCGACCTACACCGCGGCGCAGGCGCAGACCCGGATCGGCGAGGCGTTCTCCGGCATCTCCGAGGAGATGGGCGACGTCGGCATGGCGATCGAGCGTGCCGAGGACAAGACCGCCCAGATGCAGGCGCGCGCCGGTGCCATCGACGAGCTGCTCGCCTCCGGTGCCCTCGACGACCCCTCCGGCATGGCCAAGGACGACATCCAGGCCGAGCTGGACCGGCTCTCCGGTGGTACGGATGTAGAGCTGGAGCTTCAGCGCATGAAGGCGGAGCTGTCCGGTGGCTCGTCCTCCTCGCAGACCGCGATCGAGGGCGGCCAGGAGCAGGCTCAGCCGGCGCAGCAGCCCCGGGACACCCCGCGCTTCGACAAGCAGTAGTGCCTGTACGCAGTGCCTGTAGTGCCTTGAGGAGGCCGACATGATCGTCCGGATCATGGGGGAGGGCCAGGTGGAGTTGGCGGACGACCACTTCACCGAACTCAACAAGCTCGACGACGAGCTGCTCGCCGAGATGGAGAGCGGGGACGAGGCGGGGTTCCGCCGCACGCTCACCGCTCTCCTGGACGCGGTCCGCCGCCTGGGCGCTCCGCTGCCGGACGACGCCCTGGAACCGTCGGAGCTGATCCTGCCCGCGGCCGACGCCACGTTGGCGGAGGTCCGCGACATGCTCAGCGACGACGGCCTGATCCCGGGGTAGCCGGGCTTGATGTGACGGCACCGGTGCCGCGCGAGGCGACCCGATACCGTGAACCCGGTGAACCGCTTCGTACGGTGGGCCAGGACGCATCCGCTGGCCCTGGACGCCTCCCTCGCGCTGGGCGTCCTGCTCTGCATGGTCGCCGGTTCCTTCGTGGACCCGCACGGACCGGAGGGCACCTACGCCTGGGGCGCCAGAACGCCGAACGCCCTCAGCCTCGTGCTGATGCTGCTCGGCGCCGCCGCCCTCGTGTTCCGCCGCCGCGCCCCGCTCCCCGTACTCGCCGCGACGGCCACTGTCTCCGTCGTCGAACTGGTCACCGGCGACCCCCGCGCCCCCGTCGTGATGTCCGCGGTCGTCGCCCTCTTCACGGTCGCCGCCACCACGGACCGCCCCACCACCTGGCGCGTGGGCCTGGCCACGATGGCGGTGCTGACCGGCGTCGCCATGTTCGCGGGCCCGCTGCCCTGGTACTCCCAGGAGAACCTCGGCATCTTCGCGTGGACCGGCATGGCCGCCGCCGCGGGCGACGCGGTCCGCTCCCGGCGCGCCTTCGTCACCGCGATCAGGGAGCGCGCCGAACGCGCCGAACGCACCCGCGAGGAGGAGGCGCGGCGCCGCGTCGCCGAGGAGCGGCTGCGGATCGCCCGCGATCTGCACGACGTCGTCGCCCACCACATCGCGCTCGTCAACGTGCAGGCGGGCGTCGCCGCGCACGTCATGGACCGGCGGCCCGACCAGGCCAAGGAGGCCCTGGGGCACGTCCGCGAGGCCAGCCGCTCCGCGCTGGGCGAACTGCGCGCCACGGTCGGCCTGTTGCGGCAGACCGGGGACCCGGAGGCGCCCACCGAGCCCGCTCCCGGACTCGACCGGCTCGACGACCTCGTGGACACCTTCCGCAACGCGGGCCTGCCCGTGGAGGTGGCGCGCGCGAAGGACGCCCCCGCGCTGCCCGCCGCCGTCGACCTCGCCGCCTTCCGTGTCGTACAGGAAGCGCTGACGAACGTACGCAAGCACGCGGGCCCCGACGCCAAGGCCGAGGTCAGCGTCGTACGGGTGGGTCCCAATGTGGAGATCACCATCCTCGACAACGGGCCCGGCGCCGCGGCCGCGTACGGCGACCACCCCAGCGATCCCGACGAGCCGGACGCGAACGGCGGGCACGGACTGCTCGGCATGCGCGAACGCGTCACGGCGCTCGGCGGCACCCTCACCGCGGGACCGCGCTACGGCGGCGGTTTCCGCGTCCATGCGATCCTTCCGACCAAGGCCCGCACCGGCGGCGCCGACCCCGCCGAAGGCACCAACACCTCCGAGGACGCCACCACATGACCATCCGGGTACTCCTGGCCGACGACCAGGCCCTGCTGCGCAGCGCCTTCCGCGTGCTCGTCGACTCCGAGCCCGACATGGAGGTGGTGGGGGAGGCGTCCGACGGCGCGGAGGCCGTCCGGCTCGCCCGCTCCGAGCGCCCCGACGTCGTGCTCATGGACATCCGGATGCCCGGCACCGACGGCCTCGCCGCGACCCGTGAGATCACCGCGGACCCGGAGCTCTGCCACGTGCACGTGGTGATGCTGACGACGTTCGAGGTCGACGAGTACGTGGTGCAGTCGCTGCGGGCCGGCGCCTCCGGCTTCCTCGGCAAGGGCGCCGAACCCGAGGAACTGCTCGGCGCCGTGCGCATCGCGGCCGCGGGCGACGCCCTGCTCTCACCCGTCGCGACCAAGGGCCTGATCGCCAAGTTCCTCGCGCAGGGCGACGGTTACGAGGACGGGGAGCGCCCCACGGACGGCAGCGCCGAGCGGCTCGCCGCGCTCACCGGGCGCGAGCGCGAGGTCCTCGTGCAGGTCGCGGGCGGCCACTCCAACGACGAGATCGCCGAGCGCCTCACGGTCAGCCCGCTCACCGTGAAGACCCACGTCAACCGCGCCATGGCCAAGCTCGGCGCCCGCGACCGCGCCCAACTCGTCGTCATCGCGTACGAGTCGGGGCTGGTCCGTCCACGGGTGGAGTGACCCCGACGGGGCGCGTACTACGGGCGCAGTAGGCGGCGGGTAAGAACGGCACCTGGGAGCGACGCCCCGGTTCGCACGGATGACCGAGGGTGGACCGTGGGTCCCACGCCTGCCACCGCACGACTTGTCATGGCACGGGCCTTCATCTTCCGCTCACGTCACTCGGAGACCCGATCCATGTCCTGGCTGTCGAGATTCAGCCTCGCCCAGCGCGCCCTCATCGGACTGATGTCGATCATCGCGATCGTCTTCGGCGCGATCGCGATCCCTCAGCTCAAGCAGCAGCTGCTGCCCTCGATCGAACTGCCCATGGTCTCCGTCGTCGCCCCCTACCAGGGCGCGTCCCCGGACGTGGTGGAGAAGCAGGTCGTCGAGCCGCTCGAGAACTCCATCGACGCCGTCGACGGAATCACCGGCGTCACCTCCACGGCCAGCGAGGGCAACGCCCTGGTGATGGCCCAGTTCGACTACGGCACGGACGGCAGCAAGCAGCTCGTCGCCGATGTCCAGCAGGCGGTCAACCGGGCCCGCGCCCAGCTGCCCGACGGCGTCGACCCGCAGGTCGTCGCCGGTTCGACCGACGACATCCCGACCGTCGTGCTCGCCGTCACCTCCGACAAGGACCAGCAGGCGCTCGCCGACCAGCTCGACAAGGCCGTCGTACCGACGCTGAAGGACATCGACGGCGTCTCCCAGGTGACGGTGGACGGCGTCCGCGACCTCCAGGTCGACATCACGCCCAGCGACCGGAAGATGGCCGCGGCCGGGGTGAACGCCCAGGCCCTCGCCGAGTCCCTGAAGGCCGGCGGCGCGACCATGCCCGCGGGCTCGCTCGACGAGGCGGGCAAGAACCGCACGGTCCAGGTCGGCGGCGGCTTCACGTCCCTGAAGCAGATCCAGGACCTGATGATCACGGGGGAGGGCGTAAGGAAGCCCGTACGCCTCGGTGACATCGCGACCGTGCAGCAGCAGCCGTCCACGGCCGACTCGATCACCCGCACCGACGGCGAGCCCAGCCTCTCGCTCGCGGTCACCATGGACCACGACGGCTCCGCCGTCTCCATCTCCGACGCCGTCAAGGACAAGCTGCCGCAGCTCCGTTCGGACCTCGGCTCCGGCGCCGACATCACGGTCGTCAGCGACCAGGGCCCGGCCGTCTCGAAGTCGATCTCGGGCCTGACCACGGAGGGCGCGCTCGGCCTGCTCTTCGCGGTGATCGTGATCCTGATCTTCCTGGCGTCGCTGCGCTCGACGCTCGTGACGGCGGTCTCCATCCCGCTGTCCGTGGTGCTCGCGCTGATCGTCCTGTGGACCGGCGACCTGTCGCTCAACATGCTCACGCTCGGCGCGCTGACCATCGCGATCGGCCGCGTCGTCGACGACTCGATCGTCGTCCTGGAGAACATCAAGCGCCATCTCGGCTACGGCGAGGAACGCAGGGAAGCGATCCTCAAGGCCGTGCGCGAGGTCGCGGGCGCGGTGACCTCCTCGACGCTGACGACCGTGGCGGTCTTCCTGCCGATCGGCCTGGTCGGCGGCATGGTGGGCGAGCTGTTCGGCTCGTTCTCCATCACGGTGACGGCGGCGCTCCTCGCGTCCCTGCTGGTCTCGCTCACGGTCGTCCCGGTCCTCTCCTACTGGTTCCTGCGCCCGCCCAAGGCGGCCCGCGGCGTCGACCCGGAGGAGGCCCGGCGCAAGGCCGAGGAGAAGGAGGCGCGCTCCTGGCTTCAGCGGATCTACGTTCCCGTGCTGCGCTTCGCGACGCGCCGCCGCTTCACCAGTCTGCTGATCGCGGTGGTCGTGCTCGTCGGCACGTTCGGCATGGCGCCGCTGCTCAAGACGAACTTCTTCGACCAGGGCGACCAGGAAGTCCTCTCCATCAAGCAGGAGTTGCGGCCCGGCACCAGCCTGTCGGCGACCGACGCCTCCGCGAAGAAGATCGAGAAGATGCTTGCGGGCATCGACGAGATCGAGGACTACCAGGTCACCATCGGCTCCTCCGGCTTCATGGCGGCCTTCGGCGGCGGCACCGACACCAACCAGGCGTCGTACCAGGTGAAGCTGAAGGACAGCCACACCTACGAGGCCACGCAGAAGCGCATCGAGCGCGAGCTCGGACAGCTCTCCGGCATCGGTACGACGACCATCGCGGCCGGTGGCGGCTTCGGCAACCAGGACCTGTCCGTGGTCGTGAAGGCCGCCGACGGCGACGTACTGGAGAAGGCCTCCGAGCAGGTCCGCTCCGCGGTCGCCTCGATCGACGACGTCACGGACGTCTCCAGCGACCTGTCGCAGTCGGTGCCGCGAATCTCGGTGAAGGCCAACTCCAAGGCGGCCGCCGCCGGGTTCAACGACACCACGCTCGGCGCCGCCGTCACCCAGGCGGTGCGCGGCACCACCAGCGGCAAGGCGACCATCGACGACACCGAGCGGGACGTCGTCGTGAAGTCGGCGAAGCCGGCCACCACGATGGCCGAGCTGAAGAAGCTGCCGATGGGCCCGCGCGGCCTCACCCTCGGCGACATCGCCACGGTGAAGACGGTCGACGGACCGGTCTCGATGACCCGGATCGACGGCGCCCGCGCGGCGACGATCACGGCGAAGCCGGACGGCGACAACACGGGTGCGGTCAGCGCCGACCTCCAGACGAAGATCAACAAGCTGGATCTGCCGAAGGGCGCCACGGCGAGCATCGGCGGTGTCAGCGAGGACCAGGACGACGCGTTCAAGAAGCTGGGCCTGGCGATGCTCGCGGCGATCGCGATCGTCTTCATGCTCCTGGTCGCGACGTTCCGCTCGCTGGCCCAGCCGCTGATCCTGCTGGTCTCGATCCCGTTCGCGGCGACCGGTGCCCTCGGGCTGCTGGTGGCCACGGGGACGCCGATGGGTGTGCCCGCGATGATCGGCATGCTGATGCTCATCGGCATCGTGGTGACGAACGCGATCGTGCTCATCGACCTGATCAACCAGTACCGGGCCCAGGGGCTCGGTGTGGTCGAGGCGGTCGTCGAGGGCGGGCGGCACCGACTGCGCCCGATCCTCATGACGGCCCTGGCGACGATCTTCGCCCTGCTCCCGATGGCGCTCGGTGTCACGGGCGAGGGCGGCTTCATCGCGCAGCCGCTGGCCGTGGTCGTGATCGGCGGTCTGATCACGTCGACGCTGCTGACGCTGCTTCTGGTGCCGACGCTCTACGCGATGCTGGAGCTGCGCAAGGAGCGGAGGGCCGCGAAGCGGGCGGCGAAGCGCGGTGACGACTCCGGGGTTCCGCCCCAGACGCCGGCCACGGACCCGGAGCCGGCGAACGTGTAGCGGCTACCGCCGCTTTGGTGCGGGGCGAGCGTTCATCTGGCGCTCGCCCCGCTTCCGGTTTCGGGGCTCTGCCCCGGACCCCGCTGCTCAATCGCCGCAGGGGCTCAGAGGGCAGGACCGGTTACGGCAGCGCCAGCATCCGCTCGAGGGCCAGCTTGGCGAACTGCTCCGTCTCGCGGTCGACCTCGATGCGGTTGACCAACTGGCCGTCCGCCAGGGACTCCAGCGTCCACACCAGGTGCGGCAGGTCGATCCGGTTCATGGTCGAGCAGAAGCACACCGTCTTGTCGAGGAAGACGATCTCCTTGCCCTCCGGGGCGAACCGATTGGCCAGGCGCCGCACCAGGTTCAGCTCCGTGCCGATGGCCCACTTCGACCCGGCAGGCGCCGCCTCCAGCGCCTTGATGATGTACTCCGTCGACCCGACGTAGTCCGCCGCGGCCACGACCTCGTTCTTGCACTCCGGGTGCACGAGGACGTTCACGCCCGGTATGCGCTCCCGCACGTCGTTGACCGAGTCCAGCGAGAAGCGCCCGTGCACGGAGCAGTGCCCGCGCCACAGGATCATCCTGGCGTCCCGCAGCTGCTCGACGGTCAGCCCGCCGTTCGGCTTGTGCGGGTTGTAGACGACGCAGTCGTCGAGCGACATGCCGAGGTCACGGACGGCCGTGTTGCGGCCCAGGTGCTGGTCCGGCAGGAAGAGGACCTTCTCGCCCTGCTCGAACGCCCAGGTCAGCGCGCGCTCGGCATTGGACGACGTACAGATCGTGCCGCCGTGCTTGCCCGTGAACGCCTTGATGTCCGCGGAGGAGTTCATGTACGAGACGGGGACGACGGACTCGGCGATGCCGGCCTCCGTCAGCGCGTCCCAGCACTCGGCGACCTGCTCGGCCGTCGCCATGTCGGCCATGGAGCAGCCGGCGGCGAGGTCCGGGAGCACGACCTTCTGGTCGTCCCCGGTGAGGATGTCGGCCGACTCGGCCATGAAGTGCACACCGCAGAACACGATGTACTCGGCCGAGGGCCGGGCCGCCGCGTCCCGCGCCAGCTTGAAGGAGTCCCCGGTGACGTCGGCGAACTGGATGACCTCGTCGCGCTGGTAGTGGTGTCCGAGCACGAACACCTTGTCTCCGAGCTTTTCCTTGGCCGCGCGGGCCCGCTCCACCAGGTCCGGGTCGGACGGCGAGGGCAGATCGCCGGGGCACTCCACACCGCGCTCGCTGCGCGGGTCGGCCTCGCGCCCAAGCAGCAGCAGCGCCAGAGGCGTGGGAGAAACGTCCAGGTCAACAGGGGCCTGGGGGGACTGGGCCGTGGTCACGTCACGCACCCTTTCTTCGCTCTGCTCGACTTTTCGTCGAAATGACGTTATCTATCATACGTGCTTCACGTCAGTTTGACGATGGTGATGTCGTCGATGTGACGCATCCGGCCGAGGCCGCCCCGTGCCCCGCCCGCGCACGGTGTGCGAGCATGAAGAGAAGAAAAGCGAAACCCGGAATGGATCCGGGCCTTTGCCGGTTAGCAATGGTCGGCAAGCAGTCTCCGTACAACCCGGGAGAGATGTAGATGTCCGTATCGGACGAGACCAGCACCGTCAGCGACGGCATCATCCTCAGCGACGAAGCCGCGGCCAAGGTCAAGGCTCTGCTCGACCAGGAAGGCCGTGACGACCTGGCCCTGCGTGTGGCTGTTCAGCCCGGCGGCTGCTCCGGCCTGCGTTACCAGCTCTTCTTCGACGAGCGCTCGCTCGACGGTGACGTCGTCAAGGACTTCGGTGGCGTGAAGGTCGTCACCGACCGCATGTCCGCCCCGTACCTGGGCGGCGCCTCCATCGACTTCGTCGACACGATCGAGAAGCAGGGCTTCACGATCGACAACCCGAACGCGACGGGTTCCTGCGCCTGCGGCGACTCGTTCAGCTAAGCAGCACAGTGGTAGCGCGGAAGGGGCGGCCCCCATGGGGCCGCCCCTTCGGCGTTCTCGTGGTCCGACAGGTCAGTCCCGCGGTGCGGGCTCGACGCCGCCCGGCGCGTTCTTCTGCGCGTGCGGCACGGCGGACCCGTCGGCCGCCACCACCTTCCGCTCACCGAGCGGCTCGTCCAGCGGCACCCGCAACGTGTAGTACTTCGCCAGCTCGATGCAGACGGTGCCCTTCTTCTCCGTCCCGGTGACCTTCACGCTCACCCGGCCCCCGGACTCGTCGGCCGACGCCGCGTACTTCGCGCACACGCCACCCGTGAAGTGCACGGTCAGCGTCTTCCCCGCGGCGCTGTACCCCTGGATGTGCACGGAGTCGGCGCGGCCCGTGGGGGAGGGCGCCGCGCTCTTCGGCGCCACCAGATAGCGGGGCTCCACCGCCGGATACGTCACCGTGTACGCGGCCCGCGACCCGGCGGGCCGCACCTCGAACAGCCACGACGGCACCAGCGCCTGCCGCCCCCCGACGAAGTGCGCGGCGAGCCCGAACGTCGCCCCGGTGACGTCGACCGTCGAGGGCCTCGCCGGCGCCGACGCGCAGGACGTGTCCTTGTCCCCGCCGTCCCCGCCCAGCGGCACCGGACGCGCGCACCCGCCGACGGACACCCGGCCCCCGGCCGCCGCACCGTTCATCCGCTCCAGCGCCTCGCGGGCCCCGACCGTCGGATACGTGGCGCCCTTGACCGGCTCCTTCACCATTCCGCTGCCGCCGACCACTTGGCCGTCCGGGCCGACCAGGATCCCGGTCGACCAGCCGTAGGTGGGCAGCCCGCCGACCGCCGGATCGGCGTTCACCACGCGGGTGGCGCCCATGAGTTGCTCCGCGTCGAGCTTGGCGTCGTCCTGGCCGAGGGCCTTCAGGACCGGCGCCGCGGCCCGCTTCGCGGCGGCCTCGCCCACCGCGTCCTTCGCGCTGCCCCCGCCCGTCGGGTCCGCGCACTTCGCCGCGTCACCGCACTTGCCGCCGAAGGACGGCGCGTACCGGGAGTACGTCCACGCCCCCGGCGCCTTCCGGCTCACCTGCAACGAGGGCCCCGAACCGTCCTTCGCCGGACCCACCTTCCAGGCGTCGCCGGACTGCCGCGGTGTGCCCTGGACGTCGAGCGCATCGGCGAGCCGGTTCGCCTCGGCGGCGGTCACCCCGCCGCCGGACCGGTAGACGGGGGCCTTGCCGGGGCCCGCCGGGAGATCGCCGGTCGCCCTGTAGCGGGTGCCGTTCGGGTCGGGCTCGCCGGGCGCGATACCGGGCTGCTCCGCGCCGGAGGGGCCGGTGGAGCCGGAGCCCTCGGAGTAGCCGTCCAGGGCGAGCGGCGGGGGAGTGCCCGTGCCGCCGGGCCGGGCGGAATCCTCGTGGCCTGACCCGCCGTCGGCGTTCGCCGCCAGATACGCGCCGCCGCCTCCGGCGAGCAGGACGGCCGCCGCGACCGACACGATGGCAGTCGTCCGCCGTCGCCCGTGCAGATCCCGCGTCCGCTCTTCGCCGCTCACCGCATCGCTCCTTCGCACCGGGGACACCGATGGGACGGGATGCGGGGGCGCGCGGTTCCCTTCCGGGAATTTCCGGGAACGCTCAGTCGCCGAAACCGGCCATGGAGTCGATCAGCCGCGCGGACGACTCGGGCACGACGACGCCGTGAATCCCGGTCGGCCCGGCCACGGCGGAGCGGCTCTCCACCTCCCACGGTGCGCGCGGCGTCGACCAGTGCGGAAGCATCCGGACGCAGTCACCCCGCAGCGAAGCGAGATCGTCCTCGGCCATGCCTGCCACGTCGTAGGTCATGACGGCACGGTAGCCCTGAGGTGACATCCGAAGAAAGACCCGCTATCAGGCATTTCCCATACTTCAGCCCGCACGCCCCGAGCGGGTAGCGTGAAGCGTCAACTCCTCCCCTTATTCAGGAAGCGTGCTCACGCCGTGCGAATCGCAGTCACCGGCTCCATCGCCACCGACCACCTGATGACCTTCCCCGGCCGTTTCGCCGACCAGCTCGTCGCGGACCAGCTGCACACGGTCTCCCTCTCCTTCCTCGTCGACGCCCTCGACGTACGCCGCGGCGGCGTCGGCCCCAACATCGCCTTCGGCATGGGTCAGCTCGGCACGAACCCGATCCTGGTGGGCGCGGCCGGTTCGGACTTCGACGAGTACCGCGCGTGGCTCGAGCGCCACGGCGTGGACACGGACTCGGTCCGGATCTCCGAGACCCTGCAGACGGCCCGCTTCGTGTGCACCACGGACGCCGACCACAACCAGATCGGCTCCTTCTACACGGGCGCCATGAGCGAGGCCCGGCTCATCGAGCTGAAGACCGTCGCGGACCGCGTCGGCGGACTCGACCTGGTTCTCATCGGCGCGGACGACCCGGAGGCGATGCTCCGCCACACGGAGGAGTGCCGCACGCGCTCCATCCCGTTCGCCGCCGACTTCTCGCAGCAGATTGCCCGGATGGACGGCGAGGAGATCCGCACGCTCCTCGAAGGCGCCACGTATCTCTTCTCCAACGAGTACGAGAAGGGCCTCATCGAGTCCAAGACCGGCTGGACCGACGCCGAGATCCTCGGCAAGGTCGGCCACCGCGTCACCACGCTCGGCGCGCGCGGCGTGCGCATCGAGAAGGCCGGCGAGGACCCGGTCGAGGTCGGTGTCCCGGAGGAGGAGGCCAAGGTCGACCCGACGGGCGTCGGCGACGCGTTCCGCGCCGGGTTCCTGTCCGGTCTCGTCTGGGGCGTCCCGCACGAGCGCGCCGCGCAGATCGGCTGCATGCTCGCGACGCTGGTCATCGAGACCCTCGGCACGCAGGAGTACGAGCTGCGGCGGGCGCCGTTCATGGACCGGTTCCGCAAGCAGTACGGGGACGCTGCCGCTCTGGAGGTCGAGGGCTACCTCGGCTGACCTCGGTCCATGGCCGCGGCCGTTCCTGCTCTCTTGGCGAGCAGGGCGGCCGCGGTCCTGCTGTGGTCCTGTTTGCGCCCACGCGGCGGAGCCGCATGTCGACACAGCCCCGCGCCCCCGGGCTATCCGTTCTTGCGCACCACGTATGTCATGCCCCCATCGGGGTGTGGTTCCGCCCCTACGTACTCGTGGGACTGGGTGAAGCACCAGGCCGGGATGTCCACCGCCGCCACTTCGTCGTCGGCCAGGACCGTGACCGTGCCGCCCCGTCGTACGCGGGTGATCGCCCGGCCCAGTTCGATGACCGGCTGGGGGCAGGTCATGCCCATGGCGTCCACGGTCAGGGAATCCGCCGTGCCCTCCGCCCCGGCGGTCGGTGCGCCCAGCTTCTCCCGGACCTCGGACACCACCCCCGGCAGCACGTCGAGTAAGCGGTCGACCTCGGCGGGCTCCGTGCCCGGTGGCAGCGACACCCGTACGTTGCCCTCGCTCACCACGCCCATCGCGCGCAGCACATGGCTGGGCGTCAGCGTGCTGCTCGTACAGGACGAACCGGAGGAAACGGAGAAACCGGCCCGGTCGAGTCCGTGCAGGAGGCTCTCCCCGTCGACGTACAGACAGGAGAACGTCACCAGATGCGGCAGCCGTCGTGCCGGATCGCCGACGACCTCCACGTCCGGCACCAGCTCCGGCACCCGCGCCCGGATCCGGTCCGTCAACTCCTTGAGTCGCGCCGCCACCCCTGCGGCCTCGGCCCGCACCGCCCGTAGCGACGCCGCCGCGGCCACGATGCCCGGAATGTTCTCGAAGCCGGAAGCCCGCCCGGACTCCCGCTCGTCGGCGGGTCCTTGAGGGGCGAACCGCGTCCCCTTCTTTACGACGAGCAGGCCGACCCCGGCCGGGCCGCCCCATTTGTGGGCGCTCCCGGCGAGCAGCGACCAGTCGCCCGGCACCGGCCCCCAGGCCAACGACTGCGCCGCGTCCACGAAGAGCGGCACCCCGGCGGCCCGGCACGCCTCGGCCACTTCGGCGACGGGCTGCTCGGTGCCCACCTCGTGGTTGGCGGACTGGAGGCAGGCGAGCGCCGTGTCCTCCCGCAGCGCGCCCCGGAACGACTCGACCGTGACGCGCCCTTCGCGCCCGACCTCCACCTGCGTCACCGATCCGCCGGCCGTTTCCTGCGCCGCCGCCGAATGGAGCACAGACGAATGTTCGACGGCTGACACGACCAGGTGCTTCCCGGCGCGCCGTCGCCCCGCGAGCGCCCCCGCGACGCCGTCGTGCACCGCCCGCGTGCCGGACGAGGTGAACACGAGCTCGTCGACCCGGCAGCCCACCGCCTCGGCGGCGGCCTCCCGCGCGGCGTCGAGCAGCAGCCGCGCCCGCCGCCCTTCCCGGTACAAACGCGACGGATCGGCCCACCCTTCGTCCAGCGAGGCCTGCAGGGCCTGCCGGGCGACGGGATGAAGAGGAGCGGACGACGCCGAGTCAAAGTAGGCCACGGCGCAACGCTACGGGTGGGCGAGGAGGACGCGCCGCTCAGGGGCGCGGGGCTGTGACATCTGCGGCTCCGCCGCGGGCCGCACGCCAACCACCACGGACCGCGCCCCGCGGCTCGGCAGCCCCGCCCGCCCGGGGCGCCCCCAGCCCCGATCCACCGTCAGAAAGCCTCAAACGCCCCCCGATCCCACCCTTCGGAGTGACCCGCGGCGCGTTAGGCACCCTCCCCGCGCGACCCCAAATAGCGTCCAGTAGGGTTTGGTCCGCATAAACATCCAAACCCCTGCCCGTGTGCCAGGGCGGCGAGCGACCAGCGAGATGGCGGCCGTAGCCAACCAAAGAGCGCGGGCGAGACTCTCGGGAAGGCGCTACGTGAGTCCCAACGGCTCCGACCGCTCGTCGCGGCGCCCGATGCGGCGGAAGCTGCCGCAGGTGCTGACTGCGGGCCTGATCCTGGTAACCGCTACCGGTTGCACATACAAGGACTTCCCTCGTCTTGGTATGCCCACCCCGGTGACGGAGGAGGCCCCTAGGATCCTCTCCCTCTGGCAGGGCTCGTGGGCGGCAGCGCTCGCCACGGGCGTGCTGGTGTGGGGTCTGATCCTGTGGAGTGTCATCTTCCACCGGCGCAGCCGCACCAAGATCGAGGTTCCCACTCAGACGCGGTACAACATGCCGCTCGAGGCGCTGTACACGATCGTTCCGCTGATCGTTGTCTCGGTCCTCTTCTACTTCACCGCGCGCGACGAGTCGAAGCTCCTGAAGCTCGACGACAAGCCCGCGCACACCGTCAACGTGGTCGGCTACCAGTGGAGCTGGGGCTTCAACTACGTCGAGAACGTGCCGGGTGTCGACGGTGACGCCAAGACCTCCAAGGAGCTCTCGGCGATCCCGAAGCGCTTCAAGGACGACTTCCCGGCGAACGCCGGTGGTGTCTACGAGGTCGGTACGCCTGGTGAGCGGAACCCGCAGACCAACAACCCCGGTCCGACCCTCTGGCTCCCCAAGGGCGAGAAGGTCCGCTTCGTCCTCACTTCGCGTGACGTCATCCACTCCTTCTGGGTGGTGCCGTTCCTGATGAAGCAGGACGTCATTCCGGGCCACACCAACTCCTTCGAGGTGACTCCCAACAAGGAGGGGACCTTCCTGGGCAAGTGCGCCGAGCTCTGCGGCGTCGACCACTCCCGGATGCTGTTCAACGTGAAGGTCGTCTCTCCTGAGCGCTACCAGCAGCACCTCAAGGACCTCGCCAAGAAGGGGCAGACCGGTTACGTCCCGTCGGGCATCGCTCAGACGGACCACGAGAAGGACCGGGAGACGAAGAACCTGTGAGCATCCTCAACGAACCCCAGGGTGCCGCGGCAGCAAGCGACTCGTACGAGAACGAGCTGCCGGCCCGGCCCAAGAGCCCCGGCGCGACGGTGATCAAGTGGCTCACCACCACTGACCACAAGACCATCGGCACGCTGTATCTGGTCACGTCGTTCGCGTTCTTCTGCATCGGCGGCGTCATGGCGCTCTTCATGCGCGCCGAACTTGCTCGCCCCGGCACGCAGATCATGTCGAACGAGCAGTTCAACCAGGCGTTCACGATGCACGGCACGATCATGCTGCTGATGTTCGCGACGCCGCTGTTCTCCGGCTTCGCGAACTGGATCATGCCGCTCCAGATCGGTGCCCCCGACGTCGCGTTCCCGCGCCTGAACATGTTCGCCTACTGGCTGTACCTGTTCGGCTCGCTGATCGCGGTGGGTGGCTTCCTCACCCCGCAGGGCGCCGCCGACTTCGGTTGGTTCGCCTACAGCCCGCTGTCGGACGCCGTCCGCTCGCCGGGCATCGGCGCCGACATGTGGATCATGGGCCTGGCCTTCTCCGGCTTCGGTACCATCCTCGGCTCGGTCAACTTCATCACCACGATCATCTGCATGCGCGCTCCCGGCATGACGATGTTCCGCATGCCGATCTTCGTGTGGAACGTGCTGCTGACCGGTGTGCTGGTCCTGCTGGCCTTCCCGGTGCTCGCCGCCGCGCTGTTCGCCCTGGAGGCGGACCGCAAGTTCGGTGCCCATGTATTCGACGCGGCCAATGGCGGCGCGTTGCTCTGGCAACACCTCTTCTGGTTCTTCGGACACCCAGAGGTGTACATCATCGCGCTACCGTTCTTCGGCATCATTTCCGAGGTCATCCCGGTCTTCTCGCGCAAGCCGATGTTCGGCTACTCCGGCCTCATCGGCGCGACGATCGCCATTGCCGGTCTCTCGGTGACCGTGTGGGCGCACCACATGTACGTCACCGGCGGTGTGTTGTTGCCGTTCTTCTCCTTCATGACGTTCCTCATCGCCGTGCCAACAGGCGTGAAGTTCTTCAACTGGATCGGAACGATGTGGAAGGGCTCGCTGTCCTTCGAGACACCGATGCTCTGGGCGATCGGCTTCCTGATCACCTTCACCTTCGGTGGTCTGACCGGCGTCATCCTGGCCGCGCCGCCGCTGGACTTCCACATCTCCGACTCGTACTTCGTGGTGGCGCACTTCCACTACGTGGTCTTCGGAACGGTCGTCTTCGCGATGTTCTCCGGCTTCCACTTCTGGTGGCCGAAGTTCACCGGCAAGATGCTGGACGAGCGCCTCGGCAAGATCACCTTCTGGACGCTGTTCATCGGCTTCCACGGCACGTTCCTGGTGCAGCACTGGCTGGGCGTCGAGGGCATGCCGCGTCGTTACGCGGACTACCTCGCGGCCGACGGCTTCACCGCGCTGAACACGATCTCGACGATCTCCTCGTTCCTGCTCGGTCTGTCGATCCTGCCGTTCTTCTACAACGTGTGGAAGACCGCCAAGTACGGCAAGAAGATCGAGGTCGACGACCCGTGGGGCTACGGCCGTTCGCTCGAGTGGGCGACGTCCTGCCCGCCGCCGCGGCACAACTTCCTCACGCTGCCGCGCATCCGGTCCGAATCCCCGGCGTTCGACCTCCACCACCCGGAGATCGCCGCCCTGGACCAGCTGGAGAACTCCGGTCATGGCGACAAGGCTCTTGCTAAGGAGGCCGGCAAGTGAAGGTCCAAGGCAAGATGTTCATCTGGCTGAGCCTCTTCGTCCTGATCATGGCCGGTGTCTACGGCGTGTGGTCGAAGGAGCCGGCCGGTACGACGGCGCTCTTCCTGGCGTTCGGCCTGTGCATCATGATCGGCTACTACCTGGCCTTCACGGCCCGGCGTGTCGACACCGGTGCGCAGGACAACAAGGAGGCCGACGTCGCGGACGACGCCGGCGAGGTGGGCTTCTTCAGCCCGCACTCCTGGCAGCCGCTCTCCCTCGCGGTCGGTGGCGCGCTCGCGTTCCTGGCCGTCGCCATCGGCTGGTGGCTGCTGTACTTCTCGGCCCCGATCATCCTGTTCGGCCTGTGGGGCTGGGTCTTCGAGTACTACCGCGGTGAGAACCAGAACCAGTGAGCTCCGGCTGACCGGTACTGAACTCCCGTAGCCGAAGGGCCCGGACACTCCTGATGGAGCGTCCGGGCCCTTCCGCATGCCGCCCGTTGCCCCGTGCGGCGCACTTCGCCGCGCTGGACCGGGTGTTCCTTCTTACGGTGAGGTCATGAACCACTCACCGCGTATCCGTACGGTTCTGGGTTGCTCCCTGCTGGTGGCCGCACTCGGTGCGGGCACCGTGGGGTGCGGCAGCTCCAGCCACCCGCTCACCGCCAAGCCGTACGACGCGGCGAGCCAGATCTCCTTCAACGGGCCCGCGGGCGGCAGCAAAAAGGCGGACCCGGACAAGCCGCTCGAGGTCACCGCCCAGGGCGAGGAGTCCCGCATCACCGACGTCACCGCCCAGGACGCCATGGGCCGCTTTGTCGCGGGCGAACTCTCCGCCGACGGCACGAGGTGGCACACGACCGCTCCGCTGACCGCCAACGCCCAGTACACGGTCCGGGTGAGCACCGAGGACGAGGACGGCGAGCCCGGCCGCAAGGTCCTCACCTTCGACACGGGCCACCCGAACAAGGAGAAGGCCCTCAAGGTCACGTTCGGGCCGCAGAAGGGCACGTACGGCGTCGGACAGCCGATTACCGCCGAGCTGAACAAGCCCGTGAAGGACGAGAAGTCCCGGGCCCTCGTGGAGCGCTCCCTGAAGGTCGACTCCAAGCCGGCCGTGAAGGGCTCCTGGTACTGGGTGGACAGCACGGAACTGCACTACCGCCCCAAGGGGTACTGGCCCACTCAGGCGAAGATCACGGCCACCAGCAGACTCGACGGAGTGAAGATCCGCGACGGATTGTGGGGCGGCGGCTCCAAGCCGCTGACCATCACCACGGGCGACCGCATCGTGGCCGTCACCGACGCCTCCGCGCACTCCATGACGGTCTACCGCAACGGCAAGGAGATCAACTCCATCCCGGTCACCACGGGCAAGGCCGGCTTCGAGACCCGGAACGGCGTCAAGGTGGTGCTCGGCAAGGAGTACTACGTACGGATGCGGGGCGAGACGATCGGCATCGCCGAGGGCTCATCGGACTCGTACGACCTGCCGGTCTACTACGCGACCCGCGTCACCTGGAGCGGCGAGTACGTGCACGCCGCGCCCTGGTCCGTCGGCTCACAGGGCTCCGCGAACGTCAGCCACGGCTGCACCGGCATGAGCACCAACAACGCCGCCTGGTTCTACGACACCGTGCGCCAGGGCGACATCGTGAAGGTCGTCAACAGCTACGGCTCGGAGATGGACCCGTTCGGCAACGGGTTCGGCGACTGGAACGTCGGCTGGAAGAAGTGGCAGGCCGGCAGTGCCCTCACGAAGAAGGCCGACAAGCCCGACCCGGCCCTCCAGGCGCGGCTCAGCCCCGAGGTCTGAGATCACCCGGAAGAATCAACCGTGTGACACTTCCGACTCCCGTACGCCGCCGGCGTACGGGAGTCGGAAGCGCGCGGGCCTGTCAGGCGCCGACAGCGAGCCGGGAGCGCAGCAGGGAGGCCAGGGCCTCGGCGAACTCCACGGGCTCCACAGGGAGCGTCACAGCGGCCTCCGCGCGGCTCCACGTCGCGAGCCACGCGTCCTGCGGGCGGCCGATCAGGAGCAGCACCGGCGGACAGTGGAAGATCTCGTCCTTGATCTGCCGGCACACGCCCATGCCGCCCGCGGGGGCGGCCTCGCCGTCCAGGACACAGACATCGATCCCGCCCCTGTCCAGCTCCTTCAGGACTGCCGGAAGCGTGGCGCATTCGATGAACTGCACCTCGGGGACGTCGGACGCGGGCCGGCGGCCTGTCGCGAGGCGCACCTGCTCGCGCGTGTTGGCGTCGTCGCTGTAGACCAGAACCGTCGCGGTCGACTGCATCGTTCCTCCGAAGACATCGGCGTCTTAAGGGCGTCGTACGGTGATCCGTGTCGCGGAGCCTACTCCTCCCGACACCCCGTCAACACCGGTTCGCACGCGGCTCCGATGGGCCATATGGGCTGGACACACCACCCAGACACTCCGAATGACACCCCCCGGAGTGAGGGCGAGATAAGCGACCGACATAATGTCGGTCGTGGCGACAGCAACGACAGTAGAAACCGGGCACGCGCACCCGTCGGTCAATCGACCGAACCTCACCAGCGTCGGAACCATCATCTGGCTGAGTTCCGAGCTGATGTTCTTCGCGGCCCTCTTCGCGATGTACTTCACCCTGCGATCGGTGACCGGACCGGATCACTGGAAGGAAATGGCGCATGCGCTGAACCTTCCGTTCTCCGCGACGAACACCACGATCCTGGTGCTCTCCTCACTCACGTGCCAGATGGGCGTGTTCGCCGCCGAGCGTGGCGACGTGAAGAAGCTCCGGACGTGGTTCATCGTCACCTTCATCATGGGTGCGATCTTCATCGGCGGTCAGGTGTACGAATACACCGAGCTGGTCAAGAAGGATGGGCTCTCGCTCTCCTCCGACCCGTACGGCTCGGTCTTCTACCTGACCACCGGCTTCCACGGCATGCACGTGACAGGTGGCCTCATCGCCTTCCTGTTCGTCCTCGGCAGGACGTACGCGGCCCGGAGGTTCACCCACGAGCAGGCGACGGCCGCCATCGTCGTGTCCTATTACTGGCACTTCGTCGACGTCGTCTGGATCGGCCTCTTCGCCACGATCTACCTGATCAAGTAGTTCGACGATCACAGCATCGGGCGTAGAACCCGACACATTTCCGCAGCACCGACGCAGAAGATCCTGACACCGGGGTAATCCGTGAAAAAGCTCTCCGCACGACGACGCCATCCGCTGGCGGCGGTCGTCGTCCTACTCCTCGCGCTGGCGGCCACCGGGGGGCTGTACGCCGCGTTCGCACCCGCGGACAAGGCGCAGGCCGATGAGACCGCCCAGTCCCTCGCCATCGACGAGGGCAAGAAGCTCTATTCCGTCGGCTGCGCCAGCTGCCACGGAACCGGCGGTCAGGGCACCTCCGACGGGCCGAGCCTGGTGGGCGTCGGCTCCGCAGCCGTCGACTTCCAGGTCGGCACCGGTCGCATGCCCGCCCAGCAGCCGGGCGCGCAGGTCCCGAAGAAGAAGGTCATCTACTCGCAGGCCGAGATCGACCAGCTCGCGGCGTACATCGCGTCGCTCGGCGCCGGTCCGGTCGCGCCGACCGAGAAGGACTACAGCGCCAACGGCGCGGACATCGCCAAGGGTGGCGAGCTGTTCCGCACCAACTGCGCCCAGTGCCACAACTTCACCGGTGAGGGTGGCGCGCTGACGCACGGCAAGTTCGCACCGAGCCTCGAGGGTGTCGCCCCGAAGCACATCTACGAGGCCATGCAGACCGGCCCGCAGAACATGCCGTCGTTCCCGGACACGACGATGACCAAGCAGAACAAGAAGGACATCATCGCGTACCTCGACGCGGTCAACGGTGACGACACCGAGAGCCCCGGCGGTCTCAAGCTGGGCGGGCTCGGCCCGGTCAGTGAGGGTCTGTTCGCCTGGATCTTCGGTCTCGGCGGTCTGATCGCCGTTGCCATCTGGGTCGCCGCTCGGACCGCAAAGGCCAAGAAGTCATGAGTAGCCAAGACATTCCAGAAGAGAACCTGCCCACTGAGCAGGCCGCCGAGGAGCACGGCTCGGTAGCGGTGAAGGACGAGCCCTTCGCCGACCCGGGTCTGCCGCCCCACGAGCACCGGATCCAGGACCTCGACGAGCGGGCCGCCAAGCGGTCCGAGCGCGTCGTGGCCATGCTGTTCACGGTGTCGATGCTGGCCACCATCGCCTTCATCGCCTCGTACGTCACCATCGACGTCAACAAGAGCATCTACGTCTTCCCGATCGGACATGTCAGCGCGCTCAACCTCGCGCTCGGCGTGACCCTGGGCGTGGCGCTGTTCTGCATCGGCGCCGGCGCGGTCCACTGGGCCCGCACGCTGATGTCCGACGAAGAGGTCGTGCAGGAGCGGCACGCGATCGAGGCGGAGCCCGAGGTCAAGGCGAAGGTCCTGCAGGACTTCGCCGACGGTGCCCGCGAGTCGCAGTTCGGCCGCCGCAAGCTGATCCGCAACACGATGTTCGGCGCGCTCGCGCTGGTGCCCCTCTCCGGTGTGGTCCTGCTTCGTGACCTCGGGCCGCTGCCCGAGAAGAAGCTGCGCTCCACGTCCTGGAAGAAGGGCCTGACCCTCGTCAACATGAACACGAACGAGCCGCTGCGTCCTTCGGACATCGCGGTCGGCTCGCTCACCTTCGCCAAGCCCGAGGGCCTGGAGGAGCACGACGAGGACTTCCAGAAGAACATCGCCAAGGACGCCCTGATGCTCGTCCGGATCCAGCCGGAGAACATCAAGGACAAGCAGGAACTCGAGTGGTCCCACGAGGGCATCGTGGCGTACTCGAAGATCTGCACCCACGTCGGTTGCCCGATCTCGCTGTACGAGCAGCAGACGCACCACGCTCTGTGCCCGTGCCACCAGTCCACCTTCGACCTCTCCGACGGCGCCCGGGTGATCTTCGGTCCTGCCGGTCACGCGCTGCCGCAGCTGCGCATCGGCGTCAACGGTGAGGGTCACCTCGAGGCGCTGAGCGATTTCGCTGAGCCCGTCGGTCCTGCCTTCTGGGAGCGCGGATGAGTACTACGACCACGAACGACGCGCCTGAGCGCGAGAAGGCACCGGCCGGCGAGCGTGTCGCCGACTGGGCCGACGGACGTCTGGGGATCTACTCCCTGGCCAAGTCCAACATGCGCAAGATCTTTCCGGACCACTGGTCCTTCATGCTCGGCGAGATCTGCATGTACAGCTTCATCATCATCATCCTCACGGGTGTGTACCTGACGCTGTTCTTCCACCCGTCGATGAACGAGGTGGAGTACCACGGCAGCTACGTCCCGCTGCAGGGACAGCTGATGTCCGAGGCGTTCAACTCGACCATGCACATCTCCTTCGATGTGCGCGGTGGTCTGCTGATCCGTCAGATCCACCACTGGGCCGCGCTGATCTTCCTCGCCGGCATGTTCGTGCACATGATGCGCGTGTTCTTCACGGGTGCGTTCCGCAAGCCGCGTGAGGTCAACTGGCTGTTCGGCTTCCTGCTGTTCGTCCTGGGCATGTTCACCGGCTTCACCGGTTACTCGCTCCCGGACGACCTGCTCTCCGGCACCGGTGTCCGCTTCATGGAGGGCGCGATCCTGTCCGTGCCGATCATCGGCACGTACATCTCGTTCTTCCTCTTCGGCGGCGAGTTCCCGGGCGGCGACTTCGTCGCGCGGTTCTACTCGATCCACATCCTGCTGCTGCCGGGCATCATGCTCGGCCTGATGGTGGCGCACCTGATCCTGGTCTTCTACCACAAGCACACGCAGTTCGCGGGCGCCGGAAAGACCAACAAGAACGTCGTCGGCATGCCGCTGCTCCCGGTCTACATGGCCAAGGCGGGTGGCTTCTTCTTCCTGGTCTTCGGTGTCATCGCGGTGGTCGCCGCGATCGCCTCGATCAACCCGATCTGGGCCATCGGCCCGTACCGTCCGGACCAGGTGTCCACCGGCGCCCAGCCCGACTGGTACATGGGCTTCTCCGAAGGCCTGATCCGTGTGATGCCGGGCTGGGAGATCAACCTCTGGGGTCACACGCTCGTCCTGGGTGTGTTCATCCCGCTGGTGATCTTCCCGCTGGTCCTCGCGGCCATCGCCGTCTACCCGTTCATCGAGTCCTGGGTCACCGGCGACAAGCGCGAGCACCACATCCTGGACCGCCCGCGCAACGCTCCGACCCGTACGGCCTTCGGTGTCGCGTGGATCACCTGGTACATGGTGCTGCTCGTCGGTGGTGGCAACGACCTCTGGGCCACGCACTTCCACCTGTCGATCAACGCGATCACCTGGTTCGTCCGGATCTCCTTCTTCGTCGGACCGGTCATCGCCTTCATCGTCACCAAGCGGATCTGCCTCGGCCTCCAGCGCCGCGACAAGGACAAGGTGCTGCACGGACGCGAGTCCGGCATCATCAAGCGCCTGCCGCACGGTGAGTTCATCGAGGTGCACGAGCCCCTCGACCAGGAGGCGCTGCACACGCTCACGGCGCACGAGCAGTACAAGCCGGCCGAGATCGGCCCGACGGTCGACGAGAACGGTGTCGAGCGCAAGGCCACCCGGCGGCAGAAGCTGCGGGCCAAGCTCTCGCGCGGTTACTACGGGGAGAACAACCAGATCCCCAAGCCGACCGCCGAGGAGTACAAGGAGATCACCAGCGGCCACGGCCATCACTGATCTCTGAATCCGTCGCTGTAAGCCACAGCGGGAGCCCTCGTCCAGTGCCTGGACGGGGGCTCTTTGCGGTCCCGATACCTGGATAGGGTGGGGGCGCAGCAGCTTTCGACCCACAGATGCACACAGGAGCGGCCATGAGCGCTTTGAACCCCGCTGGAGGCGACACCGCGGCGGGCCGTTCCTGGCCCGCCGTCCTGAACGGCCTGCTGGAGGGCCGCGACCAGAGCGCCGACGACACGGCGTGGGCGATGGACCGGATCATGCGGGGCGAGGCGACCGACGCGCAGATCGCCGGGTTCGCGGTGGCGCTGCGCGCCAAGGGCGAGACCGTGCAGGAGATCTCCGGTCTCGTACGCGGCATGTACGAGCACGCGAACGTGATCGACGTGCCCGGCGAGACCGTCGACATCGTCGGCACCGGCGGGGACGGCGCCAAGACCGTCAACATCTCCACGATGTCCGCGATCGTCGTCGCGGGCACCGGCGCCAAGGTCGTCAAGCACGGCAACCGCGCCGCCTCCTCGGCCTCCGGCTCCTCCGACGTCCTGGAGAAGCTGGGCGTCAATCTCGACCTGTCGCCCAAGCGGGTGCCCGAGGTCGCCGAGGAAGCCGGCATCACGTTCTGCTTCGCCATAAAGTTCCACCCCGCGCTGCGGTACGCGGGCGCGGCGCGCGGCCAGCTCGGCATCCGGACCGTCTTCAACCTGCTCGGTCCGCTGACCAACCCGGCCAAGGTGAAGGCGCAGGCCGTCGGTGTCGCCGACGCCCGGATGGCGCCCATCGTGGCCGGGGTCTTCGCCGAGCGCGGCAACTCCTCGCTGGTGTTCCGCGGCGACGACGGGCTCGACGAGCTGACCACCACCGGCTCGTCCCGCGTCTGGGTCGTCCGGGACGGCGCCGTGCGCGAGGAGACCTTCGACCCGCGCGACGTCGGCATCGACATCGTGCCCATCGAGGCGCTGCGCGGCGGCGACCCCTCGTACAACGCGGAGGTCGCCCGGCGGCTCCTCGACGGCGAGCGGGGGCCCGTGCGCGACGCGGTGCTGCTGAACTCGGCGGCGGCCCTGGTGGCCGTGCGGCCGGGCGAGGGCACGCTCGTCGAGCAGATCCGGGCCGGCATGGACCGGGCCGCCGAGTCCATCGACTCCGGCGCGGCGAAGGCGGCGCTGGAGCGCTGGGTGGCGGCCAGCAACCGGTAGCCACGTTCTTGGTGTGACGCAGGGCGCAGTACGACTTGTCTCAAGAGTTGGACTGCGCCCTTGCCGTATCCGAGACGTGTGGCAGGATGCTTTCCAAGGTCATGAGTGACAGCGATCGAGGCCCCAGCCCGCTGTCCGGCAACCCTCCGTCCGTGGCGGGGTGCCCTGGGTGAAGACCAGGCCGTACGCAGCAAGGCGTGTGGCAAGCGCGGACCCCTCGCAACCCTGGGGTCCTGGTCCTCAAGGGAGCAGTCTCGTGAGCAAGCGAATGCGATAGGGCGTTTCGGCCCCGCCTCCGCGTACCCGTTTCACCTTTCTTTCCGTGCCGTAGAGCGCGCTGCTGCCGTGGCGCTCCGGCATGGTCAATTCGCTGACCTCGCCAGGGAGTTCACCCATGTCTGTTTCCGTCGACGCCGCCGCCTGCACCGAGACCGTCGCCCCGCTCCAGGTCCTCGGCCGGGACGTCACCGTGCCGCTCGTCACCGGTGGCGAGGTCACCTACGCCGCCCTCGACTACGCCGCCAGCGCGCCCGCCCTGCAGCGGGTGTGGGACGACGTCGCCGCCTACGCGCCGTACTACGGCAGCGTGCACCGCGGCGCCGGGTACCTGTCGCAGCTGTCCACCGACCTGTTCGAGAACTCCCGGGTCGCCGTCGCGGAGTTCCTCGGCTGCCGCGAGGACGACCAGGTCGTCTTCACCCGGTCCACCACCGACTCGCTGAACCTGCTCGCCGCCGCGCTGCCCGCCGACTGCGAGGTGTTCGTCTACGAGACCGAGCACCACGCCTCGCTGCTGCCGTGGCGCGACGCCCGTGTCACGTACCTCAACGCCCCTCGTACGCCCGACGAGGCCGTCGCCACCCTGGAGCGGGCTCTCGCCGACCGCGAGCCCTACGGGCCCGCCCTCGTCTGCGTCACCGGTGCCTCGAACGTCACCGGTGAGCTCTGGCCGGTGCGCGAGCTCGCGGCGGCCGCTCACGCGCACGGTGCCCGCATCGTGCTCGACGCCGCGCAGCTCGCGCCCCACCACCCGGTCTCCGTGGCGGACCTCGACGTCGACTGGGTCGCCTTCTCCGGGCACAAGCTGTACGCCCCGTTCGGCTCCGGTGTGCTCGCCGGGCGCTCCGACTGGCTGACGGCGGCCGAGCCGTACCTCGCGGGCGGCGGCGCTTCGAAGAAGGTCGCGCGGCGCACCGACGGCGGCGTGGACGTGGAGTGGCAGACCACCGCGGCCCGCCACGAGGCCGGTTCCCCGAACGTCATCGGCGTGTACTCGATCGCCTCCGCCTGCAAGGCGCTGACCGAGGCCGGGTTCGACAACCTCGTCGCCCGCGAGCAGCACCTCATCCGGAAGGTCCAGGAGGGGCTCGCGGCGGTGCCCGAGGTGAAGGTGCTGTCCCTGTTCGGTGACGAGGCGCCGCGCGTGGGCGTGCTGTCCTTCGTCGTCGAGGGGTGGAACTCCTCGCACTTCGCCGCCGCGCTCTCCGCCGAGTACGGGATCGGGGTCCGCGACGGTCTGTTCTGCGCCCACCCGCTGGTGCGCACGCTGCTCGGCTCCGACCCGCAGCAGCAGGGGGAGTGCGGGGCCCCGGATGCCGCGCCGGGCGAGAAGTCGCTCAACGCCATCCGCGTGAGCTTCGGCGCCGGGACGCCCGACGAGCACGTGGACCGCTTCGTGTCCGCCGTGACGGAGCTGGTGCGGGACGGCGCGCGCTGGAACTACCGCACGGAGGACGGCCGCTGCGTGCCGGACACGGCGAGCGCCTGAGGGGGAGCGGAGCGGGTCCTAGGCGTCGAGGCCGATCGAGAAGGCGGCCTCGAGGTCGTGCTGCGAGTACGTGCGGAACGCGACGTGCGTGTCCGTGCCCTCGACGCCCTGGATCTTGCTGATCTTTCCGGGGATGACGTCCGCCAGATCGTCGTGGCGGGCGACCCGGACCATGGCGATCAGGTCGTACGTACCGGTGACGGAGAAGACCTCGCTCACGTTGTCCAGGGCCGCGATCGACTCGGCGATCTCGGGGATCCGGTCCACGCTGGTCTTGATGAGCACGATCGCGGTGATCACGGCTGGCTGTCTCCCTCGGTGGCCGTGGCTGGGTTCGCCTCAACCTTAGCCCGCCCTCTGTATCTGCCCCACGCCCACAGGAACCCGACCGAGAACCCCACCAGGTGCGCCAGATACGCCACCCCCGGCCCCTGGCTGTCCTGGCCCGCCGCCACCCACTGCAGCGCCACCCAGAACGGCAGCACCACCCATGCCGGGAAGCGCAGCGGCAGAAAGAAGAGGAACGGGAAGACGCTCGTCACGCGGGCCTCGGGGAAGAGATAGAGGAACGCGCCGAGCACCGCCGAGATCGCCCCCGACGCGCCGACCAGGCTCTGATCGGAATCGGCGTGCGGGATCGCGTACCCGAGGAGCGCCACATAGCCGGTGACCACATAGAACAGGGCGTACGTGACGCGGCCCATGTGCTCCTCGACCATCGCCCCGAAGACGTAGAGGAAGAGCATGTTGCCGAGCAGGTGCAGCCAGCTTCCGTGCACGAACAAGGCCGTGAGCGGGGTGAGCAGGGCCCGCGCCGAGCCGCCGAGCAGTTCGTCGGGGACCACGCCCCAGCGTTCGAAGTACGCGCTCTGCGCGGCGAGCAGCCGGTCCCCGGTGCCGTAGCCGGGGTTCAGCCCCGAGGCCGGGGACAGTACGAAGACCACGCAGCAGACCGCGATGATGCCGTACGTGACCGGAGCCGGGTGTCCTCTGAGGAATGCGGTCAGCCTGTCGATCGCGGAGCGCCCATTGCCGATCATGGACAGAGCATGACGCAAGGCGGGGAGCGGGCGGCGCGCGGCAGGCCGTAGGGTTACGGGCAATAAAGCAAGCACCACGCAACCCGCATGCATCCGGAAGAAGGCACCACCCGATGACGGTTCCCCTGCCGACCGCCACCACCCGCTGGCGCTGCACCCTGTGCGGCAACCTGACGCGCTTCGACGTCACGCGGTCCTCGAAGGTCGTCGAGTACGTCCACCTGGACCTGGCCGGCGAGCCGAAGGTGGAGGAGCGCGACGTGGTCAGTGAGACCATCGAGTCGGTGCGCTGCCGCTGGTGCAACGCGGTGGACCAGGTGGAACTAGTGGACAGGCCCGGCGCCGACTCCTGAGGAGCGGCCCCACATCGACTTTGGGGTGACGGATGGTGGAGAGCACAGGTGGGGAGGCCGGGCACCCAGAGCAGGCCGCCGCCGCCGAAGTGCTCGACCGCCCGCTGCCCGAAGGCGTACGACGACGGGTCGTGCAGATCGCGTCGGACGGCTTCGGCGGACTGACGGTGGGTGAACTGCCGCCACAGTTGCGGCAGTATGCCCGGTTCACCCCGACCCGGCGGATGAAGTTCGCCGGCAACGCCATGGCGGCGGCCCTGGAGAGCGACCCGGTGTTCCGGCAGCGGATCGGGGAGCGCCTGCGGGACGCGCAGCCCGAACTGACCGGCGCCTTGGAGGCCGGTACGCCGCCGCCCGCCGCCGACCCGCTCGACGTGGCGGCGGCCGCCTACGTGCTGCGCCCCGTCGGCTGGGTGAAGCTCGTCGCCGCGGCGGGCGAGGACGCCCAGCGGGCCGACGCCGAGCGGGCCGACGAGGAGACCCGCGCCGAACTCGACCGGCTGCGCGACGAACTGGCCGAGGCCCGCGCCCACACCAAGAACGAGACGGAGCGACTCCGCACGGAACTCGACGCGGCCAAGCGCGAGGTCGGCTCCGTGGAGCGCAAGCTGCGGGCCGCGCTCAGCGACGTGAAGCGCGGCGAGGCCGCCGTGCGCAAGGCGAAGGCCGAGACCGACGCGGTGCGCGCCGAGAGCCAGGCCCAGGTGTCCGCGGCGGAGAGCGAGACCCGCCGGCTCAAATCGCGGCTCGGCGAGGCGGAGGCGGCCCTGGAGTCCTCCCGCCGGGCGGCCCGCGAGGGGCGCAGCATCGAGGACATGCGGGTGCGGCTGCTGCTCGACACGGTCCTGGACGCGGCCCAGGGGCTGCGCAGGGAGCTGGCGCTGCCGCCCGTGTCCTCCCGGCCCGCCGACTCCGTGGACGCCGTGGAGCCGGGCCGGATGTCGCCGAAGGACATCGCGGCGCGCGCCCTGCACGAGCACGACCCGGCGATCCTCGACCAGTTGCTCGCGCTGCCCCAGGCGCACCTCGTGGTCGACGGCTACAACGTCACGAAGACCGGCTATCCGACGATGCCCCTGGAGAAGCAGCGGCTGCGCCTGCTCGGCTCGCTCTCGCAGCTCGCGGCGCAGACCGGGGCCGAGGTGACCTGCGTCTTCGACGGGGCCGAACTGGCCGCTCCGGTGCTGCTCGCGCCGCCGCGCGGGGTGCGGGTGCTGTTCTCCAAGCCGGGGGTCACGGCGGACGAGCTGATCCGCCAGCTGGTGCGCGCGGAGCCCTCGGGGCGGCCCGTCATCGTCGTGTCGACCGACCGGGAGGTCGCGGACGGCGTCGCGAAGGCGGGGGCGCGGCCGGTCGCCTCCGTCGTGCTCCTGAAGCGGTTGTCGCACGGCTGACGGGGTTTGAGTTAGCTATGTCACACCCGCAACATCCGTGTCGAATGCCCGAATTGGCGAAACCTTCACGCAACGTAGCGTCAAGCGGACATCACTGCATGTGAGTTGAGTGCAAAGAATGCAGCGTGTGACGGAGTTTTTTCTCTGAGGGATTTGAACTGATCACGAAGAGGTCACTAGGGTCTGGCTCGAACCTCCGCTCGGGTGATCACCTAAAAGGGGTGACGGTGGAGGGGCACCGCCCGCCGGCGCAATCGGCAGGCGGCTGGAGGAAGAAGGAGATCGCCTTCGTGGCGTCCCATCGTCGACCCAAGCAGCCGAGCCGCACCCGCGTGACCGTGCTCACCGCGACCGCCGCCGCTGCCGTGGCCCTCACCTCTCAGGCCGCCAACGCCGCACCGAAGCCCAGCAAGAGCGAAGTCAAGGCCAAGGTCGACAAGCTCTACGAAGAGGCCGGTGGCGCGACGGACCGGTACAACGGGGCCAAGGAGAAGCAGAAGAAGCTCGAGTCCGAGATCGGTGATCTCCAGGACAAGGTCGCCCGCGGCCAGGAGGAGCTCAACGAGCTGCGCTCCGGCCTCGGTTCGCTCGCCGGCCAGCAGTACCGCAACGGCGGCATCGACCCCTCGGTCCAGCTCTTCCTCTCGTCCGACCCGGACAGCTACCTCGACAAGGCCTCCACGCTCGACTCGCTCAGCGCCCAGCAGCTCGAGTCGCTCAAGAAGGTCCAGGAGAAGCAGCGCACGCTCGCCCAGGAGCGCGCGGAGGCCTCCCAGAAGCTCAAGGACCTCGCCGACACGCGCGCCGAGCTCGGCAAGAAGAAGGAAGAGGTCCAGAGCAAGCTCGCGGAGGCCCGCAAGCTGCTCAACACGCTGACCGCCGAGCAGCGCGCCAAGATGGCCGCCGCCGACGAGCGCGCCAGCCGCGACGCCGCGAGCCGCGTCGACCTCGGCAACGCGGTGCCCGCCTCCGGGCGCGCCTCCGCCGCCCTGTCCGCGGCCGCCACCCAGATCGGCAAGCCGTACGTCTCCGGCGGCTCGGGCCCCAACTCCTACGACTGCTCGGGCCTCACCCAGTGGGCGTACAACCAGGCCGGTGTCTCCATAACCCGGACCACGTACACGCAGATCGGCGAGGGCACCGAGGTGGCCAGGAGTCAGCTCAAGCCCGGTGACCTGGTCTTCTTCAACAACACCCAGCACGTGGGCCTGTACGCGGGCAACGGCCAGGTGCTGCACGCCCCGCACCCCGGTGCCGGCGTGCGCTACGAGTCGATGGACACGGTCGGCCCCTACCAGACGGCCCGCCGCATCTGACGCACCGCATTCCGCGCATTTCGCTCTCCAACGCGCCCTGGAAACGCGCCCGTTCGGGCGAATTCCAGGGCCGTTCGCTGACCCCCACGCCCCGCCCATGACCTGCGTCAGAGGCGGGGCGTCGTGCTGCGTGTCCCCTGAACGGTCTTTGGTCAGGGGGTAGTCGCCCGACTACTGTCGGCGCGCATTCCCCCGATCATCGGGGGTCCGTCAGCGGAAGGGAGAGCGGCTACCCGTGGGTTCTCATCGCCGTGTCTCGCACTCTCGGAACTCCGGCCTCGACCGGAGTACGCGCGCGACCGTTCTGACCGTGGCCGCCGCATCCGCGGCGGCGGCCCTCGGCGCCGCCCCGGCGGACGCCACGCCCCAGGACAGGCCGGGCGCGACCAAGGCCGCTGTGGACCGCCTGTACGAGCAGGCGGAGAAGGCCACCGAGGCGTTCAACCGGGCCGACGAGCGGGCGGACGGGCTCCGCAAGGAACTCGCCGCCACCCGGGACCAGGTGGCACGCGGGCAGGACCGGATCAACGCGATGCGCCAGGCCCTCGGCGCCGTGGCGGGCGCCCAGTACCGCTCCGGCGGCATGGACCCCTCGCTCGCCCTGATGCTCTCCTCCGACCCGGACGCCTACCTCGACAAGGCCGGCACGCTTGACCGGATCGGCGCCCGCAACGCGGGCCAACTCGCCGAACTGCGCGGCGCCCAGCGGAGCCTGGACCAGCGCAGGGCAGAGGCGCGCGGCGAGCTCGCCGCACTGGAGGCCAGCCGCAAGGCCGTCCAGCGGCACAAGCACAGCGTGGAGAAGAAGCTGGCCAAGGCGCGGCGGCTGCTCGAAGCGCTGCCGAGCGGCGAGCGCGCCGCGTTCGACCGGGCCTCGCGCGCCGAGAGCCGCCCCGACCTGTCCGGCGTGGGCCCCGCCTCATCGGCCCGCGCCGCCGCCGCGCTCGCCGCCGCCAAGTCCGCGCTCGGCAAGCCGTACATCTGGGGCGCGACGGGCCCCTCCGGCTTCGACTGCTCGGGCCTCATGAAGTGGTCGTACGGGCAGGCGGGCGTCGGTCTGCCCCGCACCTCGCAGGAGCAGCGGTACGCGGGCCGCCAGGTGCCGCTGTCCCAGGCGGAGCCCGGCGACCTCGTCGCGTACGGCTCCGACGCCCACCACATCGGCATCTACGCGGGCAACGGCCAGGTCATCCACGCGCCGCACCCGGGCGCCCCCGTGCGCTACGACCCGGTGGGCATGATGCCGGTCTCGTCCGTGACCCGGGTCTGACGCTCCCCGCCCGACTTCGCCGTACGATCGAAAAGATGGCTGGTCGTCGGCGTGCGCTGGGCAGGGCGTGGAGTGCGGGGGCACTGGGCGCCCTGTTCCTCGGGCTGTCCGCGCTGACCGGCTGCGGGGGAGGCGACGCGCCGAAGGGCGCCGAGGCCTCCGCCGTGCAGCGGCTGCTCGACCAGCGGGCGCACGCCGTCGTCACCGGCGACGGCCCCGCCTACCGGGCCACGGGCAGCGCGGAGCCGGGCCTGCTCGACGACCTCTCCGAGGTCCCGCTCGACTCCTGGCAGTACAAGCTCACCGACCTCGACCGCACCGGATCGCGGTCCGCCACCGCCTCCGCCGAACTGCGCTACCGCGTCGACGGCTACGACAAGGCGCCCGTCGTCGCCGAGCGCACGCTGACCCTGGGCCACGGCGACGACGGCTGGTACGTCACCGGGGACCGCCCCGCGAAGAAGGCGGGCGAGCAGCTGTGGGAGCAGGGCCCGGTGGCCGCCGTGAAGGGCACGCACAGCCTCGTCCTCGGCGTCGGCAAGCCACGCTCCGAACTGCGCTCCTACGCACGGCTCGCCGACACGGCGGTGCCCTCGCTGAACCGTGCGTGGGGCGACGACTGGGCGCGCCGGATCGTCGTCCTGGTGCCCGGGTCCCTCAACGAGATGGGCGAGCTGCTGGGGGCGCCCGCCGCCGGCTACCAGGGCATCGCGGCCGTCACCACGGGCGAGGCGGGCGGGCCGGACTCGGCGCCCGCGGACCGGGTGATCCTCAACCCGGAGGCGTACAGCGTGCTCGGCGCCGTCGGCAAGCAGGTCGTCCTCACCCACGAGACCGCCCACGTCGCCACCCGCCGCGCGACGTCCGCCGCGACCCCGCTGTGGCTCTCCGAGGGGTACGCGGACTGGGCGGGCTACCGCGAGAGCGACCGCACGCCGGGGCAGGCCGCGCCCGAGCTGCGCCGCGCGGTCCAGCAGGGCTCGGTCCCCGGCGGGCTCCCCGCCGACAAGGACTTCGGCTTCTCCGGCGACTCCGACGAACTGGCCCGCGCGTACGAGAGCGGCTGGCTGGCCTGCCGGATGATCGCCGACCGGTGGGGCGAGGAGAAGCTCAACGCCTTCTACAAGGCCGTCGGCGGCCACAAGCAGCGGTCCGGGGCCGTCGACGCGGCGCTGCGCCAGGCGCTCGGCGTCGACGAGCAGGAGTTCGTGGCGCAGTGGCGGGAGTACGTGCGCTCCGAGCTGGGCTGAGACCTACGGCGCCGGAATCGTGTCGTCGTGCGCGGACCGCGGGGCCCGCGCGGGCAGGGGCTCCGGCTCCGCCCGGCGCGGCTCGGTCACCGTGGCGCGCCACAGGCGGCGGCAGGCGCTGATCGAGGCCACCACCAGCAGGCCGTTGCGCACCGCGAGGAGGGTGACGCCCAGCGGGTCGCTGGCCACCACGTTCCCGAAGTACAGCGGGAACTCCAGGAACGTCGTGAACGTCGCCGCCAGCACCAGCCACACCGGCAGCGTCATCCGGCTGTCCCGGAACAGCATGCAGACCGCGGCCACGCCCACCAGCCACACCATGTACTGCGGGCTGATCACCCGGCTCGTCGTCGTGAACAGCAGCACCGCCGTCAGGCCCGCGTCGGCGAGCGTCGCCGGCTGCCAGGCGCGCGCCCTGAACCGCCACAGCACCAGCCAGCCGAACGCGAGCGCCGTGAGCACCTGTGCCAGCGTGCTCACCACGTTCACGTACGGGCCGAGGAACTCCACCGAGCCGTAGTTCAGCTGCACCGTGCCGTTCCAGCCGAACTGGCGCGCCACGTGGAAGACCAGTGAGCCGAGGGACTCCACCTCCGTGCCGCGGTCCTTCTGGAACGTGAGGAAGGCCAGCGCGCCCGGCATCGCCACCGTGAAGACGGCGAGCAGCCCGACCGCCGTGAGCACCGCCGTGCCCCACGTCTCCCGTGTGTCCCGGCCGCGGCGCGTGCCGAGCAGCAGCAGCGCGGGCCACACCTTGACCACCGCGCCGATCGCCGCGAAGACGCCCGCGGCCCGCGGATGCCGGGCCGCCGCGAGCAGCGCCGCGATCGCCACGGCCGTCACCATCACGTCGTAGCGCGCGTAGACGGTCTGGCCGAGCAGCGGCAGCCCGACGACCCACACCCAGGTGCCGCGCCGCGACATGTCCCGCCGTTCGGAGACGTACAGCAGCATCAGCAGGACGACGGCGTCCGCCAGGAACGCGAGCAGGAAGAACGCCGACGCGTAACTGAGGAACGGCAGCAGCGCGGGGGAGAGGATCGCGACCGCGGCGGCCGGCGGGTACTGCCACGTCACGTCGTCCAGCGGGAACGTTCCTGTGCGCAGCACGTCGAACCAGCCGTGGTAAATCACGTGGACGTCGCTGGTGACGTCCGGTCCCGGCACCACGATCACCTTGAAGACGCACAGCAGGAGCAGCGCCCGGGTCAGTACCCAGGTGACCAGGAGCCCGGCGGGCGTTCGCGTCTTCATTCGAGACATGATGCCGAAAAGCCCCGTGGCCTGGCCATGGACCCCCGCGGCGCGGCGGCCGGCGCCGGAGGCGTTCGGTACTGTCGGCGGTGATGCGCCAGACACCGAAGACTCTGCTCGTGACCAACGACTTCCCGCCGCGCCCCGGCGGGATCCAGGCATTCCTGCACAACATGGCGCTGCGCCTGGACCCCGAGCGGCTCGTCGTCTACGCCTCCACGTGGAAGCGCAGCCGGGAGGGTGTCGAGGCCACGGCGGCTTTCGACGCCGAGCAGCCGTTCACCGTGGTGCGCGACAACACGACGATGCTGCTGCCGACCCCGCGCGTGACGCGGCGCGCGGCGGGGCTGCTGCGGGCGCACGGCTGTACGTCGGTGTGGTTCGGGGCGGCGGCGCCGCTCGGGCTCATGGCGCCCGCGCTGCGCAGGGCCGGTGCGGAGCGGATCGTCGCGACGACGCACGGGCACGAGGCGGGCTGGGCGCAACTTCCCGCGTCCCGGCAGTTGCTGCGGCGGATCGGTGAGGGCACGGACACGATCACGTACCTCGGCGAGTACACGCGCTCGCGCATCGCGGCGGCGCTCACGCCGGAGGCGGCCTCGCGGATGGAACAACTCCCGCCGGGGGTCGACGAGAAGACGTTCCACCCGGGGTCGGGTGGGGACGTGGTGCGGGCGCGGCTGGGGTTGAGCGAGCGTCCGGTGGTGGTGTGCGTGTCGCGTCTGGTGCCGCGCAAGGGGCAGGACACGCTGATCCTCGCGATGCCGAAGATCCTGGCGGCGGTGCCGGACGCGGTGCTGCTGATCGTCGGCGGCGGGCCGTACGAGAAGGACCTGCGCAAGCTGGCGGTGGAGACCGGGGTCGCGGACTCGGTGCGCTTCACGGGATCCGTGCCGTGGGAGGAGCTGCCCGCGCACTACGGGGCGGGGGACGTGTTCGCGATGCCGTGTCGTACGCGGCGGGGCGGGCTCGATGTCGAGGGCCTCGGCATCGTCTACCTGGAGGCCTCCGCGACCGGGCTCCCGGTCGTCTCCGGTGACTCCGGTGGGGCGCCGGACGCGGTGCTCGACGGGGAGACGGGCTGGGTCGTCCGGGGCGGCTCGGAATCGGAGTCCGCGGACCGCATCGTGACACTCCTTCAGGACCCGGAGCTGCGGCGCCGCATGGGTGAGCGGGGCCGCGAATGGGTCGAGGAGAAGTGGCGCTGGGACCTGCTGGCGGAGCGGTTGCGGCGGCTGTTGTAGCGGGTGCCCGGCACCGGGGGCCGCCTTGCCCACCCTGCCGCCCAAGGCCCGGGCAATTCAAGCTTCGGCGGCGGGTGAGCCAATCAAGCCCCGCCGGCGATTGAGGCGCGGGGTCCGGGGCGGAGCCCCGTGGCGTGAGCTGTCGGGGGCCGAAACGCGACATCCGCCGCAGCGCACAAACGCGCGCCCGGCGGATGCCACCCGGTACCGCTACCCGCGGTAGATCGCCTCGATCTCGTCCGCGTAGTCCTTCGCCACCACATTGCGCTTCAGCTTCAGCGAAGGCGTCAGGTGGCCCGACTCCTCCGTGAACTGCGCACCGAGGATGCGGAACTTGCGGACCGACTCCGCCTTGGACACCGCCGCGTTGCCGTCGTCCACGGCCGCCTGCACCGTGGCCAGCAGGTCGGGGTCGTGCTGCAGCGAGGCCACCGTGGACCCGGCCGGCTTGTCGTGGTCCGCGGCCCACTTGTCGAGGAACTCCTCGTCGATGGTGACGAGCGCGCCCACGAAGGGCCGCCCGTCGCCGACGACCATGCACTCCGCGACCAGCGCATGCGCGCGGATCCGGTCCTCGATCACGGCCGGGGCGACGTTCTTGCCGCCCGCCGTGACGATGATCTCCTTCTTGCGGCCGGTGATCCGCAGGTAGCCGTCCTCGTCGAGGGTGCCGATGTCACCCGTGTGGAACCAGCCGTCGGCCAGCGCCTCCTCAGTGGCGCCCTGGTTGTTCCAGTAGCCGGTGAAGAGGTGCTCGCCGTGCAGCAGCACCTCGCCGTCGTCGGCGATCCGGACCACGGAGCCCGGCAGCGGCTGACCCACCGTGCCGATCTTCTGGCGGTCCCACGGGTTGAACGCCGTGGCCGCGCAGGACTCGGTGAGGCCGTAGCCCTCCAGGACCGTGAAGCCGATGCCGCGGAAGAAGTGGCCGAGCCGCTCGCCGAGCGGCGCCCCGCCCGAGATCGCGTACTCGCCGCGCCCGCCGAGGACGGCGCGCAGCTTGCCGTAGACGAGCTTGTCGAACGTCTTGTACTTGAGCTTCAGGGCCAGCGAGGGACCGTTCGGGGTGTCCAGCGCGCGGCTGTACTCGATCGCCGTGTCGGCGGCCTTGTCGAAGATCTTGCCCTTGCCGTCGGCCTGCGCCTTGGCCCGCGCCGAGTTGTAGACCTTCTCGAAGACGCGCGGCACACCGAGGATCAGCGTAGGCCTGAAGGCGGCCAGCTCATCGGTGAGCTGCTTGATGTCGGGGGCGTGGCCCAGCTTGATCGGGGCCATCAGCGAGGCGACCTCGACGAGGCGGCCGAAGACGTGCGCCACCGGCAGGAAGAGCAGCACCGAGCACTCGCCGGTGCGGAACAGCGGGCCGAGGCGCGCCACGATGTTGCCGCACTCCGCGAAGAAGCTGCGGTGCGTGAGGACACAGCCCTTGGGGCGCCCGGTGGTGCCCGAGGTGTAGACGATGGTCGCCGGGTCGTCGGCCTTCGCGATCGCGCTGCGGTCGTCGACCATCCCGTCGGAGAGCTCGGCGCCGACGCGGTGCAGCTCCTCGATGCCGCCGGCCTCGATCTGCCAGAGGTGCTGCAGCTGCGGCAGCCGGTCGCGCACGGAGCCGACGGCCGCCGCGTGCGTGTCCGTCTCGACGAGGATGCCGACCGCGCCCGAGTCGCCGAGGATCCACTGGATCTGCTCGGGCGAGCTGGTCTCGTAGACGGGAACGGTGATCGCGCCCGCGCTCCAGATCGCGAAGTCGAGCAGCGTCCACTCGTAGCGGGTGCGCGACATGAGGCCGATGCGGTCGCCGGGCTGTACGCCGGAGGCGATCAGGCCCTTGGCGGTCGCGCGCACCTCGGCGAGGAACTGGACGGCCGTGATGTCCTGCCACGTGCCGTTGACCTTGCGGCCGATCACGGCGACGTCCGGATGCTGCGCGGCGTTTCTGCGAACGATGTCGGTCAGATTGCCGTCCGCAGGGACCTCGTACAAAGCGGGAAGGCTGAACTCGCGCAAGACTGCTGCTCCTCATAGGGCGCCGGCGCCACGACTCTTCTGTGATGCGTCGGTGCGGTCCAAGATCGGGCAGGTGCACAGTGCATCAATGAATTCTCCGCCCCGAACGGACGGAACTCATTGCTTGAACTGAACACGACTGGACTGCCCGGACGTTACCCACCGGTACTGCTTCTTCGGTAGGGGGGTCGGACCAGATGTACGCTGCGTCACATGTCGCCGCGACTCTTCTCGCACCCTAGTCCAGAAGCCTCCTGACTCGGAAGTAACCGCAGGTCCGGCGGCCTCTATCCATCCGGGGACCCATCGTCCTAGGGTGATCGGCATGCGCGTACATGTGGTCAGCGATGTGCACGGAAACTCCACCGACCTCGCACGAGCCGGAGACGGCGCCGATGCCGTCGTCTGCCTCGGTGACCTGGTGTTGTTCCTTGATTACGCAAATCATGCGCGCGGCATTTTCCCCGAATTGTTCGGTGAGGAGAACGCGGACCGCATCGTTGAACTGCGCACGGCCCGCCGCTTCGAGGAGGCACGGGCCTTCGGACGGGAACTCTGGGCCGGCATAGACCGTGTGCCCGCCATCGAAAAAGCGGTGCGCAAGCAGTACGCGGAGATGTTCGCGGCGTTCCCCACTCCGACGTATGCCACCTACGGCAATGTCGACATGCCGCAGCTCTGGCGGGAGTACGCCGCGCCCGGCACGACCGTGCTCGACGGGGAGCGCGTCGAGATAGGCGGCTGGGTCTTCGGCTTCGTCGGCGGCGGCCTGCGCACCCCGATGCGCACGCCGTACGAGATCGACGACGAGGAGTACGCCGCGAAGATCGAGGCCGTGGGGGAGGTCGACGTGCTGTGCACGCACATTCCGCCGGAGGTCCCCGATCTCGTCTACGACACGGTGGCGCGGCGTTTCGAGCGCGGCAGCCGCGCCCTCCTGGAGGCGATTCGCCGCACCCGTCCCCGGTACTCGCTCTTCGGCCACGTCCACCAGCCGCTCGCGCGGCGGATGCGGATCGGGTCCACGGAGTGCGTGAACGTCGGGCACTTCGCGGGCTCGGGCAGGCCGTGGGCGCTGGAGTGGTGACAGCGCGGCGCCGTACGCGCGATAGCCTTCACGCGACACACGCGTAGGCAGGCACGGCGCACCCTGACCGGTATCTGGAGGAGCCACGGCGATGGCGGAACACACCAGCTCGAGCATCACGATCGAGGCGGCCCCTGCCGATGTCATGGGGGTGATCGCCGACTTCGCCCGCTACCCGGACTGGACGGGTGAGGTGAAGGAGGCGGAGGTCATCGCCGAGGACGAGGCCGGCCGCGCCGAGCAGGTCCGGCTCGTGATGGACGCCGGGGCGATCAAGGACGACCAGACGCTGAAGTACACCTGGGCGGGTCAGAACGAGGTGTCCTGGACCCTCGTGAAGTCCCAGATGCTGCGTTCCCTCGACGGCTCCTACGTCCTGAAGCCCGCGGGTTCCGGGACCGAGGTCACGTACTCCCTCACGGTCGACGTGAAGATCCCCATGCTCGGCATGATCAAGCGCAAGGCGGAGAAGGTCATCATCGACCGCGCGCTGGCGGGCCTGAAGAAGCGGGTCGAGTCGGGGAGCTAGGGCCTGATCCAAACGACAGGCCCTAGGCCCCCTGCGGCGCATGGGCAGTGGGGTCCGGGGCGGAGCCCCGTGGCGTGCACCCAGGTAACCTCACACCTCATGCGCACCCTTCTCGTCACCGGCCCCGGCGGCGCCGGCCGCACCACCGTCGCCGCCGCCACAGCTCAGAAGGCCGCCCGGCAAGGGCTGCGTACGCGGTTGATCACCGCGGATCCCGTGGACGGGGTCGAGGACGTCGACGTCACCCGGCTCACCCCCGCCGACGACTTCCGCCGCGACCTCCTCGCCCTTCAAGAACGCGCGGCCTCCGGCCTCGAACTGCTCGGCGCCACCCGGTTCGACACCGACGAGGTCACCCCGCTGCCCGGCAGCGAGGAACTCGCGCTGCTGCGGGCCCTTCGGGGCAGCGCCGAGGAGACGTACGACCTGGTCGTCGTCGACCTGCCGGCCGCCCCCCGCGCCGTCGCCGTCCTCGCCCTGCCCGAACAGCTGCGCCGCTATCTGCGCCGACTGCTCCCCGCGGAGCGCCAGGCCGCGCGCGCCCTGCGCCCCGTCCTCGGCCGGCTCGCCGGAGTGCCGATGCCCGCGCAGTGGCTCTACGAGTCCGCCGCCCGCTGGGACGCCGAACTCGCCGCCGCGCAGGCCGTGGTCGACGCCGCCACCACTCGCGTACGACTCGTCGCCGAGCCCACCAGGGCCGCCGCCGAGACACTGCGCACCACCCGTACCGGCCTCGCCCTGCACGGACTCGACGTCGAGTCGGTCGTCGCCAACCGGGTGCTCCCCGACGGCTCCACCGACCCGTGGCTCGCCGACGCCGCCGCCCGCCAGCGCAAGGTCGTCGCCGAGTGGCCCGGCGCGCACGAGCTGCCCCACCTGGGCCGCGACCCGCGCCCCGAGGACCTGGACGTACCGGTGCCGGTGGCCGTGCCGGGTCCCCGCACCCCGTGGCCCGTGGAGGACCGGCTCGGCGAGGACGGCGTCCTGGTGTGGCGGATACCGCTGCCCGGGGCGGTCCGCGAGGAGCTGAGCCTGGTGCGGCGCGGCGACGAACTGGTCGTCGGCGCGGGTGCGTTCCGCCGTATCGTTCCGCTGCCCTCCGCGCCCCGCCGCTGCACCGTGGCGGGCGCCGGACTCGTCGACGGCGAACTCCGCGTCCGCTTCGCCCCCGACCCCGATCTGTGGCCGCAGACCCGGGACTGATTCTCCCGGGGGACACCCCCGGACCCCCGGCAGGAGAAGACAGCCGGTCCGGGCGGGCGCCCGGAGGATTGTGCCGCGCAGACCCGGTGAACGCGGCGCGTCCGTTCGGGTAACGTCGAAGGCGTAACCGGTCCAGCTCTCCGCAGGAGTCAGCCGTCATGAGCGACGCCACCGAGCAGCCCGCCCACCAGGTCGACGCCGACGCGTGGGAGAAGGCGTGCGCCGAGGATCTCCAGGCTGAGCGGGCCCGCCGCAGGGCCGAGTCCGGGCCGCCGCCCGGATCCGCCGCCGAGGAGCTGAAGAAGCTCGTCGACGCCGTCACCGACAAGCTCTCGTCCGTGCAGGCCCCGTTCCTCGGTTCGGTCGCCCAGGGCACCGCCGAGCAGGTCGCCAAGCAGGCCGCCCGGCAGGCCCGCTCCGTCATCGAGCCGGTCATCGACCGGAACTCGGACGTGTTCGACCACCTGGCAGCCGCGGGCAACGAACTGCTCGCCGCCTACCGCTCCGCGGTCGAGGGCCAGGAGCGCCGCTGGACCGAACGCACCCAGGAACCGACGCCTCCGCCGAAGCCCAAGGACGAGGGCTCCGGAGGCGGGGAGCACATCGACCTGGACTGAACGCGGACTGAAACCAGGTGACTGCCGTCGGATCCCGTCTGCCGGGTGCCCTTCGGGCGAACAACGGGAATCCAACGGCAGACCCCTGCTCGGTTAAGGTGGGCCATAGCGGGGCTCGACCGAACTGAGGGATTCATGGGACTCACCATCGGCGTCGATATCGGCGGCACGAAGATCGCGGCCGGCGTGGTCGACGAGGACGGCAACATCCTCTCCACGTTCAAGGTGCCGACGCCTTCCACGCCTGACGGGATCGTCGACGCGATCGCCTCGGCCGTTGAGGGTGCCCGGGCCGGACACGACATCGTGGGCGTGGGGATCGGTGCCGCCGGTTACGTCAACCGCCAGCGCTCCACCGTGTACTTCGCGCCGAACATCGACTGGCGCCAGGAACCGCTGAAGGAGAAGGTCGAGGCGCGCGTCAAGCTGCCCGTCGTCGTCGAGAACGACGCGAACGCGGCCGCCTGGGGCGAGTACAAGTTCGGCGCGGGCAAGGGCCACCGCAACGTCATCTGCATCACCCTCGGCACCGGCCTCGGCGGTGGCGTCATCATCGGCAACAAGCTGCGTCGCGGCCACTTCGGTGTGGCCGCCGAGTTCGGCCACATCCGCATGGTGCCGGACGGCCTGCTGTGCGGCTGCGGCTCTCAGGGCTGCTGGGAGCAGTACGCCTCGGGCCGCGCGCTCGTCCGCTACGCGAAGCAGCGGGCGAACGCGACGCCGGAGAACGCCTCGTACCTGCTCTCGCTCGGCGACGGCAGCCCCGAGGGCATCGAGGGCAAGCACATCTCCACGGCCGCCCGCGAGGGCGACCCCGTGGCCGTCGACTCGTACCGCGAGCTGGCCCGCTGGGCCGGCGCGGGCCTGGCCGACCTGGCCTCGCTGTTCGACCCGTCGGCGTTCATCGTCGGCGGCGGCCTCTCCGACGAGGGCGAGCTGGTCCTCGACCCGATCCGCAAGTCGTACAAGCGGTGGCTGGTCGGCGGGAACTGGCGGCCGGTCGCCGATGTGATCGCCGCCCAGCTGGGCAACAAGGCGGGCATGGTCGGCGCCGCCGACCTCGCGCGGGAGCCCGACCCCGTCATGTGACGTACATACGCAACCGGTGCCCGTCGTTCCCCGCTGGGGCGGCGGGCACCGGCGTATCTTGATCTTCATGGACTCCGGCTCGCTCCCCGAACGCACCGAAGAACTGCCCAACTCCCGTACGGAACCCGACGGTTCGGCCGTCATCCGCGTCCTCAGCTACAACATCCGCTCGATGCGCGACAGCCCCGTCGCCCTCGCCCGGGTGATGAAGGCCTGCGCCCCGGACCTCGTACTGATCCAGGAGGCGCCCCGGTTCTTCCGCTGGCGCAAGCACCTCGCCCGGCTGGCCCGCGCCGCCGATCTGGTGGTCCTCTCCGGGGGCGGCAGCGCCGCCGGGCCCGCGCTGCTCTGCTCGCTGCGGGCCACCGTCGAGCGCACCGAGGACGTGCTGCTCCCGCTCACGCCGGGACTGCACCGGCGCGGCTTCGCGACCGCCGTCGTACGGTTCGGGGGCCGGCGTGGCCCACGGCTCGGCGTCGTCAGCTGCCATCTGAGCCTGCAGAAGGACGAGCGGTACGCGCAGGGCGGGATGCTCCTCGACCGGGTCGCGGCGATGGAGGCCGCGGGGGTGCCGCACGTCGTCGTGGGCGGCGACCTCAACGAGCGGCCCGGCGGGCGCACCTTCCGGCGGCTCGCGAGCACCCTCCAGGACGCCCGGGCGACGCGCCCCTGGGGCGGCGAGTACACCTCGACGCCGGACGATCCCCATCAGCGGATCGACGCGATCCTCGCCACCAAGGGCATTGAGGTGCTCGGGTGCGGGGTGCCGGACTTCCTGGACGTTAACGAGATGAGGGCGGCCACCGACCATCTGCCGGTGCTTGCCGCCCTCCGTCTTCCCGCCGCCTAGCCTCAGACCACGGCGCCGCGACCCGGATCGTCGTCCCCGTCGTCGTCACCCGGGGACATCCGGGCGACGAGCGTGCCGAAGCCGCCGAGGAAGCCGCCGATGCAGAGCGTCGCGAGCCACCACGTCATGTCCCAGTTGAGCAGCACCGCGAGGAGCAGCAGGACGGGTCCGCCGACCACCGCGAGCCAGGCGAACTTGGACGTGACGTCGCCCTCCGGCAGCGGGGGCGGCTCCGGCGGGACGAAGTGGCCCTCGTCGTCCCCGTCGAAGTCGTCGTCCGAGGCCTCGGGCGCCGTGTGGTCGCGCGGGCCGGGGGTGGCGGCGATGCCGGGCGCGAAGGAGATCGAGGAGCCGAGGGGGCGCTTCCCGCCCTCGTCCTTGTCCCGGCCCTGGTCCTTGTCCTCGCTGCGGTCCTCGTCCCGGTTCGACGCCGGGGTGTCCTTCTGCGGAGTGTCCCGCTCGGCGTCGGCCGACCGCTTTGGCGCGTCGTTGGTCTCCGGTTCGAGCAGGGCCAGGTCCTCGACCGACTTGAACGGCTTGGCGCCCGGCGGGTCCGGCGGCTCCTCCCCGTAACCGGCGACGATCGCCGCCCACGCCGCGTCCTCGTCGGTCGGCAGGAAGGGGTCGCGCGACTGCCCGCCGCTCTCCTCCTGGCCTTCCGAGTCCGAGCTCTCCGGCCGCTCGGACCCGCCGCGCTCCTGCTCAGTCACCGGTGGTCGTCCCTTCCACGCCCGCGCTGGGGATCTTGCCGACTTCGGGGGCGAGCCGGTCGAAGAACGCGTAGCTCTCTTCGAAGATCCGGTCCGCGTCATGGTCCAACGTCGCCACGTGGTAGCTCTGTTCCAGCAGGATCTCCGTGACGTCCGTGGACGAGACGCGGCCGAGGACACGCGCCGAGTCGACGGGCGGCACGACGTGGTCCTGCACGCTGTGCAGGACCACCAACGGCTGGGTCACCTGCGGCAGTTCGCGGTCCACGACCCGGAAGAAGCCGCGCAGCTGGTGCACCGCGTGCAGCGGCATCCGGCCGTAGCCGAGCTCCGTCACACCTTCCTTGGCGATGTCGCTGGCGATGCCCTTGACCGAGCGCACGAGGTGCCGGGTGACCGGGAGGGTGTGCGCGGCCAGGTCGTGCACCTTGTTCCCCGGGTTCACCAGGACGAGGCCCGCGATCTCGTCCCCGTGCCGGGCCGCGAGGCGCAGGGCGAGCGCGCCGCCCATCGACAGGCCGCAGACGAAGACCTTGGAGCAGCGCTCCGTGAGCTCGCGCAGGGCGCGGTCCACCTCCGCGTACCAGTCCTGCCACGCGGTGACGGCCAGGTCCTCCCAGCGCGTGCCGTGGCCCGGCAGCAGCGGGAGGGAGACGGTGAGACCGCGCTCCGCCAGGTACTCGGCCCAGGGCCGCAGCGACTGGGGTGACCCGGTGAATCCGTGACAGAGGAGGACGCCGACCTCGCCGCCTTCGTGGCGGTACGGCTCGGCTCCAGGAAGGACCGGCACCTTCGGTCTCCTGTTCATGGCAGAGAAACGGTGGACGGACGAGCAACGGGGACGTGCACCTCACGGTACGCGACCGGACTGACACCGACCAGGGTCGTCGGGCCCCGGGGCGGCCCAGCGGGTTAAGGTCGGACCCTCGGACTGGTCCGGGGACGAGGTCCGGGCACTAGGGAAGGCAGAGGGTTGATCTACGGCGCAATGAAGGTGGCCATCGGCGGGCCGCTGAAGCTCGGCTTCCGGCCGTGGGTGGAGGGCCTCGAGAACATCCCCGAGGAAGGGCCCGCGATCCTCGCCAGCAACCACCTCTCGTTCTCCGACTCGTTCTTCCTGCCCGCCGTCCTCGACCGCAAGGTCACCTTCATCGCGAAGGCGGAGTACTTCACCACCCCCGGGGTCAAGGGCAAGTTGACGGCCGCGTTCTTCAAGGGCGTCGGCCAGCTGCCCGTGGACCGCTCCGGCTCGCGGGGCGCCGGCGAGGCCGCCATCAAGAGCGGCATCGAGGTCCTGGAGCGCGGTGAGCTGTTCGGCATCTACCCGGAGGGCACGCGCTCGCCCGACGGGCGCCTCTACCGGGGCAAGCCGGGCGGCCTCGCGCGCGTGGCGCTGTCCACCGGCGCCCCCGTCATCCCCGTCGCCATGATCGACACCGAGAAGATCCAGCCTCCGGGCAAGGTGATGCCGAAGCTGATGCGGCCGGGCATCCGCATCGGCAAGCCGCTCGACTTCAGCCGCTACCACGGCATGGAGGGCGACCGCTTCGTCCTCAGGGCTGTGACCGACGAGGTCATGTACGAGATCATGAAGCTCTCCGGCCAGGAGTACGTCGACATGTACGCGACCGCCGCCAAGCGGCAGATCGCGGACGCGGAGAAGGCCGCCGAGAAGGCGGCCAAGGCGGAAAAGGCCGAGAAGGAAGCGGCGAAGAAGGCGTTGGAGAAGGAACGGGGCGGCTCGTAGTCGCGTCGTTCCCGGGGAAGTACCCAGAGGTGCCGAGGGCGGGGGACAGGGGACATGGGGAACACGGTCGGCCGTGAGCGGGTCGTGCGGATGTCGGTCGAACAGCCGCTGTGGCGCGCCCTCACCGGGTACCGCGTCCTGACCCTCGTCTACGCGATCGGGCTCTTCGCCTCCTCCTACGAGGTGTACGAGCGTCCGTGGGTCGGCGTCGCCTACTTCGCGGTCCTCGCGGTGTGGACCGTCGCGACGCTGCCGCAGGTGTCCGGCGCCCGGCGCTGCACCAAGCGGTTCCTCACCCTCGACCTGACGATCGCCGTCGCCGGCATTCTGCTCTCACCGGTCGCCGGGCACGAGCGGGCCGTCACCGGCGGCTCCACACTGCCGTCGATCTGGACGGCGGGCGCGGTCCTCGCCTGGGCGCTCAAGGGCGGCTGGCGGTGGGCGGCCGGCGCGTCCCTGCTCATCGGCGTCGCCAATGTCGCGCAGCGCGGCGACATCACCCGCGGCCTCATCCACAGCGTGCTGCTGGTCTGCATCGCCTCCATCGCGATCGGCTACGTCGTGGAGGTGGCCCGCGCCTCCGAGCGCACCCTCGCCCGCGCCCTGGAGATCGAGGCGGCGACGCGCGAGCGGGAGCGCCTCGCCCGCGACATCCACGACAGCGTGCTGCAGGTCCTCGCGATGGTGCAGCGCCGCGGCACCGCCCTGGGCGGCGAGGCCGCGGAGCTCGGCCGGATGGCGGGCGAGCAGGAGGTCGCGCTGCGCACGCTGGTCGCCGGCGGCCTGGTACCCGCCTCGCGCGCGTCCGAGGAGTCGGCGGGCGAGGGCGCCGTCGTGCGCACCGTCATGGAACCCGCGGCCGCGGACGCGGAGGACGACGGCGCGGAACCCCGCGATCTGCGCCCCCTGCTCGCCGGGCACGCCGGTGGACGCATCACTTTCTCGGAGCCGGGCGCCGCGGTGCCGATGCGGCCCGCCGCCGCCCGCGAACTGGCCGCCGCCGTCAGTGCCGCACTGGACAATGTGCGTCGGCACGCGGGCGAGGACGCGCAGGCGTGGATCCTCGTCGAGGACGAGCCGGAAGCGGTCATCGTGACGGTGCGGGACGACGGGCCCGGCATCCCGGAGGGCCGCCTCGCGCAGGCCGAGGGGGAGGGGCGGCTCGGCGTCGCCCTGTCGATCCGGGGCCGCCTGCGCGACATCGGCGGCACCGCCGAGCTGATCTCCGTACCCGGCCAGGGGACCGAGGTCGAACTGCGCGTACCGAAGAAGTAGTTGAAGTAAGTGAAGCAGTTCGGAAAGAGCCCTCAGGGGCCACGGGGGAAGGCAGGACAGGCGCGATGAGCGAGTCGAACGGATCCATCAAGGTCATGGTGGTCGACGACCACCCGATGTGGCGCGACGCCGTGGCCCGCGACCTGGGCGCGGCCGGCTTCGAGGTCGTCGCCACGGCCGGTGACGGGGAGCAGGCGGTGCGCCGCGCGCAGGCCGCGGGCCCCGACGTGCTCGTTCTCGACCTGAACCTGCCGGCCAAGCCCGGCGTCCAGGTGTGCAAGGAACTGGTCGGCGCCGATCCGTCCCTGCGCGTCCTCGTGCTGTCCGCGAGCGGTGAGCACGCCGACGTGCTGGAAGCGGTCAAGTCCGGGGCCACCGGCTATCTGCTCAAGTCCGCCTCCACGGAGGAGCTGATCGACGCGGTGGGGCGCACCGCCGTCGGCGACCCCGTGTTCACGCCCGGCCTCGCGGGCCTGGTCCTCGGCGAGTACCGGCGCCTCGCCTCCGACCCGGCCCCCTCGGGCGACGCCGCCGGGACGGCCGCCCCGCAGCTCACCGACCGCGAGACCGAGGTGCTGCGCCTCGTCGCGAAGGGCCTGAGCTACAAGCAGATCGCCGAGCGCCTGGTCATCTCGCACCGCACGGTCCAGAACCACGTGCAGAACACCCTCGGCAAACTCCAGCTGCACAACCGGGTGGAGCTCGTCCGCTACGCGATCGAGCGCGGTCTGGACGACGACTGATCCCGCGCGGGAGAGTGGCCCCCAACCACTCGCCGTGACAAGGGAGTTACGCCATGAGGGTCGGAGTATTGACCGGAGGCGGTGACTGCCCCGGACTGAACGCTGTCATCCGGGGCATCGTGCGCAAGGGCGTTCAGGAGTACGACTACGAGTTCGTCGGGTTCCGCGACGGCTGGCGCGGCCCCCTGGAGAACGACACCGTCCCTCTCGACATCCCCGCGGTGCGCGGCATCCTGCCCCGCGGCGGCACCGTGCTCGGCTCCTCGCGGACCAACCCGCTGCAGGAGGAGAACGGGATCCGCCGCGTCAAGGAGAACCTCGCCAAGCAGGAGGTCGAGGCCCTCATAGTGATCGGCGGCGAGGACACCCTCGGCGTCGCGGCCCGGCTCACGGACGAGTACGGCGTCAACGCGGTCGGCGTACCGAAGACGATCGACAACGACCTCTCCGCCACCGACTACACCTTCGGCTTCAACACGGCCGTCGGCATCGCCACCGAGGCCATCGACCGGCTGCACACCACCGCCGAATCGCATATGCGGGTCCTCGTCGTCGAGGTCATGGGGCGGCACGCGGGCTGGATCGCGCTGCACTCGGGCCTGGCCGGCGGGGCCAACGTCATCCTCATCCCCGAGCAGCGCTTCGACGTCGACCAGGTCTGCGCCTGGGTCACCTCCCGCTTCCGCTCCTCGTACGCCCCGATCGTGGTCGTCGCCGAGGGGGCGATGCCGCGCGACGGCGACATGGTGCTGAAGGACGAGTCCCTGGACTCCTTCGGGCACGTGCGGCTTTCCGGCGTGGGGGAGTGGCTGGCGAAACAGATCGAGAAGCGCACGGGCAAGGAGGCCCGGACCACGGTCCTCGGCCACGTGCAGCGCGGTGGCACGCCGTCCGCCTTCGACCGGTGGCTGGCCACGCGGTTCGGGCTGCACGCCATCGAGGCGGTGCGGGACGGGGACTACGGGAAGATGGTGGCGCTGCGGGGGACGGACATCGTGCGCGTACCCATCGCCGACGCGACGTCTCGGCTGAAGACGGTGGACCCGGCGCTGTACGAAGAAGTGGGCGTGTTCTTCGGCTGAGGCTTAGGCTCGCGGGCATGGAGATCCTCGCTTTTGGTGTGCAATCCGACGAAAAGCCCCTGATCGAGAAGGCCTTCAAGGGGCACCACGACGTCCGCTGTCTGGACGTGTTCCTCAATGAGGACACCGCCCCGATCGCGGCCGGCTACGAGATCATCTCCACGAGCGTCAACGCCACCCTCAACCATCGTGTGCTGCAGACCCTCGCGGCCGGCGGCACGCAGCTGATCGCCCAGCGCTCCACGGGCTTCAACAACATCGACCTGCAGGTCGCCGAGCGGCTCGGCCTGACCGTGTCCCGCGTCTCGTACTACTCGCCGTACTCGGTCGCCGAGTTCGCCTGGACCCTCGCGATGGCCGTCAACCGCCGCATCGTCCGCGCCAGCACCCGCACCCGCGACTTCGACTTCCGCCTCGACGGCCTGATGGGCCGCGACCTGCGGGGCCGCACCGTGGGCGTGCTCGGCACCGGCAAGATCGGCGAGGCCTTCACCCGGATCGCGCACGGCTTCGGCATGAAGCTGCTGGGCTGGGACGTCGCCGAGAACCCGAACTGCGTCGAGCTCGGCATGAAGTACGTCGACAAGGAGCAGCTGTTCGCCGAGGCCGACGTCATCAGCCTGCACGTCCCGCTGCTGCCCTCCACCGAGCACATCGTCGACGCCGCCGCGCTGCGCGCCATGAAGGACGACGCGATCCTGATCAACTCCAGCCGCGGCGGTCTCATCGACACCAAGGCCCTCGTCACCGAGCTCCGCGAGGGCCGTTTCGCCGGTGTCGGCCTCGATGTGTACGAGGCCGAGGCGGGCCTGTTCTTCCTCGACAAGTCGCTCGACGTCGTCGAGGACGACACCCTGGCCCGCCTCGTCACGTTCCCGAACGTCCTGGTCACGTCGCACCAGGCGTACTACACCGTGGACGCGGTCGGGCAGATCATCGACACCACGGTGCAGAACGTCCTCGACTTTCAGGCGGGCCGCCGCTCCGAGAACGTGCTGGTGCCCGCCGAGTCCAGCAGCTGACCCAGGACCTCGCGGACGATCCCGGCGCCGCGCAGCGACAGCACCGACTCCGGGTGGAACTGCACGCCCGCGAAGGAGGGACCGCGCAGCGCGTGCACCTCGCCCGTCGACCGGTCCCGGCTGACCTCCACGTCGTGCGCCGTCAGCTCGGTCGCGGTCTCGTCGTCGCAGGACGCCACGAAGCTGTTGTAGAACCCGACCTTCTCGGTCCGCCCGAACACCTCGACGTCCGTCTGCGCGCCCTGGTACGGCACCTCCTTGCGGACGATCTCCAGGCCCAGCTCCGCCGCGATCAGCTCGTGGCCGAGGCAGACGCCGAGCACACCGTGCTCGTGCGTGCCGATCACCTCGGCGGTCAGCGAGCGCAGGAACCGCATCTTCGGATCGTCGAGGTCGCAGGGGTCGCCGGGGCCGGGGCCCAGCACGATCGGCCCGTCGTGCGCGAGCGCGGCCTCCCGCAGCCCCTCCTCGTCGTAGCGCCGCACCGTCACGTCGAGCCCCGTCGAACGCAGCACGTGCGCCAGCATCGCGGTGAACGTGTCCTCGCCGTCGACGACGAGCGCGTGCCCCGACAGCTCGCCCGTACGCTCCTGCATCCGCAGCCAGAACGGGGCCAGGGCCGAGCGCCGTCCGTCGAGCGCCGCCCGCACCCGCGGGTCGTCGGCGAGCGCGGGCCGCGCGCTCTCCTCGCGCGGGCGCGCGGGACGTACGCCGAGCGCTGCCAGCACGCCCGCCGCCTTCGCGTGCGTCTCCGCGACCTCGCTCACCGGGTCGGAGCCGCGCACGAGCGTCGCGCCGACGGGGACGCGCAGCCGACCGGCGGCGTCGATGTCGGCGGTGCGGATCAGGATGGGGGAGTCGAGCGTCTGCGCCCCGCCCGCGTCCCGGCCGACGAGCGCGAGCGCGCCCGCGTAGTAGCCGCGGCCGCCGACCTCGTGCCGCTCGATGACCCGGCAGGCGTTCTGCACGGGCGAGCCGGTGACGGTGGCGGCGAACATCGTCTCCTTGAGGACGTCGCGCACATCGAGGGTCGACTTCCCGCGCAGCTCGTACTCGGTGTGCGCGAGGTGCGCCATCTCCTTGAGCCGGGGACCGACCACGACACCGCCCATGTCGCCGACGGTGCACATCATCTTGAGCTCCTCGTCGACCACCATCGACAGCTCCTCGATCTCCTTGCCGTCGGCGAGGAAGTCCAGCAGGTGCTCGGGCGTCGGGCCCTCGGCCGGGTAGCGGTACGTACCGCTGATCGGGTTCATGACGACGGTGCCGCCGGACATCCGCACGTGCACCTCGGGGCTCGCGCCGACCAGCGTCCGGTCCCCGGTGTGCACGACGAACGTCCAGTACGCGCCCCGCTCCCCGGCGAGCAGCCGCCTGAACAGCGCGAGGGCGTCGGCCCGCGAGAACCCCGCGATCTCCCCCTCGTACGTCCTGCGGATCACGAAGTTCGCGCCCTCGCCCTGCCCGATCTCCTCGCGCAGCACCCGGCCGACGATGTCCGCGTACGCGTCGTCGTCGACGTCGAAGCCGCCGTCGCCGACCTGGACGTCGTGCCGGGGGAGCTGCTCCAGTGCCTCGCCGAGCGGGATCTCGTACGACTCGTCGGGGGTGAGGACCGTGAGCGGGGTGCCGTCGTCGCGGACGTCGAAGCCGCGTTCCCGGATCTGCCGGAAGGGGACGAGCGCGAGGCCCTCCGGGATGTCGGCGAGCCGCTCATAGTCGCTCACGCCGCCGATCAGGACCTCGACCGTGTCGTGCTCACGTCCGGGTGTGCGACGGCGCAGGAGAGCGAAGGGGCGATCGTCGGTGAGCAGTGCGTCCAGCATCAGGGAGGTTCCTTCCAGTGACTGACGGGAGTCGTTCAGGAGGAACAGCCGGTGTCGAAAACACTGAAGGCCGCCCCTCGGGCGGCCTTCGCGGTTTCAGGTACGCGCAGTCAGTGGGCCGCCGGATGTGCGGTCCACCACCAGGTGCGGTGCAGAAATTGCGCGAACATGGGCGTCACCGTACCCGATGCCCCGGCGGCGCCGCTCGAACGTGTCGCGTCCGTCTCAAAAGCTGAGCGGGGGAATGGACCGGCGTCGTGACCCCGTAATGTTTGCGAGGTGACCGTGAACGCTAAGACCAGCGCGAGCGCTGGCAACACCTGGCGAAACCTGCCCGCGGCGCAGCAGCCCGAGTACCCCGATGCCGAGGCTCTGCGCGATGTGATCGCGGACCTCGAGTCGTATCCGCCGCTCGTCTTTGCCGGCGAGTGCGACCAGCTGCGCAACCGTATGGCCGCCGTCGCCAAGGGAGAGGCGTTCCTGCTCCAGGGCGGCGACTGCGCCGAGGCCTTCGACGGTGTCTCCGCCGATCACATCCGGAACAAGCTCAAGACCCTGCTCCAGATGGGCGCCGTGCTGACGTACGCCGCCTCGGTGCCGGTGGTGAAGGTCGGCCGGATCGCCGGTCAGTACTCCAAGCCCCGCTCCAAGCCGACCGAGACTCGCGACGGCGTCACGCTGCCGACCTACCGCGGCGACTCCGTGAACGGCTTCGAGTTCACCGAAGAGGCCCGGATCCCGGACCCGCAGCGGCTGAAGCAGATGTACCACGCGTCCGCTTCGACGCTGAACCTCGTGCGCGCCTTCACCACGGGCGGCTACGCGGACCTGCGCCAGGTGCACGCCTGGAACCAGGACTTCGTGAAGTCGTCCCCGTCGGGCCAGCGCTACGAGAAGCTCGCCCGCGAGATCGACAACGCGCTGAACTTCATGCGCGCCTGCGGCACCGACCCGGCCGAGTTCCAGACGGTCGAGTTCTACGCCTCCCACGAGGCGCTGCTGCTCGACTACGAGTCGGCGATGACCCGGGTGGACTCGCGTACGGGCAATCTGTACGACGTCTCCGGCCACATGGTCTGGATCGGCGAGCGCACGCGTCAGCTGGACCACGCGCACGTCGAGTTCGCGTCGAAGATCCGCAACCCGATCGGGATCAAGCTCGGCCCGACGACGACGGCCGAGGACGCGCTGCAGTACATCGAGCGCCTCGACCCCGACCGCGAGCCGGGCCGGCTGACCTTCATCGTCCGCATGGGCGCCGACAAGGTCCGCGACAAGCTGCCCGAGCTGGTCGAGAAGGTCACGGCGTCCGGCGCGCAGGTCGCCTGGATCACCGACCCGATGCACGGCAACACGTACGAGGCGGCCTCCGGTCACAAGACCCGCCGCTTCGACGACGTGCTGGACGAGGTCAAGGGCTTCTTCGAGGTCCACAAGGCGCTCGGCACGCACCCGGGCGGCATCCACGTCGAGCTCACCGGTGACGACGTCACCGAGTGCGTGGGCGGCGGCGACGAGATCTTCGTCGACGATCTGCACCAGCGCTACGAGACGGCCTGCGACCCGCGCCTGAACCGCAGCCAGTCGCTCGACCTGGCGTTCCTGGTGGCGGAGATGTACCGCGACCAGTGAGCCCGGTTCACTGTAGGTAACGCCGTGGGGCGCGGATCACAAGGATCCGCGCCCCACGGTACTTTTGTGCTCCCGATCGGCCGGGTAAGGTTAGGTTAGCCTCACCGATCAGTCGGGGCGGCGTTGCTTATCAGTCCCGACGACAGGTCCGACCGGGAGGTGAACCGCGTGTTCGTCTGCAACTGTTTCGGTGTCACCGAGGCACAGGTCAAGAAGCACGCGGAGGACGGTGCCTGCACCCCCCGCCAGATAGCGTCGGCCTGCAAGGCCGGCACCGACTGCGGTTCCTGCGTGCGTCGGATCCAGGCACTGCTCGGCCGGGGCGCGTGCCCCCGCCGGGAACTGGTCGAGCAGGGCGAGTCGGCCGTGGCCCTCGCGCCGACGCCGGAGCCTGCGGAACTGCCGAACGCCGCCTAGCGAACCTGATCGGCTCAGCTGTCCGGCTGCTCGATGAGCTGCGCGATGTAGAGCGCCTCACCCAGCTTCTCCACCAGTTCGAGCTGCGTGTCCAGGTAGTCGATGTGGTGCTCCTCGTCCTCGAGGATCGACTCGAAAATGTTCGCAGACGTGATGTCGCCCTTGCCGCGCATCACCTCGATGCCGCGCTTCAGGCGGTCGATCGCCTCGACCTCGACCTGCCGGTCCGCCTGGAACATCTCGGTCACCGTCTGGCCGACCCGGACGTGGAAGAGCCTTTGGTAATTGGGCAGCCCGTCCAGGAACAGGATCCGGTCGGTCAGCACCTCCGCGTGCTTCATCTCGTCGAACGACTCGGCGCGCGTGTACTTCGCGAGCTTCGTCCAGCCGAAGTTGTCCTGCATCTTCGCGTGCAGGAAGTACTGATTGATCGCCGTGAGCTCGGCAGTCAGCTGCTCGTTGAGAAACTCGATGACCTCGGGGTCGCCCTGCATCGCAGAGGCTCCTTCCAAGCGGTAACTGGGCAGGTTTCGCGCATCCTTGCATCGGCACAAGACCGCGTCCAGTAAGTGCACGCTTAGTAGGAGTTGCCCCAATCGATGCCCGTGGCGGCCCCACGAGGGTGGGCGTGGTCACGTCCACTGCTCCAGGTCTGTCAGGATGGAGGCATGGGTCATCCGGTGGGTCGCGAGTCTGGGGGAGCAGTGCAGCCGGAGCTTCCGCCCGGGCAGCGACTGCAGCGCGGCTGGCCCGTCACGCACTACGGCCCGGTGCCCAAGTTCCGCCCCGAGCGCTGGGAGTTCAGGGTCTTCGGCGCGACCGCCGACGGCGAGAAGCACTGCTGGAACCACGAGGAGTTCGCGGCGCTGCCGTACGGGACCGTGCTCGGCGATCTGCACTGCGTCACGAAGTTCAGCATGCTCGGCGCCGAGTGGGGCGGCGTCCGCGCCTCCACGATCCTGGACCTGGCCCCGCCCGGGCCCGATGTCACCCATGTGATGGTGTGGGCCGAGTACGGATTCTCGTCGAATCTGCGGCTGTCCGACTTCGCCTCCGAGCAGGCCATCTTCGCCACGCACAAGGACGGCGAACTGCTCACCGCGGAGCACGGCTTCCCGCTGCGCCTCGTGGTGCCCCACCTGTACGCCTGGAAAGGGCCGAAGTGGGTGCGCGGCGTCGAGTACATGACGGCGGACCGGCGCGGGTTCTGGGAGGAGCGCGGGTACCACAACGTGGGCGACCCGTGGCGTGAGCAGCGGTACTCGTACCAGGAGCAGCCCGGCGAAGGGCCCGAGTTCTAGGCCCCTGCCGGGCTCGTCGACGCGTCGCGGGTACCCCCTGGGGGTCAGTGGTACTGGTGCACCACCGCGTGGCCCTTGCCGCGGCCGATCATCCAGCGGTTGACCGGGGTCGTCACCACGAAGGCGATCGCCAGGGACGAGGCGAGCGCGCCCCAGAACAGGGCGTCCGAGAGGTGGGCGTCCATCGCGTTCGGCCACAGCACGATGACCCCGTTGTCGATCAGCTCCATGACCGCGATGGACAGGGTGTCCGCGGCGAGGGCGACGCGGACGGCCGCCTTGAAGCCGACGCCCGCGCGCAGGACACCGCGCAGCGTGAGCGAGTAGCCGAAGAAGAAGGCGAGCACGATCGCCAGGATCATCGTCGGTACGTTTCCCCAGCCGAGCGCGGTGCCGATCACCATGCCGAGGACCTCGCCGATGGCGCAGCCGGTGAGGCAGTGCAGGGTGGCCTGCGCGGCCATGGACCAGGTGACCTTGCCGCCGGTGCCGTGTGCGTCGTGGTGCGTGTGGTGCTCGTGCCCGGCGTGAGTGTCGTGCTGCATGGCTCCCCCAACATCCGTGAGCGGTTCCTGTCAGTGACAGGAACCGTATACCCCCATGGGGTATTCCTCAACGGGTGTGGAGCCTACGCGCGCAGCCCCTTGAGGCGCTCGACGTCCGCCGCGTGCCCTTCCTTGCCGCCCGGTGTCTCGATGACCAGCGGTACGTTCTCGGTCGCGGGGTGGGCAAGCAGCTCGCGGAACGGGTCCTCGCCGATGTGGCCGGAGCCGATGTTCTCGTGCCGGTCCTTGTGGGCGCCCACGACGTCCTTGGAGTCGTTGGCGTGGATCAGCTTGAGGCGGCCCTCGCCGACCGTGTCGACCAGCAGGTCCAGGGTCTGCTTCATGCCCGCAGGACCCGTGAGGTCGTGGCCCGCCGCGAAGATGTGGCAGGTGTCGAGGCAGACGCCCAGCTTGGGGTGGCGGTCGAGGGCGTCGAAGTACGGGCCGAAGTCCCAGGTGCGCGAGCACAGCGAGGCGCCCTGGCCCGCCGTCGACTCCAGGAGCAGGAACGGGTCGTCGTCGTGCGTCAGCTCGTCGAGCAGCGGCAGCATCCGCTCGCGGACCTGCGCGAGGGCGACCTCGCGGTCCCGGCCGCCGGTCGCGGAGCCGGTGTGCACGACCACGCCGAGGGCGCCGATCGCGCGGGCCCGGCGCAGCGAGTGGCGCAGGGAGTCCACGGACTTGTCGACGGTCGCCTCGGTGTGCGAGCCGAAGTTGATCAGGTACGGGGCGTGCACGTACGCCGGGATGTTCTCCTCGGCGCACTGGGCGCGGAAGTCCTCGTCCTGCTGGGGGTTCCCGGGCGGCGTCGCCCAGCCGCGCGGGTTGGCCACGAAGACCTGGACGGTTTCGGCCTTGAGGTCACGGGCGTAGGAGAGTCCTACGCTCGCGAGGCCGCCGGCCACGGGGACGTGGCCGCCGATCGGGTTGCGGATGCTGCTGTTCACCCGGCCAAGGGTGTCATGGCCGCTCGAACGCCCGGGGCCGGGCTGCGGCTACCGGATGGTGATCGTGACGGTCGAGCCCTTCGGGGCCTTGTCGCCGCCCTCCACCGACTGGCTCTTGACGGTGTCGCCGAACAGGCCGAGCAGTCCGCGGTTCTCGTCCACCTCGAAGCCCGCAGCGCTGAGCTTCGCATTCGCCTCGTCGACCTTCATGCCCGTGACGTCGGGGACCTCGACCATGACCGGGCCCTTGGAGATCGTCAGGGTCACCGTGTCACCCTCGGCGAGCTGCTTGCCGTCCTCGGGGGACTGCTGGGCGACATCGCCCTTGTCCTCGTCGGAGTTGACCCGCTGCGTGGAGATCTCGGCCTTCAGGCCCGCGTCCTCCAGATCGGCGATGGCGTCCTGCTCGGACTCGCCGGTGACGTCGGGGACGTCGATGGGGGAGCCCTTGGAGACGACGAGGGAGACGGCGGAACCGGCCCTGCGGGTGTCGCCCGCGGCGGGGTCCGTGCTGATCACCGAGCCCTTGGCGATCTCGTCGCTGAACTCCTTGGTGGTCATGCCCGGTTCGAGACCCCGCTTCTTGAGGTCGCTCTTCGCCCTGTCGAGCGGGGTGTCGGCGAGGTCGGGGACCTTCACGGTCTTCGGGCCACGGGAGACGGTCAGATCCACCGTGTCGCCGCCGCGGATGCGGTCGCCCGACGCGGGGTCGCTGTCCATGACGGTGCCGCGCTTGTACGTGTCGCTGTACTGACGGGAGACCGGGCCCCGCTCCAGACCCGCGTCCTTCAGGCGCTTCTCGGCCTGCACCTGCGTCTGGTTGAGGACCGACGGGACCTTCGTGAACTGGCCGGAGTTGATGTACCAGACGCCCGTGCCGATGCCGAGGACCAGCAGGATCGCCGCGACGATCGCGAGCGTGCGGCGCTGCGGGCGGCCGCGACCGCCGCCGCGGGCCGGACCGGGCGCGACGGGCGGCGCGGGCGGCATCTCCAGGCGGCTCGTCCGGTTGATCGGCGCCGCGTCCGCGGAGTCCGTGGGCAGCGGCAGCTGCACCGCCGTGCCCAACGCGCGCGGGATCACGCTCGTCCGGTCGTCGGCCCCCACGTGCTCCGTCTCGTGGGCCTGCGGCGGCACCGCGTCCAGCTGGGCGTCGGTGAGCCTTGAGCGGGCGTCCCTGGACTGGGCGAGGAGCGCCACGGCGTCGTGCGGGCGCACCTCGGGGGTGCGCGCCGTCGCCGACGCGACCAGCTCGTCGAGCTCGTAGGGGAGACCGGGGACCGCCGCCGAGGGCGGGGGCACGTCCTCGTGGAGGTGCTTGTAGAGGATCTGGGCGGGGGACTCGCCCGCGTGCGGCTTGCCGCCCGTGAGCATTTCGTAGAGCACGACACCGCAGGCGTAGACGTCCACGCTCGCCGTCGCCGTACCGTTCTCGATCTGCTCGGGCGCCAGGTACGAGACCGTGCCGAGGACCGACCCCGTGGTGCTCGTGACCGTGTCCACCGCGCGTACGAGACCGAAGTCCGCCACCTTGACCCGGCCGTCGTCCCCTATCAGGACGTTCTCCGGCTTCATGTCGCGGTGCACGAAGCCCGCGCGGTGGGCCGCTCCCAGTGCGGCGAGGACCGGCTCAAGGATGTCGAGGGCGGCGCGGGGCCGCAGCGCTCCCCGGTCGCGCAGCACGTCACGCAGGGTGCAGCCGGCGACGTACTCCATCGCCAGATACACGTACGCGCCGTCGGTGCCCTGGTCGTACACCCCCACGACGTTGGGGTGCGAGAGGCGGGCCACCGACTTGGCCTCGCGGATGAAACGGTCCACGAACGTGACGTCCGCGGCCAGCGAAGGGTGCATCACCTTGATCGCGAGCACGCGGTCGAGGCGGGTGTCCACGGCCCTGTAGACCGTGGCCATCCCGCCGACCGCGATGCGTGCGTCGATGCGGTACCGGCCGTCGAGCACGTGCCCGAGCAACGGGTCCTGAAGGGTCGTGTCCACGCAGGCGAGTGTACGAGGAGTGACCGACAGCCAGCCCCCGTGCCGCAGGACCGGACCCGTACTGCAGCACAGCTGTGACCGGCGCGCGCGCCCGCGTGACCGGCGCGTGCGTCAGAACGCGGGGCGCTCCGGGTCGAGGTGCGCGCGGCCCTCCGCGGGCGAGGACGCCTCGGCGAAATGGCGCTTGGGGATGCGGCCCGCGCGGTACGCGAGGCGCCCCGCCTCCACCGCGTGCCGCATGCCCTCGGCCATGAGGACCGGCTCCTGCGCGCGGGTGACGGCGGAGGCGAGCATCACACCCGCACAGCCGAGCTCCATGGCGAGCGTCACATCGGACGCCGTGCCCGCGCCCGCGTCCAGGATCACCGGTACGCGCGCGTGCTCGGTGATCAGCTGGAAGTTGTGCGGGTTGCGGATGCCGAGGCCGGAGCCGATGGGGGAGCCCAGCGGCATGATCGCCGCGCAGCCCACGTCCTCCAGCTTGCGCGCCAGGACCGGGTCGTCGTTCGTGTAAGGCAGCACGGTGAAACCGTCGTCCACCAGCGTCTCCGCCGCGTCGAGCAGCTCGATCGGATCGGGCAGCAGGGTGCGCTCGTCGGCGATGACCTCCAGCTTTACCAGGTCCGTGCCGAGCGCCTCGCGCGCGAGGCGGGCCGTCAGGACGGCCTCTCCCGCGGTGAAGCAGCCGGCCGTGTTCGGCAGCACCCGGATGTTCAGCTTCTCCAGGACGGAGAGCACCGAGCCGTGCACGCTCGCGTCCACGCGGCGCATCGCCACGGTGGTGAGTTCGGTACCGGAGGCCACCAGGGCGCGCTCCAGGACGTCGAGGCTCGGTGCCCCGCCCGTGCCCATGATCAGACGCGAGGAGTAGGTGTCGTCCCCGAGGACGAAAGTGTCGTCGGCCATGAGCGGTTCAGCCTCCTTGTACGGCCGTGAGGACCTCGACGCGGTCTCCTTCGGAGAGCGCCGTGGCGGGCCACTGGGTGCGGGGGACGACGGTTTCGTTGAGGGCGGCGGCGACGCCCCGGGGCGCGGTGGTGAGCGCGGCGACCAGGAGGTCGAGCGTGGTCTGCGCGGTCACCGTGCGCGGCTCGCCGTTGACGTAGACGTTCATGCGGGCTGCTCCACGGGGGCGCTGCTGAAGCGCTTCGGGGTGAACGGGCGGGCCACTTCGGGGAGTTCACCGGTGGTCAGGACGTGCGCCATGGTGTCGCCGGTGACCGGCGTCAGGAGCACGCCGTTGCGGAAGTGGCCGGTCGCGAGGTGGAGGCCGGGCAGCGCGGTCGGCCCCAGGAGCGGCGCGTTGTCGGGGGAGCCGGGGCGCAGGCCCGCGCGGGTCTCGGTCAGCGGGAGTTCGGTGATGCCGGGGACGAGTTCGTGGGCGTCCCGCAGGAGTTCGTAGACGCCGCCCGCGGTGACCGTGGTGTCCCAGCCGAGCTCCTCGGTGGTCGCGCCCACGACGAGCTCGCCGTTGACGCGCGGCACCAGGTAGAGGTTGCCGCCGCGCACGACCGCGCGGACCGTACGGCTGAGGAAGGGCGCGTACCGCTTCGGCACCGTCAGGCGCAGCACCTGGCCCTTGACGGGGCGCACCGGCGGCAGTACCGCGTCGGGCACGCCCGCGAGCTGTCCGCCGCGGCTGCCCGCCGCCAGCACCACTTGGTCGGCCGCGACTTCGGTGCCGTCGGCGAGGACCGCGCCGCGCGCCCGGTCGCGTACGACAGAGAGCCTTTCGGTCCACGAGCGGTGGAAGGTCACGCCGGAGCGCTCGCAGGCCGTCACGAGGGCGCTCGCGAGCCTTCTCGGGTCGATCTGGTGATCCCCGTCGACCCGCAGGCCGCCGCGCACGCCCGGAGCGAGCATCGGTTCGAGACGGCGGCAGTCGCGGCCCGGGAGCCACTCGGACTCAAGACCCGACTTCGTCTGCAGCGCGTGCAGCTCCCTGAGGTGCGCGCGGTCGTCGGCGTCGAGCGCGACCGCGAGCGTGCCGCAGGCGCGGTAGCCGAGGTCCTGCCCGGTGGCCTCGGACAGCTCGGCCGCGAAGTCGGGGTAGCGGCGCGCGGACTCGAGGTTCAGGCCGAGCAACGTCTGCTCGCCGTGGTGGAGTTCGGTGACGGCGGCCAGCATTCCGGCCGCCACCCGGGCGGCCCCGCCGCCGGGCTCGGGGTCCGCGACCGCCACGGACAGACCGCGCTGCGCGGCCCGCCAGGCGGTGACCAGACCGATGATGCCGCCACCGACGACGAGGACGTCGCAGGTGTGCGAATGAACGGATGGCGTCGACGACATGGGCGTCAAGCCCCTCCCTTCGCCGGTATGACCCGGATCAGGTTCGGACGGTCGAAGGCCGCTCCAGCCTCCCTCTCAGCCCGCTGCGTACGGGCTCCCGCGAGTGCTCTACGTTGGCCACCCTAGCCGTTCACCACGACCTCCAGTAAGGGAGTCCCGGCCCGTGGCCCGATCTCTCGACGGACTCGTTCTGTCCCCCGTTGTCGACCAGGCCCCGGGCCAGGTGGGTACGCGGACCCGCTTCACGTACCAGGAGAAGGACGGCCGGATCTCGGCGGACTACACAGGCGGCGATGTCGTGGAGGGGCACCTTGTGGGGACGCGCTCCGGCGACCGCCTCGACTTCCGCTACGTGCAGCTGAAGACCGACGGGACCACCTCCTGCGGGCACTGCGTCTCGACCGTGTCCGAGCTCCCGGACGGCCGGGTGCGCCTCGACGAGACCTGGGAGTGGGAGTCGCAGGAGGGCAGCGGGACCAGCGTGGTCGAGCAGCTGCTCGACCCGGCCCGGCAGCCGCGCCACTGACCTTGCCCTTGATCGATAAACCGCCGGCGCGTGTGCAGGACGTCACGGCCCGCGAGTGGCCCGCACCGCTGACTGACACAAGATCAGGTGCCTAGAGTTGATCCTGTGAGTGAGCAGCGGAGCGGGAGTGCAGCGCCTTCGGGGCAGCGGAACGTCGTGATCGTGGGCGCGGGCATGGCAGGCGTGCAGACCGCCGTGGCGCTGCGTGAGCAGGGCTTCGCCGGCGCGATCACACTGCTCGGCGCCGAGCCCCACCAGCCGTACGACCGGCCGCCGCTGTCCAAGGCGGTGCTGCTCGGCAAGGCGGAGGGCTCGGCCTTCGACGTCGACTTCGAGGCGCTCGGCGTCTCCCTGGAGCTGGGCCGCGAGGTGACCGGGCTGCGGCCGGGCGACCACGAGCTGGACACGGCCGCGGGACCGGTCCCGTACGACGTACTGGTCGTCGCGACCGGCGCCGAGCCCGTCCATCTGCCGGGCGCGCAGGCGGTACCCGGCGTGCACCTGCTGCGCACCCTCGACGACGCCGAGCGGCTGCGCCCCGTCCTCGCCGAGCAGCACGACGTGGTGGTCGTGGGCGCCGGCTGGATCGGTGCCGAGTTCGCCACCGCGGCCCGTGAGGCGGGCTGCCGGGTCACCGTGGTGGAGGCCGCCGAGCGGCCCCTCGCCGGGGCGCTGCCCGCCGAGATCGCCGCCCCCATGGCCGCCTGGTACGCCGACGCCGGGGCCGAGCTGCGTACCCACGCGCGCGTGGAGCGCGTCGAGCCCGGCGTCGTGGTCCTCGACGACGGCACGCGGCTGCCCGCCGGGGCCGTCGTCGTCGGCATCGGCGCCCGCCCCGCCACCCGCTGGCTGGCCGGCTCCGGAATCGAGCTCGGCGCCCACCGCGAGGTGCTCGCGGACGAGCGGCTGCGCACGTCCGTGCCCGATGTGTACGCGGTGGGGGACTGCTCGTCGTTCCCCTCGGGGCGCTACGGAGAGCGCCTCATGGTCCACCACTGGGACAACGCGCTGCAGGGGCCGCGCACGGTCGCGGCGAACATCGTCGGGCTCACCCCGGCGGTCTACGACCCGGTGCCCTACTTCTGGTCCGAGCAGTTCGGCCGGTTCGTGCAGTACGCGGGGCACCACGAGGGCGCCGACGCGACGGTGTGGCGGGGCGACCCCGCCGGTGCCGCCTGGTCGGTGTGCTGGCTGCGCGACGGTGCCCTGGTGGCCGTACTCGCCGTCGGCAAGCCGCGTGACCTGGCCCAGGGGCGCAAGCTCATCCAGTCGCGGACCCCGCTCGACCCGGAACTGCTCTCGGATCCGGCCCGCCCGCTGAAGTCAGCCGTGGCGTGAGCCCCGCAGCGGCGTGACAGAGCGTGACAGAAGGGGCGGAAAGGGAGGAGTGGTGGCCCGTCCGCACCGGCCCGGCTTCCGAGTGTCAGTCCGGGATGGCACGCTTGTCCCGTGACCGAGATTGACGCAAAGATCGATGCTCTCGTCCCCGCCTGGCTCACCCTCCCCGACATCGCGGAGCAACTCGATGTCGAGGTGACGCGTGTGCGGCAGCAGGTCAAGGAAGGCCAGCTGATCGCCGTGCGCCGCGGTGAGAACAGGGCACTCCACGTGCCCGCCGCCTTCATCGACGGCGACAAGATCGTCAAGGGGCTCGTCGGCCTCCTGACGGTCCTGAGGGACGACGGCTTCAGCGACGAAGAGATGCTGGAGTGGCTCTTCACCCCCGACCCAAGCCTGCCGGGCACCCCCGCGCAGGCCCTGAGCGAGAATCGCGGCACGGAGGTGAAGCGCCGCGCCCAGGCGCTCGCCGTCTGACCTGACAACCGTCCGGCGTGCGCACCGCGACCCTCGCGGTGCGCACGCCACCGACATCGCACGACCCACGGGGGGACTCTTCATGGCGGACACCAAGCGCGCGCTGCTCGCGGACGCGCGGCTCTACCTGTGCACCGACGCGCGCAGGCGCCAGGGCGATCTGCCGGAGTTCCTCGACGCGGTGCTGGCCGGCGGCGTCGACATCGTGCAGCTGCGCGACAAGGGCATGGAGGCCGGCGAGGAGCTGGAGCACCTGGAGGTGTTCGCCGAGGCGGCCCGCCGCCACGGCAAGCTGTTCGCGGTCAACGACCGGGCGGACGTCGCCCACGCGACCCGTTCGGACGTGCTGCACCTGGGCCAGGGCGACCTCCCGGTCCCCGCGGCCCGCGCCCTCCTGGGCGACGAGGTGCTGATCGGCCGCTCCACGCACGCCGACGAGGAGGCCGCCGCGGCCGCCGTCCAGGAGGGCGTGGACTACTTCTGCACGGGCCCCTGCTGGCCGACTCCGACCAAGCCCGGGCGGTACGCGCCCGGCCTCGACCTGGTGCGCTACACGGCGGGCCTGGACACGGACCGCCCCTGGTTCGCGATCGGCGGCATCGACCTCACGAACCTGGACGAGGTCCTGGAGGCCGGAGCCCGCAGGGCCGTCGTCGTCCGGGCCATCACGGAGGCCGACGATCCGGGCGCGGCCGCGGCCGAATTCGCGAAGCGCCTGCGCACCGCGTGACTCCGGTGAACGGAAAGGAACCCGCCGGTAGCGGCCGTTCTGTGGCCCTGTCCGCAAGGTGGACGGGGATTAGGGGCTTTGCATATCGGTCAGTAACCTGCCCGTATGGCCCTAGGTACCGCTTCCACCAGGACTGATCGCGCCCGCACCGTGCGTGACATGCTCGCGCCCGGCAAGACGACGTATTCGTTCGAGTTCTCCGCGCCGAAGACCCCGAAGGGCGAGCGCAACCTGTGGAACGCGCTGCGCAGGGTCGAGGCCGTGTCGCCCGACTTCGTCTCGGTGACGTACGGCGCGGGCGGCTCCACGCGCGCGGGCACCGTCAAGGAGACGGAGCAGATCGTCGCCGACACGACGCTGACGCCGGTCGCCCACATCACCGCCGTCGAGCACTCGGTCGCCGAACTGCGCAACATCATCGGCCAGTACGCCGACGCCGGGATCCGGAACATGCTCGCGGTGCGCGGCGACCCGCCCGGCGACCCCATGGGCGACTGGATCTCGCACCCCGAGGGGCTCACGTACGCGGCCGAACTCGTTGAACTGATCAAGGAGTCCGGGGACTTCTGCGTCGGCGTCGCCGCGTTCCCCGCGATGCATCCGCGCTCGGCGGACTGGGGCTCCGACGTGCGGCATTTCGTCGACAAGTGCCGCGCGGGCGCCGACTACGCGATCACGCAGATGTTCTTCTACCCGGAGGAGTACCTGCGGCTGCGTGACAAGGTCGCCGCGGCCGGCTGCGAGACGCCGATCATCCCGGAATGCATGCCGGTGACGAGCGTGCGCATGCTCGAACGCCTGCCCAAGCTGAGCAACGCGGACTTCCCCCCGGAGTTGAAAGAGCGAATCCTCACAGCAAAAGACGATCCGGCCGCTGTACGCTCCATTGGCATCGAGTTCGCTACGGAGTTTTGCGCCAAGCTGCTTGACGAGGGAGTGCCGGGTCTGCACTTCATTACCCTCAACAACTCCACGGCAACGTTGGAGATCTACGAAAACCTGGGCCTGCACCACGAGCGGGGCTGATTTCGCCGTACCCACAAGGGCTACGGCCGTACGAGAGGGGCGTACATGGGCTGGGCGGTCCTCTATGTCGCGTTCGGACTGGTGGCACTGTGGCTCCTCGGTGAGGTCCTGCTGCAGTACAAGGCGCGGCTGCGCTGGCGGCTGCTGGCCTTCGGCGGCTTCCTCGGAGTCGTGATCGGTGTCCTGCTGCCCTCGGTGATCGTCATCGGGGCCGGGGCCATCGCCTTCGCGATCGGCCAGACGTACGTCACGCTGTCCTTCCGCCGCGGATTCGACGCGGGCTGGTCGCTCAAGGGCATGCCGGGGGTCCCCGGCACCGACAAGGGCCGCCGCTCCGAGAAGGAGCTGCACCAGGACCCGACGCTCCAGGTCTCGGACCTGGAGTACGAGCCGGCGCCGCAGCAGTACGCGCACGTCCCGGAGTCGGCGGCCGAGAGCACGGCGGTGTACGCACCCGAGCCGATGCCCGACGACACCAGCCAGTACGGCGTCTACCAGGACACGGCGTACGCTCAGACCGCCCACGCGGCGCACGGGACGCAGGACTACGGCTACGACACCGGGTCCTACGGCTACGACCAGCAGGGCTACGGCTACGACGCCGGGCAGCAGCCCTACGCCGCGCCGTACTCGGACCCGTACATCGGGGCGCAGACCTACCCGACGCAGCCTCAGTACGGCGACCCGTACGCCACCGGGCAGGGCTACACCGACCCGTACGCGACGGCTCCGGGCTACGGCGGAGACACGCCTCCCGGCGGCGTCTGGGTGCCGCAGCAGCGCCACGGCGACGAGCAGCAGCAGACCTACGGCGGTGAACTGCCGCCCGAGCAGCAGTACCCGACGTACCCGCAGCACGACCCGAACACCGGGTACGACAACGGGTACAACGAGACCGGGTACAACGAGCAGCAGTACCGGTACTGAGCGAGCCGCCCCGAGCGGCCGAGGTGCTCGGGGCTCACTGCGAGCCGCGGAACTCCGGTCCCTCCACCAGCAGGCCCGCCACGAGCGCACCCGACATGCCCGCGTGCGGCAGCCCGCCGCCGGGGTGGGACCAGCCGCCCACGGTCGTCAGGCCCGCCAGCGCCGTCGTGTTCGCCGCGTGCAGCAGCTCGCCGCGCGCCGCCGCGAGCGCGGGGCCGGGCACGGCGCCGCCCTCGGCCCCGGTGGCCTCGGCGATGTCCTGCGGGGTGCGGACCTCGTGCCACAGCAGCCGCTCGCGCAGCCCGGGCACCGCCCGCTCGGCCGCAGCGAGCATCCGCTCCACGTCGGCCCCGCCCGCGCGCGCGGGCACGGTCGCCATGAGCGTGACCGCCTCGTGCTCGGCGTCCGGCACACCCGCCGCGTCCCCGGTGCGCAGCACCGCCACCGTCGGTCCCGACGGCGCGGCGCCGCTCTCGAAGAGCCACGCCAGCTCGGCGTCCCGGTCCGCCGTGTGCACCACCGTCCGGTGCGGGGTGTCCTGCGGCCGGGCCCCGCGCAGCGCGAGGTGCACGGTCAGCCGGCCCGGCCACGCCGACTCGCGCTGGGCAGGTCCCCCGGCGCGCACGGAGCGCCCCGGCAGCAGCCCGTCCAGGACGCCGGGAGCGACGCCCGCCACCACGAACTCGGCGTCCTCGACGGTCCCGTCGGCCAGCTCCACGCCGACCGCGCGCCCGTCCTTCTCCACGATCCGGGTGACGGCCGAGCCGAATCTGAACTCGACCTTGCGCCGCACACAGCGCGCGTGCACGGCGTCCGCGAGCGCCCGCATCCCGCCGGTCACCGCCCACGTCCCGAAGGTCTGCTCCATGTACGGCAGCACGGCCGCGCTCGCGGGGGCCGTACGGGGATCGAGGCCGTACGCCAGCGCGTACTGCTCGAGGAGTGCCACCAGGCGGGGCTCCCCGCCCAGTTCGAGCGCGCCGATCTCGGCGAGCGTCGCGGCCGCGCGGTCCTTGCGCAGGACCCGCTTGTGCACGACCGCGGGGTACGGCTCGCGGTCGGCGAGCACCTGCCAGTTCGGCCACAGCGGCTCTTCGAGCAGCGGGCGCCGCGAGCGGTCCCACGCCTCCCGCGCGCGATTGACGAACGCCGACCAGCGCGCGCCCGCGCCCGCGCCGACCGACGCGTCCAGGGCCTCGGCGACGCCTGCCCGCCGTGCGTTCGGCAGGTCCGTCGTCGTGCCGTCCGCGAAGACGTGCCGCACCGCGGGCTCGATCTGGGTGAGGCCGACGAGGTCCTCCAGCGGCTCCTTGCCGGTCTTGATGAACAAGTCCCGGTAGACCGCGGGCAGTTGGAGCAGCCCCGGACCCGTGTCGAACGCGAAGCCGTCGCGCTCGATCCGGCCCAGCGCCCCGCCGTACGTCGACGCGCGCTCGAAGACCACCGGTCGGTGGCCCGCCACGGCCAGCCGAGCGGCGGCCGCCATGGCGCCCATTCCCGCGCCGATCACCGCGATTCGTGCCATGTCAGGGACCTTATCCGCCGCCACTGACAACGCCGCCGCCAGGTCGCACCGGCACAGCGGCGCACTGAGTGCGGGCGCAGGGTCCGCCCGGGCTTGAGCACGCACGCCTGAGTATCCGTACCTAGCCGTTGAGATGAGTAGGTACGCGGATGGGGCTCGACCTGCGCAGACGGGAGAGTGGAGACCACGGAAGGGGGCACGGACACGGCACCGCCGACACGGGGCGGCGGAACGGATCGAGTGCCTCTTGCCGCTCCTCTCGCCCGCGAGGGCGGGAGTGAGCACGGGGGACCCTGGGGGCGACTGCACGGGGGTCCAACGGGGGAAACGGGGGATCCCACGGGGGAGACGGGGGATCCACGGGGGATGCGCCGGTCCGGTGAGGCCTGAGAATGACCACAGGCCCCGCCGGACCGGCGCTTTCACGTGTGCCGGGCCCCGCCCCGGCGGCTGTGCCTCAGGCCTTGCCCGTCAGCGGCTGCCCGCCGCCGACCCGCCCCTGGAGCAGCAGCGAGAGCGCGCCGTGCACATCGTCCAGCGAGCGCTCCGGCTGGAAGGCCTGCCAGTCCAGGGCGGCCACGAGGACCATGCCCACGAGGGCGGCCGCCGTGAGCGGCACGTCGATCTCCTCGCTCAGCTCGCCGCTGTCCACCGCGGCCCGCAGGACGCCCTCGACGACGGCCACCGCCTCCTGGCGGACCACGGCGAGCGTGGACTGCCAGGCACGGTTGGTGCGCCAGAGCTCGGCCACGTAGAGCTGGGTGAAGGCCGGGTACTGGTCGATGAACTCCAGACCCGCGCGGATCATCGCGTCCAGCGCGTCGACCTTGCTGCCGCCGTTCTCGTCCGCCTTCTGTGCCGCCTCCCGGAGGGAGGCGGTGAGGAGCCCGACGCCGTGCCGCAACAGCTCCTCGAAGAGGACCGACTTGCTGGCGAAGTTGTAGTAGACCGTGCCCTTCGCCACCCCGGCCCGCTCGGCGATCTCGTCGACCGTCGTCGCGGAGAAGCCCTGCTCCGCGATGAGCGTGACCGCGGCCTCGTAGAGCTTCTGCCGGGTGGCCTGGCGCCGTGTGCTGCTTTCCATGCCCCTGATTCTCACAGGAGCCGGTGTGGGCGCGCTCACAGGCTCAGCTCCGGGTGCAGCCGGTCCAGCGTCCACACCTGCTTGCGCCGGGCCGTCCACGCGGTCAGGGCGAGCGCGCCGACCGTGAACGCGGTGAGCACCACGCACGCCTGCCACACGGGTCCGAGTCCGCCGCCGGAGATGAGCCGCCGCAGGGCCTCCACGACGTAGCTCATCGGCAGGAACGGGTGGAGCGCGTTGAAGAAGCCGGGGCTCGTCTGGACGGGATACGTACCGCCCGCCGACGTCAGCTGCAGCATCAGGAAGGCGAGCACGAGGATGCGGCCCGCCGCCCCGAAGCGCGCGTTCAGCCACTGCACGATCGCCGCGAAGCACGCCGTGACCAGGCACAGGAAGCCGACGGTGCCGGCCGCGTGCAGCATCTCCAGGCCGAGGGCCCAGTGCAGCACGGACATCAGGGCCGCCACCTGAAGGAACCCGAGCGCGGCCACGGGCAGCCAGCCCGCGAACGCCACCCGCCAGGAGGAGGCGCCGGCCGCGAGGGCGCGCCGGTTGAGCGGCTGGATCAGCATGTAGGCGACCATCGCGCCCACCCACAGGGAGAGCGGGATGAAGTACGGGGCGAAGCCCGTCCCGTAGTTGGGCGCCTTGTGCAGCGACTGGGAGGCCAGCTGTACGGGGTCGGCCATCACGCCGGTGCGCTGGTCGCGGTCCTTCTTGTCGTAGTCGGGGATCTTCTGCACGCCGTCGTGCAGTCCGCCCGCGAGCTGGCCCGAGCCGTCGGCCAGCTGGAACATCCCGCCGTTCAGGTCGTCCGCCCCGGTCGTCAACCTGCCGACCCCGGCGTCGAGTTCCGTCGATCCGGTGTGTGCCGTGCCGAGGCCCGTGTGCAGCTTCTTGGCGCCCGCGGCGACCTGGCCCGCTCCGTCGTTGAGCTTGTTGATCTGGGCGACCGCGTTCTCGACGTCCTGGTCGAGCGTCGGGGCGTTCCTGGCGAGGTTCTCGGACTGCTTCTGGAGCATCGCCAGGTGGCTGTCCATCTGGCCCAGGTTGCCGTGCTCGTCCTGGATGAGCGTGTTCAGGTCGTCGGAGATCGTGGCGACGTCGTTCGCCGCGGTCTTCGCCTTCTTCAGGTCCGGGCAGGCCGGATCGTCGATCACGGCCTTCTCGCAGCGCCGTTCGTAGATCGCGTCCAGGGCGTCGGAGCCCGCGTGCGCGCCCGTGCGCGCGGTGGGGGCGATCTTCACCAGGGTGTCCAGGTTGTGCCGGACACCCTGTGCGGAGTCGGCGACCAGGCGCGCGGTGTCGGCGATCGCCTTCTTGTTGCCCTTCAGGAAGGGGCGCACCTGGTCGGCGGCGCCGTTCACCTTGTCGGCGAGCTGCTGCGTGCCGTCGGAGACCTGTCGGGAGCCCGACTCCAGGTCACCGGCTCCGGTGGTGAGCTTCGTCAGTCCGCTCTCCAGGTCGCCGCTGCCCTTCTTGGCGTCCTTCAGGCCGTCGGCCAGGTCCTGCGAGCCCTTCTTGGCCTTGCCGATGCCGCCCTCGAGCTGGTCCGCGCCCTTGGCGGCCTTCTTCGTCGCGTCATGGATGTCCGAGAAGGACACGAAGATCTTGTCGAGGAACGAGCGCGACGCGTTGGTGGACGCAGCGGAGCGCACCTCGGAGAAGACCGTCCGGGAGATCTGCCCGACGATGTAGTTGTTCGCGTCGTTCGTGCGTACCTGGAGGGCGCCGGTCTCGGGCGAGTCGCCCGAACTCGACGCGATGCGCTTGCTGAAGTCCTTCGGCATGGTCAGCGACAGGTAGTACGTGCCGTCCTCCACGCCCTGCTTCGCCTGTGCGGAGTCGACCTCGTGCCACTGGAAGGTGTCGCTGTCGTACAGGCCCTTGGTGATGTCGTCGCCCGCACTGATCTTCTGGCCCGCGGCCTTCGCGCCCTGGTCGTCGTTGACGAGCGCCACCGGGATCTTGTCGAGCTTTCCGTACGGGTCCCAGAAGGACCACAGGTACAGCGCCCCGTAGAGCAGCGGCAGAAGCAGGAGCGCGACGAGCGCGGCGCGCGGCAGCTTTCCCCTGCCGAAGCGCCTGAGTTCAAGCGCGGCGAGCTTCGGCGAGCGCATCGGCCGTCTCCTTCGCGGTGTCGTTCGCGGTGTCGTTCGTGGTGTTCACCGGGGCGGTCGACACGACGACCGCCCCTTCGGGGGCCTCGCTGCACACGGCGACGACCGTGGTGCCCGCGTCGGCGACGGTCCGCAGCTGGGCCCAGATCTCGGCCCGCTCGGCGTCCGCGAGCTTCAGGTCGGTGTCGTCGACGCCGATCAGGCGCGGGCGGGCGATGAGCGCGAGCGCCAGGGACAGGCGCAGCGCTTCGAGGCGCTCCAGGTCGCGCACGGAGGTGCGGGAGCCCTTCGGCAGCGTCTCGGTGTCGAGCCCGGCGGAGGCGAGCGCGGCGTCGATGCGCAGGCTCGCCTCGGCCCGCCGCTCGGCGGGCGTGCGCAGCAGTCCGCGCAGCGTGCCGTCGAACCTCCGCTGGAGCAGCGCCTGTTCCCGCAGGTGCTCGGCCACGGTGAGGGCGGGGTCGAGCTCCGTCACGCCGGGCACGTGCGCGAGCCCGCTCATCCGGCGTACGGCGGTCATCTGCTTCGGCAGCCGCATCCCGCCGACCCGCGCCGTGCTCTCGCTGGGCTTCATCCGCCCGGTCAGCGCGAGCAGCAGACAGGTGCGGCCGCTGCCGGACGGGCCCTCGATCGCGACGAGCGACCCCGCCGCCGCGTCGACGTCGACACCCCGGAAGGCCCAGCCGCGCGGCCCCTTGAGGCCGAACTCCGCGGCGGCCAGCGAGGCTCCGCCCGTCGCCCCGTGCTCGTCCGTGTTCGTCGCCCCGCTCGCCGGGCCGTCCATGGTTCCCCCCTGGGCACCTCTTTGAACTGACTGGTCAGTGCAAAAGTTAGCCCGAACTTCCGATCGAAGCAAAATGCCTGGTCAGGGTCGATTGTCAGTGGCGTACCCCACGATGGGCACATACGGCCACAGCGCCGTCACACAGACGACAGGAGGTTCGTCATGGCTGGACACAAGGCACCCACCGCTGCTGCCGCACGCCGCCGTGCCGCCACCGGCCCTGCCCCCTCACCCACCGGCCCCGCGAGCGACATCCACCCGGTGATCCGCCGGGCCGGCGCCCCACCCGCAGCCCTCGACCTGCTCGCCCAGGCCCGCGCCGGACTCGACGAGGCGTCCGCGCTCGAGACGGCCAACGAGCGGTACGCCACCGCCCACCTCGCCGCGCTGCGCACCGCCGCCGCCGTGCTCGCGGCCCGCGGCAGGCCCGAGCCCACGCCGAGGCGCCGCGCCAAGATCCGCAGCGCCTGGGAAGTCCTCCCCGAGATAGCCCCCGAACTGACGGAGTGGAGCGCCCTGTTCGCCTCGGGCGCCACCAAGCGCGCCCGCGCGGAGGCGGGCATCCGCGACGCGGCCACCGTCCGCGACGCCGACGACCTGCTGCGTGACGTGGCGATGTTCCTGCGTCTGGTCGAGCGCATGCTCCTGCTCCAGCCGGTGCTGCCCCAGCCCCGCCAGGAGGGGGACGGGCGCGCGAGCCGGAGCGAGGTGCAGGACGCCGGGTAGGGCGCGGGACCGCACGCACGGTTGGCGTGGGCTCCGGGCGGCGCCCATTAGGGTGGAGGCGCCCGAACCAGTACTCGCTCCGCCGGTCGGAGCCGCCCCGAGGAGTCACCTGCCGTGTCGGATCACCACCCGCGAGCCACGTCACAGCGCTCCGACTCCTCGCGGCCCCGCGCCTCCCTCCGTACCGCCGTGGTCTGGGACGTCCTCAAGGACGCCCTCGACCGCCGCGCCAAGGCGACGGGCGGCGAGGTCCTCGACGTCCTGGACACCGGGGGCGGCAGCGGCAACTTCGCGGTGCCGGTCGCCCAGCTGGGCCACCGCGTCACCGTCGTCGACCCGAGTCCCAACGCGCTGTTCGCCCTGGAGCGCAGGGCCGCGGAGGCCGGTGTCGCCGACCGCGTGCGCGGCGTCCAGGGCGACGTCTCCGGCCTGTTCGACGTCGTCGAGCGCGACGGCTACGACGCGGTCCTGTGCCACGGCGTCCTGGAGTACGTGGAGGAGCCGACGGAGGGCGTGCGCAACGCGGTGGGCGCACTGCGCGAGGGCGGCGTGCTCAGCCTGCTCGCCGCGGGCCTCGGCGGCGCCGTCATCGCGCGGGCCCTCGCGGGCCACTTCAAGGAGGCCCGGCAGGCGCTCGACGACCCGGCGGGCCGCTGGGGCGAGGGCGACCCCGTGCCGCGCCGTTTCACCGTCGAGCAGCTCACGGAGCTCGTCGGCGGAGCCGGGGCGGACGTCGGCGCGGTGCACGGTGTGCGGGTCTTCGCGGACCTCGTTCCCGGCGTCCTCGTGGACACCGAGCCGAGCGCTCAGCAGGAGCTGTTGAAGCTCGAAGCGGCCGCCGCGGAACTGCCCGCGTTCCATTCCGTGGCCACGCAACTGCACGTGCTCGGAGAGAAGCGAGTGGCCCGGGAGGGCTGACCGGGGGCCGGGAGCTGCCGCTGATCAGCGGCGCAGCGTTTGATGGAGTACGCCACAGGCCCCCCGATCGGACGCTCGGCGCCGTATGATCTGAGGTGACCGTCCGGCATGACGGGTCGGCCGCTTGGGCATGTCGCCCTGTGAGTCGGGATGTCGTGTCTCGGTCTGCAATGGCGAAGTTGGCGTAGAGGGGCGGGTTTCACGGGGGCGATTCCCTGCCTATCCTGAAGGGGACCCCCGGTCGCCCCGGCGACTGCACGATGAGGAGGACTCCGTGCCGCTCTCGGAGCACGAGCAGCGCATGCTCGAGCAGATGGAGCGAGCGCTGTACGCCGAAGATCCCAAGTTCGCGACAGCGCTTGAGGGAAGCGGGCTGCGTACATACACCCGACGTCGGGTCTACCAGGCAGTCGTGGGCTTCCTGGTGGGTATCGCGCTCCTCATGGCAGGAATGGTCGCGCAGCAGATCTGGATCAGTGTGGTGGGATTCCTCGTCATGCTGGGCTGTGCGGTGCTCGCCGTCACCGGCTGGCGCAAGGCCCCCAAGCCGGGCGAGCAGCCCGCGGCCGGAGCCGCCGGAGCCGTGCCGGGCGGGCAGACGACCCGACGGCAGGGCAAACAGAAGCGCTCGATGATGGACCGCATCGAGCAGCGCTGGCAGCGCCGCAGGGACGAGCAGGGCGGCCGCTGAGCGGCAGGCGCCACGCCGCCCGCCCCCGTCGAAGACATGCACAAAGGGTGACCGCGTCGCGCGGTCACCCTTTCTGCGTAACGGGCCCTTTCGGTGTGACCGGCCCCTTCCGCGTGACGTCCGCGCGACCGGCCCGCTCAGCCTTCCTGCCGAGTGGGCCGGGCCGACCGCGTGAACCGCTCGCGCAGTCGCAGCACGAACGCGTCCCGGCGCCGGGCCACCGCCCACACCACCCGGACGGCCGAGCGGGGCGCGAATGTCGCGTGGAGCCGCGTCGCCCTGCTGGACTTCGCGTGCAGGTCGTCGCGCATGCGGCGTACGTCGTCGCCCAGACCCGGCACGGGCCGGGGCCGCGGCGCGTACAGCACCTGCTCCACCGCCGCGGCCACCCGGTGCACGCTGTCGGCCGCGGCGGGCTCGAGCTCGCCGATCCGGACGATGCGGTCCGCCGCCTTCCGCGGGGTCTGCGAGTCGTCCGGCGCGATGCCGTGGTCCCACGCCGTGTCCATGACCTCGCGCCAGGCGGCCAGCGTGCGCCCGGCGGCACCGGAGTCCGCGCGTCCCGCCGAGCCGACCTGCGCCACATGGCCGCCATCGGTGTCCGCGCGGTCCGCCGAGCCGAGCTGCATCGCCCGGCCGGCGTCGGCGTCCGCGCCGCCCGCCGAGCCGAGCCGGAGTGCCCGGACCCGCCGCCGATACAGCATCGGCAGCAACGGCACCGCGACGACCAGCAGCGCGATCAGCGACACCAGGGTGATCGTGCCGAACGGTGGCCCGTCGTCCGGGGAGCCGCCCACGACCGCCGGGGCGGCGCCGGTGCAGCCGCCCTCCTTGCGCTCGGCCAGCGAACAGCTCTGCGAGGCCGACGGATCCGGCACCGAGGGCGCGGTGGAGGCGGACTCGCTGGGCGCCGCCGGGTTGCTGGGGCTGCCCTCGGGGCTGTTCTCCACCGTGTAGTCGGGGGCCGTGCCGCGGTTCGGCGTGGGCTCGAAGCGGGTCCAGCCGACGCCCTCGAAGTACAGCTCGGGCCAGGCGTGCGCGTCGCGCAGGCCCACCGAGTACCGGCCCTCGCCCGCGGGCACGCCCGGCGTGAAGCCGACCGCGACGCGGGCCGGGATGCCGAGCGTGCGCGCCATGGCGGCCATCGAGAAGGAGAAGTGGACGCAGAAGCCCTCCTTCTGCCTCAGGAACCGGGCGATCGCGGCGGAGCCGCTGCCGGCCCGCACCTCCGTGTTGTACGTGAAGCCGCCGTTGACCGCGAAGTAGTCCTGCAGCTTCACCGCGCGCTCGTAGTCGTTCGACGCGCCCGCGGTGACCTTGAGCGCGGTCCTGCGCACCACGTCCGGCAGGGAGGCCGGCACCTTGGTGAACTCGCGGACCATGTCGCCCGGCGGCGCGTCCGCGGCGGCGAGCTGCTGCGGAGTCGGCCGCACGACCAGGCTGTCGACGGTGTACGTCTTCCCGCGCGTGGTCTGCCCGTGGTCGCCCACCAGGGTCCGGCCGACCCGCTCGAACCGCCAGCGCCCGTCGATCCCCACCTTCGTCGCCGGGTAGGGCATCGGCAGCCAGTCCTGCGCGTACCAGTCGGCCGCCGAGATGGTCGTCCGCACCTGGGTCCTGCGCACGTCGGCGCCCAGGCCCGGCGGGTCCGGCAGGGTGGACGGCACCCCGTCGATGCTGCGCACCGAGGGGCGCCAGGTCGTGCCGTCGAACTCGTCGAGCGCCACGATCCGCAGGTACATGTCCGACGTCTGGTCCGCGTCGGTCCGGTACGACATCACCTCCCGGTCCTCCGGCTGGTTCAGGCTGTTCTGCAGCGAGACCAGCGGATTGACCGCGGAGATCGTGCCGCCGCCCCCGGCCCCGCCGCGCACGCCGCCGCCCGACCGGCCGAGGAGCCCGCCGTCCAGGGTGGGCAGGACGAGCGGCACCACCAGGGCGAGCCCCAGGGCGACGGCGCCGATACGGCGGCCGGTGCGGACGGGCGCGAGGGCGCCGCGCGTGCCCTCCTGCACGGGCGTGGACCCGCCGGGCACCCGCCCGGCGCCACTGAACACCCGGCCCCACTGGGAGAGCCGGTCGCGCCCTTCCGCGAGCAGCAGCACGAGGTAGCCGCCGGCCGCGAGCAGGAACCACAGCCAGTCGGTGCCGCCCTCGGAGAGCCCGGCGGCGACCGAGTACAGGGCGAGCAGCGGGAGCCCGGCCGGGGCGGCGCTGCGGAACGTCACCGCGAGGGCGTCCACGCACAGACCGATCACCAGCGCGCCGCCCACCAGCATCAGCCGGATGCCGTCGGTCAGCGGCGCCGGTATGGCGTACCGCCCCACGTCCTCGCCGCCCGTCTGGAGCAGCAGGCCGAAGTGCTGGAAGGCATCGGGGCCCGGCAGGACCCCGGCGACCGCCTGCTCGCGGGCGAACATGAGGGTGAGCAGCAGCAGCGACACCAGGGCCTGCGCCGCCACCGTCAGCGGGCGGGCGAGCGGCACCCGGCGGGCGAGCGCGCCCACCGCGGCCTGGATCACCAGCAGGATCACGGTCTGCAGCAGCCACGTGGACCGGTCGACCAGCGGGAGCAGCGCGCACGCGACCAGGAACGTGGCCAGCGTGGCGCAGATCGACAGCCGGGCACCACCGCTCATGACCAACCCCCCGAGGTGTGCGGGGAGTGCGGGGTGCCGGCCTGCGCGGAGACCCCCGTCCGCTCCCGGTCCGCCTGCCGCCACAGCTCTTCGAGGGACGCGCCGTGCGGCACGGCCACCGCGGTCCAGCCGGCCTCCTGCAGCATCCGCAGCCGCTCGGTGCAGCGCTCCGAGACCGGCGCCCCCGGACCCTGCGTCCAGGAACCGCTGTCCAGAAGGAAGGCGAGCCCGCCACCGCTGCGGCGGCGCATCTTGGCGACGACGGAGGCCTGCTCCTCGTCCAGATCACCGAGGAAGGCCACCAGGAGCCCTTCGTTGCCGCCGCGCAGCACGTCGTACGCGGACGAGAGCGTGCCGCCGGCGGAGTGGTCGACGACGGCGAGCGTGTCCATCATCAGGCCCGCGGCGTCCGCCGACTCCTGGCTGGCGCCCGCGAAGCCGTCGGTGCCCTCGCCCGGCACCGCGCTGCCGGTGTCCGTCAGCAGCCGGACGGAGAAGCCGCGTTCGAGCATGTGGACCAGGGCGGAGGCCGCGCCGGACACCGCCCACTCGAAGGCCGAGTCGGGCCCGGCGCCCTGGAAGGCGGGGGCGCGGGTGTCGAGCAGCACGGTGCAGCGGGAGCGCTGCGGCTGCTCCTCGCGGCGCACCATCAGCTCGCCGTAGCGCGCGGTGGAGCGCCAGTGCACGCGGCGCAGATCGTCCCCGTACCGGTAGCCGCGCGGGATCACGTCGTCCTCGCCGGCCAGCGCGAGCGAGCGCTGCCGCCCGTCCCCGTACCCCTTCGCCTCACCGCTGAGCCGGACCGGAGGCAGCGCCGTCACGCGCGGGACCACCGTCAGGGTGTCGTACGTGGAGAAGGACCTGGTCAGTTCGCACAGGCCGAAGGGGTCCGTGAGGCGCAGCTGCAGCGGGCCCAGCGGATAGCGGCCGCGCAGGTCGGAGCGGACCCGGTAGGACACCTCGCGGCGCCCGCCCGCCTCGACGCGGTCGAGGACGAACCGGGGCCGCGGCCCCAGCACGTACGGCACCCGGTCCTGGAGCATCAGCAGGCCGGTCGGCAGCCGGGAGATGTTGTCCATGCGCAGGTGCACGCGGGCCTCGGAACCCGCGGGTACGCGCGCGGGGGAGAGCCGGCGGCTGCCCGCGACCCGGTACCGGGTGCGGTACAGGACGCCCGCGCACACCAGTGGGAGCGCCGAGAGCAGCAGGCCGACCCGCAGCAGATCGCTCTGCCCCAGGACGTACGCGCAGATCCCCGCGGCGATACCGGCGGCCAGGAACGAGCGGCCGCGCGTGGTGAGTCCGGCGAGGGCGGTGCGCACACCGCTGCGGTCGCCGACGTTCTTGCCCGCGCCGCCCTCCGGGCCCCCCGGCTCCGGCGCGTAGGGCCCGACGTGTCCCCCCGACGTCATCACAGCCTCCGCGAACCGGGCGGCTGCTGGCCGTACAGCGGGGGCGTCGTCGAGTCGTAGGTCCGCGCCGCGCGGGGCTCGGCGGCCGGGACCGGGGTGTGCTGAAGGATGTCGAGGACGACCTGCTCCGCGGTGCGCCGGTTCAACTGGGCCTGCGCGGTGGGCAGCAGACGGTGCGCCAGGACCGCGACGGCCAGCGTCTGCACGTCGTCGGGCAGCGCGTACTCGCGGCCGCTGAGGGCCGCTGCCGCCTTGGCCGCGCGCAGCAGGTGCAGCGTCGCGCGCGGCGACGCGCCGAGTCTGAGATCCGGGTGGGTGCGCGTGGCGGCGACCAGGTCCACCGCGTAGCGCCGTACGGCGTCGGCGACATGGACCGTGCGCACGGCGTCGATGAGCTTCACGATGTCGTGCGCGTGCGCCACCGGCTGCAGGTCGTCCAGCGGGTTCACGCCGCCGTGCACGTCCAGCATCTGCAGCTCGGCCTCCGGGCTCGGATAGCCGATGGAGACGCGGGCCATGAAGCGGTCGCGCTGGGCCTCGGGCAGCGGGTAGGTGCCCTCCATCTCGACCGGGTTCTGCGTCGCCACCACCATGAAGGGGCTCGGCAGCTCGTACGTCTGGCCGTCGATGGTGACCTGGCGCTCCTCCAGGGACTCCAGGAGCGCGGACTGCGTCTTCGGGGACGCGCGGTTGATCTCGTCGCCGATCACGATCTGGGCGAAGATCGCGCCCGGTTTGAACTCGAAGTCCCGCCGCTGCTGGTCCCAGATGGACACCCCGGTGATGTCCGAGGGCAGCAGGTCCGGCGTGAACTGGATGCGGCGCACCGAGCAGTCGATGGACCGCGCGAGCGCCTTCGCCAGCATCGTCTTGCCGACGCCCGGCACGTCCTCGATGAGCAGGTGCCCCTCGGCGAGCAGCACGGTCAGCGAGAGCCGTACGACCTCCGGCTTGCCCTCGATCACACCCTCCACCGACCCGCGCACGCGCTCTGCGGTGGTGGTCAGATCAGTGAGGCTCGCTCGATCGTCATAGGTCGTCACCCGGCCCTCCTCGGCCCGCACTTACGGGCCGAGCGCCACGACGCGAACCGGCCCACCCCGATACACGGACAGCGCGCACGAGATGTTCGCCGCTCGTGCGGATGTCACACACGCATTCTTGTTGGCGTTACCGGTTCGTGTCACTCGCCTGTGGACAACTGGCCGCGATATGTCAGGGCTTAGCACCCTTTGCGAGGAAGGCCGACCGGGGTCGGCCGGTGCCTCAGGCCGGGGTGATCTCCCGCAGCAGACCCGTCTTCACGTCGAAGACGAAGCCGCGTACGTCGTCGGTGTGCAGCAGGAACGGCGAGGTGCGCACCTTCTGGATGGACTGGCGCACGTCCTGGTCGACATCGCGGAAGCCCTCGACTGCCCAGGTCGGGCGCTGGCCGACCTCGAGCTCCAGATCGGTCCTGAAGTCGTCCGAAAGGCCCTCCAAGCCGCAGTTGCTGTGGTGGATGAGGACCACGCTGCGGGTGCCGAGCGCGCGCTGGCTGATGGTGAGGGAGCGGATCACGTCGTCGGTGACGACGCCGCCGGCATTGCGGATCGTGTGGCAGTCGCCGAGCTCCAGGCCGAGGGCGGCGTGCAGGTCCAGACGGGCGTCCATGCACGCGACGACCGCGACCTGCAGCACGGGGCGCGCGTCCATGCCGGGATCGGTGAACGCCGCTGCGTACCGCTCGTTCGCATTGACGAGGCGGTCGGTCACGGAGCCGTCGGCCGGTATGGCGCCTTCGGAGGGGGCTCCAGAGGGGAGGTGAGCAGAAGTCGTCATGGCTATGACGGTAGCCGTCGCCCCAGGTCCGGGCCCGCTGTGAGAGGGGACAAAGAACATCATTGAGCCTTGTTGTGAGCGAACCCACAGCGGAGGCCCGGCCTCCGCCGCTCGGGTGAATTCGACCGGTTCGCGGCTTCGGGCGGGGCGGCCGCGACGCGCAGCCACGTCGAACGACCGGTTGATTGACCGGGGAGCACCGTGGACTAAAGTGACGCCGACCCCAGACAACCACGCAACGATGCAACACGGAGATCCCGGTACCGCCCAGGCGCAGCCGGAACGCTCCCCGCGTGCGCGGCGCGTACGTACGGCTCGGCCTCCTCCCGCTCCGGTCGGCCGGCGTCACTTCCCCGGCGCCGACGGACCACTTCCCCTTCACGAGCGGGCGGGGACCCGGCAGTGCGTACCGTCGACCGCCGGACCTGAGAGGCCCACTTGAGTCAGCGACACGTTCCGGTCATGCTCCAGCGCTGCTTGGACATGTTGGCTCCGGCGCTGGCCCAGCCCGGCGCGGTCGTCGTCGACTGCACGCTCGGCCTCGGCGGGCACAGCGAGGCGCTGCTCTCCACATTCCCCGCGTGCCGCCTGATCGGGCTCGACCGCGACAAGGAAGCGCTGCGGCTGTCCGGCGAGCGCCTCGCGCCCTTCGGCGACCGGGCCACCCTCGTGCACGCCGTCTACGACGAACTGCCCGAGGTCCTCGACCGCTTGGACATCCCGAAGGTGCAGGGCGTCCTGTTCGACCTCGGCGTCTCCTCCATGCAGCTCGACGAGGCCGACCGCGGCTTCGCGTACGCGCAGGACGCGCCGCTCGACATGCGCATGGACCAGACGGCCGGGATGAGCGCCGCCGAGGTCCTCAACACGTACCCGCCCGGCGAACTGGTGCGGATCCTGCGCCAGTACGGCGAGGAGAAGCAGGCCAAGCGCATTGTTTCGGCCATCGTGCGGGAGCGCGAGAAGGAGCCGTTCAGCAACAGCGCGCGGCTCGTCGAGCTGATCCGCGACTCCCTGCCGCAGGCCGCCAAGCGCACCGGGGGCAACCCGGCCAAGCGCACCTTCCAGGCGCTGCGCATCGAGGTCAACGGCGAGCTGAGCGTCCTTGAACGGGCGATTCCGGGGGCCGTGAAGTCGCTCGCGGTCGGCGGCCGGATCGCCGTCCTCTCGTACCACTCGCTCGAAGACCGCCTGGTCAAGCAGGTGTTCGCGGCCGGATCCAGCAACACGGCGCCGCCCGGACTGCCGGTCGTCCCCGAGCAGTTCCAGCCCCGCCTCAAGCTTCTGACCCGCGGCGCCGAACTTCCCACGGAGGAAGAGGTAGCCGAGAACCGCCGGGCCGCTCCGGCACGGCTGCGGGGTGCGCAGCGCATCCGCGAGGATGTCGAAAGGTGACGGCCGAGTGACGTACGCGCGCGTGAAGGGGTGGTCATGAGCGCCAGCAGTGGCTCGAAAGGTTCGCTGCGCGGCAGGGCCGCCCGCCTCGCGCGGCTGCTCCCGCTCGGCGCGTCCGGCGGCACGCAGGCCGCGCGCGCCCCGTTCGTCCTCCTGGTCGTGCTGCTCCTCGGCGGCGGGCTGATCACGCTCCTGATGCTGAACTCCTCGCTCAACGAGGGCTCGTTCAAGCTCAGCAAGCTCAAGAAGCAGACCACCGAGCTCACCGACGACGAGCAGGAACTCCAGCGCGACGTCGACGCCTACTCGGCGCCCGACGCCCTCCAGCGCCGCGCCCGCGAGCTGGGCATGGTGCCCGGCGGCGACCCCGCGTTCCTGAACCCGGACGGCACCGTCAAGGGCAGGCCGAGCCCGGCCGCCGGCCCGCCCCGTGTGCTGCCGTCGGCCTCGCCGGAGGAGGTGCGTACGAGCCCCGGTGCGAGCCCGGACGCGAGCGGTTCCCCCTCCGGGAGCGCGTCCCCTTCGGCAAGCGCCTCCGCCTCCGGGAGCGCCTCGCCCTCGCCCTCCGCCAAACCGTCCGAGTCGGCGAGTCCGAACACCTCGGACCAGCCTTCCCCTTCGAGCTCCGGCAGGTGACGCCATGACCGACAGGGAGCCCCCGCGCCGGCGCGTGCCCGGCCCCGCGCGCCCGCCGCGCACCGGACGGCCCGCGTCCGGATCCACGCCCAAGGGCGGGCCCGCGCCCAAGGCCGGGCAGAAGGGCCGCCCCGCCCCGCGCCCGGCCGCCCGCCGCCCCCGCCCCGCCCCGAAGAAGCCGAAGGCGCCCGCCCGGCTGCGCCTCGGCAGCCCCCGGCCGCGCCTGCGCATGGTGAGCCTGGGCCTCACGCTGGTCCTGCTGGTCTTCGTCGTGCGCCTCTTCCAGGTGCAGGGCGTCGACGCCAGCGCGTACGCGGCGAAGGCCTCGCTGAATCGGTACGTCAGCCACTCCATCGCCGCCGAGCGCGGCGGCGTCACGGACCGCAGCGGCGTCGAGCTCGCCGCGAGCGTGGACGCGTACGACATCACCGCCGACCCGACGCTCTTCACGAAGAAGGCCACCAAGCTCGACGACGCGCCGGAGCAGGCGGCGGCGCTGCTCTCGCCGATCATCGGGGTCGACGCGGACGAGCTGACCAAGAAGCTGAAGACGAAGAACACCCGGTGGGTGCGGCTCGCGGTGCGGCAGACGCCGCAGGTCTGGAAGCAGATCAAGGACCTGCAGACGACGCTCAACGAGAAGGCGAACAAGGCGGGCCGCGCGGCGAGCGTGCTCTCCGGCGTGCTGTCCGAGCCCAGCAGCAAGCGCGTCTACCCGAACGGCGACCTCGCCGCGGGCGTCCTCGGCTGGGTCAACGCCGATGGCAAGGGCGGCGGCGGCGTCGAGCAGCAGCTCGACAAGGAGCTCGCGGGCAAGGCCGGCAAGATCCGCTACGCCCAGTCCGGCGGCCAGCAGGTGCCGACCGCCGGCAGCACCGAGCAGCCCGCCGTGCCCGGCTCCGACGTCGAGCTGACCATCGACCGCGACATCCAGTGGGCCGCGCAGAACGCGATCGACGAGCAGGTCAAGGAGTCGAAGGCCGACCGCGGCTACGTGATAGTGCAGGACACGAAGACGGGCGAGGTCCTGGCCATGGCGAACGCGCCCGGCTTCGACCCGAACGACCTGTCCGACGCCAAGGCCTCCGCCCTCGGCAACGCCGCGCTCCAGGACGCGTACGAGCCCGGCTCCACCGCCAAGGTCATGTCGATGGCGGCGGTCCTGGAGGAGAAGGCGGCCACGCCCGGCACCCACGTCACCGTGCCCAACCGGCTGCACCGCGGCGACCGGCTCTTCCAGGACGACGTCGACCACCCGACCTGGCACCTCACGCTCAACGGCGTGCTCGCCAAGTCCAGCAACATCGGCACCATCCTGGCGACCGGCCAGCTCGGCAGGACCCAGCAGGCGGCCAACACGACGCTCTACTCCTACCTGCGCAAGTTCGGCATCGGCCGGGAGAGCGGCCTCGGCTTCCCCGGCGAGACCTCCGGCATCCTCGCGCCCGCCGACAAGTGGTCCACGTCGCAGCAGTACACGATCCCGTTCGGCCAGGGCTTCTCCATCAACGCGATGCAGGCCGCCTCCGTGTACTCGACCATCGCCAACAACGGCGTACGGGTGCAGCCGACCCTCGTACGCGGCACCAAGGGCCCCGACGGGCGGTTCACGCCCGCGCCGAAGCCCAAGGAGACCCGCGTCGTCAGCAAGAAGACCGCCAAGACGGTCGCGCAGATGCTGGAGTCCGTGGTCGACGACGAAGAGGGCACGGGCACGAAGGCCCGCATCCCCGGCTACCGCGTCGCCGGTAAGACGGGTACGGCCAACCGCGTGGATCCGGCCACCGGCCGCTACAAGGGCTACACGTCGTCGTTCGCCGGTTTCGCGCCCGCCGACAAGCCGCGCGTCACCGTCTACTGCGCGATCCAGAACGCCACCAAGGGCGGCTACTTCGGCGGTCAGATCTGCGGCCCGATCTACAAGAAGGTTATGGAGTTCGCCCTGAAGACGCTCCAGACCCCGCCCACGGGCGACAAGCCGGCGCGGCTGCCCGTGACGTTCAAGCCATGACGTTTTCCAGCCAGAACAGGCCGTGACCATGATCACTCCAACCCCGTGAGGGCGCCGTGACTGCCATCACCCACGATCCGGGGAACCGCACCGCGCCACGCCCCTCGCTTCGCCCGGCAGGGGGTGCGCCCGGTACGCTCACGCCGTGCCACACGCTGATCAGTCCCAAACCACCCAGAAGGGCGCACCCGTGACATACCCCGGGCCGCCGCGACCGGTCGAGGTCTCCGCCACCCCCCTCGCGGAACTCGCCGATCAACTGGGGGTTCCCGCGCCCCAGGCCACAGCAAGGGTCACCGGCATCACGCACGACTCCCGTGCCGTGCGCCCCGGCGACCTGTACGCGGCGCTGCCCGGCGCCCGCGCGCACGGCGCCGACTTCGCCGCACAGGCCGCCTCGCTCGGCGCCGTCGCGGCGCTGACCGACCCGGCGGGCTGGGACCGGGTGTCCGAGGCCGGCCTGGTGCCGCTCGTCGTGGAGAACCCGCGCAGCCGGATGGGCGAGCTGGCCGCCACGATCTACGGCCACCCCGGCCGGGACCTGCTCCAGCTCGGCATCACCGGTACGTCGGGCAAGACCACCACCGCGTACCTCATCGAGGGCGGCCTTCGGACGGTGTACAGCACCGGCCTGATCGGCACCGTCGAGATGCGGATCGGTGATGAGCGGATCAAGTCCGAGCGCACCACCCCCGAAGCCACCGATCTCCAGGCGCTGTTCGCGGTCATGCGCGAGCGCGGCACCGACGCCGTCGCCATGGAGGTCTCCAGCCACGCCCTCGTGCTCGGCCGGGTCGACGGCTGCGTCTTCGACGTCGCGGTCTTCAACAACCTGAGCCCGGAGCACATGGAGTTCCACTCCGACATGGAGGACTACTTCCAGGCGAAGGCGCAGTTGTTCACGAAGGCCCGCAGCAAACGGGGCGTCGTGAACTTCGACGACGAGTACGGGCGCCGGCTCATCGACGAGTCCGAGGTCCCCGTCGTCACCTTCTCCGCCGAGGGCCACCCGGACGCCGACTGGCACGCCGAGGACGTCGAAGTCGGCCCGTTCGACTCGACGTTGACCGTCGTCGGCCCCAAGGGTGAGCGGATCACCGCCAAGGCGCCGCTCGCGGGCCCCTTCAACGTCGCGAACACCCTCGCCGCGATCGTCACGCTCGCCGTCGCCGGGATCGACCCGCAGACCGCGGCCGACGGCGTCGCCGCCGTACCCGGCGTGCCCGGCCGCCTGGAGCGCGTGGAGGCCGGCCAGAAGTACCTTGCCGTCGTCGACTACGCGCACAAGACCGACGCCGTGGAGTCCGTGCTGCGGGCGCTGCGCAAGGTCACCGAGAACAAGCTGCACATCGTGCTCGGCTGCGGCGGCGACCGCGACAAGACCAAGCGGATGCCGATGGGCGCGGCGGCGGCGCGGTTCGCCGACACCGCCATCCTCACCTCCGACAACCCACGCTCGGAGGACCCCCTCGCGATCCTCGCCACCATGCTCGCGGGCGCCGCCGACGTGCCGGCCCACGGGCGGGGCGACGTCGCCGTGTTCGAGGACCGGGCCGCGGCCATCGCCGCCGCCGTCGCGCGCGCCCAGCCCGGCGACACGGTGCTCGTCGCGGGCAAGGGCCACGAGCAGGGCCAGGACATCGCCGGTGTGGTCCGCCCGTTCGACGACCGACAGGTGCTGCGCGAGGCCATCGAGGCCGCCGAGGCCACCGCCGACCACCAGAAAACCCAGGGATGAAGTTGTGATCGCCCTCTCCCTCGCCGAGATCGCCTCAGCCGTCGGCGGGCAGCCGTACGACATACCGGATCCGCAGGCCCGGGTCACCGGGCCGGTCGTCATCGACTCGCGCAAGGTCGAGCCGGGAAGCCTCTTCGCCGCCTTCGTGGGCGAGCGGGTGGACGGCCACGACTACGCGCGCGAGGTCGTCGACAAGGGGGCCGCCGCCGTCCTGGCGTCCCGCCCCGTCGGAGTCCCCGCCATCGTCGTCGACGACGTCCAGGCGGCGCTCGGCGCGCTGGCCCGGCACGTGGTCGCGCGACTCGGCGCCACCCTGGTGGGTCTCACCGGCTCGGCCGGCAAGACCAGCACCAAGGACCTGATCGCCCAGGTGCTGCGCCGCAAGGCCGACACGGTCTTCACGCCCGGCTCGTTCAACAACGAGATCGGCCTGCCGCTCACCGCGCTCACCGCCACCGACGAGACGAAGTTCCTCGTCCTGGAGATGGGCGCCCGCGGCATCGGCCACATCACGTACCTGACGGGCCTTACGCCCCCGAAGGTCGGAGTCGTCCTGAACGTCGGGACCGCGCACATCGGCGAGTTCGGCGGCCGCGAGCAGATCGCGGTGGCCAAGGGCGAGCTGGTGGAGGCCCTGCCCGCCGACGGCACCGCGATCCTCAACGCGGACGACCCGCTGGTACGCGCCATGGCCTCGCGCACGAAGGCGAAGGTCCTCTTCTTCGGAGAGGCCGAGAGCGCCGACATTCGTGCCGAGAATGTCCGACTCACGGAGACCGGACAGCCCGCCTTCAGCCTGCACACACCCTCCGGGTGCAGCGAAGTGACCTTGCGCCTGTACGGTGAGCACCACGTGTCGAACGCGCTCGCCGCGGCCGCCGTCGCCCATGACCTTGGCATGTCCGTGGAGGAGATCGCCCTCGCGCTCTCCGAGGCGGGCAACCTGTCCCGCTGGCGGATGGAGGTCACCGAGCGCCCGGACGGCGTCACGATCGTCAACGACGCCTACAACGCGAACCCCGAGTCCATGCGAGCGGCACTGCGCGCGCTGGTGGCCATGGGCAAGGGGCGCCGTACGTGGGCGGTGCTCGGGCAGATGGCCGAGCTCGGGGACGAGGCGCTGACCGAGCACGACGCCGTCGGACGGCTCGCCGTCCGGCTCAACGTCAGCAAGCTCGTTGCAGTCGGGGGCAGGGAAGCGTCCTGGATGCAGTTGGGCGCCTATAACGAGGGTTCGTGGGGTGAGGAGTCGGTGCACGTGTCCGACGCACAGGCGGCGATCGACCTGCTGCGCAGCGAGCTGCGCCCGGGAGACGTCGTGCTCGTGAAGGCATCCAGGTCGGTGGGCCTGGAGAGCGTGGCACAGGCGCTGCTCGCGGACGTGCGGGGCGGGGTTGATGCCTGATGATGAAGCAGATTCTGTTCGCGGGCGTCATCGGTCTCTTCCTGACCCTCGCCGGAACACCACTTCTGATCAAGCTCCTGGCCCGCAAGGGCTACGGCCAGTACATCCGTGACGACGGCCCGCGCGAGCACGCGAGCAAGCGCGGTACGCCGACCATGGGTGGTATCGCCTTCATCCTGGCGACCCTCATCGCGTACTTCCTCAGCAAGCTGATCACCGGCGCCGCGCCGACCCTCTCGGGTCTGCTGGTGCTCGGTCTGATGGCGGGCATGGGGCTCGTCGGCTTCCTCGACGACTACATCAAGATCGTCAAGCGGCGTTCGCTCGGCCTCAGAGCCAAGGCGAAGATGGCCGGACAGCTGATCGTCGGCATCGCCTTCGCGGTGATCTCATTGCAGTTCGCGGATGTGCGCGGCAATACGCCCGCCTCCACCAAGCTCTCCTTCGTGGAGGACTTCGGGTGGTCGATCGGCCCGGTCCTGTTCGTGGTATGGGCGCTGTTCATGATCCTCGCGATGTCGAACGGCGTGAACCTGACGGACGGCCTCGACGGCCTCGCCACCGGCGCCTCCGTGATGGTCTTCGGCGCGTACACCTTCATCGGTGTCTGGCAGTTCCAGGAGTCCTGCGCCAACGCGCAGACCCTGACCAACCCGGGCGCGTGTTTCGAGGTCAGAGACCCACTCGACCTGGCCGTCGTCGCATCGGCCCTGATGGGCGCCTGTTTCGGCTTCCTGTGGTGGAACACCTCGCCCGCCAAGATCTTCATGGGCGACACCGGCTCGCTCGCCCTCGGCGGCGCCCTCGCCGGTCTCGCGATCTGCTCGCGCACCGAGCTCCTTCTCGCCCTGCTCGGCGGCCTGTTCGTGCTCATCACGATGTCCGTCGTCATCCAGGTCGGCTCGTTCCGGATGACCGGCAAGCGCGTCTTCCGCATGGCGCCACTGCAGCACCACTTCGAACTCAAGGGGTGGTCCGAAGTCCTTGTGGTGGTCCGGTTCTGGATCATCCAGGGCATGTGCGTGATCGTCGGACTCGGCCTCTTCTACGCAGGATGGGCAGCCAAGAAGTGACGACCCCTTCCCCATGGCAGGGCATGAACATCACCGTCGCCGGCCTCGGCGTGAGCGGCATCAGCGCCGCCCGCGCACTGGCCGGCTTCGGCGCGTCGGTGACCGTCGTGGACGGCGGCGACAGCGAGGCCCACCGCGAAAAGGCCGCTCCTCTTGAAGAAGCGGGGATTTCCGTACAGCTCGGGGACTCGTCCACGCTGCCCGAGGGCACCCACCTCGTGGTCACGTCGCCCGGCTGGAAGCCCTCGTCGCCGCTGTTCGCGGAGGCCGCGGCGGCCGGCGTCGACGTCGTCGGCGACGTCGAGATCGCCTGGCGGCTGCGCGGCCCGAACGCCGCCCCCTGGCTCGCGATCACCGGCACCAACGGCAAGACCACGACGACGCAGATGCTCGCGTCGATCCTGGAGGCGGCGGGCCTGCGCACGGCCGCCGTCGGCAACATCGGCACGCCGATCATCGACGTCGTCCTCCAGGGCGACGACGCCTACGACGTGTTCGCCGTCGAGCTGTCCTCGTACCAGCTGCACTGGGCGCCCTCGCTGCGCGCCCACTCCGGCGCCGTCCTGAACCTCGCGCCCGACCACCTCGACTGGCACGGCTCCATGGAGGCGTACGCCGCCGACAAGGGCCGCATCTACGAGGGCAACCAGGTCGCCTGCGTCTACAACGTGGCCGACAGGGCGACCGAGAAGCTGGTCGAGGAGGCCGACGTCGAGGAGGGCTGCCGCGCCATCGGCTTCACCCTCGGCACCCCCGGCCCCTCCGAACTCGGCGTCGTCGACGGCATCCTGGTCGACCGGGCCTTCGCCCCGAACCGGCAGAAGAACGCGCAGGAACTCGCCGAGGTCACGGACGTCAACCCGCCGGCCCCGCACAACATCGCCAACGCCCTCGCCGCGGCGGCCCTCGCCCGCGCCTACGGCGTCGAGCCCGCGGCCGTCCGCGAAGGACTGCGGAACTTCCGCCCCGACGCCCACCGCATCGAGCACGTCGCCGACGTCGACGGCGTCGCGTACGTGGACGACTCCAAGGCGACCAACACCCATGCCACTCAGGCGTCGTTGGCCGCGTACGAGTCCATCGTGTGGATCGCGGGCGGGCTCGCCAAGGGCGCGACCTTCGACGAGCTGGTCACGGGCGCCGCGAAGCGGCTGCGCGGCGTCGTCCTGATCGGCGCCGACCGCGCGCTGATCCGCGAAGCCCTGGAGCGACACGCCCCCGAAGTACCGGTCGTCGACCTCGACCGGACCGACACTGGGGCGATGTCGGCGGCGGTCCAGGAGGCCGCACGGCTCGCCCGCCAGGGGGACACCGTGCTGATGGCCCCGGCCTGCGCGTCGATGGACATGTTCACCAACTACAACAAGCGTGGCGAGGCGTTCGCGGAAGCGGTCCGCGAGCTCGGCGCCACCGGCGTCTGAGGGGGCTCGAGAGGGCGCCCGGTGACGCCGGGCACCCTTCGGGAGGGGAACGTGGCAGCGCAGACGTACGGCTCATCGGTGGGGGACGGTCATGGCCGGTAGCAGCCCTCCCCGCACGACCGGGCGCCCCGCCGCACCACCCCGGAAGACCAGCAAGGTCTACCGGGCCCGCGTCAACCCATTGCGCACCCTGTACGCGCAGGCCAAGCGCGCCTGGGACCGGCCGCTCACCGCGTACTACCTGATCATCGGCGCCTCGCTGCTCATCACGGTGCTCGGCCTGATCATGGTCTACTCGGCCTCGATGATCACGGCCCTGCAGATGGGCCTGTCCAGCTCGTACTTCTTCAAGAAGCAGTTCATCGCGGCCGTGCTCGGCGGCATCCTGCTGCTGATCGCGATGCGGATGCCGGTGAAACTGCACCGGGCGCTCGCCTACCCGATACTGGCCGCCAGCGTCTTCCTGATGGTCCTGGTGCAGGTGCCGGGCATAGGAGTGTCGATCAACGGCAACCAGAACTGGATCACGCTCGGCGGCCCCTTCATGCTGCAGCCCAGCGAGTTCGGGAAGCTGGCGTTGATCCTCTGGGGCGCCGATCTGCTGGCGCGCAAACACGACAAGCGGCTGCTGACCCAGTGGAAGCACATGCTGGTACCGCTCGTTCCGGTGGCTTTCATGCTGCTCGGCCTGATCATGCTCGGCGGCGACATGGGCACCGCGATCCTGCTGACCGCGATCCTGTTCGGACTGCTGTGGACGGCCGGGGCGCCCACCCGCCTCTTCGTGGGCGTGCTGTCGGTGGCCGCGGTGATCGGCGCGATCCTCATCAAGACCAGCCCGAACCGCATGGCACGCATGGCCTGCCTGGGCCGCGCCGACGCCGGACCCGGCGACATGTGCTGGCAGGGACTGCACGGGATCTACGCGCTGGCCTCCGGAGGGCTCTTCGGTTCGGGCCTCGGAGCGAGTGTGGAAAAATGGGGACAACTTCCCGAAGCGCACACCGACTTCATCTTTGCCATCACCGGTGAGGAACTGGGCCTGGCGGGGACGCTGTCGGTGCTCGCCCTGTTCGCGGCTCTAGGCTATGCGGGTATCCGCGTGGCCGGACGCACGGAGGACCCCTTCGTTCGCTATGCCGCGGGAGGCGTGACGACGTGGATCACGGCCCAGGCCGTGGTCAACATCGGTGCGGTGCTCGGCCTGCTGCCGATCGCCGGAGTCCCGCTCCCGCTGTTCTCGTACGGGGGATCCGCGCTGCTTCCGACCATGTTCGCCGTGGGGCTGCTGATCGCGTTCGCGCGGGACGAGCCGGCGGCGCGAGCGGCGCTCGCGATGCGGCGAAGCCCGGGAGGTCGGGGGATGAGATGGAACACGATGCGACGGCGCGCCACGGCGCGTACGTCCAGAGAGCGGTGAATTTCGGTGCATGTCGTACTCGCCGGTGGGGGGACCGCCGGCCACATCGAGCCGGCGCTCGCCCTCGCGGACGCCCTGCGCAGGCAGGACCCGACCGTGGGGATCACGGCGCTGGGCACGGAGCGCGGCCTTGAGACCCGTCTCGTACCGGAGCGCGGCTACGAACTGGCGCTGATCCCCGCCGTGCCGCTGCCGCGCAAACCCACGCCTGAGCTGATCACCGTTCCCGGCCGGCTGCGCGGCACCATCAAGGCGGCCGAGCAGGTCATGGAGCGCACCAAGGCGGACGCGGTCGTCGGCTTCGGCGGGTACGTGGCGCTGCCCGGCTACCTCGCCGCCAAGCGGCTCGGCGTGCCGATCGTGGTGCACGAGGCCAATGCGCGGCCCGGCCTGGCCAACAAGATCGGTTCGCGGTACGCGGCGCAGGTCGCGGTCTCCTCGCCCGACAGCAAGCTGCGCAACTCGCGCTACATCGGCATCCCGCTGCGCCGCACCATCGCCCTGCTCGACCGGGCGCAGAAGCGGCCCGAGGCACGCGCCGCGTTCGGGCTCGACCCGAACCTGCCGACGCTGCTCGTCTCCGGCGGCTCCCAGGGTGCCCGCCACCTGAACGAGGTCGTCACGCGCGTCGTGCCGCTCTTCCAGCGCTCCGGCATTCAGGTGCTGCACGTGGTCGGCCCCAAGAACGAACTGCCGCAGGTTCAGCAGATGCCGGGAATGCCCCCGTACATCCCGGTACCGTACGTGGACCGGATGGACCTCGCGTACGCCGCGGCCGACATGATGCTCTGCCGCGCGGGCGCGATGACCGTCGCCGAACTCTCCGCCGTCGGGCTCCCCGCCGCCTACGTCCCGCTGCCGATCGGCAACGGCGAACAGCGGCTCAACGCCCAGCCGGTGGTCAAGGCCGGCGGCGGACTGCTGGTCGACGACGCGGAGCTGACCCCCGAGTGGGTCCAGGCCAATGTCCTGCCCGTGCTCGCCGACCCGCACCGGCTGTACGAGATGTCCCGCGCGGCCGCCGAGTTCGGCCGCAGGGACGCCGACGACCTGCTCGTCGGGATGGTGTACGAGGCGATCAACTCGCGTCGTTAGTGAGCAGACGAATGTAAGGGCAGGGGATCGTGGCCGCCGGACCCACCACAACGGATCGCGAACGAGAGTCGTCCGAGGCGTCCGAGCCGCCCCCCGCCCCGGGACGGGTGCGCATGCCGAGCATGCGCACCCTTGTCGTGACCGGGGTGCTGCTCGTGCTGCTCGGCGCGGGCGGCACCTGGCTGCTCTACGGCTCGCCGTGGCTGCGCGTGGAGCGCGTCAAGCCCTCGGGCACCGAAGTCCTGACGCCGTCTCAGGTCCGGGACGCGGCCGCCGTGCCGGTGGGCGCCCCGCTGATCTCCGTCGACACGGACGCCATTGAGGAGCGGCTGCGCCGGAAATTGCCCCGAATTGACGCGGTTGATGTGGTCCGTTCATGGCCGCACGGAATCGGGTTGAAAGTCACGGAACGCAAGCCGGTTCTGATTGTGGAAGACGGCAAAAATTCAGACAAGTTCGTCGAAGTCGACCGCGAAGGCGTTCGTTTTGCGACGGTGGACAAGCCCCCGAAGGGCGTTCCGCGTCTCGAATTGACGCCGGATCAGGGGAGCGCCGAGGCCAGCCTGCGGCGTTTCGGTCCCGACCGGCTCGTCCGCGAAGCGGTGCGGGTCGCCGGCCGGCTCCCGAAGCCGGTCCTGCGGGCCGCGCGGACCGTCAAGGTCCGTTCGTACGACGACATCTCGCTGGAGCTGACCGGCGGGCGGAGCGTCGCGTGGGGAAGTGCCGAGCAGGGTGACACGAAGGCGCGTACTCTCACCGCTCTCATGAAAGCCGCCCCGAAGGCCGAGCACTTGGACGTGAGTGTTCCCACGGCCCCTGCGGTGTCCGGGAGTTGACGCACATCGATGCAGGCCAGCACCCTGGTTGGGCATCGACACGGCTGATCACATAGGGTGAAAAGAAAAACGGGAGGTTCGGCGTGTTCGTTGAACGGGCGCCACTTGTCGACTTAGTGTCAGGTTCGGAAGAGTCCAGGAAACAGACACACTGGTAACCCTAAACTTCAGCGTTAGGGTTCGGGTCGGCAGTCGACTAGTAGTCAACTAGTAGTCCGGACCGCCCCAATTCGGCATCAGTCGTCGCACCGTAGAACGCGAGGCGGCGACACGTAACTCGAGGCGAGAGGCCTTCGACGTGGCAGCACCGCAGAACTACCTCGCAGTCATCAAAGTCATCGGTGTCGGCGGCGGTGGTGTCAATGCCATCAACCGGATGATCGAGGTCGGTCTCAAGGGCGTCGAGTTCATCGCCATCAACACCGATGCGCAAGCCCTGTTGATGAGCGACGCGGACGTCAAGCTCGACGTCGGCCGTGAACTCACCCGCGGACTCGGCGCCGGAGCCAATCCGGGCGTCGGCCGCAAGGCGGCCGAGGACCACCGCGAGGAGATCGAGGAGGTCCTCAAGGGGGCCGACATGGTCTTCGTCACCGCCGGTGAAGGTGGCGGCACCGGCACCGGCGGCGCACCCGTCGTGGCCAACATCGCGCGCTCGCTGGGCGCCCTCACGATCGGTGTGGTCACCCGGCCGTTCACCTTCGAGGGTCGGCGCCGGGCGAACCAGGCGGAGGACGGCATCGCCGAGCTCCGCGAAGAGGTCGACACCCTCATCGTCATTCCGAACGACCGGCTCCTGTCCATCTCGGACCGGCAGGTCTCCGTCCTCGACGCCTTCAAGTCGGCGGACCAGGTCCTGCTCTCCGGTGTCCAGGGCATCACCGACCTCATCACCACCCCGGGTCTCATCAACCTCGACTTCGCGGACGTGAAGTCCGTGATGTCCGAGGCGGGTTCGGCCCTCATGGGCATTGGCTCCGCCCGCGGCGACGACCGCGCGGTGGCCGCCGCCGAGATGGCGATCTCCTCGCCACTCCTGGAAGCGTCCATCGACGGCGCCCGTGGCGTGCTGCTCTCCATCTCCGGTGGCTCGGACCTCGGTCTCTTCGAGATCAACGAGGCGGCGCAGCTGGTCAGCGAGGCGGCCCACCCCGAGGCGAACATCATCTTCGGCGCCGTCATCGACGACGCGCTCGGCGACGAGGTGCGGGTCACCGTCATCGCCGCCGGCTTCGACGGCGGGCAGCCGCCGAACAAGCGGGACAACGTGGTCGGTTCGTCGACCGCCAAGCGTGAGGAACCGGCGTCGCCGTCGCGGCCCTCGACGCCGGCCCCCGAGCCCGCGCGTCCGGCCTTCGGCAACCTCGGCAGCGTCACCCAGCGCGAGGAGTCCCAGCCGCAGACGCCGACCCCGGCCCCGCCGGCCGAGGCGCCCACCCCGGTGAACGAGGCGCCGGCGGCCCCGCCCGCCCCGCCGCAGGTTCCGCGGCCGTCCTACCCGGACAGCCAGGCCGAGGAGCTCGACGTGCCGGACTTCCTCAAGTGATCACGTGCCGTTGAGCGTGAGCGTGGTCATGGAGCAGTACGGATCACCGCAGTGACAGGACAACACCACACAGTGTCTTCCGAGAGTGGCGCGCACTTCGCCTTCACCGACCGGTGGGGCGGGGTGAGCGCCGCTCCGTACGAGGAGCTGAACCTCGGCGGAGCGGTCGGCGACGACCGCGAAGCCGTCCTGCGCAACCGGGAACTGGCGGCGCGGGCACTTGGCCTCGACGCCTCCCGTGTCGTGTGGATGAACCAGGTGCACGGCCCCGACGTGGCGGTCGTGGACGGGCCCTGGGCGACCGAAGCCGACATTCCGTGCGTCGACGCCCTCGTCACCACGCGGCGCGGGCTCGCGCTCGCCGTACTCACCGCGGACTGCACCCCCGTTCTCCTCGCCGACCCGGTCGCCGGGGTCGTCGCCGCCGCGCACGCGGGCCGCCCCGGCATGGTCGCCGGGGTGGTCCCGGCCGCGGTCGCGGCGATGGTGGAGCGGGGTGCGGAGCCGGACCGGATCATCGCCCGTACGGGGCCCGCGGTCTGCGGGCGCTGCTACGAGGTGCCGGCCGAGATGCGGGCCGAGGTCGCGGAGGCGGAACCGGCGGCGTACGCCGAGACCAGCTGGGGCACCCCGGCCGTCGACGTGACCGCCGGAGTCCATGCCCAGCTGGAGCGGCTCGGGGTGCGTGACCGGGAGCAGTCGCCGGTGTGCACACTTGAGTCGCACGATCACTTCTCGTACCGCCGCGACAAGGCCACCGGCCGACTCGGCGGCTATGTCTGGCTGGACTGAGACGACATGACAGAACTTCAGGACCGTACGGCAGAACTCGCCGCGAACCTGGCCGCGGTGGAGGAACGTATCACCGCGGCCTGTGCGGCGGCCGGGCGCAAGCGGGACGACGTGACCCTCATCGTGGTCACCAAGACCTACCCCGCGAGCGATGTACGGATCCTGTCCGGCCTCGGTGTCCGGCACGTGGCGGAGAACCGGGACCAGGACGCGGCTCCCAAGGCCGCGGAATGCTCGGATCTTCCGCTCACGTGGCACTTTGTCGGTCAGCTTCAGACCAACAAGGTCCGTTCCGTAGTGAGTTATGCCGATCTGGTGCAGTCCGTGGACCGGAGCAAGCTCGTCACGGCGCTCTCGAAGGAAGCCGTGCGGTCCGAGCGTGAACTGGGGTGCCTGATCCAGGTCGCGCTCGACGCCGATGCGGACGGCCGGGGGGAGCGCGGGGGCATCGGCCCCGGCGGAGTGGAGGAGTTGGCCGCTCGCGTGGCCGAGGCTCCGGGTCTGCGGCTCGACGGTCTGATGACCGTCGCCCCGCTCACCGGGGTCTACGCGGGTCGGCAACAGGCGGCGTTCGACCGGCTCATGGATTTGTCGACTGCCGTGCGCGCGGCCCATCCGGCTGCGAACATGGTCTCGGCAGGGATGAGTTCGGACCTTGAGCAGGCCGTGGCGGCCGGAGCGACACATGTGCGCGTCGGTACCGCGGTCCTCGGAGTCCGACCCCGGCTCGGGTAACGTCGCGAAGAAGTCGGACCACAGCAGAAAATATGGTCATTCTCGCTGATGGGCGGGGAGGCCACGTGGATCGCGGGCACTTTGGTTGACGTCAGCCGATCCACCACAGAGCGGAGGACCAAGAGAATGGCCGGCGCGATGCGCAAGATGGCGGTCTACCTCGGCCTCGTGGAGGACGATGGGTACGACGGCCGGGGGTTCGACCCCGATGACGACTTCGAGCCCGAACTCGACCCGGAGCCCGAGCGCGACCGTCGACGGCACGAGCCGTCGCATCAGTCACACAGCTCCCATGCCGCCACGGATGTGGAGGAATCGGTCAGAGTGGTGCAGCCGCCGGCTCAGCGCGAGCCGGTGCGCCAACCCGCTTCGCTCGCCGCTGAATCCGGACGTCCGGCGCGAATCGCCCCCGTGGCATCCATCACACCTGAACGTCAGAGCCTGGAGAAGAACGCACCGGTGATCATGCCCAAGGTCGTGTCCGAGCGGGAGCCCTACCGCATCACCACATTGCACCCCCGGACCTACAACGAGGCCCGTACCATCGGGGAACACTTCCGTGAGGGCACTCCGGTGATCATGAATCTGACGGAGATGGACGACACCGACGCGAAGCGACTTGTCGACTTTGCCGCCGGTCTTGTGTTCGGTCTTCACGGGAGCATCGAGCGAGTGACACAGAAGGTGTTCCTGTTGTCGCCTGCTAACGTCGATGTCACGGCGGAGGACAAAGCCCGTATCGCAGAGGGCGGGTTCTTCAACCAGAGCTGAGACGCAGCAAAGTTCGAACGGCTAGCTACAACTAGTCACGAGGCACGAGACACAGGGGAGAGGGAACCGCCGACATGGGCGTGTTTTGGGATGTGGTCTACATCGCGCTGATGTGTTTCCTCATCGTGCTGATCTTCCGGCTGGTCATGGACTACGTCTTCCAGTTCGCCCGCTCGTGGCAACCCGGCAAGGCGATGGTGGTCGTTCTTGAGGCCACCTACACTGTCACTGATCCACCGCTCAAGCTTCTGCGGCGGTTCATTCCGCCGCTGCGTCTCGGGGGCGTGGCGCTCGACCTGTCCTTCTTCGTACTCATGATCATCGTCTACATCCTGATCTCCGTCGTGAGCCGGCTGTGAGCACGATGTCAACTACGGTCTTGCCGAATGCCGACGACAACGTTGAGGTGAAGAGATGCCGTTGACCCCCGAGGACGTGCGGAACAAGCAGTTCACGACCGTCCGCCTCCGAGAAGGCTATGACGAGGACGAGGTCGATGCCTTCCTCGATGAGGTCGAAGCCGAACTGACACGTCTTCTTCGAGAGAACGAGGACCTGCGCGCGAAACTTGCCGCAGCCACCCGCGCCGCTGCGCAGAACCAGCAGCAGGGCGGCATGCGCAAGGGACCCGGCGGTCCCGGTGGGCCTGGCGGCCCCGGTGGACCTGGTGGTCCCGGCGGTCCTGGTGGCCCCGACGGGCAGCAGGACCAGCAGCAGGGTCCCCCGCAGGGCATGCGAGGCCCGGGCGCCCCGGTGCCCGCCGGTATATCGGGCCCGCCGCAGCAGCAGATGGGCGGCCCCATGGGCGGCCCGCCCCAGCTGCCGAGCGGTGCCCCGCAGCTGCCGGCCGGTCCCGGTGGACACGGTCCGCAGGGCGGCCCGCAGGGTCCCGGCCCGATGGGCCAGGGTCCGATGGGTGGCCCGATGGGCGGTCCTATGGGCGGCCACGGTGGCCCGCAGCTGCCGCAGCCCGGTCAGGGCCCCGGTGGCGACAGCGCCGCCCGTGTCCTCTCGCTGGCCCAGCAGACCGCCGACCAGGCGATCGCCGAGGCCCGCTCCGAGGCCAACAAGATCGTCGGCGAGGCGCGCAGCCGTGCCGAGGGTCTTGAGCGTGACGCCCGTGCCAAGGCCGACGCCCTGGAGCGGGACGCGCAGGAGAAGCACCGCGTCGCGATGGGCTCCCTGGAGTCCGCCCGCGCCACGCTGGAGCGCAAGGTCGAGGACCTGCGCGGCTTCGAGCGCGAGTACCGCACGCGTCTGAAGTCGTACCTGGAGTCGCAGCTGCGCCAGCTGGAGACCCAGGCCGACGACTCGCTGGCCCCGCCGCGTACCCCGGCGACCGCGAGCCTGCCGCCGTCCCCGGCGCCTTCCATGGCTCCGGCCGGTGCGGGTGCGCCGTCCTACGGCGGCAACCAGTCGATGGGTGGCAACCAGCAGAGCGGCGGTCCGTCGTACGGCGGCGGTCAGCAGCAGATGTCGCCCGCGATGACGCAGCCGATGGCTCCGGTGCGGCCGCAGGGTCCGTCCCCGATGGGCCAGGCTCCGTCGCCGATGCGCGGCTTCCTCATCGACGAGGACGACAACTGAGCGGCGCGTTTGCACGTAGCGCCTGGTAAGAACTAGGCGTCGGCATTCATTCAAGGCCTCGGCCCGGATCGTTTCTGCGATCCGGGCCGAGGCCTTTTGCGCTCCGCTCGGGGCGGGCGTGCACTGTTGCGGTTGGCCGCTTCCCGGCCTTGGGGCTCCGCCCCGGACCCCGCTCCTCAATCGCCGGAGGGGCTCCAAAGCAAGACGAGCCGGACGGGCTTGAGAAATCAAGCCCGTCCGGCGATTGAGGACCGGGGGTCCGGGGGCGGAGCCCCCAGGGGGGCGCCCCCGGTGTGGCTAGGCCTTGTGGAGGGCGAAGGTCAGGCTCAGGCCTTCGTCGGTGAAGGCGGAGCCGTACGTGTCGTCCGGCTCGCCCTGGGCGAAGTCCGTGGCCAGGACCTCGTCGGCGATCAGCTCGGCGTGCTCGGACAGGGCCGAGATCACCGCCGGGTCGGTCGACGTCCAGCGCAGGGCGATCCGGTCCGCCACGTCCAGGCCGCTGTTCTTGCGGGCCTCCTGGATCAGGCGGATCGCGTCACGGGCCAGGCCCGCCTGCCGCAGCTCCTCCGTGAGCTCCAGGTCGAGCGCCACCGTGGCACCGGAGTCCGAGGCCACGGACCAGCCCTCGCGCGGCGTCTCCGTGATGATGACCTCGTCCGGGGCGAGGTCGATCTTCTCGCCGTCGACCTCCACCGAGGCGGTGCCCTCGCGCAGGGCCAGGGACAGCGCAGCGGCGTCCGCGTTCGCGACCGCCTTCGCCACGTCCTGGACGCGCTTGCCGAAGCGCTTGCCGAGCGCCCGGAAGTTGGCCTTGGCGGTCGTGTCCACCAGGCTGCCGCCGACGTCCGAGAGCGAGGCCAGGGACGAGACGTTCAGCTCCTCCGTGATCTGGGCCTGGAGCTCGGGGGAGAGGCCGGCGAAGCCCGTCGCCGCGACCAGCGCGCGCGAGAGCGGCTGGCGGGTCTTGACGCCCGACTCCGCGCGCGTGGCACGGCCGAGCTCCACGAGGCGGCGGACCAGCGCCATCTGCGTCGACAGCTTGGGGTCGATCGCCGAACGGTCGGCCTCGGGCCACGACGACAGGTGCACCGACTCCGGGGCGTCCGGGGTGACCGGCACGACCAGGTCCTGCCACACGCGCTCCGCGATGAACGGCGTGAGCGGCGCCATCAGCTGTGTGATGGTCACCACCACGTCGTGCAGGGTGCGCAGCGCGGCCTTGTCGCCCTGCCAGAAGCGGCGGCGCGAGCGACGCACGTACCAGTTGGAGAGATCGTCGACGAAAGCCGAGAGGAGCTTGCCGGCGCGCTGGGTGTCGTACGCCTCGAGCGCCTTGGTGACCTCGTCCGTGAGCAGGTGCAGCTCGGACAGCAGCCAGCGGTCGAGCACCGTGCGCTCGGCCGGGGCCGGGTCAGCCTCGCTGGGCGCCCACTCCGTCGTCCGCGCGTACAGGGCCTGGAAGGCGACCGTGTTCCAGTACGTGAGAAGCGTCTTGCGGACGACCTCCTGGATCGTGCCGTGGCCGACGCGGCGGGCCGCCCACGGGGAGCCGCCGGCCGCCATGAACCAGCGCACCGCGTCCGCGCCGTGCCGGTCCATGAGCGGGATCGGGTCCAGGGTGTTGCCCAGGTGCTTGGACATCTTGCGGCCGTCCTCGGCGAGGATGTGGCCGAGGCAGACCACGTTCTCGTACGACGACTTGTCGAAGACGAGCGTGCCGACCGCCATCAGCGTGTAGAACCAGCCGCGCGTCTGGTCGATGGCCTCGGAGATGAACTGCGCCGGGTAGCGGGACTCGAACAGTTCCTTGTTCTTGTACGGGTAGCCCCACTGCGCGAACGGCATGGAACCCGAGTCGTACCAGGCGTCGATGACCTCGGGCACGCGCACCGCTTCGAGGGAGCAGCCCTCGTGGGTGCAGGTGAACGTGACGTCGTCGATGTACGGACGGTGCGGGTCGAGGGACGACTGGTCCGTGCCGGTCAGCGCGCCCAGCTCCTCACGGGAGCCGACGCAGGTGAGGTGGTTCTCCTCACAGCGCCAGATCGGCAGCGGGGTGCCCCAGTAGCGGTTGCGGGACAGCGCCCAGTCGATGTTGTTCTGCAGCCAGTCGCCGAAGCGGCCGTTCTTGACCGTCTCCGGGAACCAGTTGGTCTTCTCGTTCTCCTGGAGGAGCCGGTCCTTGATCGCCGTGGTGCGGATGTACCAGGAGGGCTGCGCGTAGTAGAGCAGCGCCGTGTGGCAGCGCCAGCAGTGCGGGTAGCTGTGCTCGTACGGGATGTGCTTGAAGAGCAGACCGCGGTTCTGGAGGTCCTCGGTCAGCTGTTCGTCGGCCTTCTTGAAGAAGACACCGCCCACCAGGCGCAGGTCCTCCTCGAAGGTGCCGTCGGGGCGGACCGGGTTCACGACCGGCATGCCGTACGCGCGGCAGACCTTGAGGTCGTCCTCACCGAACGCGGGGGACTGATGGACCAGACCCGTACCGTCCTCGGTCGTCACGTACTCGGCGTTGACGACGTAGTGGGCCTCGGACTCCGCCGGGAACTCCACGAGGTCGAACGGACGTTGGTACTTCCAGCGCTCCATCTCGGCGCCGGTGAAGGACTCACCGGTCGTCTCCCAGCCCTCGCCGAGCGCCTTCTCGACGAGCGGCTCGGCGACGACCAGCTTCTCCTCGCCGTCGGTCACGACCACGTAGGTCACGTCCGGGTGCGCGGCGACCGCGGTGTTGGACACCAGGGTCCACGGGGTCGTCGTCCAGATCAGGAGCGAGGCCTGGCCGGCCAGCGGACCGGAGGTGAGCGGGAAACGGACATAGACCGAGGGGTCGACGACGGTCTCGTACCCCTGGGCCAGCTCGTGGTCCGACAGACCGGTGCCGCAGCGCGGGCACCAGGGGGCGACGCGGTGGTCCTGGACCAGGAGGCCCTTGTTGAAGATCTCCTTCAGCGACCACCAGACCGAGTCGACGTACTCCGGGTTCATCGTCCGGTACGCGTCGTCGAGGTCGACCCAGTAGCCCATGCGGGTCGTCAGGTCGGAGAAGGCGTCGGTGTGCCGGGTCACGGACTCGCGGCACTTGGCGTTGAACTCCGCGATGCCGTACGCCTCGATGTCCTTCTTGCCGCTGAAGCCGAGCTCCTTCTCGACCGCCAGCTCCACCGGGAGGCCGTGACAGTCCCAGCCCGCCTTGCGGGCCACGTGGTAGCCGCGCATCGTGCGGAACCGGGGGAACACGTCCTTGAAGACGCGGGCCTCGATGTGGTGGGCGCCCGGCATGCCGTTGGCCGTGGGCGGGCCCTCGTAGAACACCCACTCGGGGCGCCCCTCGGACTGCTCCAGGGTCTTGGCGAAGATCTTCTGCTCGCGCCAGAAGTCGAGCACCGCGTGCTCGAGGGCGGGCAGGTCGACCTGGGCGGGCACCTGGCGGTACTGCGTCATCAGTCTTCCTCCGGCGGATCTGCCTTCTTCCGTCGGAGGGACGAGAGGCTGCTGCGCCGTGTGCGGCGCGCTCCCGCGGTACCACCCTCCTTGGCCCGCCGGGGCGTGGTGCGCTCCGGTGAGCCCCCTCATTGGGGTCGCGATGCCGGGTCTACTGGCCGCGGGCTGTGCACTGCGGCGTTCTTCCGGCGGCTCCGGGGTGATCTTCGCGTCGCGCTCGCCGCCGGGCTTCCACCGTCCCCGGTTCGCTCTTGGCTGCGTACGCCGCTACTCGGCCCCATCCACGCTTTTCGCTCCGCCCAGTGTACGGCGCCCGGGACGGGGCGGCCGACCGGTTTTCGCGGGGGTCGGGGCGTGCGGGGTGCGGGTGCGTCCGGTGACCCGAATGGCCATACGCCGGATGTCCGATCCGGGCCGCGCGCGGGACGGGCCGGGGGCGGACGGGTGAGCGGCGGATTACCGGGCGGGGAGCTGGGCACAACGCTTGCAGGTTCGTCGCGGGACGGTCACGAGGCCGCCGCGGGGGGCCTGGCCCGGTGGTGCGCCCCGTTGCCGCGGGCCTGGAGTCGATTTATCGTCCCAGCACGATTCGCGAGCAAGATCACAAATTGTGAAGGGGCCGCGACCATGGTGGCGAAGAAGACCGCCGTTCAGCAGTCGATGTCCAGGAGAACCACGGGCGCGGCGGCCTCCGGCGGTGCCGGGAAGGACGCGGCGGGAGCGAAGGCCTCGGCAGAGCCGAAGCCGAAGGAGACGCCCACCGGCAAGAAGAAGACAGCCGCCGCGTCCCACACGACCTCCCGCAAACAGCCCACCGAACCCACGAAGGCGACGTCTACGAAGACCGCGCCCGCGAAGGCGACGGCTACGGAGGGCGCCGCCTCGGGGACGGGGACCACGAAGCCGGCACCGGCGAAGGCGGCGGGTGACAAGGCGGCGGCCAAGAGGGCTGGGGCCAAGAAGGCCGCGGCCGAGGAGGCTGGGGCCGAGAAGGCCGCGGCGGCCAAGGAGACAGCGGCCGACAAGGCGGGAGCCGGGAAGCCCCCGGCGGAAAAGACCGAGGCCAAGAAGGCGTCGGCCAAGAAGGCCGCGGCCAAGAAGAGCACGACGAAGAGTTCGGCGTCCGCGAAGGGTGCGGCCAAGAAGGCGGGCGCGGGCAGAGCGGCGGAGGCGTCCTCGGACGCCGGTGTCGCAGGGGAAAAGAGGGAGGGCGCCCGCCCGGCGGGTGGGCGCAAGGGCGCGAAGAAGACGGTCGCCTCCGCGGCCGAGGGCGCGGCCGAGGCCGCGAAGACGACGGGAGCCACGACAGTGGTTGCGAAGAAGACTCAGGGCACGGCCACGGCGACCAAGAAGCCGGGCGCGGTACCCAAGGCGCGCGGCACCGCCGAACCCGGTGAGCTGGCTGTCCGGCCGGGCGAGGATCCCTGGACCCCGGAGGAGGCCGAGGAGGCGCGCGCCGAGCTGCAGAGCGAGGTGCTGCGGCTCGGGAGCGAGATCTCCACCGCGGAGGAGGGCCTGGCGGGCCTGATGCGCGACTCCGGTGACGGGGCGGGCGACGACGACGCCGACACCGGCACCAAGAACATCACCCGCGAGCACGAGATGGCCCTCGCGGCCAACGCGCGCGAGATGTTGTTGCAGACCGAGCGGGCCCTGGAGCGCCTCGACGCGGGCACGTACGGGCTCTGCGAGAACTGCGGGAACCCCATCGGCAAGGCGCGCATGCAGGCGTTCCCGCGCGCGACGCTGTGCGTCGAGTGCAAGCAGAAGCAGGAGCGCCGTTACTGATCGACCGCCGAGCCCGCGCCGGGGCCCCGGCCCATGGGGGCGTGGCCCCGCGTGCCGTACTCTCGTCCTCAGTCAGGTACTAGGTTGAGGGACTCACGTGGCAGAGGCGGAGCGCATCATCGGTACGCCGGATTCCCCGGATGCGGGGGCACCCGAGCCTGAGCAGGCCGAGAAGCAGGTTCCGGAGCAGGCCGAGGAGCAGACCCGGGAGCGGCCCAAGGGCAGGCGGCGGATCGCCGTGCTGTTCGCCGTGGCCGCGCTCGCGTACGCCCTTGACCTGGGCAGCAAGCTGATCGTGGTGGCGAAGCTGGAGCACCGCGACGGCATCCACATCATCGGCGACTGGCTGCAGCTCGAAGTGATCAGGAACCCGGGCGCCGCCTGGGGCATCGGCGAGGCCTTCACGATCATCTTCACCCTGATCGCGGCCGCCGTGATCGTCGTGATCGCCCGGCTCGCCCGGAAGCTCTACAGCACGCCCTGGGCGATCGCGCTCGGCCTGCTGCTCGGCGGTGCGCTCGGCAATCTCACGGACCGGATCTTCCGGGCGCCGGGCGTCTTCGAGGGCGCCGTGGTGGACTTCATCGCGCCGAAGCACTACCCGGTGTTCAACCTCGCCGACTCGGCGATCGTGTGCGGCGGCATCCTGATCGTGCTGCTGTCCTTCCGGGGCATCGACCCCGACGGCTCCGTCCACAAGGACTGAGCGCAGGGACCGGGCACAGGGGCCGAGCACGGGGACCGGGTCCCAGCTCAAGGGGCTCGTGTGCGGGAGTGTCGGTGGGCTCCTGCATACTCGATGGGTGAGCACGATTCCCGAGGTCCGCACCCTGCCCGTACCCGACGGCCTGGAGGGCGAGCGCGTAGACGCCGCCATCTCCCGCATGTTCGGTTTCTCCCGCACCAAGGCCGCCGAGCTCGCCGCCGCCGGGAAGGTCACGGTCGACGGTTCGGTCGTGGGTAAGTCCGAGCGGGTGCACGGCGGCGCCTGGATGGAAGTGGAGATGCCGCAGGCACCCGCTCCCGTGCAGATCGTCGCGGAGCCCGTCGAGGGCATGGAGATCGTGCACGACGACGACGACATCGTCGTGATCATGAAGCCCGTGGGCGTCGCCGCCCACCCCAGCCCCGGCTGGACGGGGACGACGGTGATCGGCGGGCTCGCCGCGGCCGGGTACCGGATCTCGACGTCCGGCGCCGCCGAGCGCCAGGGCATCGTGCACCGGCTCGACGTGGGCACGTCGGGGCTGATGGTCGTCGCCAAGTCGGAGCGGGCGTACACGTCGCTGAAGCGCCAGTTCAAGGAGCGCGTCCCGGACAAGCGGTACAACGCGCTGGTGCAGGGCCACCCCGACCCCATGAGCGGCACCATCGACGCCCCGATCGGCCGCCACCCGAACCACGACTACAAGTGGGCCGTGACCGCCGAGGGCAAGCCGTCCGTCACGCACTACGACCTCATCGAGGCCTTCCGCGCCGCCTCGCTCCTCGACATCAAGCTGGAGACGGGGCGCACCCACCAGATCCGCGTCCACATGTCGGCGCACCGGCACCCGTGCGTCGGCGACCTGACGTACGGCGCGGATCCCACCATCGCCAAGCGGCTCGGCCTCACGCGCCAGTGGCTGCACGCGGTGCGGCTCGGCTTCGAGCACCCGGCGGACGGCCGCTGGGTCGAGTTCGAGAGCGCCTACCCGGACGATCTGCAGACCGCGCTCGACCGGGTCAGGGCGGAGAGCGCATGAGTGCCCCCGTCACCGCGTACATAACCCGCGTCGCCGAGAGCGAGGCGGACCGGCAGGCCTGCTTCGCCGTCCGCAAGGAAGTCTTCGTCGCCGAGCAGGGCGTTCCCGAGGACATCGAGTACGACGCGTACGACGCTCGGGCCGTGCACATCCTCGCCGTCCGGACGGACGGGGAGCCGCTCGGCACCGGCCGGCTGCTGACGGGCGAGGCGGCCGCGGCGAAGAACGGCGGGGCGGCCGACGTGGGCGCCCTCGGGCGGCTCGCCGTGGCGAAGGCCGCGCGCGGTCTCGGGGTCGGCGCCGCGCTGGTGCAGGCCGTCGAGGACGCGGCCGGCGCGCACGGAATGACCGCCGTGGACCTGCACGCGCAGACGCACGCGCTGGGGTTCTACGAGCGTCTGGGGTACGTCGCGTACGGGCCCGAGTTCCTCGACGCCGGCATCGGCCACCGCGCGATGCGCAAGACACTCGGCTAGCAAGCGGCGGCTTCGCGGCACCCCGGCATCACGTATCCGGGCTCCGATAAGACCGTTTTGATCTGAAGCGCGTGGCACTCTTGAGGCCGGAACGCACATGATCGTCGAGTCTGGTCGGAGTCCCCGGTGGATCAATTGGCCCTGCTGTTCGTGCTGTTGCTCGGGGCCGTGCTGACCGTGCCCCTCGGTGACCGGCTCGGCCTGCCGTCGCCGGTCCTGATGACCCTGCTCGGCATCGCGCTCGCCCTGATCCAGGCGGTCCCGAACGTCGACATCAATCCGGACCTGATCCTGCCGCTCGTGCTGCCACCGCTGCTCTACGCGGCCGTGCACCGCACGTCCTGGCGCCAGTTCGCGGCCAACAAACGGCCGATCTTCCTGCTCGCCGTGGCCCTGGTCTTCGTCACCACGGCCGCGGTCGCCTTCGTCGCCGACGCCATCGTGCCCGGCCTGCCGGTCGCCGCGGCCGTCGCGCTCGGCGCGCTCGTGGCGCCGCCCGACCCGGTCGCCGCGACCGCTGTCGCGGGCCAACTCGGTCTGCCCCGGCGCATGGTGTCGATCCTGGAGGGCGAGGGCCTGTTCAACGACGTGACCGCGATCGTGCTCTACCACGTCGCGATCGCCGCCGCCGTCAGCGGCACCTTCTCGCTGCCGCGCGCCGCGCTGGAACTCGTCCTGTCCGCGGTCGTGGCCATCGCGGTCGGCTGGGCGCTCGGCTGGGCCGCCAACAAGCTCATCGGCTATCTCGGCGACGCCACGCTCCAGATCGGCCTCACGCTCCTGATCCCCTACGCCTCGTACGTACTCGCCGAGGAGCTCAAGGGCTCGGGCGTGCTGGCGGTCCTGACCACGGCCATGTTCCTGGCCGAGCACGCCTTCGACGCCGACGACGTGCTGACGCGGCTCACCGGGCGGGCCTTCTGGGACGTCGTGGACACCCTCGTCACGGGCGTCGCGTTCGGCCTCATCGGCCTGGAGGTGCACAACGTCGTCCGGACCGCGGAGGGCCGCTGGGGCGAGATGTTCGGCTGGGCGGGCGCGGTCGTCGGCGTCGTCATCGTCGTACGGCTGCTGTGGCTGCTGCCGATGACGTGGGTGACACGGCGGATGCACCTGCGGCGCGACGTCGACGAGGACATCCCGGTCAGCTGGCGCGAGACGGTCGTCATGTGGTGGGCCGGAATGCGCGGTGTGGCCTCGGTGGCCCTGGCCCTCGCCATCCCGTTGACCATGGACAACGGTTCGCCCTTTCCGCAGCGGGACGAGATCGTCTTCCTCGCGTTCGGGGTGATCATGGCGACCCTGGTGCTGCAAGGGCTGAGCCTGCCGTGGCTGGTGCGCAAGCTCGGGGTGCGCAGCGACGACACCGCCGAGCGGGAGTTCGAGCGGCAGCTCGCGCTGAGGGCCGCGAAGGCGGCCAAGCGGCGGTTCAAGGAGATCGAGGAGGTCGAGGAGCTGCCGGACGAGGTGACGGAGCAGATGCTGCGCCGAGCGCTCGACATCGGCCTGCGCATCAACCCGGAGATCGGCGCGGACGAGCGGCGCGAGAAGCAGACCAAGCGGGTCGACCGGATCAAGCGGATCCGCCGGATCCAGGCGGAGATGATGTCGGCCGCCCGGCACGAGGTCCTCGCGGCCCGCAGTGAGCCGGGCTCCGACCCGGAGGTGGTCGACCGGGTGCTCAGGAAACTGGATGTGCGCAGTTTGCGCTGAGACACGCGGGATTCGAGTGCGCTCCACGTTCTAACCTCGTGGGCATGGCACGCAACGTGATAATCACCGGAGGCGGCACGGGAATCGGGCTCGCGACAGCCCAGGCGTTCGCGGCGGAGGGCGACCGCGTGCTCCTGGTCGGGCGGCGGATCGAGGTGCTGGAGAAGGCCGATGTGCCCGGCGCGATGAGGTACCCGGCCGACCTCAGTACGGTCGAAGGGGCGCGCGGCGCCGCCGATTTCGCCCTGGAGGCGTTCGAGGGCACGGTCGACGTGATCGTGCACAGCGCAGGCGGGTTCGGCGGCCGCACGCATCCGGCGCCGGAGGGCACCGACCCGCTGGAGACCGTCGCCCATCAGTGGAGCGCCGATTTCCGGATCAATACGCTGACGTCGGTCCTGCTGACCGAGGCGCTGCGCGAGCACATCGCCGCGCCGGGCGGCCGGATCGTCTTCCTGTCGTCCATCGCCGCGCTGCGCGGCTCGAACCAGGGCTCGTACGGCGCCGCGAAGGCGGCCCTGCACCCGTACACGTACGACCTCGCCAGGGCCCTCGGGCCGCGCGGCATCACCGTGAACACCGTCGCGCCCGGCTACATCGAGGACACCGACTTCTTCGGGCCCTCGATGCCGGAGGCGGACTACCGGCGCCGGGTCGACGCCATCCCGACCGGTCGCGCGGGAAAGCCCGCCGACATCGCGGCCACCGTGCTGTGGCTGGCGTCACCGGGCGGAGGTCATGTGAGCGGGCAGATCGTCCAGGTCAACGGAGGGGAACTGCCGGGGCGTTAGAGCGTCAGTGCGAAGGGCCGGGGCGGCAGCGGCTAGCCCCGGCCCGTCCGGGGAGCGCGGCCGTTGCGGCTGATCACATGCTCCGGCAGGGCGTCCATCTCGTCCGGGGCCACCAGGGCCGTCGCCGTGTTGATCCGCGGCAGCGCGTACGGGTGCTGATCGGTCAGCCAGCGCACGAGCTGCTCGCGGACCGTGACCCGCACCGTCCAGATGTCGTCCGCGTCCTTGGCCGTGACCAGGGCGCGGACCTGGAGGGTGCTGGGCGTGGTGTCGGTGACGGCCAGGCCCCAGTCGCGGCCGTCCCAGGCGGCGCACTCGCGCAGGATGTCGTGGAGCTTCTCGCGCATCTCGGGCACGGGCGCGCTGTGGTCGAGGTGGAAGAAGACGGTGCCGGTCATCTGGACACCGCCGCGCGACCAGTTCTCGAACGGCTTCGACGTGAAGTACGAGACCGGCATGGTGATGCGGCGCTCGTCCCAGGTGCGGACCGCGAGGAAGGTGAGGGTGATCTCCTCGACCGTGCCCCACTCGCCGTCCACGACCACCGTGTCGCCGATCCGCACCATGTCGCCGAACGCGATCTGCAGGCCCGCGAAGAGGTTGCCGAGCGTGGACTGCGCGGCGACACCGGCGACGATGCCCAGGAGACCGGCCGAGGCGAGCAGCGAGGCCCCTGCGGCCCGGAACGAGGGGAACGTCAGGAGCATCGCGGCCACCGCGACCACGCCGACGACCGCTATGACGACGCGCTGGATCAGGGTGACCTGGGTGCGCACGCGGCGGACCCTGGCCGGATCGCGCTGGGCGGCGGCGTAGCGGGCGTAGGTCGACTCGACGACGGCGGAGGAGATCCGGACGGCGAGCCAGGCGGTGGCGCCGATCAGGACCAGGCTGAGCGTTTCTCCAATGCCGCCGTAGTGCTCCTTCGCGAGGCCCGTTTGGTCGTAGGAGCCGCGCAGCAGCGCCGCGCACAGCACGAACTGGAGCGGCAGCCGGCAGCGGCGCAGCAGCCCCCACAGCGGGGTTTCGTGGTGGCGCTGATCGGTGCGCAGCAGCAACCGGTCGACGGCCCACCCCACGAGCAACGTGAGGACGACCGAGCCACCAATGACGATCAGTGGGCGCAGTACGTTCTCCATGCCACGACGGTATCCGGCATCGCGCGAACCTAACCTGTGGGGGGCCTGGCACCATGGAGCCCATGAACATCATGCTTTTCCATTCGGCGTTCGGACTGCGGCCCGCGGTGGAGGCCGCCGCCGAGCGGCTTCGGGCCGCCGGGCACGAGGTGTGGACCCCCGATCTCTTCGAGGGCCGCACGTTCGACACCGTCGAGGAGGGCATGGCCTTCAAGGACGAGATCGGCAAGGACGAGCTGCTCAAGCGCGCCGTCCTGGCGGCCGCGCCCTACTCCGACCGCGGACTCGTCTACGCCGGGTTCTCGTTCGGCGCCGCGACCGCGCAGACCCTCGCCCTCGGTGACGACAAGGCGAAGGGGCTGCTGCTCCTGCACGGCACGTCCGACATCGCGGAGGGCGTCACCGTGGACGAGCTCCCGGTCCAGCTGCACGTCGCCGAGCCCGACCCCTTCGAGACGGACGACTGGCTGACCGCCTGGTACCTGCAGATGGGGCGCGCGGGAGCCGACGTCGAGGTCTACCGGTACGCCGGGGCGGGCCACCTGTACACCGACCCCGACCTGCCGGACTACGACGAGGAGGCCGCCGAGGCCACCTGGCGGGTGGCGCTCGGCTTCCTCGAAACGCTGTGAGGGATCAGCCCGCCCGGTACGCCGTCCAGCTGTCCTTCATGCGCTGCACCTGACCGGCGGTGAACTGGTACATGCAGGAGTCGTACGTGTAGTCCATGAAGTTGTGGATCGGGTCGACACCCGTCTTGTTCGTGCAGGTGTCGCGCCCGGTCGGGCACTCGAAGGCGGCGCTCTTCTCGGCCGGGGTGTCGGAGACGTAGTCGCCGTTGCCGTTGCAGCCGCCCTGGAAGGTGTGGTAAAGCCCCATCCAGTGGCCGATCTCGTGGGTCCCGGTGTCGCCCTCGTTGTAGTTGGCGGCCGAGCCGCCGGGCAGCGAGGTGTCGAGGACGACCACGCCGTCGTCGGACGGGTTCGACTTGTACGAGGACGGGAACGTCGCCCAGCCCAGCAGGTCCTGGCCGAGGTTCGCGGTGTAGAAGTTCAGCGCGTTCGCGCCGCCCTTGCGCAGCGTGCTCTTCATCGACTTCTCGGCGGCCGAGCCCGGGGCGATGCCGTTGTACCAGGAGGCGTTGTCCGTGTAGTCGGTCGCGACCAACTGGAACTGGTAGCCGGAGTCGGTGTTGCCGGTGCCCTGCCCGCTGTAGGCGGCGTTCAGGACGCTGATCTGGTTGGCGATCGACGTCGCCGACAGCTTGCCGGTCGTGCCGTTGTGGATCACGTGGAAGTACACCGGGATCGTCGTGGACGCGGCGGCGTTCAGGCCCCGCTCCGGGGTGCCCGCGGCGCGCAGCTTGTCGAGTCTCTTCCGCAGGGCCGCGTCCATGGCCTTGGCCTGCGCCGCGGTGAGCTCGTTGGGCTCCTGGGCGTGGTCGGCGCCGGTGGGCTTCTTCTCGCGGGCGACCGCGTTCGTGTCGGTCGCGCACTTCTCGGCGGCGGTGGTGGTCTTCGTGGCGGCGGCGCTGCCGGTGGGGGCGGAGAGCGGAACCAGGGCCAGGGTTCCGGCCATCACCGCGGTGCCGAGCAGCCGGCGGCGCAGGCGCGGGGATATGGGGGTCTTCCGGGTAAGGGTGGTCATTCTGGGCTCCTCGCGGACGCGAGCGGGGAGGGCCTTCCTCGCCGCCGCGGGGAGATTACGTGGCCATGTCATGCCAGGAAGAGCAGGGAACTGGTCGCGTTGATCGCGGAGTTTTGCCCGGCAAACCGGGGCAACCGGGAGAAGAAATTCGGTGGTCGTCCGGAGTTTGAGACGTGGACGTAACGGCAGGGGTTACCGGGGTGGGTGGTGTGTCCGTATTCGGGCCCGCGCGGGGCCGTGTCCGCACCACCCACCGTGAGCGGTGTCATCCGCTCGTAACGTCCTTGCCGGTGGCCGGAATTCAGCGCACAGTCATCACCGAACGGGGGAGCCGACGCGCTCGACCTTCTGGGTGCCGCTCAGCGTGCGGTACGAGCGCTTCCAGGAGGTCGTGGCGTTCTTGTCCGCGCGGTCGGAGATCACGTAGTAGTCCATCTGCGCGTGCTCGGCCGTGACGTCCAGGACGCCGTATCCGTGCCGGTCCATGTCGAGCCAGTGCACGTGCCGGTTGGCGGCCTTGATGGCGCCCTCGGCGACCGTGGAGAGCGTGTCCGGGGCGACGTGCAGGATGTCGTCCAGGTTGTCGGAGGTCACGGACGTGACCACGAACTCCGTCGCGGCGGACGGCGACAGCGGATACGTCGCCGCCTTGACCGGTACGTCGTTGGCCCATGCCATGTGGATGTCGCCGGTCAGGAAGACGGTGTCGCGGACGGCGTTCTCACGCAGGTGGGTGATCAGCTCGGTGCGGTCGTGCGTGTAGCCGTCCCACTGGTCGACGTTGATCGCCAGGCCCTCCTTCGGGAGGCCGAGCAGTTCGGCCAGCGGGCCCGCGATGTGGGCGGGCAGCGAACCGAAGGCGACCGGCGAGATCATCACCGAGGTGCCGACCAGCTTCCAGCGCGCGTTCGACGCGGTGAGCCCGGACTTCAGCCAGTCGAGCTGGGCGCGGCCCGTGATCGTGCGCTCCGGGGAGTCCACCGCGCCGTTGCCGACGCTCGTCTGCTCGGAGCGGAACGAGCGCAGGTCGAGCAGGTGGAGGTCGGCGAGGTTGCCGAAGCGCAGGCGGCGGAAGACCGTGCCCGCGGTCGACGGGCGGACCGGCATCCACTCGAAGTACGCCTGCTTCGCCGCCTGCTGGCGCGCCCGCCAGTCGCCCTCGGTGTCCGGCGTGTGGTTCTCCGCGCCGCCCGACCAGGCGTCGTTGGCGAACTCGTGGTCGTCCCAGATCGCGATCAGCGGGTGCGCGGCCTGCATGGCCTGGACGTCGGGGTCCGTCTTGGTCTGGCCGTGCCGGGTGCGGTAGTCGGCGAGCGAGACGATCTCGTGGACCGGCCGGTGCTGCCGGACGGTGTACTGGGCGGCCGGGTACTCGCCGGTCTTGTACTCGTAGAGGTAGTCGCCCAGGTGCAGGACCGCGTCCAGGTCGGTGCGGGCGGCCAGGTGCCGGTACGAGGAGAAGTAGCCGGCCTCCCAGTTGGCGCAGGAGACGACGCCGAAGCGCAGCCCGTCGGGGGACGCGTCGGCGGCGGGCGTGGTGCGGGTGCGGCCCACGGGGGAGTGGGTGGTGCCTATGGAGAAGCGGAAGTAATAGGCGGTCGCCGGGCGCAGGCCCCTTACATCGGCCTTGACCGTGTGGTCGGTGGCGGCGCTCGCGGTCACGGTGCCCCGGCCGACGACCTGACGGAAGTCCTTGTCCCCCGCGATCTCCCAGCCCACCCGGACATCGGCGCCCTTGCCCGAGCCGGGCAGCGCGTCGGCGGACGGCGTCACGCGCGTCCACAGCAGCACCCCGTCGGGCAGCGGGTCGCCGGAGGCGATGCCGTGCAGGAAGGCGGGGGCGTCGGCGGCGTGGGCGGGGGCCGCGGCGGCGAGCGGCGCGGCGAGCGCGGCACCGGCGGCCGCGGCCTTGACGACCGTACGGCGGGTCGGGGCGGGCCCGGGGACGGGTCTCGGGACGGATTGATCAAGTCGACTGGTCACAGCCGGTCAGACTACTGACTGGTAGATACAAAAAGCGGGCGAACCCGAAAGGTTCGCCCGCTCTTCATCAAGCCCGGTGCTTCATCAAGCCCCGGTCGTCGTCAGCCCTTGAGGGCCTTCTTGAGCGCGGTGTTGTACTCGGCCACCGTCATCGGGGCGTTCTGGCCGTCCGAACCAGTCAGCTTCTTGCCGTCCATGACGAGGCTCGGGGTGCCGGTGACCTCGTCCTTGTTCGAGTCGAAGGCCTTGGACATCTTCAGCGCCCACGCGTCGTAGGTGCCGTTCTCGACGTCCTTCTGGAACGCCTTGTTGCCCTTGAGCGAGTCGACGGTGTCGGCGATCTTGATCAGATAGTCGGTGTCCCCGAACTTGTCATCGCCCTCGTCGGGGTGGAACTTCGCCGAGTAGAGCGCCGTCTTGAAGTCGAGGAACGAGTCCTGGCTCACGTTGAGGGCCGCGCCGAGCGCGCTCAGCGCGTCCTTCGAGCCCTCGCCGCGGTTGCCGATCTCGTTCTTGCTCGCGCTGTCGCCGTCGAGGAACGTGCCGCCGACGTACTGGAGCTTGAACTTGCCGGCCTCGAGGTCCTTGTGGAGCTGCGGGCCGACGGTCTGCTCGAACGAGGCGCAGATCGGGCAGCGCGAGTCCTCGTAGACCTTCAGGGTCTTCTTCGCGCTGTCCTTGCCTATGACGACGGTCGTGCCGTTCTTGCCCGAGGTGTTCGCGGGCGCCTTCACCTTGGCGGGCTTGGCGTCCGCCACCTCCTCCCAGTGGGAGGGCTTGTTGGCCTGCATCACCGCGTAGCCGACGCCGCCCGCGATCGCGAGGACCGCGACGACGGAGACGCCGACGATCGCCTGCCGCTTCGTCTTGTCCCGCTTGGCCTGGCGCTCGCGTTCGGCGCGCAGCCGCTCGCGGGCCGCGGTCTTCGCCTGCTGGGTGTTGCGCTTGCTCATGATCGTGCTCCGTAGGTGAGTGACATGCGTATGGGGACCTGCCGTGCCGGGCCCGGGCCGGGTGGTGGCTCAGGCGGCGAGCGGCGGCGGTCCGCGCCGTCCTACGGAGTGCACCCAGAGCCGGGTGCGGGAGGCGGGTACGCGCGTGACGGGGCGCGGCAGGCGTACCGCGGGGCCGGGCCTGACGGTGACCGCGGCGAACGCGATGAGCAGCGGCCGGAAGGCGAAGGCGGCCATCGCGCGCAGCAGCTGGGCCAGGGCCTGCTCGCCGCGGCGCAGCCAGGCGGCCGCGAGCAGGCCGACGGCGACGTGCGTGGCAAGGAGCAGCCAGGAGGCCGCCGGGTCGGTGTGCGCGAAGAGGGCAGCGGCCCGCTCCGTGCTGCCGCCCGTCATCCGGGCCAGCGGCGTGCCCACGTTCCCGGCGCACAGCATGTCGAAGCCGAACTGGCGCAACGGGCCCGCGACGGGGCCGCCCGCCTCGCCGTAACAGACGTGCTGACCGGTCGTGAAGATCGTGTCGGCGGCCAGTTCCAGCGGGACGAGCAGGGCCGCGATCCGGCCGAAGCCCCGCTCGCGGCCGGCCAGCGCGTAGGCGATCACGAAGACGGCCGCGGCGGTCGCGGCGACCGTCGTGAGCGGCAGCGGGGCCCGCGAGAGCAGCACGTGCGAGGCCACGGACAGCGTCACGACGCATGCCGTGAACAGCGCCGCGCGCGTCACTCGTAGCTGGGTCCCGGATATGTCGTCCATCGCGGCAGAGTGTGCCATGCCTTCCGGTAAGCGATGCCTAAAGGGTTCCTGTGCGTTACGGAATCGCTGTGCGGGACAGGACTACGCAGCCAGACCGGGAATCCGGCCGTTGCGGAACAGGTCCACGAAGATCTGGTGGTCCGCACGCGCGCGTGACCCGTAGGAGTGCGCGAAGTCGACCAGCAGGGGCGCGAAGCCGTCCTCGTCGGCGGCGATCGCCGCGTCGATGGCGCGCTCCGTGGAGAACGGCACGAGCGACTCGCCGGACTGGTCGTCCGCCGCCGCGTGCATCGTCGCCGTGGCCCGCCCGAGGTCGGCGACGACCGCCGCGATCTCCTCCGGGTCGTCGATGTCGCTCCAGTCCAGGTCCACCGCGTACGGCGAGATCTCCGCGACCAGCTGCCCGGCCCCGTCGAGCTCCGTCCAGCCCAGCCACGGGTCGGCGTGCGCCTGCAGGGCGCGCTGCGAGATGACCGTGCGGTGGCCCTCGTGCTGGAAGTAGCCGCGGATCGCCTGGTCGGTGATGTGCCGCGAGACGGCCGGCGTCTGGGCCTGCTTCATGTAGATCACGACGTCGTTCTCGAGCGCGTCGCTGTTGCCCTCCAGCAGGATGTTGTACGAGGGCAGGCCCGCGGAGCCGATGCCGATGCCGCGGCGCCCGACCACGTCCTTCACGCGGTACGAGTCGGGGCGCGCCAGGGAGGCCTCCGGCAGCGTCTCCAGGTAGCCGTCGAACGCCGCGAGCACCTTGTAGCGCGTCGCCGCGTCCAGCTCGATGGAGCCGCCGCCCTCCGCGAAGCGGCGCTCGAAGTCGCGGATCTCCGTCATGGACTCCAGGAGGCCGAACCGGGTCAGCGAGCGGGCGTCGCGCAGCGCCTCCAGGAGCGGGCCCTCGGCCGTGTCCAGCGAGAAGGGCGGCACCTCGTCGCGCTTGGCGCCGGTCGCCAGCGCGTGGATGCGCTCGCGGTAGGCCCCGGCGTACGTGCGCACGAGGTCCGAGATCTGCTCGTCGCTCAGCGCCTTGGAGTACCCGACCAGCGCCACGGAGGCGGCGAAGCGCTTGAGGTCCCAGGTGAAGGGGCCCACGTACGCCTCGTCGAAGTCGTTCACGTTGAAGATCAGGCGGCCCGTGGAGTCCATGTACGTGCCGAAGTTCTCCGCGTGCAGGTCGCCGTGGATCCACACCCGGCTGGTGCGGTCGTCCAGGAAGGGCCCGCCGTGCTGCTCGCGTTCCACGTCGCTGTAGAAGAGACACGCCGTGCCCCGGTAGAACGCGAAGGCCGACGCCGCCATCTTGCGGAACTTGACCCGGAAGGCCGCGGGGTCGGCTGCGAGCAGCTCGCCGAACGCTGTGTCGAAGACGGAGAGGATCTGCTCGCCGCGCTGGTCAGCGGTGGGCTGCGGTTCCGACATCGCTGGGTGCCTCCTGGAACGGATCGTGCGGTACGCGATGCTGATGCGTGGGACGGATGTTCTGTCCGGTCAACGCATGACCGTACTCCGGAGTGCCCGTCCGTTGTCAGTGACCGGTCGTAGACTTCCAAGCTGTCCCCCAGACCGTCGCCCGGTGTTTTCCATTGGAGGCCCCAACCGTGTCAAAGCCGCCCTTCACGCACCTGCATGTGCACACCCAGTACTCGCTGCTGGACGGTGCGGCGCGGCTCAAGGACATGTTCAAGGCCGCCGGCGACATGGGCATGACGCACATCGCGATGTCCGACCACGGCAACCTGCACGGCGCGTATGACTTCTTCCACACCGCCGAGAAGGCGGGCATCACGCCGATCATCGGCATCGAGGCCTACGTCGCCCCGGAGTCCCGGCGCAACAAGCGGAAGATCCAGTGGGGCCAGCCGCACCAGAAGCGCGACGACGTCTCCGGTTCCGGTGGTTACACCCACAAGACGATGTGGGCGGCGAACAGCACGGGGCTGCACAACCTGTTCAAGCTGTCCTCCGACGCGTACGCCGAGGGCTGGCTGCAGAAGTGGCCGCGCATGGACAAGGAGACGCTCTCCCAGTGGAGCGAGGGCATCATCGCCTCCACCGGCTGCCCCTCCGGTGAGCTGCAGACCCGGCTGCGCCTCGGCCAGTTCGACGAGGCGGTGAAGGCGGCCGCCGAGTACCAGGACATCTTCGGCAAGGACCGGTACTTCCTGGAGCTGATGGACCACGGCATCGACATCGAGCACCGGGTCCGCGAGGACCTGCTGCGGGTCGGCAAGAAGGTCGGCATCCCGCCCCTGGTGACGAACGACTCGCACTACACGTACGCGAACGAGGCGACGGCGCACGACGCGCTGCTGTGCATCCAGACCGGAAAGAACCTCTCGGACCCGGACCGCTTCCGGTTCAACGGCACGGGCTACTACCTGAAGTCGACGGACGAGATGTACGCCATCGACTCCTCGGACGCCTGGCAGGAGGGCTGCCGGAACACGCTCCTCGTGGCCGAGCAGATCGACACGACCGGCATGTTCGAGAAGCGCGACCTCATGCCGAAGTTCGAGATCCCGGAGGGCTTCACCGAGGTCACCTGGTTCCAGGAGGAGGTCCGGGTCGGCATGAACCGGCGCTTCCCGGGCGGCGTCCCCGAGGACCGCCAGAAGCAGGTCGAGTACGAGATGGACATCATCATCCAGATGGGGTTCCCGGGGTACTTCCTGGTCGTCGCCGACTTCATCATGTGGGCGAAGAACAACGGCATCGCGGTCGGCCCCGGCCGAGGCTCCGCGGCCGGTTCGATCGTCGCCTACGCGATGGGCATCACCGACCTCGACCCGATCACGCACGGACTGATCTTCGAGCGCTTCCTCAACCCCGAGCGCGTGTCCATGCCCGATGTCGACATCGACTTCGACGAGCGCAGGCGCGTCGAAGTGATCAGGTACGTGACCGAGAAGTACGGCGCCGACAAGGTCGCCATGATCGGCACCTACGGCAAGATCAAGGCCAAGAACGCGATCAAGGACTCCGCGCGCGTGCTCGGCTACCCGTACGCGATGGGCGACCGCCTCACCAAGGCGATGCCCGCCGACGTCCTCGGCAAGGGCATCGACCTCGACGGCATCACCAACCCCGAGCACCCCCGCTACTCGGAGGCGGGCGAGATCCGGGGGATGTACGAGAACGAGGCGGACGTCAAGAAGGTCATCGACACCGCCAAGGGCGTCGAGGGTCTGGTCCGGCAGATGGGCGTGCACGCCGCCGGCGTCATCATGTCCAGCGAGCCGATCGTCGACCACGCCCCGCTGTGGACCCGGCACACCGACGGCGTGACGATCACGCAGTGGGACTACCCGCAGTGCGAATCGCTCGGCCTGCTGAAGATGGACTTCCTGGGCCTTCGCAACCTCACCATCATGGACGACGCCGTCAAGATGGTGGAGGCCAACAAGGGCATCAAGCTGGAGATGCTCGACGTCCCGCTCGACGACCCGAAGACGTACGAACTGCTCTGCCGCGGTGACACGCTCGGCGTGTTCCAGTTCGACGGCGGCCCGATGCGCTCCCTGCTGCGCCAGATGCAGCCCGACAACTTCGAGGACATTTCCGCCGTCTCGGCCCTGTACCGGCCGGGCCCGATGGGCATGAACTCGCACATCAACTACGCGGAGCGCAAGAACGGCCGGCAGGAGATCACGCCGATCCACCCGGAGCTCGAAGAGCCCCTGAAGGAGACGCTCGGCCTGACCTACGGCCTCATCGTGTACCAGGAGCAGGTGCAGAAGGCCGCGCAGATCATCGCCGGGTACTCGCTCGGCGAGGCCGACGTGCTGCGCCGCGTGATGGGCAAGAAGAAGCCCGAGGAACTGGCGAAGAACTTCGTCCTCTTCCAGGAGGGCGCGAAGAAGAAGGGCTTCTCCGACCAGGCGATCCAGGCCCTGTGGGACGTCCTGGTCCCGTTCGCCGGCTACGCGTTCAACAAGGCGCACTCCTCCGCGTACGGACTGGTCACCTACTGGACCGCGTACCTGAAGGCGAACTACCCGGCCGAGTACATGGCCGCGCTGCTCACCTCGGTGAAGGACGACAAGGACAAGTCGGCCGTCTACCTCAACGAGTGCCGGCGCATGAAGATCAAGGTCCTCCCGCCGGACGTGAACGAGTCGGTGCACAACTTCGCCGCCCAGGGCGACGACGTGATCCTCTTCGGCCTGGAGGCGGTCCGCAACGTCGGGTCCAACGTGGTGGAGTCGATCGTCCGGGCCCGCAAGGCGAAGGGGAAGTTCACCTCGTTCCCCGACTACCTGGACAAGATCGAGGCCGCCGCCTGCAACAAGCGGACGACGGAATCCCTGATCAAGGCCGGCGCCTTCGACCAGATGAAGCACACCCGCAAGGGGCTCACCGCCCAGTACGAGCCGATGATCGACAACGTCGTGGCGGTGAAGCGCAAGGAGGCCGAGGGACAGTTCGACCTCTTCGGCGGTATGGGCGAGGGGGAGAGCGACGAGCCGGGCTTCGGCCTCGACGTCGAGTTCTCCACCGACGAGTGGGACAAGACGTACCTGCTCGCCCAGGAGCGCGAGATGCTCGGCCTCTACGTCTCCGACCACCCGCTCTTCGGCCTGGAGCACGTGCTGTCCGACAAGGCGGACGCGGGCATCGGCCAGCTCACCGGCGGCGACTTCGGGGACGGCGCGGTCGTCACCGTCGGCGGCATCATCTCCGGCCTCCAGCGCAAGATGACCAAGCAGGGCAACGCCTGGGCGATCGCGACCGTCGAGGACCTCGCCGGTTCCATCGAGTGCATGTTCTTCCCGGCGACGTACCAGCTGGTGTCCACGCAGCTCGTCGAGGACGCCGTCGTCTTCGTCAAGGGCCGCCTCGACAAGCGCGAGGACGTGCCGCGCCTGGTCGCCATGGAGATGCAGGTCCCCGACCTGTCGAACGCGGGGACCAACGCGCCGGTGATCCTCACGATCCCGGCCCTCAAGGTGACGCCGCCGATGATCAGCCGGCTCGGCGAGATCCTCACCAACCACCGGGGCGACAGCGAGGTCCGGATCAAGCTCCAGGGGCCGCGCAAGACCACGGTGCTGCGGCTCGACCGGCACCGGGTGAAGCCCGACCCGTCGCTCTACGGCGACCTGAAGGTGCTGCTCGGCCCGGCCTGCCTGATGTGACCGGCTGACCGGCCGACTGCGGCGAGACACGCGCGAGGGGCGCACCCGGACTTCCGGGTGCGCCCCTCGTTGTGTGCCAACTGCCCTACGAGGCGCCTCAGTTGTGACCGAAGCGGCGCTCGCGGTGCTTGCGGGCCACGTCGCCCGGCGTGGCCTCCACGGCCGACTTGGCCTGGGCCTCCATGGCCGAGGAGCGGGCCTGCTCGTCCGGCTGAGCGGCCTGGGCCGCCTTCTGCTGATGGCGATTCTGCTTACGGTTCTTGGCCATGGTGATCTGCCTCCTGCGGGGGATCTAGGGGCCAGGGCCGGCTTCAGATTCACACAGGCCGACAAAGAGCGCATTTCGGAGTATTACCGTTCGTAACGGCCATACAGCGGGATGTGTCCGCCCCCATACCCGGCTTCCGCCACGCCGAAGATCCAGTTCGGGCCGTTAACCCCCGCGCGGTCGGGCAGACTCGAAGGAAACCCGAAGCGAAACCGCGGGAGCCGCCCCGTGGACCGCGTCCGGACTGCTGGCAAGTCGGCGAAAGAGGGTGGATCGCGTGGACCGTTGCATCGTCCTGGTGGACGCCGGATATCTGCTGGGGGCCGCGGCGAGCCTGCTCGCGGGCGAGCCCTCCCGCTCCCGGATTCATGTCGACCACGCCGCCCTCATCCAGGGTCTGCGCGAGCGCGCCGAGGCCGAGACCGGGCGGGAGCTGCTGCGCATCTACTGGTTCGACGGGGCGCCCGACCGGGTGCCGCAGCCCGAGCACCGGCGGCTGCGGGTGATGCCGCGGGTCACCGTGCGGCTCGGTGCGCTGACGCGCTCCGACGGGCGGTGGGCGCAGAAGGGCGTCGACGCCGCGATGCACGCCGAGCTGACCGAGCTGGCCCGTAATCGTGCCTGCTCGGACGTGGTGCTCGTGACCGGGGACGGCGATCTGCTGCCCGGCATGATGGCCGCCAAGGAGCACGGGGTCGCCGTCCACCTGTGGGCCGTGCAGGCAGCCGACGGCGACTACAACCAGTCCGAGGACCTCGTCGCCGAGGCCGACGAGCGGCGGGTGCTCGACCGGACCTGGATCACCAAGGCCGTACGCGCCAAGGAGCTCGGCGGGATCTGCGCCCCGCCGCCCGTGCCGCGGCCGGAGATCGCCGCGATCCTCTCCGCGCCGCTGCCCGATTCGGCGCTCGCCGCGGCGGGGCGGCCCACCGAGGAGACCGGGGACACGGACTCCGTGCAGCACGCGCCGGCGGCGCAGGCGCGGAACGGGGCTGCGGCCTCGGACGAGGACCGGGCCGCCGCGGCGGCGGCCGGCAAGGGAGTGCCCACGCCCAAGGACCTCGCCGCGCTCCGTGGGCCCGGTGCGCCGGTGGCGCAGCATCCCGCGAGCGCGACGCTTCGGTGGTCCTCCGACAAGGGGTGGGTCGAGCGGCCCGGTGGCGGCGGAGAGCCGGCCGATGTGGCCTCGCTGCCCACGCTGGCGCAGCTCACCACGGCGGAGCAGCGGTGGGCCGACCGCGAGGAGGACATCACCGCGATCGGCGGGGATCCGTACGAGGTGGGGCAGGTGTTCGCCCGGCGGTGGCGGGAGCGGCTGGGGGACCAGGCGCAGCTCCAGAAGCTCTCGACCATGTATCCGCGGGTGCCGCACCGGATCGACGGGGAGCTGCTCCGGTACGCGGCGAGGTTCGGACTGCTCGCGCACAAGGACGACCAGATCGACGAGCACGACCGGTACGCGATCCGTGCCGGCTTCTGGCGCGAGATCGACGTACGTACAGCGGAGCACGCGACGGCGGCCGACTAGGCGGGTCGGCGTCGGCCGGTGCCGGTGGATCAAGCCCCCGCGGCGATCGGGCCTCGCCGGTGATTGAGACGTACGGCATGCGTGGGAAATGTCCGGCCCCGCGTGCAATCGTGAACGCCGGACCCCGTAGGCTCGTCCCTCGTGAGTATGCGCACCGATGACGTTGCCCCGAAGCGTAATGCGGGCGCTGTCGTGTGCGCGGTGCGGGGGCTCAGCAAGACGTACCCGGCCTCGCGCGGACGCAGGGGTGTGCCGGGAACACCGGAGCTGCGGGCCACGGACGACGTACGGCTCGACATCCGGCGCGGCGAGATCTTCGGCCTCCTCGGGCCGAACGGGGCGGGCAAGTCCACCCTCGTACGGCAGCTGACCGGGCTGATGCGGCCCGACGCCGGAAGCGTGGAGATCCTCGGGCACGACATCGTGCGGCACCCGGAGCGGGCCGCCCGGATCCTCGCCTACCTCGGGCAGGAGTCGACCGCCCTCGACGAGCTGACCGTGGCGCTCGCCGCCGAGACCACCGGCCGCCTGCGCGGGCTCCCGCTCAAGGACGCGCGGGCCGCGCGCGACGACGTGCTCGACGAACTGGGGCTCACCCCGCTCGCCGCCCGGCCGATCAAGAAACTGTCCGGCGGGCAGCGGCGGCTCGCCTGCTTCGCGGCCGCGCTCGTCGGGGAGCGCCCGCTGCTCGTGCTCGACGAGCCGACCACCGGGATGGACCCCGTCGCGCGGCGCGCCGTATGGGCCGCCGTCGACCGGCGGCGGGCCGAGCGCGGCACGACGGTACTGCTCGTCACCCACAACGTGATCGAGGCCGAGACCGTCCTCGACCGCGTGGCCGTGCTCGATCAGGGGCGCGTCATCGCCTGCGACACCCCCGCGGGCCTCAAGCAGCGCGTCGCCGGGGAGGTGCGCGTGGAACTCGTGTGGCGGGAGAAGGCCCCGATGCACGTCGACGAGGTGGCACGGCTGCGTGCGCACGCCGTGGAGTCCGGGCGACGCTGGTCGCTGCGGCTCGAACCGGACGCGGCCCGGTCCGCCGTCGCCGCCGTCACCGGCGGCCCGGCCTTCGACTTCCTGGACGACTTCACGCTCGCGACGCCGAGCCTGGAGGACGTGTACTTGGCGCTCGGCGGGAGCCGCAGCGGTGTGAAGGGCCTGGTGAAGGCATGAGCGTCGTTCCCGTCGAGGCGAGGCCGGCGCGCCACGCGTCCGTCTCCGAGGAGACCGGCGACCTGCTCGCGCCGCGCGCCCGCTTCCTGCCCTCGCTCGCCGCCGTCTACCGGGCGCAGCTCAGCCGGGCCCGCGTGGCCCGGATCCCGCTGCTGTTCGTGGCGACGTTCCAGAGCGTCGGCATCATGATCCTGATGCGCGGCGTCGTCGACCAGGGCGGCCGCGAGGCGCAGGCCGTGGTCGCCGGGTCCGCGGTGCTCGTCGTCGCGTTCGTCGCGCTCAATCTGCTCGCCCAGTACTTCGGGCAGCTGCGGGCGGCCGGCGGGCTCGACCACTACGCGACGCTGCCGGTGCCGCCCGCATCCGTGGTGCTCGGCGCCGCGGGCGCGTACGCCTCGTTCACCGTGCCGGGGACCGTGGTCACCGCGGTCGTCGGCTGTCTGATGTTCCAGCTGCCGCTCGCCCACCTGTGGGTGCTCGTCGCGGTGATCCCGCTGGCGGGCGCCGCGCTCGCCGGGCTCGGCGCCGCGCTCGGGCTGCTCGCGCCGCGGCCCGAACTGGCGACGCTGCTCGGCCAGTTGGGCATGTCGGCGGCGCTGCTGCTCGGCGTGCTTCCGGCCGACCGGATGCCGGAGTTCGTGCAGTGGGGGCGCGACCTGCTCCCGTCCACGTACGGCGTCGAGGCCTTCGCGCGGACCTTCGCCGAGCACCCCGACTGGGGTGTCGTCCTGCTCGACCTGGGCGTCTGCGCGGCCGTCGGCGTCGCCTCGCTCGCCGTGGCGACGTGGGCGTACCGTCGGGCCGCCGTCCGGTGACGCGCCGCACAGCGACGCCTGGCACGATGGCAGTGTGACCGCACCGCTGACACCGCCACCCCATCAGCCCCCGCACAACAACGGGCACAGCGACCCTTGGCAGGCCCCCGACCCCATGACCGGACATCTGCCCCCCGCGCCCGCAGCCCCGCAGGAGTACGACGACGGTCCGGGGCTCAGGGCCGAGCTGCGTGAGGCCGTCGTCGTGACGGTCGCGGTCGCGGTGGTGGGGCTCGTGCTCGGCGCGCTGTGGCTGTGGCTCGCGCCCCGGGTGCCGCTGGTCTCGGACGCCTCGGCGGTCTACCTCAAGGACACCGAGGGCGAGCAGGCCATCGGCGTCGACGGCACGTTCACGCTGCTGGGGCTCGCGTTCGGCGTCGTCACCGGTACCGCCGTCTTCCTGTGGCGCAGGCGCGGGGGCGTACCGCTGGTGGTGGCGCTGGCCCTGGGCAGCCTACTCGGCGGGGTGCTCGCCTGGCGGTTCGGCGTCTGGCTCGGGCCGACGCAGAACGTCGCGGCGCACGCCAAGGAGGTCGGCAAGGGCGTCGTGTTCGACGCCCCCCTGGAGCTGAAGGCCAAGGGGGCCCTGCTCGCGTGGCCGCTGGCGGCGCTGGTCGTGCACCTGGGCCTCACCGGCCTCTTCGGGCCGCGGGATCCCGACCCGTACTTCGCCACCCCGTACGGCACGCGGCACGACGGCGGGACCTCGCCCACGGCCTCGTAGCGCCTCAGTCGTGGTGTGCGGCGGAGCCGTCGGACATCGGGCAGGCCGGCGACGCGGAGGCCGCGGAGGCCGCCGTGCATGTGCACGTCGACGACATCCGCGGCCGGTGGAGCGCGCGCTGATCTTCAAGGGGCTCTCAGGTCTTCACGGCACCTCAGGCGGGGCGTCGCCCGTGGTTGGCCTTGCCCTTCTTGATCCGCCACTTGCGCTTGCGTGTCCTCTTCGACATGTCCTGGGTACTTAGCCGAAGCGGCGGGGTACGTCGAGGGGTCACGCACGCCCGACGGGAGCGAGCACGGCATCCGTGAGCGCCGCCAGATCGCCCGGTGCCAGCTCGACCTCCAGGCCGCGGCGCCCCGCCGAGACGCAGATCGTCCCGTGCTTCTCGGCGGAGGAGTCGATGACCGTACGCAGCTTCTTGCGCTGCCCGAGCGGCGAGATGCCGCCGCGTACGTACCCGGTCGTGCGCTCCGCCAGCGCCGGATCGGCCATCGCGGCGCGCTTGCCGCCGACCGCCGCGGCGAGCGCCTTCAGGTCGAGCTGTCCGGCCACCGGCACGACACCGACGACGAGCTGTCCGTCCACGTCCGCGACGAGCGTCTTGAACACCCGGTCCGGGTCCACGCCCATCGCCTCGGCCGCCTCCTCGCCGTACGAGGCGTGCGCGGGGTCGTGCTCGTAGGAGTGCACCGTGAAGGAGGTGCCCGCGGTGGTGAGGGCGACGGTGGCCGGGGTGCCTCCGGACTGGTTCTGCTGCTTCTTGCTCTTCTTCGCCACGTGCGGGTTCCTGTGTCCTTCGGGTCAGTTGAGGCTCGTCGACTGCCGGGTCAGGTCCGTCGCGGGCAGCGACGGCAGATGGCGGATGATCGCCGTCTCCGCCCGCAGCAGCGTCAGCTCCGCGCGCAGCCGGGACGCCACGTCCTCGGCCTCCAGCAGCCGCTGCTTCGTCGGTACGTCGAGGACCGCGGCCGCCGCGACCAGATACGACACCACCGACGGCTCGTCCGGCAGCTCCGCGCCCGTCGTCAGGGACCGCTCACGGGCGCCCGCGAGCCGCTTCTGGTACTTGCGGAACGCCCGCAGCACCCCCTCCGCGAGGGCCCCCGCCTCCTCGCCGTCGTCCTCGGGAAGCTCCTCCACCTCGGCCGTCAGATACGGGCCCGAGGCGTCGACCGAGTGCAGCTTCACCCGGCGCGTGCCCGTGGCGAGCACCTCGAAGCTGCCGTCCGCGCGCTCCCTGATGGTGGCGGCGTCCGCGATGCAGCCGACGGCGTGGAAGGAGGCGATCGGATCGTCGCCGAAGCCCGCGGCCGGGCCGGCGCCCGCCTCCTTGGTCGTCACCTCGTCGGGCATGCCGGACGCGCTCGGCGCGACCTCGTGGCCGTCGCGGATCGCGACGACCACGAACTGGCGCGGCTCATCGGAGGTCGACGGCTCGGTGTCGGGCTCCGAAGGATCGCCGGGCGAAGCCTTCAACAGGTCGCGCATCATGGCGCGATAGCGCTCCTCGAACACGTTCAGCGGGAGCACGAGTCCCGGGAACAGCACCGAGTTGAGCGGGAACAGCGGAAGTCGGACGGTGGTCACGTCGGTCAAGCGTAATGGTCGTCGGTCTTGGCCGGTCCGCCGCGCAGCGGCATCGTCGCGGCGACTTCCAGCCGAATGTGCCCGCGCAGCTCCATGAAGTGGGCCAACGGGTCCTCCGTGAGCCGGTCCCAGGGGAACGACGTGGCGTACGGGCCGATGAGTCGCAGCTGGTCGAGAGCGTCCTGCCAGCGCTCCAGCTCGACCAGTACGCAGGTCAGCAGATTGCGCACCTCGGCGGGCCAGGGATCCGCGGGCTCGTACGAGAGGGACAGCTCGGCGGCGAGGTCGGCGGCGGAGTCCAGGCGGTCGCGGGGGATGCCGGTGCGCGGGGCGCCCGAGGTCAGATACGCGAGGGCCGCGCGGGCCGGCAGCGCCTTGAGCAGCGAGCCCGGCAGGGCGTCCTGCGCGGCCCGCTCCGCGAAGTCGAAGCACTCGGCGTGCGAGCCGTACCAGGCCGCCGACAGATAGCGCAGCGCCGCGACGTGGCAGCCGTAGTGGTGCGGGGAGCGGCGCACCGCCTTCGCCCACAGCTTCTCGAACTCGGTGTGCGGGGCGTTGGTGCCGCGGGCGTGGTCGAGGGCGATCCGCCAGGGGACCGGGTCGCGGGGGTCGGACTCGGCCGCGGCCAGGACCAGCGGGGTCACCTCGCGCAGCAGTTCGCCGTGGGCGGGCGAGGCGAGGGCGCGGCCGACGGCGAGTTCGGCCTTGACGAGGAGCAGGTCGGGGTCGTGCGGCGCGGCCTGCTGCCAGGCCTCGAACCATTCGGGGCGGGCGGCGGCGAACGCGGCGAGGCGCTGCACCGCGCGGTCCCGGTTCTCCCACTCGGCGGACTCGCGGGTGTCGGCGAGGGCCTTCGCGGCGGGGCCGTGGTCGCCGCGGCCGGCGGCGACGAGGGCGGGGGCGAGGCGGTCGTCCGGGGCGTCGAGGAGGAGCTCCTCGTCCGGTGGGAGGCCGACTCCCAGGGAGGCGGTGTGGCGGAGCATGCGGGTGGTGCGGATGAGGGCGCGCAGGAACGGCACCGGGGCTCCTTCTGCGCGCGGGGACGTGGTTGCGGTGGGATGACGGCTGAGGTGGGCGGAAGGTTGCACGGGTCGGCGTAGATCTTTGCCGCGTCTTGGCCGGCGCCGGGGTTCACGTCTCGGGGCTCCGCCCCGGACCCCGCGCCTCAATCGCCGGCGGGGCTTGATTCTGCCCACCCGCCGACGAGGCTCGATATTGCGTGCCCGACGGCGGGGCTTGATCCATCAAGCCCCTGCGGCGATTGAGCAGCGGGGTCCGGGGCGGAGCCCCGTGGCCTCGGCCCCGGTGCCCGTGTCAGTGGTGTCCGTGTCAGTTCCTGCGGAGCAGTCGTGTCGCGCCCGCTGCCACCGTTGTCGCCAGGGTCCAGCCCAGCAGGACCAGGATCGTCGACGCCCACTGCCAGGTGCCGCTGAGTTGCCAGCTGCCGGCCTGGCCGAGGTCGACGACCGGGAGGAGCAGGTCCAGGGTGAAGAGGGCCGGGTCCCAGACCGGGCCTTCGCCGGGCTTGATCCGGGGGTGCGGGGCCTGCGTGAAGACGACCGTGCTGAGCGCCCAGAGGAACGCCATCCACAGCGCGGCCCGGCCGGGCCGGTACCCGTACGCCACCGTCCAGTCCTGGATGTAGCCCCACACCTTCGCCGCTATGGGCAGCGTCTCGCGGCGCCTGCGCTGCTTGGCCAGCAGGACCTCGCGGGCCTCGGCGTCCTCGCCGCTGTTGCGCAGGACCAGGGCGAGGCGCTCGTACGGCTCCGGGCTGTACTCGGGCGTCGCGTCGGAGAGCCAGTCGACGCGGCGGGCGAGGGGGAAGGAACCGGTGGGGATGAGGTTCTCGTACTGGAAGCCGCCGATCCGGAGCTGGCCGGGCCCCGGCCAGCTGGTCGACTTGTCGACCAGGTTGGTCACCCGCGCACCGGAGAGCACGATCCGCCCGCGCTGCGGCTTGTCGCACAGGAAGCGCAGTTCGGGGGTCTGGATGCGGCGCATCGAGACCTCCTGCTCGTTCTCCATCGTGAACCGCGCCGAGTCCAGGTCGAGCGCGTCGCCGAACCGGCCGTCGTCGAGCCGCATCCCGCCCACGCACTCGAAGGGCTGCACGCGGGTGCCGCGCGCGGGCGTCCCGCCGCCGTTCTGGAACGGCCCGCCCAGCGCGGCGGGGCCGAGGTACAGCGTCCGCTCGACCGACATCTGCGGAGCGTTCAGGGCCCGCCCCCGCGGCCCGCTCAGCCGGCTGCCGCGCAGCGACAGCGAGACGCCCACCGTCGCGCCGCGCAGGCTCAGCTCGCCGTGCGTCTCAAGGAGCTCGGCCTGGAGGTCCTGGCCGACCGTGAGCCCGTCCGCCATGATCGACTTCCCGAGCCGGTCCCGGAACACGACGGCCTGGTTGAGGAGCAGGTCCGTGCCGATGTGGGCGTCCGTGAGCCGGACCCCGTTGTGGAAGCGGCAGCGCGCGAGGTGCAGATCGCCCTCCGTGTGGACCCGGGCGCCCTCGAGCCGGGGCACCGAGCAGCCGACGAGCCGCACGGTCGTGAAGCGCGCCTCCGGGATCAGCACCTCCTTCTCGAAGCGGCAGCCCTTCATCTCCACGTACGGGACGACCGTGCCGCCCGCGAGGTCGAACACGTCCGTGATCTGCACGCCCTGGAGCTTGAGGGAGGAGACCCGGCCGTCGAGCGCCGGCGGGCCGTCGAGCAGCAGCCACGCCACGATGCGCGCCCGCACGCTGCGCTCGGGTCCCCAGGGGTGGCCGCCGTGCGGATCGTCCCGCGCGGTGTCCCCGGCGCGCAGGTCGTAGACGCTGCCGTTGCGGAACGCCTGCCACATCCCGACCTCGGCGGCGCTCAGCCCGTCCGGCACGTCCCCGTCGCCGTTGCCGGTCGTCCCCTCGACCACGTTCTTCTGCCTCCCCCGTGACGACCCGCTTGTCCGTACAACCGGTCATGCCCGCTGCGTGACCGTCTGAAAGCCGGTGGTCGGCCCGCCGCCCCGGTATCAGCCACTGATACGGGGCGCCGAGCGTAAACCCGCGTCTGAGAGAATTGTTCTGTGATCTCTCGAATCGATCTGCGCGGCGCCGCCCTCCCCGAGGGCCAGGCCCTGCGCTCGCTGCTGCCCCGAGCCGACTTCGACGTCTCGGCCGCCCTGGAGAAGGTGCGTCCGATCTGCGAGGACGTGCATCATCGTGGCGACGCGGCGCTGATCGAGTACGGGGAGAAATTCGACGGAGTGAAGCTGGAATCCGTCCGGGTTCCCGCCGTAGCCATCGCCAAGGCGCTCGCCGATCTCGACCCCGCCGTGCGCGCCGCCCTGGAGGAGTCCATCCGCCGGGCCCGCATCGTCCACCGCGAGCAGCGCCGCGCGAGCCACACGACGCAGGTCGTGCCGGGCGGCTCCGTCACCGAGAAGTGGGTGCCGGTCGAGCGCGTCGGCCTGTACGCGCCGGGCGGCCGGTCCGTCTACCCCTCGTCCGTGATCATGAACGCGGTGCCGGCGCAGGAGGCGGGCGTCGAGTCCGTCGCGCTCGCGTCCCCGCCGCAGAAGGAGTTCGGCGGCCTGCCGCACCCGACGATCCTCGCCGCCTGCGCGCTGCTCGGCGTCGACGAGGTGTACGCGGTCGGCGGCGCCCAGGCCGTCGCCATGTACGCGTACGGCACCGAGTCCTGCGCCCCGGCGAACATGGTGACCGGCCCCGGCAACATCTGGGTGGCCGCCGCCAAGCGCTACTTCACGGGCCGGATCGGCATCGACGCCGAGGCGGGCCCGACCGAGATCGCGGTCCTCGCCGACTCCTCGGCCGACCCGGTGCACGTCGCCTCCGACCTGATCAGCCAGGCCGAGCACGACCCGCTGGCCGCCGCCGTCCTCGTCACGGACAGCGAGGAGCTCGCCGCGGCCGTGGAGAAGGAGCTGGAGCCGCAGGTCGCCGCCACCAAGCACATCGAGGACCGGATCGTGCCCGCCCTGAAGGGGCGGCAGTCCGCGATCGTGCTCGTCGACTCGCTCGACGACGGCCTCAAGGTCGTCGACGCGTACGGCGCCGAGCACCTGGAGATCCAGACCGTCGACGCCTCCGCCCTGGCCCAGCGGGTGAAGAACGCGGGCGCGATCTTCGTCGGCCCGTGGGCGCCCGTCTCCCTCGGCGACTACGCGGCCGGGTCCAACCACGTGCTGCCGACGGGCGGCTGTGCCTGCCACTCGTCCGGTCTGTCCGTGCAGTCCTTCCTGCGCGGCATCCACATCGTCGACTACACGAAGGACGCCCTCGCCGAGGTCGCGGCCACCGTGGTGACGCTCGCCGACGCGGAGGACCTGCCCGCGCACGGCGCGGCGATCAAGGCCCGTTTCGGGTGGAAGGTACCCAAGAACCAGTGACCAAGATCGACGATCTTCCCGTACGCGAGGAACTGCGCGGCAAGTCCCCTTACGGCGCACCCCAGTTGGACGTCGCCGTCCGGCTGAACACGAACGAGAACCCGTACCCGCTGCCCGAGCCGCTGGTCCGGCGGATCGCCGAGCGGGTCGCCGACGCGGCCCGCGAGCTGAACCGCTACCCCGACCGGGACGCGGTCGAGCTGCGCACGGAGCTCGCCCGGTACCTGACCCGGACGACCGGCCACGAGGTCACGTACGAGCAGGTGTGGGCGGCCAACGGGTCGAACGAGGTGCTCCAGCAGCTCCTCCAGGCCTTCGGCGGCCCCGGCCGGCTGGCGCTCGGCTTCGAGCCCTCGTACTCGATGCACCCGCTGCTCGCCCGCGGCACCAACACCGGCTGGGTGAGCGCCCCGCGCCGCGAGGACTTCTCGCTGGACGTCCCGGCCGCCGTCGAGGCGATCCGGACGCACCGGCCGCACGTCGTCTTCATCACCAGCCCCAACAACCCGACGGGCAACGCGGTCGCGGCCGAGGACGTCCTCGCGCTGTACGAGGCCGCGGGCCGGGACGCGATCGTGGTCGTCGACGAGGCGTACACCGAGTTCAGCCACGGCTCCTCGCTGCTCCCGCTGATCGAGGGACGGCCGAATCTGATCGTCTCGCGGACGATGTCGAAGGCGTTCGGCGCGGCGGGGCTCCGCCTCGGCTACCTCGCCGCCGACCCGGCCGTCGTCGACGCCGTCCAGCTGGTGCGGCTGCCGTACCACCTGTCGGCCGTGAACCAGGCGACGGCGCTCGCCGCCCTGGAGTACACGGACACACTGCTCCAGTACGTGGAGCAGCTGAAGTCGGAGCGCGACCGCGTGGTCGCGGAGCTGGAGAGCCTCGGCTTCGAGGTCACCGTCGCCGACGCCAACTTCATCCAGTTCGGTGTCTTCGACGACCCGCACGCGGTCTGGCAGTTCATCCTCGACCGCGGCGTCCTGATCCGGGACAACGGCGTCCCCGGGCGGCTGCGGGTGACCGTCGGCACCCCCGAAGAGAACGACGCGTTCCTGGACGCGGCCCGTGAAGTCAAGAAGGAGTTCGGCGCATGAGCCGCGTAGGACGCGTAGAGCGCACCACCAAGGAGACCTCGGTCCTCGTCGAGATCGACCTCGACGGCACCGGAAAGGTCGACGTCAAGACCGGGGTCGGCTTCTACGACCACATGCTCGACCAGCTCGGCAAGCACGGTCTGTTCGACCTCACGGTGAAGACCGAGGGCGACCTGCACATCGACTCGCACCACACCATCGAGGACACCGCCCTGGCCCTCGGCGCCGCCTTCAAGCAGGCGCTCGGCGACAAGGTCGGCATCTACCGCTTCGGCAACTGCACGGTGCCGCTCGACGAGTCGCTCGCGCAGGTCACGGTCGACCTCTCCGGCCGCCCGTACCTCGTGCACACCGAGCCCGAGAAGATGGCGCCGATGATCGGCGAGTACGACACGACGATGACCCGGCACATCCTGGAGTCCTTCGTCGCGCAGGCGCAGATCGCGCTGCACGTCCACGTGCCGTACGGGCGCAACGCGCACCACATCGTCGAGTGCCAGTTCAAGGCGCTCGCGCGGGCCCTGCGCTACGCGAGCGAGATCGACCCGCGTGCCGCCGCCGCCGGGATCCTTCCCTCCACGAAGGGCGCCCTGTAAGCCATGAACGGCCTCGCGACCATCCTCATCGTTGTCGGCCTCTTCCTGCTCGGCGGCGTCTACTCGTTCGTCAAGCAGGGCATGGGCAAGAGCCTCATCACGCTCCTCTCGATCGGCGCGGGCATGTGCCTCGTCGCGGGCGTGCTGCGGCTCGACTACTGGAACTGACAGGGTTGGCACCTCCCATGACCGACAAGAAAATTGTCGTCTTCGACTACGGCTTCGGGAACGTGCGCTCCGCCGAGCGCGCCCTCGCCCGCGCGGGCGCCGACGTCGAGATCACCCGCGACTACGACAAGGCCATGAACGCCGACGGGCTGCTCGTGCCCGGGGTCGGCGCGTTCGCCTCCTGCATGAAGGGCCTCAAGGAGGCGCGCGGCGACTGGATCGTCGGCCGCCGTCTCGCCGGCGGGCGCCCCGTGATGGGCATCTGCGTCGGCATGCAGATCCTGTTCGCACGCGGCATCGAGCACGGCCAGGAGGCCGAGGGCCTCGACGAGTGGCCCGGCGTCGTCGAGCCGCTGAAGGCCGACGTCGTCCCGCACATGGGCTGGAACACCGTGGACGCGCCGCAGGGCTCCCAGCTCTTCGCGGGCGTCGACACCGACGAGCGCTACTACTTCGTGCACTCGTACGCCGTGCAGAACTGGGAGCTCGAAGTCCTCAACCCCGCCATGCGTGCGCCCAAGGTCACCTGGTCGACGCACGGCGGCCCGTTCGTGGCCGCCGTCGAGAACGGCGCGCTGTGGGCGACGCAGTTCCACCCCGAGAAGTCCGGCGACGCCGGAGCGCAGCTGCTGAAGAACTGGATCGGAACCCTTTAGTCATGAGCAAGCTCGAACTCCTCCCCGCCGTCGACGTCCGTGACGGACAGGCCGTCCGCCTCGTGCACGGCGAGTCCGGCTCCGAGACCTCCTACGGCTCCCCGCTGGAGGCCGCCCTCGCCTGGCAGTCCTCCGGCGCCGAGTGGCTGCACCTGGTCGACCTGGACGCCGCGTTCGGCACCGGCGACAACCGCGCCCTGATCCGTGAGGTCAGCCAGGCCATGGACATCAAGGTCGAGCTGTCCGGCGGCATCCGCGACGACGACACCCTCGCCGCGGCCCTCGCCACCGGCTGCACCCGCGTCAACCTCGGCACCGCCGCCCTGGAGACCCCCGAGTGGGTCGCCAAGGTCATCGCCGAGCACGGCGACAAGATCGCGGTCGGCCTCGACGTGCGCGGCACGACGCTGCGCGGCCGCGGCTGGACCCGCGACGGCGGCGACCTGTACGAGACCCTTGAGCGCCTCAACTCCGAGGGCTGCGCCCGGTACGTCGTCACGGACATCGCCAAGGACGGCACGCTGCAGGGCCCGAACCTGGAGCTGCTGCGCAACGTCTGCTCGGCCACCGACCGCCCGGTCGTCGCCTCCGGCGGCGTCTCGTCCCTGGACGACCTGCGGGCCATCGCCGAGCTCGTGCCGCAGGGCGTCGAGGGCTCCATCGTCGGCAAGGCGCTGTACGCCAAGGCGTTCACGCTGGAAGAGGCCCTGGAGGCCGTGTCCCGATGACCTCCTCCGACGGCGTGCGGCGTGTGCAGAGCGGTAGTCCCTGGGAGGAGTCCTTCGGTTTCGCGCGCGCCGTCGCCGCCGGCGACCGGGTCGTCGTGGGCGGGACGACCTCCTTCCGGCAGGACGTCCTGTACGGCGAGGGCGACCCGTACGAGCAGGCGACCGTGGCCTTCGGCAACGCCCTGGAGGCGATCGCGGAGTTCGGGCTCGGCCCCGAGTCCGTGATCCGCACCCGGATGTATCTGACCCACGCGCGGGACGTCGACGAGGTCGGCCGCGCCCACAACGACGTATTCGGACCGGTGCGCCCCGCGACGACCCTGGTGGTCGTCACGGGCTTCGTCGACCCGCGCATCCTGGTCGAAGTAGAACTCGAAGCCTTCCGAGGAGCCACCCCGTGACGCTCGCCGTCCGAGTCATCCCCTGCCTCGACGTGGACAACGGCCGCGTCGTCAAGGGCGTCAACTTCCAGAACCTGCGCGACGCGGGCGACCCCGTCGAGATGGCGAAGGTGTACGACGCCGAGGGCGCCGACGAGCTGACCTTCCTGGACATCACCGCGTCCTCCGGCAACCGCGAGACCACGTACGACGTGGTGCGCCGCACCGCCGAGCAGGTCTTCATCCCGCTCACCGTCGGCGGCGGCGTGCGCACCGCCGACGACGTGGACAAGCTGCTGCGCGCGGGCGCGGACAAGGTGGGGGTCAACACCGCCGCCATCGCCCGCCCCGAGCTGATCCGCGAGATCTCCGAGCGCTTCGGCAGCCAGGTGCTCGTCCTCTCCGTGGACGCGCGCCGCACCGGGTCCGGCGCCTTCGAGGTGACGACGCACGGCGGGCGCAAGTCCGCCGGCATCGACGCCGTCGAGTGGGCGCACCGGGCCGCCGAGCTGGGCGCGGGCGAGATCCTGCTCAACTCGATGGACGCCGACGGCACCAAGGACGGCTACGACATCGAGATGATCGAGGCCGTGCGCAAGCACGTGGCGGTGCCGGTGATCGCCTCGGGCGGCGCGGGAAAGCTGGAGCACTTCGCCCCGGCCGTCGCCGCGGGCGCGGACGCGGTGCTCGCCGCCTCCGTCTTCCACTTCGGCGATCTGCGCATCGGTGAGGTCAAGGACACGCTGCGCGAGGCGGGACATCCCGTCCGCTGACTTCCTCGCGAGACCGGTGATTTCGCCGATGCGGATGATGCGGTACCGGCGCCACCGTGGTCGCTGTCAGTGACCACGGCGGCGCTCCCGGGACGGGCGCCGCCCTCCCCGAGAGGAACGCGTCATCGTGCAGCAGCACAGAAGTGCGGCTCCCCCCGTGCACGCCAGGCGAGCCGCGAGCAAGGTCCGAACCCGACTCGTGCGTGCGGGACTTGCCGCCCTGCTGGCCGTCGGCGGTCTCGTCGGTCAGCAGTCCCTGACCGCCCACGCCGCCGACAACCCCTACGAGCGCGGCCCCGCGCCCACCGTCTCCAGCATCGAGGCCTCGCGCGGCTCCTACGCCGTCTCGCAGACCACCGTCTCCTCGCTGAGCGTGAGCGGCTTCGGCGGCGGCACCATCTACTACCCGACGTCCACGGCGGACGGCACGTTCGGCGCGGTCGCGATCTCGCCGGGTTACACGGCGTACCAGTCGTCGATCGCCTGGCTGGGCCCGCGCCTCGCCTCACAGGGCTTCGTCGTCTTCACCATCGACACCAACACCACGCTCGACCAGCCCGACAGCCGGGGCAGGCAACTCCTGTCCGCGCTCGACTACTTGACGCAGAACAGCTCCGTGCGCAGCCGCATCGACACGAGCCGGCTCGGCGTCATGGGCCACTCGATGGGCGGCGGCGGCACCCTCGAAGCCGCCAAGAGCCGGCCGTCCCTCCAGGCGGCGATCCCGCTGACCGGCTGGAACCTCGACAAGACCTGGCCGGAGCTCAAGACCCCGACCCTCGTGGTGGGCGCCGACGGCGACACCATCGCCCCGGTCGCCACGCACTCCGAGCCCTTCTACCAGAGCCTGCCGAGCTCGCTGGACAAGGCGTACCTGGAGCTGCGGGGCGCCACGCACTTCACGCCGAACACGTCCAACACCACGATCGCCAAGTACAGCATTTCGTGGCTGAAGCGGTTCATCGACAACGACACCCGGTACGAGCAGTTCCTCTGCCCGCTGCCGAGTTCGAGCCTGACGATCGCGGAGTACCGGGGCAACTGCCCCCACACCTCCTGACGCCGTGACGTCCCGCGCGCAGGTTTTGTGCGCGGGAACAGTGTCCGGGCGCGCCGGTTGGGTTCCTGCCCAACCGGCGCTTCGCGTGGGGCGGTTCACCCCTAGCGTGCGACGGATGAGCGGAAGAACCGTCCTGTTGCTTGCCGCTGCCGCGTACGAGGCCGACCCCGAGGGGCCCGGCGTCGACGCGGGGCTCGTGCTGCGGGCCGCCGCCGCTGCCGGGCTCGGCGCCGACGCCCTGGACGCGGCCGAGCGGGCGGGGCTGCGGCGCGGCCCCGACGGACGGCTGCGGCTCGCGGGACGGCGCAAGGTGTACGAGGCGGTGGCCCCGGAGCGGCGCAGGGCCGCGCACCGACTGCTGGCCGCCGCCGCCACGGGGGAGCGGCAGCGGTCGGCGGGGCTGCTGCACCGGCTGCTCGGCGCGCCCTACCCGGACGCGGCGCTCGGCGCCCGGCTGGCCGCGCAGGAGGGCGCGCCGCACGGCGAGCGGGCCACGGCTCTCGCCCACGCGGCGCGGCTCGCCGACGACCCGGCCGAACGCGCCGAGCGGCTGGTCGCGGCGGCCGCTCACGCGCGCCTCGCGGGCCGCCCGCACCGCGCCCGCGAACTCCTGGCCCACGTCGGCGACGGGGCGGCGGGGGACGCCGTGCGGGGCCGCGCCGCCCTCGTCCGCGGCCTCCTCGCGCTGCGCGACGGCCCGGTGGCGGACGCCCGCGAGTCCCTGCTGCTCGCGGCCCGTCTGTGCGCCGGGCCCGCCTCCCTCGAAGCCCGCCTCGGGGCGGCGGAGGCGTCCTGGGCGCTGGGCGACACCGACGGGTACCGGGAGGCGGCCGCGGTGGCGGGGACGGCCGGGTGCGCGGGGGCCGGTGGGCGGGGGCGTCCGGTGGACGCGGAGCTCGACTACCGGCTCGGCATGGCCGCGTCCCTGGGGGAGGGGGCCGGAGCCGGGCGGGTCGCGCTGCGGCGGGTGGTGGAGCGCTCCGCCGGGGAGTACGAACCGGCCGCGCTGCTGCGGGCCGGGGCCGCCGCCCTCGTCGCCGGGGACGTCGACGTGGCCTGCCGCCTCGGCAGCCGGGCCCTCGCCGCCGCGCGGGACCGGGACGCGGGCGCCGAACTGCCGCGCGCCCTCGAACTGCTCGCCTACGGGGAACTGCGCTCCGGCCGGCACGTCCGCGCCCGCGCCCACGCCGAGGAGGGGGTGCGGGCCGCGCTCGCCGCGGGGCAGCGCAACGTCCTCGCCCATCAGCACGCGATCCTCGCCCTCGTCGCCTCGCTCGACCGTGACGTCGACGCCGTCGCCCGGCACGCCGCCGCCGCGCAGCACGTCGCCGACCGGCACGGCCTCGCCCAGGCCGCGACGCTCGCCCAATGGGCCCTGGCCCGCGCCGACCTGGCGCGCGGCGACGCGGCGCGGGCCGCCGCCCGGCTCGGCCCGCTCGTCGGCCCGGGGCCCCGGCGCGGCCACTTCGGCGTGCGGATGCTCGCCGTGCCGTGCCTGGTGGAGGCGGCCGTCCTCGCGGGGGAGACGGGCGGGACGCAGCCCGCCCTCGACCAGTTCACGGTGTGGGTCGAACGCGGCCACGACCGGCTCGCCCCGGCCCAACTCGCCCGCTGCCGGGCACTGCTGGCCTGGAGCGATCCCGCCACGGCCGAGTCCCGCTTCGACGAGGCGCTGGCCCGGCACGAGCGGGCGGGCGGCGACTTCGAGCGGGCCCGCACCCTCGCCCTCTACGGCAAGTGGCTGCGCCGCACCCGCAGACCGGCCCGCGCCCGGACGCTGCTGCGGGACGCGCTGGTCGCCTTCGAACGGTGCGGCGCCACGGTCTGGGCCGGGCAGGCGGCCGCCGAGCTGCGTGCCACGGGCGAGGCGCCGGACGACGGGGCGCCGCCGGGCCGCCTTGCCGAGCTGACGCCGCAGCAACTGCGCATCGCGCGCCGCGTCGCGCAGGGGGACACCAACCGCGAGGTCGCCCGCCGCCTCTCGGTGAGTCCGCGCACGGTCGACCACCATCTGCGCAACGTCTTCGCCCAGCTCGGCATCCGCTCCCGGCTGGAACTGGCCCGCCTGGTGGACCACGCGGAGACGGTGGGCCGCCCCTGACCGAACCCGCACTCCACCTGCGCATTCACCCCAAGGGCTGGAGACCGACCGGACGGTATGTCATTCTGCGGACCCGCACGCCGAGCCGTGGAGGACCGTCATGCCCGCGCATCTCGTACGCCCCCGACCCCACACCCGGACCGGCGCCGCTCCCGCCGGCGCGGACGCGGTCGCCGTGCTGCGGCGTGCCGCACGACCGCTCCTCGGTCAACTGCCTACGCTCGCCGACCGGTTGACGGACGAGCTGTGCGCGTGCGAGCCCGCCTACCGCGCCGCCGTCGAGGCCGACCCCGGCGATGTGCGCGAGGAGATCCGGCGCTCGCTGCGGCACAGCGTCGCCTCGCTGCTCGATCCCGCGCGCAACCGCGACGCCGCCCGCGCCTGCTCCGCCCGGATCGGCGCCGAGCGCGCGGCCCGCGGCTTCCCGCTCGACGCCGTGTCGCACGCCTTCCGCCTCGGCGGCGCCCTGATCTGGCAGGCGCTCGTCGACGAGGTGTCCCTGCGGCACCCCGAGGACGCGCATCTGCTGGTCCACCTCGCCGTCGACGTGTGGAACTTCGTCGACGAGCACTGCACCGTCGTCGCCGACGCCTACCGCCGCGCCGAGCGGGAGCTGACCTGGCGGCGCGAGAACCGGCGCCGCCTGATGGCCGCCGCGCTCCTCGACGGCGCGATCCGCGTCGCCGACCTGCCCGACGCCGCGACCGCGCTCGACCTGCCCGAACACGGCCGGTACGCGGTGCTGACCGCGGTCGGCGGCGACCGTGGCGCCCCGCGGCCCGTTCTGCCGCGAGGAGTGCGCGCCGTGTGGCACACCGCCGCCGGGACCGAGCGCGCCATCGTCCGCCTCGGGGACGGCGGTGCGGAACAACTCGCAGTAGAGCTGAGGGAGTTCACCGGCCGTCGGGCCGGGCTGCGCGTCGGGGTCAGCCCCGCCGTCGAAGGGCTCGCCGCCGTCGGTGGCGCCCGGCGGCTCGCCGAGACCGCGCTGCGCGTCTGCCCCGCGGGCGGCGGCACCGTACTCCTCGACGAGCAGTTGCCCGCCGCGCTCGTCGCCGCCGCGCCCGCGCTCGGCCGGATCCTCGCCGAGCGGGCGCTCGGCCCGCTGCTCGCCCTGCCCCCGGCCGACCGGACCCTGCTGCTCGACACCCTCACGGCCTGGCTGGACTGCGACGGCTCCGCGCAGCGCGCCGCCGCCCGCCTCTACTGCCACCGCAACACGGTCCTGAACCGGCTGCGCCGCTGCGAACAGCTCACCGGGCGCAGCCTCGCCCGGCCCGCCGACCTCGTCGAACTGGGCCTGGCGCTGCACGCCCACCGGATCGCCGGGAACGGACCGGCTAGAGGCCCAGCTCCTTCGTCTCCGTGAGCCGCTCGACCGCCGACTTCTCGCCCTCCATCTCCACGTCCGCCGCCTCCTGCCGGCCGAACGCGAACATCACCAGCTCCGAGGGCTCGCCCGTGACCGTGACCACGGGGGCGCCGCGGTGCGCCACCGCCGTCTGGCCGTCGGGGCGGCGCAGCACCAGGCCGACGGGCGCCTTGCGGCCCATCACCCGCGCCATCCGCTCCAGGCGCGACCACAGCGCGTCGGCGAAGACGGGGTCCAGCTCCCGCGGCGTCCAGTCGGGCTGCGCCCGGCGCACGTCCTCGGTGTGGATGTAGAACTCGATCGCGTTCGACGCCTCGTCGATCTGCTTGAGGGAGAACGGGGAGAACCGCGGCGGGCCGGTACGGATCAGCTGGATCAGCTCCTCGTACGGCTTCTCCGCGAACTCCGCCTGCACCCGCTCCAGGCGCGACGCGAGCTGTTTGACGAGGAGGCCGCCCGCGGCGTCGGGGCGGCGCTCGCGCACCACGACGTGCGCCGCGAGGTCCCGGGTGTTCCACCCCTCACACAGAGTGGGGGCGTCGGGGCCCGACGCCTCCAACAGATCGGCGAGCAGAAGCCGTTCACGCTTGGCATGGGTCGACATGACGTCAGCCTACGACCGGCCGCGCCGCACCGGACAGTGGACGGTCGACACGGCGCGGCACAATGGTCCGTATGACCAGCGCTCCCGTGCCCAGCAGCAACCTCGACCCGGCCGTCGCCGCCCGCCTCAAGCGCGGCGCCGACGGCCTGGTGCCCGCCATCGCCCAGCAGTACGACACCGGCGAGGTGCTCATGCTCGGCTGGATGGACGACGAGGCGCTGCACCGCACCCTGACCACAGGCCGCTGCACGTACTGGTCGCGCAGCCGCCAGGAGTACTGGGTCAAGGGCGACACCTCCGGCCACTTCCAGCACGTGAAGTCGGTCGCCCTCGACTGCGACGCGGACACCGTGCTCGTCAAGGTCGACCAGGTGGGCGCCGCCTGCCACACCGGCGCCCGTACCTGCTTCGACCGCGACGAGCTGCCGGTCAGCGGCAGCGCAGGGTGATCTGCTGACCGTCCCGGAAGACGATCCCGGCAGGGTCGCCGGCCACCGGTGACCCGTCGACCTCGGCCGCGCACTGCGGGCGCACGCCCCACTCCGTGAGCAGCTGGCCGAGCGTGAAGTCCCGCCACTCGGCCGACTCCACGTGCACGGTGCCGCTGGTGTCGTGGGTGTGCAGCGGGCTGTAGCGGGGCTTCGGGCCGGAGCGGTCGATGCCGATGTCGGCGGGGACGGTCACCTGGCGGCCGCCCGCGTACACGGTGAGGTGGGGGTGGATGTGCATGGTCAGCTTCTCGGAGTCCAGCATCTCCAGGCCCGCCGCCCGCACCCGCGCCTCGACCTCGCCCGGAGCGGGCGCGGACCAGTCGCCGGGGACGGGAGCGGCGCCGGTCGCCCCGGTCACGGCGACGGCGGCGAGCGCGAGAGCGGACAGCACGCCCGCGGCCCTTGAGTTCTTGCAGAGGTTCATCTTCGTCACCGCTCCCTTCTAGTGGCACGCCGTCCACCCCTCGACCAGGCGCGCGGGGCGTCCCCCCGACAGAAGTAGGCTCCTGCCATGGACCTCGAGACCTTCCGCAAGCTCGCGACCGACCGCCGAGTGATCCCCGTCAGCCGCAAGCTCCTCGCGGACGGTGACACGCCCGTCGGTCTGTACCGCAAGCTCGCCGCCGAGCGGCCCGGCACGTTCCTCCTGGAGTCCGCGGAGAACGGCCGCTCCTGGTCCCGCTATTCGTTCGTCGGCGTGCGCTCGGCGGGCACGCTGACCGAGCGCGACGGGCAGGCCCACTGGCTGGGCACGCCGCCCGTCGGCGTGCCCGTCGACGGCGACCCGCTCGCCGCGCTGCGCGCCACCGTGCAGACGCTGCACACCCCGCGCTACGAGGGACTGCCCCCGTTCACCGGCGGCATGGTCGGCTACCTCGGCTACGACATCGTGCGCCGCCTGGAGAAGGTCGGCCCCGGCGAGCGCGACGACCTGAAGCTGCCCGAGCTGACGATGCTGCTCACCAGCGACCTGGCCGTCCTCGACCACTGGGACGGCTCCGTGCTGCTGATCGCCAACGCGATCAACCACAACGACCTGGAGACCGGCGTCGACGAGGCGTACGCCGACGCCGTCGCCCGCCTCGACGCCATGGAGGCCGACCTCGCGAAGCCGGCCGAGACCGCCCCGGTCGCGCTGCCGCCGTCCGAGCTCCCCGAGTTCACGGCGCTGTGGGGCGGCGAGCAGTACCAGGAGGCCGTCGAGGACATCAAGGAGCGCATCCGCGCGGGCGAGGCGTTCCAGGTCGTGCCCTCGCAGCGGTTCGAGACCGCGTGCACGGCGAGCGCCCTCGACGTCTACCGGGTGCTGCGGGCCACGAACCCGTCCCCGTACATGTACCTGTTCCGCTTCGACGGATTCGACGTCGTCGGCTCCTCGCCCGAGGCCCTCGTCAAGGTCGAGGACGGGCGCGCCATGGTGCACCCGATCGCCGGGACCCGGCCGCGCGGCGCGACGCCGCAGGAGGACCACGACCTCGCCGAGGAACTGCTCGGCGACCCCAAGGAGCGGGCCGAGCACCTGATGCTCGTCGACCTCGGGCGCAACGACCTGGGCCGCGTCTGCGAGCCCGGCTCCGTCGAGGTCGTCGACTTCATGTCCATCGAGAAGTACTCGCACGTCATGCACATCGTCTCGACCGTCACCGGTCAGGTCGCCGAGGGCCGCACCGCCTTCGACGTGCTCACCTCCTGCTTCCCGGCCGGCACCCTCTCCGGCGCCCCCAAGCCGCGCGCGCTGCAGATCATCGACGAGCTTGAACCGTCCCGGCGCGGCGTCTACGGCGGCTGCGTCGGCTACCTCGACTTCGCGGGCGACTCCGACACCGCCATCGCCATCCGCACCGCGCTGCTGCGCGGGGGCACCGCGTACGTGCAGGCGGGCGCGGGCGTCGTCGCCGACTCCGACCCGGTCGCCGAGGACACCGAGTGCCGCAACAAGGCGGCGGCCGTGCTGCGCGCCGTGCACACCGCGAACCGGATGTGAGACAGAACGCCCTGTGACGTGACGCACGACTCCCGGCCCCGGCTCACGTAAACCCGTACAGACAGGCGATAGTGGAGTACGTGACTGCTGTACCGCACCCCCGTACCGATTCCGCCGAGTCGGCCGCTCCGTCGAAGAACGGCCGGCGCAGCCTCGCCGTCGCCCTGCTCTGCGGGGCCGCGGGAGCCGCGGTCGCCCTGCTCGCCTCCCGGCAGGAGTGGTGTTCGGGCGTCGCCTCCGTGGCGGGCGGTGAACTGCCGCTGACCGCCAGGGGCAGCGACGTCACGGGCGTCCCCGCGGCCCTCGCCATCGTCGGGCTCGCCGCGCTCGTCGCCGTGTTCGCGGTCCGCAAGGTCGGCCGCGTCCTGGTGGCCCTCCTGCTCGCGCTCAGCGGCGCGGGCGCCGTCGCCGCCGCCGTGCTCGGCGCGGGTGACAGCGCCGCGCTCGACGAGAAGGCGGCGCAGGCCGCCGGTGACGCCTCCGCCACCATCCACGCGCTCAGCAACACCGCCTGGCCGTACGTCTCGGCCGCGGGCGGCGCCCTCATCCTGATCGCCGGGATCCTCGCCGTGGTGTACGGCGCGGCCTGGCCGTCGATGGGCGGCCGCTACGAGCGCTCCGGCGCCCCGAAGACCCGCCGCAAGGCCGTCGACCCGGACCGCCCCGAGGAGCTGTGGAAGGCCCTCGACCGCGGCGAGGACCCGACCGGGGCCTGACCCCGCGTTCAACTCCGCCATTCGGGTGCGGGACAATAGATAGGAACGTCGTACGTCCATACGTACGCATAGGCCATAAGCAACGAGGAGCAAGCCATGGCGGACAGCAGCCACGGACACACCCCGGCCGCCTGGACCGGTGTCATCATCGCCTTCATCGGTTTCTGTGTCGCGGGCGCCTTCATGGTGATGGGCAGCGTCGCCGGTTTCTGGGCCGGCATGGCCCTGCTCGCGATCGCCGCGATCGTCGGCGGTGCGATGCACCTGGCCGGCATGGGCAAGCCGCGCCGTGCCGAGCTGCAGCTCAAGGCCACGGGCGCCGCGCAGCCCGCGGGCTCGGAGGCCTAGTCCCCCTCGTACGTGCGAAGCAGCACCCGCGAAAGGGGTGGTGCGGCCGATGGGCCGCACCACCCCTTTCGCGTTCTCCGGGGAGCGGTCCGTGCCCCGGAGAGGCAGAATTCACGCGTGACCGTGGAGACGACCGACACCGCCCCCGCCCGCCCCGGCGCCCTGCGCCGGCTCGCCGTCCCGCTCGGCGTGCTCGGCGGCGTCGCCCTCGCCTTCGGCTACGTGGGCGCCGTCGACCCGAACGAGCCCGGCCACTACCCGACCTGCCCCTTCCTCCAGCTCACCGGCGCCTACTGCCCCGGCTGCGGCGGACTGCGCAGCGCCCACGCCGTCGTGCGCGGCGACCTCACGGGCGCGCTCGGCGCCAACGCCCTCGCCGTCGTCGGCTACGCGCTGTTCGCCGTGGTGTGGACGGTGTGGGCGGTGCGGGCCGCCCGCGGCAGGCCCACGCCCTTCGCGCTCGGCCGCGTGCAGCTGTGGGTGCTCGGCGGCGTCGTACTCGCCTTCACCGTTGTCCGGAACCTGCCCTTCGGTGGCTTCCTAAGCCCTTGATCAACTGCGTTTGTCCAGGTAGTGGGACCAACGTCAACCGGATGCGGGACCTTCGCCCATCGGCGGATACCATTCACAAGGACCAGATGAACACCCAGGGGATGCCCGGAAAGGAGTCCGCTCGCGTGAGTGTGCTCGACGAGATCATCGACGGAGTCCGTGCCGACCTTGCGGAGCGGCAGGCCAGCGTCAGCCTCGACGAGCTCAAGGAGCGCGCGGCGAAGGCTCGCCCGGCCAAGGACGGGGTCGCCGCGCTCAAGGGCGACGGCGTCAAGGTGATCTGCGAGGTCAAGCGGTCCAGCCCCTCCAAGGGCGCGCTCGCCGCGATCGCCGACCCTGCCGCCCTCGCCGCCGACTACGAGGCGGGCGGCGCCGCCGTCATCTCCGTGCTCACCGAGCAGCGCCGGTTCGGCGGTTCGCTCGCCGACCTGGAGGCCGTCCGCGCCAAGGTCGACATCCCGGTCCTGCGCAAGGACTTCATCGTCACGTCGTACCAGCTGTGGGAGGCCCGCGCGTACGGCGCCGACCTCGCGCTGCTGATCGTCGCGGCCCTGGAGCAGCCCGCCCTGGAGTCCCTCATCGAGCGCGCCGTCTCCATCGGCCTCACGCCGCTCGTCGAGGCGCACGACGAGGACGAGGTGGAGCGGGCCATCGACGCCGGGGCCAAGGTCATCGGCATCAACACCCGCAACCTCAAGGACCTCTCGGTCGACCGCGGCACCTTCGAGCGCGTCGCCCCGGACATCCCGGACCACATCGTCAAGGTCGCCGAGTCCGGCGTGCGCGGCCCGCACGACCTGATCGCGTACGCCAACGCGGGCGCGGACGCCGTCCTCGTCGGCGAGTCCCTGGTGACCGGCCGCGACCCGAAGTCCGCCGTCGCCGACCTCGTCGCGGCCGGCGCCCACCCGGCGCTGCGGCACGGACGGTAAGCTCACCGCCATGCCGATTGCCTCCCGCCTCGCACCCGGTTGCCGCCCCCGCGGCTGCCGGGCACCGGCGCGCCGTGTGCGCGGCAGGCGGGTCAGGTACCACATCGGCGCGGAGCCCGGCCAGATCAACGGCATGCGATGGCGAGGCGCCCTTTAGGGGCGCGGGTCCTACCTGACACCGGCGGTCACCGCCGCGCGGGCGCGAGCGAGCAAGCGCCGACGTCCGCGACCCAGTACGTACCTTGGCCCCAGCAAGGGGCGCGGGAACGTGCTGCGCAGTCACCCACGCCCCCCACGGCGACCAGTCAGCACCCAACTCACCGTGAGGGTTACGCATGCCCAGCGAGTACTTCATTCCCGACCCCGAGGGGCAGATCCCCAGCGCCGAGGGCTACTTCGGCGCGTTCGGCGGCAAGTTCATCCCGGAGGCCCTCGTCGCCGCCGTGGACGAGGTCGCCGTCGAGTACGACAAGGCCAAGAACGACCCGGCCTTCGCCGCCGAGCTCGACGACCTCCTCGTCAACTACACCGGCCGCCCGTCGGCCCTCACCGAGGTGCCCCGGTTCGCCGAGCACGCCGGTGGCGCCCGCGTCTTCCTCAAGCGCGAGGACCTGAACCACACCGGCTCGCACAAGATCAACAACGTGCTCGGCCAGGCCCTGCTCACCAAGCGGATGGGCAAGACCCGCGTCATCGCCGAGACCGGCGCAGGCCAGCACGGCGTCGCGACGGCCACCGCCTGCGCGCTGCTCGGCCTCGAGTGCAAGATCTACATGGGCGAGATCGACACCGAGCGCCAGGCCCTGAACGTGGCCCGGATGCGGATGCTCGGCGCCGAGGTCGAGGCCGTGAAGTCCGGCTCCCGCACCCTCAAGGACGCCATCAACGAGGCGTTCCGCGACTGGGTCGCCAACGTCGACAACACGCACTACCTGTTCGGCACGGTCGCAGGACCGCACCCCTTCCCGGCCATGGTCCGCGACTTCCACCGGGTCATCGGCGTCGAGGCGCGCCGCCAGATCCTGGAGCGCGCGGGCCGCCTCCCGGACGCCGCGGTCGCCTGCGTCGGCGGCGGCTCCAACGCCATCGGCCTGTTCCACGCGTTCATCCCGGACGCCGACGTCCGCCTGATCGGCTGCGAGCCGGCCGGACACGGCATCGAGACCGGCGAGCACGCGGCGACGCTCAGCGCGGGCGAGCCCGGCATCCTGCACGGCTCCCGCTCCTACGTCCTCCAGGACGAGGAGGGCCAGATCACCGAGCCGTACTCGATCTCGGCGGGCCTGGACTACCCCGGCATCGGCCCCGAGCATGCCTACCTCAAGGACTCGGGGCGTGGCGAGTACCGCGCGGTCACGGACGACGCCGCGATGCAGGCGCTGCGCCTGCTGTCGCAGACCGAGGGCATCATCCCGGCCATCGAGTCGGCGCACGCCCTCGCGGGCGCCCTCGACGTCGGCAAGGAGCTGGGCAAGGACGGGCTGATCATCGTCAACCTGTCCGGGCGCGGCGACAAGGACATGGACACGGCCGCGCGCTACTTCGGCCTGTACGGCACGGACGGTGCCGTGGACGCGAACGCCGACGCCGAGGTGGCCGAGATCGAGGGAGACGCCAAGTGAGCGGGAACATCCAGCTGTTGAACGACACCCTCGCCGCAGCCAGGGCCGAGGGCCGCTCCGCCCTCATCGCCTACCTGCCCGCCGGATTCCCGACCGTCGACGGCGGCATCGAGGCGGTCAAGGCCGCCTTCGACGGCGGCGCCGACGTCGTCGAGGTGGGCCTGCCGCACTCCGACCCGGTGCTCGACGGACCGGTCATCCAGACCGCCGACGACATCGCGCTGCGCGGCGGACTGAAGATCAAGGACGTCATGCGCACCGTGCGCGAGGCGCACGAGGCCACCGGCAAGCCGGTCCTCGTCATGACGTACTGGAACCCCATCGACCGCTACGGCATCGAGCGGTTCACCGCCGAGCTGGCCGAGGCGGGCGGCGCGGGCTGCATCCTGCCCGACCTGCCGGTGCAGGAGTCGGCGGTGTGGCGGGAGAACGCGGACAAGCACGGTCTCGCGACCGTCTTCGTCGTCGCGCCCAGCAGCAAGGACGAGCGCCTGGCCACGATCACGGCGGCCGGTTCGGGCTTCGTGTACGCGGCGTCCCTGATGGGCGTCACCGGCACCCGCGAGTCCGTCGGCAACCAGGCCAAGGAACTCGTCGAGCGCACCAAGGCCACGACCGGGCTTCCCGTCTGCGTGGGCCTCGGCGTCTCCAACGCGACGCAGGCCAGGGAGGTCGCGGGCTTCGCCGACGGCGTCATCGTCGGCTCGGCGTTCGTGAAGCGGATGCTGGACGCCCCGGACGAGAAGGCCGGACTCGAAGCGGTGCGCGCCCTCGCCGGTGAACTCGCCGCCGGCGTACGGGACAAGGCGTAGCAACCCCTCCGCAGTAACAGAGGGTTACGTCACCCATACGGATGGAAACCGGACCGGGGAGGCACGCTCGTGCCTTCCCGGTTCGTTGGCGCTGGTGTGAGCGAGAAGAACCGAGAGGGAAAGCGCGCGGCCCGCGAACGCCTTGCCGCCGAGCGCCAGAAGCAGAAGACCGCCGAGAAGCGGCGCAGGACGTTGATCGTGGGCGGCGCCGTCGTCTGTGTGCTGGCCCTGGCCGCGGTGATCGGGGTGGTCGCCGCGAATTCGGGGGACGACAGCGGCAAGGAGAAGGCGGGCCCGGTGGTCGCGCCGAAGGGCGCCGACGGCAAGGACGACCTGGCGATCCCCGTCGGCAAGGCCGGTGCGAAGTCGACCCTGGAGATCTGGGAGGACTTCCGCTGCCCCGCCTGCAAGACCTTCGAGGACACCTACCGCTCGACGATCCACGAGCTGGCCGACGCCGGTGAGTTGCGGGTCCAGTACCACCTCGTCACGCTGATCGACGGGAACATGCAGGGCACTGGCTCGCTCCGCGCGGCCAACGCGGCGGCGTGCTCGCAGACCGCCGGGAAGTTCCGCGACTACCACGACGTGCTGTACGAGAACCAGCCGGAGGAGACCGACGACGCCTTCGCGAACAACGACAAGCTGATCGAGCTCGCGGGCAAGGTCGACGGCCTCGACACCGGCACGTTCAAGTCGTGTGTGAACAAGGGGACGCACGACAGCTGGGTGAACAAGTCGTACAAGGCGTTCCAGGACGCCAAGTTCAACGGCACCCCCACGGTCCGGCTCAACGGCAAGGACATTCTGAGCGACAACAGCCTGACCCCGGCCAAGTTCAAGAAGATGGTCGAGGCCGCGAACAAGTAGTCGGAGCTGTTACGCAGCCGTTGCCGGGCTGCCCGCCGTGTCCGCGGCCCGGCACGGTAGCGTCGACCCTGCCATGGAACTTGCCTTCATCCCCAGCCCTGAGCGCGGAGTGGTCTACCTCGGACCCATTCCGCTGCGCGGCTACGCGTTCTGCATCATCATCGGCGTCTTCCTGGCCGTCTGGCTCGGCAACAGGCGCTGGATCGCCCGCGGCGGCCGGCCCGGCACGGTCGCCGACATCGCTGTCTGGGCGGTGCCCTTCGGCCTCGTCGGCGGGCGTCTCTACCACGTGATCACGGACTACGAGCTGTACTTCAGCGAGGGCCGGGACTGGGTGGACGCCTTCAAGGTCTGGGAGGGCGGCCTCGGCATCTGGGGCGCCATCGCGCTCGGCGCGGTCGGCGCCTGGATCGGTGCCCGCCGCCGCGGCATCCCGCTCCCGGCCTACGCCGACGCGATCGCGCCCGGTATCGCCCTCGCCCAGGCGGTCGGCCGCTGGGGCAACTGGTTCAACCAGGAGCTGTACGGCCGGGCCACCGACGTGCCGTGGGCCCTCAAGATCACCTCGGACACGGACGGGCGGGTACCGGGCACCTACCACCCGACGTTCCTGTACGAGTCGCTGTGGTGCATCGGCGTCGCACTGCTCGTCATCTGGGCCGACCGGAAGTTCAAGCTCGGGCACGGGCGGGCCTTCGCGCTGTACGTCGCCTCGTACTGCGTGGGCCGGTTCTGGATCGAGTACATGCGCGTGGACGACGCGCACCACATTCTCGGCCTGCGCCTCAACTGCTGGACGGCGCTCGGTGTCTTCCTGCTCGCCGTGATCTACATGGTGGTGTCGTCGAAGAAGCGGCCGGGGCGCGAAGAGGTCGTCGAGCCGGGTGCCTCCGACGATGCGGCCGCCGAGGGGGACGGTGACGTCGAGGACGACGTCGACCTCTCGAAGAACGAGGCCAAGGACGACGCCAAGAACGAAGCCAAGGACGAGGCCAAGGTGAAGAAGACCTGACGGTCTTCCGCTGTACGTCACCGAGGGCGCCGGACCGTTGGGTTCGGCGTCCTCTTCATTGGGCCAGCCTCAGCGTTCTGCGTACGGCCGCCTCCGTGGCCGCCGCACGGACGATCTCCCGCGCCGCCGCCGCCGCCACCTCCGCCGCCGTCGGACGGAACGCCTCCTCGATCACCGGGAGCTGTCGGGGGTGGATCGACGGCCTTGCGGACCGCCCGTTCCATCGACAGCTGCGTGCCGTCCGGGTCGCGGCGGCCTGGCGCGCCGCCGCGAGGGGCGGTTCCTGTGTCGGGTTCAGCGCTGATAGCGGTTCAGGATCAGATTGCCGTCGTCTGCCAGGCGTCTGCGCAGCTCTGTTACTCCGAACGCGCCGTTGTAGTACTCCTGGAAGGCCGGAGTGGCGATCTTGTCCTTCCATTCGGCGTAGCCCCGCACCCCGAGCACGGGGGACGGGCGCAGCGCCGCGGCCATGTCGGAGCCCGTCCTCCAGCCGTACTTCCGGGTGGTCAGGGACGGGTCCTTGAGGGCCTTGCGGCTGGTCGGCAACAGCCAGTCGCCGCGTGCGAGTTCCACCTGGTGGTCGGCCTGCGTGAGGTAGGCGATGAATGCGGTCGCCGCCTTCTTGTGCCTGCTGTCCTGTGCGACGGACAGGGTCTGCGGGGCGACGCCCTGCTCGATCCCGCCCGCGCCCTCCGGCATGGGCAGGACGGTCCAGTCGAAGCCCTTGGGGGCCTGCTGCCGGACCTGCTGGCGGAACGAGAAGTTGAGCGGCAGCATCGCGTACCTGCCCGCGAAGAATCCGGGCAGCGTGTCCGAACCGGCCATGCCGAGCGCCGACTTGGGCGCGGTGTGGGCCGTGTTGACCTGCCGGTTGATCAGCTGTGCGGTGGCCGAGTCGGCGGCGTCGTAGCGGATCTCGTTCTTGCCGTCCGCGTCCTTGTAGAAGACCTTGCCGCCGGTGGACCGGGCGAGGTTCACGGACTGGGTGACCGGTTCCTTCATCGACCAGGCGACGCCGTACCGCTCGGGCCTGCCGTCACGGTTCTCGTCCCGCGTCAGCTTCTTGCTCGCGCTCTCGAACTCGGCCCAGGTCCACGGGTGTTCGACGGTCGGTGTGCGGAGCCCGGACCGCTTCAGGAGCTTCGCGTTCACGACGAGCACGCGCGGCTCCTGGAGGAACGGGATGCCGTAGATCTTCTTCCCGTACGTCGTCGTGGCCCAGGACGCCTTCGGGATGTCCGCGCGCAGCGACCTCGGCAGGTAGGGGCTCAGGTCGGCGAGGTAGCCGCCGTGCCCGAAGTCGGTGAGGTCCGAGGCGTCGTCGTGGAAGATGTCCGGCGCCTTGCCGCCCTCGAAGGAGGTGAGCATCTGGTCGTGGATGCTGTCCCAGACGCCCTGGACGTACTCGACCTTGACCTTGGCGTGGGTGTCGTTCCACCGCTTCACCAGCGCCTTGTTCGCCTCGATCGACTCCTTCTGCCAGGCGAGGCTGAGGAATTCGAGGGTGACCGTGCCGTCCGCCGACTCCGCGTCCGAGCCGGATCCGGAGCAGCCCGCCACCAGGGTGAGGGCGAGGGCGGCCGCGGCCGCCGCGGTGAGCCTGCGTACGCGCATCAGCCCTTCACCGCCCCGCTGAGCATGCCGCCCACGAGCCGCCGCTGGAGCAGCGCGAAGAAGACGAGGCTGGGGATGGTGGCGAGGACCGAGGCCGCGGCGAGCGGGCCGAGGTCCGCGACGCCCTCGGCGCCGAGGAAGCGGGTGAGGATGACCGACATCGTCTGGTTCTCCGGGGACTTGAGGAGGACGAGGGCGAAGAAGAACTCGTTCCAGGCGGTCACGAAGCTGAACATCAGCGTGGCGACGAGACCGGGCGCGAGCAGCGGAAGCACCACGCTCGTCAGCGTGCGCAGGCGCCCCGCGCCGTCGACCGCCGCGGCCTCCTCCAGGGAGCGCGGCACCGACTTCACGTAGCCCTGGAGCATCCAGAGCGAGAAGGGCAGGTTCCAGACGACGTAGACGACGATCAGGCCGAGGATGCTGTCGATCATCCGCAGGTTCTTCAGGACCAGGAACAGCGGGATGATGATCAGCACGAACGGGAACATCTGGCTGACCAGGATCCAGCCCGTGCCCGCCTGACTGACGCGGGTCCGGTAGCGGACCATGACGTACGAGGCCGGGACCGCGATCGCCACCGAGACCACGGAGGCGCTGACCGCGACGACGAGGCTGTTGAGCGCCGAGCGGAGCAGTGGCTGTGCGTCGAACGCGGAGCGGTAGTTGTCCAGGCCCGGATGCTTCGGCAGCCAGCTCGGGTCGATCGCGCCCAGCTCCTGCGGGGACTTGAACGACGTCGAGAGCAGCCAGAGGAACGGGAAGGCCAGGAAGACCATGTAGCAGAGCAGCGCCACGTACTGCCCTGCGCGGCCCGCGACCCGGGGGAGTGTCGTACTCGCGCTCACGCCGCCGCCACCCCGTCTTCCACGTCTTCCTTGAGCTTCTTGCGGAGGAACAGCGTCAGCAGCACCGCGATCACCGCGACCATCGCCAGGCCCATCGCGGCGGCGTACCCGAACTGCCCGTACTTGAAGGCCTCTTCGTACGCGAACAGCATCGGGAGCCGGGTCTGTCCGCCGGGTCCGCCCTGGGTCAGCACGTAGACCAGGCCGAACGAGTTGAAGTTCCAGATGAAGTTGAGCGCCGTGATGGCGACGACCACCGGCTTCAGGGCCGGCCAGGTCACGGCCGTGAAGCGGCGCCACAGGCCCGCGCCGTCCAGCTGCGCGGCCTCCCGCAGTTCGACCGGCACGTTCTGCAGTCCGGCGAGGAGCACCACCGTCGTCTGCGGCATGCCCGCCCACACGCCCACCACGATCACGGCGGGAAGCGCGTACGACAGGTCCGCCAGCCAGTCGACGTTCTCCTGGATCAGGCCGAGCTGGGCCAGCGTCTTGTTCAGGACGCCCGCGTCCGAGTGGTAGACGAGCCGCCACATGATGCCGACGACGACCTCCGGCATCGCCCACGGGACGAGCGCGAGGGTGCGGGCCAGCCAGCGGAAACGCAGGTTCTGGTTGAGCAGCAGCGCGAGGCCGAGCGCGGCTGCGAACTGCAGCGCCGTCACGGACACCGCCCACACCAGGCCGATCCGGAACGAGTCCCAGAACAGCGAGTCGTGCCGCAGGTCGAGGAAGTTGTCCGGGCCGATGAACCGGGTGGGTGAGGTCCGCCCCGCCTGCGCGTCGGTGAACGCGAGCGAGAGCCCGTACAGGAGGGGGACCACGCTGAGGATCAGGATCGGGATCAGCGCGGGCATCAGCAGGAACCACGCGCCCCGGTCCAGGCCGAGCGCTCGCTTGCGCTGACCTGGCGTACGGGGTGGTGGTGTGCCGCGGCTGCCGGGGACGGCGCTGTCCCTGGGCGCGGTGAGACTCATAGGAATCCTCGGTGTCTCAACGGTCGGACGCCGCCCGGCCCGTGGAGGCGCGGACGACGAGTCGGGGAGGGGCGGTGGTGGAGCGGGGAGTGGGGGAGGCGGGGGTGTCCAGGCGGTGCAGCAGCAGTTCGGCGGCGCGCCGCCCGCGCTCGGTGGAGCCCAGGTCGACGCTGGTCAGCGGCGGCCAGCCGACCTGCGCGAGCTCGCTGTCGTCCATGCCCGCGACGGCGACGTCCTCCGGTATCCGCAGGCCCCGGGCGTGCAGGGCGCGGGCCGCGCCGAGCGCCAGCTGGTCGTTGGCGCCGAGGACCGCGTCGGGCTTCTGGTCGAGAAGGGCCTCGGCGGCGACGGCCCCCGACTCGATGCCGAAGCCCGTGTGCACGACGAGGTGCGGGGCGTATACGAGGCCGAGTTCCGCGAGCGCGGTGCGGAAGCCCTCGCCGCGCTCGCGGCCGGGGACCGTGCCGGCCGGACCGTTGACGAAGGCGATGCGGCGCCGGCCCGTCTCGTACAGATGGCGCACGGCGAGCGCGACGCCCCCGACGGAGTCGGCGCGCACGCTGTCCACCGGACTTCCGTCGGGCAGCGAACCGATGACGACGACCGGGCCCGCCGCCGTGCGCAGGGCCTCGACATGGGCGTCCGTGATGCGGATGGGGCACAGGATCAGGCCGTCGCTGGTGCGGTCGCCGAGGCTGCGCAGGACGGCGAGCTCGTCCTCGGCGTCGGCGTCCGTGGAGTGCAGGAGGAGGCGGTACCCGGCGGCCTTCGCGACGGACTGGATGGCGCGGACCATCGCCACGTACACCGGGTCGCCGATGTCGGGCACCGCGAAGGTGAGCTGGCGGGTGCGGCCGTCCTTGAGGGAGCGGGCCACCGCGTTCGGCACGTAGCCGAGTTCGGCGGCGGCGCGCTCGACCTTCTCGACGGTCGCGGGGCGGGCGCCGATCCCGTTCAGCACACGGGAGACGGACGCGATGGAGACGCCCGCGCGCTCGGCGATGGAGATGACCGTCGGCTGACCGCCACCGGTCGCAGCCGTCGCCCGCGTCGTGGCCCTCGGCACCGCGCGCCCGCCCCCTTCGCTGTAAACGTTTTCCGTTCCAGGGAACGTTTACGGATGGTGCGGCCCGATCCCCTCCTGGTCAACGCGCATATTATGTGATCCACGTCACAGGGTGGTTCGGGAAGGCAGAGGTCAGCGCGTTGCGCAGGGTGCAAAACCGCAGGTAAGTACGGCCTTCCTTGCTGGCGGCGGCATTTTTCCGCGCGTACTTTCGGATGTGTAAAGCAGACATCCAGGGGAGTGGAGTTCGCGAGCATGACCATCATCGAGACCGGGGCGCCCCTGCACGACGCCCACCGGGACAACCACACCCACCGTGATGTCAACGGTGGGTGGCTGCGCCCCGCGGTCTTCGGGGCGATGGACGGACTCGTCTCCAACTTCGCGCTCATGGCCGGTGTCGCGGGCGGCGCCGTGTCGCAGCAGACGATCATCATCACCGGCCTGTCGGGCCTCGCCGCCGGAGCGTTCTCCATGGCCGCCGGCGAGTACACCTCCGTCGCCTCCCAGCGCGAGCTGGTCGAGGCCGAACTCGACGTCGAGCGCCGCGAGTTGCGCAAGCACCCGGCCGACGAGGAGAAGGAGCTCGCCGAGCTGTACGTCTCCCGCGGCGTCGAGCCGAAGCTCGCGCACGAGGTGGCCAAGCAGCTCTCGCGCGACCCCGAGCAGGCCCTGGAGATCCACGCCCGCGAGGAGCTGGGCATCGACCCCGGCGATCTGCCCTCGCCGATGGTCGCCGCCGTCTCGTCCTTCGGCTCGTTCGCGCTCGGCGCCCTGATCCCGGTGCTGCCCTATCTGCTCGGCGCGAGCGCGCTGTGGCCCGCCGTGCTGCTCGCGCTCCTCGGGCTCTTCGCGTGCGGGGCCGTCGTGGCCAAGGTGACCGCGCGTTCCTGGTGGTTCAGCGGGCTGCGCCAGCTGGCTCTCGGTGGCGCCGCGGCGGGTGTGACGTATCTCCTGGGGACGGTCTTCGGCACTTTTGCTGGTTGACGGGTCGCTGTCGTGGCCTGAAGATGCCTATACAGCGCCTTGCATAAGTAGTCGTTACCGCGCGGTTTCGATTACTTGACCACGGGGCATGAGCCGTAAGCGCTGGGGGCAATGAGGCCCGCGGCGCACCCCGGCACCACCCCGGCCCTCGGTCATCGATCTGCCCGGCGAGGCCTCTCCCGCCGCCACCCGCGGTGTCCGCATGTTGGAACGCAGTATCCGGTTCCCGAGAACCGACCCATCATGTAATCTGCACGAAATTTTTTGAGCTGCACTTCTCCGCAGAGGGCCAACGTCGTCCCTCGGCACGTTCCTTGCCACGACGACGACGGGAGAGCCGATGCGTACCTCGCGCCAGCCGTCCCAGCATTCCAACAGCGCTCACGCTTGGGCGCACATGGATGCTCGCCCTGCAGCCCAGGGCATGTACGACCCGCGCAACGAGCACGACGCCTGTGGTGTCGGCTTCGTGGCCACCCTCACCGGCGAGGCGAGCCACACGCTGGTCGAGCAGGCGCTGACCGTTCTGCGAAACCTGGAGCACCGCGGTGCCACCGGCTCCGAGCCCGACTCGGGCGACGGCGCGGGCATCCTGTCCCAGGTTCCGGACGCCTTCCTGCGCGAGGTGGTCGACTTCGACCTCCCCGAGGCCGGTGCGTACGCCGTCGGTATCGCCTTCCTGCCCGAGGAGGGCACCGAGGACTTCGTCTCGCAGATCGAGACGATCGCCGCCGAAGAGGGCCTGAACGTCCTCGGCTGGCGCGAGGTCCCGGTCGCCCCCCAGCTGCTCGGCTCCACCGCCCGCTCGACGATGCCGGCGTTCCGCCAGCTCTTCGTCGCGGACGGCGCCAGCAAGGACATCGCGCTCGACCGCAAGGCGTTCGTGCTGCGCAAGCGCGCCGAGCGCGAGGCCGACGTGTACTTCCCGTCGCTCTCCGCGCGCACGATCGTCTACAAGGGCATGCTGACCACCGGCCAGCTGGAGCCCTTCTTCCCGGACCTGTCCGACCGCCGCTTCGCCTCGGCCATCGCGCTCGTCCACTCGCGCTTCTCCACGAACACGTTCCCGTCGTGGCCGCTCGCGCACCCGTACCGCTTCGTCGCGCACAACGGTGAGATCAACACCGTCAAGGGCAACCGCAACTGGATGCGCGCCCGCGAGTCCCAGCTCGCCTCCGACCTGTTCGGCGGTTCGGACAAGCTGGAGCGGATCTTCCCGGTCTGTACGCCGGACGCCTCCGACTCCGCCTCCTTCGACGAGGTCCTGGAGCTGCTGCACCTCGGCGGCCGTTCGCTGCCGCACAGCGTCCTGATGATGATCCCGGAGGCCTGGGAGAACCACGCCTCCATGGACCCGGCCCGGCGCGCCTTCTACCAGTACCACTCCAACCTCATGGAGCCCTGGGACGGCCCGGCCTGCGTCACCTTCACCGACGGCACCCAGGTCGGCGCCGTTCTCGACCGCAACGGTCTGCGCCCCGGCCGCTACTGGGTCACCGACGACGGCCTCGTCGTCCTCGGCTCCGAGGTCGGCGTCCTCGACATCGACCCGGCCAAGGTCGTCAAGAAGGGCCGCCTGCAGCCCGGCCGCATGTTCCTCGTGGACACCGCCGAGCACCGCATCATCGAGGACGAGGAGATCAAGACCGCTCTCGCCTCCGAGCACCCCTACGAGGAGTGGCTCGAGGCCGGCGAGATCGAGCTCTCCGACCTCCCCGAGCGCGAGCACATCGTGCACACGCACGCCTCCGTCACGCGCCGCCAGCAGACCTTCGGCTACACCGAGGAAGAGCTCCGCATCCTCGTCGCGCCGATGGCCAAGGCCGGCGCCGAGCCGATCGGCTCGATGGGCACCGACACCCCGATCGCGGCGCTCTCCGCCCGCCCGCGGCTGCTCTTCGACTACTTCACGCAGCTGTTCGCGCAGGTCACCAACCCGCCCCTTGACGCCATCCGCGAGGAGCTCGTCACCTCGCTGCGCTCCCCGCTGGGCCCCGGCAGCAACCTGCTGGAGCCGACGGCCGCCACGTGCCGCGCGGTCACCCTGCCCTTCCCGGTGATCGACAACGACGAGCTCGCCAAGCTCATCCACATCAACGCCGACGGCGACATGCCCGGCATGAAGGCCGTCACCCTGTCCGGCCTGTACCGGGTGCACGGCGGCGGCGACTCGCTCGCCGCCCGGATCGACGAGATCTGCGCCGAGGCCGACGCCGCCCTCGAGGCCGGCGCCCGCCTGATCGTGCTCTCCGACCGGCACTCGGACGCCGAGCACGCGCCGATCCCCTCGCTGCTGCTCACCGCGGCCGTCCACCACCACCTCATCCGTACGAAGAAGCGCACCCAGGTGGGCCTCCTCGTCGAGGCCGGTGACGTGCGCGAGGTCCACCACGTCGCGCTGCTGATCGGCTTCGGTGCCGCGGCCGTCAACCCGTACCTCGCCATGGAGTCCGTCGAGGACCTGGTCCGCGCCGGGACGTTCCTCAGCGACATCGAGGCCGAGGACGCGATCCGGAACCTGATCTACGCGCTCGGCAAGGGCGTCCTCAAGGTCATGTCCAAGATGGGCATCTCGACCGTCGCCTCCTACCGCGGCGCCCAGGTCTTCGAGGCCGTCGGCCTGGACGAGGACTTCGTCGAGAAGTACTTCAACGGCACCACCACCAAGATCGGCGGCGCCGACCTCGGCGTCATCGCCGAGGAGGTCGCCGCCCGGCACGCCAAGGCGTACCCCGCCTCCGGCATCGCGCCCGCGCACCGCGCGCTCGACATCGGCGGCGAGTACCAGTGGCGCCGCGAGGGCGAGCCGCACCTGTTCGACCCGGAGACGGTCTTCCGCCTCCAGCACGCGACCCGCTCGCGCCGCTACGACATCTTCAAGAAGTACACGGACCGCGTGAACGAGCAGTCCGAGCGACTGATGACGCTGCGCGGCCTGTTCAACTTCAAGTCCGAGGGCCGCGAGCCGATCTCCATCGACGAGGTCGAGCCGGCCTCCGAGATCGTCAAGCGCTTCTCGACCGGCGCCATGTCGTACGGCTCCATCTCGCGCGAGGCCCACGAGACCCTCGCCATCGCCATGAACCAGCTGGGCGGCAAGTCCAACACCGGTGAGGGCGGCGAGGACCCGGAGCGCCTGTACGACCCGGCGCGCCGCTCGTCGATCAAGCAGGTGGCCTCCGGCCGCTTCGGCGTGACCAGCGAGTACCTCGTCAACTCCGACGACATCCAGATCAAGATGGCCCAGGGCGCCAAGCCCGGCGAGGGCGGCCAGCTGCCCGGCCACAAGGTCTACCCGTGGGTCGCCAAGACGCGTCACTCGACGCCGGGCGTGGGCCTCATCTCCCCGCCGCCGCACCACGACATCTACTCCATCGAGGACCTGGCTCAGCTGATCCACGACCTCAAGAACGCCAACCCGCAGGCCCGCATCCACGTGAAGCTGGTCTCCGAGGTCGGCGTGGGTACGGTCGCGGCCGGTGTGTCCAAGGCGCACGCGGACGTCGTCCTGATCTCCGGCCACGACGGCGGCACGGGCGCGTCCCCGCTCACGTCGCTGAAGCACGCCGGTGGTCCCTGGGAGCTCGGCCTCGCCGAGACCCAGCAGACGCTGCTGCTCAACGGCCTGCGCGACCGCATCGTCGTGCAGACCGACGGCCAGCTGAAGACCGGCCGTGACGTGCTGATCGCCGCGCTGCTCGGCGCCGAGGAGTTCGGTTTCGCGACCGCGCCGCTCGTCGTCTCCGGCTGCGTCATGATGCGCGTCTGCCACCTCGACACCTGCCCGGTCGGCATCGCCACGCAGAACCCGACGCTGCGCGAGCGGTTCTCCGGCAAGGCCGAGTACGTCGTCAACTTCTTCCAGTTCATCGCCGAAGAGGTCCGCGAGCTCCTCGCCGAGCTGGGCTTCCGCTCCATCGAGGAGGCCGTCGGCCACGCCGAACTCCTCGACACCGAGCGGGCCGTGAACCACTGGAAGGCGCAGGGCCTCGACCTGGAGCCGCTCTTCCACGTGCCGGACCTGCCCGAGGGCGCCGTCCGTCACCGGCTGATCGACCAGGACCACGGCCTGGAGAAGGCGCTCGACAACGAGCTGATCAAGCTCGCCGCCGACGCGCTGGCCGCGGACGACCAGACGGACGCCCAGCCGGTGCGTGCCCAGGTCGCCATCCGCAACATCAACCGCACGGTCGGCACCATGCTCGGCCACGAGGTGACGAAGAAGTTCGGTGGCGCGGGCCTGCCCGACGACACCATCGACATCACCTTCACGGGCTCCGCGGGCCAGTCGTTCGGCGCCTTCGTGCCGCGCGGTGTGACGCTGCGCCTGGAGGGCGACGCCAACGACTACGTCGGCAAGGGCCTCTCGGGCGGCCGCGTCGTCGTCCGCCCGGACCGCGGCGCCGACCACCTCGCCGAGTACTCGACGATCGCCGGCAACACCATCGCGTACGGCGCGACGGGCGGCGAGCTGTTCCTGCGCGGCCGCACCGGCGAGCGCTTCTGCGTCCGCAACTCCGGTGCCACGGTCGTCTCGGAGGGCGTGGGCGACCACGGCTGCGAGTACATGACCGGCGGCCACGCGGTGATCCTCGGCGAGACGGGCCGCAACTTCGCGGCCGGCATGTCGGGCGGCATCGCGTACGTCATCGACATGGACCCGGACAACCTGAACGCCGGCAACAAGTCGGCCGTCGAGCCCCTCGACGACACCGACAAGCAGTGGCTGCACGACGTCGTGCGCCGCCACCAGGAGGAGACCGGCTCGACGGTGGCCGAGAAGCTCCTCGCCGACTGGGACGGCTCGCTGGCCCGGTTCACGAAGATCATCCCCAGCACGTACAAGGCAGTGCTCGCCGCCAAGGACGCCGCCGAGCGAGACGGTCTCTCCGAGACCGAGATCACCGAGAAGATGATGGAGGCGGCGACCAATGGCTGATCCCAAGGGCTTTCTGAACCATGGCCGAGAGGTCGCCGAGACCCGCCCGGTCGAGGAGCGCGTCAAGGACTGGAACGAGGTCTACGTTCCGGGCTCCCTGCTGCCCATCATCAGCAAGCAGGCCTCCCGCTGCATGGACTGCGGCATCCCGTTCTGTCACAACGGCTGCCCGCTGGGGAACCTGATCCCCGAGTGGAACGACTACGCGTACCGCGAGGACTGGTCGGCGGCGTCCGAGCGCCTGCACGCGACGAACAACTTCCCGGAGTTCACCGGTCGCCTCTGCCCGGCTCCCTGCGAGTCGGCGTGTGTCCTCGGCATCAACCAGCCGGCGGTCACCATCAAGAACGTCGAGGTCTCGATCATCGACAAGGCGTGGGACACGGGCGACGTCGCCCCGCAGATCCCCGAGCGCCTGTCGGGCAAGACCGTCGCCGTCATCGGCTCGGGCCCGGCCGGTCTGGCCGCCGCCCAGCAGCTGACGCGGGCCGGTCACACGGTCGCCGTCTACGAGCGCGCCGACCGCATCGGCGGCCTGCTCCGCTACGGCATCCCCGAGTTCAAGATGGAGAAGCGCCACATCAACCGCCGCATCGAGCAGATGCGCGCGGAGGGCACCAAGTTCCGCACCGGTGTGGAGGTCGGCCGCGACATCGACGCCGCGGGCCTGCGCAAGCGCTACGACGCCGTCGTCGTCGCCGCGGGTGCCACGGTCTCCCGTGACCTCCCGGTCCCCGGCCGTGAGCTGAACGGCATCCACTACGCGATGGAGTACCTGCCCCTGTCCAACAAGGTGCAGGAGGGCGACTACGTCCAGCCGCCCATCACCGCCGAGGGCAAGCACGTCGTCGTGATCGGCGGCGGTGACACCGGCGCCGACTGCGTGGGCACCGCCCACCGCCAGGGCGCCGCCTCGGTGACGCAGCTGGAGATCATGCCGCGCCCGAACGACGAGCGGAACACGACCAGCCAGCCGTGGCCGACGTTCCCGATGCTCTACAAGGTCACCTCCGCGCACGAGGAGGGCGGCGAGCGCATCTACTCGGCGGGCACCACCCACTTCGAGGGCGACGAGGACGGCAACGTCCAGTGGCTGCACCTCGCCGAGGTCGAGTTCGTCGACGGCAAGCTCGTCAACAAGCCCGGCACCGAGCGCAAGATCCCGGCGCAGCTGGTCACCCTCGCGATGGGCTTCACGGGCACGGACCAGGAGAACGGTCTGGTCTCGCAGTTCGGCCTGGAGCTGGACGCGCGCGGCAACATCGACCGCGACGCCGAGTTCCAGACCAACGTCCCCGGCGTCTTCGTCGCCGGTGACGCGGGCCGCGGCCAGTCCCTCATCGTGTGGGCCATCGCGGAGGGCCGCTCGGCCGCCCGCGGCGTGGACCGCTTCCTGACCGGGGCCTCGGACCTGCACGCCCCGATCCGCCCGACGGACCGCGCGCTGGCGGTCTGACGCTCCCTCAATAGACGTCCCGTACAACGGCGTACGGAACAGAGCGCGACGCTCGCCCTATCAAGTCCCCGACCGGACGCTGGGCGGGCGTCGCGGTGCGTTCAGCCCGGGATGTGGAACGTCTCGCCGTACACCTTCCACGTCAGCGGCGTCTTCAGCGACAGGTTGCCGTCGTAGAGGAACTGGCGCTGCGCCGTGTCGATGCGGGTCGTGTCGCGGTCGGGGTTCTTGGACTTCATGGCCTTGCGGCGCAGGTCCAGGAAGATGTCGAGGTACGCCTTCTCGCTGCCGCCCAGGGACGGGGTGTCGGCCTCGTCGAGGGTGGCCTCGCGCAGTCCGTAGAAGCCGTTCGGGCCGGTGCCGGGGCCGTGCAGGACCATCGCGTCGTAGTAGATGAACTGGCCGAGCGTGCCCAGGCCGTCGAGCTTGGCGAGGCGGACCGCCGGGTCGAAGTAGCCGCGGTCGCGCTCCTTCTCCTGGGCGTCCCGGAAGGCCTTGTGCGTGGCCTCCTGCTTCCATGCCGCGGTGAAGCCGGGGTCGAGCCCCTTGTGGGAGTCCGTGCCGTCGACCTTGCGCAGGGCGGGGAGGTAGCGGGCCAGGCCGTTGTCCGGGTGGGCCTTGGTGTAGCGCTCGACCAGGGTCAGCAGGTCGTGGGTGCCGGTGCAGAAGCCGATGATGCCCGCCGTGTAGCCCTGGCCGTCGTCGATGTCCTCGATGTAGCCGTACTGGCCGCGCCAGTTGAGCGTCGAGTTCTCGGCGCTGGCGACGATCCGCTGCGCCAGGTCCTTCTTCTCCGGGGCGGCCAGGCCGGGCGGCAGGCTCGCGATCGCCTTGTCGTCGGCCCTGCGCTCCGCTTCCGACTGGTTGCCGGGGAGGGCCGGGGCGGAGACGGTGAGGCGTGGGGCCGCCCCGTCCTGCTTGTCGTCCGGCGACAGGAAGTAGACGGCGGCCGTGGCGAGTGGGGCCACGGCGACGAAGGAGAGGACCAGACAGCCCGCGCGTTTCATGCGGCACAGGGTAAGCGAGTGTCTGTGCGACTCTGCGACCGGTGCCGTGGTTGCGCCCGCGGGGCTCCGCCCCGGACCCCGCGCCTCAATCCCCGGCGGGGCTTGATTGTGCCCGCCCGCCGTTGGGGCCTTCTGCGGTCACCCGCTCCCGGCACGCCGCCGGCGTCCCCCATGCGTCCCGCAGCGGTCGGGCCTTGCGGAGCCACAGGGACAGGTCCAGCTCTTCCGTGTAGCCCACCGCGCCGTGGAGTTGGAGGGCGGCGCGGGCGGCCGCGTAGGCCGCGTCCCCGGCCGCGAGCTTCGCCGCCGCGATGTCCGCGGACGTCATCGACAGGGCCGCGCCGAACAGCAGCGGGCGCGCGAACTCCAAGCCCACCAGCGCGTCCGCGAGACGGTGTTTCACCGCCTGGAACGAGCCGACCGGCACCCCGAACTGTTCGCGCTGCTTCACGTACTCGACCGTGCGCCGCAGCAGTTCCAGGCCCACGCCGAGCGACTGCGCCGCCGTCAGGAACGCCGCCGTGTCCGCCGCCGCGCGCACGTTCGCCCCGCGCGCCACGACCTCCCCGCCCTCGGGCACGAACAGGCGCCGCGCCGGATCCGCCGACTCCCGCAGCGGACCGTGTCCGGCGGCCAGCCGCACCGTACCGTCGTCGTCCGCCACGAACACCGCGTCCGCCGAATCGGCGTCCAGCGCATACGGGCCCGAGGACAGCGTGACCATCACGTCCCCCGCCGCGATCCGCGGCAGCCACTCCTTCGCGGCCTCCGAACCGTCCAGCAGCGTCGCCACCGCGGCCGTCTCCACCACCGGGCCCGGCACCCCATGGCGGCCCAACTCCACGTAAGAGAGCGCCAGCTCGACCGGGAGCGGGCCCATCCCCTCGTACGTCTCCGGCACCGCGAGCGCGAACACCCCGGCCTCCGCGAGCCGCCCCCACAGCGCCCGCCCCGGTCCGGTGTCGCCGCCCGACCACGCGCGGATCACCGACGGGGTGTCCGCCGCGCCCAGCATCCGGTCGAGCGTGCGGCCGAACTCGGCCTGCTCCGCGTCCAGGAGGAACCTCATCAGCGGCGTCCCTTCGGCAGGCCGAGCAGACGCTCGGCGATGATGTCGCGCTGGATCTCGTTCGTCCCCGCGTAGATCGGTCCCGCGAGCGAGAACGTGTAGCCCTCGGCCCACTCGCCGTCCGCCAGTTCACCGTCCGGTCCCAGCAGTTCGAGCGCCGTCTCGTGCAGCGCGATGTCGTACTCCGACCAGAACACCTTGTTCAGGCTCGACTCCGCCCCGATCTGCTCGCCCGCCGCGAACCGCGACGCGTTGCCGTACGTGAACAGCTGGTACGCGCGCGCCCCGACCACCGCGTCCGCCACCCGGTCCCGCAGCGCCGGATCCGCGCCGCGCTCCCGCCACAGCCCGAGCAGCCGCTCCGCCGAGGCGAGGAAGCGGCCGGGGGAGCGGAGCATGAGCCCCCGCTCGTTCCCCGTCGTCGACATCGCGATCCGCCAGCCGTTGCCGACCTCGCCGATCACGTCCTCGTCCGGCACGAACACGTCGTCCAGGAACAGCTCGGCGAAGGCCGGCTTCCCGTCGATGCGGCCGATCGGCCGGACCGTGACGCCCGGCGCGCGCAGGTCGAACATCAGGTACGTGAGCCCGTGATGGGGCTTCGCGGCCTCCGGGTCCGTACGGAAGATGCCGAACGCCCGGTCCGCGAAGGCCGCCCGCGACGACCACGTCTTCTGCCCGCGCAACAGCCAGCCGCCGTCCGTGCGCACCGCCCGCGAGCGCAGCGACGCCAGGTCCGAGCCCGCCTCCGGCTCCGACCAGGCCTGCGCCCAGATCGTCCCGCCGCTCGCCATCGACGGCAGCACGCGCGCCCGCTGCTCGTCCGTGGCGTGGTCGAAGAGCGTGGGGGCCAGGAGGTTGATGCCGTTCTGCGAGACGCGGCCCGGTGCCCCCGCCGCGTAGTACTCCTCCTCGAAGATCAGCCACTTGAAGATGTCGACGCCACGGCCCCCGAACTCCTCGGGCCACGAGACGACCGACCAGCGGTCCGCGGACAGCTCGGCCTCCCACGCGCGGTGCGCGGCGAAGCCCTCCTCGGTCTCCAGCGAGGGCAGCGGCTCGGCCGGTACGTGCGCGGCGAGCCAGGCCCGCGCCTCCTCACGGAAGGCTTCCTGATCCGCAGTGAACTCCAGGTTCATCGCGCGCCCGCCTCCTTCATGGCGTGCACGTCCATGCCGCCGAGCGAGTCCTGTGCCGTCTCCGCGTTGTGCGCGTGCGCCAGGTGGTGCAGGCCGAACACCGAGTCCATGCCCGTGTGCATTCCCTGGAGGTCCTCCGCCTGGTTCACCGCGCGCTTGGTCAGGGCGAGGCCGAGCCGCGGCATCTCGCCCACCCGGTCCGCCAGATCGTTCGTCGCGGCGGTCAGTTCGTCCCGCGGCACCACGCGGTTCACCATCCCCACCTCGTACGCCCTGCGCGCGCTCATCCGCTCACCCGTGAACAGGAACTCCTTGGCGATCCGCGGCGGCATCACCCACGGGTGCGCGAAGTACTCGACGCCCGGTATCCCCATCCGCACCACGGGGTCGGCGAAGAACGCGTCCTCGCTCGCCACGATCAGGTCGCACACCCACGCCAGCATCAACCCGCCCGCCACGCAGGCCCCCTGCACCGAGGCGATCACCGGCTTCGGCAGTTCGCGCCAGCGCCGGCACATCCCCAGGTACACCTCCGACTCGCGCGCGAACCGCGACTCGGCGCCCCGCTTGTCGGAGTGGTCCCACCACAGCCCGGCCCGCCGCTCGAACGGCAGGTGCGCGTCCCGCTCCGGCGTCCCGATGTCGTGCCCCGCCGAGAAGTGCTCGCCCGCGCCCGCGAGCACGACCACCTTCACGGCCTCGTCCTCGGCGGCCCGGTAGAAGGCGGAGTCGAGGGCGTACGTCATCGCGGAGTTCTGCGCGTTGCGGTACTTCGGCCGGTTCATCGTCACGTGCGCGACCCGGCCCCTGACCTCGTACTGGACGGGGGTGTCGGGGCCGCCGGTCTCTGCGGAGTGCGCTGCTGACATCGGAAACGTCCTTCCCTAACAAGTGTTTGGTAGGTTAGCTTATGAGCATGGACAGCGTCGAGGACTTCGAGCACGAGGAGTTCGCCGGGCGCCCGACCGTCGCCGAGCGGCCGCTCGGCCTGCCGAAAGAGGTGCGGGTATGAGTTCCGTCGCTCCCGATTACGTGCCCGGGAACCAGCTGCTCGCCGGGCGCACCGCCGTCATCACCGCCGCCGCGGGCGCCGGGATCGGCGGCGCCACCGCGCGCCGCTTCCTGGAGGAGGGCGCCCGCGTCGTCATCAGCGACGCGCACGCGCGCCGACTCAAGGAGAGCGAAGAGGCCCTCGCCGCCGAGTTCGGCGCCGAGCGGGTCTCCGCGCTCGCCTGCGACGTGACCGACGAGGAGCAGGTGCAGGCACTCTTCGCGCACACCACCGAGCGGCACGGCGGGCTCGACATCGTCGTCAACAACGCGGGCCTTGGCGGCACTTCGGCGCTCGTCGACATGACCGACGAGCAGTGGACGAAGGTCCTGGACGTCACGCTGAACGGGACCTTCCGGTGCGTCCGGGCCGCCCTGCGCGCCTTCCGCGACACCGGCCGCGGCGGCGTGATCGTCAACAACGCGTCCGTCATCGGCTGGCGCGCCCAGGCGGGGCAGGCGCACTACGCCGCGGCCAAGGCCGGAGTGATGGCCCTGACCAGGACCGCGGCGATGGAGGCCGCCGAGTACGGGGTGCGGGTCAACGCGGTGGCGCCCAGTCTCGCCATGCACCCCCACCTGGTGAAGGTCACCTCGGAGGAACTGCTCGCCGAACTGACCGAGAAGGAGGCCTTCGGCCGGTACGCGGAGCCCTGGGAGGTGGCCAACGTGATGGTCTTCCTCGCCTCCGGCTACTCCTCGTACATGACCGGTGAAGTCGTCTCCGTCAGCAGCCAGCGCGCATGAGCCCCTCGCCCGAGCGGCGTCGCGAACTCCTCGCCACGGCGGCCGAGGTGTTCGCGGCGCAGGGCTACGACGCCACCACCGTGCGCCGGATCGCCGACGCGGCGGGCATGCTCGCGGGCAGCCTCTACTACCACTTCGACTCCAAGGACTCGATCGTCGAGGAGATCCTGCGCGGCTTCCTCGACGAACTGTGGGGCCGCTACGACACCGTGCTCGCCGCCGGGCACGGGCCGCGGGAGACGATGCGGGCCCTGGTCACCGAGTCGTTCCGGGAGATCGACCGGCACGGGCCCGCCGTCGCCATCTACCAGAAGGAGTCGAAGGCGCTCGCGGCCAGGGAGCGGTTCGCGTTCCTCGCCGCCTCACAGCGCAAGTTCGAGCAGACCTGGCTGACCACCCTGCAAGAAGGGGTGGCCGCCGGGGCGTTCCGCGCCGACCTCGACATCCGGCTCACCTACCGCTTCGTGCGCGACACCGTGTGGGTCGCCGCGTCCTGGTACCGGCCGGGCGGCCGGCACAGCCCCGAAGAGATCGCCCGCGAGTACCTGGCGATGGTGCTCGACGGAATAGCCCAACCAACCAGTGAGTGCTAGGAGTTGATGCGTCATGGCCGAGGCCTACATCGTCGATGCGGTCCGCACGCCCGTCGGGCGCCGCAAGGGCGGGCTCGGCGCCGTCCACCCCGCCGACCTGGGCGCCCATGTCCTCAAGGAGATCGTCGCGCGGACCGGGGTCGACCCGGCCGCCGTCGAGGACGTCGTCTTCGGCTGCCTCGACACCGTCGGACCGCAGGCCGGCGACATCGCCCGCACCTGCTGGCTCGCCGCCGGGCTGCCCGAGGAGGTGCCGGGCGTCACCGTCGACCGGCAGTGCGGGTCCTCCCAGCAGGCCATCCACTTCGCCGCGCAGGGCGTCCTCTCCGGGACGCAGGACCTCGTCGTCGCGGGCGGCACACAGAACATGACGATGATCCCGATCGCCTTCGCCTCCCGGCAGGCCGCCGAACCGCTCGGCCTCACCGAGGGCCCCTACCTCGGCAGCGAGGGCTGGCGCGCCCGCTACGGCGACGCGCCCGTCAACCAGTTCCACGGCGCCGAACTCATCGCCCAGAAGTGGGGCATCACGCGGCAGGACCAGGAGGAGTGGGCGCTCCGCTCCCACCAGCGGGCGCTGCGCGCGATCGACGAGGGCCGCTTCACCAAGGAGACCGTCGCCTACGGGGACGTCACCGTCGACGAGGGGCCGCGCCGCGACACGACGCTGGAGAAGATGGCGGGGCTCAACCCGGTCGTCGAGGGCGGCACCATCACCGCCGCCTGCTCCTCGCAGGTGTCGGACGGTGCGGCGGCCATGCTCATCGCCTCCGAACAGGCCGTACGGGAGCACGGGCTGACGCCCCGCGCCCGCATCCACCACCTCTCCGTACGCGGCGAGGACCCCATCCGGATGCTCTCCGCGCCCATCCCGGCGACCGCGTACGCGCTCAAGAAGACCGGCCTGACCATGGACGACATCGACCTCGTCGAGATCAACGAGGCGTTCGCCCCGGTCGTCCTCGCCTGGCTCAAGGAGACCGGCACCGACCCGGAGAAGGTCAACGTCAACGGCGGCGCGATCGCCCTCGGCCACCCCCTGGGCGCCACCGGCAGCAAGCTGATGACGACGCTCCTGCACGAACTGGAGCGCACCGGCGGCCGGTTCGGGCTCCAGACCATGTGCGAGGGAGGCGGCCAGGCCAACGTCACGATCATCGAGCGCCTGTGAGCCCGGTGGCGGGGGCCGCCGCGGAAGCCGCCGCGGAAACCGTCGGGGAGGCCGTCGGGCAATCCGCATCCCGCTGAGCGGGAACGGGCGATGGAGCGCCGGGTGAGGCACGGACAGGGTGAGGGCATGACCCGTACTCCTGTTCCTCCCGAGCCCGGCGACGCGCTCGCGCTGAGACGCCTCGCCGAGAGCTACGCGCTCGCCGTCGACGGACGGGAACCCGCCCTCCTCGACGCCCAGTTCACCGACGACGGCAGGATCGTCGCCCACGAGACCGACGGCACGGTGCTCTGGGAGCGCTGCGGCCCCGCCGAGCGGCACACATTCCTCGACGAACTCGCCGCCTACCCGCGCACCTTCCACCACGTGGGGAATCACGTCGCCGAAATGACCGGCCCCGACACCGCCAGGGCCGTCACCTACAGCGTCGCCCATCACCTCGGCGCCGACGGGGGCGATCTGCGCTGCCTCGTCCGCTACGAGGACGAGTACCGGCGCACCGGGGACGGCTGGCGGATCGCCGCCCGCGCCGTCCTTCCCCAGTGGTACGAGAGGAGCGAAACGCTGTGAGCAGCACGTCTGTTGTGGAGTGGGACGAGACGGTCGACGTGCTGGTCGTCGGCTCCGGCGGCGCCGCCCTCACCGGTGCCTACTGCGCCGCCGCGCGCGGCCTCGACACCCTCGTCGTCGAGAAGACCGAGTACTTCGGCGGGACCACCGCGTACGCCGGGGCCTGCCTGTGGCTGCCCGGCAACCAGGCGCAGGCCCGCGCCGGGGTCGAGGACAGCGCGGACCTGGCGCGCGCGTACTTCCGGTCGCTGGTCGGCGACTCGACGCCGCACGAGACGCAGGACGCGTACCTCGACGGGGCCGGTCCCACGGTCGAGTTCCTGGAGCGCGACGAGCGGCTCCGGTTCGAGTACCGGCCGTTCCCCGACTACTACCCGGGGCCCGGCCGCTTCGACGCCGGGCGCGGCGTCTTCCCGGTCCCGCTGGAGCGGCCCGCGGGCGAGCAGCCGCTGCTCGACGCGGTGCGACCGCCCGCGTGGAGCGAACGGCTCGGAGTGCCCGCGCCCGAGGGGGCGTTGGCGGACGGGCGGGCGCTGATCGGGCGGCTGCTGCTCGCGCTGGACGCGTCGGGCGGACGGGTGCGGTCGCGGACCCCGTTCACCGGGCTCGTCCAGGACGAGGACGGGCGGGTCGTCGGCGCGGAGGTGCGGGACGCGCAGGGGCGCACGGTGCGCATCCGCGCGCGGCGGGGCGTGCTCCTCGGCGCCGGAGGGTACGAGCGCGATGCCGAACTGCGCCGTGCGTGGGGCAACGGGCCGGGGGCCGACTGGACGATGGGCCCGGCCGGCGGCGGCACGGGGGACGCGCTGCGGGCCGCGCAGGGGATCGGCGCGGCGACATCGCTGCTCGGCGAGAGCTGGTGGTGCCCGTCCGTGCTGTTCCCGGACGGCGGGGCGGCGTTCGCGCTCGGGTTCCGCGGCGGGATCTTCGTCGACGCCGAGGGCCGCCGGTTCGCCAACGAGTGCCTGTCCTACGACCGGATGGGCCGGGCCATGATCGCGGCGGGGGCCGGGGACGCGGCGGACCGTCCCGTGTGGTGGGTGTGGGATGCGCGGCACGGCGAGGAGCCGCCCGGCATCGTCCTCGTCCCCGTCGACCGGGAGTCGTTCGAGGCGGCCGGGGTGTGGCGCAGCGCCGACTCGGTGGAGGAGCTGGCCGAGGCGATCGGGGTACCGGCGGAAGGCCTCGCGGAGACGGTCGCGACGTTCAACGAGTACGCGCAGAAGGGCCACGACGCCGACTTCGCCCGCGGCGACGACCCGTACGACCGGTTCTTCGCCGGTGACGGGGAGGCAGGCGCCCCCAACCCGTGCCTGCTGCCGCTGTCGTCCGGGTCGTTCCACGCCGTACGGATCGTGCTCGGGGACCTGGGCACGAAGGGCGGCGTCCGTACGGACGTCGATGCCCGGGTGCTGCGGGAGGACGGCTCCGTGATCGAGGGCCTCTACGCGGTGGGCAACACGGCGGCCAACGTGACCGGGGCGGTGTACCCGGGCCCGGGAGCACCGATCGGCACGGGCATGGTGTTCGGGTACCGGGCGGCGGGGCGGATGGCCGCGGGATTGTGACCGGGCGGGGCGGGTGACGCGGCGCCGGGGTTCTGGCGCTGTGCCGGGGCCGGCGCCTGTGGCTCTGGGCAAGGCGGCACCGGGGTGCCGCCTTGCCCACCCTGCCGCCCAAGGCGGCAGATTGCCCAGGGCGGTGGTGGCCCGCCGTCGTGGGCGGGGTGGGGGCCGCTCCTGCGGCGGATTGCCGAAGGCGGGTGGGGTCGACCGTCCCGGTGGGTGTCGGGCCCCGGTTCCTCCCGGTCAGCGGGAATTGGGCGTCGTCTCCCGGTCCTCGTCGGGGAAGGCTCTGCGCAGGTGTAGGCAGCAGCGAGTTGGAGGCGTGTGCGGATGAGTGAGGGACAGTTGGCCGGGGCGGTTGCGCTGGTGACCGGGGCCGCTCGGGGGATGGGAGAGGCCGTCGCCCGGGAGTGCGTGGCGCGTGGGGCGCGGGTCGTGCTGGGTGACGTACTCGTCGACGAAGGGGAGAAGGTCGCCGCCGGGCTCGGTGACGCGGCGCGGTTCGTGCGGCTCGACGTCACCGACGCCACGTCCTGGGCGCACGCCGTCGAGGTCGCCGTCGACACGTACGGTCGGCTCGACGTTCTCGTCAACAACGCAGCCATATACACCACTTCGCCCGTGGTCGACGAGGATCCCGCGCAGCTCGAGCGGATCCTCAAGGTCGATCTCGTCGGGCCGTTCCTGGGCATCCAGGCCGTCGTCCCCGCCATGCGCGCGGGGGAGCGGGGCGGTTCGATCGTCAACATCTCCTCGCAGGCCGGGCTCCAGGGCATCTGGGGCCACGGCTCGTACGGCGCCGCGAAGTGGGGGCTGCGCGGACTGAGCCGGACCGCCGCCCTCGAACTCGGCGGCGACGGCATCCGCGTCAACGCCGTCTTCCCCGGCGCCATCGACACGGCCATGACCGCCCACCTCGGCACCACCGACCACCCGGCCGCCGCGCTCGGCCGCATCGGGCGGCCCGACGAGGTGGCCCGCCTCGTCGCGTTCCTCGCCTCCGACGACGCCTCCTACCTCACCGGAGCCGAGGTCGCCGCGGACGGCGGCGCCTCGGCCGGCCGGATGCCAGGGCTCACCCCGCGCGGCCGGGGCAACCGGGGAGCCGACGGATGACCGGTCCCCGCCCGGAGGTCCGGGCCCTCATCGACGCCTGCACCGCCAACTTCCCGGCCCTCGGCACCGAGTTCACCGACATCGGGGACGTGCGGGCGTACTTCGCCGCGCGCCCCGCCCCACCACCGTCCCGGCTCCCCGCCGTGCGCCAAGTGACCGATCTCGACGCCGACGGGGTCCCCGTTCGGGTCTACGAGTCCGCCGACAAGGACACGCCCGTCGTTCTCTTCTTCCACGGCGGCGGCATGGTCCTCTGTTCGCTCGACTCGCACGACGGCTTCTGCCGTGAACTCGCCGCCGCGACCGGCGCGCTGGTCGTGTCCGTCGGCTACCGGCTCGCCCCCGAGGACCCGTTCCCCGCCGCCCCCGAGGACGCGTACACCGCCCTCCTGTGGACCGCCGCCAAGCACCCGGACCGGCCCCTCGTCGTCGCGGGGGACAGCGCCGGGGGCAATCTCGCCGCCGTCACCGCGCTGCTCGCCCGCGAGCGCGGCGGGCCCGCCGTCGCCGCCCAGCACCTGTACTACCCGATGCTGGACCCGGCGCGCGCCTCGGCCTCGTACGAGGAGAACGCGCAGGGGTACTTCGTCACCGCCGACCATCTGCGCTGGTACTGGGAGCAGTACCTGCCCCGCCCCGAGGACGCCCGCGACCCCCGCGCCACGCCCCTTGCCGCGACGCGCCTCGACGGTCTGCCGCCCGCGTTCGTCGTCACCGCCGGGCTGGATCCGCTGCGCGACGAGGGAAGGCGGTACGCGGAACTCCTCGCGGCCGCCGGAGTGAGCGCCCAGCACCACTGCTACGACGAGGCGTTCCACGGCTTCATGACGATGGGCGGGGACGCCGCCCTCCCCGAGGCGAAGGCCGCCCGCGCCGCGGCCTTCGCCCACCTCGCGAGCCTCACCCGCTGAGCGGCCGAAGCAGCTCGAACCCCTGGTATCCGGACGCCGCGACCTTCTCGATGATGTCGCCGTACACCCCGAAGCCCCCCACGAACGGCATGAACACCCGCGGCTTCCCGGGGATGTTGGCGCCGAGGTACCAGGAGTTCGCCTGCGGCATCAGCGTCCCGGCCGCGCGTTCCCGGCACTCGGCCACCCACCCGTCCACGGCGTCCGCGCGCGCCTCCACACCCGCGTAACCGCCCTCCCGTACATGGGTGAGAAGCGCGGCGATCCAGTCGGTGTGCTGTTCGCCGCAGAGGATCATGTTGGCGAGGACGGACGGGGAACCGGGGCCGGCGAGGTTGAAGAGGTTCGGGAAGCCGTCCACGCCGAGCCCGAGGTAGGTGCGGGGGCCCGCCGCCCACGCCTCCTTCAGGGTGCGGCCGGCCCGGCCGGTGACGGAGATCCGGTCCAGGGAGCCGGTCATCGCGTCGAACCCGGTCGCGTACACGATGACGTCGAGTTCGACGAGCGTGCCGTCCGCGAGGCGGATGCCGTCCGCCTCGACCCGCTCGATCGGGGTGGCACGCAGGTTCACCAGGTCCACGTTCGCGCGGTTGTACGTCGCGAAGTAGCCGTCGTCCGTGACGATCCGCTTCGTGCCGATGGGATGGTCGGCGGGGACGAGCTGTTCGGCGACGGCCGGATCGGCGATCTCCGCGCGCACCTTCTCCTCCCAGAACCGGCGCGCCTCGTCGTTCGCCGCACGGTCGGTGAGCTGGTCGGGGAACGTCTTCGAGTACAGGACCCCGCCCAGCTCCCACCTCTCCTCGAACGCCGCTCGGCGCTCTTCGGGCGAGACATCCAGTGTCTTCAGCGGGTGCGCCGTGTGCGGGGAGCCGCCTCCGGAGAGGCGGGCGAGGCGGCGCCGTTCGGCGTAGTCCGCCTTCTGGGCCGTGCGGTCCGCGTCGCTCAGCGGCTTGTTGCCCGCCGGGATCGAGTAGTTGGCGCTGCGCTGGAACACCGTGAGGCGGGCCGCCTGCCGCGCGATCTCCGGGATCGACTGGATACCGGACGAGCCCGTGCCGATGACGCCGACCCGGAGCCCGGTGAAGTCCACGCCCTCGTGCGGCCATTCACCGGTGTGGTACGAGGCCCCGGCGAAGTCGGCGATGCCCTCGATCCCGGGAAGGTGGGTGGAGGACAGGCAGCCGACGCCGAACAGCACGTACCGCGCCTCGACCGTGTGCCCGCCGTCCGTGCGCACCGTCCAGCGCAGCCGCTCCTCGTCCAGTTCGGCGGAGACCACGGACGTGCCGAAGGTGAAGTGCCGCCGCAGATCGTGCCGCCCGGCCACGTGCTCCACGTAGCGCAGGATCTCCGGCTGGGTCGCGTACTTCTCCGACCAGTCCCACTCCTGCTCCAGTTCCGGGTCGAAGGAGTACGAGTAGTCGACGGACTCCACGTCGCAGCGGGCGCCCGGGTACCGGTTCCAGTACCAGACCCCGCCGACGTCCCCGCCCCGCTCGAACCCGGCCACGTCCAGGCCGAGTTCACGCATCCGGTACGCGGCGTAGAGGCCGGAGAATCCGGCGCCGACGATGACGACATCCACCTGTTCGGGCATGGCGGTCCTTAGGGTTGTGGTTGGTCGGGCGGTTGTTGGTGGTCGGGCGAGAGCCGGACGAGGGGCCTGGCGAGGACCAGGCGGGAGTCAGGCGTGCTCCACCGCGGCGGCGCGCGCCCGCAGTGCCGTCTTGTCGACCTTCCCCGCCGCGTTGTGCGGCAGTTCCGGCACCGGTACGAAGCGGCGCGGCACCTTGAAGTTCGCGAGCCGCTCCCGCGACCACGTACTCAACTCCGCTCCTTCCAGGGCGAGTCCGGGAGCTGCGGGGACGCAGAACGCCACCCCCACCTCACCGAGCCGCCCGTCCGGCGCGCCCACCACCGACACGTCCGCGATCCCCGGATGGCCGCGCAGCACCTGCTCGATCTCGGCCGGGTACGCGTTGAAGCCGCCGACCACGAACATGTCCTTCAGCCGGTCCGTGACGGTCAGGAACCCGCGCTCGTCGAGCACGCCCACGTCCCCCGTGTGCAGCCAGCCGTCCGCGTCGACCGCCGCCGCCGTGGCCGCCGGGTCGTCGAGGTAGCCGCGCATCACGTGGTAGCCGCGGGTGAGGATCTCGCCGGTCGCCGCGTCGATCCGCACCTCGGTGCCGGGCAGGGCACGCCCCGCGGTGCGGGCGAGGACGTGCGCGGACTCGCTGGGCGGGCAGATCGTCACCGTGCCGTCGGACTCGGTCAGCCCGTACGCCGTGTAGACGAGGGCGACGCCGAGCTGTTCCCTGATCTCCTCGATGAGTTCGGTGGGGATGTTCGAGGCGCCCGTGCCGGTCATCCGCAGCGACGACAGGTCGTGGGCCGCGCGGTCGGGGTGGCGCAGCAGCGACATGAACACCGTCGGCGCGCCCGTCACGACGCTCACCCGGTCCTCGGCGATCCGCCGCAGCGTGCGGCCCGCCTCGAACACCGCCTCCGGCAGCATCGCCGCGCCCACCAGCAGGCAGGCCACGATGCCCGCCTTGTAGCCGAACGTGTGGAAGAACGGGTTGACCAGCAGATACCGGTCCCCGCGCGTCAGCGTCACCTCCCGCGCCCACTGCGCGTACAGCCGCGCCGTCTGCCCGTGCGTCGTGACGACTCCCTTGGGGTGCCCGGTCGTTCCGGACGTGAAGAGGATGTCGGCGTCGTCGCCGGGACGTACGGCAGCGGTCCGCGCGCGGCGGGCCCCGGGCGTGATCCGCCCGGCCCGCCCCGTGAAGGCGGCCCACTCCGCGTCGTCGTGCAGCGCCACGACCGTCTCCAGGTCCGGCAGCGGCTCCCCGGCCCCGGCGAGCATCCGCCGGTAGTCCGTGCCGAGGAAGTCGTGCTCGGTGAAGAGGAACCGGCAGCGCGCCCGGCGCAGGATGTCCGCCGCCTCCCGGCCCCGGTAGCGCGTGTTCACCGGCACGAGCACACCGCCCGCCGCCAGCGCCCCGAGCGCGGCGATCGCCCAGCGCCCGCTGTTCACCGCCCACACGCCGACCCGGTCGCCCGCCGCGAGTCCGTGCGCCATCAGCGCCCGCGCGCTCTCGTCGACCGCGTCGCGCAGCTCCTCGAAGGTCAGGCTCCCGCCCCCGTGCACGAGGGCCTCGTCCCCGCCCCAGGCGTCGGCCGCCCAGTCCGCGAGGCCTGCGATCGTCAGCGGACCGTCCATCCGGCGCGCCCCTTCCTTGGCTGTCGTGGCTGTGCCGGTGAGGTTCGCAGCGCCGTGCCGCCCGGTCAGCCACGGCTTCCCGCTCACCGGGAAGACGCCGTCGCCGCCCCCTTCGCGCGCCGCCTACGTTCACCGCACCCGAGCAAACCCAGCAGCGAGGAGCGGGCCCGATGCTCACGGAAGCCGAGCGGCGCAAGGCCGCCGAGACGCTGGCCGCGGCGGAGGCCGCGCGCTCGCCGATCCGACCGTTGACCGAGACCTTCGACGGCATCACCGCCGTCGACGCATACGAGATCCAGCTCATCGGCATCCGCGAACGGCTGGCCGCGGGGGAGACCGTCCGCGGCCACAAGGTCGGCCTGTCGTCGCCCGTGATGCAGCGGATGATGGGCGTCGACGAACCCGACTACGGCCACCTCCTGTCCACGATGGAGCTGACCGAGGACACGCCCGTGCCCGCAGGCCGGTACTGCGCGCCGCGCGTCGAGGTCGAGATCGGCTTCGTGCTCGGCGCGCCGCTGCCCGGCGCCGACTGCACCGCCGCCGACGTCCGCGCCGCCACCGAACGTGTCGTGCCCGCACTGGAGTTGATCGACTCCCGGATCGCGGACTGGCGCATCGCGATCGCCGACACCATCGCCGACAATGCCTCGTCGGCCGGTTACGTGACCGGAGCGGGCCGCCCGATCGGCGACCTCGACCTGAGGGACGTGGAGGCACATCTCAGCGACGACACCGGCGCGGCGCTCGCGTCCGGGCGCGGGGACGCCGTGCTCGGCGACCCCGCCGAGTCCGTCGCCTGGCTCGCCCGCACGGTCGACCGGTTCGGGGTGCGCCTGGAGGCCGGGCATCTGATCCTGCCCGGCTCGTGCACGCGGGCCGTCGACGTCGCGCCGGGCCGCACGTACACCGCCGACTTCACCGGGCTCGGCCCGGTGTCCCTCTCCTTCACCTAGGACGTGCCATGACTGCCATGACAGGCGTGCCGAAGAAGGCGACCGCCGCCATCGTCGGCTCCGGCAACATCGGAACCGACCTCCTCTACAAACTCCTGCGCTCCGAGCACATCGAGCCGCGCTGGATGATCGGCGTCGACCCGGCGAGCGAGGGCCTCGCCAAGGCGCGCGCCGCAGGGCTCGACGCCCACCACGAGGGCGTCGACCGGCTGCTCGCGCAGGACGAGCTCCCGGACCTCGTCTTCGAGGCGACCAGCGCGTACGTGCACCGGGAGAACGCCCCCCGCTACAAGGAGGCGGGCATCAGGGCGATCGACCTCACCCCGGCCGCCGTCGGGCCCGGCGTCGTACCGCCCGCGAACCTGACCGCCCATCTCGCCGCCGACAACGTCAACATGGTCACCTGCGGCGGCCAGGCCACCATCCCGATGGTGTACGCGGTGTCCCGGATCGTCCCGGTGCCGTACGCGGAGATCGTGGCGTCCGTCGCCTCCGTCTCCGCCGGGCCCGGCACCCGCCAGAACATCGACGAGTTCACCCGCACCACCTCCCGCGGCATCGAGGAGATCGGCGGCGCCCGGAAGGGCAAGGCGATCATCATCCTCAACCCGGCCGAGCCGCCCGTCATCATGCGCGACACCGTCTTCTGCGCCATCCCCGAGGACGCCGACCGCGAGGCCATCACGCGCAGCGTCCACGAAGTGGCCGCGCAGGTCGCCGCGTACGTGCCCGGCTACCGGCTGCGCGCGGAGCCGCAGTTCGACGAGGCGCGCCCCGAGAACGGCGGCATGGCCCGCGTCGCCCTGTTCCTGGAGGTCGAGGGCGCCGGCGACTTCCTGCCGCCGTACGCAGGAAACCTCGACATCATGACCGCCGCCGCCACCAAGGTCGGCGAGGAGTTCGCGAAGCAGCAGCCGAAGGGGACCACCACGTGACCATCGAACGCCCCTACTCGGCCGACCTGGACATCCGCGTCACCGACTCCTTCTGCCGCGACGGCTCCCACGCCCACCGCCACCGGTTCACCACCGAGCAGGTACGCACCGTCGTCGGCGCGCTCGACGCGGCAGGCGTCCCCGTCGTCGAGGTCACCCACGGCGACGGACTCGGCGGCTCCTCCTTCAACTACGGCTTCTCGCACACCCTCGAGCAGGAGCTCATCAGGACGGCGGTCGAGACGGCGACACACGCGAAGATCGCCTTCCTGATGCTGCCCGGCCTCGGCACCAAGGACGACATCCGCGAGGCCCACGGGAACGGCGCGCAGATCTGCCGCGTCGCCACCCACTGCACCGAGGCCGACGTCTCCGAGCAGCACTTCCGGCTCGCCCGCGACATGGGCCTGGAGACCGTCGGCTTCCTGATGATGGCCCACTCCACCACCCCGGAGAACCTGGCGAAGCAGGCCCGCGTCATGGCCGACGCGGGCTGCCAGTGCGTCTACGTCGTCGACTCGGCCGGGGCGCTCCTCATGGACGGCGTCACCGACCGGGTCTCCGCGCTCGTCGCCGAGCTGGGCGACGACGCGCAGGTCGGCTTCCACGGCCACGAGAACCTCGGCCTCGGCGTGGGCAACTCCGTCGCCGCGGTCCGCGCGGGCGCCCGCCAGATCGACGCCTCCACCCGCCGCTTCGGCGCCGGTGCGGGCAACACCCCGACCGAGGCGTGGGCGGCGGTCGCCGAGCGGTCCGGCTGGCGCACCGGCATCGACGTACTGAAGATCATCGACGCGGCCGAGGACGAGATCCGCCCGATCATGGCCGACGAGTGCCTGCTCGACCGGAACTCGCTGCTCATCGGCTACGCGGGCCTGTACTCCTCGTTCCTCAAGCACGCCGAACGGCAGGCCGCCCGCTACGAGGTCAGCGCCACCGACATCCTCCTGGAGGCCGGCCGCCGCAGGCTCGTCGGCGGCCAGGAGGACCAGCTCATCGACATCGCCGTCGCTCTCTCGGCTCCTTCACAGAAAGCCTGATGCGCCATGACGACCACCCATGACGTACGTGTCATCGACGCCGGGGCCGCCCCCGCGCGCTTCGCCCGCGGCTGGCACTGCATCGGCCTCGCCGCCGACTTCCGGGACGGAAAGCCGCACGAGGTCGAGGCGTTCGGCACCACCCTCGTCGTCTTCGAAGGCGCCGAGGACCACGAACTCCACGTCCTCAACGCCTTCTGCCCCCACATGGGCGGCAACCTCGCCCACGGCACCGTCAAGGGCGACACCCTCGCCTGCCCCTTCCACGACTGGCGCTGGGGCGGCAACGGCCGCTGCCGCGAAATCCCCTACGCCCGCCGCGTCCCGCCCCGCGCCAAGACCCGCACCTGGCACGCCCTGGAGCGCAACAAGCAGCTCTTCGTCTGGCACGACCCCGAGGGCAACCCGCCCCCGCCCGGCCAGGACATCCCCGAACTCGCCGGAATCCACGGCCCGCAGGAGGAGCGGGAGCTGTGGTCCGACTGGCAGTGGAACGCCGTCACCATCGACACCAACTGCCGCGAGATCGTCGACAACGTCGTCGACATGGCGCACTTCTACTACGTGCACTACTCGTTCCCGGTGTTCTTCAAGAACGTCTTCGAGGGGCACGTCGCCACCCAGTACATGAGGTCCGAGCCGCGCCCCGACGTCGACCTCGGCACCCTCTCCGCCTCCGGCGGACTGCGCTCCGAGGCCTCCTACTTCGGCCCCTCGTACATGATCGACTGGCTGTACGCGGAGGTCGCGCCGGGCGCCGAGATGGAGACCGTCCTCATCAACTGCCACTACCCGGTGGGCCCCGACCGGTTCGTCCTCATGTACGGCGCCATGGTCAAGAAGCTGCCCGGCATGAGCGACGAAGAGGCCGCCGAGGCCGCCCGCGTCACCAGCGAGGGCCTCGCCGTCGGCTTCGAGCAGGACGTCGAGATCTGGAAGAACAAGACCCGCATCGACAACCCGCTCCTCACCGAGGAGGACGGCCCGGTCTACCAACTCCGCCGCTGGTACGAGCAGTTCTACGTCGACGCCGCCGACGTCAAGGACGAGATGACGGACCGCTTCGAGTTCGAGCTGGACACCCGGCACGCAGGCGACAACTGGCGCGCCGAGGCCGAGCGGAACCTCCAGGCGGGCGGCGTCACCTCGTACGTCACCGGGGGCGGGGCATGACCCCGATGACCGCCGTCGGCTGCGGCGCCTGCGGCGGCCAGGTGCTCTGCGAGAAGTACAGCCCGTACCACCTCCAGATCCAGTGGACGCACGCCGCGCGGGCCGGCTGCCGGAGCCTCGCCGCGCAGGGCTGCCCGGAGCTGCGCGCGTCCATCGACCGCGCCGTCGACGAGGGCCGGTTGGAGGTGACCCGGCGTGACCAGCGCTGACCTCGCCGAGCCGCGTACGGGGACGCTCACGCTGCGGGTGGCCGAGGTCGTACGCGAGACCGCCGACGCCGTCTCCCTCGTCCTCGACGCCCCCGAACTGCCGTACCTGCCCGGCCAGTTCCTCACCCTGCGGATCCCCGGCGGCGGCGCCCGCTGCTACTCCCTCGCCTCGTCCCCGCACACCGGGGAACCGCCCCGCGTCACCGTGAAGAAGGTGCCGGGCGGGGCGGGCTCCGGGTGGGTGTGCGAGGAGATCAGGGCCGGTGACGTACTGGAGTGCCTGCCGCCCGCCGGGACGTTCACGCCCGCATCCCTCGACGAGGACGTGCTGCTCGTCGCGGGCGGCAGCGGCATCACCCCGTGCCTGTCCATCGCCCGCTCCGTGCTCGCCGCGGGCACCGGCACGGTCACCCTCGTCTACGCCAACCGCGACCAGGACTCGGTGATCTTCCGGGACGCGCTGTGGGGCCTCGCGGAGGAGCACCCCGGCCGGTTCGCCGTCGTCCACTGGCTGGAAACCCTCCAGGGCCTGCCCACCCGCGGCGCGCTCGGCGCCCTCCTCACCCCGCTCGCACCCGGCCGCACCGCCTATCTGTGCGGGCCGCAGCCCCTGATGGACGGGGCCGAGGACGTGCTGCGCGGGACGGGCGCCGCCGCCGTGCACCGCGAGCGGTACTTCTCCCTGACCGGCGACGTGTTCACCGCACCGGCCCCCGTGGGCTCGACCGTCACGGTCACCGCCGAGCTGTACGGGCAGACCCACGAGGCGGCCGGCGACGAGCACACCCCGCTCCTCGACGCCCTCCTCGCCGCGGGCGTCCCCGCCCCGTACTCCTGCCGCGAGGGCGCCTGCGCGGCCTGCACATGCCGGGTCGTGGAGGGCGCGGTGACCCTGCGGCACAACGAGGTCCTCGACGCCGAGGACCTCGCCGAGGGCTACACCCTCGCCTGCCAGGCCCTGCCGACGACGGACCGGGTGCGGGTCGAATACTGAGGACCGAGTACGGTGCGATTGCTGCCGAAAGTGACGAAAGTCCCGGTCACAGCCGTGCCGAAGGGCCGCATGCTGGAGTAGACAGATCATCCTTCTCACCGCAGAGCCGGAGGACCACATGTCCACGATCGCCGTCACCGGAGCCGGTTCCGGCATGGGCGCCATGCTCGCCGAACGGCTACGCGCCCAGGGGCACACCGTCATCGGTGTCGACCTCAAGAACGCCGACGTCACCGCCGACCTGGGCAGCCCCGAGGGACGCGCGCACGCCGTCGCCGAGATCACCCGGATCAGCGGCGGCAGACTCGACGGGTTCCTGCCGTTCGCCGGGCTCGCGGGCGGCGCGGGCCGCTCGTCCAGCCTGCTCGTGTCCGTCAACTACTTCGGTGCGATCCACCTGCTGGAGGGGCTGCGCCCGGCGCTCGCCGCCGCCGGGACCTCGTCCGTCGTCCTCGCCTCCTCCAACTCGACGACCACCCAGCCCGACTGGCCGGAACAGGTCGCCGCGGCCTGCCTCGCGGGCGACGAGACCGAGGCCCGCCGCATCGCCGACGAGGCGGGCGCCCGCGACGGCGGCGTCGGCGCCTACCCGGCCACCAAGGCCGCCCTCGCCTGGTACGCCCGCAGCCGCGCCGCCGACCACCAGGCCGACGGCATCCGCCTCAACGCGGTCGCGCCCGGCTACATCGACACCCCGATGACCCGCGCCGCCGCCGAGGACCCGGCGACCGCCGAGGGCATCAGGCAGTTCCTCGCCGCCATCCCGGCGGGCCGGGCGGGCAAGCCGGAGGAGATCGCCGAACTCGTCGAGTTCCTGCTGTCGCCGAAGTCCGCGTACTGCGTCGGCTCCGTCTTCTACGCGGACGGCGGCCTCGACGCGCAACTGCGCGCCACGGACTGGCCGAAGGTGTGGCACCCGCAGGCCGGCTGACCTGGCGCAGCAGCTCACATCCAGGAGTCGGACCGCACCCACCCCAGCAGATTGGGGATGGTGCGGTCCGTCGCCGCGTCCCGCGGCGTCACGTCAGGGGCGGGTGCGTGCCGCGCCGCCCGCCCCGGACCGTTCAGATCCCGCCAGATCGCCCGCGCCGCCCCGTGCAGCAGCGGCGCCGCCAGCTCCAACGGCCGCAGCCCGCCCAGCGAGCCGAGCGACACGGCGGCCACCGCCCGGCCCGCACCGCGCAACGGCACCGCCGAGCACACGAGCCCGGAGAACGTCTCCCCGCGGTCGTACGCGATCCCCGCCGTGCGCACCCGCGACAGCTCCGAGCAGAACACGTCGGGCCGCGTCACCGTGCGGTGCGTACGCGGCCGCAGGCCCGCCGCGACGACCCGCTCGATGTCGTCCTTGTCGCCGAACGCCAGGATCGCCTTGCCCGCCGCCGTCGCGTGCGCGGGCAGCCGCGCCCCGATCCGCACCGGGTACGCCCGGTCCGTCGCGTCGCCCACCGACTGCGGCAGCGAACCGGCCCGCTCCAGGCACACCACGTCCGTCACCCCGTCCAGGACGTACAGCTGCACGAGCTTGCCCGTGGCCTCGTGCAGCGCGTCCAGATGCGGGATCGCAGCGCGGATCAGCCGGTTGTGGTGCGCGGCGAGACCGCCGTGCTCCAGCATCCGCAGGCCGAGCCGGTAGTCCCGGCCCTCCCGGTCCAGCCAGCGCAGCTTCACCAACTGGTCGAGGATGCGGTGCGCGGACGACCGCGACAGGCCCGAACGGTGGATGATCTCGGTCAGCGACAGCCGACCGCGTCCGCCGTCGAAGGCCGCGAGGACCTTCTCCGCCTTCTCCAGGAGAGACAGCGGTGCGTCTGCCTCCAGGGCCGTTTCGAGCACAGCACACCCCCGTAGAAATGGGCACCAGCAGTGTTGAATGGACCTTGCCACGACCGCGTTGACGTGGGAAGAGACCGGGCACAATAAGCCCCGCCGGCGATTGAGGCGCGGGGTCCGGGGCAGAGCCCCGCGACGTAGGAGGACGACCCCTTCCCACTCACCGGGAACCTCATCTGTCCGCCCCCGGGCGGAGCCACTTAGCGTCGTCGACATGACCGACCACACCACCGCGGACGTGCTCGCCTCGGTCCGCGCCCTCCTGCCCGCCGTCGCGGAACGTGCCGCCGAGGCGGAGGAACTGCGCAAGGTCCCCGAGTCCACCGTCAAGGAACTCACCGCGACCGGCTTCTTCCGCCTCCTGCAGCCCAAGCGCTACGGCGGATTCGCCGCCGACCCCACCGTCTTCTACGACGGCGTCAAGGAGATCGCCCGGGCCTGCGGCTCCACCGGCTGGGTCGCCTCCGTCCTCGGCGTCCACCCCTGGCACGTCGGCCTCTACGAGCAGCGGGCCCAGGACGAGGTGTGGGGCGAGCACGGCGAGCGCGCCGACACCCGCATCTCCTCCTCGTACGCCCCCACCGGCAAGGTCACCCCCGTCGACGGCGGCTTCCGGCTCTCCGGCCGCTGGCACTTCTCCTCCGGCTGCGACCACGCGCAGTGGGTGATCCTCGGCGCGCTCGTGCCCGACGCCGACGGCAACCTCGTCGACATGCGCTCGTTCCTGCTGCCGCGCGCCGACTACGAGATCAAGGACGTGTGGGACACCGTCGGCCTGCGCGGCACCGGCTCCAACGACATCGTCGTCGACGACGTCCTCGTCCCCGAGCACCGCGCCCTCTCCTTCGGCCCGGTCACCGCCCTCACCCCGCCCGGCGCCGAGGTCAACCCCGACCCGCTCTACCGGCTCCCGTACGCGAGCGTCTTCACCACCACGATCTCCACGCCGATCGTCGGCATCGCGCAGGGCGCCTGGGACGGATTCGTCGCCGCGACCCGCGAGCGCATCCGCGTGTCGTACGGGCAGAAGGTCGCCGAGGACCCGTTCGCGCAGATCCGGCTCGCCCGCGCCGCCAGCGACATCGACGCGGCCTGGCGCCAACTGCGCGGCAACATCGCCGAGATGTACGCACTCGCCTGCGCGGGCGACCCGTTGACGGTCGAACTGCGGGCCCGTGCCCGCCGCGACCAGGTGCTCGCCACCGAGCGCGCCGCGGCCGCCGTCGACCTGCTGATGGAGAACGCGGGCGGCAACGCGATGCGCACCGGCGCGGGCCCCGCGGGCATCCAGCGCGCCTGGCGCGACATCCACACCGGGCGCGGCCACGCGGCCAACGACCCGGAGCGGGCCCTGCTCATCTACGGCCAGGACGCCCTCGGCCTGGAGATCCAGGACGTGATGCTGTGACCACCGCCGCGTACACGTCCGAGCACACCCGCCGCTTCGTGAAGGCGGGCGGCATCCGGCTCGCGTACCACGAGGCCGGTCCTGCCGACGGGCCCGCCGTGATCTTCCTGCACGGCGGCGGACCCGGCGCGAGCGGCTGGTCCAACTTCGGCGCCAACCTGCCGGTCTTCGCCGAGGCCGGATTCCGCACGATCCTCCTCGACCAGGTCTGCTTCGGCGCCAGCGACAAACCCGAGCTCGACGCCGACTACTGGACGGCCTCCGCCCGCTGCACCGTCGCCCTCATGGACGAACTCGGCATCCGGCAGGCCGACTTCGTCGGCAACTCCCTCGGCGGCGGCACCGTGGCCCGGCTCGCCCTCGACTTCCCCGACCGCGCCCGCAAGCTCCTCCTCATGGGCCCCGGCGGCATCTTCCTGAACCTCTTCCACGCCGACCCCACCGAAGGCATCCGGCAGCTCTTCGAGTTCAACACCGCCGCCGAGCCGACCCGCGACCAGATGCGGGCCTTCCTCACCACCCTCGCGTACGACAAGTCGATCGTCACGGACGCCTTCGTCGAGGAGCGCTACCTGCGCGCCGTCGACCCCGACGTCCGCCTCGGCACCGCCCGCATGGGCGCCTCCTTCGCCAACCCCGAGTGGGCCGAGCGCACCCAGATCTGGCGCGACGCCGCGAAGATCCCGCACGAGACGCTGCTGACCTGGGGGCGCGAGGACCGTGTCAACCCGATCGACGGCGCGTTCGTCGCCCTCAAGACGATGCCCAACGCCCGGCTGCACGTCTTCCCGAAGTGCGGCCACTGGGCGCAGACCGAGAAGGCCGACGAGTTCAACCGCCTCGCAATCGACTTCTTCACCAACTGACTTATTCATCAGGGGAGTTACGGATGGACATCCGCGCACTCGGCTATCTGCGCATCGAGACGGCCGATCTCGCCGCCTGGCGCACCTACGCCCTCGACGTCCTCGGCATGACCGAGGCGCAGGGCAGCACGGACGCCCGGCTCAACGTCCGCATCGACGACCGCATCCACCGCTTCCAGTTCGTGGCCGGAACACAGGACCGGCTGCTCGCGGCGGGCTTCGAGGTCGCCGACGCCCGCGCACTCGCCCTCGCGGCGAGCGAGCTGACGTCGGCCGGGCACGCCGTGAAGGAGGCCGACGCCGCCACCCTCGCCGACCGCCGCGTCCAGGGCCTGATCCACGTCGACGACCCCGCCGGCAACCCCCTGGAGATCTACTGGGGCCAGGCCCAGGACCACACCCCGCTCGCCGCGCCCTACGGCAACCGCTTCGTCACCGGCACCGACACCAAGGCGGGCGCGGGCGACCTCGGCCTCGGCCACGTCGTCCTCCCGGCCGTCGAGATCGACGAGGCCGTCGACTTCTACGAGACCCTCCTCGGCTTCCAGCTCCGCGACTCCATGCAGCTCCCGCCCTCCGCCGTCCCCACCGGCAAGCCGGGCCAGGACACGTACCGCATGTACTTCCTCTCCCCGAACCGCCGCCACCACAGCCTCGGCCTCTACCCGGGCGCCCTGCCGCCCGGCATCGTCCACTTCATGGTCGAGCTGGAGCACCTTGACGACGTCGGCTACGGGCTCGACCGCATGAAGAAGGCCGGTCATCCCATCGCCTCCTCCCTCGGGCGGCACTCCAACGACCACATGGTGTCCTTCTACGCCCAGGCGCCCGGCGGCTTCCAGGTCGAGTACGGCTGGGACGGACTGGTCGTCGACCCGGACACCTGGGTGACCAAGGAGATCACCGCCGACTCCCTGTGGGGCCACGAGTGGAACGGCTGAGCACCCTGGACGCCGTAGGGCCGGGGGAGCGCGTCGGGCCGGGGGAGTTCCGGGACGCCCTGTCCCGGTTCGCCTCCGGCGTCACCGTCGTCGCCGGCCTCGACGAGGCCGGCGCCCCGGCGGGCCTCGCCTGCCAGTCCTTCACCTCCCTCTCCCTCGACCCGCCGCTCGTCCTCGTCTGCGTCGCCCGTACGTCGACCAGCTGGGCCCGTATCGCCCCCGCCGGACGCTTCGGAATCTCCGTGCTCGCCGAGGACCAGCGCGCCCAGTGCCGCACCCTCGGCTCCCGCCGCCCCGACAAGTTCGCCGACCTCGATTGGCACACCGGACGCGACCACCGCAGCGTCCTGGTCGACGGCGCCCTCGCCCACCTGGAATGCGCACTCGAACGCACCGTCGACGGCGGCGACCACGAGATCGTCATCGGCCGCGTCACCGCGCTCACCACCCCGCGCGCCGACGGCCGCCCCCTCCTCTTCTTCCGCTCCGCCTTCGGCACCGGCCGCTTCGCCGCGGGACAGGAAACGGTGGACCTCTTCGCCCAGTGGCTGTGACGCCCGAGACAATGGGCGGGTGCCTACGAAGTCAACGAAGCCCGCGCAGTCAACGAAGCCGGCCAAGAGCAAGCCCCAGTCGACGAACGCCGGCGCGCAGGAGCGGCGCGGCGAACTCCTGCACACCGCGGCCGAGGTCTTCGCCGAGCAGGGCTACAACGCCACGACCGTCCGCAAGATCGCCGATCACGCGGGCATGCTCGCGGGCAGCCTCTACTACCACTTCGACTCCAAGGAATCGATGCTGGAGGAGATCCTGCGGACCTTCCTCGACGAGCTGTGGGAGGGCTACGACACCGTGCTCGACGACGCCCTCGGCCCCAGGCAGACCCTGGAGGCACTGGTCACCGAGTCCTTCCGGGAGATCGACCGGCACCGCGCCGCCGTCGCGATCTACCAGCGGGAGTCCCAGCAGCTCGTCACCCAGGAACGCTTCGCGTTCCTCGCCGAGTCGCAGCGCAGGTTCGAGAAGACCTGGCTGACCACCCTGGAGCGCGGCGTCGACGAGCAGGTCTTCCGCGCCGATCTCGACATCCGGCTCACCTACCGGTTCGTGCGCGACACCGTGTGGGTCGCCGCCTCCTGGTACCGGCCCGGCGGCCGGCACAGCCCCGAGGAGATCGCCCGTCAATATCTGTCGATGGTGCTGGACGGGATCGCGGTGCGGTGACCCCGCGTGCTAAGGTCTACCGTGTTGCAGTTTTGGTACCCATAGACTTTATGTGCGCCTGACGGGAATGTTCCTCAGGCGCATTATTGTTTTTCCCGGGATTATTCCCGGTTCCGGCGTTCACCTGGGCGTTCTGGGAATGGGGGCTGCTACCTGTTCTTAAGGAGAACGACATGGCCACCGGTATCGTTAAGTGGTTCAACTCGGAAAAGGGCTTCGGCTTCATCGAGCAGGACGGCGGCGGCGCCGACGTCTTCGCCCACTACTCGAACATCAACGCCTCCGGCTTCCGTGAGCTCCAGGAGGGCCAGAAGGTGACGTTCGACGTCACGCAGGGCCAGAAGGGCCCGCAGGCGGAGAACATCGTCCCCGCCTGATCTCGCTCGTAGATCACTCGACTCCGCCGGGCTGACCCGGCGGACGTCGGATCGAGCATCACCGGGCCGGGGCCCGCACCGCGAAGGTGCGGGCCCCGGTTCCTGCTGTCCCGTCCCGGAAGGCATCGCCGCATGGCCAGTTCTCCCCGCCCGTCGCCCGACCGCCGCGCCTCGACGGGACGCTCCGCGTCGCAGCCACAGGCCTCCCGCCGTCGCGGCCCCCGTCCCGTTGCCGGGCAGCGCCGCGCACCCGAGCAGCGCCGCAAGCAACAGCCGGCGCCGCCGAGCGAGTTCACCATGCCGGAGAACACCACTCCCGCGCTGCCCGCCGTGGACAGCTTCGCCGAGCTCGACATGCCCGAAGCCCTCCTGAAGACGCTGGGCGAGCAGGGCGTCACCGACCCGTTCCCCATCCAGGCCGCGACGCTCCCCAACTCGCTCGCCGGACGGGACCTCCTCGGCCGCGGCCGCACCGGCTCCGGCAAGACCCTCGCCTTCGGCCTGCCGCTGCTCACCCACACCACCGGCGCCAAGGCCGAGCCGAAGTCCCCTCTCGCGCTCGTCCTCGTGCCCACCCGTGAGCTGGCCCAGCAGGTCACCGACGCCCTCACCCCGTACGCCGCCGCGCTGAAGCTGCGCCTCGCGACCGTCGTCGGCGGCATGTCGATCTCCCGGCAGGCGGGCGCGCTGCGCCGCGGCGCCGAGGTCGTCGTCGCCACTCCGGGACGCCTCAAGGACCTCATCGAGCGCGGCGACTGCGTGCTCGGCTCGGTGCGCACGACGGTGCTCGACGAGGCCGACCAGATGGCCGACATGGGCTTCATGCCGCAGGTCACCGCGCTCCTCAAGCAGGTCGAGGCGGGCGGCCAGACGATGCTGTTCTCCGCGACGCTCGACAAGAACGTCGACCGGCTCGTCAAGCAGTTCCTCAACGACCCCGTCGTGCACTCCGTCGACCCGTCCGCGGGCGCGGTGACGACGATGGAGCACCACGTCCTGCACGTCCTGGACGAGACCGACAAGAAGGCCGTCACCGCGCGCATCGCCGCCCGCGACGGCCGCGTCATCCTCTTCGTCGACACCAAGCGCTCCGCCGACCGGCTCGCCAAGCGGCTCCTCGCCACCGGCGTGTACGCGGCGCCGCTGCACGGCGGCCGCAGCCAGCCGCAGCGCAACCGCACGCTCGAGCAGTTCAAGGACGGCCGGGTCACCGCGCTCGTCGCCACGAACGTCGCCGCGCGCGGCATCCACGTCGACGACCTCGACCTCGTCGTCAACGTCGACCCGCCCACCGAGCACAAGGACTACCTGCACCGCGGCGGCCGCACGGCCCGCGCCGGCGAGTCCGGCAGCGTCGTCACCCTGGTCCTGCCCGAGCAGAAGCGCGACGTGCAGCGCCTGATGCGCGACGCGAAGATCAAGCCGCGCACGACGCAGGTCCGCTCCACGGACGAGGAACTGACGCAGATCACCGGCGCCCGCGAGCCGTCCGGCGTCGCGGTCACCATCGCCGTACCGGAGCCCACGGCTCCCACCACCGCGTCCAAGCCCCGCCGTCCCCGCCGCTCGCGCGGCGGCTCCGGCAACGGCAACGGCGCCCGCGCGGCAGGCGCCGAGGGCCAGCGCTCGGGCTCGGGCAACGGCGGCCGCCGCCGCTCGGCATCGGGCAACGCCGGCCAGCCCTCCTCCGCCAACCGCCGCGGCCGCGGCCCCCGCAACCCCCGCCAGGCAGCGTAGGACCGGGCACAAGCCCCGCCCGGGGCGCAGGAGCGGCCGGGCCCGGTAATTCAAGCCGGGTCCGGTAAATCAAGCCCCGCTCGGGTGCATGGGCGGCCGGGCCCGGTAATTCAAGCCCCGCCGGCGATTGAGGCGCGGGGTCCGGGGCAGAGCCCCGCGACCTCCGCCCCGTGGCGGCGCACTGGTCGGCCGGGCCCGGTAATTCAAGCCCCGCCGGCGATTGAGGCGCGGGGTCCGGGGCAGAGCCCCGCGACCTCCGCCCCGTTGCGGCGCAACACAACGACGGCCCTCACCCCAGCAGCCGCCCCCTGAGCGCCCCCACCACACACCGATCCACCCCAAGCCCCTCGACCACATACCGCTGCAGACCGCCGAACTCCCGACGCACCTGCCCAAGCGCAGTGCCCAGGTACTCCATCCGCACCTCCTGGACAGGTATCAGCAGGTCCGGATCCCGCATCAGCCCCGCCTGCCGCAACCCCTCACGAACCTCCGCGTCATGCGCGGCGCGGAAGACGTTCGACGCCAAGTAGTCGTCCACCGCCACCCGTTCCTCCACACCGAGCAGGCGCAGCAGGACGTACGTCAACCAGCCCGTACGGTCCTTCCCGGACGTGCAGTGGTACAGCAGCGCACCCCGCCCGCCCTCCGCCGCGTCCCGAAGCGTCTGCCCGAACCGGGCCCGGTTCGCGGCGTCGTTCACGAACATCCGGTACGTGGCCCGCATCCCGGCGGCCGCCCTGCCGTCCCCGAGCGCCTGCTGCTGCACCGCCGGGTCCTTCGAACCGATCGCGGCCATCAGCTGCTCGTACTGCCCGCCGTCGGAGACGGACCGCGCGGTCACGGAGAGCCCCGCGGGCAGCCGGTCGGCGCCGTCCGTGCGCACTTCGAACGACACCCGGAAGTCGACCACTTCGGCGAGCCGCAGCCCGGCGACCCGCTCCACGTCCGCGTCGGTCAGGTCGCACAGCGCGTCGGCCCGGTAGACGAGCCCGTACCGGACCCGGCCGCGGCCCCGCGCGCGGTAGCCCCCGATGTCCCGGAAGTTGACCGCCCCTTTGAGGGGAATCCGCCGGATGCCCTCGGTGGCGGGCCTCCCCGGCGCCGCCGTGGCGGCGGGCCCCACGGCGAGCGCCGCCACCGTGCCGAGCGTGGCGCCGAGCGCACGGCGCCGTGTGAGCGCCGCTCTGTGCACGTGCCCTGTTCTGTACGTGTGCGGCATACATGAACTCCTCTGCGGAGGAGGGCAGTCGTGCTGCCCCGTCAGGGTGGAGTGGGAAGTGATTCCAGCGTCTTGCGTGCTTCGGTCATCACGCGGTCGACGAGCTCCGCGCAGCTGGGCAGGTCTTCTATGAGCCCCGCGACCTGGCCGGAGGCCATGACGCCCAGGTCGGTGCGGCCCTCGACCATGGAAGCCTTCAGGAGCATCGGGGTGTTCGCGGCCAGCAGCACCTGGCTCCAGGTGAGGTCCTTGCCGTGCTTCATGGCGAGGCCGTCCCGCACCATCTGCGGCCAGCTCAGGCCGGACAGCTTCTTGAAGCCCGTGGCACGGCGCACGGCGTGCAGCAACGCGCGCGTACGGCCCACGTTCTCCAGCGATTCGACCAGCTCCGTGCGGAGCATCCGGTGGGGCAGGCCGTCCACCGCCGTCGTCACCGTGACGTCCTTGACGCTCGCCGCGAGGTACTTCGCCTTCACCGCGTCCGGCACCGTCGAGTCCGACGTCAGCAGGAATCGCGTCCCCATGGCGACCCCGGCCGCCCCGTAGGCGAGCGCGGCGACCAGCCCCCGGCCGTCGCGGAAACCGCCCGCCCCGACGACCGGGATGTCGACGGCGTCCACCACCTGCGGCAGCAGGACCGACGTCGCCACCTCACCGGTGTGCCCGCCGCCCTCACCGCCCTGCACGATGACCGCGTCCGCGCCCCACGCCGCGACCTTCTCGGCGTGCCGGCGCGCCCCGATCGACGGGATCACGACGGCGCCCGCGTCCTTCAGCTCGGCGATCAGCTCGCGCGAGGGCGCCAGGGCGAACGAGGCGACCTTCACGCCCTCCTCGACGATCACCTTGACCCGCTCGCGCGCGTCCCCCGCGTCGGCCCGCAGGTTCACCCCGAACGGCTGGTCCGTACGCGACTTCACCTCCCGTACGGCCGACCGGAGCTGGTCGAGCGTCATGGTGGCGGACGCCAGGATGCCGAGCGCCCCCGCGTTCGCCGCCGCCGACACCAGGCGCGGCCCCGCGACCCACCCCATCCCCGTCTGCACGATGGGGTGCCGCACGCCGGTGAGCCGGGTCAGGGGCGTCGGGATCGTGAACGCCGCGGAGTCCGGCGCCGGTTCGGAAGACGGCGTCATACCGGCTTGACCTCCAGATCCCGCTTGGCGTCGGGGTCGACGACCTCCCGGATCAGCCGCAGCTCCTCCGCCGTGGGCTCACGCGTGCACGGCACCTCGCCGCCCTCCGGGAGCACCAGCGCGAACCCCGTCGCCTCCTGGACCTCCTCCACCGTGACGCCCGGATGTACGGAGACCAGCCGCATCGCGTGGTCCTCGGTGTCGAAGTCCAGGACGGCCAGGTTCGTGACCACGCGCGGGATGCGATGGAACCGCGTCGCCGACGGGCCCGCCGCGGCCGCGCTGTCGTAGCCCACCCCGCTGATCATGTCGACCTTCTCGACGAAGACCCGGCGGCTGTGCTTGGGCACCCAGTAACTCACCGGATTGTTCAGCGTGTTCACGGGAGCGCCGCGCACCCCGAGGAGCTGGCGGTCGGGCCGCTCCCAGTCGCCGATGCACGAGATGTTCTGATTCCCGAACCGGTCGAGCTGGCTCGCCCCCATCATCACGTGCCGCTTCCCGCCGGTGACCATCGTCAGATGCTGCCGGTACGGGAGCCAGCCCTCCGCCGCGCCGTCGAGCCCGACCACCATCGCCTCGCCGTCGGTGAGCAGCAGGCCGGGGGAGAAGGTCCGCTTGGCGAGGCGCGCCCCGACGGCCGGGATCAGGCCCATCGGGCTGGCCAGCACCTCCCCGTTGTCCCGCCAGGCCTCGGCGCACGCGATCACGCAGTACTCGGCGCGGGACACCTCTGTCGTCGTGACGCTCACTTCTGCTCCTCGTGCCAGGCCTGAACGGCGGACTGGTACTGCTTCTCGTCACCGCCGGGCGGCAGGAACCGCTCGGCGAACTCGGTCCAGGGCGTGCTCGCGTACAGCTTCTGGAACGCCTCGTCGCGGTCGTAGTCGGGCACGCACGACGTGAAGTGCGCGCCGTGCGGCGTCTCCACGACGCCCGTCACCGCATGCCGCTTGACCAGCAGCGTCTGCGGCACCGTCTCGGGCCCGAAGCCGTCGACCAACTGCTCGCACGACACGTACGCGCTGTCCGCCGCCTCGCAGAACAGGTCGTCGAAGTACGGGTCGGGGCCCAGGTACTGTCCGTTGCCCGCGCGGTCCGCGCGGTTGACGTGCACCAGCGCCGCGTCGAGGCGCAGCGCCGGCATCGCGACGAACGTCTCCCCGTCCTCGTACGGCGAAGTCACCGTCCGCAGGCCCGGGTTGACGCGCATCACGTCCGAGCCGATGCCCGCCCGCACGGGCAGGAACGGCAGACGGTTCGCCGCCGCGTGCAGCCCCCACATGAACATCGCCTCGTCGACCTCCATCAGCTCGAACGCGCCCTTCTGGCGCGCCGCCCTGAAGTTCGGTTCGAGCGGGATGGAGTCGAGCGTCGCGAACGCCGCGACCAGCTTGCGGATCTTCCCGGCCGCCGCGAGCAGCCCGACGTCCGGACCCCCGTACGAGACGACGGTGAGGTCCGTGACGTCACTGCGCAGCAGCGCCCGCACCAGCGCCATGGGTTTGCGGCGCGAGCCCCAGCCGCCGATGCCGATCGTCATGCCGCTGCGCAGCCGCCCGACCACGTCGTCGGGCGTCATGGTCTTGTCGGGAGTGCTCATCGGTCGGTCTCCTGTCCGAAGGTGTCGCGGACCCGGTCGGCGACCCCGCTCAGGTTCGCCTCGAAGGTGAAGCCCTGCTCGAATCGGTAGCTGCGGTGCACGTCCACCGGGTCGATCCCGTTGAGCGCGGACTTGGCGAGGCGGATCAGATAGCCGTCCTTGCGGGCGATGTCGCGGGCCAGCTCGAGGACCGTCTCGCGCAGTCGCTCCCGCGGGACGACCTGCCACACCGATCCGTGGGCGTGCAGCTCGGCTGCCGTGGCCGTCCGCGACGTGTAGAACAGCGCGCGCATCAGATGCTGCGGGACGAGACGGGCCAGGTGCGTGGCCGCGCCGAGCGCGCCCCGGTCGAGCTCGGGCAGGCCGAACGTGGCGTCGTCGCTCGCCACGATCGCGTCCGCGTTCCCCACGAGACCGATGCCGCCGCCCAGGCAGAAGCCGCCGACGGCCGCGACCACCGGGACCTCGCACTGGTACACCGCCGAGAACGCCTCGTAGCAGCCGCGGTTGGCGCCGATCAGGGCGCTGTGGCCGCCGCCCGCCGCGGCCGTCTCGCGCTGCATCTCCTTGATGTCCACCCCGGCGTTGAACCCACGGGAGTCCTCCGCCGCGGTCAGTACGACGCAGCGCACATCGGGATCGCGGCCCGCCGCGCGCACGGCGTCCGCCAGGTCGTACCAGCCCTGCACCGGCAGCGCGTTGACGGGAGGGAAGTCGACCGTGACGACGGCGATGCCCTTTTCGGGTGAGGAGGTGGAGACACCCATGGCGTTCAGCTACCTTTCCACCTAACGTTTGTTTGGTACGCCGACGACGTTAGCAGGCGGCGAGGGGCAGCGGAATGGGTCGGGCAGCGCTCGGCGCAAGAGGACCCGAAAGGGTCGGGAAGGGGTCCGGGATGGATCTGAGCGGTCGGGTCGCCGTCGTCACGGGCGGCACGAGGGGAGTGGGCGCCGGGATCGCGGGCGCCTTCGCACGGGCCGGGGCGCGGGTGATCACCTGCGCCCGCAGACCGCCCGAAGTGCCGGTCGAGGGATGCGAGTTCATACCGGTCGACCTGCGGGACGCGGCGGCCGTGGAGGAGCTCTTCGCGGGCCTCGACCGGGTGGACGTGCTGGTCAACAACGCGGGGGGCACGCCCTACCGGCCGCTCGCGGAGGCGGACGCGGCCCGGCACGCGCGCGTGCTGGAGCTGAACCTGACGTCGGCGCTCACCGCGTCCCTGGCCGCCCGCGAGAAGCTCGCCGCCGCGCGCGGCTCGATCGTGATGATCGGCAGCGTCAGCGGCAGCCGCCCCTCACCGGGCAGCGCCGTGTACGGGGCGGCGAAGGCGGGCCTGGAGCACCTCGCGCGGTCCATGGCGGTGGAGTGGGCCCCGGAGATCCGGGTGAACACACTGGTACTCGGCATGGTCCGTACCGAACTGAGCGCACTGCACTACGGGGACGAGGAGGGCATCGCCGCCGTGGGGGCGACGGTGCCCATGGGGCGCCTGGCCGAGCCGCGCGAGGTCGGCGACGCGGCGGTGTTCCTGGCGTCGGACGCCGCCTCGTACATCACCGGAGCGAGCCTGCTGATGCACGGCGGCGGCGAGCTTCCCGCGTTCCTGGACGCGGCAACTGTCAACAAGGAGGCGTGAGATGGCGGACGAGAAGGCGATCGACGGCGAGAGCGGCGGCCTGTGCGCGGGGCGGGTGGTCGCCGTCACCGGGGCCGGGCGCGGACTGGGCCGCGCGCACGCGCTGGCGTACGCGGCCGAGGGCGCGAAGGTCGTGGTGAACGATCTGGGGGTGGGCCTGGACGGCGCCCCCGCCCCGGACAGTCCGGCGGCCCAAGTGGTCGAGGAGATACGCGCGGCGGGCGGCGAGGCGGTGGCGCACGGCGGCGACATCGCGACCTCCGAAGGCGCCGCCTCGCTCGTCGCGGCGGCCGTCGACACCTTCGGACGGCTGGACACCCTGGTGAACAACGCGGGGTTCCTGCGCGACCGCATGCTGGTCAACCTCGACGAGGACGACTGGGACGCCGTGATGCGCGTCCACCTCAAGGGCCACTTCCTGCCGCTCAAGCACGCCGCCGCGTACTGGCGGGCGGAGTCGAAGGCGGGCCGCACACCCACCGCCCGCGTCGTCAACACCTCCTCAGGAGCCGGCCTGCTGGGCTCCGTCGGGCAGGGCAACTACAGCGCGGCGAAGGCCGGGATCCTCGGCCTGACCCTGGTGGCGGCCGCCGAAATGGGACGCTACGGCGTACAGGTCAACGCGATAGCGCCGGCCGCCCGCACCCGGATGACCGAGGCCACGTTCGCCGAGACCATGGCGGCGCCGGGGGCGGACGCCTTCGACGCGATGGCGCCGGAGAACGTGTCGCCGCTCGTCGTATGGCTCGGCTCGGGGCCCGCGGCGGACGGAGTGACCGGGCGGGTCTTCGAGGTGGAGGCGGGCCGCATCACCGTCATGGAGGGCTGGCGGCCCGGCCCGACCGTCGACAAGGAGGAGCGGTGGACACCGGCGGCCTCGGGCGAGACGGCCCGTGAACTGCTGGCACGCGCGGCCGTACCGGGAGGCGTGTACGGGGCGGCGTGACGGACCGAGGAGTGACGGCACGGCCTACGTGTCGCACTCCAGGACCGTCCGGCACAACCCGCACCGCGCCCGCACCCGGCCCCGCACCGGCACCCGGATCCGCTGATGACACGTCGGACAGGGAAACGCCACCCGCAGCCCGCCGCCCCGCCCCTGCGCCCCGTCCGCCGCGGAGAACGCGTACGGGCCCGCAGGGGCCGGGCCCCGCGGACCGTGGTCCTGCGCATACCGGCGGTCCTTCGCATACCGCCGCCGCCCCGCCCACCCCGCCGCCGTCAACGGCGGCTGCCGCTCGTCGAGCCGCGCCTGCGCCAGACCCTTCGTATAGGCCGAGTACGCCTGCGGACTCGTGAACCACGTCTCCGGTCCCTCACCGAAGGTGAGGGACCTCTTCGCGAGCACGTACCCGAACTCCTCGGGCGTCAGATAGCCCAGCTTCTGCGAAGACGCCGCATCCTCCCGATACGCGTCGAGCAGCAGCCAGCCCGCCCCCAAATACGTAGCCGCCGTGTCCGTCAGGATCTCGTTGTCCCGCGTCCCCGGCAGCGACAGGTCCAGACGGTGCAGATACACATGCATGATCTCGTGCGCGAGCGCCGCACCGATGTCCCTGCGGTGCGTACGGAACCGGTCGTTCAACTCGATGAAGTACTCAGGACCCGCCGCCAGCTCGACACTCGCCGCATGCCGCATCTCCCGGAAACTCACGATCATCCGCGCGTCCGGGAGCCGATAGTGCCGCACCAGCTCGCGCGCCACCCGCTGCGCACCCAGATACAGGTCGTCGACATCGCTGAACGCCACGTCGGCCGGGGCGACACTCGCCGAGAACGAGTGCACCGAGTCGTACGAGAGCCGCCTGTAGAGCGCGGTGATCGCCGTCCGCACCGTCTCCAGATGCGGATAGCCGTGCACCACCGGTCCGCCGTTCACCACGCGCGCACCCCCCGGGGCCCCCGGACCCGCACCCGGACCCGGCGTCTTCAGAGTACGGCCCGGCCCCCTTGCGGAACACCACGCCAGAGGCGCCCCACGGACCCGTACGGGCGCGACGTAGGCTGATCCGTCATGACCACCAGCACGCCCCAGGACAAGCCGGCCCAGCAGACGGACCCGGCCGTGCGCGCCGAGCTCGGCCGGCTGCGCGACAGCATCGACAACATCGACGCCGCCGTCGTCCACATGCTCGCCGAGCGCTTCAAGTGCACGCAGCAGGTGGGCCACCTCAAGGCCGAACACGACCTGCCCCCGGCGGACCCGGCCCGCGAATCCCGCCAGATCGAGCGCCTGCGTCAACTCGCGGAGAACGCGAAACTGGACCCGGCCTTCGCCGAGAAGTTCCTGAACTTCATTATTTCCGAGGTCATCCGCCACCACGAACAAATCGCGGAGGACACCAAACGCTGACCGAATCAAGCCCCTCCGGCGATTGAGGAGCGGGGTCCGGGGCAGCGCCCCGAGAGCGCACCCTCGGTTGGGCGAAATGATCCCCCCTGTTCCCCGCCGGAGGCGTACGGCAGCATTACCGCATGCCCGTACTGACGCGCAGCGAAGCGCAGACCCGAGCCCGGCTCATCGACGTCGAGCGATACACCGTCGACCTCGACCTCACCGCCGGGGACGAGACCTTCGACTCCCGCACCGTGATCCGGTTCACCGCGCTCACCACGGGCGACACATTCGTCGAGCTCAAGCCCGCCGCACTCCGCTCCGTCACGCTCGACGGGCAGCCCCTCGACCCCGCCGCCCTCGACGACAACCGGCTCCCGCTCACCGGCCTCACCGAAGGCGCCCACGAGCTGCGCATCGACACCGCCATGCGCTACTCGCACACCGGCGAGGGCATGCACCGCTTCACCGACCCCACCGACGGCGAGACGTACGCGTACACGCAGCTGTTCATGGAGGACGTGCAGCGCGTCTTCGCCGCCTTCGACCAGCCCGACCTCAAGGCGACCTTCGACCTCACCGTCACCGCCCCCGAAGGCTGGACCGTCCTCGCCAACGGCGTCACCGAACACCTGGGGGACGGCCGCTGGCAGGCCGCCACCACCCCGCTCCTGTCCACGTACCTGATCGCCGTGGCCGCCGGCCCCTGGCACTCCATCCGCACCGAACACCGCGGCCTCCCCTTCGGCCTGCACTGCCGCCGCTCCCTCGCGCCCCACCTCGACGCCGACGCCGACGAACTCCTCGACGCCACGCGCGCGTGCTTCGACCGCTACCACGAGAAGTTCGACGAGCCCTACCCCTTCGACTCCTACGACCAGGCGTTCGTCCCCGAATTCAACGCCGGCGCCATGGAGAACCCCGGCCTCGTCACCTTCCGCGACGAATTCGTCTACCGCTCCGCCGTCACCGACACCGAGCGCCAGACCCGCGCCATGGTCATCGCCCACGAAATGGCCCACATGTGGTTCGGCGACCTCGTCACCCTCAAGTGGTGGGACGACATCTGGCTGAACGAGTCGTTCGCCGAATACATGGGCTACCAGACCCTCACCGAAGCCACCCGCTACACCGACACATGGATCGACTTCGGCGTCGCCCGCAAGACCTGGGGCTACGACGCAGACCAGCGCCCCTCCACCCACCCCGTCGCCCCCGAATCCGTGCCCGACACGGCCTCCGCACTCCTCAACTTCGACGGAATCTCCTACGCCAAGGGAGCCTCCGCACTGCGCCAGCTCGTCACCTGGCTCGGCGAGAAGGACTTCCTCGCCGGCATCAACACCCACTTCAAGCGCCACAAGTTCGCCAACGCCACCCTCGCCGACTTCATCGAGTCCCTCGCCGCGAACACCTCGCGCGACGTGCACGCCTGGGCCGACGCCTGGCTGCGCACCACCGGCGTCGACACCCTCACCACCACCGTGACCGGGACCGACGGCTCCTGGAACCTCGGCGTCGACCGAGAGGGCAGCAGGCCCCACCGCATCGCCGTCGGCCTCTACGACCGCGACCCCGCCACCACCCGCGGACTCGTCCTGCGCGAACGCCTCGACGTCGAAGTACCCGGCGACGCGACCCCGCCCACGTTCCGCGGCCCGCGCCCCGCCCTGATCGTCCCCAACGACCAGGACCTCACCTACGCCAAGATCCGCCTCGACGCCACATCCCGGGAAACCGCCCTGCAAGGCCTCTCCGGCATCCCCGACGCCCTCAGCCGCACCGTCGTGTGGAACACGCTGCGCGACATGGTCCGCGACGGCGAACTCGCCCCCGCCGCCTACCTGGAGACCGTCGCCGCCCACCTCCCCGAGGAGAGAGACCTCGCCCTCGTCCAGGGCGTCCTCGCCTTCGCCCACACCCAGGTCGCCGACCGCTGCACCGACCCCGCCGAGCGCCCCGCCGCCCTCGACCTCATCACCTCCCTGTGCGAGGACCTCGTCCGCCGCACCGAGGACGGCAGCCACCCCGGACTCCGCCTCACCGCCGTACGCCACCTCGTCGACGCCGCCCGGCACGCCGACGTCATCCGCGACTGGTACGACTCCGGGGCGGTCCCCGGCGGACCCGAACTCGACCCCGAACTGCGCTGGCGCATCCTCGGCCGGCTCAGCGTCCTCGGCGCCGTCGACGAAGCCGTCATCGAGGCCGAACTCGTCCACGACCCCAGCGCCACCGGACAGGAAGGCGCCGCCCGCTGCCGCGCCGCACTGCCCGACCCGCAGACCAAGGCACAGGCCTGGTCCGCGATGTTCACCACCGACCCCGACGACGACCTGTCCAACTACCTGTTCATCGCCACAGCGCAAGGCTTCTGGCAGCCCGAACAGACCGACCTGCTGCGCGGCTACGTCCCCCGCTATTTCACCGACGCCACCGCGCTCGCCGCACGCCGCGGCCCCGCGATCGCCGAGGCCGCCGGCCGCCACGCGTTCCCCGTGTACGCCATCGACAGCGACACACTGCGCCTCGGCGAAACCCACCTCGCGGACCCGGACCCGACGCTCATCCCGTCCCTGCGCCGCAAACTGACCGACCAGCTCGACGACCTGCGCCGCGCGCTGCGGGTGCGCGATTCAAGCCCGTCCGGCGATTGAGAACCAGTCCCGAGGACGCGCCCTGAGGGACAAGCCCTCAGGGCGACCGGGGACCGGGTGCGCAGCCCGCAGGACCTAGCACACCCACCCCCGGCCCCACGCCCACCCATACCACTTTCGGGTCAGCTTCATCGGTACGGCGTACGCATCAGCAGGCAAAAGGCAAGCTGAGGGATCACGTACGCCTACCACGCAAAGGACCCGTATGCGCAGCACGCCGCCCCTCGCCGGAGGTACCCAAGGCCCCGACGCCCTGCGGCCGTTGCTCGCCACCGTCCTCGACGCCCTGCACAAGGGCGCCACCCACCGGGGCGGTCCGCTCCCGGCCGGCGGACCCGAGGCCGTCGCGGCGCAACTCCACCACCACGTAGGAGAGTTGCTGCCCACCCACGGCACAGGCCCCGAGGACGCGCTGCGCAGCCTCGTCACCGCCCTCGCCGAAGGCGCCGCCGACCCCGCCGACCCGCTGTGCGCCGCCCACCTGCACTGCCCGCCGCTCGCCGTCGCCACCGCCGCCGACCTCGCCGCGAGCGCCCTCAACCCCTCCATGGACTCCTGGGACCAGGCCCCCGCCGCCTCCGCCCTCGAAGCCCTCGTCACCACCACCCTCGCCCGCGAGGTCTACGGAGCGAACCCCCGGGGCCCCGCTCCCGACGCCCTCGTCACCACCGGCGGCACCGAAGCCAACCAGCTCGCCGTCCTCCTCGCCCGCGAAACCGCCCGCGAGACCGCCGGCGAAGCGGTCCAGCTCCTCGTCGGGGCCAACGCCCACCACACCGTCGCCCGCGCCGCCTGGCTCCTCGGCCTGCCCGAACCGGTCGTCGTCCCCGCCCCCGCCGGCACCCTCGACCCCGCCGCCCTCGACGAAGCACTCACCGCACTGCCCGGACCCAAACTCGTCGCCGCCACCGCAGGCACCACCGACGCCGGACTCATCGACCCGCTCCCCGAGATCGCCGAGCTCTGCGAGCGGCACGGCGCCCGCCTCCACATCGACGCCGCCTACGGCGCGGGCGCCCTCTTCAGCCCCCGCGAAGCCCCCAAACTGCAAGGCCTCGCCCGCGCCCACACCGTCGCCCTCGACCTGCACAAACTGGGCTGGCAGCCCGTCGCCGCCGGAATCCTCGCCGTACGCGACACCGCCGACACCACCGCCCTCGCCCACCAGGCCGAATACCTCAACGCCGACGACGACACCGAGGCCGGACTCCCCGACCTCCTCGGACGCTCCCTGCGCACCACCCGCCGCCCCGACGTCCTCAAGACCGCCGTCACCTTCAAGGCCCTCGGCCGCACCGGCCTCGCCGCCCTCGTCGACGACGTCACCGCGCTCGCCCACCACCTGGCGCGACTCGTCGACGCCCACCCGCACTTCGAGCTGTACGACACCCCCACCCTCACCACCGTCCTCTTCCGGCCCACCGGCGCCGACGACGAGACCATCGCCGAGATCCGCCGCACCCTCCTCGCCGAAGGACGCGCCGTCCTCGGCCGCGCCCGCATGGACGGACAGCTCTACCTCAAAGCCACCCTGCTCAACCCGCACGCCACCCCCGAAGACCTCACCGCCCTCCTGGCACTGGTGGAAGGACACACCCCCCGATGACAGCCGCCCCCGCCGGGCCCACCCCCGACAAGCCCGCAACACCGCCCACCGAAGAACCCCGCGACCTCGTCGGCATCGGCATCGGCCCCTTCAACCTCTCCCTCGCCGCGCTCGCCCACCCCCTCACCGAACTCGACACCGCCTTCTACGAACAGCGCCCCGCCTTCCACTGGCACCCCGGCCTGCTCATCGAAGGCGCCACCCTCCAAGTCCCCTTCCTCGCCGACCTGGTGACCCTCGCCGACCCCACCAGCAACTGGAGCTTCCTCCAGTACCTCAAGACCCGCGAGCGCCTCTTCCCCTTCTACTTCGCCGAGCGCTTCCACATCCAGCGCGCCGAATACGACGCCTACTGCCGCTGGGTCAGCGAGAACCTTCCAGGACTCCACTTCTCCCACCAGGTCGACGCCGTCCGCTGGAACACCGAACGCGCCCTCTTCGAAGTCGACTTCACCCAACTCGACGCCGAAGGCGAAGCCGAGGCCCTCGGCCGCACCTACACCAAGAACGTCGCCATCGGCGTCGGCACCGCACCCCACATCCCCGACCCCCTCAAGCCCCTCGCCGAAGCCCCCACCGTCCCCGTCATCCACTCCGCCGACTACCTCGCCCACCGCGAGCGACTGCTCGCCGCCGAGCACATCACCGTCGTCGGCAGCGGACAGTCCGGCGCCGAGATCTTCCTCGACCTCCTCAGGTCCCGCCCCGCAGGCCGCGAAAAGATCCACTGGCTCGCCCGCAGCGAAGCCTTCGCCCCCATGGAGTACAGCAAGCTCGGCCTCGAACACTTCACGCCCGACTACAGCCGCTACTTCCACCAACTCCCCGAGGACGAGCGCGACCGCCTCGTCCCCGCCCAGTGGCAGCTCCACAAGGGCATCGACGCCGACACCATCGCCGCCATCCACGAAGAGCTCTACCAGCGCACCCTCGGCGGCGGCTGGCCCGACGCCACCCTCACCCCCGGCGTCAGCATCCGCACCGCCGGCCGCGTCGCCACCACCAAGGTCGAACTCCACCTCGAACACCGCCAGCAGGGCACCCGCTCCCGCCTCACCACCGACGCCGTCGTCCTCGCCACCGGCTACAAGGAACGCCAGCTCAGCGGCATGCTCGCCGGACTCGACCCCTACCTGCGCCGCGACCGCTCCGAACGCCCCCGCATCGACGACCGCTTCCGCCTCGTCCTCGACGAACGCGTCCAGGGCTCCGTCTACGTACAGAACGCCGAACGCCACACCCACGGCGTCGGCGCTCCCGACCTCGGACTCGCCGCCTGGCGCAGCGCCACCATCCTCAACTCCCTCACCGGCAAGGACCCCTACCCCCAGCCGCGGCGCACCGCCTTCACCACCTTCGGCCTCACCGGCCACGACCACCGCGCCCACCTGCCCGGACAGCAGACAGGAGAGCGCGGCACCATGGTCAAACTCCAGGACTGAGCCACCGAGTCCTATCGGCTCACGAGCTGAACACCGGCGTCCCGTCCCGCGTCAACCGCCAGTCCACCGAAGCGAAATCGGCCGGGTCGAGGACGCCCTTCGCCGTCACCCACTCCGCGATCCGCGTCCGGATCTCCGTCGACTCCGACCACAGCTCCTTCGCCCCCGCCACATGCGGGAACGCGCCACCGCCGTTCGCCCGATAGTTGTTCACCGCGAACACGAACCGCGCCGCGTCGTCCAGCTCCGCGCCCTCGAACCTCAGGTTCTTGATCCGCGAACCCGCCGCCTGAGCGATGTCGATGTCGTACGTCAGCCCCGACACGTAGTCGTAGTTGTAGTCCGGCCGGTTGCCCGCGTTCGTCAGCTTGTCCACATCGACGTCGCCACCCGCCGCCGTCCGCACGAAATACTCCGCCGAGTACTCCAGGTACGCCCGCACCTGCGCACCCGTCATCTCCTTCGCCACCAACGTGTTGTCGTACACGTACAAGCTCGACAGATCACGGATCGTCACATCGCCCGCCGGAATCTCCGACGTACGCGAGAACGGCGAGGCCTGCGACAGCACCGGCAGCGTCGCGTACTCCGTCGACGCCAGCGCCTTCGTCACCACATCCGCCTGCACCTTGTTGATCAAATCGATGATCGGCGCGTCCTTGTAGCGGGCATCCACCGTCGTCAGCGTCTGCTTCGCCGTCCCCACGACCTGATTGACGTACTCCACCACCGCCTCGTGCTGCTCCCAGAGCAGCTTCGAGATCTCCGGATCGTCCGCCACTGCATTCGTGTTCCGCAGCGACGCCTTCACCGACTCGACGGTCCACCGACCCTTGTCCCAGACGAGGTCGAAGTCGAACAGCGTCAACCGCTCGGCATAGCACAGCGGTTCCGACAGCACGACGGTCCTGCCCGTCTCCTCGTTCGTCACCAGCTGCTGCTCGATCTCGACATGCGCGTGACCCACCAGAATCGCGTCGATCCCCGGCACCTGCTTCGCCACGTTCGCCGCCGCGTTCTCCACGTACGGCACCTGATCCCCGTACGACGACTGCCCCGACGTCCCCGAATGCGCCGACACGATCACCACGTCCGCGCCCATCGACCGCAGCTTCGGCACCCACTTCGCGGCCTGCTCCTCAAGCCCCGGGAACTTCAACACGCCCTGCACATACGCCTTGTCCCAGATCGCGATCCCCGGATTCGTCAGCCCCAGAACCGCGACCTTCACGTCCTTGCCGTGCGGAGTACGCAGCCGCTTCATGACGTACGGAGGAAACGCCGGCTTCTCCGTCTTCGCGTCCACCGCGTTCGCGCCCAACAACGGGAACGCGCACTGCGACTCGAACTTCCGCAGCGTCTCGATCCCGTAGTTGAACTCGTGATTGCCCAGCGCCACCGCGTCGTACCCGATCGCGTTCATCGCCCGCGCCATCGGATGCACCGGACCGCCGTCCGCCGTGATCGGATCGACCTTCGCGTAGTAGTACGTCAGCGGAGTGCCCTGAATCGTGTCCCCGGCATCGATGAGCAGCGTGTTCCCCCGGCCCTGCTCCGCCCGCACCTGATCCACCAGCGTCGAAATCCGCGCCAGACCCTGCGCGTTGCCCGCCGCGTCCGAGTAGTCCGCGTTCTTGAAGTAGTCCCAGTTGAAGACGTGACCATGCAGGTCCGTCGTGCCCATCACGGTGAACGCGTACCGCTTCTTCGGCTTGCCGGGCTTGCCCGGCTTCGCGGCGGCGGGCGCGGCCACCGCACCGGACAGCGCGACCCCCGCGCCAGTGGCGGCCGACGTGGCAATAAAGGATCTACGGTCCAACGACATCGAGGTCTCCTCGTCTACGAGAACGGCATCGCAACGCGCGTAGATTCTTGCTCACCAACCCCAACTCGCAACAGCCTCACAAGGTTTCGTTTCGATGATGACAAGGTGGGCGCATGACCAACGACCACCACCACACCGGCACCCCCGAAGCACCCCGCATCGCCGTCCGCGGCGAAGCCCACATCGAAGCCGAACCCGAAATCGCCCGCATCGGCATCACCGTCGCCGCCCGCGGCACCGACCGCCGCACCGCCCTCGAAGACCTCACCCGCCGCAACACCCACGTACTCGACCTCATCAAGGGCTACGGAGAAGCCATCGACAAAACAGCGACCGGCGCCCTCTCCATCACCCCCGAACTCACCAAACGCGGCCGCGGCGAACGCATCCGCACCTACCACGGCCGCGTCCACATCACCGCCGACCTCACCGACTTCACCGCACTCGGCGAACTCACCACCCGCCTCGCCGACCTCGACCTCACCAGCGTCGACGGCCCCTGGTGGTCCCTGCGCCCCACCTCGCCCGTCCACGCCCGGGCCCGGCAGCAAGCCGTCCGCGAAGCCGTCCAACGCGCCCGCGAATACGCCGAAGCCCTCGGCACCACCCTCGCCGCACTCATCGAAATCGCCGACATCGGCGCCGACGACCCCACCATGACCGACCGCGCCATGCCACGCCCCGCCGCCCGCATGGCCGCCTTCGCCGGCGGCGACACGGAACCCGCCCCCGCGCTCGACCTCGAACCCCAACGCCAGCGCGTACGGGCCCAGGTCAACGCCCGCTTTACGATGCACCCGCCGACCCTCTGAACACTCCAGGAAACCCGCCGGTCACCCACGGCGTGCGCTCATCAGAGCGCAGTGTCGCCCAAATTCAAGCCTTGTCAATAGCCCTTCACGCAAAGGTTGTTGAGTAGTCATGACCGACCAATTCTCTACCCGCCGGTAAGGTCTAGGCTCGAAACCATGCGCCGAGCAAAGATCGTCTGCACCCTGGGCCCCGCCACCGACTCGTACGAGCAGATCAAGGCACTCGTAGAAGCCGGAATGGACGTGGCCCGCTTCAACCTCAGCCACGGCACCTACGCCGAACACGAGGAGCGCTACCAGCGCGTGCGAAAGGCCTCCGACGAGACCGGCCGCAGCGTCGGAATCCTCGCCGACCTTCAAGGCCCGAAGATCCGGCTCGGCCGATTCAGCGAAGGACCCGTACTACTCGAACGCGGCGACGAGTTCACCATCACCGTCGAAAGCGGCGTCCAAGGCGACCGCCAGACCTGCGGCACCACCTACGACGGACTCGCCGAAGACGTCACCACCGGCGAACTCATCCTCGTCGACGACGGCAAGGTCACCCTCGAAGTCATCGGCGTCGACGGACCCCGCGTCCACACCCGCGTCGTCGAAGGCGGCATGGTCTCCGACCACAAGGGTCTCAACCTCCCCGGAGTCGCCGTCTCCGTCCCCGCACTCAGCGACAAGGACGAGGCCGACCTCCGCTGGGCCCTGCGCACCGGCGCCGACGTCATCGCCCTCTCCTTCGTCCGCAGCGGACGCGACATCGAAGACGTCCACCGCATCATGCGCGAAGAAGGCCGGCACCTCCCCGTCATCGCCAAGGTCGAAAAGCCTCAGGCCGTCGACAACATCGAGGACATCGTCGCCGCATTCGACGGCATCATGGTCGCCCGCGGCGACCTCGGCGTCGAAATGCCGCTCGAACAGGTCCCGATCGTCCAAAAGCGCGCCATCAAACTCGCCAAGCGCAATGCCAAGCCCGTCATCGTCGCGACCCAAATGCTCGACTCGATGATCGACAACTCTCGGCCCACGCGCGCCGAAGCGAGCGACGTCGCCAATGCCGTCATCGACGGTACCGACGCCGTCATGCTTTCCGGTGAAACCAGCGTCGGGAAATACGCCATCGACACGGTCAAGGTCATGGGCCGCATCGTCGAAGCGGCAGAGGAAGACATCCTCGCCAAGGGCCTCCCGCCGCTGACCGAACGCAGCAAGCCGCGCACCCAGGGCGGCGCCGTCGCCCGCGCCGCGGCCGAAATGGGCGACTTCCTCGGCGCCAAGTTCCTCGTCGCCTTCACGCAGTCCGGCGACACCGTCCGCCGCCTCTCCCGCTACCGCTCGCCGATTCCGCTCCTGGCCTTCACCCCGGAGGCGGCGACGCGCTCGCAGCTCAACCTCACGTGGGGCGTCGAGACGTTCCTCGGGCCGCACGTCGACTCCACCGACGCGATGGTCGCCCAGGTCGACGAGGAGCTCCTGAAGATCGGCCGCTGCAAGAAGGGCGACGTCGTCGTCATCACGGCCGGCTCCCCGCCCGGAGTCCCCGGCTCGACGAACCTGGTCCGCATCCACCACATCGGCGAGGACGACAGCCCCAAGTAGGTCAGTACTTGGGGCCGATGTGGGCGTCGAGCAGGGCCACGTCCTGTTTCCGGGCGACCGAGATGTTGTACGGGTTGCCGTGGCGGGTGCAGTGCGTCCACGTGATGCCGAGCTTGTCGAGGGTGTCGGTGTAGAGCTGCCGGATGCAGTCGGACTTGTTGGTGAAGAAGTACCGCGGGTACTCGTAGCGCTTGCGCTCACCACCGACGACCCGACTCGTCCAGTTCGTGATCCGACACCCGTCGGAGTGGACGAGCCCCCGGACGAACTCCCACGGGTGGGCGTCGATGATCTCCTGCTGCCAGGCTTCGAGCGTGATCTTGCGCTCGTGCTTCTTGCCGGGGCCGTGCTGGGGGAAGAGGCAGGCCAGGTGCTTCGAGTAGACCTTCACGTTGTGACACCCCGTGCGCCGGACCCGGCAGACGCTGTTGTCGGGGAACACCGCTTGCATGGCCTGCGCGGTCTCGTCGGCGATGCCCGGCCAGGCGTCGGCGCAGGTGATCATCAGGTTGGGGACGCGGTGCCCCGAGTAGTGGCTGATGTGGCCGTCGCCCAGGTACTGGCCGAGCAGGTACGAGTACGCGGCCGCGTCCAGCGGGCGGCCGTCGCAGCGCGGGCAGGTCGGGTCGTGCGAGCCGGGGCACTCGCCCCGTTTCGCTCGGTCCATATGGAGCCAGTACGACACTGTCCCTACCGGGACGTCGAGGCTGCGCGCGACGTCCGCGTTCTTGGCGCCGCCTTGAAGGAGCGCGATGGCGCGCTGACGGGTTTCAAGTGAATGCATCGTCATGCATTGATCCTGCATGGGTATGCGGCGGTGCGATGCAAAAAAGCGGATGTTCACGAGAATGTGAACATCCGCTTTCCGGTCTGTGCCGGGTGCGGGATTCGAACCCGCAAGCCCTCTCAGGCAGAGGTGTTTGAGACCTCCGTGTATACCGTTCCACCAACCCGGCTCGGCACTGCGCTGAGTGTACCGGTTCATGAACGACAGCCGCAGCTAGGTAGGCTTTAGGGCAGCAGCACACCGCCTGCCCGAACAAGGAGCGCCCCCGTGACCGCCCCCGAGACGCCCGAGCCCGTAGACGCAGTCGACGACGACAAGTCGCACGTCCCGCCGCTGACGACCCGCGTCGTCATCGCCGAGGACGAGGCCCTCATCCGCCTCGACCTCAAAGAGATGCTCGAGGAAGAGGGCTACTCCGTCGTGGGCGAGGCCGGCGACGGCGAGCAGGCCGTCGAGCTGGCCCGTGAGCACAAGCCCGACCTGGTGATCCTCGACGTGAAGATGCCGAAGATGGACGGCATCAGCGCGGCGGAGAAGATCGCCGGTGAGTCCATCGCCCCGGTTCTGATGCTGACCGCGTTCTCGCAGCGCGATCTCGTGGAGCGGGCGAGGGACGCCGGTGCGATGGCGTATCTCGTGAAGCCGTTCAGCAAGAGCGATGTCGTTCCGGCGATCGAGATGGCCGTGTCCCGCTTCACGGAGCTGAAGACGCTGGAGGACGAGGTCGCGGACCTGACGCAGCGTCTCGAGACGCGGAAGCTGGTGGACCGCGCGAAGTCGGTTCTGCAGACGGAGTACGGGCTGACGGAGCCGGCGGCGTTCCGGTGGATTCAGAAGACGTCGATGGACCGTCGTCTTTCGATGCAGCAGGTCGCCGAGGCGGTCATTCAGGACGCCGAGGAGAAGAAGGCGTCGAAGGGCTGATTGCCCCGGACATGGCCGAGGCCCGCTCCCCGTAATGGTGGGGGCGGGCCTCAGTCGTCTTCGCGTACGGCCTCAGTCCTCGCCGAGGTACGCCTTGCGCACGGATTCGTCGTGCATCAGATCGTCGCCGCTGCCGGACAGGACGATGGAGCCGACTTCCATGACGTGGCCCTGGTCGGCGAGGGAGAGCGCCGCCTGGGCGTTCTGTTCGACGAGCAGGATGGTCGTGCCCTGGGCCTTGAGTTCCGAGATCGTCGCCATGATCTTCTGCATCATGATCGGGGAGAGGCCCATCGAGGGTTCGTCGAGCATGAGCAGCTTGGGCTGGGACATCAACGCCCGTCCCATGGCGAGCATTTGCTGCTCGCCGCCCGAGAGCGTTCCCGCGGCCTGCTTTCTGCGTTCGCCGAGGATGGGGAACAGGTCGTAGGCGCGCTGCATGTCCTTTTCGACGGCAGCCTGGTCGCGGCGGAGGAAGGCGCCGAGTTGCAGGTTTTCCGCGATGGTCAGGCGCGGGAAGATGCGGCGGCCTTCGGGGGAGTGGGCGAGGCCCATCGCGACGATCTTGTGCGCGGGTACGGAGGCCAGCGGCTGCCCGGCGAAGGTGATCTTGCCGCCCGAAGGTTTCAGCAGTCCTGAGAGGGTGCGCAGGGTGGTCGTCTTGCCGGCGCCGTTGGTGCCGATGAGGGTGACGACCTGGCCTTCTTCGACGCTGAAGGAGATTCCTTTGACGGCTTCGATCTTGCCGTAGGCGACCTTGAGGTCTTCGACCTCGAGCAGGGCGGTCACTTGGTGTCCCCTTCCGCGGTGGCCTGGTCCTCGGCGGCCTGGACTTCTTCGATGGCGGTGTCCTCGGGGGCGCCTTCGAAGGGGGTGCCGAGGTAGGCGGCGATGACGCGTTCGTCGCCCTGGACGACCTCGCTGGTGCCCTCCACCAGCTTTTCGCCCTGGACGAGGACGGCGACGCGGTCGCAGAGGTTGAAGATGAAGCGCATGTCGTGCTCGATGACGAGGACGGCGATGCCCATGTCGCGGATGGCGATGACGAGTTCTTCGGTGGCGCGGGTTTCCTGGGGGTTCATTCCCGCTGTGGGTTCGTCCAGCAGGAGCAGGCCCGGTTCGCTCGCCAGCGCTCGCGCGATTTCCAGCTTGCGCTGTTCTCCGTAGGGGAGGTTGCGGGCGAGGTGGTCGCGTTTGTGGGCGAGGCCGATGAAGTCGAGGAGTTCCATGGCGCGTTCTTCGGAGCCGCGTTCGGCCTTGCGGAAGCCGGGTCCTCGCAGGAGGGCCGACCACAGGCCTTCCTTTGTGCGGGTGTGGCGGCCGACCAGGACGTTTTCCAGCACTGTCATGTTGGCGAACAGGCGGATGTTCTGGAAGGTGCGGGCGACGCCTGCCTTGGTGACGAGGTGGGGTTGGGGCGGCAGGACGTCGCCCTGGAAGGAGACTTTGCCTTCGGTGGGGACGTAGAGGCCGGTGAGGCAGTTGAAGAAGGTGGTTTTTCCGGCGCCGTTGGGGCCGATGAGGCCGACGATCTCGCCTTGGTCGACGTGCAGGTCGACGCCCCGTACGGCGGTGAGGCCGCCGAAGCGCATGGTGACGCCGCTTGCCTGGAGCACTGTGGCCGTGTTGGTCATCGTGGTTACGCTCCTGCCTTGGTCGTTGCCGTGGTGGCGGTGCCGGGCAGGCTCGTCTGTTCGGGGATGTCGAGTTGGCCGGTGTCGTGGAATTCGAGCTTCTTGCGCCGGTCGGCGATGAGGCCCTCGGGGCGGAAGCGCATGAGGAGGATCAACGCGACGCCGAAGAGGAGGAGTTGGTAGTCGCCGATGAACTGGAGTTTCGCCGGGATCAGATACAGCAGTGCCGCGCCGATCAGCGGACCGCTCACGGTTCCCATGCCGCCGAGGATGACGGCGGCGAGGAGGAACGCGGAGTTCGGCGGGGCGTTCTCGACGAATTTGTACTGGTCGGGGGTGACCGAGTACTGGACGTGGGCCTGGACGGAGCCGGCCATGCCGGCGAGGGCCGCTCCCAGTGCGAAGGCGAGGAGTTTGAGGCGGAAGGCGTTGATGCCCATGGCGCGGGCGGCGGTTTCGTCTTCGCGGATGGCGACCCAGGCGCGGCCGATGCGGCTGGCGCCGGCGCGGCGGAAGACGGTCACGACGATGATCGTGAAGAAGAGCATCAACAGGTAGTAGTTGGCGAAGCGGCCGAGGTCGACGCCGAGGACGGTGTGGGTTTCGCCGAGGTCGAAGCCGAAGATTTTGAGGTCGGGGATGTTGGGGATGCCGTTGGGGCCGTTGGTGATGTCGGGTCCCGAGTCCCCGTCCAGGTTGTTCATGGTGATGCGGAAGATCTCGCCGAAGCCGAGGGTGACGATGGCGAGGTAGTCGCCCCTCAGGCGCAGGGTGGGTGCGCCGATGGCGACGCCGAAGACCAGTGATGCCGCGGCGCCCGTCAGTACGGCGGCCCAGAAGGGGAAGTGGACGCCGATGGTGGAGTCGGGGCTGCCGGAGACGAGGGCTGCGGCGTAGGCGCCGACGCCGAGGAAGGCGACGTAGCCGAGGTCGAGGAGGCCCGCGAGGCCGACGACGACGTTGAGGCCGAGGGCGACGGTGGCGAAGACCAGGATGTTGGCGGCGACGTTGGTGTAGGTGTCGTTGGTCTGGGTGAAGGGGAAGGCCGCTGCGGCTACGAAGGCGGCGGTGAGGCTGATGTTGCGGTGTTTGTTGGTGAGGCCGGTGATGCGGGCGAGGAGTCCGGCCTTGGAGAGGGCGGCCGCGCCGAAGCCGACGAGGATGAGGTAGCCGACGAAGAGTTCGCCGTATTCGGTGTCGATGCCGTACGTGAAGACGTAGAGGGCGAGGCCGAAGGAGACGGCGATGAGGAGGATTTCGGCCCAGTTGGGCAGGGTGATGCTGCTGGGGCGCGGGGGCGGGGCCTTGAGGCTGGCGCGGAAGCGGGCCCAGGCGCTCTTGGCCTCGGGGTCGGGGGTGTCGACGGGGAGGCCCAGGGCGAGCACGGTGGTGGCGAGGGCGGCGATCCCGGCGATCCAGCCTCCGGGTTCGAGGTTGGCGGTGCCGCCGAGTTTCGCGGAGATGGCGCCCATGGTGTAGCCGGTGGTGCCGAGGGTGCCGAGGGCGAGGAGGAGGGTGGGGGCGGTGGTGCCGCCGGGGGTGAGCCAGCGCAGTCCGCGGGTGCCGAGTCCTGAGAGGGCCAGGAGCAGGGTGAGCAGTGCGCCGGTGAGGGTGAGGACTTGGAGTCCGCCGGGGTAGCCGGTGACGGTGAGGTCGCCGGGGAATTCGGCGGTCCACGTCCAGGCGAGGAAGGTGCTGGCGAGGGTGAGGAGGGCGCCGGCGGCGGTGCCGTAGCGGGCGGCCTGTTCGGGCAGCGGGAGGGTGGCTGTCCTGGTGGTCTCTGTGGTCATGGTGATCACGCCCTGTCCGCGACGCGCTCGCCGAGCAGGCCCTGGGGCCGCAGCAGGAGGACGAGGATGAGGAGGACGAAGGCCCAGACGTCTTTCCAGGCGCCGCCGCCGAGGAGTTCCATGCCGGGGATGTCCTGGATGTAGGCGGTGGCGAGGGCTTCGGCGAGGCCGAGGGCGAGGCCGCCGATCATGGCGCCGTAGATGTTGCCGATGCCGCCGAGGACGGCTGCGGTGAAGGCTTTGAGGCCGGCGATGAAGCCCATCTTGAACCCGATTTGGCCGTACTTGAGGCCGAAGGCCATGGCGGCGACCGCCGCGAAGGCGCCGCCGATGGCGAAGGCGGTGACGACGATGCGGTCGGTGTTGATGCCCATGAGCTTGGCGGTGTCGGGGTCTTGCGAGGTGGCCTGCATGGCGCGGCCCGTGCGGGTCTTGGCGACGAAGAAGGCGAGGGCCGCCATGCAGATGGGGGCGGCGATGATGAGGAAGATGTCGCCCCGTTGGAGGGTGAAGGCGCCGACGTCGATCGGGCCGCCTTCGAACTGGGGGAAGGTGCGGTCGGCCTTGGCGTCGGGGTAGAAGGCCCAGACTGCCTGCTGGAGGGCGATGGAGAGGCCGATGGCGGTGATGAGGGGTGCGAGGCGTGGGGCGTTTCTGAGGGGGCGGTAGGCGAAACGTTCCGCGCCGACGGCGATGAGGACGGAGCAGGTGATGCCCATCAGGAGCATGAGGGGCAGGGCGAGGGCGAGGGATGTTCCGCCGGGGAGCCAGAGCCACATGGTGAGGGCGCCGAAGCCGCCGATCATGTAGATCTCGCCGTGGGCGAAGTTGATGAGCTGGATGATGCCGTAGACCATGGTGTAGCCGACGGCTATGAGGCCGTACAGGGCTCCGAGGATCAGGCCGTTGACCAGCTGTTGCGGCAGATCGTGCACCGCTGGGCCTCCGTGGGTGTGGTGTCAAGTACGGGTGCGCGGGGGGCTGTTGGTGGGCCCCCCGCGCTCGGTGCTGTACCGGGGGAGTGTCCGGGGTGCCGGGCGCTCCCTGCGGGTTACTGCGCTTCCAGCTCGCCGGTCTTGACCGGGGTGTGCTTGCCGCCCTTGACCTGGTAGACGGTCAGGGTGCGGTTGGTGGTGTCGCCGTACTTGTCGAAGGAGACCTGACCGGTGACGCCGTTGAAGGAGACCTTCTGGGTGGCCTCGGTGATCTTCTTACGGGCTTCCTTGGGGTCGCTGGGAAGCTTGCCGTCGTTGTCGGCCATGACCTGCTTGACGGCCTGGATGACGACCCAGGCGGCGTCGTAGGAGAGGGCGCCGTAGGTCTCGTAGGGCTCCTTGTAGCCGCCCGCCTTGTAGTCGTCGATGAACTTCTTGGCGGTGTCCAGCTGCTCGGGCGGAGCGCCGACGGAGGTGGCGAAGTCGCCCGCGGAGGCGGCGCCGGCGAGCTTGACGTAGTCGGCGCTCTGCAGGGCGTCGCCGCCGACGACGGGGATCTTGGCTCCGGCGTCCTTGATCTGCTTGGACAGGGGGGCGCCGGCCGGGTATTCGCCGCCGTAGTAGACGAAGTCGGCCTTGGAGTTCTTGATCTTCGTGGCGATGGCGCCGAAGTCGCGGTCGTCGGGGTTGATGTGGTCGGTGGCGACGACCTTGCCGCCGAGCTTGGTGAATTCCTGCCGGAATGTGCGGGCGAGGCCCGCGCCGTAGGTCTTCTTGTCGTCGACGGAGTAGACGGTCTTCAGCTTGAGCGTGTTGTAAGCATATTGGGCGGCGTAGGGGCCCTGGAGCGCGTCGGTGGTGGCGGTGCGGAAGTAGGTGTTGAACTGCCGCTTCTTCGACGTCGCGTACTTCGCGCCCTGGGTGAGTTCGGGGGCGGTGTTCGCCGGCGAGACCTGGACGAGGTTGGCGGAGGCGAAGGTCTTCTGCATCGACTGGGCGACGCTGGAGTTCAGGGGGCCGACGACGCCGAGGACCTGGTCGTTGCCGACGAGTTTGGTGGCGTTCTGGCCGCCGGTGGAGGGGTTGGCGACGTCGTCGAGCGGCTGGGTCTTGAAGGTGACGCCGTTGACTTCCTTGTTCTTGTTGGCGATCTTCGTGGCCAGGTCGACGGAGTTCTTGATACCGATGCCGATGGCCGAGAGGTCGCCGCTGAGCGGGGCGTCGACGCCGATGACCACGGTGGTGTTCTTGCCGCCCTCGGACTTGTTGTCTTCGTCGCGCGATCCGCAGGCGGTGAGTGTGAGTGCTCCGGTCGTGAGCACGGCGGTGAGTATGAGCAAAGAACGGTGTCGCACGATCATTCCTCTCCCTGGCGCGGTCCCCTTGGTCCAGGGGGCCGTGTGTCTCGCCGGGCCGTACGGAGTGGTACAGGGGCCGTGCAAGTGGAGCGCCCGGCGGCGCGGTGACTGGCCGTGACTATAAGCGCAGGTGACGGCGTGGAGCGCGGGTGCGGAAGAGGCTGTGACGTTCTTGTTATGACGGGGCGTTCCGCTTGGGTGGGAATTACCAAGATCACCTCAAGTCCCGTAGTGGAGGGGGGTGTTCTCAAGATCGACTTGGTTGCGCGCTCCCCGCGCGCGCGGACAGGGCCGCGCGGTGCGACGTTCTCATTGCTTCGTTGCGGCAGAGGTAACCGAGTGTTACCGCTGTGTGAGTTCGGCGTTGGGGTGTGCGCAGCGCGAGCGCAGGAGTGCGAGCAGGTCGTGCGGATAGCGGTCGACGAAGATGAAGCTGTGCTGTTCCGTGGCGCGCCGGTTGGTGAGCGTGAGATCCAGATAGGACATGTCGAGGGCGCGGGGCAGGGTGGAGCAGTCGTGCGCGTCGATCCGTACGGTGAGGGTGCGCGGGGAGCCGGGGGTCGCGTCGATGGGTGGCCGTGGGCTGGTGGTGACGGTCAACCTGGGGTCTCCGGCCTGGAGGTGACTGATCGTCACGGGCCCTCCGTGGTCGACCTGTGCCAGGAACCGAAAGCCCCCGCCGCGTGCCCCTTCGTAGCTGAGGTGGGTGACCCGGGTCGGCCACGGGTCGGGCGGCTCAGGGGCGGGCTGTTCGGGGTGCGGGAAGAGGAGGGTGCCCACGACGGTGACTGCGGCGAGGAGGACGGCGAGGAGCAGCTTGCGTGTGTGCGGGGGCAGCGCGGCCCAACGCTCGGACGTCCGGGGGGAGTCGGCCTCGACGACGTCGGCCGGGTGGGGTGCGGTGGGGTGCGGGTCGGCCGGTTCGTACGGCTCGACGGGCCCGGTGCCGGTCATGCTCGACGGTAGGGCGGAGGGTGCGGATCCGCCAATGGGGGTGCGGTCCGGTCGAGTTGGGGATGCCCTCTGGCCGGGCGGGGCGCGGCGCGATGGAATGTCTCGCGTCACCTCCCGTCCCGCGAGTGAACTCCCTGAACGCGCCCTTGGAGGCACGATGGCGAGATCCACCGGTAAGAGACGTTACGGCCTGACCCTGGTGTGTGCGCTGGTGGCGGCGGTGGCCGCCCCGTCCGCGTACGCCGTCCAACCCTCGCCCGCGCAGGCGGAGTTGAAGATCACGGATCGTGCGACGCAGCCCGTCTTCTCGCGCGCGGACGCCGTGCTGCAGAAGGTCGACGTCCAGACGGAGGTCGACAGCGACGGCGACGGGAAGCGCGACACGGTCCGTATGCGGATCCTGCGGCCGAAGGAGACGGAGTCGGCGGGTCTGAAGGTCGCGACGATCGTCGAGGCGAGCCCGTACTGGGCGGGTGGCAACGATGTCCCCAACCATGTCGTCGACCTCGACGAGGACGGCCTTCCGGAGGCGGGCAAGAAGTTCCAACAGGAGCCGGGGCAGGCCGGGTTGACGGGTCCGGCCGTGGCGTACGGCGGCTACTACGACAACTACTTCCTGCCGCGCGGCTATGCCGTGGCCGAGGTCGACAGTCTCGGTACCGGCGGCTCCACCGGCTGTCCCACCTCGGGCGGTCGCAACGAGACGCTGGGTGCCAAGGCCGCGATCGACTGGCTCAACGGCCGGGCCAAGGGCTGGGACGCCGAGGGGCGTCCGGTCCGTGCGGGCTGGTCGACCGGTGACGCCGCCATGATGGGCATCTCCTACAACGGCACCCTGCCGACCGCCGTCGCCAGTACGGGAGTCGAGGGCCTGAAGGCGATCGTGCCGATCTCCGGGATCTCGTCCTGGTACGACTACTACCGGGCGAACGGCGGTGTGGTCGCGCCCGGCACCTTCCAGGGCGAGGACACCGACGTGCTCGCCAGGTACGTGTACTCGCGGGCCGACCGGGAGATCTGCAAGCCGGTGCTCGACGCGCTGGAGCGTGACCAGGACCGGGTGACGGGGGACTGGTCGCCGTACTGGCAGGAGCGCGACTACCTGAAGGACGCCGGGCGGATCAAGGCGGCGACGTTCGTCGTGCACGGCCTCAACGACTGGAACGTGAAGACGAAGAACGCGGGCCAGTTGTGGGAGGCGCTCAAGAAGAACCACGTCCCGCGCAAGCTGTGGCTGCACCAGGCAGGACACTCGAACCCGATGCCGCTGCGCATGGAGGAGTGGCTGAGCCAGGTCCACCGCTGGTTCGACCACTATCTGTACGGCATCGGCAACGGCGTCACGAAGGAGCCTCAAGTCGACGTCGAGCAGGCCGACTTCAGCTGGAAGCAGCAGCGGGACTGGCCGGCGCCGGGCACCCGATCGACGACGCTGCGGATGCGGGCCGACGGCACGCTGGGGAGCGCGGCCGGGCCCAAGCGGGTGCAGTCGCTGACCGACGCGGGCCGCACGGTCGCCGCGGAGAAGCTGGTGACGTCGCCGGACGAGGCGAACCCCAACCGGCTCGCGTACACGACGGGGACGCTCGACAAGGACGTCCGGCTGAACGGCGTGCCGAAGGTCGATGTGCGCGCCTCACTGGCGGGTACGTCGCCGTACGTGACGGCGCTGCTCGTCGACTACGGGCGGGACACCCGCGCCACGTCGGGCACGGTCACCGACACCTCGCAGCAGGTCTGCTACGGCGAGGGAGTGCCGGGCCTCGCCGGGGAGACGGGCTGCGCGTACCGCACGAAGCACCGCACCGAGACCGCCGACTACAAGATCGTCACGCGGGGCTGGCTGGACGCCCGCAACCGGACGTCGTACGCGCGTCAGTCCAAGGTCGTCGAGGGCCGCGAGTACCGGCTGACGTGGGACATGCAACCCGAGGACTACGTCTTCAAGGCCGGGCACCGGCTCGGCGTCGTCCTGATCTCCACCGACTACGACTACACGCTGCGCTACCCGGCGGGCACGAAAATGACGGTGCGCGCCGGGGACAGCTCACTGACGCTGCCGGTGGCGCCCACCGGCAAGGGATAGGCGCCGGGGCGTCCGCTACGCCGTGGGCGCGTCCGGTACTTCCTTGAGCATGCAGGTCAGGCGGGCCGAGCAGACCCGCCTGTCCTGCTCGTCGGTGATCACGATCTCGTACGTCGCCGTGGAGCGGCCGCGGTGCAGCGGCGTGGCGACGCCGGTGACGAGACCGGAGCGGGCGCCGCGGTGGTGCGTGCAGTTCAGGTCGACGCCGACGGCGATCTTGCCGCTGCCGCCGTGCAGCATCGCGCCGACGGAGCCGAGGGTCTCGGCGAGCACGGCGGAGGCGCCGCCGTGCAGCAGCCCGTAGGGCTGCGTGTTGCCCTCGACGGGCATGGTGCCGACGACGCGCTCGGCCGAGGCCTCCTTCACGTCGATGCCCATGCGCCTGCCGAGGTGTCCGGCGGAGAACAGGGCGACGAGGTCGATGCCGAGCGCGGCGTACTCGTCGATGACCTCTTGCGGGAACTGCGTCTGGTTCTGCTCGCCCATGGGGCCCTGCTCCGTTCCTCGTGGCTTGCCCGAGTCGACCGGTTGGTGGACTGAAGGGTGACTGAAAGGTGACTGAAGGTGACTGAGCAAACGCTCAGTCGGTCCTGGATTGTTCCAGGCGGACCACGACGGACTTGCTGGCGGGTGTGTTGCTGGTGTCCGCGGTGGCGTCCAGCGGCACCAGCACGTTGGTCTCCGGGTAGTAGGCGGCCGCGCAGCCGCGGGCCGTCGGGTAGTGCACGACACGGAAGCCGGGCGCCCGCCGCTCCACGCCGTCCTCCCACTCGCTCACCAGGTCCACGTACGAGCCGTCGGCGAGGTCCAGGTCCTTGGCGTCGTCCGCGTTGACGAGCACGACGCGGCGGCCGTTCCTGATCCCGCGGTAGCGGTCGTCCAGGCCGTAGATCGTGGTGTTGTACTGGTCGTGCGAGCGCAGCGTCTGCAGGAGCAGGCGGCCCTCGGGCACGCGCGGGTACTCGACCGGCGCGGCCGTGAAGTTGGCCTTTCCGGTCGTCGTGGGGAAGCGGCGCTCGTCGCGCGGGGCATGCGGGAGCGCGAAACCGCTCGGGTCGGCGACCTTCCGGTTGAAGTCCTCGAAGCCGGGGATCACGTTCCCGATGCGGTCCCGGATCGTCGCGTAGTCCTTCTCGAACTCCTCCCAGCCAGTGGTGGACCGGGCGCCGAGGACACGGCGGGCGAGGCGGGCCACGATGGCCGGCTCGGACAGCAGGTGCCGGCTCGCCGGGTCCAGGCGGCCGCGCGAGGCGTGCACCATGCCCATCGAGTCCTCGACGGTCACGAACTGCTCGCCGCTGCCCTGGAGGTCGCGCTCGGTGCGGCCGAGGGTGGGCAGGATCAGCGCGCGGGCGCCGGTGACGGTGTGCGAGCGGTTCAGCTTCGTGGAGACGTGCACGGTGAGGCGGGCGCGGCGCATGGCCGACTCGGTGACCTCCGTGTCGGGGGACGCCGAGACGAAATTGCCGCCCATGGCGAAGAAGACCTTCGCCTGCCCGTCGCGCAGGGCGCGGATGGCGCGCACCACGTCGAAGCCGTGCTCGCGCGGCGGGGCGAAGCCGAACTCCTTCTCCAGGGCGTCGAGGAACGCGGGGGCGGGGCGCTCGAAGATGCCCATGGTGCGGTCGCCCTGCACGTTCGAGTGGCCGCGCACGGGGCACACGCCGGCGCCGGGCCGTCCGATGTTGCCGCGCAGCAGCAGGAAGTTGACCACCTCGCGGATCGTCGGCACGGAGTGCTTGTGCTGGGTGAGGCCCATGGCCCAGCACACGACGGTGCGCCTGGAGGCGAGGACCATCTCCAGGGTGCGCTCGATGTCGGCGCGGGACAGGCCGGTCGCCGCGAGCGTCTCGTCCCAGTCGGCGGCGCGGGCGGCCGCGGCGAACTCCTCGTAGCCGTGGGTGTGCTCGGCGATGAAGGCGTCGTCGGTGGCGCCCTCCGCGTCGAGGATCAGCTTGTTGAGGAGGCGGAAGAGGGCCTGGTCGCCGCCGAGGCGGATCTGCAGGAACAGGTCGTTGAGCGCCGCGCCCTTGGTGAGGCCCTTCGGGGTCTGTGGGTTCTTGAACTTCTCCAGCCCCGCCTCCGGCAGCGGATTCACCGAGATGATCTTCGCGCCGCCCGCCTTCGCCTTCTCCAGGGCGGACAGCATGCGCGGATGGTTCGTGCCCGGGTTCTGCCCGGCGACGATGATCAGGTCCGCCTTGTAGAGGTCTTCGAGCAGGACGCTGCCCTTGCCGATGCCGATCGTCTCGGTCAGCGCGGAGCCGGACGACTCGTGGCACATGTTCGAGCAGTCGGGCAGATTGTTCGTACCGAACTCGCGGGCGAACAACTGGTAGAGGAACGCCGCCTCGTTGCTGGTGCGCCCCGACGTGTAGAAGACGGCCTCGTCGGGAGAGGCGAGCGCCTCCAGGTCCTCGGCGATCAGGTCGAAGGCCCGCTCCCAGGTCACCGGCTCGTAGTGCGTCGCCCCCTCGGCCAGGAACATGGGGTGGGTGAGCCGGCCCTGCTGGCCCAGCCAGTACCCGGAGCGCGTCGCGAGGTCCGTGACCGGGTGCGCGGCGAAGAACTCCGGCGTCACCCGGCGCAGGGTGGCCTCCTCGGCGACCGCCTTCGCTCCGTTCTCACAGAACTCCGCCGCGTGCCGGTGCTCCGGCTCCGGCCAGGCGCAGCCGGGGCAGTCGAAGCCGTCCTTCTGGTTGACGCGCAGCAGCGTCAGCGCCGTGCGCCGCACGCCCATCTGCTCGCGGGCCATCTTCAGCGAGTGCTTCACGGCGGGGAGCCCGGCGGCATGGTGCTGCGGCGCCGCGACCTGCGGCGCGTCCTGTACCGGATCGGATGCGGGCGGCTTGCTTGCCATGCTTCGGCTCCCCTGTGAGCGGTCCTGCGATGCTGCGGCGCAGCGCTGTGAGCTACGTCTCCGATCTTCGCACGTGGGTGTGACAACACCCGTGCCGGTCCTGGGTGGGCCGCGCTGTCAGTGGGGCGTGGCAGGATCGTGGGCGTGGCAGAGAAAGCAGCAGCGAATACGCCAAAGACGACGCAGAAGACGGTGGATCCGGTGGCGAAGGCAGCAGACGGCAGCTCCGGCGGGCGCCCCCGCCTGATGCTCATGGACGGGCACTCGCTGGCGTACCGGGCATTCTTCGCGCTGCCCGCGGAGAACTTCACGACGGCGACGGGCCAGCCGACGAACGCGATCTACGGCTTCGCGTCGATGCTGGCGAACACGCTGCGCGACGAGGAGCCCACGCACTTCGCGGTCGCGTTCGACGTGTCCCGCAAGACGTGGCGCTCCGAGGAGTTCACCGAGTACAAGGCGAACCGGTCGAAGACCCCGGACGAGTTCAAGGGGCAGGTCGAGCTGATCGGCGAGCTGCTCGACGCGATGCACACGCCGCGCTTCGCGGTCGACGGCTTCGAGGCCGACGACGTGATCGCCACGCTCGCCACGCAGGCCGAGGCCGCGGGCTTCGAGGTCCTCATCGTCACCGGCGACCGCGACTCGTTCCAGCTCGTCTCGGAGAACGTGACGGTGCTGTACCCCACCAAGGGCGTCTCCGAGCTGACCCGGTACACGCCGGAGAAGGTCGAGGAGAAGTACGGGCTCACCCCGGCCCAGTACCCGGACTTCGCGGCGCTGCGCGGCGACCCGTCGGACAACCTGCCGGGCATCCCCGGTGTCGGCGAGAAGACGGCCGCGAAGTGGATCAACCAGTTCGGTTCGTTCGCCGAGTTGGTCGAGCGCGCCGAGGAGGTCAAGGGCAAGGCGGGGCAGAACTTCCGGGACCACATCGAGGCCGTGAAGCTGAACCGGCGGCTGACCGAGATGGTGCGTGACGTCGAGCTGCCGAAGACCGTCACCGACCTGGAGCGCGAGGCGTACGACCGTACGGCGATCGCGATGATCCTGGACACGCTGGAGATCCGGAACCCGTCGCTGCGCGAGCGCCTGTTCGCCGTCGACCCCGGTGCCGCCGAGGCCGAGGAGACCCCGGCCGAGCCGGGCGTCGAGCTGGACGGAAAGGTCCTCGCGACGGGCGAGGTCGCGCCGTGGCTCGCCGAGCACGGCAAGGCGGTCCTCGGCATGGCGACCGTCGACACCTGGTCGCTCGGTACGGGCTCGGTCACCGAGATCGCGCTGGCCGCCGCCGGGGGAGAGGCCGCCTGGTTCGACCCGTCGACGCTGGACGAGGCCGACGAGAAGGCCCTCGCCGCGTGGCTCGCCGACGCGAAGAAGCCCAAGGTGCTGCACAACGCCAAGAGCGTCATGCGGGTCTTCGCCGAGCACGGCTGGACCGTGGACGGCGTCACCATGGACACGGCGCTCGCCGCCTACCTGGTCAAGCCGGGCCGCCGCTCCTTCGCGCTCGACGCGCTGTCCCTGGAGTACCTGGGCCGTGAGCTGGCGCCTGCCGGGGCGGCCGACGGCCAGCTCGCGTTCGGTACCGACGAGGACGACCAGGCCGAGGCCGACGCGCTCATGGTGCAGGCCCGCGCGATCCTCGACCTCGGCGAGGCGTTCGGCGAGCGGCTGAAGGAGGTCGGCGCGGCCGATCTGCTCGCCGACATCGAGCTGCCCACGTCGACGCTCCTCGCCCGCCTGGAGCGGCACGGCATCGCCGCCGACCGCGCCCACCTGGAGTCCATGGAGCAGATGTTCGCGGGCGCCGTGCAGCAGGCGGTGAAGGAGGCGCACGCCTCCGTCGACGAGGAGTTCAACCTCGGCTCCCCGAAGCAGCTCCAGGAAGTCTTCTTCAACAAGCTCGACCTCCCGAAGACGAAGAAGACCAAGACCGGTTACACGACGGACGCCGACGCGCTCGCCTGGCTGGCCACGCAGACCGACCACGAACTCCCCGTGATCATGCTGCGCCACCGTGAGCAGGCCAAGCTCCGCGTCACCGTCGAGGGCCTGATCAAGACGATCGCCGCGGACGGCCGCATCCACACCACGTTCAACCAGACGGTGGCGGCGACCGGCCGCCTGTCGTCCACGGACCCGAACCTGCAGAACATCCCGGTCCGCACCGACGAGGGCCGCGCGATCCGCCGCGGCTTCGTCGTCGGCGAGGGCTTCGAGACGCTGATGACGGCGGACTACAGCCAGATCGAGCTGCGCGTCATGGCCCACCTCTCGGAGGACGAGGGCCTCATCGAGGCGATCACCTCCGGCGAGGACCTGCACACCACCGTCGCCTCCCAGGTGTTCGGCGTCCCCGAGTCCGCGGTCGACCCGGAGATGCGCCGCAAGATCAAGGCGATGTCGTACGGACTCGCCTACGGGCTCTCCGCGTTCGGCCTCGCCGGGCAGCTGAACATCGACCCGGGCGAGGCCCGCGGCCTGATGGACACGTACTTCGAGCGGTTCGGCGGCGTCCGCGACTACCTGCGCCGGGTCGTCGACGAGGCGCGCGCCACCGGGTACACCGAGACGATGCTGGGGCGGCGCCGCTACCTCCCGGACCTGAACTCGGACAACCGCCAGCGCCGCGAGATGGCCGAGCGGATGGCGCTCAACGCACCGATCCAGGGCACCGCCGCCGACATCGTGAAGATCGCGATGCTGAACGTCGACAAGGCGCTCACGGAGGCGAAGCTCACGTCCCGGATGCTGCTCCAGGTCCACGACGAAATCGTCCTGGAGATCGCCCCCGGCGAGGCCGCCACCGTGGAGGAGCTGGTCCGCCGCGAGATGGCCTCGGCGGTCACGCTCCGCGCTCCGCTGGACGTCTCGGTGGGCCTCGGCACGGACTGGGAGTCCGCAGCCCACTAGGGGTTGGTCTGCCGGGTGCGGGTCGCGTTGTCGCGGCCCGCACCCGGCTCACGACACGGGGCTCCGCCCCGGGCCCCGCGCCTCAAGCGCCGGCTGGGCTTGAAATGGCTCACCACTGCGTACAGCACCACCCCGAGGACGATCCCCGCGCCCGCGCCGAAGCACAGGGCCGGGACGATTTCCCACGGCTGCCAGGCGAGGCCCGCCCCGGCGACGTACGACAGCCAGCGCGTCACCCGCAGCGTCCCGGCGGCGCAGGCGCAGCCCGCGATCAGGCCCCACGCCAGCCACCGCTCCCCGGTGGACGGCGCGGGACCGGTGTCGACGGGGACCGCGCCCCGCACCGTCCACCACACGAACGCGGAGAGGACGACGAGCGCGACGGCCGAACCGGCGTACTGGACATACCAGTAGAGCGGGGAGCCCGCGAACGTCTCGCCGAGGACGGGGAAGAGACGCACGCCCCAGCGGCCGGGATGCGTGAAGGCGTCCCACACCACGTGCGTCGTGGCGCCGAGCGCCGCCGACACGTACCACCACAGCGGCCACCACCCCGTACGCGGCCGCACCACCGCCCCGACCCGGCCCCGCCCCCGCCCCGGCACCAGACCGAGCACCGGGTCCCGGATCAGCCGCCACAGGGCCACCAGCGCGAGCGCGAGCCCCACGTCCACGGTGAACACGCCGACGAACGAGTGCGTGAACGAGCCGAAGCCCATCGCCCCCGGCAGCGCCCCCGCCGCGTAGTACGTGAGATCGGGCGCGAACGACCCGGCGACGAGCAACGCGGGCACGAACGGCCCGCGCCCCGCACCGTCCCGCCGCAGGAACGGGAGCACGGCAGCGGCGTGGCTGATGGTGAACGGCATGTGTCCCCCTGTTGTCCGCTACGCGCGAGCGAGGAATCGTACGCCACCGCCACCTGGCTATTTGGTCAATAACGGGCACGAACGGGTGTCTGTGCGGCGGAAGTTGTCGTAGGGTCGGCGGGATCCGCGCGCTGGGGAGCGTCGCGGATCGGTACAGGCGGCAAGGGGAGGGTTCGAGGCATGGCGGCGGTATTCGGCAGGCGACTGCGCAGGGGTGTCATGACGGCCGCGGTCGCCGCCGCGGCGGTGGCGGCCCTTTCCGCGTCCCAGGCTCCGGGCGTGAGCCCTCCGAACGCGGACAGCGGCAGGTCCGCGGCGGATCGTTCCGACGACAACCCGCCGGACGCGGCGACGGGTCCGGACTACGACACCACGCTGCCCCCGCTGGACAGCCCCACCGACGACCCGACGGCCTCGCCGGGCACGGGCGGGAAGGTCGGCGGCGACTACTCCGGCATACCCGCGACCGTCCTCGACGCGTACAAGAAGGCCGCGGCCGAGATAGGCGGCAGCAAGCCGGGCTGCAACCTGGACTGGCAGCTGCTCGCCGCGATCGGCCAGGTCGAGTCCGGGCAGGCGGACGGGGGCAACGTCGACAAGGACGGCAACACGCTCAGCGGGATCACCGGCCCGCCTCTCGACGGCAACGGCTTCGCGAAGATAACCGACACCGACGGCGGCGCCTACGACGGCGACACCGTGCACGACCGGGCCGTGGGCCCCATGCAGTTCATCCCCTCCACCTGGGAGTGGGCGGGCCGGGACGGCAACGGCGACGGCAAGAAGGACCCGAACAACGTCTACGACGCCGCCCTCGCCGCGGGCCACTACCTGTGCCGCGCCGACCGCGACCTGTCCAACGCCACGCACCTGAACAAGGCGATCCTCAGCTACAACAACTCCACGGAGTACCTCGCCCACGTTCTGGCCTGGCTGGACTACTTCCGCAAGCACTCGCACGCGATCCCCGACGGCACCGGCATCCGGCCCCGGCACCCCAGCAGCGGTGGCGGAAGCGGCGCGAGCCCGTCGACGACGCCGTCCGAGCGTCCCTCCGGGTCGGGCTCGCCGGGCACGAAGGCCCCGTCGAAGAACCCGCCCAAGCCCCCCTCCGGCAACGGCGGTTCGACCTCTCCCGGCGGCAACACGGGCGGCAGTACGGGCGGCTCGAAGGACCCCGGCGAGACCACCCCGCCGCCCACGACGAGCCCGACGCCCCCTCCCGCCCAGTCCGTCACCAAGCTCGCCGACGCGGGCACCGGCAGCCTCGGCGCCCTTCAGGACGACTCCTTCGGCGAGCGGGTCAAGGTGAAGGCCACGAACGCGGCGGGCTCCGGCGTCGGCTCCGTGAAGATCCGCTTCGCGATCATCGGTGTCACCGACGCCAGGTTCTCCGGCGGTGCCACCAGCGCCACCGTCACCACGAGCAGCTCCGGCAAGGCCACCGCCCCGGCGATCGAGGCGGGCAGGAAGACTGGGCAGTTCACGGTCCGCGCCACCGTCGTCGGCCACAGCACGGTCGGCCACAGCTTCACGGCGAAGGTCACCGCACGCGCCGACAAGCTGGTCCGCGTCGGCGACGACGCGCTGAGCTGCGAGGCGGGCGGCACCTTCGACAAGGCCGTCGAACTGAAGGCGACCTACAAGGACACCGCCGCCGTCGGGGTCGCCGCGACCGCCACCCTCGTCACGTCCGAGGACGACGCGACCGCCGCGACCGAGGGCCCCTACTTCAAGGATGCCGAGGGCAGGACGGTCCGCACGTTCGCGGACCTCAAGACCGACGTCGCCGGGCGCCTCACGCTGCCGAAGCTGTACGCGGGCGACAAGACCGGCACGTTCGTGCTGCGCGTCACCACGACGGGCGGCGCGACGTTCACGACGGAGCTGAAGGTGACCGCGGCGTCCGCCTCGTAACACGCTCCGCACGACGCACAGTTGAGCCCCCGACCGGTACGCGGTCGGGGGCTCAACTACGTCCCGCACAACGTGTTCTCATTCCCGCTCCGCGTTGCTACGGTGCACCGACCCAGAGGCCTGACGCCTCATCAGATTCCGTCTGTCGTAGGGCTGTAGGGAGGTCGGACATGCGTGCCCTCATCGCCGCCGCCATCGGACTGGCCGCGGCACTCGCCCTCGTCCTCACCATGAGCGCCGTCGGCGCCCCGCCGGGTGAGACGTCCCCGAAACCGCTGCTGCACTCGGTCCCCAAACACCCGTGACACGCCCGTAGCTGAGGAGGGCCGCCGCGATGCGCCGCAAGGCCAGCCTGATCCTGCTCGCCTTCGCCGTGTTCTTCACGGCGCTGTCCCCGCTGATGCGCTGGTACGCGTTCCCGCGCCTCGCGAAGATCCCGCCCAGCCAGTACCAGACGATGGTCCTGGAGGCGAAGAACGCGACCCTCGTCGACTACGGGACCATGAAGGAGAAGAAGGTCCCCAAGCTCAGCATCGTGCAGACCCTCAAGGGCAACGTCGAGGCGTCGAACGAGGTGGAGAAGTCCGCCGGACGCGACGTCGTCGTCTGGGACGGTCTCACCTACGTCGTGGGGCCCGACGGCAAGATGGTCTCCCAGATCCCCGAGCGCTACATCTTCGACGCCCACAGCTCCGCGCCCGTGCACGCCAAGGGCGAATCGGTCGACGGCGACCCCGTCAAGCGCGAGGGCATCGAGTTCAAGTGGCCCTTCCTGACGGAGCCGCGCGACTACGAGTACTTCGACGCGCGCGCCCGCGTCACCCGCCCCATCGAGTACAAGGGAACCGAGAACTTCCACGGACTGGAGATCTACCGCTTCGAACAGACCATCCCGTGGACGAAGGTGCCGCTCCCCAAGAAGCTGCCCGTGAAGGGCATCACCCCGGAATCCGTCGCCAAGACGGGCACGCAGATGTGGTACTCGACCGTCCGCACCTTCCTGGTCGACCCGACCACCGGCGCCCCCGTCTACGGCGAGGAGCAGCACAAGGAGGAGATGCGCGGCGGCACCCTGCTCGCTGCGGACCCCGACAAGAAGGTCACCGCGTTCGCCGGCGACGTCAAGATGCGCCCCGACTTCATCGAGTCGACGGTCGACCTGGTCAAGTCCCAGCGCGTCCTGGTGCTGCTGCTGACGTCCTACCTGCCGTGGGGCTTCCTGATCCTCGGCGCGCTGCTGCTCGCGCTCTCGCTGTGGCTGGAGGCCCGCAGCCGCCGGCCGGGCGAACCGGAGGAGACGCCGGTGGCCGAGCCGGAGCCCGACCCGGTCAGCGTCTGAGGCGGGCGTTCGTGTGCCGCGTGGGCTCGGCCGTCGCCGGGTCCTCGGGCCACGGATGCTTGGGGTAGCGGCCCCGCAGATCGGCCCGCACGGACCGGTAGCCGTCGCCCCAGAACGAGGCCAGGTCGGCGGTGACGGCGGCGGGCCGCCCGGCGGGCGAGAGCAGATGCACCAGCACCGGAACACCCGCCACACGCGGCGTCTCGCGCAGCCCGAACATCTCCTGCAACTTCACCGCAAGGACGGGCTGTCCGGGATCCGAGTAGTCGAGCCGCACCCGCGAACCGCTCGGCACCGCAAGGCGCTCGGGCGCCAGCTCGTCCAGGCGGGCCGCCTCCCCGGTCGCCCACGGCAGCAGCCGCTTCAGCGCCTCCCCGGCGTCGATCCGCCCGAGGTCCGCACGGCGCCGCGCCGCGCTCAACTCCGGCTCCAGCCACTCGTCCACGCGCGCGTGCAGCGCCTCGTCGCCCACGTCCGGCCACGGCTCCCCGACGTGCCGCCGCAGAAAGGCCAGCCGCTCCCGCAGCGCCACGGCGTCCCTGCTCCACCGCAGCAGCCCGAGCCCCTCGCGCCGCAACCCTTCGAGCAGGGCGTCCCGTACGAGGCCGGGGGCGGGGTCCTTGAGCGGCCGTACGGCGAGTTCGACGGCGCCGAGCCGGGTGACATGCCGGGCCACCAACCCGCCGTCCGCCCACGCCACTTCGTCCCCCTCCCGGAACAGCGACGCCGCGGCCCCGCGGGCGGTCTCCTCGTCCACCACGGCGCCGAGCCGTACGCGCGCGTGCCCGGCCCCCACGGGCCGGTCGGCGACGGCCACGGCGACCCACTCGGCGTCCCGCAGCGCGGAGCCCTCGGGGACGTCGGCGCGGGTGCCGGACACCATCAGCAGCGAGCCGCCCGACCTGCGGGCGACGCGCTCGGGGAAGGCGAGGGCGGCGACGGTGCCGGCGGCGTGGTCGTCGGACCCGCCACCGCCCCGGCCGTCGCCACCGTGCTCCACCAGCGACGAAAGACGTCGCACCTCGGTGCGCCACCGCCCGGAGTACGCGTCACGCCCACGCCGGGCCGCACGCAACGCCTGCCCGAGATCGTCCCCGTAGTCGCGGGGCGGCTCCTCGCTCAGCAGCGCCACGACCTCCGCGGCCCGCTTCCCCGACACGAGCGGCGCCGCGTCCAGGAGCGCCCGGCCGAGCCGTGGATGCAGCCCGAGCCGCGCGAGCCGCGTGCCGCGCTCCGTCACCTTCCCGTCGCCCCGCACGGCGCCGACCGCCGCGAGCACCTCCCTGGCCGCCGCCATCGCCCCGCCCGGAGGGGCGTCGAGCAGCGCGAGCCCCGACGCGTCCGGGGCGCCCCAGCACGCCACCTGAAGCGCGAACGCCGTCAGGTCCGCCACCTTGATCTCGGGGGAGGGGAAGCGCGGCAGGCGCCCGTCCTCCGCCTCGTCCCAGCACCGGTACACCACACCCGGCGCCTCACGCCCGGCCCGGCCCGCCCGCTGCGTCCCGGTCGCGCGGGAAGCCCGTACGGTCGTCAGCGCGCTCAACCCGCGCGCGTGGTCCACCCGCGGCTCGCGCGCGAGCCCCGCGTCCACGACCACCCGCACGCCGGGCACCGTCAACGACGACTCGGCGACGGCGGTGGCGAGCACGACCCGCCGCCGCGCCCCCGGCGCCAGCACCGCGTCCTGCACGGCGGCCGGCGCCCGCCCGTGCACCTGGAGCACCTCGACGTCACCGAGATCCCCCAACTGCCCGGCCACGCGCGCGATCTCGCCGACGCCCGGCAGGAAGCACAGCACGTCGCCGTCCCGTTCCGCGAGCGCGCGGCGCACCACGGAGGCCACATGCGTGAGCAGCGCCGGATCCACCCGCATCCCGTGCGGCGGCCGCACCGGACGAGCGGGCGGCGCCCACACCGTGTCCACCGGATACGAGACGCCCTCGGCCGTCACGACCGGGGCGCCCCCGAGCAGCTCCGCCCACCCCTCGGCGTCCGTCGTCGCGGACGCCGCGACCAGTTCGAGCTCGGGCCGCAGCGTCTCCCGGACGTCCGACAGGAAGGCGGCCACGGTGTCCGCGTCCAGGTGCCGCTCGTGCACCTCGTCGAGCAGCACGGCGTCGACGCCGGCCAGCTCCTGGTCCCTTTGCAACCGTTGCAGCAGCACTCCGGTGGTGACCACCTCGACGCGGGTGTCCGGCCCGACGACGCGGTCGCCCCGCACCGTGTAACCGACCCGCTCCCCGACCTTCTCGCCGAGCAGCCACGCCATCCGCCGGGCGGCCGCCCGCGCCGCGATCCGGCGCGGCTCGGCGACCACCACACGACGTACGGGGGCGTCCTCGTCGAGCAGCCCGGCGAGGACGAGCGGCACCAGCGTCGTCTTGCCGGTGCCGGGCGGCGCCACGAGCACCGCGACCCCGCCCGCGTCGAGCGCGGAGCGCAGCGCGGGCAGCGCGGACCGTACGGGAAGTGCCTGCAGGGCGTCGTAACGAGGAGAACGAGGAGACGGAGAGGAAGAGGGAGAAGAGGGTGGGGTCACCCCCTCAGTCTCGCTCCCTCAGTCGCGCTCGCACACGAAGATCGACGTCCCCGGGATCAGGTTCCCGCGCAGCGGCGACCAGCCGCCCCACTCCTGCGTGTTCCACTCGGGCCACTCGGGCTCCACGAGGTCGACGAGCCGGAAGCCGCCCGCCACCACGTCCCGCACCCGGTCCCCGACGGTGCGGTGGTGCTCCACGTAGACGGCCCGCCCCTCGTCGTCCTGCTCCACATAAGGGGTGCGGTCGAAGTAGGAGGCGGAGACGCTCAGCCCCTCCGGGCCCGGCTCGTCGGGGAACGCCCAGCGGATCGGGTGCGTGACCGAGAAGACGAACCGGCCGCCGGGCCGCAGCACGCGGTGCACCTCGCGCATCACCTTCACCTGGTCCGCGACAAAGGGGAGCGCCCCGTACGCGGAGCAGGCCAGGTCGAAGGAGCCGTCCTTGAAGGGGAGCACGCCCGCGTCCGCCTCCACGAGCGGCACCTTGCCGCCGTCGATGCGCAGCGCGTGCTGGAGCTGGCGGTGCGAGAGGTCGAGGGCGACGGGGCGCGCGCCCTGGGCCAGCAGCCAGCGCGAGCACTGCGCGGCGCCCGCCCCGATCTCCAGGACGTCCTTGTCCGCGAGCTCGTCGAGCGGGCCGAGCAGTTCGGCCTCCATCTCGTCGAGCCCCTCGGGACACCACACGAAGCGGTCGTCGCCCAGGAACGTGCCGTGCTCGACCTGATAGTCGTCGGCGTTCCTGTCCCACCAGCCCCGGTTGGCGCGGGCGCTCTCGGTGGTGTCCGCGGCGCGCCGGGTGGCGGTCGAGTCGTCGTCGACCGACGAGGGCGGGTCGTACGCTTCGATTGGTCCGGACTCTTGGATGATCGGCTCCCTCGTAATAATCTGCGGGCCCTGCGGTGCGAGTGGCCTCGTGAGACAGGTTTTGTGCCGGGTATGCGGCGATCCGCCCCCGGTGTGCGCGTTCGCGCATTGACCCTGTCCGGCTGCCCCCGTATGCTACAAGTTGCGCTGCGGGCCTGCGCACCTCGGACATAGCAGGCTGTGCTCGCATCTGTTGTATGTCCCCTCGGTTATCGAGGCGCCACCGGTTCCTCAGGGAAGTCCGGATTCGGCGCTTCCAAGGCTGTCCGGCTTCATCAGAGCGAAACGGGCTCCCGGCGTAGCAGTACCCACCGACTTTCAATGTCCGCCGGAGCCCTTTCCCACATGACGAGCAGCACCGAGACCACCGCCACCACCCCGCAGGTTGCGGTCAACGACATCGGTAACGAGGAAGCTTTCCTCGCCGCCATCGACGAGACGATCAAGTACTTCAACGACGGCGACATCGTCGACGGCGTCATCGTCAAGGTTGACCGGGACGAGGTTCTCCTCGACATCGGTTACAAGACCGAAGGTGTCATCCCGAGCCGCGAGCTCTCGATCAAGCACGACGTCGACCCGAACGAGGTCGTGGCCGTCGGCGACGAGATCGAGGCCCTGGTTCTCCAGAAGGAGGACAAGGAAGGCCGTCTGATCCTGTCCAAGAAGCGCGCTCAGTACGAGCGTGCCTGGGGCACGATCGAGAAGATCAAGGAAGAGGACGGGATCGTCACCGGTACCGTCATCGAGGTCGTCAAGGGTGGTCTCATCCTCGACATCGGCCTCCGTGGCTTCCTGCCGGCCTCCCTCGTCGAGATGCGCCGCGTTCGCGACCTTCAGCCTTACGTGGGCAAGGAGCTCGAGGCGAAGATCATCGAGCTGGACAAGAACCGCAACAACGTGGTCCTGTCCCGCCGTGCCTGGCTCGAGCAGACCCAGTCCGAGGTTCGCCAGACGTTCCTCACCACCCTGCAGAAGGGTCAGGTCCGCTCCGGCGTCGTTTCCTCGATCGTCAACTTCGGTGCCTTCGTGGACCTGGGTGGCGTCGACGGTCTCGTCCACGTCTCCGAGCTCTCCTGGAAGCACATCGACCACCCGTCCGAGGTTGTCGAGGTCGGCCAGGAAGTCACCGTCGAGGTCCTCGACGTCGACATGGACCGCGAGCGTGTCTCCCTGTCGCTGAAGGCGACGCAGGAAGACCCGTGGCAGCAGTTCGCCCGCACGCACCAGATCGGCCAGGTCGTTCCCGGCAAGGTCACGAAGCTGGTTCCGTTCGGTGCGTTCGTCCGCGTCGACGAGGGCATCGAGGGCCTGGTCCACATCTCCGAGCTGGCCGAGCGCCACGTGGAGATCCCGGAGCAGGTCGTCCAGGTCAACGACGAGATCTTCGTCAAGGTCATCGACATCGACCTCGAGCGTCGCCGCATCAGCCTCTCGCTGAAGCAGGCCAACGAGGCCTTCGGCGCCGACCCGTCGGCCGTCGAGTTCGACCCGACCCTGTACGGCATGGCCGCGTCCTACGACGACCAGGGCAACTACATCTACCCCGAGGGCTTCGACCCCGAGACCAACGACTGGCTCGAGGGCTTCGACACCCAGCGCGAGGCCTGGGAGACCCAGTACGCCGAGGCGCAGCAGCGCTTCGAGCAGCACCAGGCTCAGGTCATCAAGTCCCGCGAGGCCGACGCCCAGGCCGAGGCCGAGGGTGCTGCGGCTCCCGCCGGTGGCTCGGCTCCGGCCGCCTCCGGTGGCGGCGGCGGCTCGTACTCCTCGGAGACGGCCGACAACTCCGGCGCGCTCGCCTCGGACGAGGCGCTCGCCGCGCTTCGCGAGAAGCTGGCGGGTGGCCAGAGCTGAAACGCTCTGCGCTAGCAGGTAGTTAGCGGTGGGCCCGCACCTTACGGTGCGGGCCCACCGTTTTTTTGTGCCCTGGGCCACAGAGGGTGAGCTCGTCGGCCGTGCCACCGGCGATGTTGCTGCGCGCGCAGTTCCCCGCGCCCCTTTGGGGCGCTCCCCAACGGGAATGTACGTACCCGCTCCGGTCGTTGTTCGGGGGGAACACGAGGAGGAGCGGTCACTGTGCTTGATCCGCAGGATTTGTACTCATGGGAGCCGAAGGGGCTCGCCGCCGTGGACATGGCGCTGGCCCAGGAGTCGGCCGGATTGGTCATGCTCTACCACTTCGACGGTTACATCGACGCGGGTGAGACCGGCGACCAGATCGTCGAGCGGCTCCTCGACTCGCTGCCGCACCAGGTGGTGGCCAGGTTCGATCACGACCGGCTGGTGGACTACCGGGCCCGTCGCCCGCTGCTCACGTTCCGGCGCGACCGCTGGACCGAGTACGAGGAGCCGGTGCTCGAGGTACGGCTCGTACAGGACGCGACGGGGGCGCCGTTCCTGTTGCTCGCCGGGCCCGAGCCGGACGTCGAGTGGGAGCGGTTCGCGGCCGCCGTGCGGCAGATCGCGGAGCGGCTCGGAGTGCGCCTCGCGGTGAACTTCCACGGGATCCCGATGGGCGTCCCGCACACCCGCCCCGTCGGCCTCACCCCGCACGGCAACCGCACCGATCTGGTGCCCGGGCACCGCAGCCCGTTCGACGAGGCACAGGTGCCGGGCAGCGCCGCGTCCCTCGTCGAGTACCGCCTCATGGAGGCAGGGCACGACGTCCTCGGCGTCGCCGCGCACGTCCCGCACTACATCGCCCGCTCCGCGTACCCGGACGCCGCGCTGACCGTCCTCGAGGCGATCACCGCCGCGACCGGCATGGTGCTGCCGGGCGTCGCGCACGGGCTGCGCACCGAGGCGCACCGCACGCAGACGGAGATCGACCGCCAGGTCCAGGAGGGCGACGAGGAGCTGGTCTCCCTCGTCCAGGGCCTTGAGCACCAGTACGACGCGGCGGCCGGAGCGGACCAGCGGGGCAACATGCTGGCCGAGCCGGTGGACATCCCGTCCGCCGACGAGATCGGCCAGGAGTTCGAGAAGTTCCTGGCGGAACGCGAAGGCGATGCCTGATCACAGGGCCTAAGCTTCCGCTTATGTTGAAGGTGGGGCTGACCGGCGGAATCGGCGCCGGCAAGAGTGAGGTGTCACGGCTGCTCGTGGAGCGGGGGGCCGTGCTGATCGACGCCGACAGGATCGCGCGGGAGGTCGTCGAGCCCGGGACCGAGGGGCTCGCGGCCGTCGTCGAGGCGTTCGGCGACGAGGTGCTCGCCCCGGACGGCAGCCTCGACCGGCCGAAGCTCGGCACCATCGTCTTCGCCGACGCCGACAAGCTGGCCACGCTCAACAGAATCGTGCACCCGCTGGTCGGCACCCGCTCCGCCGAGCTGGAGTCCGCCGCGGGCCCCGACTCCGTCGTCGTGCACGACGTACCGCTGCTCACCGAGAACGGGCTGGCACCCCTCTACGACCTCGTGGTCGTCGTCGACGCCAGTACCGGGACCCAGCTCGACCGGCTGACCCGGCTGCGCGGCATGAGCGAGGAGGACGCGCGGGCCCGGATGGCCGCGCAGGCCACCCGCGAGAAGCGCCTGGAGATCGCGGACATCGTCATCGACAACGACGTACCCATCGAGCGGCTGAGAGAGCGCGTCGACGAGGTGTGGGCGGAGCTGGCGCGCCGGGCGCGCGCCGCCACCGCGTGATCGTCCTCGCCGCCTGCACCGCGCTCGGCGGTCTGGTGGCGCTGGCCGCGGGCGCGTACGGACTGCGCAGGACCCGCCGCGTGCGGGGCGCGGGGAACATCGCGCAGGCTTTGGTCAAGCCGCCGCGGCAGGGGTCCGAGCGGCCCCTTCTCCAGTTCGAGACGGGCGACGGGCGGGTCGTCGAGGTCGTCTCGCCCGTGCCGCCCAGCAAGCGGCGGCCGCTGCCCGCGGGCGGCGTCGTCAGCGTCGCGTACGACGCCGAGGACCCGCGCGAGACCGTGCTGCTCGGCGGGGAGCGGCCCGGAGTGGACCGGGCCTTCATGATCGCGGGAGCCGTGCTCGTGCTCGTGGGCATGGTGCTCGCGGTGTCCCTGAGCCGCGCGCGCTGATCGCCGCGCGTGTTCCCCCGGCGGGCCACGGGAAGGAATAGCCCTTACGGTCCACGGTGTTGACCTGTTCGACACCAGGAGGAGGTTCGTCGTGCCCGAGGCCACCCCGGAGACACACGTCATCGACTATCGCGCCGCCGAGCAGCTCCTGGCCGCGCGCGATCCGCGCGGAGCGGTGAAGCTTCTGGACGACGTGCTCGCGGTCTACCCGGAGCACACGGCGGCCCGGCTGCTGCGGGCCCGCGCGTTCTTCGCCGCCGCGCAACTGCGGGCGGCGGAGCTGGAGTTCACGATCGTCCTGGAGCGCGAGCCGGACAACGCGTTCGCGCACTTCGCGCTGGCCAGGACGTACGAGCGGTGGTCGCGGCCGCAGCAGGCCCGGCGGCACTTCCGGCTCGCCGCCGCGCTCGATCCGCAGCCGGAGTACCTGGCGGCGGCGCGCTTCGACGACTGACGCGAGGCCACGGCCGAAAGGCCACGATTGATGGGTCACGGCCGAGGCGTCAGGGTGCCCTGCGGTACGGCGGGACGTCCCGGCCCGGCTGGTAGTGCGGGCCCTGGCGGATGTGGCGCAGGATCATGAACAGGTCGACCGTCGTGATCAGCCAGAGGACTCCGCAGGCCAGCGCCCACCACGGACGGTGCGCCAAGAGGAACGCGACGGTTCCGAAGACCGTCCAGACCAGCCCGAACAGCGCGAGGCCGAGCCTCAGGCGCAGCGGGCTGCGCGCGGTGACCGGCTCGTCACCGGTGCGGACGAAGTGCGCCGGGTGCGGCACATGTGCGTGCCGCGGATGCGCGCGGTTCATGGTCACCATCCCCTCGGCGCGCGGGCGACGGGGCAAGGGGGCGTGCTGCTCCCCCTTCCAGGGTGCCACGGGCGGCCGGAGCGCGGGGAACGGCCCGGCACGGTGGTTCGTTGGGCGGGCATGAGCCTTGAGATGCGTACGGGATACGAGGGCACGGGGCCGGGCGCGATCACGCCCGACGGTTGCGCCGTGGAGCTGTACTCGCGGCTTGTGGCCGAGGACGAGCCGGACGTCGTCGCGGGCGCCGTGCCCGCGGGCGCGACGCTGCTGGAGCTCGGCTGCGGGGTCGGGCGCGTGACGCACCCGCTCGTCGAGCGCGGTTTCACGGTGACGGCGGTGGACGAGTCGCCGGAGATGCTGGAGCGGGTCAGGGGAGCGCGCACCGTGCGCGGCGCCATCGAGCACCTCGACCTGGGCGAGACGTTCGACGCGGTGCTGCTCGGGTCGATCCTCGTCCACACCGGGGACGCCGAGGTGCGGGCCGGGATGCTCGCCGCGTGCCGGCGTCATGTCGCCGCCGACGGCTGTGTGTTGATCCAGCGCGAGCCGCAGGGCGCGCACGAGAACCTGCCGCGTGAGGTGACCGGGCCCGGCGGCGGCTTCACGATCCGCAAGCTCCACTCGGAGCCGGTCGGCGACGGGGTGCGCTCGGTGAAGGTCGAGTACGTGTTCCCGGACGCGGTGTGGACCCAGACGTACCGGGCCCGCCCGCTCACCCCGGAGGAGTTCGAACAGGCGCTGGCGCAGGCCGATTTGAAGATCGACCGGGTGTTGACGGAGAACGGGAGTTGGGTGCGGGCGGTTCCGGCGTGACGGTGTGCGGCGTCCGTTGAGTTCGGGCGCCGCTCCCACGCCACGGGGCTCCGCCCCGGACCCCGCTGCTCAATCTCCCCCAGCTACCGCTGGGAGGTGCCCCCTGCAGGGGCTTGATGTGCCGCTCAATCGTCGGACGGGCTCGAGTCGCTTCCCGGCCCCTGGCCGAAGACGCCGCGCAGGCGTTCCAGTTCCCTGCGGTCCCGTTTCGTGGGGCGGCCCGTGCCGCGGTCGCGGACGCCGACCGGGGCGACGACCGCGCGCGGGGGCGGTGGCGGCGAGTTGTCGACGTAGGCCTCGGCGGCGACCGGCGCCCCGACCCGCTTGCGGATCAGGCGCTTGACCTTGACCAGGCGCTCGCGTCCGCCGGGCTGGCGCACCCGCACCTCGTCCCCGATGTGCAGCGCGTACGCCGGCTTGACGCTCGTCCCGTTGACCTTGACGTGCCCGCCCTTGCAGGCGGCGGCGCCCGCCGAGCGCGTCTTGACCAGGCGTACGGCCCAGATCCAGCTGTCGACCCGCACGCTGCCGTCCTGCGGCGGCTGTGACGTTCCCGGTGTCTCCGATGCCATGCGTCGACCTTAATGCCGTTGCCGCCCCCGTCGGCGAGCCCCGGACGAACCACCCCCACTCTGCACGGATAATCCGGGCAAAACGCAACAAGGTGCGAGCGAGGGGTGTGTACGTCATGGCAGCCACGGACAAGGACCTGCGGGCGGAGGTGGACCGACTGATGGACGGGCTGCGGTCCGACCTGGAGCGGCTCGCCGCCATCCCGTCCGTCGCCTTCCCCGGCCACCCGCAGGAGCCGGTGCGCGAGGCGCACGACCTGCTCGTCGGGCTGCTGAGGGACGCGGGCGTGGAGCACGTCGAGACCCTCGACCTGCCCGACACCGCGCCGGTGATCTTCGGCGAGATCCCGCCGCCCACGCCCGACGCCCCGACCGTCCTGCTCTACTCCCACTACGACGTGCAGCCACCCGGCGACGAGAGCCTGTGGAAGTCGCCGCCGTTCGTGCCGACCGAGATCGAGGGCGGGCTGCGGGCGCGCGGCATCGCCGACGACAAGTCGAACGTCATCGCCCACCTCGGCATGCTGCGGGCCTTCGGCGGCCGGCCGCCCGTCGGCGTGAAGATCGTCTTCGAGGGCCAGGAGGAGTACGGCAGCCCCTTCGACGCGTACCCGCCGACCGACCCGGACCGGTTCGCCTGCGACGCCATGGTCATCGCCGACCTCGGCAACATCCGCCCTGGCACCCCCACCCTCACCACGGGCCTGCGCGGCGCCGCCGAGGTCACCGTCGAGGTCCGCACGCTCGAAGAGGCCCGCCACAGCGGCGAGTTCGGCGGCGCGGCCCCCGACGCCCTGCTCGTCCTCCTCAAGGCCCTGGCCACGCTGCACGACGTGCACGGCGACGTCGCCGTCGAGGGCCTGCGCCGCGACGAGTGGACCGGCACGAGCTACACCGACGACGAGTTCCGCGAGCTCGCCGGCATCGAGGAAGGGCTGCCGCTCCTGGGCAGCGGCACCCTCGGCGAGCGCCTGTGGAGCGGACCCGCGATCACCGTCATCGGCCTCGACGCGCCCAGCGTGGCGGGCGCCGCGTCGGCCGTCGTCCCGCACGCCCGCGCCAAGCTGAACCTGCGCTTCCACCCCCAGCAGGACCCGAACGAGGCCCAAGAACTGCTCGTCCGGCATCTGCGCTCGCTGCGGCCCTTCGGCATCGCGCTCACCGTCACCCCCGGCGACACAGGCCCCGGCTACGAGGCGGACACCGGCGGCCCCGCCTACCGCGCGGCCTGCGCCGCGCTCAAGGAAGCATGGGGCACCGACGCCTCGTACGTCGCGACCGGCGGCTCCATCCCGCTGGTCAACGGCCTCGCACAGGCCGCCCCGAACGCCGAGGTGCTGCTCTTCGGCGCGCAGGACAACCTCTGCAATCTGCACGCCCCCAACGAGCGTGTCCTCTTCTCCGAACTGCACGCCACGGTCGTCGCGATGTGCGCGTTCGTGCGGGAGTACGCGGCCGACTTCGGGAGCGGTTCATGAGCACGACCGGCACGACCGAGGCTCCCGAACAGCCCCCGGCGAAGAAGAAGTTCAGTTTCCCCAGCGCCCTCACCGTCCTCGCCGTCGTCACGATCGCGATCTGGCTGCTCGCGTTCCTGATCCCGTCGGGGGAGTACGACAGGAACGGCGACGGCGCGCCCGTCGAGGGCACGTACCAGCGCGTCGACTCCGGGCAGAGCTTCGTCGACCGGCTCAACGATCTGTTCCTCGCGCCGGTCAACGGCCTCTACGGCATCCAGGACCCGAAGACCTCGCTCGTCTCGCCGGACAACTCCGGTGATCTGTACGGCAGCGCGGGCGTCTTCCTCTTCGTGCTCGCCATCGGCGCGTTCATCACCGTCGTCTTCGCGACCGGCGCCCTCGACCGCGGCATCGGCCGCCTCGCCCACCGCCTGCGCGACCGCGGCGCGCTCCTCATCGCGGGCGTCATGGCCGTCTTCTCCGTCCTCGGCACGGTCGAGGGCTTCGCCGAGGAGACGCTCGGGTTCTACGGGCTGATCGTGCCGCTGATGCTGGCGCTCGGCTACGACCGGATGACGGCGGTCGGCGCGATCATCCTCGGCGCGGGCGTCGGCGTGCTGTGCTCGACGGTCAACCCGTTCGCGACCGGAGTCGCCTCCTCGGCCGCCGAGATCTCGCTGGGCGACGGCATCGCGCTGCGGTTCGTGATGTGGATCGTGCTGACCGGGGTCACCATCGCGTACGTCATCCGCTACGCGAAGCGGGTGCGGCGCGACCCGGAGCGCTCGATCTCCGGCTTCCTGCCGGGGGACCGGGACCTGAACGAGACGGACACCGCATCGGCCGAGGTCCCCGAGCTGACCGCCCTGCACAAGTCCGTGCTGGGCGTCACGGCCCTGGTCTTCGCCTTCATGATCTTCTCGGTGGTGCCCTGGGCGAGCGCCCTGACCGGCGACGCCGGAGCCACCCCGTACGGATTCGAACTCGACTGGTCGTTCCCGCAGTTGGCGGCGGTGTTCCTGGTCGCGGCCGTGCTCGTCGGAATCGTCGCGCGGATGGGCGAGCAGAAGCTCAGCTCGACGATCATCCAGGGTGCCGCCGACTTCGTCTCGCCCGCGCTCGTCATCCTGCTGGCCCGCGGCGTCACCGTGATCATGAACAACTCGAAGATCACGGACACGGTGCTGCACGCGATCGAGGGCGTCGTGAAGGGCACCTCGTCCGGCATCTTCGCGATCATCGTCTTCCTCGTGAACCTGCCGCTCGCCTTCCTCATCCCGTCCACGTCCGGGCACGCCACCCTCGCCATGCCGATCCTCGCGCCGCTCGCCGACTTCGCGGACGTCTCGCGGGCGGTCGTCGTCACCGCGTGGCAGGCGGCCAGCGGCTGGATGAACCTGTGGGTGCCGACGACCGCCGTCACCATCGGCGGCGTCGCCCTCGCCAAGGTCGGCTACGACCGGTACCTGCGGTTCGTGTGGCCGCTGCTCGCCGTCCTGTTCGTGCTGGTCTGCGTGTTCGTCGCGCTGGGGGCCGCGTTCACGTAGCCCCTATCGTCGGGAGACATGGACGGTCTCGGTGAACTCGACGGGCGCATCAGCGACTGCCGGGCCTGCCCGCGGCTCGTCGAGTGGCGTGAGGAGGTCGCGCGCACCAAGCGCGCGGCCTTCGCCGACGAGACGTACTGGGGCAGGCCCGTCCCCGGCTTCGGCCCGCACGACGCCTCGCTCCTGATCGTCGGCCTCGCGCCCGCCGCGCACGGCGCCAACCGCACGGGCCGCATGTTCACCGGCGACCGGTCCGGCGACGTCCTCTACCGGGCCCTGTACGACATCGGGCTCGCCTCCCGGCCGGACGCGGTGAGCGCCGACGACGGGCTCACCCTGCACGGCGTGCGGATCACCTCGCCCGTGCACTGCGCGCCGCCCGCCAACAAGCCGACCCCGGCCGAGCGCGACACCTGCCGGCCCTGGCTCGTCCAGGAGCTGAACCTGCTGCGGCCCACCCTGCGCGCGGTCGTCGTGCTCGGCGCGTTCGGCTGGCAGGCGGCGCTGCCCGCGTTCGCCGAGGCGGGCTGGGAGGTGCCGCGCCCGCGCCCCGCCTTCGCGCACGGCGCCCGCGTCGACCTCGAAGAGCTTGCGATCTTCGGCTGCTTCCACGTGAGCCAGCGCAACACGTTCACGGGCAGGCTCACCCCCGAGATGCTGCGGAGCGTCCTGCGGGACGCGGCGGAGTCGGCCGGATTGCACCCGTTCGGCCCAACTCCGCAGGACCGCGGCGCTCCCGCTTCCTAGCGTGGCCGTGTGGCAGCACAGACAGCGCAGGAGACGACGTCCAAGCCGCCTGCGGCGGCCTACCGCAACCTCATCGTGGCGACCGTGGGCTTCGCGCTCACGTTCTGGGCATGGAACCTCATCGCCCCGCTGGGCAGCGCCTTCGGCGAATCGCTGAAGCTCAGCTCGTTCGAGCAGTCCTTCCTGGTCGCCGTGCCGGTGATCGTCGGTTCGCTGGGCCGGATCCCGGTCGGCGCCCTGACCGACAAGTTCGGCGCCAAGCTGATGTTCCCGCTGGTCACCGCGGCCACGATCATCCCTGTGCTCCTGGTGACGGTGGCCAGGGACTCGTACCTCGCGATGGTCCTCGTCGGGTTTCTGCTCGGCCTCGGCGGCACCACGTTCGCCATCGGCGTGCCGCTGGTGAACTCCTGGTTCCCGCCCGCCAAGCGGGGCGCGGCGGTCGGCATCTTCGGCATGGGCATGGGCGGTGTGGCGCTGTCCGGCTACTTCACGCCGCGCATCGCCAAGCACGGCGAGAACCTCCCGTTCTACATCGTGGCCATCGCGCTCGCCGCGTACGTGGTGGTCGCCTGGTTCCTCATCAGCGACCACCCCGGCCGCACCATCCCGACGACCTCGCTCGGCGAACGCCTCGGCCAGGCCGGGAAGCTGCGCGTGACGTGGGAGCTGTCCGCCCTCTACGCGATCGGCTTCGGCGGCATCGTCGCGTACGGCACCTATCTGCCCACGTACCTGAAGACCTGGTACGACCTCGACCCCATCGACGCGGGCACCAAGGCCGCGGGCTTCGCCCTCGTCACCGTGATCTTCCGGCCGTTCGGCGGCTGGCTCTCCGACCGGGTCCACCCGGCGGTCGTCACGTCGTGGGCGCTGGGCGTCGTCGCGCTCTTCGCGATCGTGCAGGCCTTCAACCCGAATCTGGCGCCCGGCGGCACGACCGACATGCTCGTCATGGGCGCGGGCCTCGGCACCGCGAGCGGCAGCGTCTTCGCCCTCGTCGCACAGGTCACCCCACCGTCCCAGGTCGGCTCGGTCACCGGCATCGTCGGCGCCATCGGCGGCCTCGGCGGCTTCGTCCCGCCACTGGTCATGGGCGCGATCTACAGCTCGCAGAACTCGTACTCCATCGGCTTCATGCTGCTGTCCGACCTGGCGCTCGCGGGCTGTGTCTACGCGTACGGACGGATGCGCGGCATCAAGGCGCAGGAGGTACCGGGCGGGTAGTACGTTCGCCGGATGCCTCTGTACCCACCCCTCGAACCGTACGAGCAGGGCCTCCTCGACGTCGGTGACGGCAATCGGATCCACTGGGAGACCTGCGGCAATCCGGACGGCAAGCCCGCCGTCGTGCTGCACGGCGGGCCGGGGTCCGGGGCCACACCCTTCACCCGCCGCCTGTTCGACCCGGACCGCTACCGGATCGTGCTGCTCGACCAGCGCGGCGCGGGCCGCTCCACGCCGTCGGCGAGCGTGTACGACACGGACATGAGCGTCAACACGCTGCCCGGGCTGCTGTCCGACCTGGAGCGGCTCCGCGCCCACCTCGGGATCGATCGCTGGCTGGTGTGGGGCGTCTCCTTCGGCTCCGTGCTGGCGCTGCGGTACGCGCAGACGCACCGGGAGTCCGTCTCCGAACTGGTCCTGACGGGCCTGGCGACGGGCAGCCGGCAAGAAGTCGACCTGCTGACGCGGGGCCTCGGCGCGGTGTTCCCGGAAGCGTTCGCCGCGTTCCTCGACGGGCTGCCGGAGGGGGGAGCGGGACGGCGACCTCGCGGCCGCCTACAACCGGCTCCTGGAGTCACCCGACCCGGCGGTGCGCGAGCGGGCCGCCCTCGCCTGGACCGACTGGGAGACGGCGTGCGTCTCGCAGCCGCCGCGCTCCGTGCCCCGCTACCAGGACCCGGACTTCCGGTACGGATTCGCGCGCACCGTCACGCACTACTTCGCGCGGAACCACTTCCTGGACGGCCCCGACACGGTGCTGCGCGACCTGCCCCTGCTGAAGGGGGTCCCGGCGGTGGTGGTGCAGGGCACGGTGGACCTCGGCAATCTGCTCGGCACCCCGTGGCGCCTCGCGCGGGCCTGGCCGGAGGCGGAGCTGATCGTCGTGGACGACGCCGGGCACAACGCGGGCGCGCCCGGCATCACCGAGGAACTGGTCGCCGCGCTGGACAGGTTCAGCGGGAGCGGCGGCGGCGCCTGACACGCTCGCCCTGCGCCTCGATGAACTGCAGCTCCAGGGCGACGGGCGCGGGCGCGAGGCCGGGCCCGCCGGCTTCCGCCCAGGCCAGGATCTCGTCGGTCGCGTCGTCGCCCATCGACCAGCCGATCCACGCGGCCTTGCCACCACGGGCGCGCCCCTGCGCCGAGGGCTGGAGGACGACGACGTTCGCCTGGTCGCACGGGCCGAGGCAGTCGACGACCCGCACGGCGAACCGTCCCTGCGAGGACCGGGCTGCCGCCTGCCAGCGCTCCAGCTGCCAGTCGTGGTCGTAGCCGGGGTACTTGCGGGCGTCGCCGCAGCAGCAGCCCCGGCACACGACGAGCGTGCAGGGACGGGTGCGGGCGGCGCCGATCAGGGTGGGCACGGGGGCGGGGCTCCTGGGGTGACGGGTGTGCGGTTACGCGGTGGGATCGTCGTCGAAGAGATGGCGCACGGTGGAGTGATAGTTGGTGCGTACGTGGGTGAGCGCCGTCGTGCGTGCCCGCTCGGCGTCACCGGCCGCCAGCGCCTCGTACAACTCCCGGTGCTCGGCCAGCTGGTGCGCCCACTCCTCGCCGCGCCGGGTCAGCCAGCGCAGCCGGCCGCCGACGGGCTGCATCACGGAGACGATGAGCTCGTTGCGCGCCATCGCCAACAGGCGGTCGTGGAAACGGGAGTTGACGTCGGTGTTGGTCTCGGCGTCGCCCTCGCTGGTCGCGCGTGCGGCGCGCGCCAGCAGCTCCTCCAGGTCCGCGAGGTCGTCCTTGGTGGCCCGCTCGGCCGCGAGCCCGGCGGCGTAGACCTCAAGGGCCTCGCGCAGTTCGTACAGTTCGGTGACGTCGGTGCGGGTCAGGGTGCGCACGACGGCCCTGCGGGGCGTCTCGTACGTCACGAATCCCTCGGCGAGCAGCGCCCGGATCGCCTCACGGACGGGGACCCGGGAGACCCCGAACCTGTCGGCGAGATCCCGCTCGACGAGCCGGTCGCCGGGCCGGCGGCGCCCGCCGATGATGTCCTCGCGCAGCGCCGCGAGCACGCGCTCGCGCACCGCGCCCAAGGGCTCCGCCGATCCTGCCGTCGTCATGGGTCCATCTTCGTCGATGCGCCGCAGGGACAGAGGGGGCGGGGTGGATTTACGGAGATGTAACCGCACGGACATTGCCGGGCGGGGTCGGCAGCGGGACGATCGCGCGGTATTGGTATACCAAACCTTCCCGCTCTCCCCCCGCCTTCCCGTCTTCTCGCCGGAGGACCCCTATGTCCGTGGCAGAGCCAGTGCACCCCCGGTCCGCGACCACCGCGCCCGTCCCGCCCGATCCGCGCCTGACCAACGAGGACCTGGCGCCGGCCCGCGAGCGGAAGTGGAAGGTCTACGACCTCTTCGCTTTGTGGATGTCCGACGTCCACAACCTCGGCAACTACACCTTCGCCGCGGGCCTGTTGGTGCTCGGCCTCAACGCCTGGCAGGTCCTCACCTCGCTGCTCGTCGGCTTCGTCCTGATCTACGTCGGCTGCAACGCGATGGGCCGCATCGGCCAGCGCCACGGCGTCCCGTTCCCGGTCGTCAGCCGGATCGGCTTCGGCGTCTGGGGAGCCAACATCCCGGCGCTCGTCCGGGCCGTGATCGCCATCATGTGGTACGGAATCCAGACGTACTTGGCCTCCGTGGCGGTCAACGTGATGGTGCTCGCCGCGTTCCCCGCCACGAAGTCGTGGACGGAACACTCGTTCCTCGGCCTGCACGCGCTGGGCTGGGCGTCCTTCCTCGTGCTGTGGCTGGTCCAGTCCCTGATCATCACGCGCGGCATGGAGTCGGTCCGTAAGTTCCAGGACTTCTGCGGCCCCGCGATCTGGGTCGTGATGCTCGCCCTCGCGGTCTGGGTCTGGGCGAAGGCGGGCTGGACGATCTCCCTCACCTCGACCCCGCACCCGGTCTCCACCGGCGAACAGTTCCGTCAGTGGTTCGGCGCGATCGGCCTGATCCTGGCCACGTACGGCACCCTGATGCTCAACTTCTGCGACTTCTCCCGCTTCGCGCCGGACTACCGGACCGTGCGCCGCGGCAACTTCTGGGGTCTGCCGATCAACTCGACCGCCTTTGTGGTGCTGTCCGTCGTGGTGACGGCGGGCAGCGTCGAGGTCTTCGGCGAGGCGATCACCGACCCGGCGCTGCTGGTGGCGAAGATCGGCAATACGTGGGTCCTGGTCTTCGGCGCCCTGACCTTCGCGGTCGCCACGATGGGCGTCAACATCGTCGCCAACTTCGTCTCGCCGGCGTACGACTTGGCCAACGTCTGGCCGCAGAAGATCACGTTCAAGATCGGCGGGGCGATCTCGACGGTCCTGGCCCTCCTGGTCACGCCGTGGAACCTGTACTCGAACCCGGATGTCGTGAACTACTTCCTGGGCGGACTGGGCGCCTTCCTCGGCCCGCTCTTCGGGATCCTGATGCTCGACTACTTCTGGGTGAAGCGCGGCCGGGTCGACACGGCGGCCCTCTTCGACGCGCGCCCGGGCTCCCCCTACTACTACCGCCGGGGCGTCAACCCGAAGGCCCTGGCGGCGTTCGTCCCGTCGGCGGCGCTCGCGGTGGTCCTCGCGCTCGTCCCGTACTTCGGCTCCGTGGCGGCCTATTCGTGGTTCATCGGGACGGCGGCCGGGGCCGGGTTGTACGGGGTGGTGTGCCGGCGGGAGCGGGCGGAGGCCGTCGCCATGAAGGACTGACGCGGGCGTGGCCGCTCGATTACCGTTCGCTCATGGACCCCGAACTCACCGCCCTCGCCACCGCCGGTGCCACCGCCCTCGTCCAGCAGATGACCACGGACGGCTGGACGTGGGTGCGGGACCGGGTCTCGCGGGTCGTCTCGCGCGGGCGGGACGGTGAAGCGGACGCCGTCGCCGGGGAGTTGGAGGAGTCGCGCGTCGATGTCGCCGAGGCGCGGGAGGCCGGCGACGAGCACCGGGTCGGGCGCGTCGAGGGCGCCTGGCAGTACCGGATGGAGCAGGCGCTGCGGGCCGACCCCGAGGCCGCGGCCGAACTCCGGCGGATCCTCGACGAGTTGGACTCAGGCGGCCCCGCGGAGCCCTCGGTGACGTACAACACCTACAACCACATCAGCGGCGGCACCCATCAGGTCACCATCCAGGCCGGTTCCGTGGGCCGAGTGGATCAGGGGCGGCCGCCGCGGGCGTAGCGTGGGCGCATGTCCGAGTTCACCGCTGACATCTTCCTCGAACGCCTCGCCGCCCGGCTGGACGCCCTGCCAGGGGTGCACGCCGTCACGCTCGGCGGATCGCGTGCGCAAGGGACCCACACCGCAGAGAGCGACTGGGACACCGCCGTGTACTACCGGGGGAGCGAGGGGCTGTTCGAGCCCCGGCATCTGCGGGACGTCGGCTGGGAGGGCGAGGTCTCCGAGATCGGCGGCTGGGGCGGCGGCGTCTTCAACGGCGGGGCCTGGCTCACCGTCGACGGGCGGCGCGTCGACGTGCACTACCGGGATCTCGACGTCGTCGAGCACGAGTTGAGCGAGGCCGAGGCAGGGCGGTTTCGCGTCGAGCCCTTGATGTTCCATCTCGCCGGGATTCCGTCGTACCTCGTCGTCGCCGAGCTCGCCGTCAATCGCGTGCTGCGCGGTGACACTCCCGTGCCCGACGGCTACCCCGGCGCCCTGCGCAAGGCCGCGCCCGAGGTGTGGTGGGGGCGGGCCGCCATCACCCTGGAGTACGCGAAGGGGAACAACGCGCCTCTCGGCGGGCGCACCGAGGTCGTCGGCGCCGTGGCCGTCGCCGCCATGCAGGCCGCGCACGCGGTGCTCGCCGCGCGCGGGGAGTGGGTGACCAATGAGAAGCGGTTGCTGGAGCGGGCCGGGGTGCGGGGCATCGACCGGATCGTCGCGGATCCGGACCTGCCGCTCGGTGAACTCGTCGACCGGGCGCGGGAACTGCTGGCCCGGGCGGTCGCCGAGGCTCAGTCGGTGTGACGCCCGAGCGGGTACGCGCGGATGTCCCGCCAGCCCGTGCCCGCGCCCTCCGTCACGATCAGCTTCACCGACTCCACGCGCGCGTACAGCGGCAGCGCCGCCGTGAACTCCGTCTCCGGGACGTCGTCCGTGCCCGCGCCGCTCGCCAGCGTGAGGTGCGGGTCCAGGCCCTCGTCGCCGAAGATGCCCCGATAGGGGACCGCCTCCGGCCAGCGCTCCCGGATCGACTTCGTCAGGGTGCGCAGGGTGTCGTCCGGCGTCGGGGCCAGATAGAGGACGCCCGGCCAGCGGCTCACCCCGGAGAACGCGAGGGGGAGCGGCGGCGTCGACGCGAAGAGCGCGCGCAGGTCCGCGTCCGTGTCCGGCGTGATCCGCTCCAGCGGCAGGAACGGGTAGAGCACGGTGATGTGCGCCCTCGACGGCGTGCGGACCAGGGCGTCCGCCTCCGGGACGTGGATCGTGAGGGCCGTGTCGCCGGGAAGGTCCGGCCAGCCGCCGTTGTTCTCAGAGGTACGTCGCGTGGGCACGGTCAAGTGTCACATTCCGGAAACCTCGCTGTTTCCTCCCCTCCAACAACTCCGCTTACTCTTGACAGACCAGTTCAGGCTGGCCGACGGCGTCCGGCACCCCTCCGTGCTCGTACGACAGGAGTCTGTCCGCCGTCATGCGCCGCCCCCACTCGCTCCCGCCCTGGCTGAGCCACGCCCTGCGCGCCCAGCGCGCGCCCGTGCCGTGGCCCGCCGTCGTGCGCGGGGCCCTGGCCGGTGGGCCGCTGCTGCTCGTCGCCGTCGCCGCCGGGCGGCCGTCCAGCGGCGTGCTGCTCGCGCTCGGGACGCTGCTCGCCGGGGTCAACGACCGGCCGGGTCCCCGGCTCGCCGCCGTCACACGGCTCGGCGGGCCCGCGCTCGCCGGGGCCCTCGGCATGACCGTCGGCAGCCTTGCCGGGGGAGCGCTGCCGACCGGGGCGCTCGTCGCCTGCCTCTTCGCCGTGCTCGGGCTCGTGGGCGGCGCCTTCAGCGCCATCGGGCCCGTCGCGTCCTCCGCGGGCACCCAGTTCCTCGTCACCGTCGCCATAGGCGCCGGGATGCCGCTGCCGGAGCCCGGCTGGCAGCGGGCGCTGCTGTTCGCCGGGGGCGCCGCGTGGCTGATCCTGCTGCGACTGCTGCTGCCCTCGCCGGTCCGCACGAAGGGCCTCGGCTACCTGTACGACGGCGAGCGCGCGGCCGTCGCCTCCGTCTACGAAGCCGTGGCCCGGCTGCTCGACGCCGTCGGCGGCCCCGAGGCCCAGGCGCGCCGCGTCGCGCTGACCGCCGCGCTCGACCAGGCGCAGGACGCCCTGCGGCGCGGCCGTTCGCGGGCGACCCTGCGTCTGCGCCGCCAGTACTCCGCCGCCCTGCCGCTCGCCGAGGCCGCCACCGCGCTCGCCTGGGCCGGGGAACCGGTGCCCGCGCGAGCCGGGGAGGGGCCGCGCCGCCTCGCCGCCGCCGTACGGACCGGCGATGCGCCCGGCGCGCTGCCCGCCCCCGCCCGCGCCGACGCGGGGCTGCGTGCCCTCGACGAGGCGCTGCTGCGGGCCGCCGAGGCGTTCGACGGCTCCGGGCTCCACCAGCCGTCGGCCCGCAGGCGCGCGTCGGCGGGCGCGCTGCTGCGCCGGGCGACCGGTCCCGCCGGGCGTGAGTACGGCGTCCGGGTCGGGCTCTCCTTTGGGGCCAGCGCCGCCGTCGCCCAGGCCCTGCACCCGCTGCACTGGTACTGGCTGCCCGCCACCGCCGTCTTCCTGGTCAAGCCGGACCTCGGGCCGCTCGCCTCGCGCGCGCTGTGCCGGGCCGCCGGGACCGTCGCGGGCGCCGTCCTCTTCGCGGGGCTCGCCGCCGTGCTGCCCCAGCCCTTCGGGCTCGTCGCGCTCGTCGCCGCCTGCGGGGCGCTGATCCCCGTCGCCACCCGGCACTTCGCCGCGCAGACCGCCGTCGTCACCGTCTTCGTGCTGTCCCTGGTGATGCTGGGCGGGGAGCCGCAGGCCTCTTGGGGGCGGATCACCGAGACGCTCCTCGCGTGCGCGATCGTGCTGGTCGCCGGACATCTTCCGCTGCCCGGCGGGCACCGCGGGGGCGGGGTGCGGGTGCGGCTCGCCGTCGCGCACGACGCCGCCCACGCCTACGTACGGCATGTGCTGAGCGAGTCCGGGCAGGGTGCGGCGGGCGTCGACCGGCAGGGGCGGTGGGCGCTGCGGCGCGAGGCGTACCGGACGCTCGCGCAGGCGCGGGCCGCGGTGGATCTCGCCGCCGCCGAGCTGCCGGTCCTCGCACGGCACTCGGACGGCTCGCGGCAGGTGACCGTTGTTCTGGAGCGGCTCGTCGACGCGACGACCGCGTGCGCCGTGCAGGTCGACGACACGGGGCGGGTGCCCGAGCAGCACGCGCGCAGGATCGACGTGCTGCTCGCGGAGCTCGCCGCCTGACGGGCACCGTTCAGGGCCGCAGGTCGATCCAGACGGGCGCGTGGTCCGAGCCCGGCGCGTCCCGCCGGTCCGCCGGATCCGTGCCCACCGACGGCAGCGGTTCGGGCGCGGCGCCGGACGGATCGCGCGCCGGGCCGGTCCCGGCGCGGACGACGTGGCCGAGCAGTTCGTGCGAGACGAAGACGTGGTCGATCAGCTCACGGCGTCCCGCCTGCACCCGCGAGTACCGCTGCTCCTCGGGGATCAGCGGCGCCACGTTCCACAGCCGCCGCGCGTCGCCCTTGTCGGCGTGGTCGAAGCCGGGCGTGCCGATCTCGGAGCCGGGCGGGCCCTGGAGGATCTGGGTGGTCGCCGCCGACACCTCGTCGTTGAAGTCGCCCAGGACCGCGACGCGTGTGCGGCGGCCGTCCTCCCCGATGAGGGTGTCCGCGAGGGCGCGTACGGTCGCCGCCTCCGCCGCCCGCCGCTCCAGCGCGTACACCGCGTAGCGCGCCCGCTCGCCCTCGTCGCGCGGCACGAACCGGCCGCCCGGATAGCCGAGCAGCTTCGACTTGAGGTGGCAGACGGCGGCCGTCAGCCACGCCGCCCGCGTCGAGAAGTGCACCGCGAGGATGCCCCGGCCCGCCCGGTCCACGGTCCTGCCGCCGTCGTCGACCTGCACCGGGCGCAGGGCCCGCGGGAACGCGGCCGTGTCCGCGACCACGTCCACGGCGACGTCGGCGAGGAAGCCGACCCGGATCCCGCGCTCGTCCGGGTACTGCGACAGCGTCGTCGTGTACCGGCCGTCGAGCAGCTGCACCAGATCGTCGAGCGCCGCCGGGTCACCGACCTCCTGCACGCCGAGCAGGGTGGGCCGAAGCCGGTTCAGGGTGGCGGCGAGCGAGGCGAGCTTCGCCTCGTAAGTGGCCTTGTCGCGCGGGCCGTAGGGGCTGCCGGGGCGGTAGAGGTTCTCCAGGTTCCAGGTACCGACGAGCATGGCGTGCTCCGTCCGCTGGCCGGCCCTGGCGGGGCCGGGGCGGCCAGCGTGCCAGCGGCCGCGCGGGGAGGACAGGACTCCTCCACGACTCCTGAGGGATTCCTTCGGAAAAACTTCGGCCGCAGCGATGAGTTCCGCACCGGCCCCCGGTCACCCCTGACGAGAGACACGACCGGAGGAGGAACCATGGGGCTGCCGAAGGTGGTCACCCGCGAGGAGTGGCTCGCCGCGCGCGAGGAACTGCTCGCCCTGGAGAAGGCGGCGACCCGCGCACGGGACGCACTGAACACACGGCGGCGCGAGCTGCCCATGGTGGAGATCGACCGGTCGTACGTCTTCGAGGGCCCTGACGGGAAGTCGGAGCTGCTCGACCTGTTCGAGGGCCGGCACCAACTCGTCGTCTACCACTTCATGTTCGCCCCGGACTGGGACGCCGGCTGCCCCAGCTGCTCCGGATTCCTCGACCAGATCGGGCACTTGGCACATCTGCGGGCCCGCGGCACGGAGTTCGCGGCGGTGTCCCGCGCGCCGTTCACCAGAATCCTGCCGTTCAAGGCGCGGATGGGCTGGACGGTGCCCTGGTACTCGTCCCATCTCAGCGATTTCAACCGGGACTTCGGAGCGACCGTCGTGGGCGAGGACGGCATCCTCCAGGAGCAGCCCGCGATCAGCTGCTTCCTGCGGGAGGGCGACCGGGTCTTCCACACGTACTCGACGTTCGCCCGCGGGATGGACCACATCGGGTTCACCAACAACCTTCTGGACCTCACCGCCCTGGGCCGCCAGGAGGAGTGGGAACAGCCGGCGGGTCGCTCGTCGTCCCTCGGGGCGCCCGCGGGCAGCGCGCGGGTGCGGTACCACGACGAGTACGTCGACTGAGGGCTCGTCCGCGTACGGCCCGGCCTCGTCTCAACTCGGTGTCATTTACGTCACGTTGCGAGCCGGAACCGGCCCTGTCAGCGTTCTCCCTCATGAAGTGTCCGGACGCTCCGGGCGCCGCACATCGGCACGATCACGGGGGCAGGGACGACGATGATCAATGGACGAGTGGTGCTGCAACGCTTCCCGGCGGGCGGGCCCCGCGGCTCCTGGCCCGCGGAGGAGTACGCGAGCAGGCGCCGTCAGGAGGGCCAGCCGGCCGAAGTGGTCATGGACCTGGTGACCGACGCGTTCCTGGTGATCGTGCCGGCGTCGGCGGCCGAACCGGTGGGCTGACGCCCTCGCGCGGACGGGGACCTACGACGCGCCGACCGACCGCGACCACACCGGCGTGGTCCCGGTGACCCGGCACAGCGCGAGGTAGAGCGGGATCGGCGGCGTGTACGGCACCGTACCGTCCGGGCAGTGCACCAGGTCGGGCGTCCGCGGGGCGTCCTGGACGATCGCGCCCGCCGTGTAGCACGCCGGTGCGGGCCACTCCAGGGACACGTCGGAGTCCGAGGGCACGAGCCACCACCAGTGCGCCCCGTCCGCGTACACACAGCCCATCCGCGGCAGGCGCTTCGCCATCGCCCGGCCGAACTCCTCGGGCACCGCGACGGCGTCGCAGCCGAGCGGCGCGGTCATGCCCGCGGGCACCCTGAGCCGCACGGGCGGAGTGCGGCCGGGAAGCGGGGCGCCGGGCTGACGCCGGGCCCCCCGCTTCCTTGCCAGTGCGGCCAGCGAGTTCAAGTGCATTGTCCGCTTGCCCGTCGTCACCACGCCCATTCGATCCCGTTTCGCACGTTCGTCTTGCCGCCCGCCGCTCGGCGGATGCGGGCGTTCACCAGGCCCAACCGGCGCCGTCCGAGGCGCCGGGCTCGGGACCCGCCTGTCTCGGGGCCCGATCGTCGCGGGGCAGATCGGCCCAGACGAGGAGGCCGGGCCCGGTCTCCTGGGCGCCCCACGCGGTCGCGACCGCGGCCACGAGGAGCAGCCCTCTGCCGTGCTCCTCCTCGGGCGTCGCTCTGCCCACGCGGGCGTCACCGGGGATGCAGCCCTCGTCGCGGACCGCTATGCGCAGCCGGTCACCGGAGTCGTCGCACAGCTCGCGCAGTTCGCAGTGGATGCGCCGGCTCGCTGTGTGCACGATCGCGTTCGTGACCAGTTCGGACACGACGAGGGCCGCCGCGTCGCAGGTGTCCTCGCACGCGCCCCACGCACTGAGGTGGGTACGCGTCACGCGCCGGGCCTGAGCGGCGGAGCCCGGGTGGGGAGCCAATTCGAAACTGCTGCGGCGGGAAACCGACGGGTGGGCCCCTGTCGGGGTACCCGAACGATCACCGAGCGTAGTTTCGCCGGCTTCTGTTCCTAAAGGCGCAGACGGAGTCACGCTTGCCACTATCTCCCCGTCAAGAACACTTGGCAAGGGTCACTCTGAAAAGTGCAGAGTGGCGTATGCCGTGTGGAGCGGACATGGCAGACTGCTCGCAGCAGCACGCCACGCAACCCCCGTCGGGGGTTAACCACAGGGAAACGGCCGGTGAGAGACCTCTTGCGGCCCTTTTTCCGTGGTCAGAAGTGGCGGGATTCAGACACCGGGACTACTGGGAGGTAGGCGGCGTGAGTGAACCGCCGTCCGCGCCGACGGTCGGTCAGGTCGTCCTCGGCCGTCGGCTGCAGGATCTCCGCGAGGGGGCCGGGCTCAAGCGCGAGGAGGCCGCGAAAGTACTCCGCGTGACCGCCGCGACGATCCGCCGCATGGAGACCGCCGAGGTCTCGCTGCGCATCCCGTACGTCCAGCTGCTCCTGAAGGCCTACGGCGTCGCCGACGACGAGACCGAGTCCTTCGTGCAGCTCGCGGAGGACGCGAACAAGCCGGGCTGGTGGCAGCGCTACCACGACATTCTGCCCAACTGGTTCTCCATGTACGTGAGCCTGGAGGGTGCGGCCCGCCTCATCAGGTCCTACGACCCGCACTTCGTGCCGGGCCTGCTCCAGACCGAGGACTACGCGCGCGGGGTGCTCACCTCCGGGGCCATAGGGCGCACGCTCGCCGACGACCCCGACGTCGTCGAACGGCACGTCGCGCTCCGCCTGCGCCGCCAGGCGCTGCTCACCCGTGAGGACGCGCCGCGCCTGTGGGTCGTGATGGACGAGACCGCCCTGCGCCGCCCGGTCGGCGACGCGGACGTGATGCGCGCCCAGATCGACCGGCTGCTCGAATCGATGGAGCTGCCGAACGTGACGCTTCAGGTCGCCGAGTTCGCCGCGGGCCCGCACCCGGGCACGTACGGACCCTTCGTCCTGTTCCGATTTGCCATGTCAGAACTGCCGGACATGGTCTACAGCGAGTACCTGACAGGCGCCGTCTATCTCGACGCGCGCCCCGAGGTGGCGACCCACCTCGAAGTCATGGACCGCATGGCGGCGCATGCCGCGACGGCGCAACGCACAAAGGAGATCCTCCGCGATCTCCGCAAGGAGCTGTGAATGGACTCGATCAAGGACCGGATACGGGGCGTCGACGGCGAGCCGATCTACAACGGCATGCCGGCGCGCGAACTCGGCAGCGAGGGCTGGCACAAGCCCTGGAGCGGCGGCAACGGAGGCAACTGCCTCGAAGCCATGAAGCTGGCCGACGGGCGCGTCGCGGTACGTCAGTCCTCGGATCCGGACGGGCCCGCGCTCATCTACACCGTCGGTGAGATCACGGCGTTCATCGAGGGCGCGAAGTCGGGAGTCGCGGACTTCCTGCTGTCGTGAGACTTTCCGTCGTGAGGCTTTCCGTCGCCGTGAGGCCTTCTGCTGTCGTGAGGCTTTCTGCCGCCGTGAGGTCGGGCGGGCCGCGGTCCGCCGGTCAGACGGTCATCGGGCGGTCGTGCGCCGCGATCGGCTCCGGCAGCTCCGTCCGTCCTGTCAGCCACCGGTCGACCGCGGCGGCCGCCGCCCGGCCCTCGGCGATCGCCCACACCACGAGTGAGGCGCCGCGCCCCGCGTCCCCCGTGACGAACACGCCCGGCACCTGCGTGGCGAAGGCGGCGTCCCGCGCGAGCCGCCCCCGCTCGTCGACATCCAGACCCAACTGATCGATGAGGCCGCCGGGTTGCCGCTCGGGCCCGTGGAAGCCGAGCGCGAGCAGCACCAGATCGGCGGGCAGCGTCCGCCCCGTCCCCGGCAGCGGCCGGCGCGCCGCGTCCACCTCGACGAGGTGCAGCGCACGCACATGTCCCGCGGTGTCCCCGGTGAAGCGCAGCGTGGAGGCGGCGAAGAGCCGGGCGTCCGCGTCGGCCGCCGGGGCCGTGCGCAGTTCACCGGCTTCCTCGTGCGCGGCCGAGAGCCGGTACAGCTTCGGGTACGTCGGCCACGGTTCGGCGTCCTCGTCGCGCGCCTCGTCCGGCCGGGTGTAGATGTCCAACTGGGTGACGGAAGCGGCCTGTTCGCGCACCGCCGTGCCCAGGCAGTCGGCGCCGGTGTCGCCGCCGCCGACGATGACCACGTGCTTGCCGGTGGCACTGAGCGGTGACTCCCGACCGTTCTGGGGCGCGGGCTGCTCGTACGTGGGGTTCTCGTACGTGCGGTTGGCCCACGGCAGGTACTCCATCGCCTGCTCGATGCCGGTCAACTCCCGCCCCGGAACGTCGAGGTCGCGCCAGGCCGTGGCTCCGGTCGCGAGTACCACGGCGTCGTAGCGGGACCGCAGATCGGTGGCGTCGAGGTCCCGGCCGATCTCCGTCGACGTACGGAACCGCACGCCCTCCTTGGTCAACTGGTCCAGGCGCCGGTCCAGGTGGCGCTTCTCCATCTTGAACGCGGGGATCCCGTAGCGCAGCAGTCCGCCCGGCCGGTCGTCCCGCTCGTACACGGCGACCGTGTGCCCGGCCCGCGTCAGCTGCTGCGCGGCCGCGAGCCCGGCGGGGCCCGAGCCGACGACGGCGACAGTGCGGCCGCTGTGCCGCTCGGGCGGCTGCGCGGCGACGAACCCCTCGTCCCAGGCGCGGTCGGCGATGGCCACTTCCACGTTTTTGATGGTGACGGCGGGCTGGTTGATGGCGAGGACGCAGCCCGCCTCGCAGGGGGCCGGGCACAGGCGGCCGGTGAACTCGGGGAAGTTGTTCGTGGCGTGCAGGCGCTCGCTCGCCGCCAGCCAGTCGTCGCGTGAGACCAGATCGTTCCACTCGGGAATCAGGTTCCCCAGCGGGCACGCCTCGTGGCAGAACGGGACCCCGCAGTCCATGCAGCGATCGGCCTGCGCGCCGACGATCGGCAGCAGGCCACCGGGGGTGTACACCTCGTCCCAGTCGCGCACCCGCTCCTCGACGGGGCGGCGCGGCGCCTCCCGCCGGGGCGTGGTGAGGAAGCCCTTGGGGTCGGCCATGGCCGTCTCCCTACGCCGTGCGTCGTGGCTCTTTTCGTCACGATACGTCGGGTGGGCGCGGGCCGCCCCGGCTCAGGTCAGCGAGAGCACGAACAGCACCGAAGCGGCGGCTCCCGCCGCCGCCCGTACGTGGTTCCAGCGCACCCATTCGACGAGATACGCCTGCCACTGCGCGGCGCTGTTCTCGGACTCCTCGTCGCCGGAGAGGCCGGCCAGCGCAGCGTTGCGCGGGACGTTGGCCAGGACCGTCACCCCGAAGGAGCCCGCCAGGTACAGCGCGCAGCCGAGCAACAGCTCCGCGGTGCCCGGTTCGGGCCAGAGCACGAACGTCACGACCGCGATCACCGCGCACAGCACCGCGGCGCCGAGGAAGACGACCATGAACGGCGCGGTGAGAGCCGCGATGTTGATGGCGTTCATCGCGGCGATCCCCTGCGCCGCGGGCAGCGCGCCGAGCCCGCGCATCGCGAACGTGGAGAACGCGACGAACACCCCTGAACTCACGCCGCACCAGACCGCCCCCAGCACGACCAGCGCGAAAAACGGACCTTCGATCATTCGCTCCCCCCTATCCAGAGGGATCATGCCGCAGTTTGTCGGTTGTGGACAGTGATTTCACGATTACAATGAGCGAACGGTGCCGGTTGTGATGGTTTCGTGGAGTTCGGCGGGGGCGGTGAGGGGCGGCCGCTGCCACTCCTCCAGTACCGCCGTCACCGCGCCGGCCACCCGTGACCGGGCCTCCCTCCGGGGCACGCCCGCCATCAGCAGCCGGTCGTAGGGCGTGTCGACATGGCGCACCGCGGCCCGCACCGCGGCCACGACCGCGCCCTCCGACAGCGCCCGCCCCGCCGCGCTGCGGCCCACCCGCCCGCTGCCGCGCGCCCCGGCATGCGCGGCGATCGCCGCCGCCCGGTCCGCGGGGCAGCCGGGAAACAGCTCCCGGATCCGCGCCGCGAACTCCGCCACGAACACCGCGTCCAGCGCCGCCCGCCGCGCCGCGTCCCGCGCCCGCCGCCGGGCCCGCGCCTCCGCGTCCGCCAGACAGCGCGCCTCGGCCCGCGCGAGCCCCGCCTCCTCGACGAGCACGCCCTGCCGCTCGTACCGCCCGCGCCGCCGATGGAAGCGCACGACGACGACCGAGAGCCCGCTCTCCTCGCGCGCCCTGCGGCTCAGCGCCGTGTCGCCGCGCGGCAGGAACACGAGGTGTCCCAGGTCGGCGCAGTCCAGGCAGCGCGGCAGTCCGTCCTCCAGGACCAGGAGCCCGAGCGGCCCTCGGTGGCAGCTGCCGCAGCGCTTGCGCTTGACCGGCTGGAAGGCGACGGGACTGCGTGGGGTCGTCGGGGTGGCGGTGGCTGTGGCTGTGTCGGGCGCGGTTGCGGTGTCGACGTCGGTTGCGGTGCAGGCGTCGGTGCCGGTGCCGGTGCCGGTGCCGGTGCCGGTGCCGGGGGAGGGGGAGGGGCGCTGCGGTGGAACGGCTCTGGTCGCTCTGGTCATACGACCGTGATGCCCGCCCTGACGTGCCCGGCATCATGGAGTGCGTGCGACTTGAAGCGATCACCTGGGAACGGCTCGGCGACGCCCTCGCCGAGTGGCTGCTCGACCTGAAGCCGGCCGACGGCGGCCCGTGGACGAAGGTCGCCCTCGACGGGGCACCGGCCGCCCGCCCCGGCGAGCTCGCGGCGCTCGTCTCCGAGGCCCTGCGCACCCGCGGCCGGTCTTCGCTCACGGTCGGCGCCGAGGGCTTTCTGCGGCCCGCCTCGCTGCGGTTCGAGTACGGGCACCGGGACGTGGAGGCGTACTACAGCGGCTGGTTCGACACGGGCGCTCTGTGGCGCGAGGTGTTCGGCCCCCTCGAACCGGACGGCACGGGCCGTGTCCTGCCCGACCTGTGGGACCCGGTCACGGATCGCGCGACCCGCAGCGGCTACGTCCAACTCCCACCCGGCGGCGTGCTGTTGCTGCACGGGCCCCTGCTCCTGAACCATTGGTTCCCCTTCGACCTGACCGTGCACGTCAGCCTGTCGCAGGGCGCGCTGCGGCGCCGTACCCCCGACTCCGAACAGTGGACGCTCCCCGCCTTCGAGCGCTACGACTCCGAGACCGCGCCCGCCGCGAACGCCGACGTCGTGATCCGCGCGGACGACCCGCGCCATCCGGCGTGGAGCGGGTGACCGCGGCCCTTGTGCGTCTGCGGGGCTGTGGGTTACAGCCAGCCGTTGCGCTTGAAGCCCCGGTACACCACGAAACAGATCACCGCTATCACGGACATCATCAGCGGATAGCCGTACCGCCAGTGCAGCTCCGGCATGTTCTCGAAGTTCATGCCGTAGACACCGCAGCCCATCGTCGGTACGGCCACGATCGCGGCCCACGCCGTGATCTTGCGCATGTCCTCGTTCTGCGCGACCGTCACCTGTGCCAGATGGGCCTGGAGGATCGAGTTGAGCAGTTCGTCGAAGGCCGCTATCTGTTCCACCGCGCGCAGCAAGTGGTCCGACACGTCGCGGAAGTACGCCTGTATCTCGGTCGGCACGGCGGGGAAGGGGCGGCTCGACAGCTCGAGTATCGGCCGGGACAGCGGCATCACGGCCCGCTTCAACTCGAGCAGCTCGCGCTTGAGTTGATAGATCCGGCCGGGGTCGACCTTCGCGCCGTTCTGCGCGAAGACGTCCGCCTCGACCTCGTCGATGTCCGACTGCACCTCGTCGATCACCGTCAGGTAGTCGTCGACGACGCTGTCGGCGATGGCGTGCAGCACCGCCGCCGGGCCCTTGGCGAGCTGCTCCGTGTCCCCTTCGAGCCGCTCGCGCACGGGGCCGAGCGAACCGTGCCGACCGTGCCGCACCGTGATCACGAAGTCCTGGCCGAGGAACACCATGATCTCGCCGGTGTCCACCACCTCGCTGGTCGCGGTCAGCTCCGCGTGGTCGACGTAACAGACCGTCTTCAGCACCGCGAACAGCGTCTGCCCGTACCGCTCCACCTTGGGTCGCTGGTGCGCGTGCACCGCGTCCTCCACGGCCAGGGGGTGCAGGTCGAACAGCTCGGCGATGTCCGCGAACTCCACCTCCGACGGCTCGTGCAGCCCCAGCCAGACGAACCCGTCCGCCGACTTGCGCACCGCGCGCAGCGACTCGACGAGATTGCTGTCGCCCGACTTGCGCACGCCGTCGCGGTAGGTCACGCAGTTCACCACCGCGGAACCGAGCGGGGAGCGCGCCGGGTGACTCAGGTCGACCTTTGGCGTGCGCCGCGCCAGCCGCGCGACCTTGCGCAGGCTGCCGACCCCGCGCAGACCGCCGACCTTCCGCAGATTGCCCGCCATCGACATGCTCGGCCCCTCCCGTGAATGGCTTGGTGACGACTTGGTGGGCCAGTCTGCCAGCGGTCACCGACAGCGCGTCCACCCCTGTGGGAACGGAGGATTCCGCTCCGCTGCGCAATGTCCGGTATCCAACGATTGGGCTGGGATGATCGGTTCATGATGCGATCCGGTGAAAACGCGTACCTCCTCGACAACCAGCGGCCCGAGGCGGGGCAGCGCTTCGACGCCTTCTCCGTCCTCTTCGACCCGACGACGTTCCGGCACATCGAGGGCCTCGGCATCGGTTCCGGCTGGCGCTGCTGGGAGGTCGGGGCGGGCGGCACGTCGGTGGTGTCGTGGCTCGCGCGGAAGGTCGGGCCGACCGGCCGGGTCCTCGCCACCGACATCGACACGTCCTGGCAGGCCGCCATGCCCCGCACGCCCGTCGAGGTGCGGCGTCACGACATCGGCGTCGACGAGCCGCCCGCCGAGAACTTCGATCTGGTGCACGCCCGGCTCGTCCTCGTCCATGTCCCGGATCGGGAGCGGGCCTTGGCGTCGATGATCCGCGCCCTGCGGCCCGGCGGCAGGCTCCTCGTCGAGGACGCCGACCCCGCGCTTCAACCCCTGCTCTGCCCGGACGAGACTGGCCCCGAACAGCAGCTGGCCAACCGCCTGCGGCACGGCTTCCGCTCCCTGCTCGCCGAGCGCGGCGCCGACCTGTCCTACGGCCGCAAACTCCCCGGACTGCTCCGAGCGGCGGGCCTGCGCCAGGTCGAGGCGGACGCCTACTTCCCGCTGGCATCACCGGCCTGCACGGCACTGGAGACGGCGACGGTGGCCCAGATCCGCGATCAACTGGTGACGGCCGGCCTGGCCACGAACACCGAAATCGACCAACACCTGGCGAACGTCGCCACAGGCACGATGGACCTGGCGACGGCACCGCTGATCTCGGCGTGGGGGAGGAAGGGGTAGGAGGGGGCTTGGGTCGGCGAGGCGGCCCCCGGTCAGCGCCGGGGCGGTCGCCCGCCCACGCCTTGCACCGCCATGCCCCCGGCCCGGCACCCCTCACTCACGGCCTCGCGCCACCCCGCGCCCTGAAGCCGCGCGGCGAGCACCGCGCCGGTGAACGCGTCGCCCGCCCCCGTGGAGTCGCGCACCACCACCCCCGACACGGCGCGCACGCGCTCCCGCACCACCCCGCCGCTCGCGACGCACGCCCCCGCCGCCCCCGCCTTGACCACCACCACGGGAAACCGCCCGCTCAGTTTCGCCGCCGCGTCCTCCGCCCCCGGCTCCCCGCTCAGCAGCTCCGCCTCGGCCCGGCTGGGCACCAGCACGTCCACCCCGTCCACCAGCTCCAGGAACCGCTCGACCCCCAGGCCGCGCAGAAACCCGGTCGACGCCGGATCCACACTCACCGGCACACCACGCGCGCGTGCGTCGGCCACGGCGACGGACACCAACTCCCGTCCCGTGGCCGAGAAGCACAGGTAGCCGGAGAGATGGAGCCGGCCGACCCCGTCGAGCAGCTCCGCCGACCAGTCCTCAGGACCCACCCGCAGCGACGCCCCGCTGTCCGTCAGGAACGTCCGCTCGCCCCCGGCCCCCGCGTCCACAAGGCAGATCACCGCCCCGGTGGGCGCCTCGGCGTCCACCACGAGCCGCGGCCGCACCCCGCACCGTACGAGCTCCTCCTCGTGCCAGCGCGCGGAATCCGCGCCGACCCGCCCGAGCAGCGTGACCTCCCGGCAGCCCCAGTACGCCGCCCAGCTCGCCACATTGGCCCCCGCGCCACCCGGCACCGTACGGATCGCGGCCACCGTGTCCGTGCCCGTCGCGAGCGGCTCGCGATGCCGCGCGACGACATCCGTCACGACGTCGCCGACCACCAGCAACGCCCCGCCGTCCACCCCCGTCACACCGCGGCCCGGGCCGCCGCGATCCGCCCGGCGAGCCGTACGTTCCCGCGTACGGCCGCCAGGTTGGCCTCCAGGGACGCGCCCTTCGTCTGCCGCGCCAAGTAGTCCAGCAGGAAGGGCGTCACGGCCTGCCCGACGACCCCCCGCTCCTCGCACGCGCGCAGCCCGCTCTCCAGCACGCGCGCGTGGAGCGCCGGATCCAACTGCTCCGCCTCCGGTACGGGATTGGCGACGATCAGCGCCGAATCGCCCGCGGCCAGCTCGTCCTGGGCCCGCATCACCGCCGCCACGTCACCCGGAGAGTGCAGCGTCCAGTCGACCGGTTCGCCGGAGTCGGCGAGATAGAACCCCGGGAAGCGGGCGGTCCGATAGCCCGCCACGGTCACCCCCAGGGTCTCCAGGCGCTGCAACGTCGCGGGCACGTCCAGGATCGACTTCACCCCGGCGCACACCACGGTGATCCGGGTCCGCGCGAGCAGCCCCAGGTCCGCCGACTCGTCCTGTGTCTGTGTCCACCCACGGTGCACCCCGCCGAGCCCACCCGTGGCGAACACCCGTATCCCGGCCCGCGCCGCGAGCAGCGCCGTCGCCGAGACGGTCGTCGCCCCGCTCGCGCCCGTCGCCACGGCCACCGGGAGATCGCGATGGCTGAGCTTGCGGATCGCGTCGTCGGTCGCGACCCGCTCCAACTGCCGCTTGTCCAGACCGACATGCGGCCGCCCGTCGAGCACCGCGATCGTCGCGGGCACCGCGCCCTCGTCGCGTACGGCCTTCTCCAGCTCGTAGGCGACCCGCAGATTGCGCGGCCGCGGCAGTCCGTGCGCGATGATCGTCGACTCGAGAGCCACCACAGGGCGCTCCGCTCCGACCGCGTCCCGCACCTCGTCAGAAACGATCAACATGCCCGCGCCTCCCGCCGGTTGGCTGTCACCGTCGACACCGCTGCTCCACTGACATCCCTGGCGGACACCCGGTGCGCTCAAACGCACCACGGGCCGGAAACACGAACCGGAAAGTGGGCTCCACGCGCGCGTGGAGCCCACTTCCCCGACGGACCTCGTCCGGCCTCAGACCGGGCTGACGCCGTTCAGCGCGCCGTGCGGGTCGAGCACGTACTTGCGGCTCGCCCCCTGGTCGAACTCCGCGTAGCCGCGGGGCGCGTCCTCGATGCCGATGACAGTCGCGTTGACGGCCTTCGCGATGTGCACGCGCTCGTGCAGGATCGCCATCATCAGACCCCGGTGGTACTGCATCACCGGGCACTGACCCGTCGTGAACCGGTGGCTCTTCGCCCAGCCGAGGCCGAGCCGCACCTTCAGCGTCCCGCTGCGCGCGTCCTGGTCGACGCCGCCCGGATCGTCGGTGACGTACAGGCCGGGGATGCCGAGCGCGCCGCCGGCCGCCGTGAGTCCCATCAGGGAGTTGAGGACCGTGGCGGGTGCCTCCGCCGCGTCCGGGCCGTGCGCGCGGGCCTCGAAGCCGACCGCGTCCACGGCCGCGTCCACCTCGGGGACTCCGAGGATCTCGGCGACCTGCTCCTCCACGGTGCCGCGCGTGAGGTCGACCGTCTCGCAGCCGAAACTCCTGGCCTGCGCGAGCCGTTCGCCGTTCAGGTCCCCGACGATCACCACGGCCGCGCCCAGCAGCTGCGCCGAGGCCGCCGCCGCGAGACCGACGGGCCCGGCCCCGGCCACGTAGACCGTCGAACCGACCTTCGTGCCCGCCGTCACCGCGCCGTGGAAACCGGTCGGGAAGATGTCGGAGAGCATCGTCAGGTCGAGCAGCTTCTCGCGCGCCTGGTCGGCGTCGGGGAAGCGCAGCGCGTTGAAGTCCGCGTACGGGACCATCACGTACTCGGCCTGACCGCCGACCCAGCCGCCCATGTCGACATAGCCATAAGCGGCTCCGGGGCGCCCGGGGTTCACGTTCAGGCAGATGCCCGTCTTGCGTTCCTTGCAGTTGCGGCACCGCCCGCAGGCGATGTTGAACGGTACGGAGACGAGGTCCCCGACGTTCAGGAACTCGACGTCCGGGCCCTTCTCCACGATCTCACCGGTGATCTCGTGGCCCAGCACGAGGCCCTCGGGTGCCGTGGTGCGGCCGCGCACCATGTGCTGGTCGCTGCCGCAGATGTTGGTGGCAAGCACCTTGAGGACGACTCCGTGCCGACAGACCCGGCCCACGTTCTCCCGGGCCACTCCGGGCCCGTCCTTCAGTTCGAGCGTCGGGTAGTCGATGGTCCTGACTTCCACCGCGCCCGGCTTGAGATATGCGACTGCCCTGTTTCCGCTCATGCCTGATCGCCGTCCCTTCGGCTCCGTGACTCGTCTACGGCGGATGCTCCGGCTGTGCGCACGGCGGAGTCTGCTACCGAATCGGCGTTCTGAGGAGTCTTCCCGGCGCGGTCGTTGACGTCTCGACGAGCCGTCCAGTCGCCGCGGCCGGTACGTCACAGGGCGTCCAGTGAGAGGAGAGGCGCAGGTCATCTACGGTGTCTGGCCATGACCACGAACGACTCACCCGCAACCGCCGCCCGCTCCTTCGCCGTCCACGTCCCGGACGCGGAGCTCGAACCGGAGCCGCTCGACCCCGCTCAGATCGTCTCCGGCACTCCCGAGGTGACCGGCAAGGTGCTGTGGGAGTCGGCCGACGGCAAGCAGCTGCGCGGCATCTGGCAGATCACGCCCGGCGTGGTCACCGACACCGAGGCGAACGAGCTGTTCGTGGTCGTCAGCGGGCGCGCCACCGTCGCGGTCGAGGGCGGCGAGAGCCTGGAACTCGGCCCCGGCACGGCCGCCGTGCTCCGCGAGGGCGACCGGACGACGTGGACGGTGCACGAGACCCTGCGCAAGGCGTACCACATCACCCTCGACTGATCCGCGTACGGACGTCCCCTCTCCGCTACGGGTGTGAGGTGCGCCGCGTGAACAGCGCCAGTGCCCCGAGCGGGAGCAGGAGGCAGGCCGCGGCCAGGTTCAGCCACGCGTAGCTCGCCGTCGCCACCACGATGCCCGCCGTCGCGCCGCCGATCCCCGCCGACAGGCTCGTCGTCAGATCGGAGAGCCCCTGCGCGGCGGCCCGCGCGGCCTGCGGCACGGAGTCGGTGAGGAGCGCGGAGCCCGCGACGAGCCCGGCCGACCAGCCGAGCCCGAGCAGGAACAGCGCCGCCGCGCTCTGCCCGTGGCTCCCGCCCGCGGTTCCGGCGAGCAGCGCCGCGCACGCGAGGAGGCCCACCGCGAGCCCGATCACCGTGAGCCTCCCGAACCGGTCGGCGAGGCGTCCCATCACGGGGGAGAACGCGTACATGCCGGCGATGTGCCCGCTGATCACGAGCCCGATCAACTCGATGCCCGCGCCGTGGTGTTCGAGGTCCACCGGCGTCATCGACATGACGGACACCATCGCCGTGTGCGACACCGCCACCGTCACGAGCGCCAGCCGGGCGCGCGGGGACGCGGACACGGCCGCGATGCCCGCCCGTACGGAGCGCGCGGCGGGCGACTGCTCCTCGGCGGGGGCCAGGGCCCGCGCGGTCAGCAGCGGGTCGGGGCGCAGCCGTACGTGCACCACGACCGCCGATATCAGGAACACCCCGGCCGCCCAGACGAACGGCCCCGCCTCCGCCGGTATGCCGAGCCCGGCGACGCTGCGGCCCGCGGGCGCCGCGATGTTCGGCCCGAGGACGGCGCCGATCGTGGTGGCCCATACGACGGTCGAGATGGCGCGGGCCCGCCGGTCGGGCGCGGCGAGGTCCGCTGCCGCGTACCGGGCCTGGAGGTTGGCGGAGGACGCCGCACCGAACCCCATCAGGCCGACGAGCAGCAGCGGAAAGCTCCCGATCGCCGCGGCGACGACCGTGACAATGGCCCCCAGGGTGCCGATCAGATAGGCCAGCACGAGGCCGGCCCGCCGCCCACGGGCGTTCATCAGCGCGGCCAGCGGCACCGAGAGGACCGCGGTCCCCGCGACGCTCGCCGTGGACGCGAGGCCGGAGAGCGCCTCGTCCCCGCTGACCTTCTTGGCGAGTACGGCGGCCAGCGCGATCCCGGTGGCGGTACCGAGCCCCCCAAGTATCTGCGAAGCAACCAGCACCCGCTGGGTCCGCCGCTGCAACGCATCGGTGTCGCCCCCCGGCCCGACCGTCGCCCCCGGTCCGGTCTCCGGGCCCGGTCCGGTCTCCGGGCCCGGCTCGGCCTTGTCCCCGTCCCGCGACGCGGGCGCAACCCCCTCGTCCGTGGCCACCGCACAACCCCCGTCCCGGTCGACCCCGCGGACCTCGGACGTCCGCTCCGCCCCGGGACCGTCTCAGAACAGGGGCTCGGGCAACACCCCTTCGAGCGCGAGCAGCTTGCGCTTCGTCTCGAGGCCGCCCCCGAAGCCGCCGATCCCGCCGTCGCGCTCCACGACCCGGTGGCACGGCACCACGACGGGCAGCGGGTTCGCCCCCATCGCCAGGCCGACGGCCTGCGAGGCTCCCGGCTGGCCGACCCGGTGCGCCAGATCCCCGTACCCGACGACCGCCCCGTACGGCACCCCGGCGGCGAGCTCGCGCAGCACCTCCCGGTTGAACCCGGTGGTCAGTGACCAGTCGAGCGGTACGTCGAACGCGCGCCGACGTCCGGCGAAGTACTCCGCGAGCTGCCGTATCGGCTCGGCGAGCAGGGGTGAGTCGGGCGCCTCGACGGGCTCGGCCCCGAGTCGGGAGCCGAGCCGGTCGAGTGCCTTGTCCCGCACCGCGTCGGTGGCGTGGAAGACCACGGTCACCAGACCGGCGTCCGTCGCGGCGAGCAGCAGCGGGCCGATGTCGCTGGGCACGACGGCCCACACGGCCTGCCGCGCCGCGGCGGAAGTGGTCTCGCTTGGTCCAGTGGCGTTCATGCCGACCACGCTACGACCGACCACTGACAACGGCGGGCGGATCAGCCGCCGATGGCCGCCCGCACCACGTCGGGGGCGTTGGTGATGATGCCGTCGACGCCGTAGCCGGCCACCTTCTGCGCGGTCTTCGCGTCGTTGACGGTCCACGTGTAGGACTCGAGCGGCTTGCCGTGCGGGCCCTTGAGCGCGTGCACCGACTTGACGTAGTCCGCCGAGATCGTGGTGTGCGACGGGTTGATCTGGTCGGCGAACTTCGCGTACGAGGGCAGCTCGGACACGGTGGGGGTGCCGAGGAAGCCCGTCTTGATGTCCGGGCGCTGCTTGTGCAGGCTCCGGATGCTGTCCGCGCTGAAGCTCTGGATGACCAGCCGGTTCCTGATGTGCCAGGAGTCCAGCCAGCCGTCCGCGCGCAGCTGGCGCAGGATCTGGCCCTCGATGCCCGGGTACAGCTCGGGCGACTTGATCTCCATGAGCAGCTTCTGGTGGTTGCGGTCGACGCGCCGCAGGTACTCGTGGAGCGTCGGGATCCGGGTACCCGTGAACTCGAGGCCCTTCCAGCTGCCCGCGTCCAGCTTCTCGATCTCGGCCTTGGTGAAGTCCGACACGTTCCACGGCGAGCGGTCGGGATAGAGCTGCTCGACGTTGGTGGTGCGCGCCAGTGTGGTGTCGTGGATCACGACCAGGGCGCCGTCCTTGGTGCGCTGCACGTCGTTCTCGACCCAGGTGGCCCCCAGCGCCCGTGCCGTGTCGACGGCGGTCAGGGTGTTCTCGGGCGCGTAGGCGGAGGCGCCGCGGTGGGCGACGACGGTGGTTCTGTTGTGTGCGGGGGCTGCGTGTGCGGCGGTGGGCAGAACCAGGACACCGATGACGACGGAGCCCGCCACTGAGGTCAGGGCGGTTGCTGCGCGTGCGTACACGTGTGCTCCTCAAGCGTCGTGGGATCACGGACTGTACGAGATTGACAGCAGAGAGCGAACGAAAAGAAGGCGCAGGATGGTCACGAGTTGAACGGAGTCACTCAACTGCGGTTACCCCCGGTGTCGGGCACTGGTTTCTTTGCCGGAAAATCGTTCGGACGTTCCCGTGTGCGCTTTAATCTCTGCCTCACCGGCGACTGCCCCGGTGGCCGCGCTCACAGGGACGAGCTGCACATCTCACGAACCACAGGCGGAAGGGCTGCCACGCATGCAGGGCTCGGTCGACGGCTTCAGTTACGGGCTCGTCACCCCGGTGGTGGCGTATCTCATGGCCTGCCTCGGAGGTGCCCTCGGGCTGCGCTGCACCACCAGATCCCTGCTCGTCGCCAATACCTGGCGGATGGGCTGGCTCGCGCTCGGCTCCGCGGCGATCGGCTCCGGGATATGGACGATGCACTTCATAGCGATGATGGGCTTCAGCGTGGACGGCATGGCGATCCACTACGACCCACTGATGACCTTCGCGAGCCTCGGTGTGGCCATCCTCATGGTCGGCATCGGCGTCTTCATCGTCGGCTACAAGGGCGCGACCGGCACCGCCCTGTTCACCGGCGGCACCATCACGGGCCTCGGGGTGGCGTCCATGCACTACCTCGGAATGGCTGGAATGCGCCTTCACGGGACAATCAGTTACAACACGTTCACCGTGGTCGCTTCCGTGCTGATCGCCATGGCGGCGTCGACCGCCGCCCTGTGGGCCGCCGTCCAGGTGCGCGGCATCGGGTGGAGCCTCGGCGCGAGTCTGGTCATGGGGCTCGCCGTCTCGGGCATGCACTACATGGCGATGGCGGGGGTCAGCGTCCACGTGCACGCCCACGCCGCCGGTTCACCCGGAGGAGACTCCGCCACGGCCATCCTGGGGCCCATGCTGATCGGCCCGCTGAGCTTCCTGCTCCTGGCCGGCCTGGTCGTCATGTTCGACCCGATGCTGGTCACGGGCCGCCCCGACTGGCGCGACGCCCGGGCGGCACAGGAGCGGCTCGGCACCCCGGCGCCGAGCGTCCCGCGGCTGCGCCGCCCACTGGGCCGGCCGACGTCGCGCACGCCGCAGGACTGGTGATCCGCACCCCCTGAAGGCGGTGCCCGGCAGTGGTTCGGGCCCGGTTGTCAGTGGTGGGTCGTACGGTTGGTTTCATGCGGCCCGTATCCAAGATCGAACGCACGGTGGCGCCCTTCGAGGTCGTCAGCCCGTACCAGCCCAGCGGTGACCAGCCCACGGCCATCGCCGAGCTGGAGAAGCGCGTCACGGCAGGCGAGAAGGACGTCGTCCTGCTCGGCGCCACCGGCACCGGCAAGTCCGCCACCACCGCGTGGATGATCGAGAAGCTCCAGCGCCCCACGCTCGTGATGGCGCCGAACAAGACGCTGGCCGCTCAGCTGGCCAACGAATTCCGCGAGCTGCTGCCGAACAACGCGGTCGAGTACTTCGTCTCGTACTACGACTACTACCAACCCGAGGCGTACGTTCCGCAGTCGGACACGTACATCGAGAAGGACTCCTCGATCAACGAGGAGGTGGAGCGCCTGCGCCACTCCGCGACGAACTCGCTGCTGACCCGGCGCGACGTCGTCGTGGTCGCCTCCGTCTCCTGCATCTACGGCCTCGGTACTCCGCAGGAGTACGTGGACCGCATGGTCCCCCTGAAGGTCGGGGAGGAGATCGACCGGGACGAGCTGCTGCGCCGCTTCGTCGACATCCAGTACACGCGCAACGACATGGCGTTCACCCGCGGCACCTTCCGGGTGCGCGGCGACACCATCGAGATCTTCCCCGTCTACGAAGAGCTCGCGGTCCGCATCGAGATGTTCGGCGACGAGATCGAATCGCTCTCCACCCTCCACCCCCTCACCGGCGAGGTCATCAGCGACGACGAGTCGCTGTACATCTTCCCGGCGACCCACTACGTGGCGGGCCCCGAGCGCCTGGAGCGCGCGGCCAACGACATCGAGAAGGAGCTGGAGGAGCGCCTTGCCGAGCTGGAGAAGCAGGGCAAGATGCTCGAGGCCCAGCGCCTGCGCATGCGCACCACGTACGACCTGGAGATGCTCCGCCAGATCGGCTCCTGCTCCGGCGTGGAGAACTACTCGATGCACTTCGACGGCCGCGAGCCCGGCTCCCCGCCGAACACGCTGCTGGACTACTTCCCGGACGACTTCCTGCTCGTCATCGACGAGTCGCACGTCACCGTGCCGCAGATCGGCGCCATGTACGAGGGCGACGCCTCCCGTAAGCGCACCCTCGTGGACCACGGCTTCCGGCTGCCGTCCGCGCTCGACAACCGCCCCCTGAAGTGGGAGGAGTTCCAGGAGCGCATCGGCCAGACCGTGTATCTGTCGGCGACCCCCGGCAACTACGAGCTCTCGCGCGCGGACGGCCACGTCGAGCAGATCATCCGCCCCACCGGCCTCGTCGACCCGGAAGTCGTCGTGAAGCCCACCGAGGGGCAGATCGACGACCTGGTGCACGAGATCCGTACGCGCACCGAGAAGGACGAGCGCGTCCTGGTCACCACGCTCACCAAGAAGATGGCCGAGGACCTCACGGACTACTTCGTGGAGCTCGGCATCCAGGTCCGCTACCTGCACAGCGACGTCGACACGCTGCGCCGCATCGAGCTGCTGCGCGAGCTGCGCGCGGGTGAGTTCGACGTACTGGTCGGCATCAACCTGCTGCGTGAGGGCCTCGACCTGCCCGAGGTCTCCCTGGTCGCGATCCTCGACGCGGACAAGGAGGGCTTCCTGCGCTCCGGTACGTCCCTGATCCAGACGATCGGCCGTGCTGCGCGAAACGTCTCGGGCCAGGTCCACATGTACGCCGACAAGATCACCCCGGCGATGGAGAAGGCCATCGAGGAGACCAACCGCCGCCGCGAGAAGCAGATCGCGTACAACGAGGCGAACGGGATCGACCCCCAGCCCCTGCGCAAGAAGATCAACGACATCGTGGCGTCCATCGCGCGCGAGGACGTCGACACCGAGGCGCTGCTCGGCACCGGATACCGCAAGGGCGGCAAGGACGGAAAGGGTGCCAAGGCCCCCGTGCCCTCGGCCGGCAAGGCGGAGAAGGCTCCTGCCAAGAAGAAGCGCGGCAAGGGGGAGGAGACGGTTCCGACCGACCGTCCCGCGGCCGAGCTGTCCGAGCAGATCGAGGAGCTGACCGAGCGGATGCGGGCGGCCGCCGCGGACCTGCAGTTCGAGGTCGCGGCACGGCTGCGCGACGAGGTGTCGGAGATGAAGAAGGAACTGCGGCAGATGAGGGAGGCAGGTATCGCCTGACCTGCCACGACGGGCGGGGCGCCGGGGGCGTGTTGCAAGACCGCCACAAAACCCCGCCCGAGGTGGCGGCGTTGTCAGTGCCTCCCTCTAGGGTTTGGCCCAACCGCGCACTTATCGCGGCAACAGGGGACGGTCCGAGAGGGGACAGCACGTGGGCATCGACTTGACCAAGGGTCAGGCCATCAGCCTGGAGAAGCAGGGCGGGGGCACCCTCACCGCCGTACGGATGGGTCTCGGCTGGCAGGCTGCCCCTCGGCGCGGCCTGTTCGGCACCCGCACCCGCGAGATCGACCTCGACGCGTCGGCGGTCCTCTTCGCCGACAAGAAGCCCGTCGACGTCGTGTTCTTCCGCCACCTCGTCAGTGACGACGGCTCGGTGCGGCACACCGGTGACAATCTCGTCGGCGGCGCAGGACAGGGCGGCGACGACGAGTCGATCCTCGTGGACCTGGAGCGCGTCCCGGTCCACGTCGACCAGATCGTCTTCACGGTCAACTCCTTCACGGGACAGACCTTCCAGGAAGTGAAGAACGCGTTCTGCCGTCTGGTCGACGAGACGACGGGCGAGGAGCTCGCGCGGTACACGCTCGACGGGGGCGGTCAGTACACGGCGCAGATCATGGCCAAGGTGCACCGCGCGGGCAGCGGCTGGCAGATGACGGCCCTGGGCACACCCTCCGAGGGCCGCACGTTCCAGGACCTGATGCCCGCGATCATGCCCGGCCTGTAGCGGACCCACGATGGCGGCCGAACTGGTGAGGGGGCAGAACCACCCCCTCGCCCAGACCCGTCTGGAGATCCGGGTGTCGGCCGGCCACCCGGTCGTCGCGGGCGCCACGCTCGCCGACGACCGGGGCGCCGTGCGGGGCACGGACCGGATCGCCCACCCCGGCGCGCCCGCGCTGCCGGGCCTCGAAGTCCCGCGCCAGGCCGCGGCCGACCACCGCCTGGCCGTCGACCTCGACGCGATGCCGCAGGACGTGCACCGCGTCACCGTGCTGCTCGCGCTGCCCGTCGGGGGCGGCGGCCCTGCCCGGTTCGGCGCCGCGGCCGCCCCGTTCCTCGCCGTGACGGGACCGGACGGAGCGGAGGAGGCCAGCTACACGATCACCGACCTCGACGCGGAGTCGGCCGTCGTCGCCCTGGAGCTGTACCGCAGGCACAGCGCCTGGAAGGTGCGCGCCGTCGGCCAGGGCTACGCCGAGGGCCTCGCCGCGCTCCTCGCCGACCAGGGCCTGCCGGACGCGCACGCCCTCGCGGGCGCCATCCACGACGCCGTCGCCCGGGGCCGCGACCGCGCGCCCGCGCCCCCGCTGCGTGCCCCGGAGTCCACCGACGAGTCCGACGAGTCCCACGTCCGCGCGGCGGCCACGGCGGGCCACGCCTCGGGCGCCCTGCCCGCGGCCGCCCCCGCACCCGCCGCGGCACAGGGCGGGCCCATCGACTACACGCACCCCGGCCGCCGGGGCGCCGCACCGCCGGCCCCGGCGCGACAGCCCCCGACACCGGTCGCCGGGGACGCGGCAGGCTGGACCCTGGAGGAGCGGCTCTACAACCAGGTGTGGGGCATGTTCGAGGACCTGGCCCGCACCACGGCCGCGTACCGCAGCGCCGTCGACTTCGCGGACTCCCGCATGGAGCAGGAGCTCGACCGGGCCCTCTCCGACCCGCGCGGCCGGCTCGGTGGCGCGGGCGACGCCGCGCGCGAGGCCGCCCGCGCCAAGCACGGCGCCCTGGTCGACAGGGCCAGGGCGGTGCTGGACCGGGACCTGGCGCAGCTGGTGGCCGAGGCCGAGGTCGTCGAGCCCGCGCTCCCGGCGGCGTACGCGGGCTGGGACAGCCCTTGCTGGCACGCCTACCGCAGCCCCACACAGGCGCCCATGGCCGTCCGTGTCGGGGAGCTGAGCCTGCCCGAGAGCGACAGCGTCGGGCTGCGCATCCCGATGCTCGTACGGCTGCCGCTGGAGCGCGGGCTGTGGATCGACGCAGGGGCCTCCGCGGCCGACAGCCTCATCGATGCCGACGCACTGCGCGCGCGAGCCGCCCACACCGCCGTCCTCCATGCGACACGGCTGCTCGCGGCCCATCCGGCGGGCGGGTTCAGCGTGCACGTCGTCGACCCGGCGGGCACCGCGGCGGGCGCGCTCGCCCCGCTCGTGGACGCGGGCGTGCTCGCCGGACCGCCGGCCAGGGGAGCGGCGGGCGTCGCGGACACGCTGACCCGGCTGACCGAGCGCGTGGACCTCGTGCAGATGGCGGTCAGGGCGGGCGCGGCCGACGCGCTGCCCGCGGGCCTGGACGTCGCCGAGCAGCTCCTGGTCGTGCACGACTTCCCGCACGGCTTCGACGACCGGTCCATCACCCGGCTCCGCTACCTCGCGGACGAGGGGCCGCAGGTCGGCGTGCACCTGATGCTCGTGGCCGACCGGGCCGACGCGGCGGAGTACGGGCCGCTGCTCGACCCGCTGTGGCGCGCGCTGCTGCGTCTGACACCCGTGCCCGACGATCGTCCCCAAGCTCTCAACTCCGTTCGAGCAGGGGAGACCCCATTCGCCGACCCCTGGGTGGGGCACGCGTGGACGTACGAGCCGTCGCTGGTCCCGCACGGCAGCGGGATCCTGCGTCAGGTGCTCGCGGAGGTGACCGAAGCCCGTCGGAAGAGAGGCCTTTGACCTGCGGACTTGGTGACTTTTTTACCTTTCCCTTTACCTTTCATGGGTGTTTCCAGTACGCTCCTTGACGCGGAGGGGAGTACTCCAACGCGACGTTCCCGTCAGTACGGACGAAGGCCAGAAGGCATCGATCCCGGGGCGTCGGCCCGAGGCGCTGGAAGGCGCTCGGGTGGAAGAGACCTCCGGCAGCGACGACGCTGATCAGTAGCCGTACGACGCCGGAGGCGCAACAGTGGACGTATCGATGACTGTGTGGGTGCTGACCGTTCTCGGTCTGTGTGCCCTCATCGCGGTCGACTTCTTCATCGGGCGAAAGCCCCACGACGTATCGATCAAGGAAGCGGGCATCTGGACCGTTGTCTGGATCGTGCTCGCCGCGCTGTTCGGCGTCGGCGTGATGCTCTGGGGCAGCAGCCAGGCCGGCGGCGAGTTCTTCGCGGGCTTCATCACCGAGAAGTCGCTCAGCGTGGACAACCTCTTCGTCTTCATCCTGATCATGGCGAAGTTCTCGGTCCCCACCCAGCTGCAGCAGCGCGTGCTGCTGTTCGGTGTGCTGATCGCGCTCGTGCTCCGGGCGATCTTCATCGCGGCGGGCGCGGCGATCATCTCCAGCTTCTCGTGGGTCTTCTACATCTTCGGCGCCTTCCTCCTGTACACCGCCTGGAAGCTCATCAAGGAGGCCATGGCGGACGAGGAAGAGGAGGAGTTCGAGGAGAACCGCATCCTCAAGTCGATCGAGAAGAAGTTCGGCGTCGCGGACCGGTACCACGGCACGAAGCTCTTCATCCAGCAGCACGGCAAGAAGGTCATGACGCCCCTCCTGGTCGTCATGCTCGCCATCGGCATGACCGACGTGCTGTTCGCGATGGACTCGATCCCGGCGATCTTCGGCCTGACCCAGGACCCGTACATCGTCTTCACCGCCAACGCGTTCGCGCTGATGGGTCTGCGGCAGCTGTACTTCCTCATCGGCGGCCTGCTCAAGAAGCTGGTGCACCTCAGCTACGGCCTGTCGGTGATCCTCGGCTTCATCGGCGTGAAGCTGATCCTGCACGCGCTGCACGAGTCCGGGGTGCACGTACCGGAGATCTCCATCCCGGTCTCGCTCTCCGTCATCTGCGGCGTCCTGATCATCACGACGATCACCAGCCTCATCGCCTCGAAGAAGCAGGCGGAGAAGGACGCGGCCGAATCGGCTCAGAAGGACAGCATCGAGGCCTGACGGCGTCGAGCGTAGGAATTACCAGCACCGGGAGCGGTGCGCGGCGGATTGTCGCGCACCGCTCCCGGTGCTTCGTTGTGCCCTGAGCGCGTCCCGCGGGGGCGCGAGGGCACGACGGGGGAGGACCCCATGAAGTTCGTCCAGATCATCGACTTCGAGTCCCAGCGCTTCGACGAGATGCGGGAGCTGCTCGAGTCCTTCGAGCAGCGGATGCAGGGCACACCGGGCGGCCCCACGCACCGGATGATGCTCAAGGACCGCGACACCGCGGGCCGCTATCTCGCGATCGTCGAGTTCGAGTCCCACGAGGACGCGATGCGCAGCAACGAACACCCCGAGGTCGTCGAGCTCAACCAGCGGATGTCGGCCCTGTGCAGCCGACCGCCGGTCTTCGTCAACTGCGACCTGATGGATGCCCGCGAGCTCAAGTGACGTACGCGCGCGGCGCCCTGCACCCGCCGGGCGCCGCTCGTAAAGCCGCACCCGCCTTTGAAGCCGCACCCACTTTTGAAGTCGCGCCCCCGCCCCGCCACGGGCACCATCGATGAATGATCACCAGAGTCCGGGCGCTCAGTACGCAGTGGACCGTGGTGGTGCCACTGGTCGCGGTCGTGTTGCTCGCGTTCACCTGGGGGCGCGACCTGCCGGGAGTCGTCGTCGCCGTCGTCGCGGTGGTCCTCGCGGTCTCCGTGCTCTCCGCCGTGCACCACGCGGAAGTCGTCGCCCACCGGGTCGGTGAACCCTTCGGCTCGCTCGTGCTCGCCGTGGCCGTGACGATCATCGAGGTCGCCCTGATCGTCACACTGATGGCCGACGGCGGGGCCAAGAGCTCCACGCTCGCCCGCGACACCGTGTTCGCCGCCGTCATGATCACCTGCAACGGCATCGTCGGCGTCAGCCTCCTCGCGGGCGCGCTGCGGCACCGGGTGGCGATCTTCCAGTCCGAGGGCACCGGCGGAGCCCTCGCCACCGTGGCCACCCTCGCGACGCTCTGCCTGGTGCTGCCGACCTTCACCACCAGCAAGGTCGGCCCGGAGTTCTCCACGTCCCAGCTGGTCTTCTCGGCCGTCTCCGCGCTCGTCCTGTACGGGCTCTTCGTCGCGACGCAGACCGTGCGCCACCGCGACTACTTCCTGCCGATCACCCGGCACGGCGAGGTCATCGACGCCGACGACCACGCCGACGTGCCGAGCACCCGGACCGCCCTGCTCAGCCTCGGCCTGCTCGCGCTCGCCCTGGTCGCCGTCGTCGGCCTCACCAAGGGCGTCTCGAAGACGATCGAGCACGGCGTGGAGGCCGCCGGCATGCCGCAGGCGGTGGTCGGCGTGATCATCGCGCTGCTCGTGCTGCTGCCCGAGACCATCGCGGCCCTGCGCGCGGCCCGCCGCGACCGCGTGCAGACCAGCCTCAACCTCGCGCTCGGCTCGTCCATGGCGAGCATCGGTCTCACGGTGCCCGCCGTCGCCATCGCCTCGTACTGGCTGACCGGTCCGCTCGTCCTCGGGCTCGGCGCCACGCACATGGTGCTGCTCGCGCTGACCATGGTGGTCGCGACCCTCACGATCGTGCCGGGCCGGGCCACACCGCTGCAGGGCGGCGTCCATCTGGTGATCCTGGCCGCGTACATCGAACTCGCCGTCACGCCCTGACCACCCCTGAACCCACCGCTCTTCGGGCGGCAGTGGCGCCGTGATAGACCCTCAAGGAGCAAACGCTCTTCTACGGAGGTCACTCGTGCCGCGCACGCTCGCCAACGCCCCGATCATGGTTCTCAACGGCCCGAACCTGAACCTGCTCGGCAAGCGCCAGCCAGAGATCTACGGCCGGGACACCCTCGCCGACGTCGAGGCGCTGTGCGTGAAAGCGGCCGCCGCGCAGGGCGCCACCGTGGACTTCCGGCAGTCCAACCACGAGGGCGAGCTGGTCGACTGGATCCACGAGGCGCGCGAGAACCACGTCGGCATCGTCATCAACCCGGCCGCCTACTCGCACACCTCCGTGGCGATCCTGGACGCGCTCAACACCTGCGACGGCATGCCGGTGGTGGAGGTCCACATCTCCAACATCCACCAGCGCGAGGAGTTCCGGCACCACTCCTACGTGTCGCTGCGCGCCGACGGCGTGATCGCCGGATGCGGCGTGCAGGGCTACGCGTTCGGCGTGGAGCGGGTCGCGGCGCTCGCCGCGCCGGGAGTGGCGCAGGCGTAAAAACGACGCCTATAGGTGGGCCGAAACGAAACGGCCCACCAAGAGGTCACCAACCCCGCTCGCGCCACTCCTTGAGGTGGGGGCGCTCGGCGCCCAGCGACGTGTCGCCCCCGTGGCCCGGGTAGACCCACGTCTCGTCCGGCAGCGTGCCGAAGATCTTCGTCTCCACGTCCTCGATGAGGCTCGCGAAGGCCTCGGGGTCCTTCCACGTGTTCCCCACGCCGCCGGGGAACAGGCAGTCGCCGGTGAAGACGTGCGGGTGGCCGTGCGGGTCGTCGTAGATCAGGGCGATGGAGCCGGGCGTGTGGCCGACCAGATGGCGGGCCGTGAGCGTGATCCGGCCGAACTCGATCGTGTCCCCGTCGGCGACGGCCACGTCCGTCGCCACCGGGATGCCCTCGACGTCCTCGCGCCCCGCGTACGTGCGCGCGCCGGTCGCCTCCACGACCTCCTGGAGGGCCTGCCAGTGGTCGCCGTGCCGGTGGGTGGTGACGACGGCCGCGATGCCGTCCTGGCCGATGAGGTTCCGCAACGTCCCCGGCTCGTTCGCCGCGTCGATCAGAAGCTGCTGATCGGTCGCGCGGCAGCGCAACAAGTAGGCGTTGTTGTCCATCGGGCCGACCGCGACCTTGGAGATCATCAGGTCCTGCAACTCGTGCACGTCCGCCGGGCCGCCGACCTTCACCGCTCCGCTGTACGTCATGGATTCAGCCTATAGCGGGGGCAGGGCCGGCAGGGAGCCGCGGTCGACGGTGAGGGCGCTGCCGTCCCTGCGGCCCGCGAGCCAGCCCAGGAGGTCGGCCTGACGGCCCTTGACGACGATGCCGAGTTCGGGGTTGGGCCGCGCGCCCGCCTTGATCTCCTCCAGGGAGAACTTCTGCACGTCGCCCGTGGAAACCATCCGGCCGTCGTCCTGCTTGATCAGCAGCGGCGGCAGGCCGGGGTGGTCGCGGAACCGCTTCGCGAGGAAGTTGATCTCCCGCTGGGTGAACTCGGCCGAGAGGTCCTCCAGTTCGTAGCCGATCCCGAGGTCCACGTGGTGCAGCTCGACCTCGATCCAGCGCCGGAACGGCACGTTCGAGGCGAGGTCCTTCACGCCGTTGCGCAGCTCCACCGTGCGCGCCCAGTCGGCCTCCTCGACCCCGAGACGCCCGAAGCGCCCGGCGCTCTCCCGTACGTCGGCGAGCTGCTCGGCGGGGCCGCGCGGGGCGTCCCGCTCGATGTCGGCGTCGCGCGCCTCGGCGCTCTCGTACATGGGGCGGCCCTCGAGGACATTGACGAGTGCGTCCGCGTTGCGGGCGAGGTGGGCGAGGACATGCCCACGACTCCACCCCGGAAGCCGTGACGGCGAGGCCACGGCGGCGTTGTCCAGGGTGCCGACCGCGGCGAGCAGCCGGTCGGTCGCTTCGCGTACTGACGCCAGGTCGCGCACATGATCACTCATGGCGCCGACGATAGCTCCGCCACACGTTCGGGTGAAGGTGGCCGACAGTCCGCATGAATCGAATGTACGTGCTATATGGTCGAGAGCGGCGTCGGGCATGCTGGAAGTTCTGGGCGGGTCGGTTTGTTACCAACCAGGGAATCCGACCGGCGTTGTCAGTGGCTCCCTCTACTCTTCGAAGGACAGCCTTCTCACGGCCGCTCCGTCCCGATGACCGGGCGTGAGCGCCGGCGAAAGTCAGACCTCGAGAGACGGGGGCCCGCCCCTGTCACTTATCTCAAGAAAGGTGCGGACCGGCGTGGCCGACCGTCTCATCGTCCGTGGCGCGCGCGAGCACAATCTTCGGAATGTCTCGCTCGACCTCCCGCGTGACTCCCTCATCGTCTTCACCGGTCTGTCCGGCTCCGGTAAGTCCTCCCTCGCGTTCGACACGATCTTCGCCGAGGGTCAGCGCCGGTACGTCGAGTCGCTGTCCTCGTACGCCCGCCAGTTCCTCGGCCAGATGGACAAGCCGGACGTCGACTTCATCGAGGGCCTCTCCCCGGCCGTCTCGATCGACCAGAAGTCGACGTCGCGCAACCCGCGCTCCACGGTCGGCACCATCACCGAGGTCTACGACTATCTGCGCCTGCTCTTCGCGCGCGTGGGCAAGCCGCACTGCCCGGAGTGCGGCCGGCCCATCGCCCGCCAGTCGCCGCAGGCCATCGTCGACAAGGTCCTCGAGCTGCCCGAGGGCAGCCGCTTCCAGGTCCTGTCGCCGCTGGTGCGCGAGCGCAAGGGCGAGTTCGTCGACCTCTTCAGCGACCTGCAGACCAAGGGCTACTCCCGCGCACGCGTGGACGGGCAGACCATCCAGCTGTCCGAGCCGCCGACGCTGAAGAAGCAGGAGAAGCACACGATCGAGGTGGTCGTCGACCGCCTCACCGTGAAGAGCACCGCCAAGCGCCGCCTGACCGACTCCGTGGAGACCGCGCTCGGCCTCTCCGGCGGCATGGTCGTGCTCGACTTCGTCGACCTCCCCGAGGACGACCCGGAGCGCGAGCGGATGTACTCGGAGCACCTGTACTGCCCGCACGACGACCTGTCCTTCGAAGAGCTGGAGCCGCGCTCCTTCTCCTTCAACTCGCCCTTCGGCGCCTGCCCCGACTGCACCGGCATCGGCACGCGCATGGAGGTCGACCCCGAGCTGATCGTCCCCGACGAGGAGAAGTCGCTCGACGAGGGCGCCATCCACCCGTGGTCGCACGGACACACGAAGGACTACTTCGGCCGCCTCATCGGCGCCCTCGCCGACGCGCTCGGATTCCGGACGGACATCCCCTTCGCGGGCCTCCCGCAGCGCGCCAAGAAGGCGCTCCTGAACGGCCACAAGACGCAGATCGAGGTCCGGTACCGCAACCGGTACGGGCGCGAGCGCCGCTACACGACGCCCTTCGAGGGCGCCGTCCCGTTCGTGAAGCGCCGCCACAGCGAGGCCGAGTCGGACGCGAGCCGCGAGCGCTTCGAGGGCTACATGCGCGAGGTGCCCTGCCCGACCTGTGAGGGCACGCGACTGAAGCCCCTCATCCTGTCCGTCACGGTCATGGGCAGGTCGATCGCCGAGGTCTCGGCCATGTCCATCAGCGACTGCGCCGACTTCCTGAGCGAGCTGAAGCTCAACGCACGCGACAAGAAGATCGCCGAGCGGGTCCTCAAGGAGGTCAACGAGCGGCTGCGCTTCCTCGTCGACGTGGGCCTCGACTACCTGTCGCTCAACCGCGCGGCGGGCACCCTGTCCGGCGGCGAGGCCCAGCGCATCCGGCTCGCCACCCAGATCGGTTCAGGGCTCGTCGGTGTCCTGTACGTGCTCGACGAGCCGTCCATCGGCCTGCACCAGCGCGACAACCACCGGCTCATCGAGACCCTCGTCCGGCTCCGCGACATGGGCAACACGCTCATCGTGGTCGAGCACGACGAGGACACCATCAAGGTGGCCGACTGGATCGTCGACATCGGCCCCGGCGCGGGCGAGCACGGCGGCAAGGTCGTGCACAGCGGCCCGTTGAAGGAGCTGCTGGCGAACCCCGAGTCCATGACCGGCCAGTACCTGGCGGGCAAGAGGGCCATCGACATCCCGGACATCCGGCGTCCCGTGGACCCGGCCCGCCGCCTCACGGTGCACGGCGCGAAGGAGAACAACCTCCAGGACATCGACGTCTCGTTCCCGCTGGGCGTCCTCACGGCCGTCACCGGCGTCTCGGGCTCCGGCAAGTCGACGCTGGTCAACGACATCCTGTACACGCACCTGGCCAGGGAGCTGAACGGGGCGCGCTCCGTCCCCGGCCGGCACACGCGCGTGGACGGCGACGACCTCGTCGACAAGGTCGTGCACGTCGACCAGTCGCCCATCGGCCGCACCCCGCGGTCGAACCCGGCGACGTACACCGGAGTCTTCGACAACGTCCGCAAGCTGTTCGCCGAGACGACCGAGGCGAAGGTCCGCGGCTACCTGCCCGGGCGCTTCTCCTTCAACGTCAAGGGCGGCCGCTGCGAGAACTGCTCCGGCGACGGCACCATCAAGATCGAGATGAACTTCCTGCCGGACGTGTACGTCCCGTGCGAGGTCTGCCACGGTGCGCGCTACAACCGGGAGACGCTGGAGGTCCACTACAAGGGCAAGTCCATCGCCGAGGTCCTGGACATGCCGATCGAGGAGGCGCTCAGCTTCTTCGAGGCCGTCCCGGCGATCTCCCGCCACCTCAGGACGCTCAACGACGTGGGCCTCGGCTACGTCCGGCTCGGGCAGCCCGCGCCGACGCTCTCCGGTGGTGAGGCGCAGCGCGTGAAGCTCGCCAGTGAGCTGCAGAAGCGTTCCACGGGCCGCACGGTGTACGTGCTCGACGAGCCGACCACGGGTCTGCACTTCGAGGACATCAGCAAGCTGATCTCGGTGCTCTCGGGCCTCGTCGACAAGGGCAACTCGGTCATCGTCATCGAGCACAACCTCGACGTCATCAAGACGGCCGACTGGATCGTCGACATGGGCCCCGAGGGCGGCAGCGGCGGCGGTCTCGTCGTCGCCGAGGGCACCCCGGAGCAGGTCGCGGCCGTGCCGACCAGCCACACGGGCAAGTTCCTGCGCGACGTCCTCGGCGCCGACCGGGTCAGCGACGCGGCCGTGCCCGCCACGCGCGCCCGCAAGACGGCGAAGAAGACCGTGGCGGCGACGAAGGCCCCGGCCAAGAAGACGGCCACGGCGAAGTCGACGGCAGCCAAGTCGACCACCGCCAAGAAGGCCGCCACCAAGTCGACGGCTACGAAGTCGACGGCCGCGAAGTCGACGGCGAAGAAGTCCGCCGCCAAGAAGACGACGGGCCGGGCGAGCAAGGCCTGACCGACGTCAGGACCGGCTCGCAGGCAACAGACGGCGCCCCGTGGGAAAACTCCCACGGGGCGCCGCGCGTTCAGTGCCCGGCCGGTCGCCTGGCCGGTCGCCCGGCCGGTCGCCTGGCCGGTCGCCCGGCCGGTCGGCCCCGGCGGTCCTCACCAGGCAGGGCCCACCAATTCCGTCGCGTACGGCGGCTCCGCACCCGCTCGTGAGCATGTGACCGCCGCCGCCCGCGCGGCGAACCGCAGCAGCCGGGGCCAGTCCTCGCCGTCGAGCCCGGCGACCCCGGCGGGGGAGAGGGCGTCGAGGCGCGCAAGACCGTGCAGCAGCGCGGCGTTGACGGTGTCACCGGCGCCGATCGTGTCCACCACGTCGACCCGCTCGCCCGGCACCGCGTGCTCGCCCCCGTCGCGCGTGAAGACGGTGAGCCCGTCCCCGCCGCGCGTGAGAACCACGGCGGCCGGCCCCGCGGCCAGCCACTCCTGGGGAGTGCCGCCCAGCCACTCGGCGTCGTCCTCGGAGAGCTTCAGCAGCGTCGTCGACGGGAGCCAGCTCTTGAAGCGGGCCCGGTAGGCGTCCGCGTCCGGGATCAGACCGGCCCGGATGTTCGGGTCGAGTGCCGTGCACAGGCCCTGCGCGGCGGCCGAACGCATCATGTCCTCGTACGCCGTGGCGCCCGGTTCGAGCGCCAGCGAGCAGGTGCCGAACGACACCGCGCGCGTACCTGCCGGAAGCGCGTCGGGCACCTCGAAGAGCCGGTCCGCGGTCCCCTCCACGTAGAAGGAGTACCCGGCGGAGCCGTCGGCGCCGATCGAGGCCACGGCGAGCGTCGTCGGCTCGTGTCCCCGCTGCACCGGGGACACGTCCACCCCGGCCGCCCGCAACCCGCCGAGCAGGGCCTCCCCGAAGGCGTCCCGCGACACCCGCGAGCAGAACGCCACGGACGAGCCGAGGCGGCCGAGCGCCACCGCCGTGTTGTACGGGCCGCCGCCGAGTCGCGGGGCGAGGTCGGGCAGCTCGGGGACGGGGCCGCCGTCAGCGGGCACGCCCTGCGGTACGAGGTCGATCAGGGCCTCTCCGGCGACGACAATCACGGTGCTTCCTCTCGGACGGGACGGACGGGACGGGCGGGACTGGCGGGGCGGACGGACGCTCGGGCGGGCAGTCGTCGGACGGACGCGGATCCGTCGCGGCGGGCGACCGGCGGCCCGGCCCGCGATCACCCGACGCCGACGCTAGAGCCTCCGGCCGGGCACGGCACCCACCTCCCCCGAACCGGTCACGTACGCGGTGGAGCCGGGCACGCAGACCCGGGAACCGGGCACGTCCGCCGCGGAGTCGATCAGGCGCGCCGGGAAGGCAGCCGGGCGCACCGCGGAGGCGGCCGGGCACCCCGCGGAGGCAGCCAGTCGCACCGCGGAGGCGGCCAGGTGCGCAGGGGAGCCGCGCGCGGCTCACTCCCAGTCCCAGCCGATCCCCATCAGCCCCGCCCGCACCTGCGGCTCCACCAGATGCACCGACCGGTGCCGGCCGCTCAGCGGCAGCTCGTGCCGGCCGCCGCGCGGGTCCGCGGCCGACCGCTGGTCGAAGCGGTGGCAGCGCACCGGCAGCGCGTCGTCCGCGAACCGGACCTGGAGCGCGTACTGCCCACCGGCGAAGTGGAAACCGCGGACGTACTCGGTGGCGGAACCGGCCGTCCCGTCCTCGAAGCCGTAGTGGAACAGATGGGTCTCGCCGGCCCGAAGGCGCGCGTCGAAGAGCAGCTCAGCGATCAGGACCCCCGTCCCCTCGTCCCAGCGGATCCGACCCGTACGACAGTTCTCCATGGCGCACACCGCCACATTCGCCGGGGAACACCCCGGATCGCCATGGTGGACGGCCACATAGCGATCCACGCCGTCCTGGTGCGCCCGGACGATCTGCTGCGAGTCCCTGCCGAGCAGCTGCCGACGCGCGCCGATCCGCACCCGCTCGTGGTGCCCGACGGTGTGCAGCCCGCTGTCCAGCGGGGCCTCCAGCTCCGCGAGCAGCCGCTCGACGGATCCGGACGCCTCGATGAGCGAACGGTAGGAACGGGCCGCGGGCCGCCGTGGCGCGGCCCTGTCGGGCATCGGGCCGAGCAGCCGGATCAGCGACTCCTCGGGCAGTTCGAGGATCTCCTCCAGGGCGCGCACGGCCCGCATCGACTCGGGGCGCTGCGGCCGCCGTGCACCCTGCTGCCAGTAACTCAGGCTGGTGACGCCGATATTGATGCCCTTGCGGGCCAGGTGGTGGCGCACCCGGTGCAGGGGCAGCCGCCGGGCGGCTATCGCGGCCCGCAGGGCGCTGTGGAACGGGCCGGCGCGCAGCGCCGCCTCTAAGTCCGACGCCGGGGCCGTCTCTGTCCGTCGTTCGTCGAGCCGCATCTCACCGCCTCAAGTCACCCGGCATTGAAGCGTGTTGACTTGCCCCCGACAAGCCTCATGGTGCACCGCACTCACCGCCACCGTCCGACCACGCACAGACACCGGACGTCGCGGACGGCCGCGTACGGCCGAGAGCGCGGCGCCACCACCCCAGCGCGCCCCGAACTGTCACACACCGCCAGTAGGGTGTCTGACATGGCCGACCCCTCCAGCTACCGCCCCAAGCCGGGACAGATCCCCGACTCCCCAGGGGTGTACAGGTTCCGCGACGAGCACCGCCGGGTGATCTACGTCGGGAAGGCGAAAAGCCTGCGCCAGCGCTTGGCGAACTACTTCCAGGACCTGGCGCATCTGCACCCCCGTACCCGCACGATGGTCACCACGGCCGCGTCCGTGGAGTGGACGGTGGTGTCCACGGAGGTCGAGGCGCTGCAGCTGGAGTACTCCTGGATCAAGGAGTACGACCCCCGGTTCAACGTCAAGTACCGCGACGACAAGAGCTATCCGTACCTCGCGGTGACGATGAACGAGGACTTCCCGCGGGTCCAGGTGATGCGCGGCCAGAAGAAGAAGGGCGTGCGCTACTTCGGCCCCTACACGCACGCGTGGGCGATCCGCGACACCGTGGACCTGCTCCTGCGCGTCTTCCCCGTACGCACGTGCTCCAAGGGTGTGTTCAACAACGCGGAGCGCACCGGCCGCCCCTGTCTCCTCGGCTACATCGGCAAGTGCTCGGCGCCCTGCGTGGCCCGCGTCACTCCCGAGGAGCACCGCGAACTGGCCGAGGAATTCTGCGACTTCATGGCGGGGCGTACGGGGACGTACATCCGGCGCCTGGAGAAGGACATGGCGGCGGCGGCCGACGAGATGGAGTACGAGCGGGCGGCCCGCCTGCGCGACGACATCGAGGCCCTGAAGAAGGCCATGGAGAAGAGCGCCGTCGTCCTCACCGACGCCACCGACGCCGATCTCGTCGCCCTCGCGGAGGACGAGCTGGAGGCGGCGGTCCAGATCTTCCACGTGCGCGGCGGGCGCGTGCGCGGCCAGCGCGGCTGGGTCACCGACAAGGTCGAGGCGGTCACCAGCGGCGACCTCGTCGAGCATGCGCTCCAGCAGCTCTACGGGGAGGAGACCGGGGACGCCGTCCCCAAGGAGGTCCTCGTCCCCGCGCTGCCCGAGCCCCTGGAGCCCGTCCAGGCCTGGCTCACCGAGCGCCGCGGGTCGAACGTGTCGCTGCGCATCCCGCAGCGCGGCGACAAGAAGGCCCTCATGGAGACGGTCCACCGGAACGCGCAGCAGGCGCTCGTCCTGCACAAGACGAAGCGCGCCTCCGACCTCACCACGCGCTCGCGCGCGCTGGAGGAGATCGCCGCGGCCCTCGACCTGGACAGCGCGCCGCTGCGCATCGAGTGCTACGACATCTCGCACCTCCAGGGTGACGACGTCGTGGCCTCCATGGTCGTCTTCGAGGACGGTCTGGCCCGCAAGAGCGAGTACCGCCGTTTCGAGATCAAGAGCTTCGAGGGCCAGGACGACGTCCGGTCCATGCACGAGGTCATCACCCGCCGCTTCAAGCGCTACCTCGCCGCCCAGGAGAAGTCGCGCGAGTGGTCGGACGAGGGACCGGACTCGGCCGACACGGCCGAAGGGTCCGCAGGAGCCGAGGGCACCGGCCCCGGGAATCCCGAGAACGCCGAGAACCCCGGGAACCCCGAGAACGCCGGGAACTCCGAGAACCCCGGGAACCCCGAGGACACGGAACCCGAGGAGTCGCGTCTCACGGAGGACGACGGCCGCCCCAAGAAGTTCGCCTACCCGCCGCAGCTCGTGGTGGTGGACGGCGGCCAGCCGCAGGTCGCGGCGGCCAAGCGGGCCCTGGACGAGCTGGGTATCGACGACATCGCCGTGTGCGGCCTCGCCAAGCGTCTCGAAGAGGTCTGGGTGCCGGACGAGGAGGACCCGGTGGTCCTGCCCCGCACCAGCGAAGGGCTCTATCTGCTCCAGCGCGTGCGCGACGAGGCGCACCGCTTCGCGATCACCTACCAGCGCTCCAAGCGGGCCAAGCGCTTCAGAGCGGGCCCGCTGGACGACGTGCAGGGCCTCGGGGACTCGCGCAAGCAGGCACTGCTCAAGCACTTCGGTTCGGTGAAGCGGCTGCGGGCCGCCACCATCGACCAGATCTGCGAGGTGCCCGGCATAGGCCGCAAGACGGCCGAGGCCATCGTGGTGGCCTTCGCCAAGGCCGCCCCCGCGGCACCCGCCGTGAACACGGCCACCGGAGAGATCATTGAAGACGAGGACGGTACGACGGACGTACCGACCGGCGGGGAGCCCGTCAGTGCGGGAGCCTCGGAGGAACGACGGGGGCAGGAGCCATGAGCGAGCAGGGCGAGCAGGACGAGCAGGACAACGAAAGCAGCGACACCGGTGACACGAGCGGCGCGCCACAGGGCCCCGCAGCACACGAAGAGCCGCAACCACAGCACGGAGCACAAGTGAGCACGGGTACGGGCACGGGATCAGGAACAGGACCGGGCGAGGCACCAGGCACGGGACCGGGCACGGACGCGGACACCGGGCCGGGCGCGGGTGCCGCCAAGGCCGCCGAGGCGCCGGGCGTCCCCGACGCCGCCATCCCCGAGCTGGTGATCATCTCCGGGATGTCCGGCGCCGGCCGCTCCACGGCGGCGAAGTGCCTGGAGGACCTCGGCTGGTTCGTCGTCGACAACCTGCCGCCCGCGCTGATCCCCACCATGGTGGAGCTCGGCGCCCGCTCGCAGGGCAACGTCGCGCGGATCGCGGTCGTCGTCGACGTGCGGGGCCGGCGCTTCTTCGACAACCTCCGGCAGTCCCTCGCCGACCTGGAGGCCAAGCACGTCACGCGGCGCATCGTCTTCCTGGAGTCCTCCGACGAGGCCCTGGTGCGCCGCTTCGAGTCGGTGCGCCGCCCGCACCCCCTCCAGGGCGACGGCCGCATCGTCGACGGCATCGCCGCCGAGCGCGAACTGCTGCGCGAGCTGCGCGGCGACGCCGACCTGGTCATCGACACCTCCAGCCTGAACGTGCACGAGCTGCGCGCCAAGATGGACGCCCAGTTCGCCGGCGAGGAGGAGCCCGAGCTGCGGGCCACCGTCATGTCGTTCGGCTTCAAGTACGGGCTGCCCGTCGACGCCGACCTCGTGGTCGACATGCGCTTCCTGCCGAACCCGCACTGGGTTCCCGAGCTGCGCCCCTTCACCGGCCTGAACGAGGAGGTGTCGAACTACGTCTTCTCCCAGCCCAGCGCCAAGGAGTTCCTCGACCGCTACACCGAGCTGCTCCAGCTGATCGCCGCCGGCTACCGCCGTGAGGGCAAGCGCTACGTGACGATCGCCGTCGGCTGCACGGGCGGCAAGCACCGCTCCGTCGCGACGTCGGAGAAGCTCGCCGCCCGCCTCGCCTCGCAGGGCGTGGAGACCGTGGTCGTCCACCGCGACATGGGACGGGAATGACGGGACGTACCCTGCGGCTCACCAGCAGGATCCGCCGCAGAAGCTCACCGGTGAAGCCGGGCAAGGGCGCCACCCCGAAGGTCGTCGCCCTCGGCGGCGGCATGGGCCTGTCGGCGTCCCTGGCCGCGCTGCGCCGCATAACCAACAACCTCACAGCCGTCGTCACGGTCGCCGACGACGGCGGCTCCAGCGGTCGCCTCCGCGACGAGCTGGGCGTGCTGCCGCCCGGCGACCTGCGCAAGGCCCTCGCCGCCCTGTGCGGGGACGACGACTGGGGCCAGACCTGGTCCCGCGTCATCCAGCACCGCTTCCAGTCCAAGGGCGACCTGCACGAGCACGCGGTCGGCAATCTGCTGATCGTCGCCCTGTGGGAGCAGCTCGGTGACCATGTGCAGGCCCTCGACCTGGTCGGCAAGCTGCTCGGCGCGCAGGGGCGTGTGCTGCCCATGTCCGCCGTCCCGTTGGAGCTCCAGGCGGAGGTGAAGGGACACGACGCGACACGCCCGGACGACATCGAGACCGTACGAGGTCAGGCCACGGTCGCGCTGACCCGCGGCGAGGTCCAGTCGGTGCACGTGGTGCCGCACGATCCGCCGGCCGTCCCGGAGGCGGTCGCCGCGGTGCTCGACGCGGACTGGGTGGTGCTGGGCCCCGGCTCCTGGTTCTCCTCCGTGATTCCGCATCTGCTGGTCCCCGAGTTGCTCGACGCGCTGGTCGAGACGAAGGCCCGCCGGGTCCTCTCGCTGAACCTCGCGCCGCAACCCGGAGAAACTGAGGGGTTCTCACCGCAGCGTCATTTGGAAGTTTTGGGACGACACGCACCTAAACTCGCCCTGGACGTGGTGCTGGCCGACGAGGCCGCCGTGCCCGATCGCGAATCCCTGACCGAAACCGCGCGTGAGCGTTTCGGTGCCGCGGTCGAGCTGGCGCCGGTGGCCAGGCCCGACGGAACTCCGAGGCACGATCCGGAGCTGTTGGCCGCCGCGTACGACCGTATTTTTCGGATGCATGGAAGGATCGGCCCATGGCGATGACGGCAGCGGTGAAGGACGAGATCTCCCGGCTTCCCGTCACCCGGACCTGCTGCAGGAAGGCCGAGGTTTCGGCGATCCTGCGGTTCGCGGGCGGCCTTCACCTGGTGAGCGGCCGCATCGTGATCGAGGCGGAGCTGGACACCGCGATGGCCGCACGGCGGCTCAAGCGGGACATTCTCGAGATCTTCGGGCACAGCTCGGAGCTGATCGTGATGGCGCCCGGCGGGCTGCGCCGCGGCTCGCGGTTCGTTGTACGAGTGGTGGCGGGCGGCGACCAGCTGGCCCGCCAGACGGGCCTGGTGGACGGCCGCGGCCGGCCCATCCGGGGTCTTCCGCCGCAGGTGGTCTCGGGGGCCACCTGCGACGCCGAGGCGGCCTGGCGCGGCGCGTTCCTGGCGCACGGCTCGCTCACCGAGCCGGGGCGCTCCAGCTCGCTGGAGGTGACCTGCCCGGGGCCCGAGGCGGCGCTCGCGCTGGTCGGCGCCGCCCGCAGGCTGCAGATCGCGAGCAAGGCCCGTGAGGTGCGCGGCGTGGACCGCGTGGTGGTGCGGGACGGCGACGCGATCGGCGCGCTGCTCACCCGGATGGGTGCGCACGAGTCGGTGCTGGCCTGGGAGGAGCGGCGGATGCGCCGCGAGGTGCGCGCCACGGCGAACCGCCTGGCGAACTTCGACGACGCGAACCTGCGGCGCTCGGCCCGCGCGGCCGTCGCGGCCGGGGCCCGCGTGCAGCGCGCCCTCGAGATCCTCGCCGACGACGTGCCCGAGCACCTCGCCGCGGCGGGGCGTCTGCGCATGGAGCACAAGCAGGCCTCCCTGGAGGAGCTGGGCGCGCTCGCGGACCCGCCGCTGACCAAGGACGCCGTCGCGGGCCGCATCCGCCGCCTGCTGGCGATGGCGGACAAGCGGGCGCAGGACCTCGGCATCCCCGGCACGGAGACCAACATCACGGAGGACATGACGGACGAGATGGCCCAGGAGATGGCGGAGAATCTGGCCGGCTGATCCCCGCACGCATCTCGACAGGCCGGTGGCGGAGCCCGATCGCGGGCGCCGCCACCGGCTTTTCCGCTTCTGTGAGCGGGAGTTGAGGCCCCCTTGACTTGACCATGAACGGTCATGAGTCTGGCGTTCGTTCGCTTCTGCGGCATCGCGCCACATCTGTGGCAGACACCTGCAAGGGGGGCTCATGCGCCGAAGAACGGTACGTGGAGCGGAACGGATAGCGGGACGAAGGGCGAGATCGGTCGTCGCCGTCGGGGCGTTGGTTCTGGGGGTGGGAGGCGCCGCACTGGCGCCCGTCGCCCACGCGGAGGACGGTCCGGCGAAAGGCAACTCCGGCGCGGACGCCATCAAGGTGTTCCGCGCCGACGTGTCGAAGGAGCAGATACCGCTGCTCCTCCAGGCGGGCCAGGACGGCCACGAACTCAGTGAGCAGGCACCCGACAAGGGCACCGCGAAGGTCGAGGTCTACCTCACCGACAAGCAGGCCGAGGGCCTGCGCAAGAAGGGCGTCGAGCTCACCGAGCGCAAGCTGACCGCCGGGGCCGCGGCCCGCGTGAAGGCCGCCGGTGACGGCGTCTTCCGCCCGTACAGCGGCAAGGGCGGCCTCCAGGAGGAGATGCTCCGCACCGGTCAGGAGCACCCCGGCCTCACCAAGGTCGTCTCCATCGGCAAGACGGTCCAGGGCCAGGACATCCTCGCGCTCAAGCTCAGCAAGGACGCCAAGAAGGCCAAGGACGGCACGAAACCGTCCGTGCTCTACATGTCGAACCAGCACGCGCGCGAGTGGATCACCCCGGAGATGACCCGCCGCCTGATGCACCACTACGTGGACAACTACTCCAAGGACGCGCGCATCAAGAAGCTCGTCGACTCCACGGAGATGTGGTTCGTCCTCTCCGCCAACCCCGACGGCTACGACTGGACGTTCAAGGACGCGGCCAACCGCCAGTGGCGCAAGAACATGCGCGACAACAACGGCGACGGCAAGTACACCACCGGCGACGGCGTCGACCTCAACCGCAACTTCGCCTACAAGTGGGGCTACGACGACGAGGGTTCCTCGCCCGAACCCGCCAACCAGACCTACCGCGGCCCGAGCGCGAACTCCGAGCCGGAGACGAAGGCGATCGACGCCTTCGAGAAGCGCGTCGGCTTCGACTACGCCATCAACTACCACTCCGCCGCCGAACTGCTGCTCTACGGAGTGGGCTGGCAGGTCGCCACGCCGACCCCGGACGACGTGCTCTACAAGGCGCTCGCCGGCACCCCGGAGAACTCCGCGATCCCCGGCTACCACCCGCAGGTCTCCTCGGAGCTGTACACGACGAACGGCGAGGCCGACGGGCACGCCGCCAACGTCAACGGCATCTCGATGTTCACTCCCGAGATGAGCACCTGCCAGACCGCGTCGAACGTCGACCCCGACGACGCGTGGAAGCCCGGCGACTGCGCCTCGGTCTTCACGTTCCCGGACGACGAGAAGCTCATCCAGCAGGAGTTCGAGAAGAACGTCCCCTTCGCGCTCTCGGTCGCCGAGACGGCCGCGCACCCGGACCAGCCCTCGTCGTCGGTCGGCCTGGAGGCGCCCGACTTCACCCCGGCGAAGTTCACGACTTCGTACGCGCGCGGTGGTGACCAGGAAGTCTCCGTGACCGCGCGGAAGTCCGTTCGCGACAAGAAGCTGAACTACCGGATCAATGGCGGCCGTTCGCACGACGAGGAATTGCGCGCATGGAAGGGCGGTGAGACCTACGGAGGCGAAGACAATCTGCACTTCGACGCCTATCGGGCGAAGGTCGAGGACGCCGATGTCGGCGACAAGGTAGAGGTGTGGTTCACGGGGCGGACGAAATCCGGAAAGCGCACAAGTAGCGAGCACTTCACCTACACCGTCGCCGCACGCGACAAGGGCAACACTCTTGTCGTCGCGGAGAACGACTCCGCGGGGGTGCAAACGGCCGCCTACGTAGCCGCGCTCAAGGCGGCGGGCCGTTCCCCGGTCGTCTGGAACGTCGCGAAGCAGGGCGCTCCCGACCCCCTCGCCGTCCTCGGCCACTTCAAGGAGGTCGTCCACTACACGAGCGCCGACCGGCCGGGCCTCGCCACCCAACTTGCCGTACGCGACTACCTGAACGAGGGCGGCAAGCTCGTCGAGGCGGGCGAGAAGGCGGGTGGTTCCGTCGACATCGGCGACACCACGACGAACGACTTCAGCCAGTACTACCTGGGCGCCTACTCCCGCACGGCCGCCCCGGTGGCGACCCGCTTCGACGGTTCCGGCGCGCTGGACGGGATCGCCGCGTCCCTCGGCGACGCCCCCGGCAACCCGCTGAACAGCGCGGGCCTGTACGAGGCGACCTCCGCCACGCTGCCGCGGTTCACCAGCGCGGGAGCGGGCCAGTACGACGGCGCGGGCATGGCGGCCGCCGTCCACACGGACGACGCGTACAAGCGCCTGACCCGCACGATCGACCTCACCGGGGTCACCGCGGCCCAGCAGCCGTCCCTGCGGATGCAGCTCCTGTGGGACACCGAGCCGGGCTACGACCACGTACTCCTGGAGGCGCACACGACCGGCGCGGAGGACTGGACGACGCTGCCCGACAGGGACGGGCTGACCTCGAACAAGGTGCCCACCGAGTGCGAGGCGGGGTTCTTCGTCCAGGACCACCCGGCGCTCAAGCGCTACCTGACGCCGGACGGCGCCGCGTGCGGCAACACCGGCACCTCCGGCCAGTGGAACAGCCTCACCGGCTCATCGGACGACTGGAAGACGGTCACGTACGACCTGAGCGCCTACGCCGGCAAGTCCGTCGAGGTGTCACTGAGTTACGTGAGCGACCCCGGCACCGGCGGCGAGGGCGTGCGCGCGGACAACGCCTCCGTCGTCATCGGGGGGCAGGCCACCCAGACCGAGGACTTCGAGACGTCCCTTGGCGCCTGGAGCGTCCCCGGACCGCCCGAGGGCAGCCCGCCCGCCGTGAAGGACTGGGCACTCGCCAAGGACCTGTTCACGACGTACGGCGCGATCAGGACTCCGGACACGGTGCTGCTCGGATTCGGTCTGGAACATGTCACCTCGGCAGCCGATCGAAATGCGCTCATCAGAAAGGCCCTGCGCTCAATTAGCGACTGATGGGGTCTGAATTACCCGCGAAATACACAGCGACCCGTACGTTACTGACGAGTACGGGTCGCTGTGTCCTGCATAGAGTCGCTCGATGTCACCCCAAGCGCTTATGGGGGGTAGGGTCGGAGGCGGTCGGGGACATCCCAAATAAATCTCGCCGGCGTCGATACTCCGGCGTACCAACGAGGAGATCGGTTCGTGACGATCCGCGTAGGCATCAACGGCTTTGGCCGCATCGGTCGTAACTACTTCCGCGCGCTGCTGGAGCAGGGTGCGGACATCGAGATCGTGGCTGTCAACGACCTGGGTGACACCGCGACCACCGCGCACCTCCTGAAGTACGACACCATCCTGGGCCGTCTCAAGGCCGAGGTGTCGCACACCGAGGACACCATCACGGTCGACGGCCACACCATCAAGGTGCTGTCCGAGCGCAACCCCGCCGACATCCCGTGGGGCCAGCTGGGCGTCGACATCGTGGTCGAGTCGACCGGCATCTTCACCAAGAAGGCCGACGCCGAGAAGCACATCGCCGGTGGCGCGAAGAAGGTCCTCATCTCGGCTCCGGCCAAGGAAGAGGACATCACCATCGTGATGGGCGTCAACCAGGACCAGTACGACCCGGCGAACCACCACGTCATCTCGAACGCGTCCTGCACCACCAACTGTGTGGCGCCGATGGCGAAGGTTCTCGACGAGAACTTCGGCATCGTCAAGGGCCTGATGACGACGGTTCACGCGTACACGAACGACCAGCGCATCCTGGACTTCCCGCACAGCGACCTGCGCCGCGCCCGCGCCGCCGCGGAGAACATCATTCCGACCACGACGGGCGCCGCCAAGGCCACCGCCCTGGTCCTCCCGCAGCTCAAGGGCAAGCTCGACGGCATCGCGATGCGCGTCCCGGTCCCGACCGGCTCGGCCACCGACCTGGTCGTCGACCTGCAGCGCGAGGTCACCAAGGACGAGGTCAACGCCGCGTTCAAGAAGGCCGCCGACGACGGCGCCCTCAAGGGCATCCTCTTCTACACCGAGGACCCGATCGTGTCGTCCGACATCGTCAGCGACCCGGCCTCCTGCACCTTCGACTCCTCCCTGACCATGGTCCAGGAGGGCAAGACGGTGAAGATCCTCGGCTGGTACGACAACGAGTGGGGCTACTCCAACCGCCTCGTCGACCTCACGGTCTTCGTCGGCGGCCAGCTCTGAGGCTCTAAGGTTCTAGAGCAGCAAGGCAAAAAGATGTGAGCGAAGGGTCCGGACCCGCGCGACGCCGCGCGACAGTCCGGACCCTTCGCGCGTCAGCCGCCACGGCTCAGCCTTCACGGCCCGCCCTTCTCAAGAACGTGCACGACCAGCCCTCTCAAGGAGCCCATCCATGAAGACGATTGAGGAACTTCTCGCCGAAGGGGTCGACGGGAAGCGGGTGTTCGTCCGCGCCGACCTCAACGTGCCGCTGGCCGACGGACTCATCACCGACGACGGCCGCATCCGCGCCGTGCTGCCCACCGTGCAGGCCCTGGCCGGCGCGGGCGCCAAGGTGATCGTCGCCTCCCACCTGGGCCGCCCCAAGGGCGCCCCGGACCCGCAGTTCTCGCTGCTGCCCGCCGCCGAGCGCCTCGCCGAGCTGCTGGGCAAGCCGGTCGCGTTCGCCCAGGACACGGTCGGCCCCGCCGCCAACGAGGCCGTGGACGGCCTCGAGCCCGGCCAGGTCGCCGTCATCGAGAACCTGCGCTTCAACGCGGGCGAGACCAGCAAGGACGACGCTGAGCGCGGCGACTTCGCCGAGCAGCTCGCGAACCTTGCCGATGTCTACGTGGGCGACGGTTTCGGCGCCGTGCACCGCAAGCACGCCTCCGTGTACGACCTGCCGAAGCGCCTTCCGCACTACGCCGGCTACCTCATCGCCACCGAGGTCGGCGTCCTGAAGAAGCTCACCGACGACGTCAAGCGCCCCTACGTGGTCGCGCTCGGCGGCGCCAAGGTCTCCGACAAGCTGGCCGTCATCGACCAGCTGCTCGGCAAGGCCGACCGCCTCCTCATCGGCGGCGGCATGGCGTACACCTTCCTCAAGGCCAAGGGCTACGAGGTCGGCATCTCGCTCCTCCAGGAGGACCAGATCCCGACCGTCACGGAGTACATGGAGCGCGCCGAGAAGAACGGCGTGGAGATCGTGCTCCCGGTCGACGTCCTGGTCTCGTCCGAGTTCCCGGACCTCAAGGGCAAGACCCCGGCCAACCCCTCGACCGTCGCCGCGGACGCCATCCCGGCCGACCAGGAGGGCCTGGACATCGGCCCGGAGACCCGCAAGCTGTACGCCTCGAAGCTCGCCGACGCCGAGACCGTCTTCTGGAACGGCCCGATGGGCGTCTTCGAGCACCCCGACTACGCCGAGGGCACCAAGGCGGTCGCCCAGGCCCTCATCGACGCTCCCGGCTTCACCGTGGTGGGTGGCGGAGACTCCGCCGCGGCGGTCCGTACCCTGGGCTTCGACGAGAAGGCATTCGGCCACATCTCGACCGGCGGTGGCGCCTCCCTCGAATACCTCGAGGGCAAGACGCTGCCCGGTCTCGCCGCACTGGAGGACTGACCCCGCATGACTGCTCCCGTACAGGGCCGCACGCCGCTGATGGCGGGCAACTGGAAGATGAACCTCAACCACCTCGAGGCCATCGCGCACGTCCAGAAGCTCGCTTTCGCTCTCGCGGACAAGGACTACGACGCCGTCGAGGTCGCCGTCCTGCCGCCGTTCACCGACCTGCGCTCCGTGCAGACGCTGGTCGACGGCGACAAGCTCAAGATCAAGTACGGCGCCCAGGACCTCTCGGCGCACGACTCCGGCGCGTACACCGGCGAGATCTCGGGCCCGATGCTGGCCAAGCTGAAGTGCACCTTCGTCGCGATCGGCCACTCCGAGCGCCGCCAGTACCACAACGAGACCGACGAGGTCGTCAACGGCAAGGTGAAGGCCGCGTACAAGCACGGCCTCACGCCGATCCTCTGCGTCGGCGAGGAGCTGGACGTCCGCGAGGCGGGCGACCACGTCTCCCACACGCTCGCCCAGGTCGAGGGCGGCCTCAAGGACCTTCCGGCCGAGCAGGCCGAGACCATCGTCATCGCGTACGAGCCGGTGTGGGCCATCGGCACCGGCAAGGTGTGCGGCGCCGACGACGCGCAGGAGGTCTGCGGGGCGATCCGCGGCAAGCTCGCCGAGCTGTACTCGCAGGACGTCGCCGACAAGATCCGCATCCAGTACGGCGGCTCGGTGAAGTCCGGCAACGTCGCGGAGATCATGTCCAAGCCCGACATCGACGGCGCGCTGATCGGCGGCGCCTCGCTGGACGCGGACGAGTTCGTCAAGATCGTTCGCTTCCACGAGCAGTGACACGAGCAGCGAGTAGGCGCTAGGCGCCATACGTCGTACCCTTGCGGGGCCGAGGCTCTCTTTCCGAGCTTCGGCCCCGTCGTCCGAAAAGTTCCGAGGAAGTTGGTCCAGCCGTGGTTATGGGGTTCTCGATCGCCCTGATCGTCTTCAGCCTGCTGCTGATGCTCCTGGTGCTGATGCACAAGGGAAAGGGTGGCGGCCTCTCCGACATGTTCGGTGGCGGCATGCAGTCCTCCGTCGGCGGCTCCTCGGTCGCCGAGCGGAACCTCGACCGGATCACGATCGTGGTCGGTCTGCTGTGGTTCGCGTGCATCGTGGTGCTGGGCATCCTGATGAAGATCAACAACTGACTTCCGGGCCCCGGTCCCGCGGACCGGCCCGCCACAACCGCATATCGCTCACGTAAAGCCCCATGTTCGGTACGCGCTCAACAGCGCGGCCTATCATGGGGCTTGCGTCTGGGGAGCGATGTAACTCCAAGCACTGGACGCGCGTTGGGCCTTACGTAGACTGAGGCGCTCCGCGGCGAAGCTGACACGCCGACACGCTTCGCGGCACCATCACGCAGGGAGTTACGACCGTGGCAAGTGGCAACGCGATCCGAGGAAGTCGGGTCGGGGCGGGGCCGATGGGTGAGGCAGAGCGCGGCGAGTCCGCGCCACGCCTGCGCATCTCCTTCTGGTGCTCGAACGGGCACGAGACGCAGCCGAGCTTCGCCTCCGACGCGCAGGTGCCGGAGACCTGGGACTGTCCGCGCTGCGGCTTCCCGGCCGGGCAGGACCGGGACAACCCGCCGGACCCGCCGCGTACGGAGCCGTACAAGACGCATCTGGCCTATGTGCGCGAGCGGCGCAGCGACGCGGACGGCGAGGCGATCCTCGCCGAGGCGCTCGCGAAACTGCGGGGCGAGATCTGACCGGTGAAAGGGCCGGGCACCGAACAAGGTGCCCGGCTTTTTCTCGTCGTTCCGGTCGTTCTCGCCCCTGTTTCTCGTCACCCTTCCCGTCCCCCTTTCGTGTGGCCATCGAAAGGCCCGATTCACCCTGATCAATTAGGTTGGACGGGACCAGCGGGGCACCGTACGTGCGCAGGTACGAGAGAAGGCTGAAGTTCGAGATGAACGCGTCCGACAAGCAGACAGCACTCACCCAGAGGCCCGAATGGCAGGCGCTCGTCAAGCACCGGGAGCAGCTGGGCGACGTACAGCTGCGGGAGTTGTTCGAGGCCGATCCCGCGCGCGGGGCCGGCTGGGCGCTGCAGGTCGGTGACCTGCACGTCGACTACTCCAAGCACCTGGTCACCGGCGAGACGCTGGGACGCTTGCGCGAGCTGGCCGCGGCGACCGACGTGTTCGGTCTGCGCGACGCCATGTTCCGCGGCGAGAAGATCAACACGACCGAGGACCGCGCCGTGCTGCACACCGCGCTGCGCGCCCCGCGCGACGCGGTGATCGAGGTCGACGGTGAGAACGTGGTGCCGGGCGTGCACGCCGTGCTCGACAAGATGGCCGCCTTCGCCGACCGCGTCAGGTCGGGGGAGTGGACCGGGCACACCGGAAAGCGCATCAAGAACGTCGTCAACATCGGCATCGGCGGCTCCGACCTCGGTCCCGCGATGGCGTACGAGGTGCTGCGCTCCTTCGCCGACCGCGAGCTCATCGTCCGCTTCGTGTCGAACGTCGACGGGGCCGACCTCCACGAGGCCGTACGGGACCTCGACCCGGCCGAGACGCTCTTCGTCATCGCCTCGAAGACCTTCACCACCATCGAGACGATCACCAACGCGACGTCCGCGCGCGACTGGCTGCAGACCGAGCTGAGGGTCGGTCAGGAAGCCGTCGCCAAGCACTTCGTGGCGCTGTCGACGAACGCCGAGAAGGTCTCGGAGTTCGGCATCGACACGGACAACATGTTCGAGTTCTGGGACTGGGTCGGCGGACGTTATTCGTATGACTCGGCGATCGGTCTGGCGCTGATGATCGCCATCGGCCCGGCCGCCTTCCGCGAGATGCTCGACGGGTTCCGTCTCGTCGACGAGCACTTCCGCACGGCGCCCGCGGAGTCCAACGTCCCGCTGCTGATGGGCCTGTTGGGGATCTGGTACGGGAACTTCCACGGCGCGCAGTCGCACGCCGTGCTGCCGTACTCGCACTACCTCTCCAAGTTCACGGCGTACCTCCAGCAGCTCGACATGGAGTCGAACGGCAAGTACGTGCAGCGCGACGGCGAGGAGGTCGGCTGGCAGACCGGCCCCGTGGTCTGGGGCACGCCCGGTACGAACGGGCAGCACGCCTACTACCAACTCATCCACCAGGGGACGAAGTTGATCCCGGCGGACTTCATCGGCTTCGCCGCGCCCGTCGCCGATCTGCTGCCGGGGCTCGTCGCCCAGCACGACCTCCTCATGGCCAACTTCTTCGCGCAGACCCAGGCCCTGGCGTTCGGCAAGACGCCCGACGAGGTGCGCGCCGAGGGGGTGCCCGAGGAGCTGGTGCCGCACAAGACGTTCAAGGGCAACCACCCGACGACGACGATCCTCGCGAAGAACCTCACGCCGTCCGTGCTCGGGCAGCTGGTCGCCCTCTACGAGCACAAGGTGTTCGTGCAGGGCGCCATCTGGAACATCGACTCCTTCGACCAGTGGGGCGTCGAACTCGGCAAGGTGCTCGCCAAGCGCGTCGAACCGGCGCTCACCGAGGGCACCGAGGTGCCGGGGCTCGACGAGTCGACCAAGGCGCTCGTCGCCAAGTACCGTGCGCTGCGTGGGCGTTCATGACGAGCTGAGCGAAAGAGGCGGGGTCGGTCTGCGTCTGCGACCGCCCCGCCAGGCGGTGGACCGGCGCTCGGTCGCCTGGTGGCGGACCCAATGGCTGCTGGCCACCGCGGCTCCGGTCGCGGTGCTCGGTCTGCTCGGCTGGCTGATCGCACCGGCCCGCTTCTGGCTGCTGCTGCCGGCCGTGGTGATCGCGGTTCCCGGCCTCATCGCGGCGGCTCTGCTGCCGCCCTGGTGGTACCGCATGCACCGGTGGGAGGTCACCGACGAGGCGGTGTACGTGCGGACCAGTTGGCTGTGGACCGAGGCGCGGATCGCTCCGCTCTCCCGGATCCAGACGGTCGACACGGAGCGTGGGCCGGTACAGCGGCTCTTCGGCCTCGCGACGCTGACCGTGACCACCGCCTCCGCCAAGGGCGCGCTGCGGATCCCCGGCCTCGCCGAGGAGACGGCCGTCGACCTGGCGCACCAGCTGGCCCGGGACACCCTCGCGACGCCCGGCGACGCGACATGACAGGGGCGCCCGACGCGCCCGAAGAGCGTGCCCACGAGGGCGACTTGCGGCGGCTCGACCGCAGGGCCCTGATCGTGGCAGGGGAGATGCTCGCGGGGGTCGCCGTCGGCGCCGCCGTGCCGGTGACCGTCGGGCTGATCTCCGTCGTCCCCCTGGCGCCGCTCCTGCTGTGCGTGATCGGCGGGGCGGCGCTGCTGATCGGCGGTGGACTCGTCGTCGAGGCCCTCCGGGTACGGCACACGACGTACAGGATCGGGTCCGAACGAGCGGTGCTGCACCACGGGGTGTTCTTCACCCGGCGACGTTCGCTGCCGCGCGCCCGCATCCGCGTCGTCGACCTCACCGCCCACCCGCTGCAACGGGCCCTCGGCCTCGTGACCGTGCGGATCGGCACCGGGGAGCAGGGCGCGGGCGCCGGCTCCACGCTCGTCCTCAACCCGCTGACCCGGGCCGAGGGCGAACGCCTCAGGCGGGAGCTGCCGCACCGGCCGGAGGTGTCCGACGGCTCCGTGGCGGAGGCCCGGCTCGCCGCCTTCGACCCGCGCTGGATCCGCTACGCGCCCGTCTCCTTCGTCACCCCGCTGCTTGCCGGAGCGGCGGGCGGGGCGGTGATGCAGGTCAGCGAGTGGTTCGGGCTGCAACACGACGTGATCGACTGGATCGGGGACCGCTTCGAGGGCGTGGCCGTCGTCTGGACGGTGCTCTGCCTGACGGGGATCGCGCTGGTGGCCGGCGCGATCGGCGCGCTCGCGCTGTGGACCGAGATGTGGTGGAACCACCGGCTCGACCGGACCCCCGACGGCGCCCTCCGGGTACGCCGCGGTCTGCTCACCGCCCGCTCCGTCTCGCTGGAGGAGGCCCGGCTGCGCGGCATCGACCTCGTCGAACCACTGGGGGCGCGGCTGGCCGGCGCCGCCCGGGTGGACGCCGTCGCCACCGGCCTCACCCGCAACGAGGACCGCACCGCGGACAACAACACCCTGCTGCCCGCCGCCCCGCGCGAGCTCGCCGACCGGGTCACCGCCGAGGTCCTGCGCGAGCCCGCCCCGCCGACCGGCATCCCGCTGACCCCGCACCCGCCCGCGGCCCGGCGCCGACGGCTCGGGTGGGCGTCGGCCGCCGTGCTGGTCCCGGTGCTCGTGCTGACGCTCCTCGGGGCGTGGCTCACCGACGTACTGCTGTGGATCGCGGCCGGGTGCGCGCTGCTCGGAGTGCCGTGCGCGGTGCTGTACGGGCGGGACGCGTACCGCGGCCTGGGGCACGGGATCAGCGGGCGGTACCTGGTCGTGCGCTCCGGTTCGGTGCGGCGGTCCACGGTGGCGTTGCAGCGGACCGGGGTGATCGGCTGGACGGTGCGGCGGACGCCGTTCCAGCGGCGGGCCGGGCTGGTGACCGTGTTGGCGACGACGGCCGCCGGAGCCGGGGCGTACGCGGCCCGTGACATCGGCGAGGGCGAGGGGCTCGCGTTCGCGGACGAGGCGGTGCCCGGTCTGCTGGCGCCGTTCCTGGAGAACGACGAGCCCCGCGTGCGGGAGACGGGACGTCAAGGTCCTTGCGCCGCCGAGGCTTTGCGCCAGAAACGATAATCGGGTGCGGCCGGGCCGCCCGGCGGGTGAGACTGCCGGTTCGTGACCCTTCCCCAAGCTCTCAGCTACGTTCGAGCAGGGGAGACCCCACTCGGAGGCACCCCGTGGACCAGCTCATGTCGGCACTCGCCGACCCCGAACGACTCAAGCTGTACGCGCGCATCGTCCTGGAGGACCTGCCTCCCCGCGAGGCCGACAGCCCGGTGGCCCGCAAGCACCTCGGCAAGCTGATCGCCGCGGGGCTCGTCGAGCGCCGTGACGACGGCTCGCTGCGGGCCGGACCCGAGATCTTCCGCCACCACCGGACGGCCGAGTCCAGCACCGGGGTCCCGCGCCACCTCACGGGGTTCTTCTCGCGGGGCCGGCTGACGGCCATACCGGTTCGCCCGGCCGTCCGCCACGAACTGCTCGTGCACCTCACGGGAACCCTCTTCGACACCCGGCGCACGTACAGCGAGCGCGAGGTCAATGAGGCGCTGCGCACGGTCCACGACGACACGGCGGCGCTGCGCCGCTACTGCGTCATCGACGGCCTCCTCGTACGCGAGAAGGACGGCTCCGACTACCGGGTGCCGCAGCACGCGTAGGGCCCCACTTCTTAAAGAAGTGGGGCCCTACGCGTTGCGCCTGTCCGTATGCCGCCGTCAGGCGACGGCCGGCGGGTACAGCTCCGGCGGCAGTTGCGACGCGGCGGCCGCGTCCAGCAGCCACAGCGTGCGCGAGCGGCCGTACGCGCCCGCCGCCGGGGCCTGGATCTCGCCCGCGCCGGACAGGGCGATCGCGGCGGCCTTCGCCTTGTCCTCGCCCGCGGCGAGCAGCCACACCTCGCGCGCGGCCCGGATCGCCGGGAGCGTGAGCGTGGTGCGGGTGGGCGGGGGCTTGGGGGCGCCGTGCACGCCGACGACCGTGCGCTCCGTCTCACGGACCGCCGGAAGCTCCGGGAAGAGCGACGCGACGTGCGTGTCCGGGCCGACGCCGAGCATCAGGACGTCGAAGGTCGGCACGGGGCCGTGGTCCTCGGGCCCCGCGGCGTTCGCGAGTTCGGCCGCGTACACCTCGGCCGCGGCGTCCGCCTCGTACGGGCCGTCCGACGCGGGCATGGGGTGCACGCGCGCGGGGTCCAGCGGCACCGAGTCGAGCAGCGCCTCCTTGGCCTGCGTGTAGTTGCGCTCGGGGTCGCCGTCCGGCAGGAACCGTTCGTCGCCCCACCACAGGTCGAGGCGGCCCCAGTCGATCGCGTCACGGGCCGGCGCGGCGTGCAGCGCCGCCAGCAGCCCGTTGCCGTTGCGGCCGCCAGTCAGGACGACGGAGGCGGAGCCGCGGGCGGACTGGGCGTCGACGATCTTGGTGATCAGCCGGGCCGCGGCCGCCTGCGCCATCAGCTCCTTGTCGCGGTGGACGACGAGTTGGGGTGCTGCGCTCATTTGTCTGCGCTCACTTCGTGGTTGCCTTCTTGGCCGGGGCCTTCTTGGTGGAGGCCTTCTTGGCCGCTGTTTTCTTGGCCGGGGCCTTCTTGGCGGCCGTCTTCTGGGCGGGCGCCGCCGTGGGAGCGGCCGAGGCCGACGACGACACCGACTCCGGCACCGTCTTCTGGTCCTCGGGTTCCCCGAGCCGGTCCACGCCGAACCGCAGCGCGGCCGCGTACGTGTCGTCCGGGTCGAGCCGGCGCAGCTCCTCCGCGATCAGCTCGGACGTCTCGCGGCGCTTGAGCGCGACCGCGCGGTCCGGCTGGCCCTGGATGGAGAGCGTGGCGAGGGTGCCGTCGGCCCGGTCGAGCACGATCGGGCCGCAGGTGGAGTCCAGGCGCACGCCGGTCAGGCCGGGGCCCGCCGACAGGCTGCGCCGGACCGGGACGTCGAGCCGGTCCGCGAGCCACATCGCGAGCAGCTCGCAGCTCGGGTTGAACTCCTCGCCCTCGACCTCGACCGAGGTGACCTCGCAGGTCACCTGATCGAGCGCGGCGGCCAGCATCGAGCGCCACGGCGTGATCCGGGTCCACGACAGATCCGTGTCACCGGGGGCGTAGGACTCGGCCCTGGCCTCCAGCTCGTGCACCGGCTGCTCGGCCGCGTACGTGTCCGTGACGCGGCGCTGGGCCAGCGCGCCCAGCGGGTCGTTCGCGGGGTCCAGCGGGGCGTCCACGGGCCACCAGACGACCGTCGGGGCGTCGGGGAGCAGCAGCGGCAGGACGACCGACTGGGCGTGGTTGACGACCTCGCCGTACAGGCGCAGGACGACCGTCTCGCCGGTGCCCGCCTCCGCGCCCACCCGCACCTCGGCGTCGAGCCGCGACTTGGTGCGGTCGCGGGGGGAGCGCGAGACGCGCTTGATGACCACGAGGGTGCGCGAGGGGTGCTCGCGCGAGGCCTCGTTGGCCGCCTTCAGCGCGTCGTAGGCGTTCTCCTCGTCGGTGACGATGACGAGGGTCAGCACCATGCCGACGGCAGGCGTGCCGATGGACCGGCGCCCCTGTACGAGCGCCTTGTTGACCTTGCTGGACGTGGTGTCCGTGAGATCGATCTTCATGGCCGCCGCCAGCTCCGTCCGTCTCGTGCGAGCATTTCGTCCGCCTCGGCGGGCCCCCACGTGCCGGACGGGTACTGCGCGGGCTTGCCGTGCTTGTCCCAGTAGATCTCGATCGGGTCGAGGATGTTCCAGGACAGCTCGACCTCCTCCGTGCGCGGGAAGAGGTTGGCGTCGCCCAACAGGACGTCCAGGATGAGCCGTTCGTACGCCTCCGGGCTCGACTCCGTGAAGGACTCGCCATAGGCGAAGTCCATCGACACGTCCCGGATCTCCATCGACGTGCCCGGCACCTTCGAGCCGAAGCGGACCGTGATGCCCTCGTCCGGCTGGACGCGGATCACGATCGCGTTCTGGCCCAGCTCCTCCGTCGCCGTGTGGTCGAAGGGGGAGTGCGGGGCGCGCTGGAAGACGACCGCGATCTCGGTGACGCGGCGGCCGAGGCGCTTGCCGGTGCGCAGGTAGAACGGGACGCCCGCCCAACGGCGGTTGTCCACCTCCAGCTTGACGGCGGCGTACGTGTCGGTCTTCGACTTCGGGTCGATGCCGTCTTCCTGGAGGTAGCCGACGGCCTTCTCGCCGCCCTGCCACCCGGCCGCGTACTGCGCGAACACCGTGTCCTTGCCGATGTCCTTCGGCAGCTTCACCGCGCCGAGCACCTTGGCCTTCTCGGCGACGAGCGCGTCCGCGTCGAAGGAGGCGGGCTCCTCCATCGCGGTCAGCGCCATCAGCTGGAGCAGGTGGTTCTGGATCACGTCACGCGCGGCGCCGATGCCGTCGTAGTAGCCGGCGCGGCCACCGATGCCGATGTCCTCGGCCATCGTGATCTGCACGTGGTCCACGTACGACCGGTTCCAGATCGGCTCGAACATCTGGTTGGCGAAGCGCAGCGCCAGGATGTTCTGGACGGTCTCCTTGCCGAGGTAGTGGTCGATCCGGAACACCTGGTCCGGGTCGAACACCTCGTGCACGATCGCGTTCAGCTCCTGGGCGGAGGCGAGATCGTGGCCGAAGGGCTTCTCGATGACGGCGCGCCGCCACGAGCCGTTCGTGCCGTCCGCCAGGCCGTGCTTCTTGAGCTGCTGCACGACCTGGGGGAAGAACTTGGGCGGGACGGAGAGGTAGAACGCGAAGTTGCCGCCCGTGCCCTGCGACTTGTCCAGATCGTTGATCGTCGCCTTGAGCTGCTCGAACGCGTCGTCGTCGTCGAAGTTGCCCTGGACGAAGCGCATCCCCTGGATGAGCTGCTGCCAGACCTCCTCGCGGAACGGCGTGCGCGCGTGCTGCTTGACCGCGTCGTGCACTTCCTGCGCGAAGTCCTCGTCCTGCCATTCGCGGCGGGCGAACCCGATGAGCGAGAAGCCGGGCGGGAGCAGACCCCGGTTCGCGAGGTCATAAACGGCAGGCATCAGCTTCTTACGTGACAAATCGCCCGTAACGCCGAAAATCACCAGACCCGACGGCCCCGCGATGCGCGGGAGCCGTCGGTCGGCGGCGTCACGGAGCGGATTGCTGTTCGCTCCGTGTGCGGTCAAGGGATCAGCCCTCCGAGGGGGCGAGGCGCTTGAGCTCCGCCTCGGTCGACTTCAGCAGGTCGTTCCAGGACGCCTCGAACTTCTCGACGCCCTCGTCCTCCAGAAGCTGCACGACCTCGTCGTACGAGATCCCCAGCTTCTCGACGGCCTCGATCTCCTTGCGGGACTGGTCGTACGTGCCCGCGATGGTGTTGCCGGAGATCTGGCCGTGGTCGGCCGTCGCCTCAAGAGTGGCCTCCGGCATGGTGTTCACCGTGCCGGGAGCGACCAGGTCGTCGACGTACAGCGTGTCCTTGTACGCCTTGTCCTTCACGCCGGTCGAGGCCCACAGCGGACGCTGCTTGTTGGCCTGCGCCTTGTCGAGCGCGGCCCAGCGGTCGGAGGAGAAGACTTCCTCGTACGCCTCGTAGGCGAGCCGCGCGTTGGCGAGAGCGGCCTTGCCGCGCGCCGCCTTGGCGTCGTCCGTGCCGAGGGCGTCGATCCGCTTGTCGATCTCGGCGTCCACGCGGGACACGAAGAACGAGGCGACCGAGTGGATCGTCGACAGGTCGAGGCCCTTGGCCTTGGCCTTCTCCAGGCCCGCGAGGTAGGCGTCCATGACCTCGCGGTAGCGCTCGAGCGAGAAGATCAGCGTGACGTTCACCTTGATGCCGTTGCCGATCGTCTCGGTGATCGCGGGCAGGCCCGCCTTGGTCGCCGGGATCTTGATCAGCGTGTTCGGCCGGTCCACCAGCCAGGCAAGCTGCCGGGCCTCGGCGACCGTCGCCCTGGTGTTGTGCGCCAGGCGCGGGTCGACCTCGATCGACACGCGGCCGTCCTGACCACCCGTCGCGTCGAAGACCGGGCGCAGGATGTCGGCGGCGTCGCGGACGTCCGCCGTCGTGATCATGCGGATGGCTTCTTCGACGGTGACCTTGCGGGCGGCGAGGTCGGCGAGCTGCTGGTCGTAACCGTCGCCCTGGGAGATCGCCTTCTGGAAGATCGACGGGTTGGTGGTGACGCCCACGACGTGCTGCTCGTCGATCAGCTCGGCGAGGTTGCCGGACGTGATCCGCTTGCGCGACAGGTCGTCCAGCCAGATCGCGACGCCTTCCTCGGAGAGGCGCTTGAGTGCGTCTGTCATGGAAATTGCATCTCCTAAGTCGTGTACGGGCGTCAGCGCTGCGCCGCGGCGAGGGATTCCTTCGCCTTGGCGACCACGTTCTCGGCAGTGAAGCCGAACTCCTTGAAGAGCACCTTGCCGTCGGCGGACGCACCGAAGTGCTCCAGCGAAACGATGCGACCGGCGTCCCCGACGAAGCGGTGCCAGGTCAGACCGATCCCGGCCTCGACGGCGACGCGCGCCTTCACCGACGGCGGCAGGACGCTGTCCCGGTACCCCTGGTCCTGGCCCTCGAACCACTCGACGCACGGCATCGAGACGACGCGGGTGGCGACACCCTCGGCCTCCAGCTGCTCACGGGCCTCGACGGCCAGGTGCACCTCGGAACCGGTGGCGATCAGGATCAGGTCCGGCGTCTCCTTGGAGGCCTCGGCCAGGACGTAGCCGCCCTTGGCCGTGTCCTCGTTGGCGTCGTACGTCGGCACGCCCTGGCGGGTCAGCGACAGGCCGTGCGGGTGCGAGACGCCGTACTCCTTCTTGCCGCGCCTGAGGATTTCGCGCCAGGCGATCGCCGTCTCGTTGGCGTCCGCGGGGCGGACGACGTTGAGGCCGGGGATGGCGCGCAGCGAGGCGAGGTGCTCGACCGGCTGGTGCGTCGGGCCGTCCTCACCGAGACCGATGGAGTCGTGCGTCCACACGTAGGTGACGGGCAGCGACATCAGTGCGGAGAGGCGCACGGCGTTGCGCATGTAGTCGGAGAACACCAGGAAGGTGCCGCCGTAGATGCGGGTGTGGCCGTGCAGCGCGATCCCGTTCATCTCCGCGGCCATGGAGTGCTCGCGGATACCGAAGTGGATCGTGCGGCCGTACGGGTCGGCCTCCGGCAGCGGGTTGCCCTTGGGCAGGAACGACGACGTCTTGTCGATCGTCGTGTTGTTCGAGCCCGCGAGGTCGGCGGAGCCGCCCCACAGCTCGGGGATCACACCGCCGAGCGCCTGGAGGACCTTGCCGGAGGCGGCGCGGGTGGCGACACCCTTGCCGGTCTCGAAGACGGGGAGCTTCTCCTCCCAGCCGGCCGGCAGCTCGCCCGCGTTGATGCGGTCGAACTCGGCGGCGCGCTCCGGGTTGGCGGAGCGCCACTCCTGGAACGACTTCTCCCACTCGGCCTTGGCCTGCGCGCCGCGCTCCAGCGCCTTGCGGGTGTGGCCGATGACCTCGTCGGAGACGTCGAAGGACTTCTCCGGGTCGAAGCCGAGGACGCGCTTGGTGGCGGCCACCTCGTCGTCGCCGAGCGCCGAGCCGTGCGCGGCCTCGGTGTTCTGCGCGTTCGGGGCGGGCCAGGCGATGATCGAGCGCATCGCGATGAAGGACGGCTTGTCCGTGACCTGCTTGGCGGCCTCGATGGCGAGGTGGATCGCCTCGTGGTCCAGGTCGCCGTCCGGCTTCGGGGCCACGCGCTGGACGTGCCAGCCGTACGCCTCGTAGCGCTTGCAGGTGTCCTCGGAGACGGCGGTCTCGGTGTCGCCCTCGATCGAGATGTGGTTGTCGTCCCACAGCAGGACCAGGTTGCCGAGCTGCTGGTGCCCCGCCATGGAGGACGCCTCGGCGGAGATGCCCTCCTGGAGGCAGCCGTCACCGGCGATGGCGTAGACGAAGTGGTCGAACGGGGAGGTGCCCTCGGCGGCCTCCGGGTCGAACAGACCGCGCTCGTAGCGGGCGGCCATCGCCATGCCCACCGCGTTGGCGACGCCCTGGCCCAGCGGGCCGGTGGTGGTCTCCACGCCGGTGGTGTGCCCGTACTCGGGGTGGCCCGGCGTCTTGGAGCCCCAGGTACGGAACGCCTTCAGGTCGTCCAGCTCCAGGCCGAAACCGGCCAGGTACAGCTGGATGTAAAGGGTCAGGGACGAGTGCCCCGCGGACAGGACGAAACGGTCCCGTCCGACCCAGTCGGCGTCCGCCGGGTCGTGCCGCATCACCTTCTGAAAGAGGGTGTACGCGGCCGGGGCCAGGCTCATCGCCGTACCGGGATGGCCGTTGCCGACCTTCTGTACGGCGTCGGCGGCCAGGACGCGAGCGGTGTCAACGGCCCGCTGGTCCACATCGGTCCACTCGAAGTCTGTGGTGGTCGGCTTGGTGCTCACCCTGGGTCAGGGCTCCTCTCCACATGTCTCATGCCGGTGACGTCTGTCACCAGCCGTTGTCGAGCCTACCCTCGCTGGAACGTGCTTTTTTTCGAGTCATTCCAGACTGCCGGGAGTCAGTCGGATCCGCCTCCTGACGCGGATCCGCGCGCTTTCGACACGTGAATACGCAGCCGCTCAGATGGGGGCTCATCCGTGTCCGGAAATGCTCATCCGCGGCGGCCCCGGAAGAGGCCCGCGAAGAGGCGTTACGGCATGCGGACCAACACGACCCACCCCCACGAAGGGCTGGGTATGGGCAACGTCTAGAGTGGCGTGGTACGCGCGAGCCTTTACCGGGACTTCACATCAAGTGGTCCGCAACGGGGGCTCGCTGGAGTCTCTGTCAGGGGTGTGCGTGACGGCCGTCGAATCCCGTCCAGCGGGAGCGCTGACGAGCAATAGTCGGGGCCAGCGGCCGTTCGGGGCCCGCATCAAGGCGTTCGTGGCGCTGACCAAGCCGCGAATCATCGAGCTGCTTCTCATCACCACGGTTCCGGTGATGTTCCTTGCCGAACAGGGAGTGCCCGACCTCTGGCTCGTGCTCATCACCTGCCTCGGCGGGTACCTGTCCGCGGGCGGGGCAAACGCCCTGAACATGTGGTACGACCGCGACATCGACGCGCTCATGGAGCGCACGTCGCAGCGTCCGCTGGTCACCGGCATGGTCAGCCCCACCGAGTGCCTGGTCTTCGGCATCTCCCTCGCGGTCATCTCGACGCTGCTGTTCGGCTTCGCGGTGAACTGGCTGTCGGCCTGGCTGTCCCTGGGCGCCCTGCTCTTCTACGTGGTCGTCTACACGATGATCCTGAAGCGGCGCACCGCGCAGAACATCGTGTGGGGCGGCATCGCGGGCTGTCTGCCCGTCCTCATCGGCTGGTCCTCGGTCACGAACTCGATGTCGTGGGCGCCGATCATCCTCTTCGGGGTCATGTTCTTCTGGACGCCGCCGCACTACTGGCCGCTCTCCATGAAGGTGAAGGACGACTACGCGCGCGCGGGCGTTCCGATGCTTCCGGTCCTCGCCTCCAACAAGGTCGTGGCCAAGCAGATCGTCGCCTACAGCTGGGTGATGGTGGCGGTGTCGCTGCTGCTCCAGCCGCTCGGCTACACGGGCTGGTTCTACACGGCGGTCGCGCTGCTCGCCGGCGGGTTCTGGCTGTGGGAGGCGCACGGTCTGCAGAGCCGCGCCAAGGCCGAGGTCACGGGCGCGAAGCTCAAGGAGATGCGCCTGTTCCACTGGTCCATCACCTATGTGTCGCTGCTCTTCGTGGCGATCGCCGTGGACCCGTTCCTGCGCTGATCCACACCTGAGTCCTCGACAAGTGGGGTACGTGGCCCAGGCCACGTACCCCACTTGTCGCTTGTTTGGCTACTCGTCGGTAGCATCCTGTCCATGGCAGAGACTCAAACGGTTGAGGCGCCCCGCGGGGCGGCCAAGGACGAGCGCCGCGCGGCCAAGCTGGCCAAGGAGATCGGCGTGTTCGCCAAGGCCCACGGCGGCGCCGAGGGGCAGCTGGCGTACATCGGCGAGCACGGCACGCGCATCGTGCTCGTCGGCGAGGACGGCGGCTGGGGCGACCTCGTGGCCCGCACCTACGAGATCGCGCAGAAGGCCGTCGAGAAGGCGGGCATCACCGTCCACGAGGACTTCGACGGCGACTTCGCCGCCAAGGTCGAGACGGGCCCGTACGAATGGAAGCGCATGGCGGGCATTCAGCTCGGCGGCTGAACTCCCCGGTTCGATTTCGAGCAACACCAGGCGCCCGTTCACCCGTTAGGACTGTAGAAGCGCGGTCCACATACGGGAGCCCGGATGATCGAAACGCCGTCCCTCGTGGATCAGTACTGCCACGGGGTGCTGCGTACGGAGCTGGGCCTCGGCACCTTCGAGGCCCACCTCGGCCGTGGCGAGGGGCCGCCGGCCCCCGGCACGACCTTCTTCGACACCCAGACCGGGTTCGCGGTGCGCCGCTGGTGCCCGCCCCTGCTCGGTCTGGAACCGCACTGCCCGCCCGCCCGCTACCTGGCCAGACGCCGCGAGCTCGGCGTCGTCGAGGCGGGCCGCAGGCTGCTGCGCGGCAGCGGCATCACCACGTATCTCGTGGACACGGGGCAGACCGACGACCTGACCGGGCCCGCCGAGCTGGCCTCCGCGGCCCGCAGCGAGGCCCACGAGATCGTCCGCCTCGAACTCCTCGCCGAGCAGGTCGCGGACACCTCGGGAACCGTCGAGTCCTTCCTCGCCAACCTCGCCGAATCGGTGCACGGCGCGGCCTCCGGCGCGGTCGCCTTCACCTCGGTCGCCGGCGTGCGCCACGGGCTCGCGCTCGACCCGCAGCCGCCGGGGCCCGGCGAGGTGCGCGGCGCGGCGGCGCGCTGGCTGGCGGGGCGGCAGGTCGGCGGCGCCCTCAGGGACCCCGTGCTGCTGCGGCACCTGCTGTGGATCGCGGTCGCCACGGGGCGCCCGCTGCAACTGCGCTGGGGACACCTCGACCACACCGACCCGGTGGCGCTCGCCGAGTTCGCGCGCGCCACGGCGGGGCTCGGCACGGACGTGGTGCTGCTGCACGGCTACCCGTACCACCGGCACGCGGCGCATCTGGCGGGCGTCTTCCCGCACGTCTACGCGGACCTGGGGCCCGCGCTCGCCCGCACGGGGGCCCGGTCCGCGGGGCTGCTCGCGGAGTTCCTGGAGCTGGCGCCGTTCGGGAAGCTGCTGTTCTCCACGGGCGCGCGGGGGCTGCCGGAGCTGCACGTGGTGGGCGCCCTGCTGTTCCGGCAGGCGCTCGGGCGCGTGCTGGGCGAGTGGGTCGCCGACGGGGCGTGGTCGCTGAGCGACGCGCAGCGGGTGGCCACGATGATCGCGTCGGGGACGGCGCGGCGGGTGTACGGGCTCGGGGCCGCCTGAGCGACGCCGAGCCCCGTACGGGCGGCCGTCAGACCGCCGAGAGCTCCTGGCCCGACTGGGACGGCAGGTCGGGCTCCACCACCGGACGCTCGCGCAGCGAGAGCACCACGCGCAGCACCCCGATCCACACCAGGGCCGAGCCCAGCATGTGCAGGCCGACCAGAAGCTCGGGCAGGTCCGTGAAGTACTGGACGTAGCCGATGACACCCTGCGCCAGAAGGATCAGGAACAGGTCGCGCGTGCGGTGCAGCGGGCCCTTGGGGGCGTCGACCGCCTTCAGGACGAACCACAGGGCGAAGGTCAGCGTCACCACGATCCAGGCCAGGACCGCGTGCCCCTTGGCGACCGTCTCCCAGTCGAGCGGCATCCGGTGGACCTCGCTGGAGTCGCCCGCGTGCGGGCCCGCGCCGGTCACCACCGTGCCGACGACGATCAGCAGCGCGGCCGCCACCACCAGGAACCACACCAGCTGCTTGATGGCGCCCCCGACCAGCGGGCGCGGCTCGGCGTCGCCCTCACGGGTGCGCTGCCACATCAGGACGGCGATCGTGAGCAGGGCGGTGGTCAGGACGAAGTGGGCCGCCACCGTGTACGGGTTGAGGCCGACCAGGACGACGATGCCGCCGAGGACCGCGTTGCCCATCACGACCCAGAACTGGGCCCAGCCCAGCCGGGTCAGCGTGCGGCGCCACGGCTTCTGGGAGCGGGCGGCGATGATCGCCCAGCCGACCGCGGCGCACAGCACGTAGGTGAGCATGCGGTTGCCGAACTCGATGGCTCCGTGGAAGCCCATCTCGCTCGTCGAGGTCAGCGACTGTTCGGTGCACTTGGGCCAGGTCGGGCAGCCGAGGCCCGAGCCGGTCAGGCGCACCGCGCCGCCGGTGCAGACGATGATCACCGTCATGACGACGGCGGACATGGCCGCGCGCTGGACGGTCCGCTGAGTGGGAGTCCAGTACTCGGCGATGAAGGCGAGCGGGTTGCGCAGCGCCCGCGCGGCGTCGGTGGGGGTCAGCTTTGGCACGGCCCCATCGTAGGACGCCGCTTGTGCACGGCTTCACGAGGGGGACGTAACTGGGCCAACTGTGACGGGGGTTACGTCCCCCGGCCCATCCCGTACGTCACTCTCGGTACGTCACTCCCAGCGGAAGAAGCGCCCCGCCGCGCCCAGCCCCACGACCGCCCACACGGCCAGGATCCCCAGGTCGCCCCAGGGCATCGCCGCGCCGTGCTGGAGCACGTCCCGCAGGCCGTCGGAGAGCGCCGAGATGGGCAGCAGGCCGAGCACCGACTGCGCCGCGTCGGGGAACTTGTCCAGCGGCACGATGACACCGCCGCCGACCAGCAGGAGCAGAAAGACCAGATTCGCCGCGGCCAGCGTGGCCTCCGCCTTGAGCGTGCCCGCCATGAGGAGGCCGAGCCCGGAGAACGCCGCCGTGCCGAGCACCAGCAGGAGGAGCACGGCGAACGGGTTCCCGTGCGGGGACCAGCCGAGCGCGAACGCGATGACCGTGAGGAGGACCACCTGGAGCACCTCGGTGACCAGCACGGACAGCGTCTTCGCGGTCATCAGCGCCCAGCGCGGCAGCGGCGAGACGCCGAGCCGCTTGAGGACGCCGTAGCGCCGCTCGAAGCCGGTGGCGATGGCCTGCCCGGTGAAGGCGGTGGACATCACGGCGAGCGCCAGGATGCCGGGGGCGAGGAAGTCGACGGCCTTGCCGGAGCCGGTGTCGACGATGTCGACCGCCGAGAACAGCACGAGCAGCAGCGTCGGGATCACGACCGTGAGCAGCAGCTGCTCGCCGTTGCGCAGCAGCATCTTCGTCTCGAGCGCGGCCTGCGTCGCGATCATGCGGGGGAGCGGTGCGGCTCCGGGGTTCGGGGCGTACGTACCGGTGCCGCGGTGCGTGTCGGTGGCGCTCATCCGCGCAGCTCCTTGCCGGTCAGTTCCAGAAACACGTCTTCGAGGGTGTGGCGCTCGACGGAGATCTTTTCCGGCATCACGCCGTGCTGGGCGCACCAGGAGGTGACCGTCGCGAGGAGCTGGGGGTCGACCGTGCCGCTGACGCGGTAGGAGCCGGGGGTCAGTTCGGCGGCCGCCGCGTCGGAGGGCAGGGCCTTGAGGAGCGAGCCCACGTCGAGCCCCGGCCGCCCGGTGAAGCGGAGCGTGTTCTCCGCGCCGCCCCGGCACAGCTGCTCGGGGGAGCCCTGCTTGATCACCCGGCCGGCGTCGACGATCGCCACGTCGTCGGCGAGCTGCTCCGCCTCGTCCATGTAGTGCGTGGTGAGGATGACGGAGACGCCGTCGGCGCGCAGGTCCCGCACCAGGTCCCAGGTGGCGTGCCGGGCCTGCGGGTCGAGGCCCGCGGTCGGCTCGTCCAGGAAGACGAGTTCGGGCCGGCCGACGACGGCCAGCGCGAGCGCGAGCCGCTGCTGCTGGCCGCCGGACAGCCGCCGGTAGGTGGTGCGGCCGCAGCTGCCGAGGCCGAGCCGCTCGATGAGGGCGTCCACGTCGAGCGGGTGGGCGTGCAGCTTGGCGATGTGGCGGAGCATTTCGTCGGCGCGGGCGCCCGAGTAGACGCCGCCGGACTGCAGCATCACACCGATCCGGGGGCGCAGCGCGGCGGCCTGCTTGACCGGGTCGAGGCCGAGGACGCGGACGGTGCCGGCGTCCGGCTTGCGATAGCCCTCGCAGGTCTCGATGGTGCTGGTCTTGCCCGCGCCGTTGGGGCCGAGCACGGCCGTGATGCCGGGGGCCGCCGTGAGGTCGAGGCCGTCGACCGCGGTCTTGGATCCGTACCGCTTCACCAGACCGGTGATTTCGATCAAATTCTGCGACGCGAAGCGTCCCGATGAGGGGCGGTGGTCGGGTGACGGGTGGGCGGCTGGCTCGCTTCGCATGGTGGCCAAGTCTAGGGACGCGGCGCGGCTCCCGGACCTCCGGGGCAGGACAACGACGGGGACCCCTCAGACGGCGGCGGGCCGGTGCACCGGCAGCCACTTCTGCGCGTACTCCACCGCGTCCGCGACCGCGAAGAGGCGGGACGCGGCGGCGCCGACGCGGCCGCGCAGGACCGTGGTGTCGCGCTCGAAGGCGCCGCCCAGCTCGTCGAACCGGTCGGCGTCGATCGCCACCTCGGTCACCCGCTCCCAGCCGTCGGGGCCCGGCCGCCCGTCCTCCTCCGTGGCGGCCGGCAGACGGTACTCGGCCAGGTGGAAGCTTGTGCACGCCTCGTATCCGGCGCCGAGCAGCAGTACGCGCGCGTGCAGCTCCTCCAGGCGGGCCAGCGGGCTGTGCTCGCCGAGCCGGCAGTCGACCGCGTGCCCCTCGGTCACCGCGGCGGCCAGCGGGCCGAGCGCCGCGAAGGACGTCTGCGGGTGCGCGCTGCGCAGGGCGCCCGGCCATGTACGCACGGTCTCGGGGAGGACGCCGACGCCGCGCGTGGGCGTCGTCGCCGGGTCGTAGGCGGGCATGGTCGCCCGGATCGTGTCCCACCACTCGCGGGGGACCGGCGGGCGGCTCCACCGGGCCGGGTCCGAGAGATCGGCGGACTGCGTCGGAACGACGAGGGTGCCCTCCGGGCCGAGCGCGTCGAGGAGGCCCTGGACGACCGCGACCGCTCCACCGTTCACCCATCCGAGGCTGCTGAGGGAGGTGTGTACGAGGAGGGTGTCGCCGGGGCGGACGCCGAGGGCGCGGAGGTCGGACGCGAGGGAGTCGCGCGTGACGAGTGGGCCGGTCGGAAGGGGTGCGGACATGGTCGCGAGTGTCCTCGCAGAAGCATTCGGGCGCCACGGAATTCGCCTCGGACCCGGCCGTCGCGGAATCCGAATTCTGATCGATCAAAGATCGTTTCCGCAGGTCACGGCGGGTAGCTACTTAGGTTCCCCTAAGTGATGTAGCGCACCGAGGGGTGATCACCGCCGCGCTTGTCAGGCTCTGAGGAATTACGCAACAATGGCGTTGTGAAAAACGTTGGCGAGGCCCCTGAGGAGCTCACGACCGGAGAGCGGTCCACCCGCAACCGGGTCGCGCGCTCCATCCTGGACCACGGCCCGTCCACCGTCGCCGAGCTCGCCGGCCGCCTCGGCCTCACCCAGGCCGCCGTCCGCCGCCACCTCGACGCTCTGGTCGCCGACAATGTCGTGGAGCCCAGGGATCAGCGCGTCTACGGGGCCCGCACCCGCGGCCGCCCCGCCAAGGTGTTCGCGCTGACGGACTGCGGCAGGGACGCCTTCGACCAGTCCTACGACAAGCTCGCCGCCGAGGCGCTCCGCTGGATCAAGGAGCAGGCCGGTGGCGACGAGGCGCTCGTCTCCTTCGCCCGTGCGCGCATCGCCGCGCAGGCCGGGCCCTACAAGGAGGCGATCGAGGCCGCGGCCCCCGAGGAGCGGGCTCAGGCCCTGGCAAGGGCCTTGAGCGCGGACGGGTACGCTGCTACGGCGCGTAGCGCACCGGTCGGTGAGCAGCTCTGCCAGCACCACTGCCCAGTCGCCCACGTGGCCGAGCAGTTCCCGCAGCTGTGCGAAGCCGAGACAGAGATGTTCTCGCAGTTGCTCGGCACCCATGTACAGCGGCTGGCCACCATCGCCCACGGCGACGGGGTCTGCACGACGTTCATCCCCAAGAACACCCCCAACACGACCACCAACGCATCTGCAAGCACGGCCGGGAGGAACCCCGCATGACTCTCCCCATCGAGGAGACTGCCCACCCTGAGCTCGAGGGCCTGGGCAAGTACGAATACGGCTGGGCGGACTCCGACGAGGCCGGTGCCTCTGCCAAGCGCGGCATCAACGAGGACGTCGTCAAGGACATCTCCTCCAAGAAGTCCGAACCGGAGTGGATGACCAAGCTTCGTCTCAAGGGTCTGAAGCTGTTCGGCAAGAAGCCCATGCCGAACTGGGGCTCGGACCTGTCGGGCATCGACTTCGACAACATCAAGTACTTCGTGCGCTCCACGGAGAAGCAGGCGGAGTCCTGGGAGGACCTGCCCGAGGACATCAAGGCCACGTACGACAAGCTCGGCATCCCGGAGGCGGAGAAGCAGCGCCTCGTCGCGGGTGTCGCGGCCCAGTACGAGTCCGAGGTCGTCTACCACCAGATCCGTGAGGACCTGGAGGAGCAGGGTGTCATCTTCATGGACACCGACACGGCCCTGAAGGAGCACCCGGAGCTCTTCAAGGAGTACTTCGGCACGGTCATCCCGGCCGGCGACAACAAGTTCGCCGCGCTGAACACCGCCGTGTGGTCCGGTGGCTCCTTCATCTACGTGCCGAAGGGCGTGCACGTCGAGATCCCGCTCCAGGCCTACTTCCGTATCAACACGGAGAACATGGGCCAGTTCGAGCGGACGCTGATCATCGTCGACGAGGACGCCTACGTCCACTACGTCGAGGGCTGCACCGCCCCGATCTACAAGTCGGACTCCCTGCACAGCGCCGTCGTCGAGATCATCGTCAAGAAGGGCGCGCGCTGCCGCTACACGACCATCCAGAACTGGTCGAACAACGTCTACAACCTGGTCACCAAGCGCGCCGTCGCCTACGAGGGCGCGACCATGGAGTGGGTCGACGGCAACATCGGCTCCAAGGTGACCATGAAGTACCCCGCCGTCTACCTGATGGGCGAGCACGCCAAGGGCGAGACGCTGTCCATCGCCTTCGCGGGCGAGGGCCAGCACCAGGACGCCGGCGCGAAGATGGTCCACATGGCGCCGAACACGTCGTCCAACATCGTCTCGAAGTCCGTGGCGCGCGGCGGTGGCCGCACCTCCTACCGCGGCCTCATCGAGATCGGCGAGGGCGCCCCAGGCGCCAAGTCGAACGTGCTCTGCGACGCCCTGCTCGTCGACCAGATCTCGCGCTCCGACACGTACCCGTACGTGGACGTCCGCGAGGACGACGTGTCCATGGGCCACGAGGCGACCGTCTCCAAGGTCTCCGAGGACCAGCTCTTCTACCTCATGAGCCGCGGCCTCTCCGAGGACGAGGCCATGGCGATGATCGTGCGCGGCTTCGTCGAGCCGATCGCCAAGGAGCTGCCCATGGAGTACGCGCTCGAGCTCAACCGGCTGATCGAGCTCCAGATGGAAGGGGCCGTGGGCTGACGCCCTGCGGTCTTCCATCAAGTCACTCACGTAACGAAAGCGAGCACTACGACAGCCATGGCTGAGGCTCAGAACATCCCGGCCGGGTCGACGACCGCCGGAACCATCGCGGTCGCCGCCGAGTCGACCGTCGCCACCCGCATGAGCGCGCCCCCGTCCTACGACGTGCAGGACTTCCCGGTCCCGCACGGCCGTGAGGAGGAGTGGCGGTTCACGCCGCTGGAGCGGCTGCGCGGTCTGCACGACGGCACCGCCACCGCGACCGGTGACGGCGTGAAGGTCGACGTCGAGGCCCCCGAGGGCGTCAACGTCGAGCTCGTCGGCCGCGACGACGCCCGCGTCGGCAAGGCCGGCAAGCCCGTCGACCGGATCGCCGCGCAGGCGTACTCGGCGTTCGAGAAGGCGTCCGTCGTCTCCGTGCCCAAGGAGACGGTGCTCACCGAGCCGATCCGGATCGCCGTGCACGGCGAGGGCGGCGTCGCCTACGGCCACCAGGTCATCGAGCTGGGTGCCTTCGCCGAGGCCGTCGTCGTCATCGACCACACCGGCGACGCGGTGCTCGCCGCCAACGTCGACTACCTGCTGGGCGACGGCGCGAAGCTGACCGTCGTCTCCGTGCAGGACTGGGACGACAAGGCCGTGCACGTGGCGCAGCACAACGCGCTCGTCGGCCGCGACGCCTCCTTCAAGTCGGTCGTGGTGACCTTCGGCGGCGACGTCGTCCGCCTCAACCCGCGCGTCAACTACGCGGGCACCGGCGGCGAGGCCGAGCTGTTCGGCCTGTACTTCACCGACGCGGGCCAGCACCAGGAGCACCGCCTCCTGGTCGACCACAACACCCCGCACTGCAAGTCGAACGTCGTCTACAAGGGCGCGCTCCAGGGCGACGACGCGCACGCCGTGTGGATCGGTGACGTCCTCATCGAGGCCGCGGCCGAGGGCACGGACACCTACGAGATGAACCGGAACCTGGTTCTGACCGACGGTGCCCGCGTCGACTCGGTGCCGAACCTGGAGATCGAGACCGGCGAGATCGTCGGCGCCGGTCACGCCTCCGCCACCGGCCGCTTCGACGACGAGCAGCTCTTCTACCTGATGTCCCGCGGCATCCCCGCCGAGGAGGCCCGCCGCCTCGTCGTGCGCGGCTTCTTCGCCGAGCTGGTCCAGCAGATCGGTGTCCCGGACATCGAGGAGCGCCTGCTCGAGAAGATCGAGGTCGAGCTGGAGGCGTCGGTCTGATGACCCCCGCATTCGTCCGTGCCTGTGGACTCGCCGAGCTGGAGACCGACACCCCGAAGCGGGTGGAGATCGACGGCACGCCCGTGTCCATCGTGAGCACCGAGGGCGAGGTGTTCGCGATCAACGACATCTGCTCGCACGCGAACGTCTCGCTCTCCGAGGGCGAAGTCGAGGACTGCCAGATCGAGTGCTGGCTGCACGGCTCCGCGTTCGACCTGCGCACCGGCAAGCCCTCCGGCCTCCCGGCCACCCGCCCCGTGCCCGTATACCCCGTGAAGATCGAAGGGGACGACGTTCTCGTCTCCCTCACCCAGGAGAACTGAAGTCCCCATGGCAACGCTTGAAATCAAGGACCTGCACGTCACCGTCGAGGCGGACAACGCCACGAAGGAGATCCTCAAGGGCGTCGACCTGACCGTGAAGCAGGGCGAGACCCACGCGATCATGGGTCCGAACGGCTCCGGCAAGTCGACCCTCGCCTACTCCCTCGCGGGTCACCCCAAGTACACGATCACCAGCGGCACCGTCACGCTCGACGGCGAGGACGTCCTGGAGATGTCCGTCGACGAGCGCGCCCGCGCCGGCCTCTTCCTCGCCATGCAGTACCCGGTCGAGGTTCCGGGTGTCTCCGTGTCGAACTTCCTGCGCACCTCGGCCACGGCCGTGCGCGGCGAGGCCCCCAAGCTGCGCACCTGGGTGAAGGAGGTCAAGGAGGCCATGGAGAAGCTCTCCATGGACCCGTCCTTCGCCGAGCGCAACGTGAACGAGGGCTTCTCCGGCGGTGAGAAGAAGCGCCACGAGATCCTCCAGCTGGAGCTCCTCAAGCCGAAGATCGCGGTGCTCGACGAGACCGACTCCGGCCTCGACGTCGACGCCCTGCGCATCGTCTCCGAGGGCATCAACCGCGTCCGTGAGAACGGCGAGGTCGGCACCCTCCTGGTGACCCACTACACGCGCATCCTGCGCTACATCAAGCCCGACCACGTGCACGTCTTCGCGGGCGGCCGCATCGTCGAGTCCGGCGGCGCCGAGCTCGCCGACCAGCTCGAGGCCGAGGGCTACGACAAGTACGTGAAGGGTGGCGCATCCGCGTGACACAGCTGCCGGGCCTCCTCGACACCGAGGCGATCCGCAAGGACTTCCCGATCCTCGACCGGGTGCTGCACGACGACAAGAAGCTCGTGTACCTGGACAACGCGGCGACCTCGCAGACGCCGCGCCAGGTTCTCGACGTCATCACGGAGTACTACGAGCAGCACAACGCCAACGTCCACCGCGGCGTGCACGTGCTGGCCGAGGAGGCCACGGCGCTGTACGAGGGCGCGCGCGACAAGGTCGCCGCGTTCATCAACGCGCCGAGCCGCGACGAGGTCGTCTTCACGAAGAACGCCTCGGAGTCGCTCAACCTCGTGGCCAACATGCTCGGTTGGGCCGACGAGCCGTACAAGGTCGATCACGAGACCGAGATCGTGATCACGGAGATGGAGCACCACTCCAACATCGTTCCGTGGCAGCTGCTCGCGCAGCGCACCGGCGCGAAGCTGAAGTGGTTCGGTCTGACGGACGACGGCCGTCTCGACCTCAGCAACATCGACGAGGTCATCACGGAGAAGACGAAGATCGTCTCCTTCGTGCTCGTGTCGAACATCCTCGGCACCCACAACCCGGTCGAGGCCATCGTGCGCCGCGCCCAGGAGGTCGGCGCCCTGGTCTGCATCGACGCCTCGCAGGCCGCGCCGCACATGCCGGTCGACGTGCAGGCGCTGCAGGCCGACTTCGTGGCCTTCACCGGCCACAAGATGTGCGGCCCGACCGGCATCGGTGTCCTGTGGGGCCGCCAGGAGCTGCTCGAGGACCTTCCGCCCTTCCTCGGCGGCGGCGAGATGATCGAGACGGTGTCCATGCACTCCTCGACGTACGCCCCCGCCCCGCACAAGTTCGAGGCCGGTACGCCGCCGATCGCGGAGGCCGTGGCCCTCGGCGCGGCGATCGACTACCTGAACTCGATCGGCATGGAGAACATCCTCCGGCACGAGCAGGCGCTCACCGAGTACGCGGTGAAGCGGCTGCAGGAGGTCCCCGACCTGAAGATCATCGGCCCCACCACGGCCGAGGACCGGGGCGCGGCGATCTCCTTCACGCTCGGCGACATCCACCCGCACGACGTGGGCCAGGTTCTCGACGAGCAGGGCATCGCGGTCCGGGTCGGCCACCACTGTGCGCGCCCCGTGTGCCTCCGGTACGGAATTCCTGCGACCACGCGAGCGTCGTTCTATCTGTACTCCACGCCCGGCGAGATCGACGCTCTCGTCGAGGGCCTGGAGCACGTACGGAACTTTTTCGGTTAGATGCCAGCACAGCGGCTGAGGGGTTGGCGAGGAATCGCATGAAGCTGGATTCGATGTACCAGGAAGTCATCCTGGACCACTACAAGCACCCGCACGGTCGGGGCTTGCGGGATGGCGACGCCGAGGTGCACCACGTCAACCCGACGTGCGGTGACGAGATCACGCTGCGCGTGAAGTACGACGGCGAGAAGATCGCGGACGTGTCGTACGAGGGTCAGGGCTGCTCCATCAGCCAGGCCTCGGCGTCCGTCCTCAACGATCTGCTGGTCGGCAAGGAACTCTCCGACGCGCGGAAGATCCAGGAGACCTTCCTGGACCTGATGCAGTCGAAGGGGCAGATCGAGCCGGACGACTCGATGGAGGAGCTCCTGGAGGACGCGGTCGCGTTCGCCGGGGTCTCCAAGTACCCGGCCCGAGTCAAGTGCGCCCTCCTGAGCTGGATGGCGTGGAAGGACGCGACGGCGCAGGCTTTCGCGGAGGAGGCGAAGACCGCATGAGTGAAAACACGGCAGTGGAGATGAAGCCGGCCTCCGAGGACGAGGTCCGCGAGGCGCTGTACGACGTCGTCGACCCCGAGCTGGGCATCGACGTCGTCAACCTGGGCCTGATCTACGGCATCCACATCGACGACGCGAACATCGCGACGATCGACATGACGCTGACGTCGGCGGCGTGCCCGCTCACCGACGTCATCGAGGACCAGGCGAAGTCCGCCACCGACGGCATCGTCAACGAGCTGCGGATCAACTGGGTCTGGATGCCGCCGTGGGGCCCGGACAAGATCACGGACGACGGCCGCGAGCAGCTGAGGGCGCTCGGCTTCAACGTGTGAGCCGATCAAGCCCCTCCGGTGAACGACTGCCGGAGGGGCTTTTTCACGACCTCGTTTGTGTACGGGTGTACGCAACGTTGTGTACACTCGTACACATGGGATACGTGCTGCTGGCCGGCGCCATAGCCGCCGAGGTGGGCGCCACCACCGCCATGAAGTACAGCGAGGGGTTCAGCAGGCTCTGGCCCTCGCTGCTCACCGTCGCCGGCTACATCGTCGCGTTCGCGCTGCTCGCGCAGACGCTGAAGACCGTGCAGATCGGCACCGCCTACGCGATCTGGGCGGGCACCGGCACCGCCGTCATCGCCGCGATCGGCATGCTGTTCCTGGGGGAGGGCCTGACGCCCGCCAAGGTCGCGGGGATCCTCCTCGTCATCGGCGGGGTCGTGCTGCTCAATCTGGGCGGGGCGGCGCACTGATGCCGACCCGTCGCTACGACCCCGAGCGCCGCCAGCGGATCATCGACGCGGCGATCCGGGTCGTCGGTTCGAAGGGCATCGCCGGGCTCAGCCACCGCTCCGTCGCCCGCGAGGCCGACGTGCCGCTGGGCTCGACCACGTACCACTTCAAGACCCTCGACGAGCTGATGGTGGCCGCGCTGCGGCAGGCCAACGAGGGGTTCGCGAAGGTCCTCGCCGCGCACCACGCCATCGAGGACCCGCACAGCGACCTGCCCGCCGAGCTGGCCGCGGTGCTCGGCGAGTGGCTGGCCGGGGACCGGGACGGCGTGGAGCTGGAGTACGAGCTGTACCTGGCCGCGCTGCGCAGGCCGTCGCTGCGGCCCGTCGCCGCCGAGTGGTGCGAGGAGCTGGCCGAGGTCGTGGCCCGGCGCACCGATCCCGTCACCGCGCGGGCGCTGGTCGCGCTGATGGACGGGATCTCGCTCCAAGTGCTGCTGACGGGCGGCCAGTACGACGCCGAGTACACGCGGGAGATGCTGGCGCGGCTGGTCCCGTGAGCGCGGGGGGCCGGGGCGGGCGCCCGGCAGGTGAGACGGGAGCGGGCACCGGTTAGCCTCCGCGGGCCCGCGCCGATTAGGTTTGGGGCCATGACCGACACCACTGCTCCCCGCTCCACCGGCGCCGTCGCCGCCGGTCTCGCCACCATCACGACCGACGGCACCGTGCTCGACACCTGGTTCCCCGCCCCCGAGCTCGTCGCCGAGCCCGGCCCGGCCGGGACCGAGAAGCTCTCCGCCGAGAAGGCCGTCGAGCTGCTCGGCGAGGGCGCGGCGAAGGCGATCGGTCCCGACGCCCGCCGCGGCGTGGAGACCGTGGCCGTCCGCACGGTCATCGCGTCCCTCGACGACAAGCCGCTCGACGCGCACGACGTGTACCTGCGGCTGCACCTGCTCTCGCACCGCCTGGTGAAGCCGCACGGCCAGAACCTCGACGGCATGTTCGGCTTCCTCGCCAACGTCGCCTGGACCTCGCTCGGCCCCGTCGCCGTCGACAACCTGGAGACCGCCCGGCTGAACGCCCGCGCGGAGGGCCTGCACCTCCAGGTGACGTCCGTGGACAAGTTCCCGCGCATGACGGACTACGTGGCCCCCAAGGGCGTCCGCATCGCCGACGCCGACCGCGTCCGCCTGGGTGCGCACCTCGCCGAGGGCACCACGGTCATGCACGAGGGCTTCGTGAACTTCAACGCCGGCACGCTCGGCACGTCGATGATCGAGGGCCGCATCTCCGCCGGTGTCGTCGTCGGCAACGGCTCGGACATCGGTGGCGGCGCCTCCACGATGGGCACCCTCTCCGGCGGCGGCAACGTCCGCATCGTCATCGGCGAGCGCTGCCTCGTCGGCGCCGAGGCCGGTGTCGGCATCGCGCTCGGCGACGAGTGCGTCGTCGAGGCGGGCCTGTACGTCACGGCCGGCACCCGCGTCACGATGCCCGACGGCGAGGTCGTCAAGGCCCGCGACCTCTCCGGCGCCTCCAACATCCTCTTCCGCCGCAACTCGGTGACCGGCACCGTCGAGGCCCGCCCGAACAACGCGGTCTGGGGCGGCCTCAACGAGGTCCTGCACAGCCACAACTGAGGCTGAGCGGAACAACGAGCGCCCTCCCGTGCCACACGGGAGGGCGCTCGTTCGTCTGTGCGGGCGCGCGTCAGACCGTCCTGCCGGGGCGGCGCCGGCCGCGCAGGCCGTCGTAGGTCGCCCCGAGGGCCAGTGACTGGAGCAGGGCGCTCGCGGCCACCACGGCGGGGAAGACGCCTGTCGGGGCCTCCTCGTGGACGAACGAGATCGCGAGCAGGGACGTGGGGGCCGTGGCGAAAAGGCTCCAGACGCCGACGAAGCCCGGATCGGCGGACGTGAACAGGGTGGCCGTCTCGAACAGGGCCGTCGCGCCGACGATGCCGAGATAGACCGCCGACGCCGGGTTGGTGACGGTCAGCCGTAAGAGGGTGCGGGCATTCATGGGTCTCGTCTCCCCGTGAGTGGTCGTGCTGCTCTCTCCCGCCATGGTTGTGCCGGACCGTGGTGGCGTCATGAGTACGCGTACCCGGTTCGGGACTCGGGCGGTCGTACTCGGTTCGGTCTGAGTACGTGCGCGGTGGTCGGGGACGTGGTGTGCGGGGGACGCTGGAGGTATGGAACGACGAGTTGCAGGCATGGCCGAGCGGGTGGTGTGGGGGCTGGTGGTGGCGTTGGTGGCCGCCGGGGCCTGGGCCGCCTGGCTGGGATGGGACCAGCGGCGGGACGTGGCAGCCGACGGCACGGAGAGCGGTCCCTACGAGGCGTGGCAGGTGCTCGGCCTCGTGGTGACGCTGCTCCTGGTGCTGTGGCTGGCCGTGGCGAAGCGGCGGGCCGTCCCCGCCGTCGTCGGCATCGGCGCCGGGCTGACCGGGGCGGCCGCGTACGACTGGTCGGACGACTCCAGTGGGCTCTACGCGGTCGGCGTCGGGCTCGTCCTGGTGGGGAGCGTGGCGGCCGCCGGTCTTGTGGCCGTCGTCATGAGTGTCGTGGCCCGGCAGCGCAGGGAGTCCGTCGGGGCGGCGCGCTGAGCAGCGCCGTGTGCGCCGCCCGCAGCGCGTCGACCGCTCCTTCGTCGGCGGGGCGCAGCGGTGCCCGGACCGGGCCGCCGAGCAGGGCCTTCGCGGTGACCGTTCCCGGCAGGCCCGCGTTCATCATCAGCTCCGTGAGGGGGACGGTGAGCCGCTGGCGGTGGGCCGCCTCCGCCGTGTCGCCCGCGTCGTACGCGTCGATGACGGCGCGGAACGCCGCCGGGGCCACGTTCGCCACCGTCGAGACGTAGCCCGCGCCGCCCAGGGCGTACAGCGCGAGGACGTACTCGTCGCAGCCGGTGTAGTACGCCAAGTCCGTCTCGGACATGACCGTCTGCGTGCCCAGGAGGTCGTACGCGCAGTCCTTCACGGCGACGACGCGGGGGTGGTCGGCGAGGCGGACCATGGTGGCCGGTTCGATGCGGGTGCCGGTGCGGCCGGGGATGTCGTACAGCATCAGCGGCAGCTCCGTGGCGTCGGCGACGGCGCGGAAGTGGGCCTCGACCGCATCCTGGGGCGGGCGACTGTAGTACGGGGCGACCACCAACAGGCCGTCCGCGCCAGCCCGTTGGGCCTGTTCGGCGAGGGCGATCGTGTGGGCGGTGTCGGGGGTTCCGATGCCGGCGACGACCGTCGCGCGGCCGTCGACCGCCGCGCGCACCGCCCGTACGAGCTCCGCCTTCTCCGTATCCGTCGTGGTCGGCGACTCCCCGGTGGTGCCGGACAGGACCAGGCCCTCGCAGCCCTCGGCGACAAGGTGGTCGGCCAGCTTCTGGGCGGCGTCCAGGTCGAGCGAGCCGGTCTCGGTGAAGGGCGTGATCATGGCGCACAGGGCGCGGCCGAAGGGGGCGTGGCGGGGGATCGCGTCGGTCATGACTGGAGTGTCGGGCCGTGCGTGGTGTAGCTCCACTTAATTCTGCTACGAGGTGCTGTTAAGTGCTGCTGACCGGTGTGGCGGGAGATGGTGGGTACGCGGCTTGAATGCGTCGGTCGGTGCGCGGTTTGGCTGAGATGTGCGCTTCAGCTGGTACGGCCGGAAACCGATGAACACCAGTGAAGACGCTGGTCCGTTCGCGAGGTGTGTGTGGTGCGAGACGTGGTGGTGGCGCTTGCCGCGCCCGCGGTGATGTGTGCGAGTGGGATCTACGCCGCGTGTGCCGTGTGGTGGCGGCGCCGGCATCCGGCACCCGAACCCTGGTCCCGCGCGGGGCTGCAACTCGCGGGGGAGCGGGCGGTCGCCGTGGCCGAGGCGCTCGTGGCCGACGAGCACGCCCTGCTCATGCAGGGCGCGGAACGAACCGGTGCCAAAACCGGTGGGATGCGTCACCATGAGAGCCCGGTGACCGGCGACCGCGTCGCCGAAGGCCGTCCAGGGGAGGCACCATGAGGCTCGGTAAGGCACTCGCCACCGGAATCGCCGAAGAAGCGCCGCAGGACGTCGTACGGCCCGAAGGGGAAGACCGGGCAGCGGAGTTGGCGACCGAGATCGCCGTGCAGGACGAAGACGCCGCGGAACCCGTCGGGGTCCCGGCCGCGCGATGAGGCTGCGGCTCCCGCAGGAGCGTCCGACGGAGCCGCCCACCGGTTACAAGATCGCCCACCCCGTGCTCGACGCGGACGGTGGGCGGGCCGGCTTCCTGGGCGTCTCGCTCGGCGCCGCCGCGCCCTACCAGGTGCTCGACGAGGCGCGCTGCGTGTACGGCAGACGCCACCGCGCGCCGCACCGGCGCTGCGACTGCGGATTCCACTGCGTCGGCGAACGCCGGTGGGCGCAGGGAATGCTGGCGAGCCACCGCAGGGCGGTACTGCTCGAGGTCTCCGTCCTCGGTCCGTACATCCGCTTCGAGCGCGGATACCGCTACGGGCGCCAGCGGGTGCGCAGCGCCACCGTCGGTCCGTGCGCGTGCGGCGCCGAGGCCGCAGTGCTCACCGATGCCGGATGGGGCCGCGCGGGCCGGTTCGTGCTGGAGGCGGCGTGCGCGGGCTGCGGGGGCGGGAGGGCGAACTGGAGCCTGGAGACGTTCGCCCGGCTCGCGGGCGACGGGCTGCGGGTGCGCGCCGCACCGGGCGCACAGCCGCACGGCTCGGACCCCGGAATGCCCGAACTGGCGGCGGAGGCGGCCCTGCTGCAGGCCCGACTCGACTGGTTCCAGGGGCAGTTGGCGCGCCTGGGGCGGGCGAAGGGCGGGGAGGAGTAGCCGCGCGGGGGCGGGTCCGGTCGACCTGTGGGACCGTGAGTTCATGCGACGAAGTCGGCGGTCATGAGCGGGTCCCGCGACGGCGGGAAGCCGTTCGAGATCCCCCGCGAGTTCGAGGTCGGAGCCCGTCCCCAGCAGATGTGGGACGCCGTCACCACGGGGTCCGGCGGCTGGCTGTGGCCCATGGAGTACCAGCCCAAGGAGGGCGGCACGGGCCCCTTCCGCTCCGTGCTGACCGTGTGGGACCCGCCGCGCCGGCTCACCGCCCGCTCCGACGACCCGACCGCCCTGCCGCCCGGCCAGCCGCTGAACCAGCTCGACTGGACCATCGAGCCGCGCGACGGCGGCAGCAGGGCCCGCGTCCGCTACGTGCACAGCGGCATCTTCACCGCGGACTGGGACACCCTCCACGACGCCGCCGACAAGCACACCGACTTCTACCTGCACACGCTGCGCCAGTACGTGACGTACTTCGCGGGCCTCCCGGTCGCCTTCGCCACGTGCGAGGGGCCCGGCAGATCCGCGAACCGGGAAGCGCTCACCGCCGTCGCCCGCGCGCTCGGACTGCCCTGCGACGCGACGGACGGCGCGCGCGTCCGCCTCCAGGGCCCGGCCCACCAGGCCCTGGACACCGTGCTCGACTACCGCGACGCCCACTTCCTGGGGCTGCGCACCGAGAACGCCCTGTACCGCTTCTTCGGTCGCGGCCACTGGGGCGCCCCCGTCGGCATCAGCGTCCACGACTTCGCGCCGGACGCCGATGCCGGGCGGATCGAGACCGAGTGGGCGGACTGGCTGGCCCGGATCTTCGCGTAGCCGGTCCCCGCTACGGCCTGAAGCGCAGCACCTGCGGGTCGTGGTCGCTGATCTGGTCGTGGAACTCGCTGTTGATGTGCACGCTGTCGTACGCGAACGCGCCCTTCGCCCTGATCGACGGGCTGATCAGGATCTGGTCCAGGACCTGGCTGTTGCCCTGGTAGTCGTACGTGTAACGCTCCTTCTTCGGAAGCGACTTGATCGCCGACCAGAGCGCGCCGCCGGCCTCCAGGCGCTGCGCCGTGCCGGAGAACTCGAAGTCGTTGATGTCGCCGAGCGTGACGACATCGGCGTCCCGCTGCGCCTTCAGGATGTCCTTCACGAAGGTGTTCACCACCGTCGCCTGCGCGTGCCGCTGCGTCTCCGAGGAGCGCGCGGGCGGCTGGTACTGGGAGGTCAGGCCCTGGTCGCCGCCCTTGGACGCGAAGTGGTTGGCGATCACGAAGACGGGCTTGCCGCGGAACGTGAACTCGCCGGCCAGCGGCTTGCGGCTGTTGTCCCAGGCCGTGTTCGCCGGGTCGACGCGGCCGGGGGACGCGGTCAGCGCCGCCTTGCCGTGCTCGCCGGTCACGCCCACGGGCGTCGTGGCGTCGCCGCCGGGCCGGTCGGTGAACGACACCCGGTCCGGGTTGAACAGGAAGACCTGGCGGATGTTGCCGCCCGGCTCGCCGCCGTCCTTGTTGTTCACCGGGTCGATCGAGCGCCACTCGTAGCGCGGCCCGCCCGCGGCTGCGATCGCGTCGATCAGCCTGCCCATCGTCGCGTCGGCGGCGACCGTCCCGTCGTTCTTCGCGCCGTTGTTGTCCTGGATCTCCTCCAGGGACACGATGTCGGGCGAGCGCAGGTGGTCGACGATCGCGGCCGCGTGCGCGTCGAAGGTGCTGTCCGACGGGTCGAGGTTCTCGACGTTGTACGTCGCCACGGCCAGCTCGCCCGACTTCTGCGCCCGCGTCGTCTCGCGCTTGACCCCGGACTGCTTCAGGCCCCCCAACTCCCGCGCCACCAGCGTGTATCCGCCGTACTGGTTGAAGTCGAGCGGGCCCTCGGTGGTGCCGGACAGGACGTCCCCGACGTCGGCCGCGGGGAAGTCGGCGACCGCCCCGAGCGACTGGATCTGGAGGCGCCCGCTGTTCTGGTCCTCGTACGAGCCGTAGCGGGTGCCGCCCCGCCTGGTGGGGTTCTCGTGCGGCTTCACCGTGACCCACAGCTCCGCGTACGCGTCCGAGGCGGTGACGACCCGCGAGGAGCCGACCCGTACGTTCTGGCCCTCCAGGGACTCGTAGTAGTCGAGGGCGTACGCCTTCGGCCGCAGCGGCAGCTTGTTGATCGAGCCGCTCGCCGCCGCGTCGCCCTGCGGCGCGTACGCGGCCGGGACCGACTTGTCGCTGATCGTGGTGACCGGCACCGGGTTACCGGACGAGGTCACGGTCACGGTCGGCTTGGTGATCTCGGTGAGCGACTGGTTGCCGGACGAGGCGCCGCCGGGCACGTACTCGGAGACCGTCCCTGAGACGGTGACGGCGTCCCCGGCCTTCACGGTGGGAGTGGAACTCGTGAAGACGAAGATTCCCTCGCTGGTCGCCGGGTCGGCGTCGGGCCTGGTGTCCTGGAACCAGAAGCCGCGGGACGAGCCGTACGTTCTGACGCCCGTCACCACCCCCGTCACGCCCGTGACCTGATGTCCGGCGAGCGGGGATATGCGGGTGGCGCCCTGGATGTCGTGGATGGCGACGTCGGCGGCCACGGCCGGGTGGGCGGGGAGCGTGGCGAGGGTGCCGGACACCGCTGCGCAGGCGACGGCCAGCGCGGCGAGGCGGGACCGGGAGAACGGGTGGGACGTCGAGTGGGACAACGGATCCTCCGAGGACGTGCGGCCGGCGGTGGCTACTTCTACGCGCGTCAATTTCCGTCCTGTGCGCGCGAGTTGTCAAGGTTCCGGGGATGTCGAGGACGTGAGCGGGAGCCGACCGGTACGTGAACCGGACAGCATGGGTGTAAATCCGTCTAGGCTGGGCGGTCGCAACGTAGGCCTCATGTACGTCCCCGAGGAGAACCAGCCGATGTCAGACAGCTCCCCCCTGCCGCCGGTGCGGCTGCCCGCCGAAGCGGAGCTGGCGCGGGACGCCCTTGCCACCACCCTCCTGTCCCGCGCGGTGAAGCTCGCCCGCTGGGCCGGGCCCGAGACCCGGGTCGGCGCGGGCGGTGAACTCGACGAGGAACAGCTGCCCGGTGCCGCGTCCGAGCTCGGGCTCACGGACGACGAGGACGGCGCCGCGTACGCCAGCGAGGCCTGGCGCGTCGCCGTCGACACGGGCCTCGTGGAGATCGTCGACGAGGAGGAGGGCACCGTCACGGTCGGCGAGGAGCTCGGCATGCTGACCTCCGGCGGCCCCTCCGACGTGCTCGCGCTGTGGCTCGGCGCGCTCGACACCGTGCTCGCCGACGCCAGCGTGCCCGACCTCGACGACGTGGTCGAGGCCATGGAGGAGGGCGGCGAGATCGACTTCTCGCAGCTCGACTGGGACCCCGAGGCGGAGTCCGAGTTCCTGGAGGGCGTGCTCGGCAATCTGTACCTGCTGACCGTCAGCGAGGGCGGCGCCGGCCAGGAGGCCGTGCCGCTGCCCGCGCTCGCCGCGTCGATGATCGTGCCCGACGACATGGGCGAGCCCACGGACGACGTCCTGGAGCAGGTCTCGGACGCGATGATGCGGCTCGACGACCAGTTCCGGCTGCTCGACCCGATCGGCCTGGTGGAGTTCCAGCCGGTCGACGAGGCGCTGATGGCGGACATCGACTCCGACGAGGCGCCGGCCGAGCCCGTCGACGAGTCCGACGTCTCCCGCTACGGGATGGTGCGGCTCACGCCGCTCGGCCTGTACGGGGTCCGGGCGCGGATGCTCGAGGCGGGTCTGGCCGTCCCGGCCGTCGGCGACCTCGCCGACAAGGGGGCCGACGCGCTGCTCGACGGCACGGCCGCGTTCCCGCAGGCCGCCGCGCAGGACGAGATCGAGCAGTGGCTCGCGCGGCGCGAACCGCTCGCCGCGGCGCGGGAGCTGCTGGGTGCGGCGCGCGGCGCCGACGAGTGGGCGCCGCTGCGGCGGCTGCGCTGCCAGCAGGCGCTCTCGCTGGTCGGCACGGAGGCCGAGCCGGCGCTGCGGGAGGTGCTCGACGACGCGGAGCTGGGCGGGCTCGCCCGGGTGTGGCTGGCCGAGCACGGGTTCGCGGACGTGCCCGCGCCTTCGCAGGACCTGGTGTTCTGGCTGACCGTCGACACGATCGCGGCGCAGCTGTCCCTGGAGGGGAACTCGGAGGAGCTTCAGGCGCTGGTGGAGGGGCTCGCGGCGCAGCACAGTGGGTTCTTCTCGGCGGCCTGGCGGGTCGAGCATCCGGCCACCGCCGATGTGCTGGAGGCGATGGGGCGGCTGCATCCCGACAAGAAGGTGGCCAAGGAGGCGCGGAAGGCGGCGTTCAAGGCGCGGTCTGCCGCGGGTGGCTGACCGGGTGACGTGGTTGCGGTCGCGGGGCGCTGCCCCGGGCCCCGCTGCTCAATCGCCGCAGGGGCTTGATTTGCTCACCTGCCGCAGGAGCTTGATTTGCTCACCCGCCGCAGGGGCTTGATGTGCTCGCCCGCCGCCGAAGGCGCTTGATGAGTGCGTGCCCGCGTCCCCGGGACGCGGGCACGCCCGTGCGTCGCTAGCAGAGGTAGCGCGTCGTGTGCTTGAACGACGACGTCGCGCCGTCGAAGCCGTAGGTGCCTCGGTAGGACGGCGGGTTCTGGAATTCGCCGACCACCGTGATCGTGTTCGCGCACGAGCCCTGGCCCGCTCGCTTCGCGTCCAGGCGGATGGTGTCCCCGATGAAGCCGCCCGTGATGTCCCACGGCGCGCCGCAGATGCCCGACGTGATCTGGCCGCCGGTCACCACGAAGGGGTGCGTGTTCGGGTTGATCTTCGCGGTGATGGCGAAGGTGACCCCGCCGTTGTTCAGCTCCAGCTTGCAGTCGACCGTCTGCGCTTCCGCGGTCACCTCGCGCGCCGCGGCGAACGCCTCGTCGCGGGTCTTGACCTCGGCGCCCTGCGGGTTGTGGAAGCGGTGTTCCGCGCGGGTCTGGCCCTTGCCCTTGCGTGCCTGAGTGGTCATGCCGTCACCTCCTATGCCAGCTGCTCGGAGACCTCGACGCGCAGCAGGGCGCGCACGTTCTCGATGTGGTTCTCGACCGTGACCGTCGACGAACCGGCGAACAGCAGGCCGACCGCGACGTTGTCGTAGGACGTCACGAGCGAACCGGAGTCGCCGCCCGCGGACATGTTCGTGGTGAGGATCTGGTCCTTGAAGCGGGCCGTGCCCGCCGTCCCGTAGTTGACGTCGATGGTGGCGTCGACCGCGATGATGCGGCCGAAGGACACGTTCGTCGTACGGCCCGTCTTCTTCACCAGGTCGCCGACCGCGACGTTCGCCTTGCGCCGCCAGGCGCGCGGTGCGCCGCTGAAGTACTGCTCGCGCGTCGCGTCCTGGAACTGGACCTCGGCGAGCGCGCAGTCGACCACGTTGTTCTGCCGCTCCAGCGGCGTCTGCGGGGCGAACTGGATGGTGATGAAGCGGGACAGCGTGCCGATGCGGTCCCCGGGGTCCGTGCCGCCGTCGAACCGGCCGGGCTGCACTATGGCGCTGCCCAGCTGGGCCCGGTTGGAGTCGGCGAGGACGTGGTTGTTGGAGAGGATGTAGAACTTCGACGGGACGCCGAGGCCGGGCCCCGGCGGGTCCACCGTGGCGCCCGGCAGGAAGTCGTAGACGACGCTGCCGAGGGTGCCGGCGGTGATGGCGACGTTGCCGACCGAGAAGCCGGAGGGGCACGGCCGCATCCGGCGCACGAGCTGCTGCGGCTCGAACACCCCGAGCCCGCCGAGCTGCTCCTCGAGCAGGGGCTGGGAGGCGCGGGAGAACTGCTGGGCGATGCCGCCGTCCGGTCCGTAGCCGGCCTCTTCGGAGCGGGCTCCCAAGGGGCGGCTCTGCCGGCGCTGGGCGGAGATGTGGCCGACGGCCACGATGTCGGTCGGGGTGCCGTCGTCCATCTGACGTGGAATCACATCCCTTTCGGGGAGCAGTGATTCGGGCACCTTCTGGGTCACGAAGACGAGGACGGCCTCCTCGCCCGTCGGCTCGCCGTTCGACCATTTCACGCCGTGGCCGAAGCCGACCACATTGGCGAGGGGCGCCTCGCGCCGCAGGAAGTCACTGGTCGCTTGCTGCCGGGAACTGTCGCTCAGCTGTCCTCCGGCCGGTCCGCGCATCAATTCGGGCTGGCGCACGCCAGACCACCTCAATTCCCCTGACTCGCCGCTGAAGTGCGGGGGACCCCCTACGGCCCGTCGCCCCGGGCGTGCACGTCACCTATCGCGAGCACACGCACCGGTACCCCGTCGAGCGTTTCGGGGACGACGTCCTCCGCATCGAGCCGGTCGCGGGGCACTTTGCGGGTCACGAAGACGACGATGACGTCCTCGCCCGAGTGCTCGTCCTTCCCGGTCCCGACTCCGGTGACATTGGCCAGCTTCATCAGCCGGCTCTCATGGAGGTCGCGTGCCCGGCGTACGTCCATCGGCTCGCCACCCCCCGAACTGTCTGCTGCCGTCTGTCTATTGCCGCGCGGCAGGCCGGTCAAGGAGGTATGCGTGAAATCTTGGGTTTGAGTGGGGAATACGGCTGTTGACCTTCTTTACGAAGATACGGGTCACGTCCGCAGGTACGAGGCGCCATTCAGGTCGAGGACGGTGCCGGAGGCCCACTGCGCGGCCGGCGAGGCGAGCCACAGGACGGCCTCGGCGATCTCCTCGGCCGACGCCACCCGGCCGAACGGGCTCTGCGCACGCACCTCGTCCGTCAGCCGGTGCGCCACCCGCTCCGTCTCGATGAAGCCGGGCGCCACCGACGCCACCCCGATCCCGTGCGGCGCGAGCGCCACCGCGAGGGACTGGCCGAGCGCGTGCACGGCGGCCTTCGTCGCCCCGTACGCCGGGTGGTCGGGCTCGCCCTTGAACGCGCCGCGCGAGCCGACGTTGACGATCCGGCCCGCCGTGCCCTGCCCGATCATGCGCTGCGCGGCGAGGTGGCTGAGGTGCGCGGTGCCGAGCAGGTTCACGGAGACGTGGCTCTGCCACTGCCGCACCCACTCCTCGTACGGGGTGGTGGCCGGGGGATGCGGGGTGTTCACGGCCGCGTTGTTGACCAGGACGTCGAGGCCGCCGAGGCCCTCGGCCGCGCGGTCGGCGACGGACGCCGCGCCCGCCGGGTCGGAGATGTCGCCGCCGACGAGGACGTGCCCGGCGCCGTCGAGCGAGTCGAGCGTGGCCCGCGCCTCCTCCTCGCGTGAGCCGTAGTGCACCGCCACCCGGTCCCCGTTCGCCGCGAAGGCGCGGGCGAGGGCCCGGCCGAGGCCGCGCGAGGCCCCGGAGACCAGGACGCGGCGGCCGGAGGGCGGAAGGTTCTCGGAGTTCACGGAAGTCACGGCAGTGGGCCCCTCGACGTCGGACGGTGTTCAACCGCCGTTTATACGCGAGCGAGAACGTATGGCCGAAAACCGGGTCTGCCACTCTCATCGACGATCAACGGGAGACAGTCACATGTCGCTCACTCGCAGGGACTTCACCAGACGATCCGCGGCCACCGGCGCCGGCATCGCACTCGCCGGGTCCGTCGGCTCCCTGGCCACGGCGCCGAACGCCCTCGCCGCCACCGACGGCGCGGGCGTCGACGTGCTCAAGGGCAAGGACAAGGGCGTCGGCTACGGCCCGCTGCTCGACGACCCCGACGGCATCCTCGCGCTCCCCGAGGGCTTCTCGTACAAGATCATCACGTACTGCGGGAAGACCAAGCTGGAGTCCGGCGAGTTCACGCCCTCCAACCACGACGGCACCGCCACCTTCGCGGGCCCGCGCGGCGCCACGCTGCTCGTCAACAACCACGAGCTGGCCGGCGCGCGCGCCGACTGGCCGCACCCGGTGCCGCTGGCCGAGGGCCTCGTCTACGACCCGATGGCGGCCGGCGGCTGCACCGTCGTCGAGGTGCGCCGCGGCGGCGAGGTCGCCGAGTGGGTCGGCATCGCCGGCACGGCCACCAACTGCGCCGGCGGCCACACCCCGTGGAACACCTGGCTGACCTGCGAGGAGACCGAGGACAAGGCCGGGAAGAACGGATTCACCAAGGACCACGGCTACGTCTTCGAGGTCGACCCCGCCGACCGTCGCGCCAACAAGGCCCCGAAGCCCATCAAGGCGTTCGGCCGCTACGCGCACGAGGCCGTCGTCATCGACCCCAAGCGCGGCCACGCCTACCTCACCGAGGACGCCTCGGGCCCCAACGGGCTGCTCTACCGCTGGGTTCCGCCGAAGGGCTTCGAGCACGGCCGCGGCAAGCTGCGCACCCTCGCCGACGACGCGGGCGTGCTCCAGGCGACCCGCTGCTTCGACTCCGGCGGCCGCTTCGTCGACGACCTGTCGCGCGCCACGAAGATCGGCACGACGTACGGCGTGGACTGGGTCGACGTCCCGGACCGCGACGCCAAGTCGGTCTCCACGCGCAAGCAGTTCAAGGACGGCGAGATCACCCGCGCCCGCAAGCTGGAGGGCATGTGGTGGGGTGACGGCGGCGCCTACGTCGTCTCCTCGTACGCCCGCGAGGAGAGCCCCGTCGCGCACGACGGCCAGGTCTGGTTCTACGACCCCAAGCGCCGCACCCTCACCCTGAAGGTGCTGCTCGGCGTGAACCCGGACCCGTCGAAGGACGGCGCCTTCGACGGCCCGGACAACATCACCGTCTCCCCGTACGGCGGTCTCGTCATCTCCGAGGACGGCGAGGGCATCCAGCACCTCTTCGGGGCGACCGAGAAGGGCCGTACGTACCCGATCGCGCGCAACGACCTCAACATCGGCACCGAGGCGGAGCCGGAGTACAGCGAGATGACGGGCGTGACCTTCTCGCCCGACGGCTCGACCCTGTACGCGAACATCCAGACTCCCGGCATCATGGTGGCCATCAAGGGTCCCTGGAAGCGTCAGGGCTGACGGATCACTGGAGCGGGTCCACCGGCGGCGCCTCGCGCTCCGCGGCGATCCGGTGGACCCGCCCCCGCACCGCGTACCAGCCGACCGTCAGGAACACCGCGATCGGGATCAGCATCAGCACCGTGTTCCGGCCCGCGCCGTCCTTGTCGAACCACATCATCACGACGACGGCGAGCAGGAACGCGATCGTCGTCAGCTCGATCCACGGCGAGGCCCACAGCCGGAACGCGGGCCGGTGCACGAGGCCCTCCCGAGCCCGCCGCACGAACACCAGATGGCAGAGCATGATCATCACCCAGGTGGAGATGACGCCGAGCGAGGAGACGTTCGTGACGATGGCGAACGCGTCCTCGGGCAGCCACGCGTTGAGCGCGACCCCGCACAGCGCCACCGTCGCCGTCAACAGGATCCCGCCGTACGGGACATGGCTGCCGCTCATCCGGGCCGTGAACGACGGGGCCGAGCCCGCCATCGACATCGAGCGCAGGATGCGCCCCGTGGTGTAGAGCCCGGAGTTGAGCGAGGACATGGCGGCGGTCAGCACCACCAGGTTCATGATGCCGCCGGCCGCCGGCACCCCGATCTTCGACAGGACCGTCACGAACGGGCTCTCGCCCGCCGAGTACGCCGTCCAGGGCAGCAGCAGCGTCAGCATCACGACCGAGCCGACGTAGAAGATGCCGACACGCCACATGATCGAGTTCACGGCCTTCGGCACGACCTTCTCCGGCTCCGCGGTCTCGCCCGCGGTCACACCGACCATCTCGACCGCCGCGTAGGCGAAGACCACCGTCTGCGTGATCAGGACGACGGGGAGCACGCCCAGCGGGAAGAAGCCGCCGTTGTCGCTGATGAGCGAGACACCGGGGTCGTAATTCCCGTCCACGGGCTCTCCCGTCACCAGGAAGAAGATCCCGATCAGCAGGAACAGCACCAGGGCCGCCACCTTCACGATGGCGAACCAGAACTCCATCTCACCGAAGCTCTTCACGGAGATGAGGTTGATGGTCAGCACGATCGCGAGGGCGACCGCGGCCAGCGCCCACTGCGGGATCGTCGTGAACATCGACCAGTAGTGCACGTACAGGGCGACGGCGGTGATGTCGGCCATCCCGGCCGACGACCAGTTCAGTACGTACATCCAGCCGGCCACGAACGCGCCCCGCTCGCCGAGGAACTCGCGCGCGTAGCTCACGAAGGAGCCCGAAGAGGGCCGGTGCACGACCAGTTCGCCCAGGGCCCGCACCACGAAGAAGGCGAACATGCCGCAGATCGCGTAGGCGAACGCGAGGGCGGGGCCCGCCTTGGCGAGGTTGCCGCCCGCACCGAGGAAGAGTCCCGTGCCGATCGCCCCACCGATCGCGATCATGCTGATGTGGCGGGGCTGGAGGCTCTTGGCGTACCCGAGGTCACCGGCGTCGGCGACGCCCTCGGCGGTGATCGGGTCGTCCAGGTGGGGGTCTTCTCCCGCTGGTCCGGTTCGGTGGCCTTTGTGCATGTTCACGCCGGGCACTCTCGCAAATTAAATGCCTGGCGTCGCAGCTACGCGCCGCAGGGGAGACGGCCCGGGGCAAGAAATGTCCGGGGCGCGGGCCCGGCAGAAGCCGCCGCCGAAAGTCCCCGCCAAAAGTCTTCGGTAAGGGAACGGTAAAGCGGGGTCGCTCGTTACCCCTGGCATGACCGCAATGACTCCCGGCTCGAACATCCCGCTCACCGCGCAGCGCGTGGCGGTGGACGTCACGGCGCCCGTGCGGCTCGACGTATCGGGCCTGCTGCTCACCGCCGACGGCAAGGTGCGCTCGGACGACGACTTCATCTTCTACAACCAGCCCTCGGGGCCCGGCGTGACGTACACGTCGGGTGGTGGCACGTCGCCGGACTCCATCACGGTCGACACGGCCGCCGTCCCGCCGGGCATCGAGAAGATCGTCGTCACCGCGAGCCCGGACGCCGAGGGCCAGTCGTTCCAGGGCGTCGAGCCGACGGCCTCGATCCGCAACGCGGACGACGGCTCGGTCCTCGCCACGTTCACGCCGCCGCAGCTCGGCGCGGAGACGGCGCTGGTGGTCATGGAGGTCTACCTCCGCAACGGCGCGTGGAAGGCCCGCGCGGTGGGCCAGGGGTATGCGAACGGACTGGCGGGCATCGCCACGGACTTCGGTGTGTCGGTGGAGGAGCCCGCGGCGCCCGCCGCCCCGGCGACCCCGGCCGCCTCGGCGCCCGCGGCCCCGGCTCCGCAGGCCCCGCCCGCCACCATGCCCCCGCCGACCACGCCGCCGGTCGACCCGCGGATGGCCCCGCCCCCGCCGCCCGCCGCGGCGCCCGCCGCGCCGGCGCCCGCCCCGGCCCCCGGCTCCGGGAAGATCAACCTCGACAAGGGCCGCGTCTCCCTCCAGAAGAACCAGACGGTGTCCCTGGTCAAGGGCGGCCAGCCGCTGCTCTCGCAGGTCAAGATGGGCCTCGGCTGGGAGCCCGCCTACCGCGGCAAGGACATCGACCTGGACGCGTCGGTCATCGCGTACGGGCCGCAGCGCAACCACGTCGACAGCTGCTACTTCGGCAAGCTCTCCATCGTGGGCGGCGCGATCAAGCACTCCGGCGACAACCTCACGGGTGAGGGCGCGGGCGACGACGAGGTGATCGTCGTGGACCTGGGCCGGATTCCGCAGGAGGTCACGGGCCTGGTCTTCACGGTGAACTCGTTCACCGGCCAGAAGTTCACCGAGGTCGCCAAGGCGTACTGCCGCCTCATGGACGCGGCGTCGGGCGAGGAGCTGGTCCGCTTCGACCTCACGAACGCGGAGGCGCAGACGGGCGTGATGATGGCGAAGCTCATCCGCCAGTTCTCCGGCGAGTGGGAGATGACGGCGATGGGCGACTTCGTGAAGTCGCGGACCGTGCGCGGCATGGTGAAGCCGGCGGCCAAGGCGCTGTAGAAACGGGTGAACCGTTGCGCTTGCCAACGGTTCACCCGTATGGCGGTGCGGGGCGTATTCGCGCGCCCCTGCGCCGTGGCCCTCCATGGGGCCGTAAAGGCGCTGCTACCAGGCGTTTCGGCTACGCCCAGTGAAGTCCCTTGTTGCGAACTCCCCGGGTCCGGCGCGCGATGGACCTGAGGCACATGGTCCACGTGGCGGCCACCAGCCGCCTCCATGTCCCGAAGGGAGTGATCGCGCATGACGCAGGGCGAGATCAACGACCCGAATGCCCTCGTCGGGCTCACCGCCTACGACCGCACAGGGGAAAAGATCGGCAGCGTCGAGCGGGTCTACCTCGATGACAGGACGGGCAAGGCCGACTGGGCGACGGTCAAGACGGGGCTCTTCGGCATGAAGGAGACCTTCGTGCCGCTGAGTGGTTCCACTCATGACGACGACCGGCTCACCGTGCAGTACACGAAGGAGGCGGTCAAGGACGCGCCGCGGGTCGAGGCCGACCAGCATCTCGACGAGTCCGAGAAGAACGAGCTGTACCGGCACTACGGCATGACGCGCCCCTCGGCGGACGCCGCCGGCAACCGGCCGCAGCGGCCGGCCGGGGCCGACTCCGGCCGGATGGGCGCGGCAGGCACGGCGGGCCTGGCAGGCACCGCGGGCGCTGCCGGTGCCATGGGTGCCGGGGCCGGTGCGGGTGCCGATGCCCGCTCGGAGACCGGTCGGCACGCGGGTGCCGCCGCACGGGAGCCGGCCATGCGTTCCGGTCCCGACGCCGGCCCCGACAGCAAGGCCGACGAGATGATCCGCTCCGAGGAGCGCCTGCGCGTCGGCGTCGAGGAGCAGGAGGTGGGCCACGCCCACCTGCGCAAGACGGTGGAGACGGAGAACGTCACCACGTCGGTGCCCGTGTCCCACGAAGAGGTCCGCGTCGTGCGCGAACCGATCCGGGAGGGCGACAGCCGCAAGGCCACGATCAGCGAGGCGGAGACCGAGGTGACGCTGCACGCGGAGCGCCCGGTCGTCCGGAAGGAGACCGTCCCCGTCGAGCGTGTCCGGCTGGAGACCGAGAAGGTCACGGAGACGAAGGAGGTCTCCGACACCGTCCGCAAGGAGAAGATCGAGTTCGACGACCCGAAGGGCGACGACGGCATGCCCGGTGAGGGCCGGGGTCGGCGCGGCCCGCGCCACTGACCGCGGACGCCCGTCGTGGCGGATCATATGCGGGCCCGGCCGTGAGGCGCGGGCCCGCATTGCCGTCAGGGCATCGCCACGATCAGGGCATCGGCAGCCATCAGGGCACCACCACGATCTTCCGGCCCACGCCGGACGCGAACTGGTCGAGCGCCTGCGGGTACTGGTCGAGCGGAAGACGGTCGCTGATGAAGACCGACGGATCGAGGACGCCGCCCGCGAAGAGCTCGGCCGCCCGCTCGTAGCTGTGCAGCACCGCCATCGAACCGGTGATGGTGATCTCCTGGTTGTAGATGCGGTACGGGTCGATCGTCACGCGCGTCGCGTAGTCCGCCACGCCGAACTGGAGGAACGTGCCCGCCTTGGCGACACGGTTGAGTCCGTCCTGGATCGCGGCGCCGTTGCCGGTCGCGTCGATGACGACGTCCCAGCCCGTGGGGCGGTCCAGCTCGTCCGGGTTGGCGGCGGACGCCGACACACCGAGCCGCTGGGCGGTCGCCAGGCGGTCCGCGTTGAGGTCCACCACGTCGACGCTCGCCGCACCCGTCTTCTTGGCCAGCTCCAGCATCATCAGGCCCATCGTTCCCGAGCCGTAGATCAGCACGTGCGAGCCGAGCCGTGACTGAAGGACGTCGTAGCCGCGCACCGCGCAGGACAGCGGTTCGATGAGCGCCGCGTCCTGGGTCTGCACGTGGTCGGGGAGCGGGACGCAGTTGGCGACCGGCGCGACCGCGTACTGCGCGGCCCCGCCCGCCGTGGACACCCCGATGGCCGCCCACCGCTCGCACAGATTGCCCCGCCCGGCCCGGCAGTACCGGCACTCGTGACAGTGCAGCGACGGGTCGACCGCCACCCGGTCGCCGACCCGCAACTCCGTGACGTCCGAGCCCACTTCGGCGATCGTGCCCGCGAACTCGTGGCCCGGCACCACCGGCAGTGTGGGCGCGAACTCGCCCTGGAGGATGTGCAGATCGGTGCCGCAGAGCCCGCAGGCGGCGACCTCGACGATCACGTCGCGGGGGCCCGGGGTCGGGTCCGGCACTTCGCCGACGACGACCTTGCCCACCGATTCGACGATCGCGGCCTTCATGAGCAACCTCCAAGATTGTTGCGGCGGTTCACTTCACCGCTCCCAGGGACAGGCCTTGGACGAGCTTGTCCTGGGCGGCGAACCCTGCCGCGAGCACCGGCAGGGAGATCACGAGCGACGCGGCGCAGACCTTCGCCAGGAACAGGCCCTGGCTGGTGATGAAGCCGGTCAGGAAGACGGGTGCGGTCTGGGCGACGACGCCGGTCAGCACCCGCGCGAAGAGGAGTTCGTTCCAGGAGAAGATGAAGCAGATCAGGGCCGTCGCCGCGATCCCGGGCAGGGCGATGGGGGCGACGACCCGGCTGAGCACCGTCGGCAGCCGCGCCCCGTCGATCTGCGCCGCCTCGATCACCGCCACCGGCACCTCGGCCAGGAACGACTGCATCATCCACACCGCGATCGGCAGGTTCATCGACGTGTAGAGGATGACCAGCAGCCAGATGTTGTCCAGGAAGCCGGTGTTCTTGGCGAAGAGGTAGATGGGCAGCAGCCCCGCGACCACCGGCAGCATCTTCGTCGACAGGAAGAAGAAGAGGACGTCGGTCCACTTCCGGACCCGGCGGATCGACAGCGCGTACGCCGCGGGGAGCGCCAGGAGCAGGACGCACACCGTCGCGACGACCGACGCCACCGTCGAGTTGATGAGCGCGGGCCAGGGGCTCGCGCCGCCGTCCGCACCGAAGAAGTCGCGGTAGCCGTCGAGGGTGAGCGCGGCGGCGAACGAGGGCGGGTTGGTGGCCGCGTCCGACTCCGAGTGGAAGGACGTCAGCGCCATCCAGGCGATCGGCAGGAAGAAGACGACTCCGGCCAGCCATGCGAGCAGACCGAGTCCCTTGCTGCGCAGAAAAGTAGAGAACGTCATCAGCGTGACACCTCCTCGCGGAACAGCGACGACACGACGCGCAGCGCGAACGTCGCGATGATGATCGAGCCGATGACGACCAGGACGCCGGCGGCCGACGCGAGGCCGTTCTCATGGGCCTGGTAGAAGCTCTGGTAGACGGTGTACGGCAGGTTGGCGGTGCCGAGGCCGCCGGAGGTGATGGTGAAGACGGCGTCGAAGTTCTGCACGATGTAGATCGAGCCGAGCAGCGCGCCCAGCTCCAGGTACCTCCGCAGATGCGGCAGCGTGAGGTGGCGGAAGATCTGCCACGGCCCCGCGCCGTCCACGCGGGCGGCCTCGATCTGCTCGGCGGAGCGCGACTGAAGACCCGCGAGCAGGATCAGCATCATGAACGGCGTCCACTGCCAGATGAGCGAGAGCTCCACCGCCAGCAGCGGAGTGTTGGAGATCCAGTCGGGCTGCGGTCCGCCCACGTAGTGCAACAGGCCGTTCAGCAGCCCGTATTCGGGGTTGTAGAGGACGTGCTTCCACAGCAGCGCCGCGGCCACCGGGACGACCAGGAACGGCGCGATCAGCAGCGTACGGACGAAGCCGCGTCCCTTGAAGCGCCGGTCGAGCAGCAGCGCGAGGCAGAGTCCGACGACGAGGCTCACGACGACCACGGTCACCGTCAGGACGATCGTGGTGAGGACGGACTTGCGCAGGTCCGGGTCGGTGAGGACCTCGGAGTAGTTGCCGAGGCCCGTGAAGTGGCGGGCGTCGGGGTACAGCGCGTTCCAGTCGAAGAACGAGATCACCAGCGTGGCCACGAAGGGGAGTTGGGTGACCACGATCATGAAGACCAGGGCGGGGAGCAGGGGCGCGCGGGTCGCCCAGGCGCGCAGCCTGCTCGGGGTGCGCGGGGAGGCCGGCGCGGGAGCGGTGGGGGCCGCCGGAGCGGTGGTCGTGGTCGTCATCGGCCCTCGTACTCCTTCGCGATCTCGGCGGCGAGCTTCTGGGACTTGGCCAGGGCCGTGTCGACCGACTGGCGTCCGGCGACGGCCGCGCTGATCTCCTGCGAGACCTTGGTGCCGAGGTCGGTGAACTCGGGGATGCCGACGAACTGGATGCCGGGCGCGGGCCGCGGCTGCACGCCCGGATCGCTCGGCCGCGCGCCTTCGATGGCGGCCTGCGTCTGCGCCTGGAAGGGGGCCGCCTCCTCGCGGTACTGCGGGATGTCGTACGTGGAGGCGCGCTTGCCGGCCGGGACGTTGGCCCAGCCGAACTTCTCGCCGACGAGCTTCTCGTACTCCTTGCCGGACGCCCAGGAGACGAACTTCCAGGCCTTGTCGGGGTTGGGGGACGCCTTCTGCAGGCCCCAGGCCCAGGTGTAGAGCCAGCCGCTGGACTTCGTCTTCTCGACGGGCGCGGAGACGTAGCCGATCTTGCCCTTGACCGGGGACTTGGCCGCTTCGAGGGAGCCCGCCGCGGACGTCGCGTCGTACCACATGGCGGTCTTGCCCTGGGTGAGGTTGTTGAGGCACTCGGCGAAGCCGGACTGGGCGGCGCCGGACTCGCCGTGCTTGCGCACGAGGTCGACGTAGAACTTGGTGGCGTCCTTGAAGCCCTTGTCGTCGAGGCGGGCCTTCCAGTCCTTGTCGAACCAGGTGCCGCCGAAGGTGTTCACGACGGTGGTCAGCGGCGCCATCGACTCGCCCCAGCCGGGCAGCCCGCGCAGGCAGATGCCCTTCATGCCCTTCTCCGCGCCGTCGACCTTCGCCGACAGGTCCGCGACCTGCTGCCAGGTCGGGTGCGCGGGCATCTTGAGGCCCTTCTTCGCGAAGACGTCCTTGCGGTACATCAGGAAGGACGACTCGCCGTAGAACGGCTGGCCGTACAGCTTGCCGTCGTCGCCGGTGAGCGACTCGCGCATGGGGGCGAGGATGTCCTTCTGGTCGAAGCCCTTGTCCTTGCCGACGTACCGGTCGAGCGGGCGCAGCCAGCCGTTGCGGGCGTAGATCGGTATCTCGTAGTTGGAGAGCGTCGCGACGTCGTACTGGCCCGCCTGGTTGGCGAAGTCCTGGCTGATCTTGTCGCGGACGTCGTTCTCCGGCAGCACCGTGAAGTTCACCTTGATGCCGGTCTCCCGCGTGAAGTGCTTGGCCGTGAGCTTCTGCAACTCGACCATCTGCGGGTTGTTGACCATCAGGACGTTCAGGGAGTCGCCGCCCGAGCCGAGCCCGCCGGCGCCGGCCCAACAGCCGGACAGGAAGGGGGTGAGCAGTGTCCCCGCGGCGGCCATCACGAGCAGGGTGCCCGGTGGCCTGCGGCGGCTCTGGGTTCGCATCGGTGCTCCTGGAGTTGTGGGTGTCTCGGACGCGGGCCTCGGACGCGGGTCTCAGACGCGGATGACCTGCGGTCCCATCAGCGAGTAGCGGTGGGCCTCGGGCGCGGGCAGCTGGGTGCTGGTGACGATCGCCTCGAGCGCGCCCACCGGCGCGAAGCGGCAGAAGCTGACGGCGCCGAACTTGGTGTGCACGCCCGCGAAGACGGTCCGCCGCGCCGCCCTGATCGCCTGCGCCTTGACCTCGCTGACCGCCGGGTCGGGGGTGGTCAGTCCGTGGTCGCGGGAGATGCCGTTGGCGCCGATGTAGGCGAGGTCGAAGACGAAACCGGCGAGCATCTTCGTCGTCCAGTGGTCGACGGTCGCGAGCGTGCCCGCGCGGACCCGGCCGCCGAGCAGCAGCACGGTCGTGTTGTCGGTCTCGGCGAGCGCGCCCGCGGTGGCGAGCGACGCGGTGACGACGGTCAGCGGCCGGTCGCGCGGCAGCGCCTCGGCGATCAGCTGCGGAGTGAACCCCTCGTCGACGAAGACGGTCTCGGCGTCCCCGAGCAGATCCGCGGCGGCCGAGGCGATCCGCCGCTTCTCCGGCACGTGCATCGTGGTGCGGAACGCGAGCGTCGTCTCGAACCCGGCGCTCTCCACCGGGTACGCCCCGCCGTGCGTGCGCCGCACGAGGCCGTGGTCCTCGAGGGCCCGCAGATCGCGGCGCACGGTCTCCTTCGCGACGCCGAGCGTGGCCGCGAGTTCGGTGACATCGACGGAGCCGGAGTGCCGTGCCACCCGCACGATCTCCCGCTGGCGTTCCTCCGCGCCCATGCCCACCGACCTCCGCGCCCGTTGCTGCCCGTTCGTACCGTCACTGCCCGTTCGGGCCCCGAAGTGCCCGCACCGGAAGTTTTACCGGGGGTACGCCGAGGTGAACAGGTCCGCAGTGGGCCCGATGCCGCCCGTTCCTGCCCGTTTCGCGGGACGTGCCGTCCGGCGTGGACCTGCGGGGGAGCGGGGGATCGTGTGGGTTCGGGCGCGGCGGATGCCCGAACAAGGCGGCGGGCGGGCCCGTTCGGTGCCCGCCCGCCCTCTTGCGCGAAGTCGCGATGGATGCTCAGTACGGCCAGATCGGCGGGTCGTTGATGAACCGGCCGCCCATGTACCGGTGCGCCGGATTGTCGTCGCTGAGCGGCCCGTGCTCGGCCAGCAGCTTCTCCGCGTACACCTCCGAGTCGTCCTGCGGCTCGTAGCCGAGGGCGTAGGCGCTCGTGAGGTCCCACCACAGGCGGGTGTTGGCGGACGAGCCGTAGACGACGGTGTGACCGACCTTCTCGGCGCTCAGCGCCGCGTGGAAGAGGCGGGCGCCGTCGGCGGGGCTCATCCACACCGACATCATGCGGACGTCCGTGGGCTCCTTGAAGCAGGAGCCGATGCGCACGGAGACGGTCTCGATGCCGTGCTCGTCGCAGTAGAACTGGGCGAGGTCCTCGCCGAACGACTTCGAAAGGCCGTAGTACGTGTCCGGGCGGCGCGGCGTCCCGACCGGGACCAGCGGCTCGCCGTCCTCCACGCGCGGGCGCGGCGTGTAGCCGATCGCGTGGTTGGAGGAGGCGAAGACGACGCGCGGGGCGGTGCCGTCCGCGCGGGACGCGGCCTCTTCGCGCACGGCTTCGTAGAGGTGGTACGTGCCCTTGATGTTCGCGTCGAGGATCTTGTCGAAGGTCGACTCCAGGGAGATGCCGGCGAGATGCAGGACGCCGTCGACGCCGCGCACCGCCTCGCGCAGCGCGTCCGTGTCGTTCAGGTCGGCGACGATCGCGTCGGGCTCACCCTCGATCGGGCGCACGTCGAGCAGCCGCAGCTCGTAGCCGTACTGCGGCAGCAACTCCCGCATCAGGGTGCCGAGTCCGCCGGCCGCGCCGGTGAGCAGGATGGTGCGGGTCCTTGAAGGGACTGGCATGCGAGTGATCTCCGTGTAGGTGACAGGCGTTCACATCTATGGATATGAGGAAACGCTATGAAGCGGCATCCCGCCCGTCAAGGGGTGTGCGGGCAGTGCGAGTTCGGGCGATATGTGTGCTTGACCGGCCCACCAAGGCGTCCTACGGTGGCCACGTTCAGAAATGTAGACGCGGATCACAAACGTGCACATCTTGTGGTGTGTGCGCCCAGGGAGAGACCGTGACGTCAGCCCCTCTCGCCGCTCGCCTCAGCATTCCCAGCGGGCCGCTGTTCTTCCCCGTCACCGCCTACGGGCCGGACGGGGGCGTGGACCTCGACACCTATCGCGCCCATGTCCGGCGCGGGGTGGCCGCGGGTGCCGCCGCCGTGTTCGCCTGCTGCGGCACCGGGGAGTTCCACGCGCTCGCGCCCGAGGAGTACGAGGCCTGCGTGGCGGCCGCCGTCGAGGCGACGGAGGGCCGGGTCCCCGTCGTCGCGGGCGCCGGATACGGCACCGCGCTCGCGGTCCGGTACGCGCGCGCGGCCGAACAGGCGGGAGCCGACGGCCTGTTGGCGATGCCGCCCTACCTCGTCGTCGCCGGGCAGGAGGGGCTGCTGCGGCACTACACGGAGCTGGCCGACGCGACCGCCCTCGATGTCGTCGTCTACCAGCGCGACAACGCCGTCTTCACGCCGGAGACCGTCGTCGAACTCGCCCGGCACCCGCGGGTGATCGGGCTCAAGGACGGGCTCGGCGACCTCGACCTGCTCCAGCGGACCGTCAGCGCCGTACGGACGGAGGCCGCCGTGTCGCCCGACGTCCCGGACGGCTTCCTCTACTTCAACGGTCTGCCCACCGCCGAACTCACCGGCCTCGCCTACCGCGGCATCGGCGTCACCCTCTACTCCTCCGCCGTCTTCGCCTTCGCGCCGGAACTCGCGCAGGCCTTCCACAAGGCGCTGAACACGGGCGACGACACCACGGTGAACCGGCTCATCGACGGCTTCTACCGGCCGCTCGTCGAACTCCGCAACCAGGGGCGCGGATACGCGGTGTCCCTCGTGAAGGCCGGGGTGCGGCTGTGCGGGCTCGACGTCGGAGGGGTGCGGCCCCCGCTGCACGAGCCGCGCGAGGAACACGTCAAGCGGCTCGCCGAACTCATCGACATCGGCGGGCGACTGCTGGAAGGAGCCGACGCGTGAGGACCTCCACCTTCGTCTACCCCTGGGACGTCAACGGCGACCCGGACGCCGCCCGGCGCATCGCCGGCCTCGGTGTCCAGCAGGTCACCCTCGCCGCCGCGTACCACTCCACGCGGGCCCTGACGCCCCGCCACCCGCGCCACCGCATCGTGACGGCGGAGCACGCGGCCGTGCTCTACCCCGTCGGCCAACAGCTCTGGCAGGGGCGGCGGTTGGTGCCGTACGAGGCCGGTGACTGGGCTCCCGGCGACGCCCACGGAGAGGCCGCCGAGGCCCTCGCGGGCGCCGGGCTCGACGTCCACACGTGGGTCGTGCTCGCCCACAACTCCCGGATGGGCGCCGAACATCCGGACACCTCCGTCGTCAACGCCTACGGCGACCGCTATCCCTGGGCCCCGTGCATCGCGCAGCCCGACACGCGCGCGTACCTCGTCGACCTGGCGGCGGAGGCGGCCGTGCGGCCCGGCGCCCGCGGCACCGAACTCGAATCGCTCGGCTGGTACGGGCTCGCGCACCTGCACGCCCACGACAAGACCGGCGGCGTCGGGCTCGGCGAGGCCGGGCAGTACCTGATGTCGCTGTGCTTCTGCCCGTCGTGCCGCGAAGGCTACGACCGGCACGGCCTGGATTCCGACGCGTTGCGGGCGGCCGTCCGGACCGCGCTGGAACCCGTATGGCGGGGAGAGGCGGCGGACGACGGCTGGGCGGCCGTCGAGAAGCTGCTCGGTGCCGAGCGCGCGGCCGCCACGCGCGCGTACCGCGACGCCACGGCCCGCGGCCTCCAGGAGGAAGCGGTCGCGGCCGTGCGGTCCGCCGCCCCCGCCGGCTTCCAGGTGCTGCTGCACGCCGACCCGGTGTCGTACCACTGCGGCGCCAACGCGGGTGTCGATCCCGCGCACATCCTCTCCGTCGCCGACGGGGTCGTCGTGCCCTGCGCGGGAGGCGCGGGCCTCGTGCGGCCGTTCGCCGAACAGGGCAGGGGAGTCGTCGCCGCGAACCTCACCGTCGTACGCGGCATGGGCGGCAGCCCCGGCACCCTCGCGGCGGACGTGCGCGCCGCGCGGGAACTCGGCGCCACGGAGCTCCGGCTCTACCACGCGGGCCTCGCCCCGGACGTGGACCTCGCGGCGGTCACGGAGGCGCTGGCGGGGCTCTGACGCGCGGCATCGACGAACCAGCGGGCCATGGGCCGGAACCCTCCGACGGACACGGAAGCCGTCGGAGGGCCGACCCATGGCCCGCCGCGCTTTCCAACGCGCCCAAGATCCATGGAAGTTGTGTGAATTTCTTCTGCCGGAAGCGTTGACGAAACGAAGGCGCGCTTCTAACTTCAACGCGTCGTACTTCGTACGTCATATATGAGACGCGATACGCCGTACGGCATACGCGATACGCGATGTGCCCACGGCAGAGACCGCGCAACGCCACCCCGAGAGGCCCGCATGACCTCTGTGCCCACGCCGATCCCCTCCCGTACCCAGTACGTCCTGGAGGAGATCAAGCACCGCATCCTGACGGGCAAGCTGCGCCCCGGCCAGGCCCTGGTGGAGACCGATGTCGCCGCGCAGTTCGGGGTCTCCAAGACCCCCGTGCGCGAGGCGCTCAAGACCCTCGCGGGGACCGGGCTCGTCGTGATGAGCCAGTACAAGGGCGTCACGGTGCGCATGGTGGACGCCGACATGGCCCGCGAGGTCTACGACGTGCGGCTGCTGCTCGAACCGGAGGCACTGCGCCGCACCGTGCGCCGCCGCGCCTCCCTCGACGCCGCCCGCGACGCGCTCCACCGCGCCGCCACCGCGAGCGACACGGCCCAGCGCTCGCTGGCCAACCGGGAGTTCCACCGCGCCCTCTACCTCCCGTGCGGCAACCCGCTGCTCGGCAGGATGCTCGACGAGGTCCGCGACCAGGCCGCGCTGGTGTCCGCCGTGGCATGGGCCGCCGACCCCTCGTGGGACCGCGAGGCCACCGAGCATCAGGAGATCCTGGAGCTCGCCCTCGCCGGCGACGCCCAGGGGGCCTCGCGCGCGCTGCGCGACCACATCGCGTCGTTCGTCGAGCGGGCCTTCCCCGAAGCACGGGGGGACCGGGAAGAAGAGGGTGAGCACCACTCATGACCGTCCCCAAGTTCTCCACTCCGTTCGAACAGGGGCGACCCCACTCGCCGGCTGTGTTCGAGACCCAGCGCGCCGCGCTCGCCGATGTGGTCGCGATCCCGGTGACGCCGTTCACCGAGGCCGGATCCGTCGACGAGGGGCAGTACAGGGCCCTGCTACGGCGGCTGCTCGACAGCGGGGTGCGCACCCTGACGCCGAACGGGAACACCGGCGAGTTCTACGCCCTCAGCCCCGAGGAGCGCCGCCTCGTCACGGAGCTGACCCTCGACGAGGTGGGGGACCGGGGCGTGGTCCTGGTCGGCGTCGGCCACGACGTGCCGACCGCGATCGAGGCCGCGCGGCACGCCCGCGAGCACGGCGCCCACATGGTGATGGTCCACCAGCCCGTGCATCCGTACGTCTCCGAGGTCGGCTGGGTCGACTACCACCGCGCCATCGCGCGGGCCGTGCCCGAACTCGGCGTCGTCCCGTACCTCAGGAACGCGGCGCTCCCCGGCGCCCGGCTCGCCGAACTCGGTGCGGCCTGCCCGAACGTGATCGGCGTGAAGTACGCGGTGCCGGACGCCGCGCGCTTCGCCGGCTTCGCGCGGGACGCGGGCCTCGACCGGTTCGTCTGGGTGGCCGGGCTCGCCGAGCCGTACGCGCCCGCCTACTTCTCCGCCGGCGCCACCGGCTTCACCTCGGGGCTCGTGAACGTCGCGCCGAGCGTCTCGCTGTCCATGATCGAAGCGCTTCGATCGGGCGACTACACCGCCGCCATGAAGGTGTGGGAGCAGATCCGCCGCTTCGAGGAACTGCGCGGCGCCGACGCCTCCGCCAACAACGTCACCGTCGTCAAGGAGGCCCTCGCCTCCCTCGGCCTGTGCCGCCGCGACGTCCGCCCGCCGAGCAAGGAACTGCCGGAGGCGGAGCGCGCCGAGGTCGCCGAGATCGCGGCGGGGTGGTCCGTATGACCGCCGCACCGAGAGCCCGCCTCACCCCCGAGCAGCTCCGCTCCCACCAGTGGTACGGCACCGAGGGGCAGCTGCGCACCTGGTCGCACAACGCCCGGATGCGCCAGCTCGGCTACGAGTCCGAGGAGTACAGAGGCCGCCCCGTCGTCGCCGTCCTCAACACCTGGTCCGACATCAACCCCTGCCACGTCCACCTGCGCGAGCGCGCGGAGGCCGTGAAGCGGGGCGTGTGGCAGGCGGGCGGCTTCCCGCTCGAATTCCCCGTCGCCACGCTGTCGGAGACGTACCAGAAGCCGACGCCGATGCTCTACCGCAACCTGCTCGCCATGGAGACCGAGGAGCTGCTGCGCTCCTACCCGGTCGACGCGGCGGTGCTGCTCGGCGGCTGCGACAAGTCGACCCCGGCCCTGCTCATGGGGGCGGCCTCCGCCGACGTGCCGTCGCTCTTCGTGCCGGCCGGTCCGATGCTGCCCGGCCACTGGCGCGGCGAGACCCTCGGCTCCGGCACCGACATGTGGAAGTACTGGGACGAGCACCGCGCGGGCAACCTCGGCGACTGCGAACTGCGCGAACTCCAGGGCGGTCTGGCCCGGTCTCCGGGGCACTGCATGACGATGGGGACCGCCTCCACCATGACCGCGGCGGCCGAGGCCCTCGGCATGACGCTGCCCGGCGCCTCGTCGATCCCGGCCGTCGACTCCGCGCACGAGCGGATGGCCGCCGCCTCCGGGCGCCGCGCCGTCGAGCTCGCCTGGACGGCCCTGAAGCCCTCCGAGATCCTCACCCCCGAGGCCTTCGAGGACGCCGTCACCACCGTGCTCGGACTCGGCGGCTCCACCAACGCCGTCATCCATCTGATCGCCATGGCCGGGCGGGCCGGGGTGCCGCTGACGCTCGACGACTTCGACCGGCTCGCGCGCACCGTTCCCGTGCTGGCGAATGTGCGGCCGGGTGGACAGACGTACCTGATGGAGGACTTCCACTTCGCCGGGGGACTGCCCGCCTTCCTCTCCCGGATCAGCGATCTGCTGCACCTCGAACGGCCCACGGTCAACGGGCGGTTCGGCGAGCAGATCGAGGGCGCCGAGGTGCACGACGACGCCGTGATCCGCCCGCGTACGAACCCGGTCGCCACCGAGGGCGGCGTCGCCGTCCTGCGCGGCAACCTCTGCCCGGACGGCGCCGTCATCAAGCACATCGCCGCCGAACCGCAGCTGCTCAAGCACACCGGCACCGCCGTCGTCTTCGACGACTACAAGACCATGCAGCGCACCATCAATGACCCGAAGCTGGGCATCACCGCCGACAGCGTCCTGGTGCTGCGCGGCTCGGGCCCCAAGGGCGGCCCCGGCATGCCGGAGTACGGGATGCTGCCCATCCCCGACCATCTGCTCAAGCAGGGCGTGCGCGACATGGTGCGGCTCTCCGACGCGCGGATGAGCGGCACGAGCTACGGGGCGTGCGTCCTGCACATCGCCCCCGAGTCGCACGTCGGCGGCCCGCTCGCGCTGGTCCGCAGCGGCGACACCATCACCCTCGACGTCGCGGCCAGGACCCTTCGACTCGACGTCGATGAGGAGGAGTTGGAGCGGCGCAGGGCCGCGTGGAACCCGCCCGCCGAGCGCCATGAGCGCGGCTACGGCGTGCTCTACAACGAGCAGATCACCCAGGCCGACACCGGCTGCGACTTCGCCTTCCTGGCCAGGCCGGGCACGGTCCCGGATCCGTACGCGGGCTGAGCCGCCCGAACCCCTCGCCGGCCTTCTTCGGCCGACATCCCGAACGCAGTCCGCGAAGCGTTTCGACACATGCCACGTGCAAGCGCTTTCTACGACCCCGAACCACGCACAGAAGCACCGACCTGAGCCACCGAGATCGGAGTTCCCGTCATGGCCCAAGCCGCAGCCGTGGCCAAAGCCCCGCAGGGCGCCTCGCCGCCCCGGCGCCGAAAGTCAGCGACCCCGCGCAGGCTCCCGTATCTGCTGATCGCGCCCGCCGGGCTGCTGATGCTGGGCTTCATCGCGTATCCCGTCATCAGCGTCTTCTACTACAGCGTCCAGCACTTCAACCCGACCAAGCCCTGGCGCAACGGCTTCGCGGGACTCGACAACTTCGTCACCGCGTTCACCAACGACCCGGACTTCTGGCGCACCCTCGGCTTCAGCCTCCAGTGGGTCGTCGTCCAGGTCGTGCTGCAACTGCTGCTCGGCCTCGGGCTCGCGCTCGTCGTCAACCAGACGTTCGTCGGCCGCGGCATGGCCCGCGCCCTCGTCTTCTCGCCGTGGGCCGTCTCCGGCGTGCTGACCTCGGCCGTCTGGATGCTGCTCTACAACTCGCAGACGGGCATCACGCGGTATCTCGCGGACATCGGCATCGGCAGCTACGGCACGTCCTGGCTGTCGGACACCGCGACCGTCTTCCCCGCCGTCGTCACCGCCGAACTCTGGCGTGGCGTCCCCTTCTTCGCGATCCTCATCCTCGCCGACCTGCAGTCCGTGTCGAAGGACCTGTACGAGGCCGCCGAGGTCGACGGGGCGAGCCGGCTGCGGCAGTTCTTCCACATCACGCTGCCGCACCTCAAGGACGCCATCATCCTGTCCACGCTGCTGCGCGCGGTGTGGGAGTTCAACAACGTCGACCTGCTCTACACCCTCACCGGCGGCGGGCCCGCGGGCGAGACGACCACCCTGCCGCTGCGCATCGCCTCCATCGCCGTCGACAGCCACGACTTCGGCTACGCGTCCGCGCTGACCTCCATCGCCTTCGTGATCCTCCTGTTCTGCTCGATCGTCTATCTGCGCCTGAGCAAGTTCGGGGGCGAGGACAAGTGACCGTCAAGGAAGCCCAGTTGACCGCCACCACGACCGCGCCCGCCATGACGACGGGCGGCGGCCGGCACCGTGCCCCCCTCACCCCCGTCAAGAAGGGGCGCTCCTGGGACGACGTACCGCGCTGGCAGATCTATCTCCCGCTCGGCGTCTACCTCCTCTTCACGCTCGTCCCCTTCTACTGGATGCTGCTCTTCGCGTTCCGGCCCGCGGGATCGACCTCGCTGGTGCCGTGGCCGCTCACCTTCGAGCACTTCGACAAGGTGTGGAACGAGCGGTCCTTCGGGATCTTCTTCCAGAACAGCCTGCTCGTCGGCCTCGCCTCGATGCTGATGACGACGGTCGTGGCGCTGGCCGGCGGCTACGCGCTCGCCCGCTTCAACTTCCGCGTCAAGCAGGGCTTCATGCTGGCGCTGCTGTGCTCGCAGTTCATTCCCGGCGCCCTGATGCTGGTCCCGCTGTTCCAGATCTTCGCCAACCTGCGGATGATCAACTCGCTCGGCAGCGTCATCATCGCCGAGACCGTCTTCCAGCTGCCGCTCACGATGATCCTCATCAGCGGCTTCATCAAGAACGTGCCGTACTCGCTGGAGGAGGCCGCCTGGGTCGACGGCTGCGGACGCTTCCGCGCCTTCTGCGCCGTCGTCCTCCCGCTGCTGCGGCCGGGGTTGATCGCCGTGGGCTCCTTCGCCTTCGTGCACAGCTGGAACCACTTCCTGTTCGCCCTGATGTTCCTCTCCGACCAGGACAAACAGACGATCCCGGTCGGCCTCGCCACCCTCATGGGCGCCGACTCCGTCGACCTGGGCGCGCTCGCCGCCGGCGGTGTCGTGGCCGCGCTCCCCGTGGTGATCGTCTTCGCCTTCATCCAGAAATGGCTCGTCACGGGGTTCAGCGCGGGGGCGGTGAAGGGATGACAAGCACTATGAAGATCGAGTCGATCATGAAGACACGCAACAGTGGCCCGGTGCACGAGCCCGTCCCCGTCGTCCTCGCGGGCGCCCGCGGGCACGGACGCTGGCACCTGAACAACCTGCGCAACCTCGCCGATGCGGGCCGGGTGCGGCTCGCCGGAGTGTGCGAGCTGCGCCCCCTGGACGCGGCGGAACTCGACGGATTCGACGCCGACGGCATCGTGCAGTCCGCGGACTTCGGGGAGCTGCTCGACCGCACCGGCGCCCGGGCCGCGATCATCTGCACCCCGATCCCGACCCACACCGACCTGGCGCTGGTGGCCGCCGAGCGGGGCGTGCACCTGCTCCTGGAGAAGCCGCCCGCGCCGTCGTACGCGGAGTACGAGCGGATGGCGACCGGAGTGGCCGCTGCGGGCATCGCCTGCCAGATCGGCTTCCAGTCGCTCGGCTCGCACGCGCTCTCCCACATCCGGGACCTCGTCCGGGACGGCCTCATCGGCGAGCCCCTCGGCATCGGCGCCGCCGGAGCCTGGGCCCGCGACGAGGCCTACTACCGGCGCGCCCCGTGGGCCGGGCGCCGCCGCCTCGACGACGGCAGCGGCACCGGCCGCACCGTGGACGTCGTCGACGGAGTGCTCACCAACCCGCTCGCCCACGCCGTCGCCACGTCCCTCGCCCTCGACGGTGCGACCGGCGGTGACGACCTCGCGTCCGTCCGCACCGAGCTGTACCGCGCCAACGCCATCGAGGCCGACGACACCTCGTACGTGGAGCTGACCACCCGCACCGGATCGCGCGTCACCGTCGCCGCGACCCTGTGCGCCGAGCGGCCCGACGAGCCGTACGTCGTCGTGCACGGCAGCCGCGGCCGGATCACCTTCTGGTACAAGCAGGACCGCGTCCTCGTGCAGCGCGCGGGGCACGGCCCGGAGGAGACCGTGCACGGCCGCACCGACCTGCTGGCCAACCTCGTCGACCACCTCGCCGACGACGGCGCGACGCCGCTGCTCGTGCCGCCCGCCGCGACGGGCGCGTTCATGCGCGTGGTCGAGGCGATCCGGACGGCGCCCGATCCGCTGGCGCTGCCGGACGACGCGTGGAGCGAGGTGCCCGCGGACCGCCCCGGCACCGTGCGCCGCGTGGTGCTCGGCGCCGACGGGCTCGTCGCCGCGAGCGCCGACAGCCTCACCGGGTTCGCCGGGCTCGGCGCGTCCTGGGCCCGCTCGGAAGCGGAGGCCGCGTCGTGACCCGCACCGTGCACGGCCTCGTCACCGCGCCGCTGACCCTGAGCTGCGCGGGCCGCCCCGTCGCCCGCTACGAGATCCGTCCGGAGGCCGAGCGGCGCCTCGCACCCCGCCCGTTCCTGCACCCGGTGACCACCCTCGCCGGCACCCCCGTCACCGAGTTCGCGCCCGCCGACCACCGGCACCACCTCGGCGTGGGCGTCGCCGTGCCGGACGTCGCGGGGCACAACTTCTGGGGCGGGCGCACCTACGTCCGCGGCCGGGGCCCCACCGAGCTGGACAACCACGGCGAGCAGCGGCACCGCGAGTTCAAGCTGTGCGACCCGGACGGCTTCGTCGAGGACCTGGAGTGGATCGCGGACGACTGCGTGCCGCTGCTGCGCGAGCGCCGCACCGTCGCCGCCACCCCACTGTGCGGCGACGCCTGGGCGCTGGACTTCACGTTCTCGCTCACCAACCCCTCGGACGCCGGGCTGACCATCGGGAGCCCCGCCACCAACGGCCGCCCCGGCGCCGCCTACGGAGGCTTCTTCTGGCGCGCGCCCAAGGAGGCCGCGGCCCCCGCCGTGTTCACGGCGACCGCGGAGGGCGAGGGCGCGGTGCACGGCCGCACCGCCGACTGGCTGGCCCTGGCGGGCGACGGCTGGACCCTCGTCTTCGCGGGCGCCACCGCCGAGACCCGCCGCGACCCGTGGTTCGTCCGCGCCGACGAATACCCGGGCGTCGGCTCCTCGCTCGCCGCCACCGCCCGCCTGACCGTCGGCCCCGGCGACACCGCCGTACGCCGAGTGATCACGGTGGTCGCCGACGGCACCCTCGACCGCACCCGCGCCGCGGCCCTCGTCCGCAAGGCGGTGACCGCATGACGTACACGCTCGAACCGCACCACCTCCCGTTGGATCCGGAAGAAGAGAGCCGATCATGAACATCCGTGCACGCAGAGGAACGCGCAGCGGCATCCGCAGATCGACGCTGCGCACCGGCACCGCCGTCGCCGTCGGCACCGTCCTCGCCCTGACCGCCACCGCCTGCGGCGACGACGGCAGCGGCGCCGGCGGCGACAAGGGCGACGAGGGCTCGGGCAAGGGCGAGATCACCTTCTGGGACAACAACACGGCCGTGCGCCGCGACGTCTGGATGGAGATCATCAAGGACTTCGAGAAGAAGTACCCGAACATCAAGGTCAAGTACGTCGGCATCCCCGCCGAGAACGTGCAGTCCAAGTACGACACCGCCATCCAGGGCGGCGGACTGCCCGACGTCGGCGGCGTGGGCACCGCGATGCTCGCCGGCATCGCCGCGCAGAACGCCCTCGAACCGCTCGACGAGCGGATAGCCACGAGCTCGCTCAACGGCAAGCTGAGCGACGCCTTCATGGAGTCGGTGAAGGCCGCGGGCGCCGGGGACAAGGTCTACGAACTGCCGACCTCCGCCAACAACGGCGTCCTCTACTACCGCACCGACCTGTTCAAGAAGGCGGGCCTGGACGCGCCCACCACCTGGACCAAGTTCTTCGACGCGGCGGCCAAGCTCACCGACACCGGCAAGAACGAGTTCGGCTACACCATCCGCGGCGGCGAGGGCTCCATCGCGCAGGCCCTCGACGCCACGTACGGGCAGAGCGGCATCACGTCCTTCTGGGACGACAACAACACGAAGACCACGGTCAACGACCCCAAGAACGTGGCCGCGCTGCAGAAGTACGCCGACCTCTACAAGAAGGCGACGCCGTCCGCCGACGTGAACAACGACTTCACGAAGATGGTCGCGCAGTACGACAGCGGCAAGATCGGCATGCTGAGCCACAACCTCGGCTCGTACGGCGACCACGTGAAGGCGTTCGGCACCAAGTTCCGCGGCATCCCCAACCCGACGGGCCCCGGCGGCACCCGCGTCCAGGTCTCCAACCCGGTCGACGGGCTCGGCCTGTTCAAGGCCAGTAAGAACAAGAAGGCCGCCTGGAAGTTCATGGAGTTCGCGGCCTCGCACGCGGAGAACAGCAAGTGGAACGAGTCGGCCAAGCAGATCCCGGCCAACACCGAGGCCGCCAAGGACGACTGGGTGCAGGAGTCCGAGCCCACCAGGCTCGCCGCCGAGGCGCTCCAGTCCGGCACCACGAAGATCGTGCAGCTGCCGTACTACCTGCCCGACTGGAACACCATCTCCAAGGCCGACAACGAGGACGACTTCCAGAAGGTCATGCTCGGCAAGACGACGGCCAAGACCTTCCTCGACTCGCTCGCCGACCAGCTCAACAAGGCGCAGGCCGAATGGAAGCAGCAGGCCAACTAGCGGCCTCAGCAGGGCCGTTCACCCTCGACCGGGCCGGCGGCGGGACGCATCCTGCCCCGCTGCTCCCGCCGCCGGCCCCACCACACCCCGGTCTTTGAAAGGACGGCACACAGCCGTGTCGACCACCCGAAGAACCACCCTGGCCGCCCTCGCCGCCCTGCCGCTCGCGGCGGCCCTCACCTCCCCGGCCGCGGCGCACGGCCGCAAGGACCGGCGGACCCTCTTCGTCGCCGGTGACTCCACCGCCGCCCAGAAGTACCTCGACGCCAAGCCCGAGACCGGCTGGGGCATGGCCCTCCCGCTCTTCCTCGCCGACCGCGTCCGGGTCGCCAACCACGCGGTCAACGGCCGCAGTTCGAAGAGCTTCGTCGACGAAGGCCGCCTCGACGCGATCCTCGCCGCGATCCGCCCCGGCGACCTCCTCCTGATCCAGTTCGCGCACAACGACGAGAAGAGCGCCGACCCCACCCGCTACACCGAGCCCTGGTCCACCTACCAGGACCACCTGCGGCTCTACGTCGACGGGGCGCGGGCCAGGGGCGCCCGCCCGGTGCTCGCCACCGCCGTCGAGCGCAGAAAGTTCGACGCGGGCGGCAACGCCCTGCCCACCCACGGCGACTACCCGGCGGCGATGCGCGCCCTCGCCGAGGCGGAGGGCGTCGCGCTGCTCGACATCCAGGCACTGTCCCTCGCCCTGTGGCAGAAGCTCGGCGTCGAGGACACGAAGACGTACTTCAACTGGACGGCGACCGAGCAGGACAACACGCATTTCAACCCGCCGGGCGCGATCGCGGTGGCCCGCCTCGTGGCCACCGCGCTGCTCGACCGGAAGGCGCTGCCCGCCCGCGACGTGCGCCGCGTCGGCGGCGCGCTCGACGAGCTGGACCCGGCGTGGCAGTCGCGCCTGACCTGGCTCGCCGGAACCACCCCTGCCTGACCCACCCCTGCCTGACCCACCCCCGAACCGCCCCGAGGAGCAGAACAGTGAGACCACTCAGGAAGAGCCAGCACCGACGCGCGGCCGTCGCCGCGGCGGTCGCCGGCTGCACCGCCGTCGTCCTGGGCGTCACCGGCACGGTCGGCACCGCGGGCGCCGCCGAGAGCCGCGGCCACGACACCGCCCGGCAGACCCTCGCCGAGGGCGACGGCTGGGGCTCGGCCACCACCGGCACCACGGGCGGCGCCGCCGCCGACGCCGCGCACGTCTACACCGTCACCACCTGGGCCGAGTTGAAGGCCGCCTTCGCCGAAGGCGGCACCGCGCCCAAGATCGTCAAAATCAAGGGCACGCTCGACGCGGACGGCTCCACCTGCGCCGAATTCGCCGCCGAAGGCTACGACTTCGACCAGTACCTCGCCGACTACGACCCCGCCACCTGGGGCTACGACAAGGAGGTCAGCGGCGAGCAGGAGGACCTGCGCGCCGCGTCGGCCTCCGCGCAGGCCAAGGCCATCAAGGCGAACGTGCCCGCCAACACCACGATCATCGGCGTGGGCAAGAACCCCGGCATCGTCGGCGGCAGCCTCCAGATCAACGGCGTCGACAACGTCATCGTCCGCGGCCTCACCCTGGAGTCCCCGCTCGACTGCTTCCCGCAGTGGGACCCGACGGACGGCGACACCGGCAACTGGAACTCCGAGTACGACGCGGCCGTCGTCTACAACTCGACGCACGTCTGGCTCGACCACAACGAGTTCACCGACGGCGACCACCCGGACTCCACGCTGCCCAGCTACTACGGCCGCATCTACCAGCAGCACGACGGCGAGCTCGACATCGTCAAGGGCGCCGACCTCGTGACCGCCTCCTGGAACGTCTTCGCCGACCACGACAAGACCCTGATGATCGGCAACAGCGACGGCGCGGCCGCCACGGACCGCGGCAAGCTGCGCGTGACCCTGCACCACAACCTCTTCAAGAACCTCGTCGAGCGGGCCCCGCGCGTCCGGTTCGGGCAGGTCGACGTCTACAACAACTCATACGTGGGCGCCGCCGACTACGCGTACTCGTTCGGCATCGGCTTCGAGTCGCAGCTCTACGCGGAGAAGAACGCGTTCACGCTGGCCGAGGGGGTCGGCGCCGGATCGGTCCTGCACCGCTGGAACGACTATCCCCTGACAGCCGTCGACAACCAGGTCAACGGCAAGCGGGTCGACCTCGTCGCCGCGTACAACACCGCCCACGCGGACACTCCGCTCCGCGAGGGAGCGGGCTGGAAGCCGACGCTGCGACGCCATGTGGACCCGGTGAAGTCGGTGCCGCGGGTGGTGAAGAAGGGCGCGGGCCCGGACCGGCTCGGATAGTCCGCATTCTGGCCCTCATCGGCGGCAATTGAGTCAGATCAAGCCCCGCCGGCGAGTGCGGCGCGGGGTCCGGGGCCCAGCCCCGCGACGTGCGCCCAGTCGCCGGCCTCTTCTCCAGGAGCCGCACCATGCAGTCAACACGCCTCGCCAGACGAACCTTCCTCGTCGGCACGGCACTTGCGCTGACCGCCACCACCACCCCAGCCCACGCCACACGTGACCCCTTCGGCCGCTACGGCTCTCCCCGAACCCGCCTGACCCGGCGGACGCTCTACGTCCACCCCCACGGCGAGGGCGACGTCACCACCGTGCAGGCCGCGGTGAACGCGGTCACCGGCCCCGGCCACACCCTGGTCATCGCCCCCGGCACCTACCGGGAAACGGTGAACGTCCCGGCCACGGCCACCGATCTGACCTGGATCGGCGCCTCCGGAGACCCCCGCGACACCGTCATCGTGTACGACAACGCCGCCGGCACCCCGAAGCCCGACGGCTCGGGCACGTACGGCACGACGGGCAGCGCCACCGTCACCCTGCGCCCCGACGGATTCACCGCGCGGCACCTCACCTTCGCCAACGACTGGCTGCGCGCGGACCATCCGGGGATCTCCGGTACGCAGGCGGTGGCGGTCAAGGTGACGGGGGACCGCTCGGCGTTCCTCACGTGCCGCTTCCTCGGTCACCAGGACACCCTCTACGCGGACTCGACGGCGCTCACCGCCTTCGCCCGGCAGTACTTCCACGACTGCTGCGTCGAGGGCGACGTCGACTTCGTCTTCGGGCGCGGCACGGCGGTCTTCGAGCGCTGCCGCTTCCGGACGCTGGACCGCACCGACCTGGCCTCGGCGCCGTACGGCTTCGTGTTCGCGCCGTCCACGGCGGGCGCCAACCCGCGCGGTTTCCTGGTCGTCCGGGGCCGGATCGACTCCACCGCCCCGGCCGCGTACTACAAGCTGGCCCGCCCCTGGGTGCCCAGCTCCGACACGACGGCCAGGCCGGCGCTCGTCGTCCGTGAGTCGCGGCTCGGCCGGGGCATCGACGCGGCCGCGCCCTACGCCAACATGTCGGACAGCTTCCCGTGGCAGGAGCAGCGGTTCGCCGAGTACCGCAACACCGGCCCAGGCGCCGGGCGGCCGACGCCCGCCAACCGCCCGCAACTCACCGCGGAGCAGGCGGCCTCGCACACGCGCGAGGCGTATCTGGGGGACTGGCGGCCGTGGGCGTGAGTCCTCCGGTCAGCCGAGGTGCCAGAGCGCGTAGGTGACGAACAGCAGCACCAGGCCCGCGAGGGTCAGCGCGGCGCCCAGGACGCGGAGGTAGCCGACGGGGGCCATGCCGCGGAGGTCGAAGGCCCAGCTCAGTCCGGCAGAAATGGCGACGACCCCACCCACGGCGAAGAAGCCGAGGAGGACCGGGGAGGTGGCACGGTCGCCGGCGGCGAGGGGAAGGAGGCTCGTCGGGGTCACGGTCACGATGGGGCCTGCATTCTGTGGGTCGAGCGCTTCCTTCGACACTAGAAGGGCGTATTTCAAGGCATGGTCAACACAGCGCCATGCCGGAGCAATAGTGCGGCCATTTCGCTGTCGGTATCGATCGGGTAAAGCCGGTCGCGGGGCTCATGTGATGCGCGTAGACATGCATCCACCTGCACAGAGTCCCCCGTCCCCGACGGCTGCCACAGCCGTCACGGCCAGAAATGGATCAGGTCACCGATGCGCAAGCGCCACATCGCCGCCGCCACAGCGACGGTCGCTTCCCTCGTACTCGCCGGCGTCGTCACCGCGGGCTCCGCCGACGCGGGCGGAGCGAACGAGAAGACCACCGCCGAGCCGCACAACATCGGCCTGCTCATGAAGGAGATCGACTCCTACTACGGCGCGAAGCAGGACGCCGACGGCGTCTGGCAGGCCTCGCCCGACAGCCCGTACGCGCAGGACCTCGCCCGTATCGAGAAGGGCGCGAAGCGGCAGATCGCCGCCGCCGCGCGGCAGCACCACGGCAAGGGCGACAGGCCCGCGATCGTCTTCGACATCGACGACACCCTGCTGCTCAGCCTCGACTACGAGAAGAAGACCAACTACGTCTACAACGACGCCAGTTGGAAGGAGTACGTGGGCAGGGCGAACCGCCCTGCCGTCTTCGGCACGCCCGCGCTCATCCGGTACGCCGAGTCCAAGGGCGTCGAGGTCTTCTACAACTCCGGGCTCGGCGAGGCGCAGCGCTCCGCCGCCGTGGAGAACCTGAAGAAGGTCGGCATCGACGTGAACCTCGACAAGGGCCACGTCTTCCTCAAGGACAAGACCGACCCGCCCGCCTACCTGTCGGACTGCGCCACGGCCGCCGCCTGGAACTGCACCACCGTGCAGTACAAGTCGGGGACGCGGAAGCACATCGAGTCCCTCGGCTACGACATCGTCGGCAACTTCGGCGACCAGGAGTCGGACCTCCAGGGCGGCTACGCGAACCGGACGTACAAGCTCCCGAACCCGACGTACTTCGTGGAGTGACACCGGGCCGGTGCCCCTTCCGGGAGCGTGGTCGTCGGCGTGACCACGCTCCCGGCCCCCGCTCAGTCGTACGTCAGGTCCGACGCGGTGTACCGGCAGTACGTGCCGTCGGGGCCGCTGCCCAGTTCCTTGGGCTCGGCGCCGGTGCTGTTGCCCTCGTACCGGACGCACGGCTTGATCTTCTTGCTGCTGTCGCCGTGGATGCGCACATTGCGCAGGGCCGCCGTGTCGCCGTAGTTCGAGTTGATGCCGACGATCGACTTGCCCGGCGCCGTCACGTCGACGTCGTTGATGGTGATGCTGCGGTTCTTGTACTGGGTCGAGCAGTTGCCGCAGGAGCGGACCAGCTTGCCGAAGTCGGAGACCTGGAACTTGGTGACGACGAGCTTGCCGGCGCCGTTGAACTGGAACACCTTGTCGTCGGCCTTCTTCGCGCCGCCCCCGTACACCGTGTACACGGACGACGTCGACTTGCCCTTGAAGGTGGCGGCGTCCTCGCCGACGTCCTCCCACCACACGTTCTGCAGCGTGCAGCTGCCCGCGCAGTGCACGCCGTCGGCGGCGGGGGAGCCGATGATGACGTTCTTGAGGGTGGCGCCGTCGGCGAGGTTGAAGATCGGGTCCTGGCCCTCGTCCTGTCCGTCGCCGCCGAGGTCCCCGGAGCCGTAGAAGCGCTTGTACCCGCCGTCGTACGTGCCGGAGACGGAGATCGTGCTGCTGACGGCCTTGGTGCCGGTGGCCGACGGCCAGGCGGACGCGGCCCCCGCCGTTCCGAGCATGCCGCTCGTCGCGAGCGCGGCCCCGGTCAGCGTGAGCGCCCCGAGCCCGCCGAGCAGGGCTCTGCGACGGGTGGTGCGGCGGCGATGTGCGTGTCGTGATGTGTTGGTCATGCCCCTCAGTGGTCGCCGCCCGGAAAAGGGTTGCCGCCTCCGAGGGCTACGCGAAATCCCCGCTCACGGAAGCCCGTTGACCGTCGGTGGTCCGTCCGGTGACGGTGTACCGGTCGGCCCCCGCGTCCCGGCCGCCCTCGGCGTGGTTGTACTGCCCGGCGAAGACGTGCTCGCCCACCGGCACCGTACGACCCGGCCGCAGCGTCCACCGGTACACGAGGAACCCGTCCCGCTCGGTGACGGACTCCGTGAAGTCGGCGGCGGGCAGCGAGCGCCAGTGGCCGGTGCTGGCGACCCGCCCGGTCTGCGCGATCCGCAACTCGACGGTCAGTGCGCGCAGTTGGCGTTCCGTCTTGAACGTGACGTTGGACTGCGCCCAGTAGTCGTTGGAGCCGGGGTCCACCGAACCGTCCGCCCACAGCGGCCTGTGCGCGTCCGGCGTCGCGGCCGGGGACACGGCGACCTGCTGCTGACGCGGCGCCGGGTCGGGGCGCAGCGCCCCGCCGACCGTGAAGCCGCCCACGGCGAGCGCCCCCGCGACGCCCGCGGTGACCGCGACGATCCGGCCCCAGCCCACCGCGGGCCGCCGCTCGGGCCCGTCCGCGGCGGGCCGCTCGTGCATGCCCCGCTCGACGCGGGCGAGCATCCGCCCACGGTCGGGACGGTGCGCGTCGGCGGCGTCCCGCAGCCGCTGCCGCAGGTGCTCCTCGCTCATCCACGCCCCCCTTCCGTGGCGTCGAGTGCGGCGCCCACCGACCGCACGTGCCCGGCCGTCCGGCCGCCGTGCTCACTGTGACCGAGCCGGCGCTCCAGCTCGGCAAGCCCCTTCGACGTCTGGCTCTTCACCGTACCGACCGAGACGCCGAGGGTGAGCGCGGTGTCCTTCTCGGACAGGTCGAAGGCGTGCCGCAGCACCACGCAGGCCCGCTTGCGGAAGGGGAGTTCGCGCAGCGCGTCCTGCACGTCGACGACCGCGGGCACGTCGGGGCCCTCGGTGCGGTCCTGCCGTCCCGACCAGAAGAGGGCCACGCGGCGCCGCTCGCGCACCGCGCTGCGGATCCGGGTGCGCGCCAGGTTGGCGACGACGCCGCGCGCGTACGCCACCGGATGCTCGGCGGCCCGCACCCGGTCCCAGCGGTGCCAGAGGGCGAGCAGGGCGTCCGCCGCGAGATCGTCGGCGGCATCCGCCTCACCCGTCAACAGGTGCGCGAGGCGGGCGAGTTCGCAGTGGTGCCGTTCGAAGAAGGCATGAAACTCGGCGGAGGAGGAGTCGTCCCCGGTGTCCACGACCGTGCTCACACATTCCCTCCCTCACAGTGGCGGCCCGATGGGGGATGCGTGAGCGTACCAGCGTTGCGTACGACGCACCGAAGGGTGTCCGTGGTATCGGACACCCTTCGGTGCGTGCGTAATTGACGAGGCGTCAGCCGTTGATCAGCTCTTCAGCGCCGCCTCCATCATGGCCTTGGCGATCGGCGCCGCCAGGCCGTTGCCGCTGACCTCGGAGCGGGCCGCGTTCGACTGCTCGACGAGCACCGCCACGGCGACCTTCTTGCCGGTCGAGTCGTCCTTCGCGTACGAGGTGAACCAGGCGTACGGGGTCTGGCTGTTGTTCTCTCCGTGCTGCGCCGTACCCGTCTTGCCGCCGACCGTCGCGCCGGAGATCTTCGCGTTCGTACCGGTGCCCTCGGAGACCACGGTCTGCATCGCGGACTGCAACTGCGTGGCGGTCCGCTCGCTGACCACCCGGGTGTTGTCGTCGTCCGCGAACGACTTGATCGCGTCGCCGTCCGCGTCCGTCACCTGCGACACCATGTGCGGGGACGACTGCTCGCCGCCGTTGGCGATCGTCGCGGAGACCATCGCGATCTGCAGCGGCGTCGCCGTCACGTCGAACTGGCCGATGCCGGACAGGGCCGTCTGTGCCTCGTCCATCTTCGACGGGTAGTTGCTCTTGGCGGCCCGCACGGGCACGTCCTGCTTGGAGTCGTTGAAGCCGAACTTCTCGGCCATCGCCTTGACCTTGCCCTTGCCGAGGTCGACCGCCAGCTTGCCGAAGACGTTGTTGCAGGAGTACTGCAGCGCCGTCCGGATCGTGGCGTTCTCACAGGGCGCGGACGCGCTCTCGTTCCTCAGGTACGTGGTGGTGCCCGGCATCTTGTACGGGTTCGGGGAGTCGGTCTTCTCGTCGATCGACGAGTACAGGCCGTTCTCCAGCGCCGCCGCGGCGACCACCAGCTTGAACGTGGAGCCGGGCGGCAGCGCCTGCTTGAGTGCCCGGTTCGTGGTCGGCGAGTCCTTGTCCTTGGCGAGCTGCCGCCACGCCGCTGCGTCCGAGGAGCCCGAGCCGCTGATCTTCGACGGGTCGAACGACGGCGTCGACACCATGCCGAGGACCCTGCCGGTGTCCGGGTCGATGGCGACCGCGGCGCCCTTCTTGTCGCCGAGCGCGCTGTACGCGGCCTTCTGCACACCCGGTTCGACCGTCGTGATCACGTCACCGGGGCTGGTGGCCTTGCCGGTGAGCGTGTTCAGCGGGTTCTTCAGCTGGGTGTCGGTGCCGTCCAGCACACTCTGGTAGATCCCCTCGAGCTGGGTGGCGCCGTACACCTGCGAGGTGTAGCCGGTCACCGCCGAGTACAGCGAACCGTCCGTGTAGGTCCGCTTGTACTTCAGGTCGCTGGAGCCGCCCGCCTTCGCAGAGCCGGTCACCGCCTTTCCGCCCACGATGATGTCCCCGAGCGGATTCGCGTACTGCGAGATCGTCTTCCGCCGGTTGTTGTCGCTGTTGGCGAGGGCCTGCCCGTCGTAGAACTGCACCCAGGTCGCCCTGACCAGCAGGGCGAACACGAGGAGCAGCGTGAAGACGGAGGCGCGCCTGATCGTCTTGTTCATTGCGTACGAAAAGACGAGTGGACCGGCGCGATTCGTTCCTGCCAGTGCGTTTTCTCACCGTACGTTCATATGGGGACGCGGCACCGGCGTTGCGGTCGCGGGGCTCTGCCCCGGGCCCCGCGCCTCAATCGCCGGCGGGGCTTGATTCTCAGAGCCGACGGGTCGCCAGGGTCAACCGGTCCCGGGCGTCGAACAGCGCGTCCTTGACCATCTGCTCGTGGGCGGGCGTGAGGCGGGCCACCGGGACGGAGCAGGAGATCGCGTCGCGGGCCGGGGTGCGGTAGGGGATCGCCACGCCGAAGCAGCGCAGGCCCAGCGTGTTCTCCTCGCGGTCGACCGCGAAGCCCTGCTCCCGGATCTGGTGCAGCTCCTCGATGAGCTTCTCGCGGTCCGTGATCGTGTTCTCGGTCAGCGAGGGCAGCGTCTGGGGCAGCAGCTTGCGGACCTGCTCGTCGGTGTGGGTGGCGAGCAACGCCTTGCCCAGCGACGTGGAGTGCGCGGGCAGCCGGCGGCCGACGCGGGTGAAGGGGCGCAGGTAGTGCTGCGACTGGCGGGTGGCGAGGTACACGACGTTCGTGCCGTCGAGCCGGGCCAGGTGGATCGTCTCCGTCGTGTCGTCGGAGAGCCGGTCGAGGGTGGGGCGGGCCGCCGCCACGACCTCGTCCCCGTCGATGTACGAAGTGCCGACGAGCAGGGCGCGGACGCCGATGCCGTACCGCGTGCCGGTCGCGTCCGTCTCGACCCAGCCGAGGTCCACGAGCGTGCGCAGCAGCATGTAGAGGCTGGACTTCGGGTAGCCCACGGCCTCCTGGACCGCGGCCAGGGAGTGCATTCCGGGGCGGCCCGCGAAGTACTCGAGCAACTCCACGGTCCGCACCGCCGACTTGACCTGTCCGCCGCCTGCCGCGGCCCCCGTCTCGTCTGCCGACATCGCCCTTGACCCCTTCGTTCGACGAGAAATAGTCTCGGAGAGTAGTTCATCATCAGAGACAGCGTTCAGTATATCGAACGATCCTCGCCGCTCACCTGGTGAGCGGCGAGAAAAGCTGGAGGAATTCGCCGTGGCAGCAACACCAGTCTGGAGCGTCGACCCGCGAACCGGGAAGCAGCGGGAACAGGTCGCGGTCGAGGCCACGGCCCAGGAGGTGGACGAGGCGGTCCGCGCCGCCGAGGGCGCCCGTGCCGCGCTCGTCGACCGCGCCGTCCGCGCCGCGTTCCTGCGCACCGCGGCCGACCGCCTCGAAGAGGCCAAGGACCACCTCGTCGAGGCGGCGGACGCGGAGACCGCGCTCGGCCCGGTCCGGCTCACGGGCGAGCTCGCCCGCAGCTGCTTCCAGCTGCGCAAGTTCGCCGACATCGTCGACGAGGGCGCCTTCCTCGGCGTCGTCATCGACCACCCCGACGACACGGCGACGCCGCCCATCCCGGACCTGCGCCGCTACAAGATCCCGCTGGGCGTCGTCGCGGTCTACGCCGCCTCGAACTTCCCGTTCGCCTTCTCCGTGCCCGGCGGCGACACGTCGAGCGCCCTCGCGGCCGGCTGCCCGGTCGTCGTCAAGGCGCACCCCGACCACCCGGCCACCTCCGAGCTGGTCGCCGCCACCATCCGCAGGGCCGCCGCCGAGCACGGCATCCCGGAGGGCGTGCTCGGCCTCGTGCACGGCTTCGACGCGGGCGTCGAGCTGGTCAAGCACCCGCTGGTCTCCGCGGCCGGCTTCACCGGTTCCGTACGCGGCGGGCGGGCGCTCTTCGACGCCGCCGCGGCCCGGCCGAACCCGATCCCGTTCCACGGCGAGCTGGGCTCCCTGAACCCGGTCGTCATCACCGAGGCCGCGGCCACCGAGCGCCCCGAGCAGATCGGCACCGGCCTCGCCGGCTCCATGACGCTCGGCGTCGGCCAGTTCTGCGTGAAGCCCGGTCTCGTCTTCGCGCCGAAGGGGGAGGCGGGTGACAGCCTCGTCAAGTCCCTCACGGCCGCCGTCAGCGACACCGAGGCCGGCGTCCTGCTCGACCACCGCATGCGCGACAACTTCGTCGCGGGCGTCGCCCAGCGCGCCGAGCTCCCGGACGTCGACGCCCCGGTGACCCCCGGCGCGGGCGGCGAGCACACGGTCGCGCCCGGCTTCCTCACGGTCCCGGCCACCCGGCTCGCCGTCGAGGGCGGGGCGCACGACCTGCTCCTGGAGGAGTGCTTCGGCCCGGTGACCGTCGTCGCGCGCTACGAGTCGGCCGACGAGATCACGGCCGTCCTCTCCCGCCTGCCCGGCAACCTCACGGCGACGGTCCAGCTGTCCTCGGGCGAGGCCGCGGGTGAGGGCCGCGGCGCCGAGATCCTCGCGGAGCTGACCCCGATCGCGGGCCGCGTCCTGGTCAACGGCTGGCCGACCGGTGTCGCCGTCGCCCCCGCCCAGCACCACGGCGGCCCGTACCCGGCGACGACCTCCACGTCCACGTCCGTGGGCGGCACGGCGATCGAGCGCTGGCTGCGCCCGGTCTCGTACCAGACGACGCCGGAGGCGCTGCTGCCGCAGGAGCTGCGCGACGACAACCCGCTGGGCCTGCCGCGCCGCTTCAACGGCCGCCTGGAGAACTGACGAACCGGGTACCGGCCAACTGGAAGACTGGGGTCATGGACCTCGAAATACCGCCCCTGCCCTTCCCGTTGCGCACCTACGGACCGGACGGCCACTGGTCGTACGAGGACGGGGTGCTCACCGGGTGGGCGGGGCCCCGCCAGGACCGCTTCGTGCCGCCGACCGGGGCCGCGCTCGAACCCGCATCGGACGCGCCGCGCCTGCTCGGGACCCCGGACGGCGACTTCCAGCTGATCGCCCGCGTCACCGTCGGCTTCGCCGCCGCCTTCGACGCGGGCGTGCTCTATCTGCACGTGGGCGACCGGGAGTGGGCGAAGCTCTGCTTCGAGCGGTCCCCGGACGAGCCGACCGTCTGCACGGTCGTCACGCGCGGCCACTCCGACGACGCGAACGCCTTCGTGGTGCCGGGCTCCTCGGTGTGGCTGCGGATCAGCCGCACCGGCTCCGCCTTCGCCTTCCACGCGTCGACCGACGGCGAGCGGTGGACCTTCGTGCGCATCTTCTCCCTGGGCGACGAGAAGTCCGCCGCCTCGGCCCTGGTCGGCTTCCTCGCCCAGTCCCCGGTGGGGGAGGGCTGTGTGGTCACGTACGACCACATCGAGTACCGGACGACGTGGCCGAAGGGACTGAAGGACGGCTCATGATCATCACCGCCCGTGTGCGCGAAACCCGCCGGGCCCGTCGTGCGTCCTTCGGATCATGATCCGTACCGCCGTAGCCGCCGACGCCCCCACCCTCGCGGCCCTGCACCGCAGGGCCCGCGCCACGTACTACCCCGAAGGAATCCCGGAGGACGACGACCCGCAGCAGTGGGTCGAGCGCTGGACGCAGGCCATAGCCCGGCCGCGCGGGCACGTCCTGGTCTGCGTCCGGGACGGCGTCGTCGTCGGGCTGGCCTCCTTCCGGCGGCCCGAACAGGCACCCGCAGACACCGTCGTCCTCTACCAGCTCCAGGTGGACCCCGAGCACTGGCGCCGCGGCATCGGTTCCGAGCTGCACGCGGCCTGCGCCGAGCAGTGGGCGGCCGACGGCGTCGCGGAGGTCCACCTCATCGTGCACGGCGACAACACCCGCGCCCGGGCGTTCTACGCGCGGCACGGCTGGGTCGACGAGGGCATCGAGGCCGCCGGCGGGACGCACCACCGGATGCGGCTCACCCTGCGCGGGGAATGACCGGAGGCCGCATCCGGTTGTACGGGGACGGGCCGGGCACCCCCGCCCCCGTACACCCCCAGCTGGAGCGAGAACACCCCATGCGCGTCGAGATCTGGACCGACATCAACTGCCCCTTCTGCTACATCGGCAAGGCCCGCTTCGAGCAGGCACTGGCCGGGTTCGCGCACAAGGACGAGGTCGAGGTCGTGCACCGGTCCTTCGAGCTCGACCCGCAGGCCAAGCCCGGCGAGACCGGGCTCGTCGTGCCGTACATCGCCAAGAAGTACGGCATCAGCGAGGAGCAGGCCGCCGCCAACGAGCAGGGCCTCGGGCAGCAGGCCGAAGCCCTCGGCCTGCCGTACCTCACCGCGGGCCGCGACTTCGGCAACAGCTTCGACCTGCACCGCCTACTCCACCTCGCCCTCGACAAGGGCGTCCAGGACGCCATGATCGACGCCCTGTACCGGGGAAACTTCGCCGAGGAGTCCTCCGTCTTCGGCGACCAGGAGGCCGTCGTGCGGCTCGCCGTCGAGGCGGGACTCGACGAGACCGAGGTGCGAGCCGTGCTCGCCGACCCCGACGCGTACGCGGACGCGGTGCGCGCCGACGAGCGCGAGGCCGCCGAGCTCGGCGCCAACGGCGTGCCGTTCTTCGTCCTCGACCGCAAGTACGGGGTCTCCGGCGCCCAGCCCGCCGAGGTCTTCACGCAGGCGCTCACCCAGGCGTGGGGCGAGCGCTCCCCGCTCACCGTCATCGACGGCGCGGACGGCGGCGACGCCTGCGGCCCCGACGGCTGCGCGGTCCCGCAGGCCTGATCCGCCGACCTGCACGCATAAGCGTTGCTTAGGTCTACTGCGCAAATATGCGCAATGGACGGGTAGTTGGCGGCGGGGCACAGTGGTGCCATGCAGACATCCGGTGAGCACCAGGTCCTCGACGCGGCCCTCGTCCGCGCGCAGTACACCCCCGCCACCACCTACCTGAACACCGCGAGCTCCGGACTGCTCCCGGTACGGGCCGCCGACGCGATGCGGGCCGCGATCGCCGACATGACCGAGGGCCGGTCGCCCGACTCGCTCTTCGCCGACGTCGAGGAGGCGCGCGCGGCGTTCGCCCGGATCGCGGGCGTCCCCGTCGGCCGGGTCGCGACCGGCGGCTCCGTCGCCGTCTACAGCGGCCTCATCGCCGCGTCGCTGCCCGCCGGGGCCGAAGTCCTCACCGCGGAGGGCGACTTCAGCTCCACCGTCAACCCCTTCCACGTACGCGGCGACCTCAAGGTCCGCGCCGTGCCGCTCGACGCGCTCCCCGACGCCGTACGCCCCGGCACCGCGCTCGTCGCGGTCAGCGCTGCCCAGTCCGCCGACGGCAGGGTGGCCGACGTGCCCGCACTGCGCGCCGCCACACGGACGCACGGCGCGCGGCTTTACGTCGACGTGTCGCAGGCGGCCGGCTGGTACCCGGTCGCCGCGCTCGCCGCCGAAGCCGACTATCTGGCCTCCGTCGCCTTCAAGTGGCTGACCTGCCCGCGCGGTGCCGTCTTCTTCGTCGGACCGGCCGACCCCGAGGGCTTCGACGCGCTCACGCCCGTCTTCGGCGGCTGGGTCTCGGGCGAGAACCCCTGGGACAGCTGCTACGGCCCCGTCACCGAACCCGCCCGCTCCGCCCGCCGCTTCGACGAGACCCAGGGCCTCGTCGCGTACACCGGGGCACGCCAGTCCCTCGCCGTGATCGAGGAGCTGGGACCGGAGGCCATCCGCGCCCACGACCTCGCGCTCGCGGACCGCTTCCGCGCGGGCGTCGCCGAGCTGGGCCACGAGCCGGTCGCCTCGCCCGGCTCCCCGATCGTGTCCGTCCCCGGACTCGGCGTACGCCAGCCGGAGTTGCAGCGCGCCGGCCTCGAACTCTCCAACAGGGCGGGGAACCTGCGGGCGTCGTTCCACCTGTACAACACGGCCGCGGACGTCGACCGCCTCCTCGACGCGCTCTCCGGCTGAAGTCCGGCCGGCCTCTGGCGCCCACGTCCGCCGCACGCTAGGAAGGCACAAGACCTAGAGGTGGTGGTGCCGGTGGCCCGTACCGGGCGTTGCGACCCCAAGGACCGGGCCGCGGACGACGCCGAACTGCACCGACGTCTCGTCTACGGCGACGAGGCCGCGCTCTCCGAGGTGTACGACGCGTACAGCGGGCTCGTCCGCGGCGTCGCCGTGCGCGTCACCCGCTCGGCGGCCGCGGCGGACGACGTCGCGCAGGAGGTCTTCGCGCACCTGTGGGCACGGCCCTACGCCTTCGACGCGCGGCGCGGCACGCTCCGTACCTGGCTGAGCATGCTCGCGCACCGCCGCGCCGTCGACTGGGTGCGCAGCGAGGCCCGCCACCGCAAGGCCGTCACCGCGGACGACGCGGCGCTGCACGCCATCCCGGCCCCCGACCCCGGCCCCGACGAGCGGGTCGTCGACCGCGAGCGCTCCCTGCTCCTGCACTCGGCCGTCGCACAACTCCCGCCGAACCAGCGCCAGGTGGTGCACCTGGCGTACTTCGCCGGTCGGACGTACCGTCAGGCGGCGGCGGAACTCGGCATCCCGGAAGGGACCGCCAAGACCCGCCTGCGCACCGCCCTGCACCGGCTGGCCGAAACCCTGGCGGGGCCGGACTACGAGGCTCAAGGAAGGGGTGCCTGATGGCCACGGACGCCCGCGACCACGCGACGGTGAGCGAGCTCCTGGGCGCCTGGGCCCTGCAGGCCCTGCCCCCCGACGAACAGCGCGCCGTCCCCGCGCACCTGGCGGACTGCGAGGAGTGCGCGGCCGAGGCGGAGCGGCTGAGGGCGACGGTCCGGACCCTGGACGGGCCGAACGGCACGCGCCTCGACGACGCGGCCCGGCCCCCGCTGCGTACCGGCGCGGGACCGCTCGCCGCGGCCCTGGCGAGCCGGCCGCCCGTACCCCGCGCCGCCTCAGGAACCGCCGCCCCGCACGCCCGGCCCTACGCGGCCACCGTCGCCGCCCTCCAGGCGCTGCTGGCCGGGGCGGAGGACGCCTGGGCCACGGAGGTGGTGCACGGCTGGACGGTGCGCGACACGATCGCCCACCTCATCGCCGCCGACGAGCCGCTGGCCGTCCACCTGGGCCTGCCCGCGCACGAGCCGGCCAACGAGACGGCGGACGAGGGCGACTGGCGCACGGTCTGGGCGGCCCGCACCCACGACATCATCACCCACGAACGCGGGCGCACCCCGGACGCCACCGTCGCCACCTGGCGCGCGCGGGCCGCGGAACTGCTCGCCGCGCCGGCCGCCCGCGAGATCGAACCGGCCGCGCAGGCCGCCACGTTGCACGGCGCCCGGCTGCCCGTCGCCGACCACTTCCTGATCCGCGCCTTCGAGACCTGGATCCACACCGACGACATCGGCCGCGCCCTCGACCGCCCCGTGCCCCCGCCGCCCGCCGACCACCTGTGGCGGCTCGTGCGGCTGGCCGTGCGGATCCTCGGCGCGGCGCTCGGCACGCGGGCCGCACCCGTCGCCCTGACCGTCGCGGACGCGAACCGGTCCACGGAGTGGGTGCTCGGCTCGGAGGGCGAGCCGGTCCGCGCGGAACTCACCCTCGACGCGGTCGACTTCTGCCTGCTGCTCGGCGGCCGGCTGCCACCGGACACCGTCCCCGGGTCCGCGACCGGCGACGACACCGCCGTACGCGGACTGCTCGACCGGGCGGGCAGCCTCGCCTGGCTGTGACCCGGGCCGGGTGACCCGGGGCGTGAACGCAGGACGGGGCGGAGCCGCGAACGGCCCCGCCCCATCTCACGTACGGATTGACGTCACTTCACCGGAGTGAAGTCCCGCGCCCCGATGAACTCCGGACGCCGCACCGGCGCCGCGAACGGCTCCACCGCCGTGTTCTCCACGCTGTTGAACACGATGAACACGTTCGAGCGCGGGTACGGGGTGATGTTGTCGCCCGAGCCGTGCATGGCGTTGCAGTCGAACCAGGTCGCCGAGCCCGGAGAACCGGTGAACAGCTTGATGCTGTGCGCGTCGGCGAACTTGGAGAGGGCCTCGTCCGAGGGCAGACCCGCGTCCTGCATCTGCAGCGACTTCTTGTAGTTGTCCTTCGGAGTCTCACCGGCGCACCCGAGGAACGTCTTGTGCGAACCCGGCATGATCATGAGACCGCCGTTGGTGTCGTAGTTCTCCGTCAGGGCGATGGAGACGGACACCGTGCGCATGTTGGGCAGGCCGTCCTCGGCGTGCCAGGTCTCGAAGTCCGAGTGCCAGTAGAAGCCTCGGGCCCCGAAACCGGGCTTGACGTTGATCCGCGACTGGTGGACGTAGACGTCCGAGCCGAGGATCTGACGGGCCCGCCCCACGATGCGCTCATCACGCACGAGGTTGGCGAACACCTCACTGATCTTGTGGATCTCGAAGACCGAGCGGATCTCCTGCGACTGCTTCTCGACGATGGAGCGCTCGTCGGCGCGCATCGCCGGATCGTTCACCAGGCGGTTCAGCTCGGCCTGGTAGGTGCCGATCTCGTCCGGTCCGATCAGCTCGTCGATGGCGAGGAAGCCGTCCCGCTCGTAGGACGCGAGGTCCGACTGGCGGATCGGCCCGCGTGCACCCTCCGCCGACCAGACGACCGGGTCGACACGAGGCGTGGCGACCTCGGAGGCGCCACGAGTCGGGTACAGGTCCGTGATGTCGGGTGCGGTCGTCATCGGGATCAGGCCTCCTCGTCCTCTGTCAGCAGCGGGTAGACGCCGTTCTCGTCGTGGTCCTCCCGTCCGGTCACCGGAGGGTTGAACACGCAGACGCAGCGGAAGTCGGTCTTCGGGCGCAAGGTGTGCTTCTCGTGGCCGTCCAGGAGGTACATCGTCCCCGGAGCGATCCAATGCGTCTCACCGGTGTCCCGGTTGGTCAGCTCGGCCTCGCCCTCCACGCACAGCACGGCCTCGATGTGGTTGGCGTACCACATGTCGGTCTCGGTGCCGGCGTAGAGGATCGTCTCGTGCAGAGAGAAGCCGACCTTCTCCTTGGCAAGCACGATGCGCTTGCTCTCCCAGGTGCCGGTCGCCGACTTCACGTGCCGGTCGGTGTTCTCTATCTCCTTGAACGAACGGACAATCACGGTGAGTTGCTGCCTTTCCTCGTAACTTGGTGGTGCGTGTCAGACGGTCTCGCGCACAGCCCGGGTGAGCGTGCGAAGCCCCTCGTCCAGCTCCTCGCGCGTGATCGTCAGTGCCGGAAGCAGCTTGACGACCTCGCTCTCGGGGCCGGAAGTCTCTACGAGCAGGCCCAGCTCGAAGGCCCGTCGTGCGACCTTGCCCGCGCGGTCCTTGTCGCGGAACTCGATGCCCCAGACCAGGCCGCGGCCGCGGTATTCGACAATCTCGTCGTGGTACTCGGTGCGCAGGGCGCTGAGCACCTCGTCGATCTGCTCGCCGCGCTCCATGGTCTGCTTCTCCATGGCCGCGCCGTCGGTCCAGTACGTCTCCAGGGCCGCGGCGGCCGTCACGAACGCGGGGTTGTTGCCGCGGAACGTGCCGTTGTGCTCGCCCGGCTCCCAGACGTCCAGCTCCGGCTTGAACAGGCAGAGGGACATGGGGAGTCCGTACCCACTGATGGACTTCGAAACGGTCACGATGTCCGGCGTGATGCCCGCCTCCTCGAAGGAGAAGAACGCACCGGTACGGCCACAGCCCATCTGAATGTCGTCGACGATCAGGAGCATGTCCCAACGTTCGCAGACATCTGCCAGTTTGCGAAGCCATTCGGCGCGGGCGACGTTGATGCCGCCCTCGCCCTGGACCGTCTCCACGATCACGGCGGCCGGGGTGTTGAGGCCGGAACCGGAGTCCTCGAGCAGCCGCTCGAACCAGATGAAGTCGGGCGTCTGGCCGTCGAGGTAGTTGTCGAACGGCATCGGCGTGCCGTGCACGAGCGGAATGCCGGCGCCGGCGCGCTTGAACGCGTTGCCGGTCACGGCGAGCGAGCCGAGCGACATGCCGTGGAAGGCGTTGGTGAAGGACACGATCGACTCGCGGCCCTTCACCTTGCGGGCCAGCTTCAGCGCGGACTCGACGGCGTTGGTGCCCGTCGGGCCCGGGAACATGACCTTGTAGGGCAGGTCGCGCGGCCGCAGGATGATGTTCTGGAACGACTCCAGGAAGTTGCGCTTGGCCGAGGTCGACATGTCGAGCCCGTGCACGACGCCGTCGCGCTCCAGGTAGTCGATCAGAGCGCGTTTCAGCACCGGGTTGTTGTGCCCGTAGTTGAGCGATCCGGCGCCCGCGAAGAAGTCCAGGTACTCGTGGCCGTCCTCGTCGTACATACGGCTGCCCTGCGCCCGGTCGAAGACGGTGGGCCAGCTGCGGCAGTAGCTGCGCACCTCCGACTCAAGGGTCTCGAAGACGCTCAGGTCCGGCTGGGTGATGGTCACAGCGAAAGCTCCTCTAGGGAGGGAAGTTTGAGGGGGGTTCGGGAGTGGGTGGATCGGGGGCGTGCTCAGGCCAGCGGACCGATGCGGTACAGCTCCTCGGGCAGGTGCCCGTCGTCCGGGAACAGCCCCGCGTCGAACAGCACCGTGCGTGCCACGCCGACGCGGTGCCGGCGGGCGAACGAGGTGAACAGCGCCTGCGACGCGGCGTTGTCGGGCGTGATGGTCGTCTCGAGTGTCGTGACCGTACGCGCCGCCGCAACCCGCGCGGTCAGCCCGTCGAGCAGCGCGGCGGCGAGGCCGCGACCGCGCTGCGCGGCGTCCACGGCGACCTGCCACACCACGAGGATGTCCGGTCGGTCGGGACGGACGTAACCGGTGATGAAACCGGCCACCTCGCCCTTCTCGTCGCGGGCGATCACCGACGTGGCGGCGAAGTCGCGACACCACAGCAGGTAGCTGTAGGAGGAGTTGAGGTCGAGCACCTTCGAGTCGCGGGCGATACGCCAGATCGCGGCACCGTCGGCCACCTCGGGGTGGTCGATCTTCAGTCCGTCGGGGACCGGGGCCACTTCGGCGACTTCCAGGAATTGCGCTTGTGCGGCGGTCATGCAAATTGAATTTACCGAGCAATTTTCGGGATTGCACCTGCGGAAGGGGTTACGTACGGCGGGCTTGTGTGTTATCGCGCGCAGGTGAGCGCGCGCACGAAATCCCGACGGTATGTCCGGGTTTGGGTGGGACAAAAAGGGCAGAAGGAAATTGGTGTGGAGTACGTCACAGGCCGGTAATCGCCACGAGACGCGTCCGAATTACGTCGGTTGCCGTTGACGAAACCTAGGTGTTTACGGCCCGAGGAAGCGGGCAGAAGCAGAGCAGAAGCAAAACGGGGAGACGCTTCGTGGGGCCTCAAAAAAGTGCGGGACAATTCTGCCTGAATAATTCGTGGATAAATGGAAAGGCGCCACCCTGAATGGGTGACGCCTTGCTTTGAGTGGTGCCGGGAGGTGCTTATTCCCAGGCGCCGGCGACCGCCTTTCGCGCCCCTTCCAGATCGACCTCGAACCCGGCCTCGGCGAGCGCCCCGCCGAGCGCGGCCAGCGAGGACTGCACGACTCCGCGCGTCGCCTGCGGGCCGTAGTGGTTGACCCGGATCATCTCCTGAGCGAGTGCGCCACCACCCGCGACCAGCGGCAGCACCGGGTCGACGGCCAGCGCCTTCGCCACCAGCTCACGCGCGTCCGTACCGGCCGGGGCACGCAGCGTCGTCGCGACCGGGGCGGCGTTGTGCGCCTCGTGGACGTACGGCTCCAGGCCGCCGCCCAGCGCGAGCGTTCCGGCGCGCGTCGCCGCGGCGGCCGAGGCGTGCCGCGCCATCAGCGCCTCCAGGCCCTCGCCCTCGATGCGCTCCACACACGCCTCCAGAGCGAGCATCTCCAGCTGCGCCGGCGCGTGCAGCAGCGTCTTGCGGCCGCCGTCGACCCAGCGCTGCTTCCAGTCCAGGAGCGAGAGGTAGGAGTGGCGCGGCGCGTGCGGGTTGTCCGTCATCCGCTCCCAGGCCCGCGCGCTCACCGACACGGCCGAGACCCCGGCCGGGCCGCCCATCGCCTTCTGCGCGCCGATCACGCACAGGTCCACGCCCCACGCGTCCGGAAGCACCGGCTCGGCGGCGATCGACGCGACGGCGTCCAGGTAGAACAGGGCCCCGTGCGCCCGCACCACCTCACCGATCTCGGCGACCGGGTTCGTGTTGCCGGTCGCGGCCTCCGCGTGCACCAGGGACACGAAGTCGATCTCGGGGTGCTCGGCGAGCGCCTGCCCGATCTGCTCCGCGGTGACGGCCGTGTGGAAGGGCACCGCCAGGTCGTGCACCGTGGCGCCGCAGTCGCGCAGCCAGTCGCCGAAGGTCTGCCCGTACGGACCGGTGATCACGTTCAGTGCCACGGTGCCGGGACCCGCGGCGGCGCGGATCGCGCCCTCCAGCGGCAGCAGCGCCTCGCCCTGCATGATCACGACGTCCTGTGAGGTGTCCAGCAGCCGGGCGACACGGTCCTCGATGGAGGCGAAATGCTCGGCGCTCAACGGGGCCAGGTCGAGAAACGGATGGGTCACGGTGGGGCTCTCTTCGCTCACGGGTTCGTACGGGTGCCGGTGTCGAGCGTACCGACCGCCTCATAGGCTGCGCGCATGAGTATTGGCGGGGTACTGCACGTGAAGGGGCGGGTCCTCGTCGGGCCCGACGACGTACGCGACGAACTGTGGGTGGTCGACGGCCGGATCGCATACGAACGGCCCGGCACGGCGGGTCTCGACGTCACGACGGTCGAGGGCTGGGCGCTGCCGGGACTGGTCGACGCGCACTGCCACGTCGGCCTCGGCGCACACGGCCCCGTGGACGCCGAGACCGCCGAGAAGCAGGCCCTGACCGACCGCGACCACGGCACGCTGCTGCTGCGCGACGCGGGTTCCCCCTCCGACACCCGCTGGGTCGACGACCGCGAGGACCTGCCGCGCATCATCCGGGCAGGCCGGCACATCGCCCGCACCCGTCGTTACATCCGCAACTTCGCGCACGAGATCGAGCCCGAGGAGCTCGTCGCGTACGTCGCGCGGGAGGCGCGGCGCGGCGACGGCTGGGTCAAGCTCGTCGGCGACTGGATCGACCGGGCGACCGGCGACCTCGGCGCCTGCTGGCCGCGCGAAGCGGTCGAGGCGGCGATCGCCGAGGCGCACCGGCTCGGCGCCCGCGTCACCGCCCACTGCTTCGCGGAGGACTCCCTCCGGGACCTGGTCGAGGCGGGCATCGACTGCATCGAGCACGCCACGGGCCTGACCGACGACACCATCCCGCTCTTCGCGGAAGCCGGTGTCGCGATCGTCCCGACCCTCGTGAACATCGCTACGTTCCCGCAGCTCGCGGCGGGCGGCGAGAGCAAGTTCCCCGACTGGTCCGCACACATGCGCCGGCTCTATGACCGCCGCTACGACACCGTCCGCAACGCCTACGACGCGGGGATCCCGGTCTTCGTCGGCACGGACGCGGGCGGCTCCCTCGCGCACGGCCTCGTGGCGGGCGAGGTCGAGGAGCTGGTGCGGGCCGGTCTCCCGCCCGTCGAGGCGCTCTCGGCGACGGCGTGGGGAGCGCGCTCCTGGCTCGGCCGCCCCGGCCTGGAGGAGGGCGCGCCCGCGGACCTCGTGGTGTACGGCTCGGATCCGCGGGAGGACGTACGGGTGCTGGCGGCGCCGCGCAGGATCGTGCTCCGGGGCAATGTGGTGGGGTGACCTGCCCGGTTGACGGTGCGTGACCGGTGGGACGGACGAGCCCTCTGATTCGAAGGTGTGCACGGAAACGCCACTTTGGAGTGAACTCCATGAACGTGGGCGCCCGTTCACTCTCAGTGCGTAAAGATTCCCTTACCGATGACCAGTCGAGGCGGTTCCGTCCCGTTCCGTCTCGTTCCTTCCTGCCTTGTTCCGTGCTGTCCCGTCACGCGCGGTCCTGGTTGTTACTTGGGGGTCCCACCGCCATGTCCAGCTCCACCCTTACGTCCGTCCTGCGCACGCCCGCCCGCCGCCTCGCGGCGACCACCGCCGCCACCGCGCTCGCCCTCGGCCCCGTCGTCCTCGCGACCGCGGGGCCCGCCGCGGCCACCGAGCACCGGGGCGGCAAGGCCGGCGCCGCCGTGCTCCGCACAGGACTCGACGTATCGCTCCTCAACAAGACCGTGAACGTCCCGCTCAAGGTCTCGCTGAACGAGGTGCAGGCGCCCAAGAGCGCCGACGAGACCGCGCTGACCGCCCGCCTGGACGGGGTCGACGGCGGACAGCCGTTCAGCGTGCTGCGCGCGGACGTGGCCAAGGCGAAGGCCACGGTCGAGGGCGACAAGGCGGAAGGTTTCACCCAGCTCGCCCGCGCCAAGGTGCACGTCCCCGGCCTTCCGCTGCTCTCCCTGATCGAGGTCGACCAGGTGACGTCCAAGGCGCTGTGCGTGGCGGGCGAGAAGCCGGTCGCCGAGTCGAACCTGCTGGGCGGCGTCACCATCCTCGGCAAGAAGGTCACGCTGTCCACCGGCGGCACGACGTCCATCAAGGTCCCGGAGGTCGGCGAGGTGACGCTCGGCCTCTCCAACCGGTCCACGACGTCCACCACGGCTGCCGCCTCCGCCCTGCAACTCAAGGTCCATGTGAACCCGTTGAACCTCAACGTTGCCGAGGTCGACGGCGAGGTCACGCTCGCGGAAGCCACCTGTGAGAGCCCGAAGGCCGCTCCGGCGCCGAAGCCGAAGCCTCAGGGGGAGCAGGCCGACACCCCGGTCCAGAAGACCGAGCAGCAGCCTGTGGCCGACAAGCAGGACCTCGCGGAGACGGGCGGCAACGAGATGACGCCGTACATCGCGGGCGGTGCGATCGTGCTGCTCGTCGCCGGTGGTGGCGCGGTGGCGATGGCCCGCCGGGGCCGCAACCGGGTGTAGGTGAATCAAGCCCCTGCGGCGCTTGAGCAGCGGGGTCCGGGGCGGAGCCCCGGCGGCTCAGCGCCGTGGGGGGCTTGCGGTCGCGGGGCGCTGCCCCGGACCCCGCGCCTCAATCTCCCCCAGCTACCGCTGGGAGGTGCCCCCTGCGGGGCTTGAAACGAGAATGTCCCGCAACGCCTCCACGAACCGCTCGCTCGTCGTCCGGTCCCGCACCGCGACCCGCACCCAGTCCCGCCCGAGGCCCGGGAACGTGTCGCCGCGCCGCACCGCGAACCCGGCCCCCCGCAACCGCTCCCGCACCGCGTGCGCGTCCGGCACCCGCACCAGGACGAACGGCCCCTCCGCGGGCCCGGCCACGGACACCCCGTGCGACGCCAACCCCCGCAGCAGGCCCACCAGATACTCCCGGTCCGCCGCGACGGCCACCGCCGCGTCCGCCGCCTCCGCGACCCCGCGCGGCGACACGCACGCCTGCGCGGCGACCAGCGCGGGCGAGGAGACCGGCCACAGCGGCTGCGCCCGTTCGAGAGCCGCCACCACCTCCGGCTCCGCCACCACATAACCCACCCGCAGCCCGGCCAGGCCCCACGTCTTCGTCAGGCTCCGCAGCACCACGAGCCCCGGCACGTCCGTCCGCCCGGCAAGCGACTCCCGCTCGCCCGGCACGGCGTCCATGAACGCCTCGTCGACCACCAGGAAGCGCCCGGGCCGCGCGAGCCGGGTCAGCACGTCCGCCGGATGCAGCACCGACGTCGGGTTCGTCGGATTCCCCACGACCACCAGGTCCGCCTCGGGCGGCACGAGCGCCGGATCGAGCCGGAAACCGGCCCCGTCCCCGCCGCCCCGCAGCAGCACCCGGTCCACCGCGTGCCCGGCGTCCTCCAGCGCGGCCTCGGGCTCGGTGAACTGGGGGTGCACGACCACGGGTCTGCGCACCGGCAGCGCCCGCGCGAGCAGCACGAACGCCTCCGCCGCCCCGGCCGTGAGCAGCACCCGCTCCACCGGCACCCCGTGGTGCGCCGCCACCGCGGCCCGCGCCGCCCGCCCGTCCGGGTACGCCGCGAGCCCCTCCAGGGAACCGGCGATCTCCTCCCGCAGCCAGGTCGGCGGCGTGCCCGTGCGCACGTTCACCGCGAGATCCGTCAACTTCTCGCCGTCGTCGCGGACTTCGGCGTCGCCGTGGTGCCGCAGATCGGGCCCCTCGTCGGCGGCCGCCGCCGCGGGCGCGGTCGCGCAGCGCACGGCCACCTTCGGATGCGCCGCGGCCCACCCCTCGGCCTGCGCCCTGAACCGCTGCGACGCCAACGGCCCGTACGGCAGCACCACGATCCGCCGCGCGCCGAGCGCCGCGCACCGGTCGAGCCCCGCGGGCACGTCAGGGGCCGCCGACACGAATGCCGCCTCCACGCCCGCGTAGCCACTGCCCTCCCACAACATCCGTGCGGCGGCGACGAGTTCGGCGTTTGCGGCGGAGTCGGCCGCGCCGGGGCCGACGAGCAGCACCGTCACATCGGCCCGGTCGCCCGGAGTGCGGGCGCCGCCGCCCAGTACGTCGTCGAGCCGTCGCTCCAGGGCGGCGAGCAGGGCCGGGGGAGGGGTGTGCATGGGACGACTCCTTGCGGGCGCTGGCGAAGAGAGGGGAGAGAAAAGCGGTGGAGAGGGGAGAGGGGCCACGCGGTCCGGCCCCCTACCCCGGTCGCGCCACCGCACACGTCACCCGTCCGGGCCCCCCGCCCGGTCCGGTCGACGTCCGCTTCGGGACGAGCAGCGCACCACCCCGTACGAGGGCCGCGGCCTCGGCGACCGACGGGGTGCCCACCGCGGCGCGGGCCCGCGCGGACGGGTGCGGCACGGGGACGGCGGCGAGCCGCTCGGCGTCGTACGTCTCCAGGGGCACGCCCAGCGCCCCGGCCGCCGCGACGATGCCGGGCTCGCGGCCCTTCGCGTCGACCGTGGCGAGCGCCAGGACGTCCGTCGCGCCCACCTCGGCCAGGACCGCCCTGACGAGGCCGAGCACTTCGTCCGCAGGAGCGCCGGACCGGGCGCCGACCCCGACGACCACACCCCCGGTGTGCGCGCGGGCCTCCGTATGGGTTAGCAAGGGGCCATGGCCGTGATCGTGGCGCTCAGCGCCTTTGTGATGACTCTGGTCGGTGGCTGGACCGCGCAGCGGGTCACCGACCGGCGCCACCTGGTGCTCGGCCTCGCCGGTGGCCTGATGCTCGGCGTCGTCGGCCTCGACCTGCTGCCCGAGGCCCTGGAGGCGGCGGGCGGCCCGGTGTTCGGGGTGCCGGCGGCGCTGCTGCTGTTCGTGGGCGGGTTCCTCGGGGCGCACATCATGGAGCACCTGCTGGCCAGGCGGCAGGCCGCCCACGGAGGCGAGGAGGGGGCGTCCGGCGGCCGGGCCCCCGAGGTGGGGCTCACGGCGGCGTCCGCGATGGTCGGGCACAGCCTGATGGACGGCATGGCGATCGGCGCCGCCTTCCAGATCGGCGGCGGCATGGGCACGGCCGTGGCGCTCGCCGTGATCGCCCACGACTTCGCCGACGGCTTCAACACGTACACGATCACCCGGCTGTACGGGAACGCCCGCCGCAAGGCGCTGATGATGCTGTTCGCGGACGCGGCGGCGCCCGTCGTGGGCGCGGCGTCGACGCTCCTGTTCACCATTCCGGAGCAATTGCTCGGCGGCTATCTCGGATTCTTCGGCGGCGTGCTGCTCTACCTGGCCGCCGCCGAGATCCTCCCCGAGGCCCACCACGAGCACCCGGCCCGCTCGACGCTGCTGTGCACCGTCGTGGGCGTGGCCTTCATCTGGCTCGTGGTCGGCATCGCGGGCTGAACCGTTCACGGCGCGGCGCACCGCTCGACCAGGCGCCGTGCGATGTCGGGCAGCGCCGCCCAGTGCGTGTGCAGATAGCTGGCGTGCACCCCGCCCTGCACGAACCCCTCGACGCGCGGCGTCGGCAACCGCATGCCCCAGGCGGGCGTCGGCCCGGCGCCCGGTTCGAGCACGGTCCGGTGGAACTCGTGGCCGCGCAGCCGGGCCCCCGCCGGGGCGAGCACGCTGTCGGTCACGGCGACGGCGTCGCGGTAGCCGAGGGTGAGGCGGCCCGACATCTGCGCGTCGGCCTCCAGCACACCGCACATCGGCTGTCCGTCGAGCGAGCGGGAGAGGTACAGCAGCCCGGCGCACTCGGCGACCACGGGGGCGCCGCTGCGGGCCAGCTCGGCGACATCCTTGCGGAGCTGTTCGTTGGCGGAGAGGTCGGGGGCGTAGACCTCGGGGAAACCGCCGCCTATGACGATCGCCCGCGTGTTCTCGGGGAGCGTCTCGTCGTTCAGCGGGTCGAAGGGGACGACCTCCGCACCCGCCGCGCGCAGCAGCTCCGTGTGCTCGGCGTACGAGAACGTAAAGGCCGCACCACCGGCTACGGCCACGACTCCAGCCCCGCCGGCGTTTGAGGCGCGGGATCCGGTGCGGAGCCCCGCGGCCGCAACCGGGCTCCACGCCTCGGTCGTGAGCGGCGGCGCCGTCCGCGCCAACCCCAGCAACCCCTCCAGGTCACACCCCTCCCGGACCATCGCAGCCGACGCCCGGACGGAGTCCACCGCCTCCGTGCTCCGCTCGGCGACCGGGACCAGGCCCAGATGCCGGGACGGTGTGGCCACCTGCGGGGTACGGCGCAGCGCCCCGTACACGGGGACGCCGACCTCCTCCATGGCCTCGCGCAGCAGCGCCTCGTGCCGGTCGGAGCCGACCTTGTTGAGGATGACGCCCGCGAGCCGCACCTCGGGGTCGAACGAGGCGAAGCCGTGCACGAGCGCCGCCACCGAACGCGACTGCGAGGAGGCGTCGACGACGAGCACGACGGGGGCCTTCAGGAGCTTCGCGACATGGGCCGTCGAGGCCAGCTCGCCCTCGCCCGACGCACCGTCGAACAGGCCCATCACGCCTTCCACGACGGCGAGTTCGCACCCCGTCGCCCCGTGCGCGAACAGCGGCGCGACCAGATCGGGCCCGCACATGTACGCGTCGAGGTTGCGGCCCGGACGGCCGGTCGCGAGCGCGTGGTAGCCCGGATCGATGTAGTCGGGCCCCACCTTGTGCGGCGACACGGCGAGCCCGCGCTCGGCGAACGCGGCCATCAGACCCGTCGCCACGGTCGTCTTCCCGGTGCCCGAGGCGGGCGCGGCGACGACGAGCCGCGGCACATCCATGGTCACCACTCGATGCCCCGCTGGCCCTTCTGACCCGCGTCCATCGGGTGCTTCACCTTCGACATGTCGGTGACGAGGTCCGCGAACTCCACCAACTTCTCAGGGGCGTTGCGCCCCGTGATGACCACATGCTGCTGCCCGGGACGATTGCGCAACGTCTCCACGACGTCGTCCACATCGATCCAGCCCCAGTGCATCGGGTAGGCGAACTCGTCGAGCACGTACAGCTTGTAGGTCTCGGCGGCCAGGTCCCGCTTGACCTGCTCCCAGCCCTCGCGCGCCTTCTCCTCGTTGTCGGCCTGGTCGTCGCGCTGCACCCACGACCAGCCCTCGCCCATCTTGTGCCAGGCCACGGTGCCGCCCTCGCCCGTCGCGCCGAGCGTCTTGAGCGCGTTCTCCTCGCCGACCTTCCACTTCGCCGACTTGACGAACTGGAACACCCCGATCGGCCAGCCCTGGTTCCAGGCGCGCAGCGCGAGCCCGAACGCGGCCGTGGACTTGCCCTTGCCGACGCCGGTGTGCACGAACACCAGCGGGCGGTTGCGGCGCTGACGAGTCGTCAGTCCGTCGTTCGGCACGACGCTCGGCTGTCCCTGCGGCATTTAAGCGGCCCTCCTGATGCTGTTCCGCGTCCCGTGGGCGCCCTGCGCGCCCTGTACGTCCTTCACGAGTCCGGCGATCGAGTCCGCCCGCAGCTCGTCCAACGCGACGGCTGTGCCGCCGAGTTGACCGGCCAGCTGCCCGGCGAGCCCGAGCCGCACCATGCCGGTCTCGCAGTCCACGACCACGGAGGCGGTGCCCTCGGCGGCATGCAGCCCGGCCGCGCGGCCCGCGAGCTGCACGGGCTCAGGACCACCGGTCGCCCGCCCGTCCGTCACGACGACCATCAGCGGCCGCCGCGCCGGATCCCGCAGCCGCTCGATGCGCAGCACCTCGTGCGCCTTCAGCAGCCCGGCCGCCAGCGGGGTGCGCCCGCCGGTCGGCAGCGACTCCAGGCGGGCCGCCGCGGCGTCGACGCTCGACGTCGGCGGCAGGGCGACCTCGGCCCCCGTCTTCCGGAAGGTCACGAGCCCCACCTTGTCCCGCCGCTGGTACGCGTCGAGCAGCAGCGACAGGACGGCGCCCTTCACGGCGGTCATCCGCTGCCGCGCCGCCATCGACCCGGAGGCGTCGACCACGAACAGGACGAGGTTTCCCTCGCGTCCCTCACGGGTCGCCTGCCGCAGATCGTCCCGGCGTACGACGAGACCCCTGCCCGAGCGACCGCGTGCCCGCTGGTGCGGGGCGGCGGCCTGCACCGTCGCCGCGAGGTGCAGCTTCGTCAGGGCGCCACGGGGCCGCGTGGCCCCCGTGGTGCGGCCGTGCTCGGTCCGCGCGCGCGAGCGCCGCCCCGCCGCGCCCTCGCCCAGGCCGGGCACGCTCAGCATCTTCGTACGAAAGGGCTCACCGGCCGCCACGGGCTTCTGCTCGGGGGCTCCGGCGCCGGACGCGGGGGCGGCTGCGGGCTCCTCGGGGGAGTCCTCGCGGTCGTCACCGGCCGGGGCGTCCTGCGGTTGCGGGGTGTCCCCGGTCTCCTGAGGCGCGTCGTGCGGGCCGTCCTGCGGCGGCACGCCGCCACCGGGGCCACCGCCGTCGGGCCCCCCGTCAGGACCGTCGGGATCGTCGTCGCCCTCGGGGCCCTCGGGCTCGTCCTCGGGACCGAACTCGTCCAGCGTCTCGTCGAGCTTGTCCTCGTCGAGGCCCGGCGCGTCGAAGGGGTTGCGGCGCCTGCGGTGCGGCAGCGCGAGCAGCGCGGCCTGCCGCACGTCCTCCGCCAGCACGTCCTCGCGCCCCGCCCAGGCGGCGAGCGCGGTGGCCGTGCGCGCCATCACGATGTCGGCGCGCATGCCGTCCACCTCGAAGGCGGCGCAGGTCGCGGCGATCTGCGTCAACGCCCGGTCACCGAGCCGCACCTGCGGCAGCAGTTCACGCGCGGCGACGATCCGGGCCCGCACGTCGGCCTCGTCCTCGGCCCACCGGCCCGCGAAGCCCTCGGGGTCGTCGTCGTAGGCGAGCCGCCGCTTGACGACCTCCACCCGCTGCTCCGGCTCACGTGAGGCGGCGACCTCCACCGTCAGCCCGAACCGGTCGAGCAACTGCGGCCGCAGCTCACCCTCCTCGGGGTTCATCGTCCCCACGAGGAGGAAGCGCGCGGCGTGCCGTACGGAGACGCCCTCGCGCTCGACGTACGAGGCGCCCATGGCGGCGGCGTCGAGGAGCAGGTCGACCAGGTGGTCGTGGAGCAGGTTGACCTCGTCGACGTACAGGATCCCGCGGTGCGCGTCGGCGAGCAGCCCCGGCTCGAAGGCCTTCACGCCCTCCGAGAGCGCCCGCTCGATGTCGAGCGCGCCCACGAGCCGGTCCTCGGAGGCGCCGACCGGCAACTCGACCATGCGCGCGTCCCGCTGCGTGCCGGGGGCGTCGGCGTGCGGGCCGTCGGGACACTGCGGGTCCGGCGCCGCCGGATCGCACGAGAACCGGCAGCCGGGGACCACGTCGACATCCGGCATGAGCGCGGACAGGGCGCGCACGGCGGTGGACTTGGCGGTCCCCTTCTCACCGCGCACGAGCACACCACCCACGGCGGGCGACACGGCGTTCAGCAACAGGGCGAGCCGCAGATCGTCCTGCCCGACGACGGCGGAGAACGGGTAGGGGGTAGGCATCAGCCAACAACCTCCAGTGAGACAAACATGTCCAGGGGGACGATCAGGGGCGCGGGGAACTGCGCAATCTTTTGGGGGTCTGGGGGCGCAGCCCCCAGGTTCGGGACGGGAAGGGGCGGAGGGGGCGACTTCCCATCACGGCGCCCCGGGCGGCACGAACGGCAACCCGCCCGGTGCACCCCCCTCGATCAACCGCCAGAGCGCATCCGTATCGGCGTGCCGCTCGACCAGATCCCCGAGCCGGTCGAGCTGCTCCTCCCGAAGCGCCTCGAACGACGTGTCCGGCGCGGGCACGAACCGCCGCCCGGCCGCCTCGGAGACTGCCCGCAGGAACGCCCGCCGGAACCCGTCCGACTCCAGCGACCCGTGCCAGTGCGTGCCCCACACGGACCCGACCCGGCATCCGTCCAGGAAGGTCTCGCCGCCCAGCACCTCGGCGACACCGTGATGGATCTCGTATCCCTCGACGTACTCCCCGAGCGCCTCGCCGACGGGCCGCGCGAGTGTCTTGTCGGCCTCGAACCGGACGCGTACGGGCAGCAGTCCGAGCCCGTCGACCGTGCCGGCCCGCGACTCGATCTCGTCCTCGATGGCCTCGCCGAGCAGCTGGAACCCGCCGCAGATGCCGAGCACGGGCCGCCCTTCGGCCGCCCGCCGCCGCAAAGCCTCCGCGAGCCCGCGCTCGCGCAACCACTCGAGCGCCCGCACCGTGCCGCGCGTGCCCGGCACCACGACCAGATCCGCGTCCACGAGCTCCTCGGCCCGGTCCACGAACCGCACGACGACACCGGGTTCGGCGGCCAGCGCGTCCACATCGGTGAAGTTCGACATCAGCGGGACCGCGCACACGGCGACCCGTAGCACGTCCTCGCCCACGGGCGGCGCGACGACGGACTCCCGTACGGCGCCCCGCAGGGACACCCGCAGGCCGTCCTCCTCGTCGATGCCGAGGCCGTGCTGGAACGGCAGCACACCGTAGGTCGACCGCCCGGTGAGGGACTTGAGCATGTCGAGCCCCGGTTCGAGGAGGCTCACATCGCCGCGGAACTTGTTCACCAGGTACCCGGCCAGCAGCTCCTGGTCCTCCGGCGCGAGCAGCGCCGTCGTCCCGAAGAACGACGCGAAGACACCGCCGCGGTCGATGTCGCCGACGACGAGCACCGGCAGCCGCGCGGCCCGCGCGAGCCCCATGTTCACGATGTCGGTGCGCCGCAGATTGATCTCGGCGGGCGACCCCGCGCCCTCGCAGATCACCGCGTCATGGGTGGCCCGCAGCTCCTCCAGGCACCCGACCACAGTGTCGAGCAGCGCCGCCTGGCGTCCGCCGTGGTAGCCGCGCGCGCTCAACTCGCCCACGGGCTTGCCCATGAGGACGACCTGGCTGCTGCGGTCGCTGCCCGGCTTGAGCAGTACGGGGTTCATGAGCGCGCTCGGCTCGGCCCGCGCGGCCTGCGCCTGCATCGCCTGCGCCCGCCCGATCTCGGCGCCTTCCCTGGTCACGAACGAGTTCAGGGACATGTTCTGGCCCTTGAACGGGGCGACCTTCACGCCCTGGCGCACCAGCCACCGGCAGATACCGGCGGTGACGACGCTCTTCCCGGCGTCGGAGGTCGTCCCGGCGACGAGCAGCCCGCCGCCCGTCATCGCCGACCCCGCGCTCGTATCAGTCGCGCACCCACACAGACTCCCAACGCCAACAGAGATACCCGCCGTGACAGCCGCACGGCCCGATCCACATCACGCACCTCGACGGCCCGCCCCGGCGCGTTGAGCACAGGGCGGTGCTCGACCCGGCCGCCGTACGCCAGGGTCCCGCCGAGCCGTACCCCGAGCGCTCCCGCGAAGGAGGCCTCGACGACACCGGCGTTGGGACTCGGATGCCGCCCGGCGTCCGCCCGCCACGCGTCCAGTGCCTGCCGGGGCCTGCCACCGGCGAGGACGGCGAGAGCACCCGTCAGCCGGGCGCCCGGCCAGCCGGCCACGTCGTCGAGGCGGGCCGAGGCCCAGCCGAACCGCCGGTACTTCGCGGACTTGTGCCCGACCATCGCGTCGAGCGTGTTCACGGCGCGGAAGGCGACCAGGCCCGGTACTCCGCCGAGCGCGCCCCACACGAGCGCGCCCACGACGGCGTCGGAGGTGTTCTCGGCGACGGACTCGACGACACCCCGCGCGATCCCGTCCGCGTCGAGCCCCTGCGGGTCACGGCCGCAAAGCCGGGGCAGCAACTCCCGCGCGAGCTCCACGTCCCCGGCCTCCAGGGCGGACCCCACACCGCGCGCCTCGCGGCCCAGCGAGGTGCCGCCGACGACGGCCCAGGTGGCGGCGGCCGTCAGTGCGACGGAGGCGGCGGGGGAGCGGCGTACGAGACGGGACGCGGCGGCGGCGAGGGCGGCGGCGCCACCGGCACACACGGCGGTGTGCAGGGCGCCCGCGCCACGGTGGTCACGCCACAGACCGCGCTCGACGGCCGCGGCGGCGCGTCCGAAACCGGCGACGGGGTGCCCACGGCGCGGATCGCCAAGAAGAAGGTCGGCGAAGATTCCGACGACGGCACCGCACGCATACACGCGCTCGTGCCGCCAGACGCCGCGCGGGGCGAACATGGCGGTAAGTGTCCTCACTCAGGGTGTCCACGCCCTGGTTCGACGAGACCGGCAGCGAGAGTTCCTGGCTGGCCCCTTTGGAGAAGGGGGCTCACAGTGGCGGGACCGCGCCGGATTTGCACCGGCTTCCTCAGACTGCTGCCGTATATGGCGGGGGAAGTCCACCATGCTGCGAGTTGGCACGTCAACTTGCTGGTGAGACGTACGAAGGCGGGGTGCGGGACGCCGAACGCCCCGCACCCCGCCTTCGTGTGCGCTGTGCCGTGTCAGGCCACGATGAGATAGATCCCGTAGGCCACGGCCGCCGCGCACAGCGCGAAGCAGACGTAGGCCCCGGAGGTCGCGACCGCCGCCGAGCCTCCCTCGCGCGCCGCCGACTCCCGCTTGGAGAGGCCGACGATGCCGAGGGTGAACAGGCCGACGAGGGCCACGGTGACCACGAGAGAGACACCGAAGACGGAGCCGAGGGCCGCCCAGTCGATCTTCATTCCGGTCCTGCTTCCTTACAGCGTGGCGCCGGCGGGGCGCGCGGGGTCGTTCACCGCACCGGCCTTCGGCTGGGCGGGGATCTTCGCCTCGGACTCGGCCGATTCGACCGTGCCCACGGGCGGCGGGGTGACCGAGGCGATCGCGGTCGTCACGACGCCCGGCGCGTCCTGCGCGGGGGCGGAGTGCGGCTCGTCCGCGGTGACGTTGGTGTGGTCGATGGAGTTGCGGCGCGACAGCTTCCAGATGATCCCGGAGCCGATCACGAGCAGCGCGGCGGTGAGGGCGACGCCCCACGGGCCCTGCTTGGTCAGGAACTCGGAGCCCGCGCCCACCAGACCCGCGGCCGGCAGGGTCAGACCCCACGCCACGAACATCCGGGTGGCGGTGGACCAGCGGACCACACCGCCCTTGCGGCCGAGGCCCGCTCCCATCACGCCGCCGGAGCAGACCTGCGTCGTGGAGAGGGAGAAGCCGAGGTGCGAGGAGGCGAGGATCGCGGTCGCCGCACTGGTCTGCGCGGCGAAGCCCTGCTGCGGGGCGAGCTCGGTGAGGCCCTTGCCCATGGTGCGGATGATGCGCCAGCCGCCCAGGTAGGTGCCGAGCGCGATGGCGATACCGGCCGAGACGATGACCCACATCGGCGGGTCGGCGTCCGGCGCGATGACACCGCCGGTGATCAGGGCGAGGGTGATGATGCCCATCGTCTTCTGCGCGTCGTTCGTGCCGTGCGCGAGGGAGACGAGGCCCGCGGAGGCGATCTGCCCGGCGCGGTAGCCCTTGGCGGTCGCCTTCTCGTCCGTCTTCCTGCTGATGCGGTACGTGAGGCGGGTGGCCAGCATCGAGGCGATGCCGGCGACGAGCGGTGCGGCCACCGCGGGCAGCAGCACCTTGGTGACGACGGTGCCGCCGTTGACCGAGGACCAGCCCATCGACATGACCGCGGCGCCGATGAGGCCACCGAACAGTGCGTGCGAGGAACTGGACGGCAGGCCGAGCAGCCAGGTCAGCAGATTCCAGAGGATGGCGCCGACCAGCGCCGCGAAGATGACCTCTGTCTTGAGGCCGTCCTCGTTGACGATGCCGCCGGAGATGGTCTTGGCGACCTCTACGGAGAGGAACGCGCCGACGAGGTTGAGCACGGCGGACATGGCCACCGCCGTCTTCGGCTTGAGAGCGCCTGTCGAGATGGTCGTCGCCATCGCGTTGGCGGTGTCGTGGAAACCGTTGGTGAAATCAAAGACCAGCGCGGTAACGATCACGATCGCAAGGAGCAGCGTGATGTGTTCCATTTACCCAGGCTTCGGTTGGACGTCAGTGGCACGCTGAACGTAAGCAGCCCGAGTGAACGGAAGATGAACTGGGACGGGCGCCGCGGTGACCCGAACCGGAGGGCCTTCGCTCCGCTTGCCGCACGGTGGTCCCGCCGGTTCCGGATCGCGGTGGCGTCGGCCCCGGAACCACGGGCTCCGGGGACCTTCGGCCAGGGCTTTCGACTAGCCGTTCGCGAACCGCCTGAGCTGGGCCATCGAGCCGTTGAAGAGATTCTGATCACCCGGCAGCCGGCCGCGCTCGTCGTACTGCCAGAACGTCCAGTAGCCCCAGCCCGCCGGTAGTGCGCCAGCGCGCTCGTCGTACCGGGCGAGCCACAACGCGTGGTTGGCGGCGAAGGCCCCGCTGTTGCCGGTGCACTTCTTCCACCATCGCGCGTTGGTGTAGATGACCGGACGGCGCCCGGTGCTGCGCACGATCTCGTCGCTGAACGACTTGATCCACGACACCAGTGTGGACTTCCGCATCCCGTAGCAGGGGTGCTTGCCCTTGCCGTACGGGTTGTACTCGATGTCGAGCGCGGGCGGCAGCGTCCAGCCGTCGCTCCGCCACGCCCCGCCGTTGCGGACGAAGTACGAGGCCTGCGCCCTGCCCGAGGACTTCTGCGGCAGCGCGAAGTGGTACGCGCCGCGGATGATGCCCGCGTTCCGGGCGCCGTCGTACTGCCGGGAGAAGTAGGGGTTGCGGTAGTTCGTCGACTCGGTCGCCTTCACGTAGACGAACCGGGCGCCCTTGTTCTTCGCCTTCTGCCAGTTCACGTTCTTCTGATGCGACGAGACGTCGTGCCCGCGCGGTTTCCCCGCGCCCTGGGCCGGCAGCTCCGCCAGCACGGTGGCGCCGATGGTCAGGGCGGCGACGGACGTGATGGCGGCGACGCGGGAGCGACGCGAGGACACGGAATGGCTGCGAACCATGAATACCCCCCGAAAGTGACGTGCGAGACATATCCCCAGGGATCTCCCAGAGAGTAGCGAGAGATCGTTAGTTACCCGGTCAAGGTCAGCCAAACAACATCAGAGAGTGATCAATGCCCATATGGGGGATCCCGGAGGATTGGGCTCCGTACTAATCTGCTGCGGCTTCCGCGCCCGACCGGCTGGCAGGATGCGCGCCATGACACACCTTCAGGAACTCCGGACCGCATGGCAGGAGCTGGTGGCGACGGCCCGCCGGACGGTGGCCGACGGACTGGTGGTCGGCACCTCGGGCAATGTCTCGGTCCGCGTGGAGGGTGAGGACGGCGACCTCGTGCTCGTCACCCCGACCGGCGTCCCGTACGAGGAGCTGGGGCCCGACGACCTCGTCGCCGTGGACCTCGACGGCGAACAGCGGTCCGGCACCCTGAAGCCCACGAGCGAACTGCCGATGCACCTGGCCGTCTACCAGCACACCGACGCCCGCGCCGTCGTGCACACCCACGCCGTGCACGCCACCGCCGTCTCCACGCTGGTGCCCGAACTCCCGCCCGTGCACTACATGACCGCGGCCCTCGGCGGACCCGTCCGCGTCGCCCCCTATGCCACCTACGGAACCCGGGAGTTGGCCGAGAACATGCTGCTCGCGCTCGTCGACCGCACGGGCTGCCTCCTCCAGAACCACGGCACCATCACCTACGGGGACACCCTCGCCCGCGCCTACGACCGCACCGCCCAACTGGAGTGGATGTGCCGCCTGTGGCTCACTGCCCACTCCGTCCCCGGCCGCACCCCGTCCCTGCTGACCGAGGAGCAGCTGCGGGAGGTCGAGGAGCGGCTCGGCGGATACGGGCAGCAGGGCGCCCGGTGACGGGACCGCGCCGTTCGCGTCACCCGTAGCCGCCTCCCACTGGCCGCGGCGGGCGCGGGCCCCGACACTGGACGGGTGCGCACCGCCAAAGCGACGGCCGCTGCCGTCACCGCCGTGATAGGGGCCTCGGCCGCCGCGATCGCCGCCGGCCGCCTGGCCAGCGACGCCGCGCTCAAGGCGCCCGCGGGCCGACCACTGCCCACCGAACCGAGGCTCACCGTGCACGCCACCGCCGCGGGCCAGGTCACCCTGACCCGCGACCTGGCGTCGCTGCGCCCCGGCACCTACGGGCTGCAGGGCGACGGCTACCACGCGGTCGTCGGCCCGGTCGTCGAATCGGCCACGACCTCCGCCGACACCGTCGTACGCCGCCTCGAGCGGGTCACCCACGGGACGCTGGAACCCGGCGTGAAGGCCTGGCTCACGCCCCAGGTGCACATCGGTGACCCCAAGGCCGCGCTCGGCCTCGACCACGCCGACGTCGACGTGCCGGGCGAGCTCGGCGCGCTGCCCGCCTGGTTCCTGCCCGGCACCCGCGACACCTGGGTGATCGCCGTGCACGGCCTCGGCACCACCCGCGAACACCCCATGAACCTCATGGAGTTCCTGCACCGCCACCAGTTCCCTGTGCTCGACCTCGCCTATCGCGGCGACCTCGGCGCACCCCGCTCCCCGGACGGCCTCGGCCACCTCGGCGAGACGGAGTGGCGCGACCTGGACGCGGCGATCCGCTACGCCGTGCGGTACGGCGCCCGTGACGTCATCGTGATCGGCTGGTCGACGGGCGCCGCGATGGCCCTCCAGGCGGCGGCCCACTCCGCGCTGCGCGACCGCGTGAAGGGACTGGTCCTCGACTCGCCGGTGCTCAGCTGGGAGGCGACGCTGCGCGCCCTGGCCCGGGCCCGCCGCACGCCGAGAGCGCTGCTCCCGCTCGCGGTCCGGGCCGCCCAGGGCCGCACGGGCCTCAGTGGCGACCGCCTCTCGGAGGCCGCGGACCCGCAGGCCCTCAAGGTCCCCACGCTCCTCGTCCACGGCCCGGGCGACTGGGTGGCCCCCTGGGCCCTGTCCCGCCGCCTCGCGGACCGCCGCCCGGATCTGGTCACCCTCCACGAGGTGGACGAGGCCCCGCACAACGCGATGTGGAACGCGGACGCGAAGGGCTACGAAGAGGCGCTGAGAAGGTTCCTGACGCCGTTGATGTAACGGGTGGGCGTCGCCCGATTGGGAAATGGCGTCGTCAACCGGGAGACTGCCTCCGTGACGTCCCGTACCCCGCGCGACTCCCGGCTCCGCCTCGTCAGCCCGCGCCGCCAGCCCCTGGCCGCCCCGACCCCGCGGCCCGTCGCCGCACGCCGTCCCGCACCCCGCCCACCGGAGGGCACCCCACCGCCCGCGGAGCTCGCCCGCGCCGCGCGCCGCGACCTAGCCGACGCCGTCCGCGTGGCCCGCTGGGCGGACGACAGGATCGGCCCCGGAAACAGCGTGGCCGCCCGCGACGGAAAGGGCACCCTCTCCGACGCCACCGCACTGCGCGCCGCGGAAGAACTCGGATTGACGGTCGATCAGATCCGCGCGGACTGGGACACCGCCCGCCTCGCCGGACTCGTCGAGGTGCACGGCGCCAGCGCCCGGCCCGGCTGGCGGCTGCGCGCCTGGGACCGCGACGACACGGCCGTGCTGCGCGGCTGGGTCGCCCTGTTCGACGCCTGGTCGCTGGTCCACGCGGCGCCCGACGGGGTCGGCCCCGCCGCGGTGGCGGAGGTCGTCGAGGCGATGCCGCAACTGCTGAGTTTCCTTCAGCTGATGGCCGATCGGGTCGCCGCCGCCCAGCTCCTGGACCTCCTGGACCAGCGCGTCACGGAACTGCGCACGGAACGCTGCGAGATCCCGTTCGGGCCCCAGCCGGAACCGACTCCGCCGCAGGACACCCCGCTCCTCCCGCTGCTCGACTGGTCCCTGCGCGGCCTCGCCGCCGTCGGCGCCCTCACGTACGACGGCGGGCACGCCGCCCTCACCCCGCTCGGCAGCTGGGCGGTCTGGGTCAAGCTGGAGCAGATCTGCGTCGCGGCCCAGTCCCCGGCGGGGAACATCGAGGTGTCCGCCGAGGACATGCTGCGCGGCTGCGCCCGACTGCGCCCCAAGGCGGCACGCGACGAGTACCGGGCCTGGCTCGCCGCCCGCGACACCGGCACCGCCGTCACCGAACTCCTCGACGCCGCCCGCGGCGAGGACGCCCTGCTGCGCGGACTCGCCTTCGAGGCGCTGCGCGTCGTCGGCGCCCCCGCCGAACCCGAGGTCCGGCGTTCCGCCGACGACCCGCACCTGCGGCCGTACACCCTGCTGTGGCTCGCCGAGTACGAGGGCGCCGACCCCGAGGACGTGCACACGGTCCTCAGCCGCGAGGAGGCGACCTGGCTGTGGGTCGACACCGCCGCGGCCGTCGCCGACCACGGCGAAGCCCCCCTCCTCGTACGGCACTTGGAGGCCGCGGTGCAGCCGACGGTGCCCGCGCTGATCGAGGAGGTGCGCGCCGTGGGACATCCGCGCACGGTGCAGGTCCTCGTCGCGCTCGCCGCCGCGCACCCCGACCCGGCCCTCGCGAAGGCGGTCCGCAGGGCGGCCTTCCAGGTGCACACCGGCGGCGCGTAGGACGTCGGCGGCGTCAGCGGCCCGGGCTCACCGGAAGGTGTTGCACTGGGCCATGTCGCCGCTCTGGAAGCCCCGGTAGAACCACTGCTGGCGCTGCTGGGCCGAGCCGTGCGTCCAGGTCTCGGGCGTCACGCGGCCCTGGTACCGCTCCTGGATCCGGTCGTCGCCGACCGCGGCCGCCGCGTCGAGGCCGTCGCGGATGTCCGCGTCGGTCAGGCTCGTGATCAGCGGCCTGCCCGTGGACTCGGTGGGCGTCGTCGTCGCGTGCCGCGCCCACACGCCCCCGTAGCAGTCCGCCTGCAGCTCGACCTTCACCGCGTTGCTGTTCTCGCCCGTGCGCCCGTCCTGGGCGCGGGTCAGCGTGCCCATCAGGTTCTGCACGTGGTGCCCGTACTCGTGCGCCACGACGTACGCCTGCGCGAAGGGACCGCCGCTCGAACCGAACTTCGTCCGCAGCTCGTCGAAGAAGCCGAGGTCGAGATAGACGCGCCGGTCGCCGGGGCAGTAGAACGGCCCGACCGAGGAGGTCGCCGAGCCGCAGGCGGTCGCCACCTGGTTTGTGAAGAACACCGTCGACGCGGGCGCGTACGTACCGCCCCTGCGCTGGAACTCGGCGTCCCAGAAGTCCTGCACGCTGTTGACCACGGCGACGGTCCGGCAGTCCTGCCTGCTGTTCGCGTCCGAGCCCGTCCGGCACTGCTCCTGGACCTGCGCCTCGCTGGACATCTGTGCGGCCGGGGCGCCGGTGGTCCCGTCGGCGAGCCCGAACTGGTCCGTGCCGAAGAGCAGCCCGAGGACGAGCGCGATCACTCCCACGAGGCCGCCGCCCATGGTCGCCTTTCCGCCAGGAAGGCGGCTGCCGCGCGTGTCCTGGACCTCCGATGTGTCCAGTCGCGCGTCGTCGTCGAACTGCATGAGCACCGCCTTCTCGCCGGTCGTCTCGACCACCTCATCCTGTTACGTCCCTGGTCGCAGGAGCCGGATCCGTGGGCCGAACGGGGGACGGGGACACCCGGAATAAGCGCTTGCACCGCACCGTTAAACTGGCCTGTATGACGTTTCTTCTCTGGGTGCATTAGCGGCGCTGATTGGCCCCCGCCCTGTCAACCAGTCGTTAAGCCGTTAATCCTGTCCTGGAGTACCTCCCTTGATCACCGCATCCGGTATCGAACTGCGCGCCGGCGCCCGCATCCTCATCGAGAACGCCAGCTTCCGTGTCGCCAAGGGCGACCGCATCGGCCTGGTCGGCCGCAACGGCGCGGGCAAGACGACCCTCACGAAGTGCCTGGCCGGCGAGGGCATGCCGGCCGGCGGCACCATCTCGCGCTCCGGTGAGGTCGGCTACCTCCCGCAGGACCCGCGCACCGGCGACCTCGACGTCCTCGCCCGCGACCGCGTCCTGTCGGCCCGCGGCCTCGACGTCCTGATGCGCAAGATGCGCGAGAACGAGCAGCGCATCGCGAACGGCTCGGGCGCCACGCAGGCCAAGGCCATGCGCCAGTACGAGCGCCAGGAGACGGAGTTCCTCACCAAGGGCGGTTACGCCGCCGAGGCCGAGGCCGCCACCATCGCCGCCGCGCTCAACCTGCCCGACCGCGTGCTCGGGCAGCCCCTGCACACGCTCTCCGGTGGTCAGCGACGCCGTATCGAGCTGGCCCGCATCCTCTTCTCGGACGCGGACACGCTCCTCCTCGACGAGCCCACGAACCACCTCGACGCGGACTCGATCGTCTGGCTGCGCGACTACCTCAAGAACTACAGCGGCGGCTTCATCGTCATCTCCCACGACGTCGAGCTGGTCGAGACGGTCGTCAACAAGGTCTTCTACCTGGACGCCAACCGCTCCCAGATCGACGTCTACAACATGGGCTGGAAGCTCTACCAGCAGCAGCGCGAGGCCGACGAGAAGCGCCGCAAGCGCGAGCGGCAGAACGCCGAGAAGAAGGCCGCGACGCTGAACGCGCAGGCCGACAAGATGCGCGCCAAGGCGACCAAGACCGTCGCCGCGCAGAACATGGCCAAGCGCGCCGACAAGCTGCTCGCCGGTCTCGAAGAGGTCCGTCAGTCCGACAAGGTCGCCAAGCTGCGCTTCCCCGAGCCCTCGCCGTGCGGCAAGACGCCGCTCATGGCCGAGGGCCTGTCGAAGTCCTACGGCTCCCTGGAGATCTTCACGGACGTCGACCTCGCCATCGACAAGGGCTCGCGCGTCGTCATCCTCGGCCTCAACGGCGCGGGCAAGACGACCCTGCTCAAGCTCCTCGGCGGCGCCGAGAAGCCCGACACGGGCCAGGTCATCGAGGGCCACGGCCTCAAGCTCGGCTACTACGCGCAGGAGCACGAGACGCTCGACCCGGAGCGCACGGTCCTGGAGAACATGCGCTCGGCCGCCCCCGACCTCGACCTGATCCAGGTCCGCAAGACGCTCGGCTCGTTCCTGTTCTCCGGTGACGACGTCGACAAGCCGGCCGGGGTCCTTTCCGGCGGCGAGAAGACCCGTCTGGCGCTCGCCACGCTCGTCGTCTCGTCCGCGAACGTGCTGCTCCTCGACGAGCCCACGAACAACCTCGACCCGGCCAGCCGCGAGGAGATCCTCGGCGCGCTGCGCACCTACAAGGGCGCCGTCGTCCTCGTCACGCACGACGAGGGCGCCGTGGAGGCCCTCCAGCCGGAGCGGATCATTCTGCTTCCGGACGGAATCGAGGACCTGTGGGGCCCGACCTACGCGGATCTCGTCGCTCTCGCATGATCCACTCGGCGGTCGAATCGTTGATCCACTGACTGATCCACTTCATCTGGATCATTCGGCCGATCCGTGATCCTTCATCTGGGTGAGATCGCCTCGTACCCAGGTGTGTCGTGCACGGAATTCTGGGCCGCATGGGCCATGGCGCCCTTGCGGCGCCTGGGCCATGGCTGACCTGCCGCTTCTTTCGCGGAGGCGCTTTTCGGGGGCGGGAAACCCCGGCGGAATTCCGGGCTCCACTCGTGTGGAACCCCGTCGAGCCCGGAATTGAGGGTCCATGGACCTTGCCGAATGGGTGGCCAGGAAGCCCGCAAGGGGTGATCATGGGAAATCCAGAGCGCACTTCCCATGAGGAGGCACGGGTGGCCGAGACTCTGAAGAAGGGCAGCCGGGTGACCGGCGCCGCGCGCGACAAGCTCGCGGCAGACCTGAAGAAGAAGTACGACTCCGGTGCGAGCATTCGGGCATTGGCCGAGGAAACCGGTCGCTCGTATGGCTTCGTCCACCGGATGCTGAGCGAATCCGGGGTCACGCTGCGCGGTCGCGGCGGGGCCACGCGAGGCAAGAAGGCCACGTCGGCCTGACCCTCGTGGGGCGCGTTCGGCCCACTGGCTCCAACTGACCACCCGGTCGGTCCGCTGTCCGGCCGGGTGGTTACTGTGCAGTCACTTACGTCTCGTACGACTGCGCAGTACCGGAGGTCCAGATGAACCTGCCCGCACCCCTGCTCGACAAGGACGGCGTCCGGCTCACCGTCGACGATGCGATCGCCACGGTGACCCTGACCAACCCGGACAAGCGCAACGCGCAGAGCCCCGCTCTGTGGCGGGCGCTGACCGAGGCCGGGCGCTCCCTGCCGGGGTCGGTGCGGGTCGTCGTGGTGCGCGCGGAGGGCAAGTCCTTCTCCGCGGGCCTCGACCGGCAGGCGTTCACGCCTGAGGGCTTCGACGGCGAGCCGTCCTTCCTCGACCTGGCGCGCGGCGACGACGACGTCCTCGACACGACGATCGCCGAGTACCAGGACGCCTTCACATGGCTGCGGCGCAGCGACATCCTGACCGTCGCCGCCGTCCAGGGCCATGCGATCGGTGCCGGGTTCCAGCTCGCCCTCTCCTGCGACCTGCGCGTCGTCGCCGACGACGTGCAGTTCTCCATGCGCGAGACCAGCCTCGGCCTGGTGCCGGACCTGACGGGCACGCATCCGCTCGTCTCGCTGGTCGGCTACGCGCGCGCCCTCGAAATCTGCGTCACCGGCCGCTACGTCCACGCCGACGAGGCCGTGAGCAGCGGCCTGGCCAACGTGTCCGTCCCGGAGACCGAGCTGGCGGACGCGACCCGCGACCTGGTGGCGGCCCTGACCGCGGCCCCCCGCGACGCGGTCATCGAGACCAAGGCCCTCCTCCAGGGCGTCACCGGCCGCACCCTCGACGAGCAGCGCACCGCGGAGCGCGCGGCCCAGGGCCGCCGCCTGCGCGACCTGGCGGGCCTGGGCGACTGAGGCCGACCGGCCCGCGCGGTGGGGGCGAGCCGGCTAGGACGTCAGGTCCGTGACCAGCACCGCGACGGTCGGATTGTTCGGGATCGACCTGGCGACGGCCGCCCGCACCGCCCCGGTCACCTCGATCGCCCGCGCGTCGGCGGCCACCGCCAGCTCCACCCGTACGTGGCGCCGGGGAAGCGTCGCCTCGCCGGACCCCTCCTCGATGTGGATCGCCCGCCCCAGCCCACCGAGCGCCCCCGTCAGCCGAACCACCCCCGGCACCCCGAGCGCCGCCTCGGCGACCCGCTCCACGTCACCGGAGGGGGCGGTCGACGTGGCGGCGGGCTCCGGCTCGTCCGCGTCATCGGGGGCCGGTTCGGCCATCTGGCCCGGTTCGTCGAGCAGCGCCGTGACCTGAAGATCGACCTCCGCGACCACGAGACCCACCCGCTCCGCCGCCTCCGCGAGCGCCGCCCTCAGCCGATCGGCGGCAACCGGCAGCGGTTCTTCCGCAGTCGCCGCACAGTCCGCCGTGAGCCGCAGCGGCCCCGGTGGCAACGCACTCGGCGGAGCCGGCACCGCGGGCTCCGCCGCCGCGTCGGGATCGGCGAGCCCGAGCCGCAGCCCACCGAGCCGCACCCCCCGGACCCCTTGCACCGCACGGCGCAACGCCGTGGCCGCCGCCGGTTCCGTGACCCACGCACCGTCCCCCGGCCCACCGAGCGGCAACAGCCTGCCGAGCCCCAGCTGCGTACGCACTGCCTCTGTCCATCGATCAGCCTTCATTGCCCCAGGCTGCCGCATAGCGAGCGCGCCTTCGCGCAACCCCACTTAATGTGGGCAAAAGAAAGCACCATCCCACCGAGATCGCACCTCACCGAGGGGACGGCCCGATGAGTGACACCGCGCAGAAGCCGGGCGAGACGCCCGCTCCGGCCGCAGCCAAGACCAATGTGACGAAGCGCGGCGGGGGCGACCCCGCCAATCGTGGGCGGACCACCATCGCCGACGGCGTCGTGGAGAAGATCGCCGGTCTCGCGGCGCGTGACGTCGAAGGCGTCCACGCCATGGGCAGCGGCATCTCCCGCACGTTCGGCGCGGTCCGCGACCGGGTGCCGGGCGGCGCCAAGTCCGTGTCGCGCGGCGTGAAGGCCGAGGTCGGCGAGGTACAGACGGCCCTCGACCTGGAGATCGTCGTCGAGTACGGCGTGTCGATCGCGGACACCGCGCGTGACGTGCGGGAGAACGTCATCACGGCGGTCGAGCGCATGACCGGGCTCGAGGTCGTCGAGGTGAACATCGCCGTCAGCGACGTGAAGCTGCCGGACGAGGAGGACGAAGAGCCGGAGTCGCGGCTCCAATGACATCCGGCGTACCGACGGGCTTCCCTAGGAGGAGCGCACGATGAATCTGGCCGTGGTCGGCATGATCGCCGGCATGGCTCTCGGATTCGCCGGATACTTCGGCGGTTTCGGGGCCTTCCTGCTGGTGGCGGCGCTCGGCGCCATCGGCTTCGTCGCGGGCCGGTTCCTGGAAGGGGACCTGGAAGTCGGCGAGTTCTTCCGTTCGCGCGGCGATCGGCGGCGGTGACCGATGGCGGCACAGGTCGCGCCCGCCGAGCGCGGCGCGACCCGGATCGCCGACCGGGTCGTCGCGAAGATCGCCGCGTACGCGGCACGAGAGGCACTCGACCGGATTCCCGAGGACGGGTCGGCGCCCCACGCCACGGTCGCCGTACGGCAGGGCAGCGCACGGGTCCGGATCAGCCTTGAGCTGGAGTATCCGACGGACATCGGCCGCCAGTGCGGCGCCGTGCGTCGTCAAGTGTCCCAGCGGGTAAGGGAATTGGCGGGAATGGAGGTGCCCGAGGTGGCTGTGCAGGTCGAGCGGCTGCACTCGGCGCACACACGTGGTGGCGACCGGGGGAGGATCCGATGAGCGAGCCCACCCGGCCGGTTCCGGTGGTCGAGCACGCCGAGGGCGAGCTCGACCAGTCGGCGTCCGCCGCCTCGTACGAGCCGCACCCGACGCTGGAGAGCGAGCCGAAGGCAAGCCGTCTGTGGGCGGGGCGCCGGATTCCCGCTGCGCTGGTCGCCCTGGTGGTCCTGGCCGCCGCGGGCCTGCTGCTCTACGACGTCGCCGCCGTGCGCGCCGGACGCCAGGCCATGCGGTGGCGGCAGACGCTCGCCGACGAACTGGCCACGCGGCCCCTCGACGACACCGCCGTCCTCGTCGGCGCCGGTGTCGCCGCCGCGCTCGGCCTGTGGCTGATCGTGCTCGCGGTGACGCCGGGGCTGCGCGCGCTGCTGCCGATGCGCCGCACCCACCCCGAGGTCCGCGCGGTGCTGCACCGGGACGCCGCCGCGATGGTGCTGCGCGACCGGGCCATGGAGGTCGCGGGCGTGCAGTCCGTACGGGTCCGCATGAAGCGCTCCAAGGTGGACGTGCGGGCCGTCTCGCACTTCCGTGAACTCGACGACGTACGGACCGACTTGGACGCCACACTCGGCGAAGGCATCAAGGAGCTGGGGCTCGGCAGGGCGCCCGGCCTCTCGGTCCGTGTGGCACGGCCGGGAAAGAAGGGGTGAGCGGCGTGCTCAGGACCGTCAACCGGATCGTGCTCGGAGTGCTCGGGCTCGTCCTCGTGCTCGGCGGCGGCTCGGTGCTCGCCGTCGGGCTCGGGGCGAACCCGCCGTCGTGGTGGATCCACGACGGCCCGCACGACGTGCTGGTCAGCGATGCCGACCGGGCGCGCTGGCACGACGCGGGCTGGTTCTGGCCGACGGTGATCGCCGTCCTCGGCGTCGTCGTGCTGCTCGCCCTGTGGTGGCTGGTGGCCCAGCTGCGGCGGCGCAGGCTCGCCGAGGTGCTGGTCGACAGCGGCGACGGCGAGGGCGCGCTGCTGCGCGGCAGAGCCCTGGAGAACGTCCTGGTGAGCGGTGCGGAGTCGCTGGACGGGGTCGACCGGGCGGGCGTCCGCCTGACCGGCCGCCGCTCCACCCCGCAGGCGCGCGCCACCCTCACCCTGGAGCCGCACGCGGTCCCCGCCGAAGCGCTCCGCCTTCTGGCGCAGGACTCGCTGAGGCAGGCGCGGGACTCGGCGGGCCTCGCGGAACTCCCGACGGAGGTCCGCCTCAAGGCGGTCAAGCACCGCGCGGAACGGGTGAGCTGAACCGGGTGGTCAGAACCCGTGCCGGAAGCCCCCGTCCACCGGCAGCATCACCCCGGTGAGGTAGGACGCGGCGGGGGAGAGGAGGAACGCGGCGGTCCGCCCGAACTCCTCCGGAGTCCCGTACCGGCGCAGCGGGATACGGGACTCCTGCGCCGTCCGCGCCGCCTCCGGATCCGCCGCGAGCCCGTCCAGCTCCCGCACCCGGTCCGTGTCGATGCGCGCCGGGAGCAGTCCGACCACGCGGATGCCCCGCGGGCCCAGCTCGTTCGCCAGGGACTTGGCGAACCCGGCGAGTCCGGGCCGCAGCCCGTTGGAGATGGTCAGTCCGGGGATCGGCTCGTGCACGGAGCCGGAGAGCACGAACCCGATGACCCCGCCCTCCTCCAGCTGCTCGGCGGCCGCCCGCGCGAGCCGCACCGCCCCGAGGAACACGGACACGAACGCGGCCGTCCACTGCTCGTCCGTGTTGTCGGCGACGAAGCCGGGCGCGGGCCCGCCGACGCTCACCAGGATCCCGTCGAAGGAGCCGAACTGCTCACGCGCCGCCGCGACAAGGCGTGAGGCGACGTCCGGGTCCGCGTTGTCGGCGGCGACCCCGTACGCGTTCGGCCCGAGCGCGGCGGCGGCCTCCTTGGTCTTCTGCTCGTCGCGCCCGCTGATGACGACCTTCGCGCCGTCGGCGACCAGCTCACGCGCGGCGGCGTTGCCGAGGCCCCGCGTCGCGCCGGTGACTACGTACACACGGTTCTTCAGTTCAAGATCCATGGCTCTATCCTCCACCTCCCCGGCCCGGCGCGCCGAACAGGGTGAGCGCCGTGCCCACGAGACCGATGTGGCTGAACGCCTGCGGGAAATTGCCGAGCTGCCGGCCCGCCACGGGGTCGTACTCCTCGGCGAGCAGCCCCACGTCGTTGCGGATCGCCACCAGCCGCTCGAACAGCTCGCGTGCCTCCTTTGTACGCCCCGTCATGTGCAGCGCGTCCGCGAGCCAGAACGAACAGACGAGGAACGTGCTCTCCTGGCCCGGAAGCCCGTCCACCTCGGCCGCGTCGGCCTCGTCGACGCTGTAGCGGCGGAGCAGCCCTTCGTGCGACAGCTCGTCGCGGACCGCGTCGACCGTGCCGACCACGCGCGGGTCGTCCGGCGGGAGAAAGCCGACGCGGGGGAGGAGCAGCAGGGCCGCGTCCAGTGCGGACGAGCCGTAGGACTGGGTGAACGTGCCGCGCTCGGCGTCGTAGCCGCGCTCGCACACTTCCTGGTGCACGGCGTCGCGCAGCGTGCGCAGCCGGTCGATGTCGCCGGGCAGCTCCGGGTCGTCCTCCATGGCGCGCACGGTGCGGTCGGCGGCGACCCACACCATCACCTTCGAGTGCACGAAGTGCCGGCGCGGACCGCGCACCTCCCACAGCCCCTGGTCGGGTTCGCGCCACGTTTCGCACAGGAAGTCGAGCAGCGCCAATTGCAGCCGCCACGCGTGGGGCTGCGCCTTGAGTCCCTCGCGGCGGGCGAGCGCGAGGGAGTCGACGACCTCGCCGTAGACGTCCAGCTGGAGCTGGTGGGCGGCGTCGTTGCCCGTGCGGACGGGGCGGGAGTCGCGGTAGCCGCTCAGCCAGCCGAGCTCCTGCTCGGGAAGGCGCCGCTCGCCCGCGAGGCCGTACATGATCCGCAGCTCGGCCGGGTCGCCCGCGGCGGCCCGCAGCAGCCAGTCGCGCCAGGCCTCCGCCTCGTCGAGATGGCCGGCCGAGAGCAGCGCGTTGAGCGTCATGGTCGAATCGCGCAGCCAGCAGTACCGGTAGTCCCAGTTCCGTACGCCGCCGATCTCCTCGGGGAGCGAGGTGGTGGGGGCGGCCACCATGCCGCCGGTCGGCGCGAAGGTGAGGGCCTTGAGGGTGAGCAGGGAGCGCTGCACGGCCTCCTCGTGCGGTCCCTCGTAGCGGCAGCGGTCCGCCCACGCCCGCCAGTCCTCCAGGCTGTGCCGCAGCGACTCGTGCGGGTCGATCAGCGGCGGGCGCTCCTCGTGCGAGGGGTGCCAGGTCAGCACGAAGGCGACGCTCTCGCCCTCCTCGACGGTGAACTCGGAGTGCGTGCCGAAGTCCTCGCCCCACGTGTGGACGTGCGGTTCGCTGCGCAGCCACACCGAGTCGGGGCCCGCGACGGCCACCCGGTGCCCGTCCGCGCGGCGCATCCACGGCACGACGGAGCCGTAGTCGAAGCGCAGGCGCAGCGTGCCGCGCAGGGTGACGCGTCCGCTGAGCCCCTCGACGATGCGGACGACGTCCGGGGCGCGGTCGCGCTGCGGCATGAAGTCGGTGACGCGGACGCTGCCCTCCTGGGTCTCCCACTCGGTGTCGAGCACGAGGGAGCCGGGGCGGTACGCGCGCGTGGTGCAGTGTTTCGCCCCTTTGGGCGCGAGCCGCCAGTGGCCGTTCTCCTCGTCGCCGAGCAGCGCGGCGAAACAGGCGGGGGAGTCGAACCGGGGCAGGCACAGCCAGTCGATCGACCCGTCCCTGCCGACGAGCGCGGCGGTCTGGTGGTCACCGATGAGGGCGTAGTCCTCGATATGTGGGCGCACACGCCATGAGTTCCCCGGCAGCGGCCCGGGACTGCATCACATTTTCGGGTGAGTTCTGTGGGGCGCCTGCTCAGCCGACGGCGGCGGGCGTCCCGGCCTCGTCCGCGGCCGCCTCTTCCTTGCGCCGCCGCTCCCGCAGCTCGCGCCGCACCAGCACCACCCAGCCCACGGGAACCGCGGCGGCGAACAGCCACCACTGGATCGCGTACGCGTAGTTCAGCGCGGAGTCCTCCTTGCCGGGGGCTCCGACCAGCTCGGGGGTACCGCCCTTGGGGTCGGGCGCGGTCTGGGCGACGTAGCCGCCGAGGACCGTCCTGCCGAGGCGCTCGGCCTGCTGCTTGCTGTTGATCAGCATGATCTGCCGGTCGGGCAGGTCCTTGATGTCCTTGATGCCGCTGGCCTCGGTCGTCTCGTTGGGCATCAGACGGCCGGTGACGGTGGTCTCGCCGCGCGGCGGCGCGGGGACCTTCGGGAAGGAGGTCTGCGCTCCGTTCGCCGGGATCCAGCCGCGGTTGACCAGCAGGACCTTGCCGTCCTTCAGGACGAACGGGGTCAGGATGTGGTAGCCGACCTCTTCGTTGGAGTTGACGCGGCGGCGCACCACGACCTCGTCGTCGGTGTCGAAGCGGCCCTTCGCGGTCACCGAGCGGTACCGCTCGTGGCTGGTGACGGTGTGGCCGGGGGACGCCAGGTCCTCCACCGGCACGGGCTTCGCGTTGAGCGCGTTCGTGACCAGCTGGTTCCTCGCGTCACGCTCGTGGTAGCGGTGCATCTGCCAGATGCCCAGCCGAATCATCGTGGGGATGAGCACGAGGGCGACCAGCGTGAGGATCACCCACTGCCGGGTCAACAGGAAGCGGTACACCCCATGACCGTACAGCGGCGGGCATGGGGTGTTTTCACGGGGGTGTGCCCGATTGCGGTGGGCGTGTGCCGAAGGGTTCAGACGTTGTCGACGATGCCCACCTTCCCCTCCGCGCGGGAGCAGTGCGCCCCGCAGAACCAGTGCCCGTCGACCTCGACGCCCTGCCCGATGATGCGGCACCGGCAGTGCTCGCAGATCGGCGCCATGCGGTGGATGGCGCAGCTGAAGCAGTCGAAGACGTGCACCGCGCCCTGCGCGTGCACCTCGAAGGACATGCCGTAGTCGTTTCCGCAGACTTCACAACGTGCCATGCGCCACAGGGTGGGTGTCCGGGCGGCGCCGGGGCGAGCGATGGCGGGGCGAGTCGCCCCGCGTTCACCCGTCTGCCCGGCCGCGGGTCTACGCGCCGGCCGCCGGCGCCACGTCCTGGAGCAGCTGGCCGAACGCCGCCTCGTCCACGACCGGCGTCCCGAACTGCTTCGCCTTCACGGCCTTCGACGTGTACGAGTCCGGGTCATTGGTCACCAGGAGGCTGGTGAGCCGCGACAGGCTCGTCGCCACATGCAGGCCCGCGTCGACGGCCCGGTCCTCCAGGAGCTCACGGTCCACCGAGGTGTCGCCGGAGAACGCCACCCGCATGCCCTGCTTGAGCGGTTTGCCCGGCTCGTAGCGCCCCGGGTTCGGATACGGGCAGGCGGGGCGCTTGCGCGAGGCGCGCCAGGTGCCGCCGCCACCGCCGCCCCGGTACGCGGAGCCCGGCTGGCGCGGCACCGACGACTTCTCCGACCACTCGGTGAGCGGGCGGCACTCGAGCAGCGGCAGCCGCAGGTTCTCCGCCGCTGCCGTGCGCAGGCTCGGGCGGAAGGCCTCCGCGAGCACGCGCGCGTCGTCCAGCGCGTTGTGCGCGTGCTCCTGGACGACGCCGAAGTGCGCGGCGAGGGACTCCAGCTTGTGGTTGGGCAGCGGCAGGCCCAGCTCCTTGGAGAGGGCGATGGTGCACAGGCGCTGGCGGACCGGGGCGGTGCGCTGGGCGCGCGCGTACTCGCGGGCGATCATCGACCAGTCGAACACCGCGTTGTGCGCGACGAGGACGCGGTCGTCCAGGCGCGCGGCGAACTCCTCGGCGATGTCCGAGAACAGCGGGGCCGCCGTCAGCACGTCCGTCGTCAGGCCGTGGATCCATACGGGGCCCGGGTCGCGCTGCGGGTTGACCAGCGTGTACCAGTGGTCCTCGACATCTCCCCGCGCGTCCAGGCGGTAGACGGCGGCGGAGATGATCCGGTCGTCCCTGGACAGGCCGGTGGTCTCCACGTCGACGACCGCGTACCCCTTTGGATACGCGGCCGGCCAGGAGGCTGCGGACGCTGCGGTCGGATGGTCTTCGAGCATGGTCCCAGAGGATACGGGCCGGGACTGACACTCCGGTCGCCGCCTGCCCCGCGAGCCGTGTCGTGGCATGGGTCACGTATCAAGTGGGCGGGTCCAGAAGCGACTTCACCAGGGCCCGGACGGACGTGGTGAAGATCCGCTCGGGGTCGGCGGGGGCGGCGAGCGCGCGGGCGAGTACCCGGTCGCCCTCCGCGGGGCTCGCCCCCCACAGATGCTCCTCGCGCGGGTGCTGGGCCGGGGCCCGCTCCCGGTTCCGCTCGACGAGGACGTGCCCGACGACCTGGAAGACCACCGCGCGGACGGCCTCGGCGGCGCGGGTGCCGCGCAGGCCCGCCGCGTGCACCTCGTGCACCAGCGCCTGCTGCGCGGGCAGGAACATCCGCTCGGTGAGGCCGCGTTCGTGGACCATCGCGATGAGGTGCGGGTGGGCGCGCAGCCGGCGGCGCAGGGTGCGGGCGACGGAGACCACGCGGTCCTGCGGTGTGGCCCCGCGCGGGCGGAAGCCGCCGAGGTCGGCGACGGTGCGCTCCACGAGGGCGTCGAGCAGGGACTCGCGATTGCCGACGTGCCAGTAGATCGAGGTGACGGCCGTGCCGAGTTCGGCCGCGAGCTTGCGCATCGTGAGCGCCTCGGGGCCGTGCTGCTTCACGAGGTCGGCGGCGACGGCGACGACCTCCTCGCGGGTGAGCGGTGCGCGTGCTGCCACTTCTCGCCTCCCCGTCCCCGTCCCGTGCGCATGTCTTTACCCTTCATCGCCGCCGGTGTAACTGTGTTACAGGCGCCTCGCGAAACGACCGCACGACTGACCGCACGACCGAACGACCCCCCAACACGTCTCGTTCGAAGGGTGGTACGACATGGCACGCGTACGGTACGGAGCGCGCACCGAGGCGGAGATCGCCGCCTCGCGCTCGGCGAGCAGCAAGCTTCCCGACATCTGGTCCACCGGTGTGGTGGCCGTGTGGGAGTCCGATCCGGACGCGGTGGCGGCCGTCCTGCCGCCGCCGCTCAAGCCCACGGGACGGCCCCTGGTGCGGGCCAACATCAGCAAGGTCGACCTGCCGGGCTATCCGCTGGGCGCGGGCTCGGTCGCCGTCGCCGCCGAGCACGGCGGGGTGGAGGGCTGGTATCCGCTCGTCATGCCGATGACGCACGAGCGGGCGCTGATCGGCGGGCGCGAGGTCTTCGGCGAACCGAAGAAGCTCGGCGAGGTCACGGTGGAGCGCGACGGGCTCGTCGTGCGGGCGGCGCTCGCGCGGCACGGCATCGCGTTCGTGGAGGTGCGCGGCGCCGTCAGCGAGAGCCTGCCGGTCCCCGAGCCCTCGCAGAAGACGGACTTCTACTTCAAGTTCCTTCCGGGAGTGGACGGTTCGGGCTTCGACGCGGAACCGGTCCTCGTGCACTGCCTGCGCAACGAGAAGGTCAGGAAGCTGGAGCGGATCACCGGGGACGTCGTCCTTCGGGAGTCCATGTACGACCCGGTCGCCGACCTTCCGGTGCGCTCCCTGGTCGAGATCACCATCGGCGAGAAGACCACCGACCAGAAGGGCAAGGTCGTCGAGCGGGTCAGCGCGCAGGCCCTGCTGCCGTACATCCATCAGCGCTACGACGACCCGCAGCAGATCCACGACGGCCCGCCCGAGGGGAGCGCCTGACATGGAGCTGCGTGAAGGACAGGTCGCGGTCGTCACGGGTGCGGCGAGCGGGATCGGGCTCGCCATGGCGCGGCGGTTCGCCGCGGACGGTCTGAAGGTGGTTCTCGCGGACGTCGAGAAGGGCGCCCTGGAGAGCGCCACCGAGGAGCTGCGGCGCACCGGCGCGACGGTGCACGCGCGCGTGGTCGACGTCGGCGAGCGCGAGCAGGTGATGGACCTGGCCGCGGACACGTACGCGACGTTCGGCGCCTGCCATGTGCTGTGCAACAACGCGGGCGTCGGCTCGGGCGCCGAGGGCCGCATGTGGAGCCACGAACCGAACGACTGGAAGTGGGCGTTCAACGTCAACGTGTGGGGTGTCTTCCACGGCATCCAGGCCTTCGTGCCACGCATGATCGAGGGCGGCGAGCCCGGCCACATCGTCAACACGTCCTCCGGCGACGGCGGGATCGCCCCGCTGCCGACGGCGTCCGTGTACGCGGTGACCAAGGCGGCCGTCGTCACCATGACCGAGTCGCTGTACGCGCATCTGAAGGCGGAGCACGCGCGCGTGGGGGCGTCCGTGCTCTTCCCCGGACCGCACATGCTGCGCACCGGCCTGTGGGAGTCGCACCGCAACCGGCCCGAACGGTTCGCGAAGGAGCGGCCCCGCAAGACGCCGTACCGCAGCCTCGACCAGTGGGAGGCCGCCATGAAGGAGGCGGGCAAGGAGGTCGAGTTCACGCCCGTGGAGGAGGTCGCCGACTTCGTCGCCGACGGCATCGCGGCGGACCGGTTCTGGATCCTTCCGCCGAGCGAGCACAGCGACCGGCAGATCCGGGCGCGGTCGCAGTCGATGCTGGACCGGGCGAACCCGGCGTACCTGGAGAGCTTCATTCTCGACTGAGGAGGGACGCACCATGAGCAGCCAGGACCCCTACCTGATCATCTCCTCCGACTGCCACGCCGGACTGCCCACCGAGGAGTACCGGCCCTACCTGGACAGTCGTTTCCACCGCGAGTTCGACGCGTTCCTCGGCGAGCGGGACAAGCGCCGCGAGGAGGCGACCCGGCTCGGCATCCGCAACGACGCGTTCGCCGCCAAGTGGTTCGAGGACAACGAGGAGGGGCTGCGCGGCGGCTGGGACTCCGCGCAGCGCCTCAAGGAGCTCGACGGCGACGGGGTGGCCGCCGAGGTCGTCTTCCCCGACGCGGACGCCGTGGACAGCCAGACCGCGGCCCCCTTCGGCGTCGGGCTCGGCCTCTCCGGCGACCAGGACCCCGAGCTCGGCATGGCGGGCGCGCAGGCGCACAACCGCTGGCTCGCCGAGTTCGTCGGGCAGCACCCCGAACGGCACTGCGGCGTCGCCCTGTTGCCGGTCACCGCCGACCCGGACAAGGTCGTCGCCGAGATCCACCGCGCCAAGGAGTCGGGGCTCGGCGCCCTGATGATCCCCTCCATGTGGGTCGACCAGGACCCGTACCACGCGCGCCGCTACGACCCCGTGTGGGCGGCGGCGGCCGAGTGCGAGATGCCCGTGGTGACGCACTCGGGGGCGGCGCCGCGCCACGAGTACGGCGACCATCTCGGCATCTACGTGAGCGAAGTGACGTGGTGGCCGGCCCGCCCGCTGTGGTTCCTGCTCTGGTCGGGCGCCTTCGAGCGGCATCCGGGGCTGAAGTTCGGCGTCGCCGAGTCGGGCTGCTGGTGGCTGCCGAACCTGCTGTGGTTCATGGACCGGCTCTACCTGGGCGCGCACGGCGGCAAGAAGCTCTCGCCGTTCGCCGAGCTGAAGCGCTCCCCGGCGGAGTACCTGGACCGGCAGGTCTTCGTCTGCGCCACCAACACCAAGCGCCGTGAGCTCGCCCAGCGCTACGAGATCGGCGTCGACAACATCCTGTGGGGCAGCGACTTCCCGCACCCCGAAGGGACCTGGCCCGACACGCGCGCGTGGCTGCAGAAGACCTTCCACGACATCCCGGTCTCCGAGACCCGGCGGATGCTCGGCCTGTCCGCCGCCGAGGTGTTCGGCTTCGACACCGCCAAGCTGGCGCCGCTCGCCGCACGCATCGGGCCGACCCCGGCCGACCTCGGCCAGGACGCCGACCAGAGCGCCGTCGAGGCGTCCTGGGCGCGCTCGCGCGAGGTGGGGCGGCACTGGCTGACGGAGAACGACTTCCCGCACATCGGGGTGACGCCGTGAACACTCCTCAGGACAGGTACACGGTCATCTCGGCGGACTGCCACGCGGGCGCCGATCTCCTGGACTACAAGCCGTACTTGGAGTCCCGGCACCACGACGCGTTCGACGCGTGGGCCGCCGGCTATGTCAACCCGTACGAGGACCTGCTCGCCGACACCGCCGACCGGAACTGGAACTCCGACCGGCGCGTCGAGGAGCTCGAGCGGGACGGCATCGTCGCCGAGGTCGTCTTCCCGAACACCATCCCGCCGTTCTTCCCGTCCGCCTCGCTGATGGCGCCCGCGCCCACACGCGAGGAGTTCGAGCAGCGCTGGGCGGGCCTGCGCGCCCACAACCGGTGGCTGGCGGACTTCTGCGCCGCCGCCCCCGGCCGCAGGGCGGGCGTCTTCCAGATCCTCCTCAACGACGTCGACGAGGCCGTCAAGGAGATCCGCTGGGCCGCCGAAGCGGGCCTGAAGGGCGGGCTGTTGCTGCCCGGCACGCCGCCGGGCTCCGGCCTCCCGGAGCTGTACTCGTCGACGTACGACCCGATCTGGCGGACCTGCGCCGAACTCGGCGTCCCGGTCAACCACCACGCGGGCTCGGCGTCCCCGCCGCTCGGCGAGGAACCGGCCGCCCGCGCGGTCTTCATGGTCGAGACGACGTGGTTCTCGCACCGCGCCCTGTGGCACCTCGTCTTCGGCGGCGCCTTCCGCAAGCACCCGGACCTCAGGCTCGTCCTCACGGAGCAGGGCTCGGGCTGGATCCCCGGCGTCCTGGACATGCTGGACTACTACCACGCGCGCCTGGTCCGGGCGGCCACGAGGGCCGACACGGCGGAGTCCAAGTTCGGTGCCGGGCTCGCCGATTCGATGGGCAAGGGACCTTCGGAGGTCTGGCGCGAGAACTGCTTCGTAGGGGCGAGTTTCATGCGTCCCCACGAGGTGCCCCTGCGCGACCGGATCGGCCTCGACAAGATCATGTGGGGCAGCGACTACCCGCACGACGAGGGCACGCACCCCTACACGCGCGAAGGGCTGCGCATCGCCTACGCGGGGCTGCCGAAGGACGAGATCGCCGCGATGGTCGGCGGCAACGCCGCCCGCGTCTACGGCTTCGACCTCGGCCTCCTCGACCCGATCGCGGCCCGCGTCGGACCCACGGTCGCGGAGATCGACGAACCGCTCAAGGAGCCGCCCGCGGACGCGACGAGCCCGGTGTTCGCGCCGGGGGCGTCGGTCCGCGTGTGGTGAGGGTGCGGGTGCCATGCTCACCGCGTGACAGAACCAGGAGCGCAACCCACCCATGACGAGTCCCACGGCGGCGCGCTCGGCTCGCGGCTCAACTGGCTGCGCGCCGCCGTGCTCGGCGCCAACGACGGCGTGGTCTCCACCGCGGGCCTCGTCGTCGGCGTCGCCGGAGCCACCGACGACCGCTCCACGCTGCTCACGGCCGGGCTCGCCGGGCTGCTCGCCGGATCGATGTCCATGGCCGCGGGCGAGTACGTCTCCGTGTCGACGCAGCGCGACTCCGAGAAGGCCGCCATCGCCATGGAGAAGCGCGAGCTGAAGGAGCAGCCGGACGCCGAACTGGAGGAACTCACCGACCTCCTGGAGGAGCGTGGACTCAGCCGCGACGTGGCCCGCGAGGCAGCCGAGCAGCTCACCGAACGGGACGCCTTGCGCGCCCACGCGCGCGTGGAACTCGGCATCGACCCCGACGAACTCACCAACCCCTGGCACGCCGCGTGGGCCAGCTTCCTCGCCTTCACGGTGGGCGCCCTGCTGCCGCTGCTCGCCATCGTCCTGCCGCCCGCCGAGTGGCGGCTGCCCGTCACCGTCGGCTCCGTCCTCGTGGCGCTCGCCTGCACCGGCTACGGCAGTGCCCGGATGGGGAGCGCGGCGGTGCGGCCCGCGGTCTGGCGCAACGTGGGCGGGGGAGCGCTGGCCATGGCGGTCACGTATGCGGCGGGTTCTTTGTTGGGGGCCACCGGAGTCTGACCCCTTACCGGCAGTAATACTTGTCAGTAACTAACTATAGCCGGGGGCAGGTCGGGGCGCTTACGGTGCACGCATGCCGACCCCGAACCTGCCCGACGCCGTGCTGTGGTCGATCCCCGCCTTCGTGCTGCTGACGATCGTGGAGATCATCAGCGTCCGGATCCACCCCGACGAGGATGCCGCCGGCTACGAGACCAAGGACGCGGCGACCAGCGTCACCATGGGGCTCGGAAGCCTGGTCTTCGACTTCCTGTGGAAGATCCCGATCGTCGCGATCTACACGGCGGTCTACGAACTGACGCCGCTGCGCGTTCCCGTCCTGTGGTGGACGATCCCGCTGATGCTCCTCGGGCAGGACTTCTTCTACTACTGGTCGCACCGCGGGCACCACGTGATCCGCATCCTGTGGGCCTGTCACGTGGTGCACCACTCCAGCCGCAGGTTCAACCTCACCACGGCGCTGCGCCAGCCCTGGACGAGCCTGACCGTATGGCCGTTCTACCTGCCGCTCATCGCCCTCGGCGTGCACCCGGCGGCGCTCGCCTTCTGCTCGTCGGTCAACCTCGTGTACCAGTTCTGGATCCACACCGAGCGCATCGACAAGATGTGGCGGCCCTTCGAGTTCGTCTTCAACACGCCCTCCCACCACCGCGTCCACCACGCCTCCCAGGGCGGCTACCTGGACCGGAACTTCGGCGGGATCCTCGTCGTCTGGGACCGGCTCTTCGGCTCGTGGGTGGCGGAGGTCGAGCGCCCCGAGTTCGGGCTCACCAAGAACATCGCCACGTACAACCCGCTGCGCGTCGCGACCCATGAGTACGCGGCCATCGCCAAGGACCTGAAGGCGGCGAGCAGTTGGCGCGAGCGGGCCGGCAGGGTCTTCCGCGGGCCCGGCTGGCAGCCCCGGCCGATCGGCGTGCCGGACGCACCGCAGAACGGCGCCCCGCAGAACGGCGCCCCGCAGAAGGTCACGGAGGGCGCCGCGTGAGGCCGTCCGCTCCGACATGGCGCGCGCTGTTCTTCGCGGCGTGCGCCGCCGACCTCGTCGCGCTGCTCCTGGGCGCGCACGGAGCGCACGTCGTCCTCAAGCCCCTGCTCATGCTGCTGCTCGTGGCCTACGTGGTCGCGTGCCGCGGCCCCCGACTGCTGTGCGCCGCCCTGCTGCTCGGGTGGTGCGGCGACGTGCTGCTGCTCTTCGACCAGGACCTCGTGTTCCTCGCCGGGATGGGCGCCTTCGCCGTCGGACACGTCTGCTACCTGGTGCTGTTCAAGCGGCACGGGACGGTACGCGCGCGTGGTGCGCTGCTCGGGGCCGCGTACGGCGTCGCGCTCGTCGCCACGGTGGTCGCGCTCTGGCCCGATCTGCCGCCGGACATGCGCGGGCCCGTCGCGGCGTACAGCGTGCTGCTGACCGGGATGGCGTTCGCGGCGTCCCGGCTCGGCGTCGCGGCGGGCGTGGGCGGCGCCCTGTTCCTGCTCTCGGACACGCTCATCGCCACGGGCATCGCCGAGTGGCCCGCCCTGCCGCGCCCCGACTTCTGGGTCATGGGCACCTACGTGGCGGCGCAGTACCTGCTCGCCCGTGGGGTGCTGGGGGAGCGCGCCCCCGCCCCGGCGGCGCGCGGCGTGGAGGCCGCCAGGACGGCCTGAGCGGTCACCAGCGGATCGGCACCGGCAGCGCCGTCAGGGCCGCCGACACCGCCACCACGACCGCCAGGACCACGACCTCCGCGCGCGCGGGCACATGGGCCGCTCCGAGGTCCGTGGCGCGGCGCAGGCGCAGCCGTGCCGCCAGGGCGAGCCCCGCGACGACGGCGACGAGGAGCACCTTCGCGAGCAGCACGCGCCCGTACGCGGTCGTCGTCAGCTGGTCGAGGACCGTGCTCGGCGGCATCCGGCGCAGGGTGCTGCACACGCCCGTCGCGGTGATGGCCGCAAGGAGTACCGCGGCCACGCGCGCGTAGAGACCGAGCAGCGCCGCGCCGGCCTCGGGGGCGGTCGTGCGCCAGACGTGCGTCGTGCGCAGCACGTACAGCAGGCCGCCCACCCACAGGGCGGCGCAGATCAGATGGACCAGGGTGAGACCCGAGCCGAGCAGCGCGCTGTCCTCGGCCGCCGGATGCGCCCGCAGCGCCTCCGCGACGGCCACGGCGGCCAGCGGGAGGAGCGCCGTCGCCGGGCGCCGCCAGCGGGCGCACAGGCCCGCGAGCAGGAAGCCGTTGACCTCCACGAGCGCGAGCGTGCCGTCGCGCGTGGAGCCCAGGCCGCCGAGGTCGAGGGCGGCGACGCTGTGCGGGATCAGATTCCCGGAGGCCACCACCGAGGCGAGCCCGAGCGCCGCCGCGAACCCGGCCCACGGCGCGTACGCCGACCAGGTGGGCGGCAGCTCCCGCGCCGGGGCCACCCTGCGGGCGAGGAACCCGGCGAACACCTCGCCCGCCTGGACGCACAACGCCGCGAACAGGGCCGTCCGCAGCACCGCGATCACGCCGACGCCGGGCGCCGCGGCCTCCCCGGTGCCGTCGAGCGCCGCACGCGGACCGAGCAGCGGGATCAGCGCGGCCACGGCGACGAGGACGAGCACGGCGACGGCGCGCCCCGCGCCGGGCCTGCGCAGCGGGACGTCGGCGCCGACGGGAACGGGGGCATCGGTGGGCGGCGGTATCGAACTCACCACTGGATCTTCACCAGGTGGCACGGGCTCCGGCAAGCGCAGACCAACAAGTGGGGCACACGGCTCCGGACGGCCCCCGCGCGCCCGTGGCCTCACGCCGCCGGCCGCCACCCGGCCTCGTCCGTGCCCCAACCCGCCGGAGGGCGCGCCCAGTTCGCGGGCCCACCGTCGAACGACAGCGGCGGCAGGGCGTGCCGCAGGCGGCCGATCGTGCTGTCCGCCTCCGACAGCCAGGCGGCCGGATCGTCCGCCGCGTACGGCTCCGCGCGCTCGCCGTACCCCGGCAGGCGTGCCCCGCGCACGAGCCAGTCCGCCGTCTGCGCGAGCGCGAGCCGCACCACCCGCGAACCGCCGTCCCTGGTCTGCTCGGTGAGCGCGCGCAGCACGGCCGCCGCCAGCAGATAGCCGGTGCCGTGGTCGAGCGCCTGCGCGGGCAGCACCCCCGGCCGCTCCGGGGAGCCCTCGGTCGCCGCGATGCCCGCCGCCACCTGGACGAGGCTGTCGAAGCCGCGCCGCGCGCCCCACGGGCCGTAGCCGCCCCACGCGGACAGGGCCGCCACCACCAGCCCCGGCCGCCGCTCGGCGAGCGCCTCCGGGGAGAGCCCGAACCGGTCGAGTGCGCCGGGGCGGTACCCCGTGACCACCACGTCCGCGCCCGCGACCAGTTCGTCGAACGTGCGGCGGTCCGCGGCGTCCGTCAGGTCGAGCCGGGTCGAGCGCTTGCCGAACCCTGTGTCGGCGTGTGCGTCGGGGGACTCGGGCAGCTGGGGCGCGTCCACCCGCAGCACGTCCGCGCCGAGCAGCGCCAGGGTGCGCGTCGCGACAGGGCCCGCGATGACACGCGTGAGGTCGAGGACCCGGATCCCGGCCGCGGGCGAGAGCACCCCGCGCGACAGGGTGCGCGGCGGCGCCGAGTCGACCCGGTCGAGCGTCAGGAGCGGTTCCCCGGCCACGAGCGTGCCCTGCGGATGCGCCGCCCACTCCGCGGGCGTGCGCAGCGCGACGGCCAGGCCCCCGGCCGCGTACACGGTCTCCTCGACCTCGAACGCGGAGCGCTCCGCGAGCAGCGCCGCCACGTCGGCCACGGTGGCGTCCGCGCCGACCCCGAGGGCGGCGCGCAGCCGTGCCCGGTGGTGCGGATAGTTCGCGTGGGTGCGCAGCCAGCCGTCCCGCGCGCGCCAGAACCGGGACAGCGGCGCGAAGGTCACCGGTGCGCGCCCGTCGATCAGCAGATGCCGCTCGCTGGTGAACGCGGTGGCGACCGCCCCGTCGTCGACCCGCACCCTGACGGCGCCCACGGAGTGCCTCGCGCGCGTGGCGGCCAGTTCGGCGGCGGCGAGCGAGCAGCCGCCGACGCAGGCCCTGGCCAGGTCGACGACGGGCAGGCGGGCGGGCAGCGCACCCGCGCGCGTGCGGTACGAGACGCGGGCGAGCAGGGCGGGGTCGCCGCCGAGCGTCGCCCACACGGTCCCGGTGTCGACCGGGGCATGGGGCGCATGTGTCATGTCCGCACTATCGCGCAGCGATTGGCCCCGGCACACGGGCGGCGCGCGACGGGGCCGAGTGGTCTGCGCCACCCGGCCCCGCCGAATCAGGTCTCCTACAGGGGGACTTGCGTGTCCTACAGGGGCACTTGACGGCCTTCAGGGCGTTCACGATCCCGTACCCGTAGAAGCCGTTGCGCCGCTCGGGACCCTCGCAGACGGCATCGACCGTGCCGTCGCCGTCCCCGTCGTACGCGGTCGGGCAGGCCTCCTTGTCGGCCTGCGCCTTCATGAGGGCCTGCAACTGCGCCGGAGAGGCCTTCGGGTGCGTCGACTTGAGGAGCGCGGCGACGCCCGCGGCGTGCGGCGACGCCATCGACGTGCCCTGCAGCCAGCCGTACTGGCCGCCCGGCAGCGTGGACAGGATGCGGCCGTCCTTCGACGGGGTGTCGGTCGGCTTCTTGTACTTGTCGCCGCCCGGCGCCGCGATGTCGATGACGCCGTTGCCGTAGCTGGAGTAGTACGACTTGGCCTTGGTCACGCCCGTCGCGCTCACCGTGACGACACCCGGCAGCTGGGTCGGGACGTCGAAGCAGGTGTGCGGGTCGATCGTGCGGTTCACCGGCGTCGAGTCGTCCGGGCTCGAGTCGTCCACGATCGCGTCGGAGTCGAGGTCGTGGTTGGAGTTGCCCGCGGAGGCGAGGCTCAGGGTGCCCTTCTTCTCGGCGTACTGCTGCGCCCGGTTCACCGCGTCGACGATGGCCCGCTGGTCCGGGTCGTCCATGCAGTTGTACATCCACGGGTCGACGTAATAGCTGTTGTTGGTGACCTCGATGCCGTGGTCCGCGGCGAACACGAAGGCGCAGACGACGCTCTCCGGGTAGAACAGCTCGGTCTGCGGGTCGGCCACCTTGATGCCGGCGACCTTCACGCCCGGCGCGACACCGGCGACGCCGATGCCGTTGCGCGCGGCGGCGATCTCACCGGCGACGTGCGTGCCGTGGAGGTGGTCCGGCTTGGCGGGCCGCCAGGCGCCCGGCGAGGTGTCCGCCTTGCCGCCGACACAGCTCGCGGACTGCGAGGCGGAGAAGTTCGGGGCGAGGTCCGGGTGGGTGTCGTCGACGCCGGTGTCGATGACGCCGACGGTGACGTTCCTGCTGCCCGGGTTGATCTTCGCGGCCTTGTCGGCGCCCATGGCCCGCAGGTCCCACTGGTCGGCCTCGAGCGGCTCCTGGGCGGAATCCGCTCTCGCGGCCAGGGACTTGGCGTCCGCCTTCGACAGCTTCTGGACGGCGCCCTCTTCGGTGGTGCCGGCCGGACTGAGCGGCGAGGTACGGGTCGCGCCCGCCGTGGCCACCCCCTTGGCGGCGCGTATTCGCTTGCCGAAGTCGGGGTTCGAGGAGTGGGCGACGATGACGCCGATCTTCGCGTACGTCTCGACGACGGTGCCGTCCGCCGCGGATATCGCCCTGGTCACCGAGGAGATCGTGCGGGCGTCGGTGGCGCGCGTGTTCACCACGTACGCGAGTGCGGAGTCCGAAGCGGCCGTCACCGAGGGGGAGTCGGCCACGGGAACCGCGGCCGCGGACGGCAGGAAGCCGAAGGATGCCGTCAGGGCGATGCCGATCGGCAGGGCGAGGGCCAGGCGGCGCCGGGACGGCAGGCGTCTGGAAGGCAGATGAGCCATGGGGTCTCCACATCATCCGTCGTTTATGGAAGTGCCCGGTACACGCGTGGTTGTCGGGCAGGTACATGACGCGTGGTGCGGTGTGAAGGTATCTCTGGTCGCCGCAGGTCATCAACGAATTCCGAAAGAAGTTCCGAAAGAACAAAGTGAGTTGAACCGCGTCGACCCTGCTCCCGTGCCGTTGTGCAGGGGGTCGGGGAGCTCTACCATCGCGACCCGGCCCGCGTGATCCAGATCACGTTGAGGTAAGAGACAGCACCCCATTGCGAGGAGAGTCCGTGGCCACCGACGCACCACCACCGCAGAAGGGCAGCCCGCACGACGGGCCCGCGCTGCCCTCCACCGAGGAGTTCATCGAGGTGCAGGAGGGTGCGGAGTTCGGTGAACTGCGCCGCGCGCACCGCTCGTTCGCCTTCCCGCTGACCGTCGCCTTCATCGCCTGGTACCTCGTGTACGTGCTGCTGTCGAGCTACGCGGGCGACTTCATGGGCACCAAGGTCTTCGGCAACATCAACGTGGCCCTCATCCTCGGGCTCGCCCAGTTCCTGACCACGTTCCTCATCGCCTGGTGGTACTCGCGGCACGCCGCCACCAAGCTCGACCCGAAGGCCGAGGCCATCAAGTCCCGTCTGGAGGGCGGCGCGTGAACCCCCACCTGTCCCAGTTCCCCCTGGCCGCGGCGGAGGCCACCGAGCACCGCCCGCTGATCATCAGCCTGTTCGCGGTGTTCGTCCTCGCGACCCTCGTCATCACCGTGTGGGCGGGCCGCCAGACCAAGAGCGCCTCCGACTTCTACGCGGGCGGCCGCCAGTTCACCGCCTTCCAGAACGGTCTCGCGGTCTCCGGCGACTACATGTCCGCCGCGTCGTTCCTCGGCATCGCCGGCGCCATCGCCCTCTTCGGCTACGACGGCTTCCTCTACTCGATCGGCTTCCTGGTCGCCTGGCTCGTCGCCCTGCTCCTGGTCGCCGAACCGCTGCGCAACTCCGGCCGCTACACGATGGGCGACGTCCTCGCCTACCGGATGCGCCAGCGCCCGGTGCGCACGGCGGCCGGCACCTCGACGATCGTCGTCTCGATCTTCTACCTGCTCGCGCAGATGGCGGGCGCCGGTGTCCTCGTCTCGCTGCTGCTCGGCATCACCACGGACGCGGGCAAGATCCTCATCGTCGCGCTCGTCGGCGTCCTGATGATCGTGTACGTCACCATCGGCGGCATGAAGGGCACCACCTGGGTGCAGATGGTCAAGGCGGTCCTGCTGATCGCGGGCGCCATCCTCCTCACCTTCCTGGTGCTGCTGAAGTTCAACTTCAACATCTCGGACCTGCTCGGCACGGCCGCCCAGAACAGCGGCAAGGGCTCGCCGTTCCTGGAGCCGGGCCTCAAGTACGGCGTCACGGCCACGTCGAAGATCGACTTCATCTCGCTCGGCATCGCGCTCGTGCTCGGTACGGCGGGTCTGCCGCACATCCTGATCCGCTTCTACACGGTGCCGACCGCCAAGGCGGCCCGTAAGTCGGTCAACTGGGCCATCGGCATCATCGGTGCCTTCTACCTGATGACGATCGCGCTCGGGTTCGGCGCCGCCGCGCTCATCAAGCCGGACGAGATCATCGCCTCCAACCCGGCGGGCAACACGGCCGCACCCCTGCTGGCGCTCCATCTGGGCGGCGTCGACTCCAGCTGGGGCGCGATCCTGCTCGCCTCGATCTCGGCGGTCGCCTTCGCCACGATCCTCGCGGTCGTCGCGGGCCTGACCCTCGCCTCGTCCTCCTCGTTCGCGCACGACATCTACGCGAACGTCATCAAGAAGGGGCAGGCCTCCGAGAAGCAGGAGATGAAGGCGGCCCGCTGGGCCACGGTCTTCATCGGCATCGTCTCGATCGCCCTCGGCGCGCTCGCCCGCGACCTGAACGTGGCGGGCCTCGTCGCCCTGGCCTTCGCGGTCGCGGCCTCCGCCAACCTGCCGACGATCCTGTACTCGCTGTTCTGGAAGCGGTTCAACACCAACGGCGCGCTGTGGTCGATCTACGGCGGCCTGTTCACGGCGGTCTTCCTGGTGCTCTTCTCGCCCGTCGTCTCGGGCAACCCGAAGACCTCCATGTTCAAGGGCGTCGACTTCCACTGGTTCCCGCTGGAGAACCCCGGGATCATCTCGATCCCGGTCGGCTTCCTGCTGGGCATCATCGGCACCTACGTCGCCAAGGAAAAGGCCGACAAGGGCAAGTACGCCGAGCTCGAGGTCCGCTCCCTGACGGGCACCGGAGCCCACTGACCTGCGGTTCGCCCCTGTGTGCCGGGCCCGCGTCGTAGATCCGTACGACGCGGGGCCCGGCACACTCGTCGGTTCGCAGGCCTGCTCCTGTCATACCTGTCACGTAGGCTCGGGATCAGGACACAGGAACACGCCGAGGGAGGGGGCCCACGTGCTCATCGACACATACGGCCGAGTGGCAACCGACCTGCGGGTCTCGCTGACCGACCGGTGCAATCTGCGGTGTACGTACTGCATGCCCGAGGAGGGCCTGCAGTGGCTGGCCAAGCCCGACCTGCTGACGGACGACGAGATCGTCCGCCTCATCCGCATCGCCGTCACCGACCTGGGCATCACCGATGTCCGCTTCACCGGCGGTGAGCCCCTGCTCAGGCCCGGCCTGGTGGGCATCGTCGAGCGGGTCGCCGCCCTGGAGCACCGCCCGAAGATGTCCCTGACGACGAACGGGATCGGGCTCAAGCGCACCGCGAAGGCGCTCAAGGAGGCAGGCCTCGACCGGGTCAACGTCTCGCTGGACACGCTCCGGCCCGACGTCTTCAAGACCCTCACCCGCCGCGACCGGCACAAGGACGTCATCGAGGGCCTCGAAGCGGCGCGCGACGCGGGCCTCACCCCGGTGAAGGTCAACTCCGTCCTGATGCCGGGGCTGAACGAGGACGAGGCCCCCGACCTCCTCGCCTGGGCGGTGGAGAACGACTACGAGCTCCGCTTCATCGAGCAGATGCCGCTCGACGCCCAGCACGGCTGGAAGCGCGACGGCATGATCACCGCGGGCGACATCCTGACCTCGCTGCGCACGCGCTTCGAGCTCACGGAGGAAGGGGCGAAGGAGCGCGGCTCCGCGCCCGCCGAGCGCTGGATCGTGGACGGCGGACCGCACCGCGTCGGCGTCATCGCCTCGGTGACCCGCCCGTTCTGCTCGGCCTGCGACCGCACGCGCCTCACGGCGGACGGACAGGTCCGCACCTGCCTGTTCGCCACGGAGGAGACGGATCTGCGGGCGGCCCTGCGCTCCGAGATGCCGGACCAGGAGCTGGCCGAGATCTGGAAGCGCGCCATGTGGGGCAAGAAGGCGGGCTCGGGGCTCGACGACCCCTCGTTCCTGCAGCCGGACCGCCCGATGTCGGCGATCGGCGGCTGAGGGGCGGGGCTCGGCCCTCGGTCCTCAGCCCTCGGCCCCGGTCTCCGGGTCCTCCCACTCCGCCAGCGCCACGGTGTCCTTGAGGAACCCGCGCACGCCGAGGAACTTGGCCAGGTGCTCGCGGTGCTCCTCGCACGCCAGCCACGTCTTGCGGCGCTCCGGCGTGTGCAGCTTCGGGTTGTTCCACGCGAGTACCCACACGGCGTCGGCCCGACAGCCCTTGGCGGAGCACTGGGGGGTGGCGGGCGAGGGTCCGGAGAGGTTCGCGAGGTTCACGCCTCAACCTTAAACGCCGCGGAAAACGCCCCGGAAATGGCGACGCCGAGCAGCCACGGGGGGAGCTGCCCGGCGTCGGTCCGTCGCTCCGACGGGGGATGCGGAGCGCTCACGCAGTATGTCACGCGGGACCCGCTGCCCGGCACCGGAACAACATGATTGATCTGAGCTTTTCTTGAGCTTTGACGACCGGTTGTGCGCGGTGGCCGAATGTCGCTCAGGCCCGGTCCTCCGGAGCGGATTCCGCGGCGTCGGCGGACGCGACCGGCGAGATCATGGGGCGCGAGGGAGCAGGCACGAAGGTCGACGGCAGCGACGGCACGTTCTCCCGGCCCGCGTTGGCGATCACCACGGCGACGTAGGGGAGGAAGGCGCCGAGCACCAGTGTCACGACGGCGACGTGCCGCTCTACGTTCCAGAGCACCGCGGTGAGGATCACCGCAACGGTGCGGACCGCCATCGAGATGATGTACCGGCGCTGCCGGCCGCGGACGTCGTCGGCGAGCCCCTGGCGGGCTCCCGTGATCCGGAAGACCTCTGCTCCGCCGTTGCCCTTGCGCTTCCGCATCACACTCCACCACCCGCCGGCCGGCCGGACGCTCCCCGTTCCGGACTGCGTCCACGGTACGCCCGGTATGCGTCGGCTACGAGACCGGGGGCGGGCCCGACCCAGGGGCGTGGCCTGCGCAATAGCACGTACGGAGCTGTCCGACATGCGCCGTATGGCCTACGCGGTGAAACTGAACGCGCGGGCGGCCGCTCAGAGCCCCCGCACCGTGCGAGGAGGCGACGACATGAGCTGGTTGTGGGCGATCATCGTGGGCTTGGTGCTTGGCCTGATCGCCAAGGCGATCCTGCCCGGCAAACAGCAGATCCCGCTGTGGCTGACGGTGATCTTCGGAATCCTCGGCAGCATCCTGGGCAACTGGGCGGCGAGTGGCCTCGGCGTCGACGACACCAAGGGCATCGACTGGATCCGCCACCTGCTGCAGCTGATCGGCGCGGTGGTCGTGGTCGGCGTGGGCGACCGGGTGTGGGTGGCACTGCGCGGGAACAAGAGCAAGGCCTAGGTCCTGTCGTCACACTCCCGTCTGCGTCGCGACGCCTGGCACGCACGCTCGCGGCGTTGCCGAAAAGCCCGAGTAGCTCCGCTACTAGGACTTCCCGGCGCCTTGCGATCGCACGCCCCAGACGCCGCGACGCCGCCCTTCGGGCGACGACGGGAGTGTGACGACAGGCCCTGCCCCCGGAGACGGCCGAAGGCCCGGCAGCCGCGTCAGCGGGCCGGGCCTTGCGGGGCGGTGCGGGGCGAGGGCTACGCGCCCGTGACCTCCACCGCCGCGAGGTTCTTCTTGCCGCGCCGCAGCACGAGCCACCGGCCGTGCAGCAGCTCGTCCGTGCCCGGCACGAAGTCCTCGGCGGCGACCTTCACGTTGTTCACGTACGCGCCGCCCTCCTTCACCGTGCGGCGCGCGGCCGACTTGCTGGCGACGAGGCCGACCTCGGCGAACAGGTCGACAACCGGGCCAAGCTCGGTGACCTCGGCCTTCGGCAGCTCGGACAGGGCCGCGGCGAGCGTGGCCTCGTCCAGGTCCGCCAGGTTCCCGTCGCCCTGCCCGAACAGCGCCTTCGATGCGGAGATCACAGCGGCCGTCTGGTCGGCGCCGTGCACCAGCGTCGTCAGCTCCTCGGCCAGCGCACGCTGCGCGGCACGCGCCTGCGGCCGCTCCTCGGTCTGCCGCTCCAGCTCCTCCAGCTCCTCGCGGGACTTGAAGGACAGGATGCGCATGTACTTCGAGATGTCCCGGTCGTCCGTGTTCAGCCAGAACTGGTAGAACGCGTACGGCGTCGTCATCTCCGCGTCGAGCCAGATGGCGCCGCCCTCTGACTTGCCGAACTTGGTGCCGTCGGCCTTCACCATCAGCGGCGTCGCGATGCAGTGCGCCACCGCGTCCGGCTCCAGGCGGTGGATCAGGTCGAGCCCGGCCGTGAGGTTGCCCCACTGGTCCGAGCCGCCCTGCTGGAGCGTGCAGCCGTAGCGGCGGTACAGCTCCAGGAAGTCCATGCCCTGCAACAGCTGGTAGCTGAACTCGGTGTAGCTGATGCCCTCCTGGGACTCCAGGCGGCGGGCCACGGAGTCCTTGGTCAGCATCTTGTTGACCCGGAAGTGCTTGCCGATGTCGCGCAGGAACTCGATCGCGGACATCCCGGCGGTCCAGTCCAGGTTGTTCACCATCGTCGCCGCGTTCTCGCCCTCGAAGTCGAGGAACGGCTCGATCTGCGAGCGCAGCCGGGTGACCCACAGCGCGATCGTCTGCGGATCGTTCAGCGTGCGCTCCGCCGTCGGGCGGGGGTCGCCGATCTGGCCCGTCGCGCCGCCCACCAGGGCGAGCGGGCGCAGGCCCGCCTGCTGGAGCCGGCGCATGGTGAGGACCTGCACCAGGTGCCCGACGTGCAGGGAGGCCGCGGTCGGGTCGAAGCCGCAATAGAACGTGACCGGACCGTCCGCGAGCGCCTTGCGCAGTGCGTCCTCGTCAGTGGACTGGGCCCACAGGCCACGCCACTTCAGGTCGTCGACGATGTCGGTCACGGTTCTTGTTCTCCTTGAACGGATCTGCTGGAACCCTGCCAGTCTATGGGCGTCAGACGCCCTGGCTGACCGAGCTCATGTTGAAGTCCGGCACCCGCAGCGCGGGCATCGCCGCCCTAGTGAACCAGTCGCCCCACTCGCGGGGCAGCGTCTTTTCCGTCCGCCCGGCCTCCGTGGCCCGGCCGAGCAGGCCGACCGGCGACTCGTTGAACCGGAAGTTGTTCACCTCGCCCACGACCTCGCCGTTCTCCACCAGATACACGCCGTCCCTGGTGAGCCCGGTGAGCAGCAGCGTCGCCGGATCGACCTCGCGGATGTACCAGAGGCAGGTGAGCAGCAGCCCGCGCTCCGTACCGGCGACCATCTCGTCCAGGGACTTCCCGCCGCCGCCGTCGAGGATCAGATTGTCGATCGCGGGGGCGACGGGCTGCCCGGTGAGCGCGGCGCTGTGCCGGGTCGTCGAGAGGTGCTTCAGCTCGCCCTCGCGGATCCAGTCGGTGGCGCCGACCGGCAGCCCGTTGTCGAACACCGATCCCGCGTCGCTGGAGGCGTGCGCGAGGACGAACGGCGCCGATTCGAGGCCCGGCTCGTGCGGATCGCTGCGCAGGGTCAGCGGCAGCTCGCTGAGCCGCTCGCCCACCCGCGTACCGCCGCCCGGCTTGGAGAACACGGTGCGGCCCTCCGCCGCGTCCCGCGCCCCCGCCGACCACATCTGGTAGATCAGCAGGTCCGCCACGGCGGTCGGCGGCAGCAGCGTCTCGTACCGGCCGGCGGGCAGGTCGATCCGGCGCCGCGCCCAGCCGAGCCGGGTGGCCAGCTCCGCGTCCATCGCGGCCGGGTCGACGTCCTTGAAGTCCCGCGTCGAGCGCCCCGCCCACGCCGACCGCGTGCGCCCGTGCGACTTGGCGTTCAGCTCGAGCGTCCCGTCGGGCTGGTCGTGGCGCAGCCGCAGCCCCGCGGACGTCCCCAGGTAGCTGGTGGTCAGCTCGTGGTTGGCGAACCCGTACAGCTCGCGGCCACCGGCACGCGCGCGGGCGAACGCCTCGCCGAGCGCGGGCGCGAAGTCCGCGAAGACGGCGGACGAGGTCTCGGCGGGCGCGTCCGTGAAGCCGGGGGAGTGCGGTACGTCGCGGATCAGCGGCTGCGCGTCCTCGGCGGGCCCCGCCTTGGCGGCGGCCTCCTCGGCGGCGCGCACCAGCGGCTCCAGGTCGTCGGCGGTCACGGCCGACCGGGACACGACACCGGACGCCGTGCCCTCCTTGCCGTCGACCGTCGCGACGACGGTGAGGGTGCGCCCGCGCGTCACCCCGTTCGTGGTGAGCGCGTTGCCCGCCCAGCGCAGATTGGCGGTGGACGTCTCGTCGGCGATGACCACACAGCCGTCGGCCCGCGACAGCTCCAGGGCGCGCTCGACGATCTCGTACGGCTTGGTCCCGGACCTGCGCGGGCTCATCGACCGGCCTCCTGCGTGGTGTTCAGACTGTGCTTTCCCGGGGGACAACCCCCGGACCCCCGGCCGAATCCGTGCGTGACGTTCATCGACCGGCCTCCTGCGTCGTGTTCAGAATGTTGACGCCCTTGAAGAGGGCGCTCGGGCAGCCGTGCGAGACGGATGCGACCTGGCCAGGCTGGGCCTTGCCGCAGTTGAAGGCGCCGCCGAGCACGTACGTCTGCGGGCCGCCGACCGCCGCCATCGAGCCCCAGAAGTCGGTCGTCGTCGCCTGGTACGCGAAGTCCCGCACCTGCCCGGCGAGCTTCCCGCCCCGGATCGCGTACGCCCGTTGCGCGGTGAACTGGAAGTTGTAGCGCTGCATGTCGATCGACCACGAGCGGTCGCCCACCAGGTACAGCCCCCGGTCGACCCCCGCGATCAGGTCCTCCGTCGCGAGCCCGCCCGGATCCGGCCGCAGCGACACGTTCGCCATCCGCTGCACGGGGACGTGCTCGGGGGAGTCCGCGTACGCACAGCCGTTGGAGCGCTCGAAGCCGGTCAACTTGGCGATGCGCCGGTCCAGTTGGTAGCCGGTGAGGGTGCCGTCCTTGATCAGGTCCCAGGACTGGCCCGCCACGCCCTCGTCGTCGTACCCGATGGTGGCGAGCCCGTGCTCGGCGGTGCGGTCACCGGTCACGTTCATGATCTCGGAGCCGTACTTCAACTTGCCGAGCTGGTCGAACGTGGCGAAGGAGGTGCCCGCGTACGCCGCCTCGTAGCCGAGCGCGCGGTCGAGTTCGGTGGCGTGCCCGATGGACTCGTGGATCGTCAGCCAGAGGTTGGACGGGTCCACGACCAGGTCGTACGCGCCCGCCTTGACGCTCGGCGCACGCATCTTCTCGGCGAGCAGTTCGGGGATCTCGGCGAGCTCGGACTCCCAGTCCCAGCCGGTCCCGGTGAGGTACTCCCAGCCGCGCCCCACCGGCGGCGCGATCGTGCGCATCGAGTCGAACTCGCCGCTGGAGTCGTCCACGGCGACCGCCGTCAGCTCCGGGTGCAGCCGGACCCGCTGCTGCGTCGTGACGGTCCCCGCCGTGTCCGCGTAGAACTTGTTCTCGTGGACGCAGTACAGCGAGGCGTCCACATGGGACACCCCGTCCGCGGAGAGCAGCCGCGCGCTCCAGTCGGCGAGCAGCCCCGCCCGCTCCTCCTCCGGCACGGTGAAGGGATCGATCTCGTACGAGGAGACCCAGGTCTTCTCCGCGTGCACCGGCTCGTCCGCCAGCTCGACCCGCTCGTCGGAACCCGCCGCCCTGATCACCTGCGCGCTCAGCTTCGCCATCGCCACGGCCTGCGCGGCGACCCGCGCCGCCGCGTCCATCGTGAGATCGACACCGGAGGCGAACCCCCAGGTACCGCCGTGCACCACGCGCACGGCATAGCCCAGGTCCGTGCTGTCGGACGCCCCCGACTGCTTGGCGTCCCGCAGCCGCACGGAGGCGCCCCGCACCCGTTCGAGCCGGAAGTCCGCGTGCTCGGCGCCCAGCGCGCGGGCGCGCGCGAGGGCCGCGTCGGCGAGTGCCCGCAGGGGCAGTGCCAGGAACGACTGATCGATCTCGTGGGCCATGGGCGGCTTCCCCTTCTGTCGCGGCACGGTGCGTGTGAGTGAACCACGACACGTGCTCTCTGTGGGAACCCCACAGAGAGCACCCCCTCGCCCTGTCGCCCCCGGATTCGGCACCCGGTCCCCGAGGCGGATAGGTTCAAGAGGTATTCGACCGCCGAACGAAAGGGTGATCCGTTGAGCCGCTCGGTTCTCGTCACCGGAGGAAACCGTGGCATCGGCCTCGCCATCGCCCACGCCTTCCTGGAGCAGGGCGACAAGGTGGCCTTCACCTACCGCTCCGGAGAGCCCCCGAAGGAGCTCGTCGACGCCGGCGCCCTCGCCGTCCGCTGCGACATCACGGACACCCAGCAGGTGGACGCGGCCTACAAGGAGATCGAGGAGAAGCACGGCAACGTCGAGGTGCTCGTCGCCAACGCCGGCGTCACCAAGGACCAGCTCCTCATGCGCATGTCCGAGGAGGACTTCGAGTCCGTCCTCGACACCAACCTCACCGGCACCTTCCGCGTCGTGAAGCGCGCCAACCGCGGCATGCTGCGCGCCAAGAAGGGCCGCGTCGTGCTGATCTCCTCCGTCGTCGGCCTGCTCGGCTCGGCGGGGCAGGCGAACTACGCCGCCTCGAAGGCCGGTCTGGTCGGCTTCGCGCGTTCGCTCGCCCGCGAGCTGGGATCGCGCAACATCACCTTCAACGTCGTCGCCCCCGGTTTCGTGGACACCGACATGACCCAGGCGCTCACCGACGAGCAGCGCGCGGGCATCGTGTCGCAGGTACCGCTCGGCCGGTACGCGAAGGTCGAGGAGATCGCCGGAGTGGTGAAGTTCCTGACCTCCGACGACGCCTCGTACATCACTGGAGCCGTCATCCCGGTTGACGGCGGACTGGGAATGGGTCACTGAACCATGGCTGGAATCCTCGAGGGCAAGAAGATCCTCATCACCGGTGTGCTGATGGAGTCCTCCATCGCCTTCCACACCGCGAAGCTGGCCCAGGAGCAGGGCGCGGAGATCATCCTCACCGCCTGGCCGCGGCCGACGCTCACCGAGCGCATCGCCAAGAAGCTGCCGGAGCCCGACAAGGTCAAGGTCCTGGAGCTCGACGTCTCGAACGACGAGCACCTCGCGCGCCTGGAGGGCCAGGTCCGTGAGCACCTGGGCGACCGTCTCGACGGCGTCGTGCACTCCATCGGCTTCGCGCCGCAGGACGCCCTCGGCGGCAACTTCCTGAACACGCCGTTCGAGTCCGTCTCCACGGCCATGCACGTCTCCGCGTTCTCGCTGAAGTCGCTGACGACGGCGCTGCTGCCGCTGATGACCGAGGGCGGTTCCGTCGTGGGCCTGACCTTCGACGCCAAGTTCGCCTGGCCGCAGTACGACTGGATGGGCCCGGCCAAGGCCGCCCTGGAGGCCACCAGCCGCTACATGGCGCGCGACCTGGGCAAGCAGAACATCCGCTGCAACCTGGTCTCGGCGGGTCCCCTCGGCTCCATGGCCGCGAAGTCGATCCCCGGCTTCAGCGAGCTGGCGTCCGTGTGGGACTCCCGCTCCCCACTGGAGTGGAAGCTCGAGGACCCGGAGCCGGCCGGCCGCGGCATCGTCGCGCTGCTCTCCGACTGGTTCCCGAAGACGACGGGCGAGATCGTGCACGTCGACGGCGGTCTGCACGCGATCGGCGCGTAACCGCTCCGCTGGGCACCACCCGTTCGGCCCACTGGCCGGGCGGGCCGGGGGGACCTCCACGCACGCTGGTGCGAGGAGGTCCCCTTTGCGTTTCCCACGCCGCGCCTTCCCCACCCTTGCCGCGCTGACCCTGCTGTTCGCGCTGCCCTACGACGCCGTGTCCGACGAGAAACCGGCCCAGAAGAAGGCGCCCTCAGGCGCCTCGTGCCGGATCGAGATCGACCGCTACCTGGTGAGCGCCACCTGCCACAACCCGTCCCCGACGGTCGACCGGGTCGCCCTGCACATCGAGTGCGCCACGTGGTGGGACATCGACACCGACTCACGGCCGAAGGCGGTCTTCCCGGCCGAGACCCTGCGGATGGACGGCCGGTGCTGGAAGAACGTGCGGACCGCGTGGGTCAGTCACCACAAGCGGGCGCGTTGAGCCGGCCGGGCCGGCAGTCGAACGGATAGCGCGCGGCCTCTTTGGCGGCGGCCTCGGCGTCGCCGTCCCGGATCGCGTCGACGAGAGTGGTGTGGTCCATGTGGTTCTCCGCGGTGAGCCGCTCGCCCACGTCCTCCCGCAGCCAGTCCCGCATGACCTCGCCGAGGTCCGCGTACATCGCCGTCAGTACGTCGTTGTGCGCCGCGGCCACCACGGCCAGGTGGAACGTCGCGTCCGCCGACACGAAGGCCTCCGTGTCCCCGGACGACCAGGCGTCCTCACGCCGCACCAGCAGCGCGTCGAGCTGCTTCAGGTCGCGCTCGGTGCGCCGCTCCGCCGCGAACTTCGCCGCGCTCGACTCCAGCGTGGCCCGCAGCTCGGCGATGTCCTGCGGGGCCGCCTCCGCGAACCGCCGCTGCATGACGCCCGCCAGCTCGCTCGTCGCCACGACGTACGTGCCCGAGCCCTGCCGGATGTCCAGCAGGCCGTTGTGCGCGAGGGCGCGCACCGCCTCCCGCACCGTGTTCCTGGCCACACCCAGCTGTTCCACGAGCTCCGGTTCCGTCGGGATCCGGGAGCCCACCGGCCACTCGCCCGAGGAGATCTGGGCGCGCAGGGCGGAGATGACCTGCTCGGACAGGGCCGAACGCTGGGGGGAGGTCAGTGGCATGACGTTCCTTCGTGCGGGCGGAGTCGTACGGTAGCGAACCGATTGGACAGCCAATCATCCCATGATTCTAAGATGGGTCTCATGGCTAGTGAGGAAACCCCGACCATGGCGCCACCGAGCACCACCCCCGACACCCCCGTACGCACCGAGCAGCCCGCCCCGCGCGCGTGGGTCGTCCGGCTCGTCACGGTCGGCATCGTCCTCGCCGCGATGAACCTGCGGCCCGCCATCACCAGCCTCGGCGCCCTCCTCGAAGAGGTCCGCGACGGACTCGGGATGAGCGGCAGCATCGCCGGACTGCTCACCTCCGTGCCGCCGCTCTGCTTCGCGATCTTCGGCGTGATGGCGCCCCGGCTCGCCAGGCGCTTCGGCCCGAGCGCCGTCGTCTGCGCCGGCATGTTCGCCATCGCCGCGGGCCTCGTCGTCCGCCCCTTCACCGGCGGCACCGCCGGCTTCCTCGTCGCCAGCGCGCTCGCCCTGATGGGCATCGCCGTCAGCAACGTGCTGATGCCGGTCATCGTCAAGCGCTGGTTCCCCGACAAGGTCGGCACCATGACCGGCCTGTACTCGATGGCCCTCGCGCTCGGCACCTCCACCGCGGCCGCCGCCACGGTGCCGGTGACCTCGGCGCTCGGCGGGAGCTGGCAGGCCGGACTCGCCGTGTGGGCGGCGCTCGCCGTCGCGGCGGCCCTGGCCTGGCTGCCGCTCGTCCGCAAGAAGGACACCTCCACCCTGGCGGCCGACGCCGTGCCCGCCGCCGAGGCCACGACGGCCGCCGAGGGCGACGGCCTGCGCATCGCCCGCAGCCGTACCGCCTGGGCGCTCGCCGTCTTCTTCGGCCTCCAGGCCACCGCCGCGTACATCACCATGGGCTGGATGGCGCAGATCTTCCGCGACTCGGGCGTCTCCGCGTCGACCGCGGGCGTACTGCTCGCCGTCACCATGGCGATGGGCATCCCGCTCGGCTTCGTCATCCCGCGCATGGCCGCCCGGCTGCCCAGTCAGGGGCCGATGGTGATCGCCCTCGGCGTGTGCGGACTCGCCGGCTACGCGGGCCTGTACTTCGCCCCGGCCTCCGGCGCCTGGGCGTGGGCGCTGCTGCTCGGCGTCTCCAACTGCGCCTTCCCGCTCGCGCTCACCATGGTCGGCATGCGCGCCCGTACCGGCGCGGGCGTCGCCAAGCTGTCCGCCTTCGCGCAGTCCACCGGCTACCTGATCTCGATCCCCGGACCGCTGCTCGTCGGCGTCCTCTACCAGCACAGCGGCGGCTGGGGCGCGCCGATCGCGCTGATGGCCGCGCTGATGGTGCCGCAGATCGTGGTGGGCGTGTTCGCGGGCCGCAACCGCACCGTCGAGGACGAGGCGGGCGACACGGCCGGGGCGGCCCCGGCGGCCTGAGGCCCGGGAACAGGTGCGACACTTGGCGCATGTCGCCTGTGCTCGAGCCGAATCCCCAGAACGGCCAGAAGAAGCTGCTCCTCGTGCTGGGCGCGATGCTCGCCGTCACCGTCGTCGTCGGCATCATCGCGTCCATCGCCGCACCGTAGAACCGGACCCTCCGGTGCGGGGTGGGGTTAGCTCCACCATCCCCTAGGGGGTCAGTGTCAGGGTGAAGTGGGTGGATCACCGGATGGGTCCGCGGCCCCCGGTTCCGTACCGTCGAAGTGTCGCCGAGATCGCCGGAACACCGGACGAGGCGCACCCACCGCACACGGACCCCGGAGGCACCCCATGTCGGCCCCCACGCACACCCGGCCCCGCCCGGCAGCCACGGGCCGCGTCGACGTCCGGCTGCCGTGGTGGGCGATCGTGCTGCCGGCCGTCGCCTTCGTCGCGCTGCTCCTGCTGATCCTCAACCCGTCCGACGCACAGGCCGTCGCGGGGGAGCCGAGCCTCGTCCACATCCTGGGACGCGTGAAGGACCTGCTGCTCCGCTAGTACCTGTGCACGTCGTTCACCCGGCTTGAGTGACCACGTCAACTCCCTGCGCCCGACGGAGGGTTTCATGCGAAGCTGGGACGCATGAGCGTCGCAGAACCCCGCAGGATTGTCCTTTTCCGGCATGCCAAGGCGGACTGGCCGCAGGTCTCCGATCACGAGCGCCCGCTCGCCGAGCGGGGCCGCAGGGACGCCCCCGTCGCCGGCCGCAAGCTGGCCGACTCCGGCATCCCCTTCGACCTGGCCCTGTGCTCGACCGCCACGCGTACCCGTGAGACCTGGAAGCTCGCCGTGCAGGAGCTGCCGGAGCGACCGAAGACCGTGTACGAGGAGCGGATCTACGAAGCCTCGCCCGGTGAGCTGATCGCCGTGCTGAACGAGACCCCCGACGACGTGCACAATGCCGTGCTGATCGGCCACAACCCCGGCGTCCAGGCACTCTCCGAGATCCTCGCCGCGGACGCCGAGGGCGACGCCGGGCAGCGGCTGAACCGACGCGGCTTCCCGACCGCCGCGTTCTCCGTGCTCACGTTCGGCGGACCGTGGAAGAGCCTGGAGCCCGGCACCGCCACGCTCGTCGACTACTGGGCGCCGAGCGAGTAACCGCCACTGCCCGTCACTCATACGACGTGGGGCCCGGTACCGAATCCTCGGTACCGGGCCCCACGCACGAGGTCCTACGGCTCCAGGGTGTCGGCGGCCTCGACCTCTTCGCGCGTGATGCCCAGCAGATAGAGCACCGTGTCGAGGAACGGCACGTTCACCGCGGTGTGCGCGGCCTCGCGCACGACCGGCTTGGCGTTGAAGGCGACGCCGAGCCCCGCCGCGTTCAGCATGTCCAGGTCGTTCGCGCCGTCGCCGATCGCCACGGTCTGCTCCAGCGGCACCCCGGCCTCGGTGGCGAACCGGCGAAGGAGGCGCGCCTTGCCCGCGCGGTCCACGATCTCGCCCGTGACCTTGCCGGTCAGCCTGCCGTCGACGATCTCCAGCGTGTTCGCCTGCGCGAAGTCCAGCCCGAGGCGCTCCTTCAGGTCGTCCGTGACCTGCGTGAAGCCACCCGAGACGACACCCACTTGGTACCCGAGGCGCTTGAGCGTACGGATCAGGGTCCTGGCGCCCGGCGTCAGCCTGACCTCGCTGCGCACCTTCTCCACGACCGAGGCGTCGAGGCCCGCGAGCAGCTCCACGCGCGCGTGCAGCGACTGCTCGAAGTCGAGCTCGCCGCGCATCGCCGCCGCCGTCACCTCGGCGACCTTGTCCTCGCAGCCCGCGTGCGCCGCGAACAGCTCGATCACCTCGTCCTGGATGAGCGTCGAGTCGACGTCCATCACGACGAGCCGCTGCGCACGGCGGTGCAGACCCGCCGAGACGACCGCCACGTCCACGCCCAGCTTCGCGGCCTCGGTGGCGAGGACCGTGCGCAGCTCCTCCGTCGCGGTGCCGGACACCGCGAACTCGACCGCCGTCACGGGGTACTTCGCAAGCCGGAAGATACGGTCGATATTGCCGCCGGTGCCGGTGATGCAGGCCGCTATCGACGCGGCCGACTCGGCGGTCAGCGGGTGACCGAGGACGGTGACGTGGGAGCGGCCGGTGCCGCGCGGACGGTTGTCGCCGATGCCGGAGATGATCTCCGCCTGCATCTTCATCGACTCCGCCCAGCTGTGGACGGTCGACCGCAGATCCCCTTCGAGCCCGGCCGGCGGCTGGGTGACGAGGGCGCACAGGACGATGCGGCCGCGCGTGACGACCTGCTCGATGTCGACGACGTCGACGGAGTAGGCGGCGAGGGTGTCGAAGAGCCCGGCGGTGATACCGGGCCGGTCCTTGCCGAAGATCTTGACCAGAAGGGTGGGGACGTCCGCCGGAACGTCCACGGAAGGGGCATCAGCGGTGGGCTGGGGCTGCGAAGCGCTCATGATGGGGTCTACGTTATCGGGCCTTTGTACGCCCCCCGCAATCAAGGCCCGCCTGTTAAGACCCGCCTCTTCAGACCCGCCCATCAGGCACACATCAAGCCCCGCCGGCGATCGAGACGCGGGTCTCGGTAAATCCAGCCCCGCCGGCGATTGAGGCGCGGGGTCCGGGGCAGAGCCCCGAGACCGCACCCCGGACGAGCGTCACGGTCGATAGGGCCGCAGATACGGATTCGTATCCGGATTGGCCGGACGATACGGACGACTGGGCCGGTACGGCCCCGCCGGCCCCTCGTCCGCCGGAGGCACAGGCCGGGCCGCCCCGCACACATACGCCAGCACCGCGCCCAGCGCCCCCGCCCCCGCGCCCCACCCCGCCCCGAGCAGAAACGCCATCCCCACCTGCCCGTGCAACTCGATCCCCGCCCCGAACGCGTCGAACCCGAGCACCGAGAGCGAGGCCCCCGCCGACACCCCGGTGAGCCACACCAGAAGCGGCAGCGCGAGCGCCGTCACGCCCCCCAACCGCACCGCGCACCGCCCCGCGAAGCCCCACACGCTCCCCGTCACGGGCGAGCGCACCGCCGTCAGCACCCCGGCGAGCAGCATCATCAGGGCCGCCGCGACGCCCAAGAACCACACCCGCCCGTCGAGTTCGGCGAGCCGCGCCAGCGTCACCGGTTCGTTCGACGACGCCCGCAGCAGCTCGTCCAGCGGATCCGGCAGCAGCTTCGCGAGCTCTCCCGTCGCCTTGCCGTCCCAGGGCACGAAGAGGCCGATGGGGATACCCGTCCACACCCCGTTGGGCGCCCCGAGCAGCGCGGCGCCCGCGATCCGCTTCGGGTGCTCGTCGCCGACCATCGCGTACACCGCCGCCGCGAGACCCGCGACGACCGCCGCCAGCAGCACCGTCACGAGCGCGGAGACGGCGGGGCGCACGGTCCGGTGCACCGGCGCGAGGGCGTGCGGCAACAGAGTGCGCCGCGACGCGAGCAGCGCGATCACCAGGACGCCCACCGCGAACGCCGCACCGCCCAGCAACGACGGGACGGTCTCCACGGTGAACCCCACGGACGCCTTCGCGTCGACCAGATCGCCGATCTTGTCGGGCAGCAGTCCACCGATCCCACCGGGCAGTTTGTCCGCGATGCCGCCCGGCAGTTCCTTCCCGCCGCCCGTGATGTCGTCGAGCCCCAACTGCGAGCCGTCGATCGTGATGAGGTCGTGACCGGCCCAGGCCAGCCCGCCCATCATCGCCACGAAGAGCGCCACCACGCCGCCCGCGCGCACCAGGAGTTCACCGGGCGCCACCTCGACTCCCGTGCCCCGCAAGGAGCGCAGAAAGAACCAGCTGAGTACGAGCGCGCCGACAAGCCCCACGCCGAGCGGCGCGACGTCGATCGCCGTGTGCGCCTGCGCGCCGTCGAGTCCGAAGGCCGAGACGTCCCCGGACGGCGTCACGCGCCCGCCCGCCCCGAGCGCCACCACCGCGGCCGTCATCGGCCCGAGCGAGGCCGCGGTGTCGGCCTCCAGCAAGTGCAGGCCGAGCGCCGCGACTCCGGCCATCGCGATGAACGCCCAGCTCACCGCGGCCACGGCGGACAGCACGACATCGCCGACGGGTGGGCGCGCGCGCCGCGTCGCGTCCCGGCCGCTCTCCGCCAACGCCATCAAGGACCCCCCGATCCGCCCCACCTCGCCCCCGAGCCCCCATGTGCTCGCGTTCCGCCGGGAGTTGTGGGCTGCTACCACTCTCCGGGGCCGTATCCGCACCGTCAACGGGGCGGCTGCCAAGGGGCGTACGGGAGGTGCGGACGAGCTTTGCGCAAGGCCCGCCTTTCGGTCACGGAGTGCTTCCTGAAATAGTTCCTCACGATGTTCGACATCCCTAGACTTCCCATGTCGGGGGAAAGACTCGGGGGACAACTCAGTGGGGCATGGAGTGCCTGAACTCGTACTGGAATTGAATGGCAGGACCTGGACGCTCGACCAGTCCAGGCCGTACACCCTCGGACGCGATCCGCAGGCGGACATCGTGTTCGACGATGCCCGGGTGTCGTGGCAGCACGCCACGATCAGCTGGGGCGGCCGCAGTTGGGTCATCGAGGACCACGGCTCGACCAACGGCACCTTCGTGCAGGGCCAGCGGATCCACCAGATGGAGATCGGCCCCGGTTCGTCCGTGCACCTGGGCAACTCGACCGACGGCCCGTGCCTGACCGTGCAGGGCAGCGCCCGCGCCGCCGCCGTGGCCTCGCCGCACCAGGCACAGCAGCAGGCCGCCGGCCTCACGCAGCAGCCGCCACCCCAGCAGTACCAGCAGCAGCCCAGCTGGTCCCGGCAGGCGCCCCAGCCACGGCAGCAGGAGCCGCAGGAGCAGTGGCAGCGGCAGGCGCAGTCGCAGAAGGTGCCTCAGCAGCAGAGCGCCGGCGGGGTCGCGGGGGCCCCGCCCGTGTACGGCGACCGCAGCCCCACCACGTTCCACCAGCTGGCACTCGGCCGCGTCATGCGCATCGGCCGCTCCCTGGAGAACGAGCTGGTGGTCTCCGACCTCCAGGTCTCGCGGCTGCACGCCGAGTTCCACGCGTCGCCCGACGGCCGCTTCGAGATCCACGACCTCGGCTCGCACAACGGCACGTACGTCAACGGCGAGCCGATCCCCAAGGGCGGTACGGCGCTGCTCGGCCCGAGCGACATCGTCGGCGTCGGCCACTCGACGTTCCGCCTGGTCGGCGACCGGCTCGAGGAGTTCGTCGACACCGGTGACGTCTCGTTCTCGGCCCGCCATCTGACGGTGACGGTCGACGGCGGCAAGCAGATCCTCAAGGACGTCTCCTTCGGCGTCCCCGAGAAGTCCCTGATCGCGGTCATCGGCCCGTCCGGCTCCGGAAAGTCGACGCTCCTCAAGGCGCTCACGGGCTACCGCCCCGCCGACGAGGGCGACGTCCTCTACGACAACCGGAACCTCTACAAGCAGTTCGCCGAGCTGCGCCAGCGCATCGGTCTGGTCCCGCAGGACGACATCCTGCACAAGGAGCTGACCGTCAAGAAGGCGCTCAAGTACGCCGCCAAGCTGCGCTTTCCCGCGGACACCAGCGAGCAGGAGCGCCAGCAGCGCATCGACGAGGTGCTGCGCGAGCTCAAGCTGGACATCCACAAGGAGAAGAAGGTCACCTCCCTCTCCGGTGGCCAGCGCAAGCGCGTCTCCGTGGCCCTGGAGCTGCTGACCAAGCCGTCGCTGATCTTCCTGGACGAGCCCACCTCGGGCCTCGACCCGGGCATGGACCGCGACGTCATGCAGCTGCTGCGCGGACTGTCCGACGACGGCCGCACGGTCCTCGTCGTCACCCACTCCGTGGCCGAGCTGGCGCTCTGCGACAAGCTCCTCGTGATGGCACCGGGCGGCGCCGTCGCCTACTTCGGCCCGCCGGAGGAAGCCCTCAACTTCTTCGGCTACCAGACCTGGGCCGACGTGTTCTCGGCGTTCGAGAACTACCGCGACTACGACTGGGCGGGCCGCTGGAAGGGCTCGCAGCACTACCAGATGTACGCGGCCGACATCGACGCCGTGGCCGCGCAGTCGAGCCAGGTGCCGCCGCCCGCCGCGATCAAGGCGCCCAAGACGCAGCCCTGGGGCTCGCAGCTGATCACGCTGATCCGCCGCTACTGCTCGGTGATCGCCTCGGACAAGGGCTTCATGGGCCTGATGGTGATCCTGCCCGCGGTCCTCGGCCTCGTCTCCGTGGTCATCCCGGCCGACTTCGGCCTGGGCCCGCCCAAGCCACCGGCCAAGTTCAACGGCGACGCCGGCACGATCATGCTGATCCTCTCGGTCGGCATGTGCTTCTCGGCCGCGGCCAACTCGGTCCGCGAGCTGATCAAGGAGCGGGTCATCTACGAGCGGGAACGGGCCACCGGTCTGTCCCGCTCCGCGTACCTGATGTCCAAGGTCATCGTCCTGGGCTTCATCACGGCCATCCAGGGCCTCATCATCTGCGCCATCGGCTTCTCGACGCGTGAGCTTCCGGAGCAAGGGCTCGTGCTGCCGCCGGCCGCCGAGCTGTGCATCTCGATCATCGCGCTCGGCTTCACGTCGATGATGTTCGGCCTGGTCATCTCCTCGCTGGTGAAGACCTCCGAGAAGACGATGCCGCTGCTCGTCATGTTCGCGATCGTCCAGGTCGTGTTCACCGGCGTGCTCTTCCAGATCTACGGCACCCTGGGCCTGGAGCAGTTCGCCTGGCTGATGCCGTCCCGCTGGGCGGTGGGCGCCGCGGGCGCCACCCTGGACCTCGGCCACCTGATGCCGCCGTGGGACCCGAACAAGCCGAACGACCTCGACCCGCTGTGGGAGCACTCGGTCACCCAGTGGGGCATCGACCTCACGGTCCTGATCCTGATCGGCATCGCCTGCGGCTTCGCGGTCGCGCGCCTGCTGCGCCGCCACGAGCCCGAGGTCATGCGCAAGTAGGCGACCTCCTGCGGTGGGCGACCGACCGCGGACGCACTGCGGACAACACGAAGGGCGGCACCCTGTGGGTGCCGCCCTTCGTGCCGTGGGGGTTCAGCGTGTGCCGGACCTGGAGGTCCCGACTACAGGATCAGTACGCGCTGTCCACGTTGTCGATGGAGCCGTACTTGTCGGCCGCGTAGTTGGCCGCGGCCACGAGGTTGGCGACCGGGTCGGTCAGGCTGTTCGCGGTGCCGTCGACGTGGTAGGCGTCGAAGGTCGGCTGGATGACCTGGAGCAGGCCCTTGGACGGCGTGCCGTTCTGGGCGTTGACGTCGGTGCCGTTGACCGCGTTCGGGTTGCCGCCCGACTCACGCATGATGTTGCGGTGCAGGCCGTCGTACGAGCCCGGAATGCCCTTGGACTTCATGATCGAGAGGGCTTCCTTGATCCAGCCGTCCAGGTTGTTGGCGTAGACCGGCTTGCGGGCGGCGGCACGGGCGGCGGCCTCCTTGGCCTCGCGCTCCTTCTTCGCCTTCGCCTCGGCTTCGGCCTTGGCCTTCGCCTGAGCCTCGGCCTTGGCCTTCTTCTCGGCCTCGGCCTTCTTCTTCTCCTCGGCGGCCTTGCGGGCCTTCGCCTTGGCCTCGGCCTGCTTGGCCTTCTCGCTGGCGGCGGCCTGCTGGTCGGTGACGCTGGCGTGGACGTCCTTGATCTGCTTCGCGCCGGCCTCGGTGGTGAACGCGACCGGAGCGGCGGCGACCGTCTCGTCCTTCGCCGAAGCCTGCGTGTCGTGACCCGGCACCAGCGTCACCGCGAGGGCGGCGGCGCCGAGAGCGGCGACACCGGCGAACGAGAGCTTGTGGGTGCGGGTCAGCTGACTATGGCCGGCGTTGGCGTGCTTGGTCATGAGATGGGGACCTCTCTAAGAACGGAAGTCGCTCGCCGACCGGGAATCGGACGGTCGTGTTTAGGGCACGAATGCCGGGGGTAGACCCCCTCGGCGCCGAACAACGATGGACATTCTTAGCGGCCGCAAAATCCCGTGGCAAAGGTGTGACCTACGAAGTCGGGTAGTGGTCCGTGGGGGCGCGAAAAGGGACAGGAAGTCGATGTCCGACTTCCTGCCCCAGTGCCGCAACGGGACCAAAGTCCCGTACTCATCCACTACGGACCTTCGTACGTGACGTGGACCCTATGCGCGGCGTCACACGCACCCCCCGCCGAATTCACTTTTAGTTGCCACTGCAATGCGCAGCGTGAGTCCCCTCCTCCGGGAGGATGAGATGCACGTCCCCGAACTCGTGCCACAGGTAGCGCCCCCTCAGCGCCTCCTCGTACGCACGGTCGACGGCGGCCCGCCCCGCCACCGCCTCCAGCATCAGAAGATGGGAGGCCTCCGGCTCGTGCAGCCCCGTCAGCAGCCCGTCCACCACCCGCACCCCGCGCCCGGGCGTCACCACCAGATCCGTCCAGCCACGCGCCGCCCGTACGACCCCGTCGCCGCCGACGGCGGACTCGACGGCCCGCACGGCGGTCGTCCCCACGGCGATCACCTGCTGGCCCGCGGCCCTGGCGGCATTGATCAACCGGGCCGAGGCCTCCGGCACCTCGAAACGCTCCGCATAAGGCGGCTCGTGCGACTCCGCCGACGCCACCCCCGTGTGCAGCGTGATCGGCGCGAACTGCACACCCCGGCTCACCAGCCGCGACACGATCGCCTCCGTGAAGGGCCGCGCCGCGCTCGGCATCTCCGCACTGCCCGCCCCGTCGGCGTACGGCAGCGCGAACACCGTCTGATAGACGGCCAGCGGCTGGTCCCGCTCCGTGTAGGAGTAGCGGATCGGCCGCCCGTGCCGGGCGCACAGCGCTGCCACGTCCCCGTCCGCCCGCACCCACCACAGCCGCTCGCTCCCCGCCTCCTGGGGCTCCTCCCACGTGAGGCGTACGCCGCCGGGGAGCGCGACCACGGCCCCCGCGGGACCTCCGGCGCGCGGCCGCGTCGTGCCCCGCTCGTCCGGGTCCCGCAGCTCCACCGCCCAGCGCCCGTCGTCGCCCCGCGTCGAGAAGTGCACGACCACGCGCGCGTGCCCGAGCCGCCCGTCCACGGCCGCCGCCAACGTAGGAGACGTATTGACGACGAGCAGATCCCCGGCCCGCAGCACGGACGGCAGCTCGGAGAAGGAGTGGTGCGCGGCAGCGGTGCCGCGCGACACCAGAAGACGTACCGACGATCTGTCCCGGCCGGGCCCCCGTTGCTCGGCCGGGACCCGCGCCGACAGCTCCCCGGGCACCCGCAGCGCCAGCGCCATCACGCCTCCAGGAGGGACGGGGCCGAGTAGCGCCCGCTCGCGGGCCGTCGATCCAAGAGGCTCAGGAAGGCGGGGACCACGTCCTCGGGGCGCGGCACCCCGCTCAGGTCCTCGTCCGGTTCGGCCGCCGCCAGCATGTCCGTGCGCATCCCGCCCGGATCGACCGCCCACACCCGCAGCCCCGGCTCCTCCACCCCGAGCACGGCCACGAGCTGGTCGAGGGCCGCCTTCGTGGCCCCGTAGCCGCCCCAGGTGCGGTACGCCTCGGTGGCCGCGTCCGAACTCATACTGATCACCGTCCCGGCCGGGGACTCGCGCAGCAGCGGCAGCGCCTCCTGGAGCAGGCCGAGCGGCGCCACCACATTGATCTCGAGAGCCGACCTGAAGTCGTCCAGCGGCTGACTGTCCAGCGGCACCAGAGGCTCCGACCCCAGCACCCCCGCGTTGTTCACCAGCAGATCGAGCCCACCCAACTCCCACGCCGCGGCGATCAGCTCCACCCGGTGCCCGCCGTCCGCGACATCGCCCGGCACGGCCTTCACCGCCCTGCCGTGCTTGCGAAGCCGCTCCGCGACCTCCTCCAGCGGCCCCGCGGACCGCGCGTCCAGCACCAGATCCCAGCCCCGCTCCGCCAGTGCCGTCGCCAGCGCCCTGCCGAACCCCCGCGAAGCCCCCGTGATGATCGCTACCGTCATGACAACCGTCCCCTTGAGTCCCGTCATACGTTGCGCGTCGTGTCCTCAACGTAGGAACGCGGCCGCCCTCGGCACCTCGTGCGCGAGCAGCAAGAACGCAAGGTCCTTCGCCCTACGCCGAGGGACCTAGGCGGAGGGCTTCCTCGGTCCGATCCGGCTGTCACACCCCGCCGGTACCGTGAGGTCATGAGTCAAGGTCCACGCACGGGGCTGGGCGCGGTGAGCGCCGCGCTCCTCGCCATGAGCAGGCACCTCGAGGTGCGCGACGTCCTCAAGACGATCGTCGCCTCGGCCCGCGAGCTGCTCGACGCCGAGTACGCGGCGCTCGGCGTGCCGGACGACCACGGGGGCTTCGCACAGTTCGTCGTCGACGGGGTCAGCGAGGAGCAGTGGAAGGCCATCGGCCCGCTGCCGCGCCAGCACGGCATCCTCGCCGCGATGCTGCGCGACGCGAAGACCGAGCGCCTCGCCGACGTCCGCAAGGATCCCCGCTTCGAGGGCTGGCCCACCGCCCACCCCGACATGTCGGACTTCCTCGGCCTGCCCATCAAGGACGGCGAGGAGACGATCGGCGCACTGTTCCTCGCGAACAAGAACTGTCCGAAGCCGGAAGGCGGTTGCGGCTTCACGCAGGACGACGAGGAACTGCTCGGCATCCTCGCCCAGCACGCTGCCATCGCGCTCACCAACGCCCGCCTCTACGAGCGCAGTCGCGAGCTGACCATCGCCGAGGAGCGCTCCCGGATCGCCCACGAACTGCATGACGCGGTCAGCCAGAAGCTCTTCTCGCTGCGCCTGACCGCACAGGCCGCCGCCACTCTGATGGACCGTGACCCCGGCCGCGCCAAGGGCGAGTTGCAGCACGTGGCGGAGCTCGCGGCGGAGGCCGCGGACGAACTGCGCGCCGCCGTCGTCGAGTTGCGCCCCGCCGCGCTCGACGAGGACGGCCTGGTGGCCACGCTCCGCACGCAGACCCAGGTGCTCGACCGCGCCCACTCGGCGCACGTCACCTTCACCACCAGCGGCATAAAGGCGCTGCCCGCGGCGCAGGAAGAAGCCATGCTGCGCGTCGCCCAGGAAGCGCTGCACAACGCGCTGCGCCACTCCGGAGCCGAGAAGGTGCGCGTCACGCTCGACAAGCGGGGGCAGGGCGCCGTGCTGCGCGTCACCGACGACGGGGTCGGCTTCGACCCGAAGGCGATCCGCAGCGCGGGCCGACACCTGGGCCTCGTCTCCATGCGCGACCGCTCGGGCGGCGTCGGCGGCAGGCTCACAGTGGAATCGGAGCCCGGCAAGGGCACCACGATCGAGATGGAGGTCCCCGGTGGGTGAACCGATCAAGGTGTTGCTGGTCGACGACCACCAGGTCGTCCGTCGGGGCCTGCGCACCTTCCTGGAGGTGCAGGGCGACATCGAGGTTGTCGGCGAGGCCGCGGACGGCGCCGAAGGAGTCGCCCGCGCCGAGGAGCTGAAGCCCGACATCGTCCTCATGGACGTCAAGATGCCGGTCATGGACGGAGTCGACGCCCTGCGCCGGCTCCGTGAACTGGACAACCCCGCCAAGGTGTTGATCGTCACCAGCTTCACCGAGCAGCGCACGGTCGTCCCCGCCCTGCGCGCGGGCGCCGCCGGTTACGTCTACAAGGACGTGGACCCGGACGCCCTGGCGGGCGCCATCCGGTCCGTCCACGCGGGCCACATCCTGCTGCAGCCCGAGGTGGCGGGCGCCCTGCTCAGCCAGGAGGAGACCAACAACGGGCAGGGGAGGGGCGGTTCCCTCACGGAGCGCGAGCGGGAGGTCCTCGGCCTGATCGCCGACGGCCGCTCGAACCGGGAGATCGCCCGCGCCCTCGTCCTCTCGGAGAAGACGGTGAAGACCCATGTCTCGAACATCCTGATGAAGCTCGACCTGTCGGACCGCACACAGGCCGCGCTGTGGGCCGTACGACACGGAGTCACGGGCTGAGCGGCGGGAAGAGCGGGAAGAGAGGGCGGAGGCGCGGCGGGGGCACGCGCGGGCGCACGGACGGAGTGGCAACACGGAGCGTCGCACTCCGTTCTGGAATTCATACCGTCGTGTAGATGTCCCCCGTACGGCGCATCCCTTCGGGCGGTGCCGCGTTCTCCAATGCGTGCTGCGGCGACCATGTCGCGGCGATCGCTAGGAGGAGCCAGAAGTGAAGAACCTGAAGAAGGCCGCGGCCGTCACTCTCGTGGCCGGCGGCCTCGTCGCCGCCGGTGCGGGCCTCGCCTCCGCCACCGACGGTGCGCAGGCCCACGGCAAGGCCGTGAAGTCCCCGGGCGTCGGCTCGGGCAACCTGGTCCAGGCTCCGGTGCACATCCCGGTGAACGCCGTGGGCAACACCGCCACGGTCATCGGCGCCCTCAACCCGGCGTTCGCGAACAACGGCTTCAACGGCTGACGCACGCTCAGGATTCACCGGCCCCCGGGGTACGCCCCGCGGGGCCGGTCCGCTGTTCGATAGCGCGACTGGTCGAATCGTCGGCCTATTGATCCAATCGAGCGGATCGGGGACGCGCCCCGTGTCTGTCGCGCGCCCCGCGCGTTTCTCAGCGTGCGACCCCGCGGCTGGGGTCGAACCGCAATATCTGGAGGAACGCTTCCCATGAACATCGCCAAGAAGGCCGCCGTGGCCGTCGCCGTCGCCGGTATCGCCGCGGGTGCCTCCGCCGGTGCCGCCTTCGCCGACTCCGACGCCAACGGCGTGGCCGCGAACTCCCCGGGCGTCGGCTCGGGCAACAACGTCGGCGTCCCGGTCCACGTTCCGGTCAACGTCGACGGCAACTCCGTCAACGTCATCGGTCTGCTGAACCCGGCGTTCGGCAACACCGCTGCGAACGGCTGACGTTCACTGCCGTCACGGCACGGAAAGGCCCCCACGGACACGGTCCGCGGGGGCCTTTCCCCTGTTCCGGCTCCGCGCTCAGCCCCGCTCCCGCTCCTCCACGAACGCGTTGTACGCGGCTACCTGCGCGCGCCGCGCCGTCCGCTCCACCGGACGCAGCGCGAGCGCCCGCGCACCCATCTCCGAAGCGCTCACCGCACCCCCGTGCCCGCTCTCGTACGCCACGGAGATCAGCAGCCCCACCCGCTGCGCCAGCTCGAGCACCCGCACGGCACGCCCCGGATACCCCGGCGCCAGCGCCTCGCGCCCCCGCTCCGCCCGCGCCCGGTACGCGTCCACGGCGGCCTCCGACACCGGACCGGAACCGGCCACGTCGAGCCGCGTCAACACCTCGGTCGCCTCCCTCAGCGCCTCCGCCAGCTCCCGCTCGGCCTCGCCGAGGGACGGCATATCCGCGGGCGGCGCCTCCCGCACCGGCAGGCAGTGCCACGTCACCTCCACGTGCACATCGCCTTCGGGCCCGGCCTCGTAGATCTCGGGTACGAGACCGAGCGCGGCGCCGTGGCAGACCACCGCCTCCTCGGCCTCCAGGGCCCGCGCGTTGAACTCCGGCGGCCCGCTGAGGCCCAGTGGATGGCCCGGCGCGGGCAGCGCCACCCGCAGGCCGCCGACGCCGAGCGCCCGCAGCCGGCCGAGCGCCAGCGTCAGCCCCACCGGCCCGTCCTCCCCGGGAAGCCCCGCCACCCGGTGCGACGCGTCCTCGCCGACGATCGCCAGCGCCGCGTCATCGGGTGCGACAAATCCACCAAGAAGGGCATTTCCCCAGGCCGCGAGGCGTCCGGAACGTGGTTCAGTGAGCATGCGCCCCACCTTAGAAGCCCGCAAAGCCACCAAAAGCCAGACCGATGGAATGGACCACTGGGGCAGTGGCGTAGGTTTTCCTTGGGGGCCGCGCCGAGCAGGAACTCTGCGAAGGCATGACGCACGCGGCGAACAGACGAGACTGCAATGGGAGACAACGCGCTCATGAGCGATGTACTGGAGCTGGAGGACGTATCCGTGGTCCGCGAGGGCCGAGCTCTGGTGGACCAGGTCTCCTGGTCGGTGAAGGAGGGGGAGCGCTGGGTCATCCTCGGACCCAACGGTGCCGGCAAGACCACCCTCCTGAACCTCGCCTCGAGCTACCTCTACCCGAGCAGCGGCACCGCCACCATCCTCGGCGAGACCCTCGGCAAGCCCGGCACGGACGTCTTCGAGCTGCGCCCGCGCATCGGTGTCGCCGGCATCGCGCTCGCCGACAAGCTGCCCAAGCGCCAGACCGTCCTGCAGACCGTGCTCACCGCCGCCTACGGCATGACGGCCGGCTGGCAGGAGAGCTACGAGGACGTGGACGAGCTGCGCGCCCGCGCCTTCCTCGACCGCCTCGGCATGAGCGAGTACCTGGACCGCAAGTTCGGCACCCTCTCCGAGGGCGAGCGCAAGCGCACGCTCATCGCCCGCGCCCTGATGACCGACCCCGAGCTGCTGCTCCTCGACGAGCCCGCCGCGGGCCTCGACCTCGGCGGCCGCGAGGACCTGGTGCGCCGCCTCGGCCGCCTCGCCCGCGACCCGATCGCCCCCTCGATGATCATGGTGACGCACCACGTCGAGGAGATCGCCCCCGGCTTCACGCACGTCCTGATGATCCGCCAGGGCAAGGTCCTCGCCGCGGGCCCGCTGGAGCTGGAGCTCACCTCGCGCAACCTCTCCAAGTGCTTCGGCCTCCCGCTGGTCGTCGAGGAGAACAACGGCCGCTGGACCGCCACCGGCCTGCCCCTGGGCTGACCCGCGCGGGCCGGACGGCCCCTGTCCGCGCGGCAGTTGCGGATCTACCATGGTCGTGTGGCAGACATCGACGCATGGGTGTGGTGGCTGATCGGGGCGGCCGCACTCGGAATCCCGCTCGTCATCACCGCCATGCCCGAACTGGGGATGCTGGCCGTCGGCGCCGTCGCAGGCGCCGTCACGGCGGGCATGGGCGGCGGTGTCGTCCTTCAAGTGGTCGTCTTCGCGGCCGTCTCGTGCGCGCTCATCGCGGTCGTCCGACCCGTGGCCGCCCGGCACCGCTCCCAGAAACCCCAACTGGCCACCGGCATCGAGGCCCTGAAGGGCAAACAGGCCGTCGTCGTCGAGCGCGTCGACGGACAGGAGGGCGGACGGATCAAGCTGGGCGGCGAGATCTGGTCCGCCCGTTCCCTCGACGCGGACACGGCGTTCGAGCCGGGCCGCCAGGTCGACGTGGTCGACATCGAGGGGGCGACAGCGATCGTCATCTGAACCGACAAGTGGCCCGAACCAGCCCCGCGACGTGGGCAGTTCTGACACACTCGACGCGCAAGACCTCATGATCTTCCGGCGCGACGGCGCCGGGACCACGACGGTACGAACGGTACGAGGGGCACGGGAGACTCGATGTCAGCGATCATCATCGTCCTGATCATTCTGGTGGTGTTGGTCTTCATCGCCCTGATCAAGACCATCCAAGTCATCCCGCAGGCGAGCGCCGCCATCGTGGAGCGCTTCGGCCGCTACACACGCACCCTGAACGCGGGCCTGAACATCGTGGTCCCGTTCATCGACTCGATCCGCAACCGCATCGACCTGCGTGAACAGGTCGTCCCGTTCCCGCCGCAACCGGTGATCACCCAGGACAACCTGGTCGTCAACATCGACACCGTCATCTACTACCAGGTGACCGACGCGCGGGCCGCCACGTACGAGGTCGCCAGCTACATCCAGGCCATCGAGCAGCTCACGGTCACCACCCTGCGAAACATCATCGGTGGCATGGACCTGGAGCGGACCCTGACCTCCCGCGAGGAGATCAACGCTGCACTGCGCGGCGTCCTCGACGAGGCCACCGGCAAGTGGGGCATCCGCGTCAACCGCGTCGAGCTCAAGGCGATCGAGCCGCCCACCTCCATCCAGGACTCGATGGAGAAGCAGATGCGCGCCGACCGTGACAAGCGCGCCGCGATCCTCACCGCCGAAGGTATCCGCCAGTCCCAGATCCTCACCGCCGAAGGTGAGAAGCAGTCCGCGATCCTGCGCGCGGAAGGTGAGGCGAAGGCGGCGGCCCTGCGCGCCGAGGGTGAGGCCCAGGCCATCCGAACGGTCTTCGAGTCCATCCACGCCGGTGACCCGGACCAGAAGCTGCTCTCGTACCAGTACCTCCAGATGCTCCCGAAGATCGCCGAGGGCGACGCCAACAAGCTCTGGATCGTCCCCAGCGAGATCGGCGACGCCCTCAAGGGCCTCTCCGGCGCGTTCGGCAACTTCGGCGCCACGCCGGGCGGCAGCGACGCGAAGACACCGCCGGTCATGCCGACGCCGCCCCAGCCGCGCCGCGAGCAGCCCCCGATCGAGTAGCTCCCAGGACCACGCCACGAACAGCGCTTCGGACCGCACGAGGGCCCGCCGACCACACGGTCGGCGGGCCCTCGTCTCATGCGTCTACGCGGCGGTCTGCGCCAGCCAGTCCGGCAGCTCGGCCCGGCCGCCCGCACCGAGCGACAGCAGCATCGCGTCGGCGGGCGTCGGCTCGAACGGCTGCCGCAGCAGCGGCATCCCCGCCTGCTCGGGCGTCCGGTTCGCCTTGCGGTGGTTGTCGGCGGCACAGGACGCCACCGTGTTCAGCCACGAGTCCGCACCGCCGTGCGACCGCGGCACCACGTGGTCGACGGTCGTCGCCCGCTTGCCGCAGTACGCACACCGGTGTTGATCCCTTACGAGCACGCCCCGCCTGGACCACGGAGCGCGTCTTCGGAACGGCACCCTGACATACCTGCACAGCCTGATCACCCGCGGAACCGGGATGTCGACCGCCGCACCGCGCATGCGCAGTTCGGGGTGGGACTGCTCGACGACGGCCTTGTCCTGCAGCACCAGCACGACGGCTCGATTGAGCGTCACCGTGGAAAGCGGCTCGAAGCTCGCGTTCAGCACCAGTGTGTCTCGCACCCTGCCCACCTCCCGTACGCAGCGGATCACCCCTCGGCGTCCGTGCGTCAACTCTGGCCGTGCACGCCGAGATGGACAACGCAATATCCGCATCCCCCAGGGGATACCCAGGCAAAAAAATGCCCGCCTCTGATCAATTCCATGACCAGAGGCGGGCAAACGTTCAGTGAACGCTGGGGAGCGGATCAGCCCTCGGCGGGCGCCCCGTACTCGGCGATGACCTGGGCCCGGGCGATCGTGTGGAATCGCAGGTTGAACCCGACAAAGGCCGGCGTGGCGTCGGAGTCCGGGCCGAGCTTCTCCTGATCGACCGCGTACACGGTGAACACATAACGGTGGGCGGGGTCTCCGGGAGGAGGCGCGGCGCCCCCGAATTCCTTCGTCCCGTAGTCGTTGCGCACCTGCACGGCGCCCTCGGGAAGCCCCTCGAACTTGCCGCTGCCGGCGCCCACCGGCAATTCGGTCACCGAGGCCGGGATGTCGAACACGCTCCAGTGCCAGAACCCGCTGCCGGTCGGCGCGTCCGGGTCGAAGCACGACACGGCGAAGCTCTTGGTCTCCGCCGGGAAGCCCTCCCAGCGCAGGTGCGGCGACGTGTTCCCCGCCGCGTACACCTGCGCGTCGTCCAGCGTCCCGCCCGGCTCGAAGTCCTGGCTCACGACGGTGAACGACGGCACCTGCGGATGAAAGTCATGAGGAAGCGAAGCCCTCGTGGGCTGCTCGGTCACAACGACACCTCCTGGATCTACGGAGTCCTTGGTTCCACAGGGTCCGCGGGCTGCCGACCCTGCTCCTGAAACCCTAGAACCAGTTCCGCTTGCTGCCGACCTCGGACAGCCACTGGTGCAGATACGCCGACCAGTCCGTGCCCTGGAAGTCGTGGTGCCCGACGACGAACGAGCGGAACGTGTCGCTGCCCTCGCTGAACAGCCCCGGCTTCTTGTCCATCTCAAGTACGACGTCCATCTCCCGGTCGTCCGCCACGAAGCTCAACTCGACCTGATTGAGTCCCCGGTACTGCTGCGGCGGGTGGAACTCGATCTCCTGGTAGAACGGCAGCTTCTGCCGTGTATTCCGGATGTGGCCCCGCTCCATGTCCGCGCTCTTGAACCGGAAGCCGAGCCGGATGAACGCGTCGAGCAGCGCCTGCTGGGACGGCAGCGGATGCACATGGATCGGGTCGAGGTCGCTCGAGTCGATCGCCCGCGCGATCTCCAGCTCGGTCGTCACACCGATGTTCATGCCCCGCAGCTGCTGCCCGTCGATCGTCGTGACGGGCGTCTCCCACGGAATCTCGATCCCGAACGGAACGGCGTGCACGGCCTGCGCCTGCAGCTGGAAGGCACCACCGAGCCGCACCTTGGTGAACTCGATGTCCTGCTTCGTCTCCGTGTCCTGGCCCTCGACCTCGACGCGCGCCTGCAGACCGACGGAGAGCCCCTCGATCTCCTGGTCGACCGAACCGCCCTGGATCCGCACCTCACCCTGAACGACACCACCGGGTACGACATTGACCTCGGTGAGCACCGTCTCCACGGACGCCCCGCCCGCACCCAGACTCGCCAACAGTCGCTTGAACCCCATGACTCGATCTCCTCCGTATACGTACGCGCCCTGCGCGCACGCGATCTCTCGTTGCCTGCAACCACCGGAACCGTCGGCCCACTGCTGTTACTGCTGACTGCTGTTACTGCTGACTAGAAACGCCGGACGTCAGCGTCCGGTTCCGCGGGTGCCCATCCTGCCCGCTCCACTACCCTCGGAGGGCATGATCACGGCCCCCGACCGTACGCCCCTCGCACGTGAATTCTTCGACCGCCCCGTCCTCGAAGTCGCCCCGGACCTCCTCGGGCGCACGCTGGTCCGCCACGGCCCCGACGGACCGATCGTCCTCCGCCTCACAGAGGTGGAGGCCTACGACGGCGCGGACGACCCCGGCTCGCACGCCTACCGCGGCCGGACCGCCCGCAACAGCGTGATGTTCGGCCCGCCCGGACACGTGTACGTCTACTTCACCTACGGCATGTGGCACTGCATGAACCTGGTCTGCGGCGAGGAGGGCAGGGCGAGCGCCGTACTGCTCCGCGCCGGCGAGATCACCGAAGGCGCCGAACTGGCCCGCAAGCGTCGACTATCGGCCCGACACGACAAGGAACTGGCCAAAGGCCCGGCACGCCTGGCCACGGCCCTGGCAGTGGACCGAACCCTGGACGGCACCGACGCCTGCGGCCCCGCCGACTCCCCACTGACGGTCCTTCACGGCACTCCTGTACCCGCCGACCAGGTGCGCAACGGCCCACGTACCGGGGTGTCCGGTGAGGGCGGCGTCCACCCCTGGCGCTTCTGGATCGCCAACGACCCGACGGTGAGCCCTTATCGGGCCCACACCCCGCGCCGCCGCTCAACTTGACGCGCCCCTACGGGATCCGTAATGTGGCCCGAGCCGCTGAAACCGGAACAGGCTCTCAGCCGACCACCGGAAGCGGCCAAACCACTCATCACGATCTCCCTCGACGGGGTCTATTCGGTGTGCTCGCATGCCGGAATTCGAACTCGTAAGACTCGATTATGAGTTGCCGGGAGAATCGGTTAACGTAGTGGACACGCCGAAAGGCAAAGGCCCTCCAACGGCCACCGGAAATGAATTCCGAACCGGGAACGGAACGGAAAACGGATCTGGTAGGGTTGGAAATACGAAATACCGAAGGGAAGCGCCCGGAGGAAAGCCCGAGAGGGTGAGTACAAAGGAAGCGTCCGTTCCTTGAGAACTCAACAGCGTGCCAAAAATCAACGCCAGATATGTTGATACCCCGTCTCCAGCATCAGCTGGGGCGAGGTTCCTTTGAAAAGTCCTGCGGGTCACTGACCGGCAGGC